>NZ_JACHCO010000030.1:0-1059 GCF_014207165.1 Rhodanobacter sp. MP1X3 | reverse complement strand
GGAACTTCCGCTATCGTTCGCGCAGAAGCGCCTGTGGTTTTTATCACAACTGGGCGAGGCCAGTGCGGCGTATCACATTCCGGCGGCGCTTCGCTTACACGGTGAGTTGGACGAGTCGGCGCTGCGTCGTGCACTGAACGCGTTGTGGTTGCGACACGAGTCGTTGCGCACAGTGTTCGTCACCGTCAAGGGCCAGCCTCGAGTGGAACTGCTGCCAGCGACGCAGCCGTTCCCGCTGATCGACCATGACCTGAGCGATGAGGTCGAGAAGGAAGCGGCACTGGCCGCGCTCAGTTACGCGGAGGCCCACGCACCGTTTGATCTGGCAGCCGGTCCACTGATCCGTGGACGGCTGGTTCGCATGGGCTCGGCAGAGCATGTGTTGCTGCTGACCCAGCACCACATTGTGTCGGATGGCTGGTCGCTGGGCATTCTGGTCAACGAGTTCAGTGCGCTGTACGCGGCCTTCGTCGAAGGTCGTGACAACCCGTTGCCGCCGTTGGCGGTGCAATACCCCGACTACGCTGTGTGGCAACAGCGCTGGTTGGGCGAGGAGCGGTTGGGCGGACAGTTGGATTACTGGGAGCGCTCGCTGTCGGGAGCACCGATCCTGCTGACGCTACCGACCGACCGACCGCGTCCGGCGACGCCGAGCTTTGTCGGCGGTTCGGTGCCGGTGCGATTGGATGCGGAGCTGACGGTGGAACTGAAGCGGCTGAGTCAGCGTCACGGGGTGACGCTGTTCACGACGCTGCTCACAGCCTGGGCATCGGTGTTGGGTCGCCTGAGTGGTCAAGACGACGTAGTCATCGGTACGCCGTCGGCCAACCGGGGGCGGCATGAGATCGAGCCACTGGTCGGCTTCTTCGTCAACACGCTGGCGTTGCGGATCGACCTGTCGGACGCGCCGACAGTAAGTCAGTTGCTGTCGCGGGCACACACGGTGGCGTTGTCGGCGCAGGATCATCAGGACGTGCCATTCGAACAAGTGGTGGAACGACTTAATCCGCCGCGCCGGCTGGAACACACGCCGCTGTTTCAGGTGATGTTCGCCTGGCA
>NZ_JACHCO010000029.1:0-1163 GCF_014207165.1 Rhodanobacter sp. MP1X3 | reverse complement strand
GAGAGTTCCTACGCAAAAGTGGACACCGACTGGTTAGCCGCATTGTGCCTCGAACTCGATGGGAGAACGATACCCCAACGCGGAGTGCAAGCGCTTGGTGTTGTAGAACTCAATATAGCTGCGCACGGCGCTTCGTATTGCGCCTTCGGTGGCGAAACCCCGCCGGTGGTACATGTCCGATTTCATCGACTTGTTCCACGATTCCATGTGCGCGTTATCGGTCATGCGATGCGGGCGGTTGACGCTTTGCACCAGTCCCGCGCCGGCTAACACGCGCTTGAAGTCGCCGGCGAGGAACTCAACGCCGCGATCACTGTGCAGCAGCGTACCGGGCGGCGGCTTTCGCTCGCGCAGTGCTGCCGCCAGTGCTCGACGTGTCAGTCTGGCTGTCCGATCTGCGCCCAGCGACCACCCCAGCAACCGTCGCGAGTAGCGGTCCATAACCGTGGCGAGATACCTCCACGTTCCCGAGACTTTCAGATATGTCACATCGGTCACCCAGACCTGATTGGTCCGATCCACGGTCAATTCGTGTACCTGATTGTCGACGCTGGCGAAGAAACGATCGACGCCGGGACAACGGCGATACAAATCCGCGGAGCTGCCGCGGATGCCGTTATCCCGCATCAGGCGCTCTACCCGACGCCGCCCGACAGGTTCGCCGTCGCGTTTCAGGCCGGCGTGAACTCGTGGGCTGCCGTACGTTTGTCGACCTTCGTCGTGCACCTGGCGAATGCGCTCAACCAAGCGCATATCCTCCTGCGCTCGCGCGCTCGCTGGACGATCACGCCAAGCGTAATAACCGCTGGCACTGACAGCGTAGAGCCGGCACAGCAGCCTCACCGGCTGGTGCGTTTGCTGGTGGATGAAGGCGAAGATATCGGCCTTGGACTGGAAGTGAACGCGATCGCTTTTTTTAAAAGGTCATGTTCAATCTTCAACTGCTCGTAAGCCTTCTTCACGCGACGCAGCTCCTTGAGCTCTGCGGCAACCTCTTTATCGACAGCTACACCTTTAGTCACGATCACACCCTCGCGCGCTTGTTTGCGCCAACGAGACAGCATGAACGGATGGATGTAAAGCGATGCGGCCACGTCTTGCACGGCCACGCCAGGCAACTCACTTAAACGGACGGCTGTCGCCTTGAATTCCTGGGTATATCG
>NZ_JACHCO010000028.1:0-1169 GCF_014207165.1 Rhodanobacter sp. MP1X3 | reverse complement strand
CTGCTGCAAACGTGGAACGCTACGGCGGCGCCGTATCCGGAAAACGTATGCATCCATCAGCTGTTTGAGGCGCAGGTGCGCAAGACGCCGGAGGCGACCGCGCTGGTATGCGGTGATGATCAGCTTAGCTATCGCGAGCTAAACGAACGGGCTAACCAATTGGCCCATCATTTACGCGGGCTAGGTGTGAGGCCTGATTCACTGGTCGCGCTGTGTATCGAATGTAGCGTGGATGTGGCGATCGGCCTACTGGGTATCCTGAAGGCCGGCGCGGCATACGTACCGCTCGATCCCGACTATCCTACCGCGCGGCTCGAGTGGATACTTGCGGATACCGCGGCGCCCGTGCTCGTCACACACTCGGCACTTAGCGAACGTCTGCCGAGTCATCCGTGCGTGCTGTGCCTCGACACCGATCGAGCCAAGCTAGCAACCTACCCGACGAAGAATCTGTCGTTGCGTACAACGCCGCAACATCTGGCTTACTGCATTTATACCTCGGGCTCGACAGGGAAGCCGAAGGGCACGCTCAACACTCACGCTGGTTTTGTCAATCTGGCGCGCTGGTATGCCGAGGTTGACCCGGCCAGCGCCGTGCGCGTGTTGCTCGCGAGCTCTTTAAGTTTCGACCTGACGCAGAAGAATTTTCTGGGCACTTGGCTGGCAGGGGGAACGCTGATCGTACCATCCGCGCCGATCAGTGATCTGGATAGCATGCGCTATACGATGGAAAGTCAAGACCCGACCCGAATCAACTGCGCGCCATCCGCATTCCGCGCTTACCTGACGGGCATTGAGATGCCGGCAACACTGCGAATGGTGATGCTCGGCGGCGAACCGATTGATGCAACGCTGGCGGCCCTGCTGTCTTCGCATGGCATCACCCTAATCAATTCGTACGGCCCGACGGAATGTGCGGATGTTGCTATCTGCCACAGGCAACAAGCAGGTGAGTTCCGGCGAGAGGTACCTTTGGGTCGACCGCTGCCAAACGTGCGGATCTACGTTCTGGACGATGCATTAAATCCGGTGCCCGTGGGGGTGGCGGGTGAGATCCATATTGCTGGCGTCGGTGTGGCGCGTGGCTATCTGAATCGTCCGGATCTGACATCTGAGCGATTCCTCGACGATCCCTTTGCACCGAAAGCCGGGGGGCGGATGTACCGCAC
>NZ_JACHCO010000027.1:0-1189 GCF_014207165.1 Rhodanobacter sp. MP1X3 | reverse complement strand
TGACCAAGTCCTTAAAGATCAGTTGACCCCAGCTATTTCCGCGCGCCTGCACAAGCAGTCCACCTTCCGAAAGCCCGCCAAGTTGGATCGGTGCGAAACCGAGATTTTCCGCAAGCGCACCCATCTCCGCGGCGGCGCCGTCATCGTCGCTGGCCAGGAACACGACTCGCCTGCCGCCATGGTCGGCCGGATCTTGTTCAAGGACGGCCGCGCCCAAATGGTTGAAGCCCTTGACGAGTCTTGCACCAGTGAAGGCCTGCGCGACGACCTTGGAAGAAGGCTGTCCTCCCAGTTCCTCAGGGGGCACGCCGTAGGCATTGGTCACATCGATGATGGTCTTTCCCTTCCAGGTCGGCAGCGCCTTCGCGACATCCGGGTGCGACTCGAAACGGACGGCCAAAAAGACGATGTCCGCCTTGACCGCTTCCGCCAGTTTTTTGGGAATGATCGTGGGTCCGATCGCGGCCGCAGCGGATGCAAAGCTTTCCGGGTCGCGCGTGGTTGCAACGGATACTTCGATGCCATTGCGGGCAAACGCCTTGGCCAGGGCCTGGCCGATCTTGCCGAAGCCGATAATTGCGTAGCTCATAAACTTCTCCATTCCTCGGATCGGATCGTGTCCGATGGACTTCATTGCTTTCACTGTTGGTTCCGCGCATCGCACGTACGCGTTCAACCCAGTTCAAAGGAGGCGCGTGTCGGCCGGCGCATGCTTAAGGTCGTCGTGACGGCCGTCGTTATATTTCAACGATTTGACGAGTTGGTCGGCGTCTTGCTCGATACCGTCCAGCGTGGCGATAGCCACGGCGTAGAACTTACCTCCGTTTCCCTCTGCGAAGGTGCGGACACCGCAGGTCTTGCAGAAGCGATAGTGAAGGTGGGCCTCGGATTTGCCGGGCGGAATCCACGTGTAATCGGACAGCTGGTCTTCGCCTTTTTCGACTTTAAAATCTTCAGGCCCCACGATCGCGAACCAAAAGCGCGACTTGGTGCAAATCGAGCAATTGCAGCGCGTCGTTCCTTCATCGAAGTCAATCTTGGCCTCAAAGGCGACCGCACCGCAGTGACACGAGCCGTGGAAGGTTTTCTTCGCCATCGTGTTTCCTTGGTCCGCTTTGAGTAGAGAGTCGAAAAGCCCCCTTTCGGAGCCCTACCGGCATCGAGATTCGCTGAAAGGTTGGGACTTGAG
>NZ_JACHCO010000026.1:0-1206 GCF_014207165.1 Rhodanobacter sp. MP1X3 | reverse complement strand
CGACGTCTCCCCGGTATTGAGTAGCACGAGGCTTTAGAGTCCGATCCCATAACGCAAGGAGATCGGACGTGAAGAAGCGTTTTTCAGAAGAACAGATCATCGGCTTTCTGCGGGAGGCCGAGAGTGGGCTACCGGTGAAAGACCTCTGCCGTCGTCATGGTTTTTCGGAGGCGAGCTATTACCTGTGGCGCAGCAAATTTGGCGGTATGACCGTGCCCGAAGCGAAGCGGCTACGCGAACTGGAAACGGAGAACGCGCGGTTGAAGAAGTTGCTGGCCGAGTCGCTGTTGGAGATTGAAGTGACGCGGGAAGTGTTGAGAAAAAAGTGGTGACCGCGCCGGCACGACGGCTGGCGGTGCGGCAGATGATGAGCAGCGCATTGAGTGAACGTCGTGCGTTGCGCGTCGTGGGCATGAGTGCGAGTGCGCTGCGTTATGAACCGGCACCGGATCGTAATGGGTCATTACGCGAGCGGATCATCGCCTTGGCCCATCGGCATCGCCGCTACGGCGCGGGCATGATCTATCTGAAGTTGCGTCAGGCCGGCCTGCGGGTCAACCACAAGCGCGTGGATCGGCTGTATGCGCTTGCCCAACTGCAAGTGCGCCGACGCAAGCGCAAAAAGGTCCCGCTCTCAGAACGGCAACCGTTGGTTCGGCCGTGCGCAGCCAACCAGGTGTGGTCGATGGATTTCGTGTTTGATCGCACGGCCGAAGGCCGCGTCATCAAATGCCTAACCATTGTGGATGATGCGACGCACGAGTGCGTTGGGATCGTGCCAGAGCGGGCGATCGGTGGTCAGTCACTCACGCGGTTTCTCGATCACATCGGGATGATTCGTGGTTTGCCTGAGGTGATACGAACAGACAACGGCAAAGAGTTCTGCGGCCGCGCGATGCTGACATGGGCGCATGAGCGTGGCGTCACGTTGCGTTTGATCGAACCGGGCAAGCCCAATCAAAACGCTTACATCGAATCATTCAATGGGCGCCTTCGCGACGAGTGCTTGAACGAACATTGGTTTACCAACATGGCCCACGCCAAAGTCGTTATCGAAGCGTGGCGACGCGAATACAACGAGGAGCGACCCAAGAAAAGTCTCGGTGGTATGACGCCCGCTGAGTACGCGAAACAACTCGCGAGCAAAACCGATAAAGTAACCACCGGATTCTAGAGCCGACCGCTACTGAAGCTGGGGGGACGTCG
>NZ_JACHCO010000025.1:0-1445 GCF_014207165.1 Rhodanobacter sp. MP1X3 | reverse complement strand
TTCGATATCTCCGCCGGTGGCAATCAGGCGATCGGCGCACTGAATGGCGTGGGCGGCAGCAATGTCACGCTCGGCGGCAATACGCTGACCCTGGGTGGTATTGGCAACGCCAGCTTCGCCGGCGTCATCGCCGGCACCGGCGGTCTGATCAAGAACGGCGCAGGGACACAGACCCTCGATGGCGCCAATACCTTTAGTGGCGGCGTCACACTGAATATGGGCGGCTTGATCGTCGGCAACAATACGGCGCTCGGCACCGGCGCATTAAGCGTCGGCGGTGCCGCTACGCTGGATGCGGATGCCCCGGTCACGCTTGCCAACGACATCAGCCTGGCTACAGGTGCTGGCCTGGACGTATTGGGCAGCAATGCGTTGACCTTGGGTGGCGTGATCAGCGGCGATGGCAGCCTGAGCAAAGACGGCAGCGCCACGTTGACCTTGACCGGTGCCGATACCTTCACCGGCGGCACCACGATCAATGCAGGCACATTGGCGCTTGGCGCTGGTGGCAGCCTGCTGTCAACCGGTGCGGTCACCCTGGGCGGCAGTGGCACGTTCGATATTTCCGCCGGCGGCAACCAGAGCATCGGCTCGCTGGCTGGCGCTTCGGGCAACGTCAATCTTGGCGGCAATGCACTGAGCCTGGGTGGCGTGGGCAATACCGACTTCGGAGGTGTCATCGCTGGCACCGGCAGCCTGGTCAAACTCGGTACCGGCGTACAGACGCTCAGTGGTGCCAATACGTTCAGTGGCGGCATCGATCTCGACGCCGGCGGCCTGATTGTCGGCAACAACGCCGCACTTGGCACCGGCGCACTCACCGTGGACGGTGCAGCTACGCTGGATTCCAACAGCGCGATCACGCTGGGCAATAACGTCGTGCTGGATGCCGGGCTGACCGTACTGGGCAGTAATGCACTGACCCTGGGTGGCGCGTTATCGGGTACCGGCGGTCTCACCAAGAACGGCTCATCGCTGCTGACCTTGAACGGTGCCAATACCTTTACTGGCGGCCTGAATATCGGTGCAGGCACGGTGGCTCTGGGTGCTGGCGGCAGTCTGGCGGCGAGTGGTGCGGTGAACCTCAGCGGTATTGGTGCCGGCTTCGATATCTCTGCCGGCGGTAATCAGACCATTGGTGATCTGTCCGGCGTGGCTGGCAGCAGCATCTCTCTGGGCACAAACGCGCTCACTTTTGGCGGCATTGCCGATCAAGGCTTCGGCGGCATCATCGGTGGCACCGGTAGCCTGATCAAACAGGGTAGCGGCACCGAAACACTAACCGGTGCGAACACGTTCACCGGCGGTCTGACGATCGGTGACGGTACGCTGGCGCTGGGCGCCGGCGGTAGTCTGGCAGCAACTGGCGCGGTGAATCTCAGCGGTGCCGGCGCTGGCTTTGATATCTCCGCCGGCGGCAATCAAACCATCGGCGATCTGTCCGG
>NZ_JACHCO010000024.1:0-1492 GCF_014207165.1 Rhodanobacter sp. MP1X3 | reverse complement strand
CCCAGGGTCAGCGTATTGCCGCCGAGCGTGACATTGCTGCCGCCCACGCCATTCAGTGCGCCGATCGCCTGATTGCCACCGGCGGAGATATCGAAGTCGGTACCGGCCGCGCTCAGGGTCACCGCACCGTTCGCCGCGAGGCTGCCGCCGGCGCCGATCGCCAGCGTGCCGGCGTCGATGATGGTGCCGCCGGTGAAGGTGTTGCTGCCGGTGAGTGTTTCAGTGCCGGTGCCCTGTTTGGTCAATGACCCGGTGCCAGCGATCGAACCACTGAACGTGCCGTTGGTGGCACTGCCCAAGGTCAGGTCGTTGGCACCCAGATTGACCGTGCCGCCACCGACCAGGGTGCCGAAGGTCTGCGTACCGTTGCCGGCGGAGAGATCGAACGTGGCACCGGTGGCCAGATTCACGATGCCGCTGCCGAACAGGCTGGCGCCGGCGCCCAGCGCCAGCGTGCCGCTATCGATAAAGGTGTTGCCGGTATAAGTGTTGGCGCCGTCCAGGGTCAGGGTGGCGTTGCCGTCCTTGGTCAGACTGCCGATACCCGACAACGCACCGCCCAGGGTCAACGCGTTAGTGCCCAGCACGGTCAGTCCGGCATTCAGCACGATGTTATTGCCCAGCGTGACCGCACTGCTGGAATCCAGGGTGGTCGCACCGCCCACGGTCAGTACGCCGGTGCCGAGCGCCGCGTTGTTGCCGACGATCAGACCACCGGCGTTGAGATTGACGCCGCCACTGAACGTATTGGCGCCATCGAGCGTCTGAGTGCCGGCGCCCAGCTTGACCAGGCTGCCGGTGCCGGCGATGACACCGCCGAAGTCGGCATTGCCCACGCCGCCCAAGGTCAGCGCATTGCCGCCGAGATTGACGTTGCCCGAGGTGCCGGCCAGCGAGCCGATGCTCTGGTTGCCGCTCGCGGAAATATCGAACGTACCGCTGCCGCCCAGCGTCACCGCGCCGGTCGACAGCAGGCTGCCACCGGCACCGATGGCCAGGGTGCCCGACAGGATGTTGGTGCCGCCGGCATACGTGTTCGCACCGCTCAGCGTCAGCGTTGAGCTGCCACTCATGGTGAGGCCGCCGGCACCGGAGATCACGCCGCCGAGGGTCAACGCCCCCGCACCTTGCACAGCCAGACCGGAACCGGCACCCAGGGTGACGCCGTTGCCCAGCGTGATGTTGCCGCTGGAGGCCAGGGTCGCGGCGCCAGTGACATCGAGTACGCCGCTGCCGAGCGCGCTGTTGTTGCCGACGATCAGACCACCGGCGTTGAGATTGACGCCGCCGCTGAAGGTATTGGCGCCATCGAGAGTCTGAGTGCCAGAGCCGCTCTTGATCAGGCCGCCGGTGCCGGCGATCACGCCGTCGAAGCTGGCGTTGCCGATACCGTTCAAGGTGAGCGAGTTGCCACCCAGCGCAAGATTGCTGCCAGCGACGCCGGAGAGGGCGCCGATTGCCTGATTGCCACCGGCAGAGATATCGAAGGTGG
>NZ_JACHCO010000023.1:0-1498 GCF_014207165.1 Rhodanobacter sp. MP1X3 | reverse complement strand
CGTTGTTGCCGGACTACATGGTGCCGTCGGCGTTCGTGGTTCTTGATGCGATGCCGCTAACGCCCAATGGCAAGCTGGACCGCAAGGCGTTGCCGATACCGGGGGACGAGGCGCTCGTTCACGCCACTTATGAAGGACCTCGTGGCGATCTCGAGCGCTCCCTCTGCGCAATCTGGCAAGAGACCCTCGGCGTCAGCCAGGCGGGTATCCATGACAACTTCTTTGAAGTCGGCGGCACCTCATTGCTGGCAATCCAAGTGCACCAGAAGATCATCGCACGGTTGTGGAGCGAGGCGTCTCTGATCGATCTCTTTACTTATCCGACGATCAAGCTTTATGCCGAATATATCGGCAGAAGCACCGGAAGGTACGAGGCAAATGTCGATTCCATCGCTCCGGTGACGATCCCCGAAATTGCCATCATCGGGATCGCCGGGCGGTTCCCTGATGCGCCCGATGTCCGCGCCTTGTGGAACAACGTCGAGGCTGGAATGGAGTCGATTCGAGTCTATACACGAGACGAACTCATCGGGGCCGGCCTGCCAACAGCGGTTATCGACAAGCCGAACTTCGTGCCCGTCCGTAGCTTGCTGGATGGCGTCGAGAACTTCGACGCCATCCATTTCGGCTTTACCCCGCGCGAGGCGGAGATCACTGATCCACAGCAGCGCATTCTGCTGGAGTGCGCGTACGAGGTCATCGAGTCGGCGGGTTATGGCGATGCTTCGGCCGCACGTTCGATAGGTGTTTTCGTCGGCGTTGGTGAGAACCTCTACGCCATAGGCCACCTGTTCCCGCGCATGGACGAACTCGCTTCGCTCGGTGCGATTGTTTCCTACGCCAACAGCAAGGATCACGCGGCGACCCGACTGTCCTACAAGCTGAATCTTTCAGGTCCAAGTATCAGCGTGAACACGGCGTGCTCTACGTCTCTTGTCGCCGTGCATCAGGCCTGTCTTAGCCTCATGGCTGGCGAAAGCCGAATGGCCATAGCAGGTGCTGCCAGCATCGGTGAGTTCGGCCCGGGGGGCTACCTGTTCAATGAGGGCGATATTCAATCGCCTGACGGTCATTGCCGCGCATTTGACGAAAGAGCGCAAGGGACCCGGCGTGGTAACGGTGCGGGCCTTGTTCTCCTGAAACGGCTTGATGTCGCCTTGGCAGACGGTGACACGATCCACGCCGTCATCAAAGGTTCGGCGCTTAACAACGACGGCTCAAACAAGGTCGGTTACACAGCGCCAAGCGTGGCAGGTCAGGCAAGAGCCATTACCCAAGCCTACCTGCAGGCCGGTATTTCACCGGATACCGTGCAATACGTCGAAGCACACGGTACCGGAACGATGCTTGGTGACCCCATCGAACTTCGTGCACTGGCACACGCTTACTCCGATGTGGCCTCACAGCGCTGCGCGCTAGGTTCGGTTAAGCCGAACATCGGTCATCTGGATTCAGCGTCTGGCATAGCTGGCCTGATCAAGACAGTGGAGGCACTCAA
>NZ_JACHCO010000022.1:0-1508 GCF_014207165.1 Rhodanobacter sp. MP1X3 | reverse complement strand
CATCAGGACGTGCCATTCGAACAAGTGGTGGAACGACTTAATCCGCCGCGCCGGCTGGAACACACGCCGCTGTTTCAGGTGATGTTCGCCTGGCAGAGTCATGATCAAGGCCAGTTGATGCTGCCGGGGTTGCAGATCGAGCCGGTGCAGATGGCAGCCGATCGCAGCAAGTTCGACCTGGAACTGGGTTTGAGTGAGGCCGGCGAGACAATCGAGGGTGCGCTGGGCTACACCACAGACTTGTTCGACGAAGCTACGATCAAGCGCTATCGCGGTTACCTGCTTGCCCTTCTGCGTGCGATGGTCCTGCAGACTGAGGTGCCGGTGACGCAGGTGGACCTGATGTCCCCGGCCGAGCGCACGCTGCTTCTGCAAACGTGGAATGGTACCGCAGTGCCGTATCCGGCGGACTTGTGCCTGCATCAGTTGTTCGAGGCGCAGGTGCGCCGCACGCCGGAGGCGACCGCGCTGGTATGCGGCGAGGAAACACTGAGCTACACCCTGCTCAATGCGCGCGCCAATAGCGTGGCCCATCGGCTGATCGAGCGAGGGGTGCGCCCGGACGACCGGGTGGCGATCTGCGTGGAGCGCTCGTTCACCATGGTAGAGGGTCTGCTGGGCATTCTGAAGGCGGGTGGTGCGTATGTGCCGCTGGATCCGGCGTATCCGTCGGAGCGGCTGGGGAGCATCCTGAGCGACGCGCAGCCATCGCTGTTGCTGTGTGATGCGGCGGGACGGGCAGTGCTGGGCAAAGCGGCGGACCGTTATGAGGTACTCGCGCTGGACCAGGCGGACCCATCGATGGTGCAGGCCGTCCACGATCCAGACCCGGCGGTGCTGGGGCTGACCTCGCGCCACTTGGCATACATTATCTACACCTCCGGCTCGACCGGTACGCCCAAGGGCGTCATGGTCGAACACCAGCAGATCGTGAATTCAACGGCGGTGCGCCTCGATTATTACCCTGCTACCTCGAGTGTCCTGGCGTCATTCTCGATCGGTTTCGATGTCGCCGTCGGTACGATGGCCTTCACCCTGTTGACAGGTGCGGCGCTGATTATCCCGCCAGGAGACATGGGTCGCGATCCAGACAGCTTTGCGCGTCTGATTGAACGCCATGAGATCGGGGCTTGGTTCGTCAATTCAAGTAGCATCTATAGCGCGGCACTGGAATCAGGCGCGTACCGACTTCGCTCGCTTCGTTGGGTAGCCCTGGGCGGAGAGGTCATACCTTCGAACATATTTCAGAAGCTGGTTTCCTTCGGGGAAGGGAAGCGGTCGATTCATAACGAATATGGTCCGACTGAAGCGACCGTGTGGAGCACCGTGGTGCGTCTGAGCGCGGATCACCCGGGCAACGGTATCGGCCGTCCAATCGCCAACGCTCGCCTGTACCTGCTCGACGGCTACGGCCAACCGGTGCCGCTGGGTGCGGTGGGCGAGTTGTACATCGGCGGCGACGGCGTGGCGCGTGGCTATCTGAATCGTCCGGATCTGACATCTGAGCG
>NZ_JACHCO010000021.1:0-1577 GCF_014207165.1 Rhodanobacter sp. MP1X3 | reverse complement strand
GTGCGGTACATCCGCCCCCCGGCTTTCGGTGCAAAGGGATCGTCGAGGAATCGCTCAGATGTCAGATCCGGACGATTCAGATAGCCACGCGCCACGCCGTCGCCGCCGATGTACAACTCGCCCACCGCACCCAGCGGCACCGGTTGACCGTAGCCATCGAGCAGGTACAGGCGCGTATTGGCAATTGGACGGCCAATCGGCACCTGTCCAGCAAGGCAGTTCGACAACGTAGCCGAGTGATATGTGCAGCCGATCGTGGTCTCCGTCGGACCATATTCGTTGATCAACCGCACGTCGGGGTAAGTTCGGTTCCAGAACAAAACATCATCGAATGCCAACGGCTCACCGCCAAGGATGAATTGCTCCCAAGGCGCAGGCGCCGTAGGGTCGATGAGCATCGACCTCAACATGCGCAAGTGCGTCGGTGTGAGTTTCACCGACGCATAAGGCCGCCCGCGATTGCCATGCTTCAATGTCGTGAGTTCTTGCCCGAACGGAAGGAATGTTAGCGACTGTCCAGCAAGCAGCGGGCCAAACAGCACCGTTACCGCACCGTCGAAAGCGAACGATAAGGTGGCGGGCGAACCGTTGCCGTGGTCGTCCGCGTAGTACTCTGGCTGAGCCCAGGTGAAGTAGTTGATCAACGTTTGATGCTCGACCATGACGCCCTTGGGCGTACCGGTCGAGCCGGAGGTGTAGATGACATACGCCAGGTGCCGAGACGTCAGTTCCGGCACCTGCGGGTCGGTCGCCGATAGCGTCGACCAAACCGGCGGTAGTGCCGTCATATCCAGCTCGATGACAATCAGGTTTTCGAGTGTCTGCACGCTCAAGGCACCACGGCCTGCGGCGTCGCTGAGCAGGATGCTCGGGGCCGCATCGGTGAGGATCTGGCCGAGCCGTTCAGAAGGATAGGCCGGATCGAGTGGCACATACGCGCCGCCAGCCTTGAGGATCGCGAGCAGGCCGACCATCATAGCCATGCTGCGCTCCACACAGATCGCCACCCGGTCGTCTGGATTTACACCCCGATCGATCAGGTGATGGGCCAGTCGGTTGGCCCGGGCATTGAGATCCGCATAACTGAGGGACTGCTCCTCATAGATTACCGCCGTGGCCTCCGGCGTCTTGCGCACCTGCGCCTCAAACAGCTGATGGATGCATACGTTTTCCGGATACGGCGCCGCCGTAGCGTTCCACGTTTGCAGCAGCAGCGTGCGCTCGGCCGTGTCGAGCATGTCGATGCAGCCCATCGGCTGCACCGCATCCGCCGCCATCGCGCGCAACACCTTCACCAAATAGCCCGCGTAGCGCTCGATCGTCGACGCGTCGAACAACGCCGTCGCATAGCCCAGCGCACCCTCGATTGTCTCGCCGGCCTCACTCAAACCCAGTTCCAGGTCGAACTTGCTGCGATCGGCCGCCATCTGCACCGGTTCGATCTGCAACCCCGGCAACGCTAGCTCACCACGCTCGTTGTTTTGCCAGGCGAACATCACCTGAAACAGCGGCGTGTGTTCCAGCCGGCGCGGCGGATTAAGTCGTTCCACCACTTGTTCGAATGGCACGTCCTGATG
>NZ_JACHCO010000020.1:0-1642 GCF_014207165.1 Rhodanobacter sp. MP1X3 | reverse complement strand
CAGCGCTGCGCGCTAGGTTCGGTTAAGCCGAACATCGGTCATCTGGATTCAGCGTCTGGCATAGCTGGCCTGATCAAGACAGTGGAGGCACTCAAGCATCGCCAGTTGCCGCCGAGCATCAACTACGAGAAGCCCAATCCGCAGATCGACTTTGCAAACAGTCCTTTCTATGTCAACACGGAACTGAAGCCGTGGCCTCGCGGCACGACACCGCGTCGTGCGGGTGTTAGCTCGTTTGGTATCGGAGGAACCAATGCTCATGTGGTGCTGGAAGAGGCGCCGGAGGTTGCGGTATCGCCGGCGTCGCGCGAGCGCCAACTGCTGGTGTTGTCGGCACGTACGCCGACAGCGCTAAAAGCAGCGAGTGAGCGTCTTGCTGCACATTTGGCGACAGAGTCGGTCTCACTGGCCGATATGGCTTACACGCTGCAGGTTGGTCGGTCGCGCTATGCACATCGGCGGGTAGTGGTCTGCGAGACGGCCGCGGAAGCGTTGGTGGCACTCAAGTCGAGCGATGCGATCGCGAAGGAGGCGATCGACAACGACGCCTCGCTAGTGTGGATGTTTCCGGGGCAGGGCACACAGCACGTAGGCATGTGCCGTGAGCTGTATGCGAGCGAGCCGGTATTCCGGGAGCACCTAGACGCGTGCGCAGAAGGGCTGCGAGTGATATTGGGCCTAGATCTTCGCGAGATCCTGTATCCGGCAGCCGAGCAGTCCGCTGCAGCGGAGCGGCGGTTGGCCCAGACGGAGCTGGCCCAACCGGTACTATTCGCGGTGGAGTACAGCCTGGCGCGGTTACTGCAGTCGTATGGGCTGCAGCCGGCGGCAATGATCGGCCACAGTCTGGGCGAGTTCGTGGCGGCATGTCTGGCCGGTGTCTTCAGCATTGAAGACGGCCTGCGGCTTGTGGCGGTGCGTGGCCGACTGATGCAGGCGATGGCGCCAGGCCGGATGCTGTCGGTACTGGAAGACGAGGTGAGCCTACGCGCGCAGTTGACGGGAGAGTCGTTAGACGTGGCGGCGGTGAATGGGCCTGGTCAGACGGTGGTGGCAGGCCCGGTGGAGGCGATTGAGTCGTTGCGCGTTCGTCTGGCAGCGGCGGGCGTGGAGAGTGTGCTTCTAGAGACTTCGCATGCGTTTCACTCGGCGATGATGGAGCCGATGCTGGCCGCGTGGCGCGAAGCGCTGAGCGGAATCGCGTTGCGGTCGCCGACGCTGGCGTACGTGTCAAACGTGACCGGCCGGTTCGTGCGGGCAGAGGAAGTGACCAATCCGGAATATTGGGTTCGTCATTTGCGAGGTACGGTGCGTTTTGTTGCGGGTTTGGAGACGCTGTATTCGCCGGAGTCCGGGTTGAACGGTCATCGCCTGCTGGTGGAAGTGGGCCCTGGGCAGGTGCTCAGCCGCCTGGGCCGCCGCCATGAGGCCGCGCGTGGTGTGGTGGCGCTGCAGCCCGGCTCGGGCGAGTCGGCCGATGACGCGCGTGCATGGCACGAGGGAATCGGCCAGTTGTGGGCGGGCGGTGCGCAGGTGGATTGGGCGGCCTATCACGGTGGCCTGCAACGCCGGCGAGTACCGTTGCCGACGTATCCGTTCGAGCGGCAGCGGTACTGGATCGATGCGCCCCGCGGCAAAAGCC
>NZ_JACHCO010000019.1:0-1886 GCF_014207165.1 Rhodanobacter sp. MP1X3 | reverse complement strand
GGTGACTGGCGCACGCTGCGCTCGAAGGCTTCATGCACCAGGCATACCTCGGGCAACGCCCCCACCGGGCCCTCGCCCATCACCAGCACGCGCTCAGCCGCCGGTACGATCTCCAACGTCCGCACCGGACACTGTGGCGCGTTCTCCAAGGCATCAGCCAGGCTCTCCAGCGCCTGCTCCATGTAGGCGCAGATCCGTTCGGCCGAGAGTGTGTCCACTACCTGTGCCGTCAGGCCCAGCGAGCTGCCAAAGTCCTCCACCGAGAACGAAATCGGGTAGCTCGTGCGCTCCTCCGCTCCCAGCCATTCGATGCCTGCCAACGCCGACGTCGCTGCCTCCTTGTCCACCCCGATGACAGCGTTGTGCCGATAGTTCAGGATCGCGCTGAACAACGGTGCCGATGCCGACACCCCGCTGCAGCGCTGCGCGAGCGCCAACGACGCGTGCTCGTGATTGAGCAGATCGGCCAGGCGCACGTGCGCCGCACGCACGCTGCCCTCGACACCTTCTCCGGCCAGATCCAAGCGCAACGGCAACGTATTGATGAACAAGCCCATCGCCCGGTCGGCGCCCTCGCCGCCGTGCATGCGACCAAATAGCACCGTACCGAACACCACCGACTCTCGTCCCGAGGTTCGAGCCAGCACCTGGCCCCAGGCCAGGTGGCACAAGCTGGCCAGACTGACACCAAGCCGACGGCTATGCTGGCGCAGGCGTTCGTTTAGCGAGGCCGAAACCATCCGGTGCGACTCCACAACTGCGCTACCGTCGCGATACACATCCGAGACACCGAACGGCAGCGTCGGCTCATTGATGTCGCCCAACTGCTCGCGGAAGAACGCCTCGTGTTCCGTTTCGTCCACCCCGTACCGTGCCTGCGCCACCAGATTGCGGAACGGCTGCGGTGCCGGCAGCGTGTCACCCTTGCCGGCCAGGAAGGCCACTACCTCCGCCCGTATCACGTCCAGGGTCGAGTGATCGCCGATCAGGTGATGCAGCACGTGCAACACCACCCAGCGACTGGCTTCCGCATCGTAGGCCACGACCAGGCGCAGCAGCGAGGCCTCGCTCAGGTCGATTCGATAACGACGCGGATCGTAGCGCTCGGCCAGTTGTGCCTCGATCAGGCCATCCTTTGCATCCAGCTCCAGCTCCGTCACCGACAACCGCACGTTGCGCAAGACCACCTGCGCGGCAGTGGATATACCTTCCCAGACAAAAGCCGTGCGCAGGATGTCGTGACGGTCCATTACCTGTTGAAACGCAACCAGATAACGGTCGAGCAAAGCGCGGTCGGTAAAGGCCACCCGGCTGTACTGCAGGTACGGATCACCCTGCGTCGCCAACAAGTGGTGGAACAGGATGCCTTCCTGCAACGGCGACAATGCATAAATGTCCTGGATCGCCGCCACACCGCCCGGAATCCGGGCGACGATGCAATCCAGGTCTGCCTGCTTCAGTTCGATCAGCGGCAGCAGCTCCGGCGTGAGTGCGGTTATATCCGCCGTGATCCGGTTCGGTGGCACCACCACTTCCCGATGCCCACCCAAGGCCTGCGCCAAGTCGGCCAGGGTCGGTTTGGCAAACAACACACGGATCTCCGGACTGAGTCCCAGTCGGCGCAGCCGTTCCATGAGCTGGATGGCCAGCATCGAATGCCCGCCGAGCTCAAAGAAGTTGTCATGGCGGCCGACCTGCTCCACGCCCAGCAACTCCTGCCAGACCTCCGCCAACGCCGTCTCGACCTCGCCTTCCGGTGCCTCGTAGCTTCGGTGCGCGAACGCCTCATCACCCGGCGCCGGCAACGCCTTGCGGTCCAGCTTGCCATTGGGCGTTAGCGGCATCGCATCAAGAACCACGAACGCCGACGGCACCATGTAGTCCGG
>NZ_JACHCO010000018.1:0-5483 GCF_014207165.1 Rhodanobacter sp. MP1X3 | reverse complement strand
GGTGTTGACGGCCACAAAAAACGATATAGAATGGGCGGCTCACCTAGGACGAAACGTCTTAGACGCAACACGAGGAATCGGTTGCAAGTGGTTGATCTTTGACAGTGTGCGCAGGTGAATTGTGTGGACGTCTTGCGATGGAGGGTTACGACCTGTCCAACAAATGCAAGCGTCCAATGAAAGAAAAAGTCAGTAATGAGTTTTGATTTTGTTGGGACTAACGCTTCAGAAAGATAGATTGTCTTCGGACAGTCGAAAACTTAAGTGAAGAGTTTGATCCTGGCTCAGATTGAACGCTGGCGGCATGCCTAACACATGCAAGTCGAACGGCAGCACAGCAGAGCTTGCTCTGTGGGTGGCGAGTGGCGGACGGGTGAGTAATGCATCGGGACCTACCTGAACGTGGGGGATAACGTAGGGAAACTTACGCTAATACCGCATACGTCCTACGGGAGAAAGCGGGGGATCTTCGGACCTCGCGCGGTCAGACGGACCGATGTTCGATTAGCTAGTTGGTGAGGTAATGGCTCACCAAGGCGACGATCGATAGCTGGTCTGAGAGGATGATCAGCCACACTGGAACTGAGACACGGTCCAGACTCCTACGGGAGGCAGCAGTGGGGAATATTGGACAATGGGCGCAAGCCTGATCCAGCAATGCCGCGTGTGTGAAGAAGGCCTTCGGGTTGTAAAGCACTTTTATCGGGAGCGAAATACTATCGGTTAATAACCGGTGGGGCTGACGGTACCCGAGGAATAAGCACCGGCTAACTTCGTGCCAGCAGCCGCGGTAATACGAAGGGTGCAAGCGTTAATCGGAATTACTGGGCGTAAAGGGTGCGTAGGCGGTTAGTTAAGTCTGTCGTGAAATCCCCGGGCTCAACCTGGGAATGGCGATGGATACTGGCTGGCTAGAGTGTGTCAGAGGATGGTGGAATTTCCGGTGTAGCGGTGAAATGCGTAGAGATCGGAAGGAACATCAGTGGCGAAGGCGGCCATCTGGGACAACACTGACGCTGAAGCACGAAAGCGTGGGGAGCAAACAGGATTAGATACCCTGGTAGTCCACGCCCTAAACGATGCGAACTGGATGTTGGTCTCAACTCGGAGATCAGTGTCGAAGCTAACGCGTTAAGTTCGCCGCCTGGGGAGTACGGTCGCAAGACTGAAACTCAAAGGAATTGACGGGGGCCCGCACAAGCGGTGGAGTATGTGGTTTAATTCGATGCAACGCGAAGAACCTTACCTGGCCTTGACATGTCTGGAATCCTGCAGAGATGCGGGAGTGCCTTCGGGAATCAGAACACAGGTGCTGCATGGCTGTCGTCAGCTCGTGTCGTGAGATGTTGGGTTAAGTCCCGCAACGAGCGCAACCCTTGTCCTTAGTTGCCAGCGAGTAATGTCGGGAACTCTAAGGAGACTGCCGGTGACAAACCGGAGGAAGGTGGGGATGACGTCAAGTCATCATGGCCCTTACGGCCAGGGCTACACACGTACTACAATGGTCGGTACAGAGGGTTGCGATACCGCGAGGTGGAGCCAATCCCAGAAAGCCGATCCCAGTCCGGATCGAAGTCTGCAACTCGACTTCGTGAAGTCGGAATCGCTAGTAATCGCGGATCAGCTATGCCGCGGTGAATACGTTCCCGGGCCTTGTACACACCGCCCGTCACACCATGGGAGTGAGTTGCTCCAGAAGCCGTTAGTCTAACCGCAAGGGGGACGACGACCACGGAGTGGTTCATGACTGGGGTGAAGTCGTAACAAGGTAGCCGTATCGGAAGGTGCGGCTGGATCACCTCCTTTCAAGAAATGACGGTCGCGAGCTCTCTCGCGCAAGACGTCCACACAAGGCACCTGTATTTTACGTCGTTGTTCCAGGTCGCCTGGTCTAGGTTCTGGGGTTCAGTCTCACCGGGTCTGTAGCTCAGGTGGTTAGAGCGCACCCCTGATAAGGGTGAGGCCGGTGGTTCGAGTCCACCCAGACCCACCATATTCCAAGGATTCCTTGGGGCCTTAGCTCAGCTGGGAGAGCACCTGCTTTGCAAGCAGGGGGTCGTCGGTTCGATCCCGACAGGCTCCACCATGGAATGACCAACGCGTAAAATATAAGCACACCTCAAGATTTTGAAGTCATCCGGCGTTGAGGCCGGTATGACGTTCTTTGAAAAACTGTAAACGAGTGACAAGCGTCTTGGTTCGAAACCGAACCGAGATAAGTGTTAAGGCAACGAAAACGAAGTACTTGGCTGCACCTGAAGAGGGTGTATGCCCCGAGGCGACTTGGGGTTATATGGTCAAGCGACTAAGCGTATACGGTGGATGCCTTGGCAGTCAGAGGCGATGAAGGACGTGGCAGCCTGCGAAAAGTGTCGGGGAGCTGGCAACAAGCTTTGATCCGGCAATGTCCGAATGGGGAAACCCACTGCGCAAGCAGTACTGCATGGTGAATACATAGCCATGCAGGGCGAACCCGGGGAACTGAAATATCTAAGTACCCGGAGGAAAAGAAATCAACCGAGATTCCCTGAGTAGCGACGAGCGAACGGGGACTAGCCCAAAAGCACATTATGTTTTAGTCAAACGGGATGGAAAGCCCGGCCATAGATGGTGATAGCCCAGTCGACGAAAAGACATTTTGTGTGAAATTGAGTAAGGCGGGGCACGTGAAACCTTGTCTGAACATGGGGGGACCATCCTCCAAGGCTAAATACTACTGACTGACCGATAGCGAACTAGTACCGTGAGGGAAAGGCGAAAAGAACCCCGGAGAGGGGAGTGAAATAGACCCTGAAACCGTATACGTACAAGCAGTGGAAGCCCGCAAGGGTGACTGCGTACCTTTTGTATAATGGGTCAGCGACTTACTGTCTGTGGCAAGCTTAACCGTATAGGGGAGGCGAAGAGAAATCGAGTCTGAATAGGGCGCATAGTCTCAGGCAGTAGACCCGAAACCGAGTGATCTATCCTTGGCCAGGTTGAAGGTGCGGTAACACGCACTGGAGGACCGAACCCACATCTGTTGCAATAGATGGGGATGAGCTGAGGATAGGAGTGAAAGGCTAAACAAACTCGGAGATAGCTGGTTCTCCTCGAAAGCTATTTAGGTAGCGCCTCGTGCGAATACTGTTGGGGGTAGAGCACTGTTATGGCTAGGGGGTCATCGCGACTTACCAAACCATGGCAAACTCCGAATACCAACACGTACTACACGGGAGACACACGGCGGGTGCTAACGTCCGTCGTGAAAAGGGAAACAACCCAGACCCGCAGCTAAGGTCCCAAAGTCATGGCTAAGTGGAAAACGATGTGGAAAGGCATAGACAGCCAGGAGGTTGGCTTAGAAGCAGCCATCCTTTAAAGAAAGCGTAATAGCTCACTGGTCGAGTCGGTCTGCGCGGAAGATTTAACGGGGCTAAGCCATGCACCGAAGCTCGGGGTGTGCACATTTATGTGTACGCGGTAGAGGAGCGTTCCGTAAGCCTGTGAAGGTGGATTGTAAAGTCTGCTGGAGGTATCGGAAGTGCGAATGCTGACATGAGTAACGATAATGGGGGTGAAAAGCCCCCACGCCGAAAGCCCAAGGTTTCCTCGCGCAACGTTCATCGGCGCAGGGTGAGTCGGCCCCTAAGGCGAGGCAGAAATGCGTAGTCGATGGGAAGCAGGTTAATATTCCTGCACTTTTCTATAGTGCGATGTGGGGACGGAGAAGGTTAGGTCTACCGGGCGTTGGTTGTCCCGGGGAAAGGCGGTAGGCATGGGTCTTAGGCAAATCCGGGACCCTTTATGCCGAGCACCGAGACGAGCCCTATTGGGCGAAGTGACTGACACCACGCTTCCAGGAAAAGCCACTAAGCTTCAGCTATAGAAGAACCGTACCGCAAACCGACACTGGTAGGCAGGGTGAGAATCCCAAGGCGCTTGAGAGAACTCGGGTGAAGGAACTAGGCAAAATGGCACCGTAACTTCGGGAGAAGGTGCGCCCTTTAGCGTGGTCACATGCGTGACTGAGCGTTGAAGGGTCGCAGTAACCTGGCCGCTGCGACTGTTTATCAAAAACACAGCACTCTGCAAACACGAAAGTGGACGTATAGGGTGTGACGCCTGCCCGGTGCTGGAAGGTTAATTGATGGGGTCAGCCGCAAGGCGAAGCTCTTGATCGAAGCCCCAGTAAACGGCGGCCGTAACTATAACGGTCCTAAGGTAGCGAAATTCCTTGTCGGGTAAGTTCCGACCTGCACGAATGGCGTAACGACAGCGGCGCTGTCTCCACCCGAGACTCAGTGAAATTGAATTCGCTGTGAAGATGCAGCGTTCCCGCGGCAAGACGGAAAGACCCCGTGAACCTTTACTATAGCTTTACACTGAACGTTGAGTTCTTCTGTGTAGGATAGGTGGGAGGCTTTGAAGCGCAGACGCCAGTTTGCGTGGAGCCAACCTTGAAATACCACCCTGAAGTGCTTGACGTTCTAACCTAGGCCCGTAATCCGGGTCAGGGACCGTGTATGGTGGGTAGTTTGACTGGGGCGGTCTCCTCCCAAAGAGTAACGGAGGAGCACGAAGGTACGCTCAGCGCGGTCGGACATCGCGCACTGTGTGCAATGGCATAAGCGTGCTTGACTGCGAGATCGACGGATCAAGCAGGTACGAAAGTAGGTCATAGTGATCCGGTGGTTCTGTATGGAAGGGCCATCGCTCAACGGATAAAAGGTACTCCGGGGATAACAGGCTGATACCGCCCAAGAGTTCATATCGACGGCGGTGTTTGGCACCTCGATGTCGGCTCATCACATCCTGGGGCTGTAGCCGGTCCCAAGGGTATGGCTGTTCGCCATTTAAAGTGGTACGCGAGCTGGGTTCAGAACGTCGTGAGACAGTTCGGTCCCTATCTGTCGTGGGCGTTGGAGATTTGAGGGGGGCTGCTCCTAGTACGAGAGGACCGGAGTGGACGTTCCGCTGGTGTTCGGGTTGTCATGCCAATGGCATTGCCCGGTAGCTATGAACGGAAGTGATAACCGCTGAAAGCATCTAAGCGGGAAGCACGCCCCAAGATGAGATCTCCCGAGAGCTTGACTCTCCTTAAGGCACCATCAAGACCAGGTGGTTGATAGGTCAGGTGTGGAAGTGCAGCAATGCATGGAGCTAACTGATACTAATGAGCCGTGAGGCTTGGCCATATAACCCCAAGACGCTTCTATCGTTCCTTGAAGCTTGTCTGATCCGATTTCACCTCGACGCTTGTCACTCGTTTACAACCTTATTCGTGAGAGTCATCTCACGGAAGAATCGGATCACCGTTCTTTGTGATCCGACGCTTCAGAAGAATGTGGAGCTGGCGCTTAACGCGCTGCTCCCACCCCTTCCCTGGCGGCCATAGCGGCGTGGTACCACCTGATCCCATCCCGAACTCAGAAGTGAAACGCGCATGCGCCGATGGTAGTGTGGCTTTGCCATGCAAGAGTAGGTCACCGCCAGGGGCCTTA
>NZ_JACHCO010000017.1:0-5596 GCF_014207165.1 Rhodanobacter sp. MP1X3 | reverse complement strand
AGCGAAGCGCCGCCGGAATGTGATACGCCGCACTGGCCTCGCCCAGTTGTGATAAAAACCACAGGCGCTTCTGCGCGAACGATAGCGGAAGTTCCTCATCGTCATCGCGCTTTTCGATCGACGGCAAGGGTGACTGCGCCTCGCCAACCAGTTGCTGGGCCAAGGAAGCCACCGTCGGGCTCTCGAAAAGCGCACTCAACGACAGCTCCACGCCGAATTCGTTGCGAATACGACTTAGCAAGCGCAAGGCCAGCAATGAGTGTCCACCCAGATCGAAAAAGTGGTCGTAGGTGCCCACACGCTCGACTCGCAACAGCGATTCCCAGATCGCGCACAGGCGCGCTTCAGTGGTGTTGACCGGCGCGACATAGCTATCCAGAGAGGTGAAATCGGCCGAAAGCGCCGGCAATGCCTTGCGATCCAGCTTGCCATTGGGCGTTAGCGGCATCGCATCAAGAACCACGAACGCCGACGGCACCATGTAGTCGGGTAGCATCTCCGACAAACGCGCACGGCAGCGCGCACCAAACTCGGCCCGCTCTTGCATCGACATCGACGCCTCTACACCTTCGGCCACGATATACGCCATCAGTCGGGCGTCCTCGTTCAACCCTGCACCGGTGCTCATCAGCACCGCCGCTTCGGTCACCCCAGGCACCTGGCGCAGTTGCCCTTCGATCTCACCCAGCTCTATGCGATAACCACGGATTTTCACCTGGTCGTCCGTGCGCCCCAGGAATTCCAGATTCCCGTCGGCTAGCCAGCGCACCAGATCTCCCGTCCGGTACAGCCGCTGCGAGCCATCCTGCCCATACGGGTCGGCAAGGAATTTCGCCTGTGTCTCCTGCGCCAGATTCACGTAGCCTGCCGCCACACCGGCACCGCCGATGTACAGCTCGCCCGCGCAGTTCACCGGCTGCGGCTGCATCGCCGCATTCAGCACCCGTAGCTGCGTATTGCGGATCGCCTGACCGATTGGTACCGCCGTGCGGCCTGTCAGACAGGTGCGCGCCGTACCCGGCGCCACCGTGTACGTGCTGCAACCCACCACGGTTTCGGTCGGACCGTATTCGTTCACGAACGTCGCCTGCGGCAACAACTCCTGCCAGTCCAGCAGCGTCGCCGCGCTCAACTGCTCGCCGCCTATGACGATCACATGCGCCCTTTCCGAGCGACGTCCCACCACCTGCTTCTGTTGCAATGCATCCAGATGGGCCGGCGTGATCTTGAACAGCCAGCTTTCCGCACCGAACAGATACTCACCCAGCGCATCCAACGTCGTTGCATCATCCGTGAGGATCACCATCGGACGAGCAACGAACAGTGGTGCCAGGAATGTCGTCAGCGTCGCATCGAAGCACAGCGGTGAACTCACCACCGCCCCTGACAAACCATCGGGCAGATACGACTGCGCCGCATGCTCCAGATAGTTCCACGCCGAACGGTGCGGAACCTCTACGCCCTTGGGCCGCCCCGTCGAACCGGACGTGTACAAGATATAGGCCGCATCGCTGTCCTGCACCTCACTCGCTACCGGCGCCGTCGATGGGTATTCGCCTAGCCACTGGGCTGAGTTCGATGCCCCATCCATCGTCAGGATGTCGAACCCACCCAGCGGTATCTTCGATACCAGCGACTGCTCCACCAGAACCAACTCGATTCCCGCATCCTTGATGATGTAGCTCGTGCGCTCCTGCGGATGCGACGGCTCCAGCGGCACATACATACCACCGGCCTTCAGCACGCCCAGCACACCAATCAGCTGTTCGATTGAACGATGCAGGTAAATACCTACTCGTGTGCCACGGCCCAGCCCGATGCTGCCCAGGTAATGGGCCAACTGGTTGGCCTTTGCATCCAACTCGGCATAGGTCAGGCTGACCTTGTCCATGCGTGCAGCCACTGCTGTCGGTGACTGGCGCACGCTGCGCTCGAAGGCTTCATGCACCAGGCATACCTCGGGCAACGCCCCCACCGGGCCCTCGCCCATCACCAGCACGCGCTCGCGCTGCTCCGCATCGACCAGCGGCAGGTCAAGGATGCGCTGGCCCGGATCCGACACCACCGCCCGCAGCAGTGTCTCGAACGATCCCGCCAGACTTTCAATGGTACCGGCATCGAACAGGTCGACGTTGTAGATCCAGACGAGTTGGATAACGCCGTTATGTTCTGTCGCGTTTAATTCCAGATCGAACTTGCTCACCTCCTCTGAACGCCAGATCGGCTCCATGGTCAGATCAGGCAGCGCGACGCTCCCAACAGTACGCCCATTCATGTTGAACAGGACCTGGAACAGCGGAGTATGAGCGAGGCTACGCTTTGGCTTGATCGCTTCAACGATGGCCTCGAAAGGCACGTGTTGGTTGTTGAGCGCGTCCAGGATGGATGCTCGATTGGCCGACAATAGCGTTTCAAAATCGGCCTCGAGATCGACCTCTGTGCGAATCACCAACGTGTTGACAAAAAGACCAATGAGCGATTCAACCTCCTCGTTCAGGCGACCAGCGATCGGCATGCCTACAACAATGTCTTTTTCTCGCGCATACCATCCGAGGGCAATTGCAAACGCGGTCTCTAGCAGCATGAAGGGAGTAGCGCCATAACGCTGGCATAGAACGTGGATACCACCGACCAGTTTGGCATCGAGGGCACCCAAGTTGCGCCGGCCACGGTAGGTCTGGCGCGGCTGTCGCTGCCTGTCCAAGGGCAGCCGATGTGCTTGCGGAAGGCCATCAAGGTAGCCGTTCCAGAATGCAAGCTGCTTGGCGACCAGGTCTTTGGTTAGCCAGTTACGCTGCCAGACTGCGTAGTCACCGTACTGCACGGGCAGGGCCGCCAGCGGACTAGTCGCACCATGGCAGAACGCAGCATAAAGCTGACAAAACTCCGACGCGAGGACCGCCAGCGACCAGCCATCGGAGACGATGTGATGCATGTCGAACGACATAACGTGGTCGTCGATGCCAAGAACGCAGACGCGAACTCGCAGCAAGGTGTCTCTGGCCAGGTCAAAAGTATGCTCGGCGTCTTCACGTAGCAGCACTTCGATACGGCTCATCTGTGTGGCCGGATTCAGAGCCGTCAGGTTGGTATAGTTCACCGGTACGCCGCAGCCACCCTCGATCACCTGGCTTATCGAACCGCCCTCTTCCTGCAGCCGAGAGCGTAAGACTTCGTGACGGTCGACGATCGCGTTGAGCGCACGCTCCAGCGCCTGATTGTCCAATACACCCTTCAACCGGTAGGCCGACTGGATGATGTACTGCGTGCTTCCGCCTTCAAGCTGGTCGACAAACCAAAGTCGCTCCTGAGCATAAGAAGCTGGCACGCGTCCGAGGTCGCTCGGCCTTCGGCCCAAGGGCGGAATGTCATCGTCTCCCTGAAACGAATGACCCAATCCTGAAAGCTTTTCAAGATGTACAACGAGCTCGTCACGATGAAAGCGCAACTGCTCTCTCATCGTAGAAGACAGCGGCGCCTGAGTCGCCTCGAACTTCAGCTTTCCATCTTCGACCCTAAGCAAGACGCCCGCATCTAGCGCCCGCTGGATCAATTCCTGAATCGTCATCATATCTCCCCAACTTCCATAATTAAGGTTGTCTCGCGCATCTTTTTCACCTCGCCTGCGTAGTGCAGTGCTTCGTAACGTTCCGCCAGCACGGCACCGATGCCGGCCACGGTCGGATGTTCGAAGAGCAGCTTTAGAGGCACCTCTCGCATGAGCTCGGGAAGTTGGTTGCGCATCATCGTGTGCAGGCGAATGATGAGGATCGAATCGCCGCCCAATTCAAAGAAGTTGTCTGCCACACCGACACGGTCGATCGACAGCAGCTCTTGCCAAACCCCGACGAGTACTTCCTCGATCTGATTATCAGGTTCGATATAAGTTGTCGTGAGCTCTTGTCTCGGCTGTACGTTGGTCGGCGTAAGTGGGCGCGATACGGCACCAGTCAGTCCCGAGTTCGGTCGAGCAGCCTCCAGCGTGCCAGCAAGGTCGCGAGGCGAGACGATCCAATGGGGTAGTGGATCAGCAAGTATTGCCATCAGAGCGCGGACACCTTCATCCGTGCCGATCGCCGATTTCAGCTGCTGCTCCTTCTCGGCCAGCAGATACGCTGGCAACCGCATGTTTGCGGCCATGCCCACTTCTTTCCACGCTGCCCAGCCGATCGACACGTAATGGGTGCGTCCCACCCCATCCATGCGGACAGCGAACGCATCCTGGAATGCGTTGGCCGCAGCGTAGTCGTACTGACCGACACCACCATTGACGGCGCTCATCGACGAGCAAAGGACAAAGAACTCCGGCTCGAATACCTGCATGGCGCGCGCGAGTTCAACCGTACCATCTACCTTTGGCCGAAGCACGGCGGCAACACTGGATCGAGTCTTGGTGGTGATCATGCTGTCGCCAGCGACGCCAGCTGCATGGATAACACCATGTATCGCGCCGAAGCGGCCCACCGCCGCCAAGGTCGCCTCACGGACCTGGTCTTGGTCCGCAATGTCAGCACACGCCAACAGTACTTCCGCACCCAGGGTCTCCATTCGCTCAATGCGGCGGATCAGCGTGCAGAGCTCATTATCGGTTGCCGCGTCGATGATCGATGCCCAGTTCGCGCGCGGAGGCATAACCCTACGGCTCACCAGGACCAAGCGGGCTTGAACGGCCTGGGCAAGGTGTTCGGCTATAGCCATGCCGATACCGCCTAGGCCGCCGGTGACAAAGTAGACTCCGCGCTCCCGCAGCACCGACGGTGCGGTGCCGTTACCGGGAGTCACCTGCTCGAATATACGTATCCAGCGTTGCGATCCTCGCCAAGCGACCTGAGCATCCATTGACTCGCTGACCACGTCCCGGGCGATGTCCTCTTCCCAGCTTCCCACACGGCCTGGTCGTGTCGCTTGATCACCCACATCCAGCACCCGACACGTAACGTTCGCGAATTCGTGAGGGATGACCCTACTGATACCGGTTAAGACGGCACGCTCGGGGCACACTTTGTCGCCGTCGAGTACTAGGGCGACATGGCGGGCAAGCAGGTTCAAAGTGATCGGGTGGCCGGGCATGCGATCGCCGAGCGCCTGTACTAGGTAAAGCACGCTGTAAAGCGACTTATCCATGGCCGCCGGATCGTACGACCACGACTCTTCGCTGCTGCCATCAAGATTGAAAGCGTGCACGATGCAATCGATCGCACAGCCATCACGTTTGAGATCGTTCAGCAGGCGCTGATAGTGGTCTGACTTGGTGACGTCGATCACGGCGCCATGGACGTCATATGAGTAGGTATCTCCAAGGCCGACGCGAAAGACGGCTGGCGTGCAATCCCTCAACGCATTGACGATACGATCAGCTGTAGCATCGATGCCGGCAAAAACGAGGCAGCAGCCAGCGGTTGCCGGTACGGACGAGCAATCTGTGGACAGATGCGAAAGGCGCCATGACGGCACGTTGAACCAATCCCTCCACTCGAGGCGCTGCGTGGCGGGACGCTGTGGGCTTTTGCCGCGGGGCGCATCGATCCAGTACCGCTGCCGCTCGAACGGATACGTCGGCAACGGTACTCGCCGGCGTTGCAGGCCACCGTGATAG
>NZ_JACHCO010000016.1:0-8740 GCF_014207165.1 Rhodanobacter sp. MP1X3 | reverse complement strand
CTATCACGGTGGCCTGCAACGCCGGCGAGTACCGTTGCCGACGTATCCGTTCGAGCGGCAGCGGTACTGGATCGATGCGCCCCGCGGCAAAAGCCAGACGCTTCGCAGCAATGCTATGCGAAGCGGCAATCACGAGGAATGGTTCTATGCGCCATTCTGGCGCCTGCGTCCGCTCAAGCGGACGCAGGCATCGATGTCGCCTAGTGGGGTCGTCCTATTTGCCGATGGTGAAGGCATCGGCAACGCCCTCGCAGAGCGTCTGCGCCAGGCTGGTCGACGGGTGATTGTGGTCACGCCGGCCGAAGTGTTCGAGCGACTGGGCGAGGACGAGTATCGCGTCCAGCTCGATACGGAAGCTGACTACGCATCTGTCTTCGCTGACCTCGAGCGACCTGGAGAGCGTATCGATCACGTGATGCACCTGTGGTCTCTTGATGCAACGTGCGCGGACTATTTGGTAGACATCGACGCGGTCGAGGCATCGCAGCGGCTTGGCTATGACTCGTTCCTGCGTGTCTTGCGGACCGTCAGTTCTAGCCGCGTCGCAGGTTCCAGGATCTGCCACGTCGTAACCGCCGACGCGTATCGCGTCGTCGGCACTGAATCGGTGTCACCGAACGCCATGACGGTTACAGGCCTGTGCAAGGTCGCGCCTCAGGAATATCCAGGTCTACGCTGCGGTCATATCGACGTCAGCGGCAACGAGTACGCCGATCCGGCCTGGATCGAGACCATTGCGACCGGACTGTTCGACGAATTGCAGGGCGACGGTATAGAGACTGTACTGGCGTTTCGTCATGGCATGCGCTGGATCCTTGCATGGGAACAGCGCCGCGTGCCAGCCGGAAGGCATCCGTCCCGAATCAGGCAGGGTGGTGTCTATGTCATCACCGGTGGCCTGGGTAAGGTCGGCTACGCCATCGCCGAATCGCTGGCGGAGCGAAATGCCAAGCTGGTCATCATCGGTCGTGACGAACTGCCAGTGCGCGCGAACTGGGCTGACTGGATCGACACGCGTGCGCAGGGCGATACGACGTCGGAAAAACTTCGCCGTCTGCTTGCTCTGGAAGCCAAGGGTGCTGAGGTGCTGGTATGCCGGGCCGACGTGACCAGCCACGTAAACATGGAGTCGGCTTTTGCACAAGCCGTGGCTTCCTTCGGCAGTATCGATGGCGTAATTCATTGCGCAGGAGAGGTTCGTAGCTCGCTGGTGGCCATCGGTGTCGCGTCGGTGGATACGCGCCGTGGGCAATTCCTGCCCAAGGTGCAGGGCGTGCTGGTACTGGAGGCGCTCCTAGCCAAGTACGACGTCGGATTCTGCATGCTGATGTCGTCGCTTTCGGCAGTGCTTGGAGGCCTCGGGTTCTCTGCCTACGCGGCGGCGAACGCCTGGATGGATGCATTCGCCTGTCGCCGCCATGCGTTGGGAGACGAACGCTGGATCAGCATTGGCTGGGATGGCTGGCGACTGCCTGAGCCCGGTGAGGTCGGTGGACCTTATGGCATGACCCTCGATGAGGGTGCGCGCGCGCTGGACCACGTCCTGGCATGGGCGGACTTGCCACATCTGGTTCATTCAACCGGCGACATGCACGCCCGGATCGAATCGTGGGTCGAATTAGCTGACACCCGTCAGAGTGCCGTGGGATCGGAGATTCGCAATGATGATCAGGACGCTGAAGCCATGATCGAAGAGCAACTCACGGACATCTGGCGCGGATTCTTTGGCCTCGACGAGATCGGAATTAGCGACGAGTTCTTCACGCTAGGAGGTGACTCGTTGCTGGCAATGCGCCTCCTGAATCGCATGCGCGAAGTTTTTCCAGTACTGATGGGCGAGTACTCCATGCGCGACTTTTTTGAAGAGCCGACGATCGAAGCAGGTGCGAGCAGGATTCGCTCGGTGCTCACCATGGCCCGCCTGGCCGAGAAGAAACGAAATATTCAAGAAGATGTTCTCAACATTGAAGAGGGAATTTTTTAATGAGCGTTAGCGAGAAAATTGTTAATGAGGCGATTGCCCATGACGTTGTGCTTTACCTCAAGGATGGACATCTCGCTTACAGTTCGGCCGGGAAGGGCTTTCCAGACGCGTTGAGGAAGAAGATCGCCACGCACCGGGAAGCGATCATCGGCTATCTGGCCGAGCTAGATGCGCGTGCGTCCGTTGTCTCTGTTGCGGATGCCGGGATCCGGCCAAGGCAGGAGGGCGAGCGCCTGCCCCTATCGTTCGCGCAGAACCGGCTGTGGTTTTTATCGCAACTGGGCGAGGCCAGTGCGGCGTACCACATTCCGGCGGCGCTGCGCTTACGCGGTGAGTTGGACGAGTCGGCCTTGCGTCAGGCCCTGGATGCGCTGTGGCAGCGGCACGAGTCGCTGCGCACGGTGTTCCAGGTAGTGGAGGGCCAGCCGCAGGTGAAGCTGCTGCCGGTGACTCAGCCGTTCCCGCTGCTGGACCATGACCTGGGCGAGGCGGGGGATGGCGCCGCCGCGCTGGCGGTCATCTCGGAGGAAGAAGCGCACGCGCCGTTCGACCTGGCGGCTGGACCGCTGGTACGTGGCCGGTTGGTTCGCATGGGCTCCAACGATCATGCGCTGCTGTTGACGCAGCACCACATCGTCTCGGACGGCTGGTCGCTGGGCATTCTGGTTAACGAGTTCAGTGCACTGTACGCGGCCTTCGTCGAAGGCCGTGACAACCCGTTGCCGCCCTTGGCGGTGCAGTACCCAGATTACGCAGTATGGCAACGGCAGTGGATGACCGAGGAGCGGCTAGGCGAGCAGTTGGATTATTGGGAGCGTTCGCTGTCGGGCGCGCCGGATCTGTTGAGCCTGCCGACCGATCGACCGCGTCCGGCGACGCCTAGCTTTGTCGGCGGTTCGATGCCGGTGCGATTGGATGCGGAGTTGACGGTGGAACTGATGCGTCTGAGCCAGCGTCACGGGGCGACGCTGTTCACGACGTTGCTCACCGCCTGGGCATCGGTGCTGGGTCACCTGAGCGGTCAGGATGACGTGGTCATCGGTACGCCGTCGGCCAACCGGGGGCGGCATGAGATCGAGCCGCTCGTCGGCTTCTTCGTCAACACGCTGGCGTTGCGGATCGACCTGTCGGACGCGCCAACGGTAAGTCAGTTGCTGTTGCGGGCACACACGGTGGCGTTGTCGGCGCAGGACCATCAGGACGTGCCATTCGAGCAAGTGGTGGAACGACTGAATCCGCCGCGGCGGCTGGACCATACGTCGTTGTTTCAGGTGATGTTTACCTGGCATAACAACGAGCGCGGCGATTTGGCACTGCCGGGGCTGCAGATCGAATCGCTGAGCCTGGCTGCGGACCGCTGTAAGTTTGACCTGACTTTGGACATGACCTTAAATGAGCCAGTGGGAACGATCGAGGGCGTGCTGAGTTATGCCACGGACTTGTTCGATGCGTCGACGGTAGAGCGGTATACGGGATACCTGGTGCAGGCGTTGCGCGGCATGGTGACGGATGCGACGCAGCCGATGGCTCGGATCGACTTGCTTTCGCCCGAAGAGCGCGCACGTCTACTCGTGGATTTCAACGCCACCGAGGCTATTTGTCCTTTAGAGAAGAGCCTTGATGAGTTGATCGAAATACAAGTGGGAAAGTCACCCGAAGCAATCGCGTTCATTCATGGCGATAGACAAGTGACGTATCGCCAATTCAACGGCAAGGCAAACACGATTGCCCGGCAGCTCGGAGCTATGGGGATTTCGCAGGGCGATATCGTTCCAGTCCTCATGGAGGGCTCACTCGAAGTCCCCTTGAGCTACTTGGCCATTATGAAGGCGGGGGCTGCATTTGCACCACTGGATATCAATTGGCCCGTTGAGCGTCTTGAACTTGTGTTGTCAATGATTCGGCCTAAGGTCATCCTGGTTGATGAAAAATCACCCGTCGACTCAACTGATTACGCCGCATTTCAGAAAATCATATGCCTTGACGACGTCGAGGTTTCAGGCAACCTACAAATACAGCATCATCCAGAGATGCCAATTTATGTTATTCACACCTCTGGCTCTACCGGTAAGCCTAAGGGAGCAGTGAACCTGCATCGAGGCATAGTCAATCGGCTATGCTTTATGAGCGAATACTTCGATGATCGTGCGGACGAGGTCGTACTCCAAACGACGAATCACTGTTTTGATTCTGCTGTCTGGCAGTATTTTTGGCCTCTTATCAAGGGTGGCACTTCCGTCATTCCAATATTCAAAGATAATCTCTTTGACGTATCCGAAGTAGCTCGCGCGATGACGAAATACAGTGTAACAACCACAGATTTTACGCCCGCTCTGCTTGATTTGCTGTGCGATTTCTTTTGTAGCTCGCCGGATGCAGATGGATCGCGCATGGCGTTACGCAGAATAATCGTTGGTGGCGATAAGTTAACGCGCATCACGTTAACCAAGTTCATGAATCATTTTCCGTGGGTAAAGGTCTATAACTTTTATGGCCCCTCCGAAACCTCGATCGGAACGATTTGTCATGAGCTATCCGGTTCGGTGGACGAAATTATTCCTATTGGAAAACCAATCAGTAATACATCAGCCATTATTGTCAATAAAGATCTTAATCTCGTGCCGATTGGGAGCGTGGGCGAGCTTTTATTGGGGGGTGTCTGCATTGGGGGCGGATACCTGTCTAATCCGCAGGAAACTCGAAGGAACTTCATCCCCAATGCCTTTCCTGAGTTAGCTGGCGACACCTTGTATAAAACGGGGGACCTTGCGCGCCACAGAAATGATGGCGTTATTGAATATTTGGGAAGAATTGACAATCAAATCAAGATTCGCGGTTTTCGCATCGAGCTTGGCGAGATCGAGTCACTCTTGGTCCAGCATCCAGAGGTGCGGGAGGCGGTGGTGTTGGCGCGTGAAGATGTGGCGGGCGACAAACATTTAGTCGCCTACGTCACCACACAGGCGGTAACAGTCATTGATGCTTTGGATTTGCGTAGGCATCTTGCACGACTTTTGCCAGACCATATGGTGCCGTCGGCGTTTGTACGCATGGACGCGTTGCCGCTGACCGCCAACGGCAAGCTCGACCGCAAATCGCTACCAGCGCCGGAAGACAGTGCATTAGCCCACCACGCTTACGCGGCTCCTGAGGGCGAGTTAGAGCAGCTCCTAGCGGACGTCTGGTCGGAGCTACTAGGGGTAGAAACCATCGGTAGATACGACAACTTCTTCGAACTTGGCGGGCATTCGATGCTGGCCATCAAGCTAATGGAGCGTTTGCGCCGATTGGGCTTGAGTCCAGAGATCCGAGATGTATTCGCCAAGCCGACGCTGGCCGATCTGGCGCAAGCGTTGGGCGGCCACCGGGAAGTGGTCGTACCGCCAAACCTAATCACGACGGATACGCGCGTACTCACACCGGCGTTGTTACCGCTGATCGAACTGACCCAGGATGATGTGGACCGTATCGTGGCGCAGGTACCTGGTGGTGTACGGGCCATCCAGGACATCTATGCACTGTCACCCTTACAAGAAGGCATCCTGTTCCACCATTTGCTGGCGGAACAGGGCGATCCCTATCTGCTGTATAGCCAAGTAGCTTTTGCCGACCGCGCGTTGCTGGATCGCTATCTGGCGGCGCTGAAGCAGGTGATAGATCGCCACGATATCTTGCGTACGGCGTTTTTCTGGGACGGTCTCTCCCTTGCCGCACAAGTGGTTTTGCGCCATGTGCCGCTATCCGTGACGGAACTGACGTTGGATGCGAAGGATGGCCCGATTGAGGTCCAGCTGGCGGAGCGCTATGACCCGCGACGTTATCGAATCGACTTAAGTGAAGCTCCGCTACTGCGTGTAGTGGTGGCCTACGATCAGTCTGCCAGGCGCTGGGTGGCGCTGCATCTGCAGCATCATCTGCTTGGTGATCACTCGACCCAGGACGTGATTCGGGAGGAGTTGATCGCCTTTCTGGACGGAAAGAGTGAAGCATTGCCGGCACCGCAGCCGTTCCGCAATCTAGTGGCGCAGGCAAAGTACGGGGTTGATGAAACTGAGCACGAGGCGTTCTTCCGCGAGCAATTGAGCGATATCGATGAACCGACGCTGCCTTTCGGCATCGCGGATGTGTATGGTGACGGTAGCGCGATTGTGCAGTCGCACCAGAGACTATCGGCATCGTTGAACGAACGTCTGCGTCGTCACGGCCGCCGGCTTGGCGTAAGCGTGGCTAGTCTGTGCCATTTGGCCTGGGGCCAGGTGGTGGCGCGGACCTCGGGTCGCGAGTCGGTGGTGTTCGGTACGGTGTTGTTCGGCCGCATGCACGGCGGCGAAGGTGCCGATCGGGCGATGGGGCTGTTCATGAATAGCTTACCGTTTCGCCTGGATCTGGGGGAGCAGAGCGTGGAGGATAGCGTGCGTACTGCGCACGCTTGCCTAGCTAATCTGCTCAATCACGAGCACGCGTCATTGGCGCTTGCGCAGCATTGCAGTGGGGTGGATGCATCGGCCCCGTTGTTCAGTGCACTGCTGAACTATCGGCATATCGCCGCAATCGAGGTGGATCAGGAGACATCGTCGTTAGTCGGCATCGAGTGGCTGGGTGGGGAAGAGCGCACGAACTACCCGATTTCGTTCTCGGTAGAGGACTACGGCGACGCGCTTGGCCTGACGGCGCAGGTGGTGGATACGCTCTCGGCAGAGCGGATATGTGCCTACATGGAGCAAGCGTTGGAGAGTTTGGTCGATGCGCTGGATAGCGCACCTCATTCCCCAATGCGGATGCTGGAGATCATGCCTACGGCTGAGCGCATGTTGCTACTCAACAGATGGAACGACACTGCGACATCTTTCCCGTCCGACCCCTGCCTACACCATCTGTTCGAGGCGCGTGCTGCAGAGGAGCCTGATGCGATCGCCATCCAGTGCGACGGCAAAACTATCAGTTATGCAGCATTGAATACACGTGCTAATCGCTTGGCAAAGGCGCTCCTGGATCGGGGCGTGCGTCCGGATGATCGTGTCGCTATATGCGTGGATCGGTCGTTCGCGATGGTAGAAGGTCTTCTCGGCATCCTAAAGGCGGGCGCCGCGTATTTGCCGCTGGACCCGGCTTATCCATCAGCCCGCTTGCAGTCGATCCTCGACGATGCCGATCCGGTGCTCCTGCTTTGCGATGAGGTGGGTCGCGCGGTCCTAGGGTCTGCCTCGTCGAAGGGGCGGGAACTCATCGCACTGGACGGTACCGACACAGGCGCATCGTTGCCGGTTGAGCCGGATGTTGTTGTGCCTAGCCTCACTCCCAGCCACCTTGCGTACGTCATTTATACCTCCGGCTCAACGGGTACCCCCAAGGGCGTGATGGTTGAACATCGAAGCGTGGTCAATTTCGTGCGTGCTATGTCCGGTATGCTGCAATTCGAACAGGGTGAGCGCTGCCTCGCCATGACGAGCATGTCATTCGATATCGCGGCCCTTGAAATCTACCTTCCGCTAGCCATGGGTTCCACGATCATCCTCGCCACCCGCAGGGAGATCACTGACTTGGAAGTGATGGGGCGTCTGGTCAACGACCAGTGCGTGACTGTCATGCAGGCGACGCCAACGGTGTGGCGTGCCATGACCAGCGGCGAGTGGTCGACGCCCCTTGGTATGACCAAATTGTGCGGCGGCGAAGCGTTGCCTGCTGAGCTCGGCAGGCGACTTTTGGAGAACGCAGCAGCCGTATGGAATGTTTATGGACCTACGGAAACGACGATCTGGTCGTCGGCGGCACGCGTCACGGCAGATACAGCTGGAACGGTCATACCCATTGGTCGTCCGATCTGCAACACCCGTTTTTACCTGCTTAACGATGAGGGGCAGCCGGTACCGCTTGGTGCGGTGGGCGAGCTTTACATCGGCGGCGACGGCGTGGGACGTGGGTACCTCAACCGCCCGGAGTTGACGGCGGAGCGCTTTCTTGCGGATCCGTTTGCACCATCGGCCGGGATGCGGATGTACCGCACGGGCGACTTGGCGCGTTACCTACCAGACGGAAATTTGGTGTTCATGGGCCGTAACGACCATCAGGTGAAGTTGCGTGGTTTCCGCATCGAGTTGGGCGAGATTGAAGCACGGTTGAGTGAGCATGGTAGCGTGCGCGATGCGGTGGCGGTGGCACTGGGTGACGGAGCGGACAAGCGGTTGGTGGCTTATGTGGTGGCGGAGGCGGACGAGGGTCTGGTATCCAGCCTTCGGTCGCACCTAGTTCCGTTGCTGCCGGACTACATGGTGCCGTCGGCGTTCGTGGTGCTTGATGCGATGCCGCTAACGCCTAACGGCAAGCTGGACCGCAAGGCGTTGCCGGCGCCGGGGGATGAGGCGTTAGCGCACCGACGCTACGAGGCACCGGAAGGCGAGGTCGAGACGGCGTTGGCGGAGATCTGGCAGGAGTTGCTGGGCGTGGAGCAGGTCGGCCGCCATGACAACTTCTTTGAGCTCGGCGGGCATTCGTTGCTTGCCGTGCGGCTGCTCAGCCGACTCAAGCTGCAGTTTAGCGTCCAGTTGCCGCTGGTGGAACTGTTCATCCACGCCACGCTACGCGAATTGGCTGGCGCTATCGTTATTCGCCAATCGTCAGATATGGCAGTAACTGATCCCATCGTTCCGACGCCGCGCGACGGGGAACTTCCGCTATCGTTCGCGCAGAAGCGCCTGTGGTTTTTATCACAACTGGGCGAGGCCAGTGCGGCGTATCACATTCCGGCGGCGCTTCGCT
>NZ_JACHCO010000015.1:0-15345 GCF_014207165.1 Rhodanobacter sp. MP1X3 | reverse complement strand
CTGAATCTGTCCAACGGTGATCATGCCCGTTTGAATACACCGCAGTTCGGCTTTTATCTCGCTGGCGTGTTCGGCCCGAATGATGCGTGGTATGGAAACGCGAATATGGGTTATGCCAACCCCCAGGTGCGTACCACCCGTTATGTCACCGTGGGCAACGCGGTGGGACAGACCGCCAGTGCTTCGTATCACCAAAACGTCGCCGCGCTATCCATGGAGCTGGGCTATCGCGGCAGCTTTGGCAGCACGCAAGTGGTGCCGTTTGTCGCCTATGACGGCGCCTACGTAAAGCACGGTCTGGTACAAGAAGACAGTGGCCAGTCGCTGGACGTGAATGTGCGTGGCGATAGTAGGGGGTCGTCCGTGATCTCCAGCGGCCTGCATCTGTCGCAGGATGTTCAGACCGACAGAGGAACGATCATGCCGGAGCTCACGGTCGCCATCGGTCGCCAGCAAGGTGACGCGATGGGCACCGCAGACGTCAGCTTTGAAGCCGCGCCAGGCACAGCGTTCCGCACCGATGGCGTCAAGACGGGTCGACTGCTTGAAACCGTCAGTGGGGGCCTGTCGGCCGAACTCCGTCATGGTTGGACGGCCAGCCTCGACGGTACCTATGCTCACGCCAGCCATGAAAATGATCGCGGCGTAAAAGCCCAGGTCGCGTTGGCGTTCTGAGCCACATCGATCTGCCGGATCGAGAACTTGTCGATTTCTGAGGTCGCTCCGATTTTCGGACCTGCTCGCTTTTGGCCTTAAGCAGAACTTGCAGATGGTCGGTTCCTGCGCGTACGCAATGTCAGTGCAATAGCCGTCCCTGCAAGTCGCGATGAGCGCGATTCCAAAAAATAAGGCCGCTTCGAGAGCGGCCTTATGATCAACGTAGCTACGACGATGGTTTAGCCTGCAGAAGACGCACTTGCCGGTGCGCCGGACTTGCTGTGCTTGTGCGATCCGTGGGCGGCCTTCTTCTTGGCCTGTTCATTGCGGTACATGGCATCGGCTACCTGCTTCTGTTCCGGCGACAGTACAGCGTACAAATCGCTGAATGCCGAGGACAGCTTCTGCATGTTTTCTGCATGCTGCTGTGCCAGGGCGGCATACGATTTCATGGCGTCGTCGGCGTCCATCGATGAAAGCTTTTGCGCACGATCGCGGAAGGCCCCATCGGTCTTGTTCGCGTTGTCACGCATCGTTTGCGTGAAAGCGTCCCACTGCTTGGACTGCTGATCGGTGATATTCAACTTTGCATGCAGATCGGTGATGCGCTGTTCAACGACGTCGGCACGTTTTTGCGCATGGCTTTTCGTCATCGATGAGGAACTCGACATGGACGAGCTGCTTGCCGATGCCGGTGCCTGTTGCGCAAAAGCGGATGTGGTGAAGATGGCGAGCGACAACAGGGCAGGCACGGCGACGTTACGAATGGCTTGTTTCATAGTTGATGCTCCGATTCACGTGGCGTGATCGACAGCGGCCCGAGATGGGCGCGTCGCGCTGATTAGTAGCCGTTCTGCGGTGGCGGGTAGTTGTTGTCGTAATAGACAACGCCCGGCGGTGGCGGTGGCGGTGGTGACGAATACACCACATCCGGCGGTGGCCGCTGCGCTGAATTCACAATCACTGCCCCAGCGACTACGCCCAACAGGGCGCCGGCGATAAGGCCGCCATTGCCGCCGCCACGGCCGCGATAGCCGCGATTGTCATAGCGATTGTTGTACTGCGGTCGGCCGTGATAGCCACCATGCCCGTAGCGTTGTGCCTGGGCGGGTACGGCCGATACGGTTATCGCCACGGCAACAAATGCGACGGCGACGTAACGATATAAAGAGGTTCGAGCGATGTGAGTCATGAACTTATGCTCCTCACTATGTTGCGTGTGTCGCAGGCATCAGGCCAGCATCGGATACATGCGCGGATAGGAATCGCCACGGCGACAAGGATCAATGACAACACTGTCTGGCATGTCATTAGGATCACCGCCCGCCGATTCTATGACAAAGCATGTGATCAAGCGTTTCACCTGTGCAACCGACCGGAAACACATGAGAAGGGTCATAAAAAGAGGCCGCTCAATCCGTACCTTTCAGGGCCCGACGGGATAGCGCCAGTGGCCTTTTCGCGGGACTGGAGCGAAATGACCCGATTAATCCAGCTCGGTAGGCACCATACCGTCGACAATAGTGGCGATAAGTTTTCAGTACATGTCGATCTGGCCATCTCCCGTTCGTTGCATAGGTAGCCGTGGGGTTTACAGGATGCGCAATCGTCCAGCGCCCGGCCCGAATCAGCCACTACAGGAGCAAGACCATGCGATTCCTTTCATTGATCAGGATCAACGAGAACAGCGGACTGCAGCCGAGCGAGCAGTTGACGAGCGATATGGGCAAACTCATGGAAGAAGTGACCCGGGCCGGGGTCATGCTCGACACGGCGGGACTCAGGCCGACGTCGGAAGGAACACGGATACGGCTTTCCCACGGAAAGATCAGTATGGTCGACGGTCCGTTCACCGAGACCAAGGAGGTGATCGGCGGCTACGCGATGATGGAGACGAAATCGATGGAAGAAGCCATCTATTGGGCCACGCGATTCCTGAAGATCCATGGCGATGAATGGGACATCACTTGCGAAGTGCGGCAGCTTGTAATACATGGCGATCCCGGAGTGACGGCTGAAGCAGCCGCATCCTGACGGGTGCCGATGGCCCTCCACAGCGCATCCAAAAGGACCTGTGTGTATCTTCCGGTCGATACGCCCGCCGAAGCCAAACGCATCTTCCATGCCCTGGCCGAAGATGGCGAGGTGCAGATGCCCATCCAGGAAACCGTCCGGTCCTATCGATTCGGCATGTTGACGGATCGCTACGGCAAGGCGTGGATAGTCAACTGCACGAAGACGCCGGATGCATAGGCAGGATAATCAGGTCAGGCTTCGAAAATTTACCAACTGCGAGATCCACGCATGCGTACAACAGCTATCGACAGCCCGGCTGCAATGCCGTCAGACCGACAGGACCATCATGACCGGCGCTGGCTGGCCTTGATGGTCCTGTGCCTGGGCGTATTGATGATCGTGCTCGATACCACGATCGTGAATGTCGCATTGCCATCGATCCAGACGGATCTGAAGTACTCCGCGACGTCGCTGGCCTGGGTGGTGAATGCGTACATGTTGACGTATGGCGGCTTTTTGCTGCTCGGCGGTCGACTGGGTGATCTCTACGGGCATCGACGCCTGTTCCTGATCGGCATTGTGGCGTTCACGCTGGCATCGCTGGCCTGCGGTCTATCCAGCACGCAAACTGCCTTGATCGTGGCGCGCTGTGTGCAAGGACTCGGCGGTGCCGTGGTGACGGCGGTGGCGTTGTCGCTGATCATGGATCTGTTTACTGAAGCGGCTGATCGGGCCAAGGCGATGGGCATCTACGGTTTCGTCTGTGCGGGTGGTGGCAGTCTCGGTGCGATGCTGGGCGGTTTGCTGACCAGCAGCCTGAGTTGGCATTGGGTGTTTCTGGTCAATCTGCCGATTGGTATCGGCGTGATCGTTCTCTCTCTTCGCTTGTTGCCGGCTGGGTTGAGTGAGGTGACGTCACGACACCTGGATGTGCTCGGCGCCGTGACCGTGACCACGGCCCTGATGCTTGCCGTATACGCGATCGTCAATGGCAACGAATTGGGGTGGCTGTCGCATCGCACACTCGGGCAACTGCTTGTGGCGATCGTTTTGCTGGCGTTGTTCCTGTTGATCGAAACGCGTGTGCGCAGACCGCTGCTGCCGCTGCGACTATTCAAGCTGCGCAATCTTGCGGTGTCCAATATCGTCGGTGTGCTGTGGGCTGCGGCGATGTTTGCCTGGTTCTTTCTCTCGGCGCTCTATATGCAGCTGGTGCTTGGCTATAACCCGATGGAAGTGGGGCTGGCGTTTCTGCCGGCAAACCTGATCATGGCTGTGTTCTCGCTAGGCGTTTCGGCGAAGCTAGTGATGCGCTTCGGTATCCGTCGTCCGCTGGTGTTTGGACTCCTGCTGGCAGCGGCTGGCTTGTTGCTGTTCGCACGTGCGCCGGTGGATGGCCATTTCCTGATCGATATTCTGCCCGGCATGGTGCTGCTCGGTCTGGGTGCAGGCATCGCGCTCAATCCCGTGCTGCTGGCGGCCATGAGCGATGTGTCTCCGGCCGAATCTGGGCTTGCCTCGGGAGTGGTCAACACAGCCTTTATGATGGGTGGCGCGTTGGGTCTGGCCATTCTTGCCAGCCTCGCGGCTTCACGTAGCGAGAGCTTGCTGGCGAGTGGCCATGAACAGCTCGCCGCACTGGACGGCGGCTATCAAGCGGCCTTTCTGGCAGGTGCCTGCTTCGCCGCGCTAGGCGCGCTGCTCGGTGCTGCGATGCTGCGCACGAGCCCGGCAGCCATAGAAGACGACAGGGTCGCATCGATTCCTTGATTGTCGCAAAGGGCGCATCCCCGTGTCGGAATGCGCCCTTTGGTGCTTGCTGCCGATCAGGGTGAGCGGCGGGGACGAGGGAAGGGGTGCGTCATCGTTGGCCTTCGATGGGTGGACAGTTCAATCGCGATCGGGCGCGCCGAGCGGGAACAGCGGGCGGTACGGACGCGCTTCGTCGACAGCTCGTGCAAACGACGGGCGCGCCAGCAGCCGTTGCCGATAGGCAATCACGTTGGCGAACGATGGGTCGATGCGATGCGTCCAATCGGCATAGAAGAGAAACGGGGCAGCGCCGCAATCGGCGAGGCTGAAGCTTTCACCGGCCGCCCATTCACGCCCGGCCATGACCTTGTCGAGCCAGCCGTAGGCGGTGTCGAGCATCGTGCGCGCATCGGCGACGCCACGTGCGTCGCGCTCTGCTTCCGGCCGCAGGCTGTCGGCCACGATCTTCTGCTGCGGCGTCGAGATGTAGTTGTCGAAGAAGCGGTCCATGCTGCGAACTTCGAGCGCAGCACGGGCATTCGCGGGAAGCAGCGACACTGGTCCCGGATGGTACAGATCGAGGTGTTCGATGATGATGCTTGCTTCGATGATTGTGTGGTCACCGTCCACCAGTATGGGAAAGCGCTTCAACGGCCATAGCGCCGCGAATTCCTGGAATAGCTGCGGGTTCTCGTGCGATAGCAGGCACCATTCGAACGGCGTACCGTTCTCGTACAGCGCAACCAACGCCTTCTGGCAGTAGGAGGAAAACGGATGGGCATAAAATTTCAAAGTCATCGTGGTCACCTTGAGTGGAGAAGGGTGCTTTCCCTGACGACGAACGAGATCGAAGGAAATCGACATCCGTCCGGAGATATTAGTTGAACGGCTTCCACCACGGCGATGGGTTTCCTGAAACAAGGATGGTTGGAGATTCTTTACCGTTACGATAATCGCCTGGAGCTGCGCAGGCCGACGCGTCAGCCCCTGGCAAGGTAACGGCTTCTATCACGTCTCTGCGCCTCACTGCCCAAGCGCGTAACGAGGTGCAGGGACACGGGGACATTGGCATAACGACCTGACACGGAAAGATCACTATGGTTGCTCGCAAGTTCAAGATCGTCGCTGGAACGCTGCTTGTCATCGCGATTGCGGCGGCGGTTTCCATCAAGGTTCTCGCTGGCGAATCGCTTTCCATCGCGACAAGCTCGGTGAGTCGTTCGCTGTGTGACGGGGCATTCCTGTCGCACGTGGATCCCGATCGCCTGTTTGCGGAAGAGCAGCTGCCCAACATGCGCAGCATCGGGTGGGCACTTCACTATCGCGTGGATCGCGAGAAGCATGAGGTGCGTGCCAGCGTACTGGGCGCCTTTGGCGCCCGTGCGGTCTATCGCGAGGGTCTGGGATGCGTGCTGGTTCATGGAGGTGCCACGCTCCCCGAGTCTGCCGGTTTCAAGGCCGAGCCCATCGCGAGTGCATTCGCTGAACCTGGCGTGGTGGAGCCCACCGACCCGGTGTTGCGCCAGGTGCTCGATCACGCCTTTGCCGAAGCCGACCCGTCGCAGCCGCGCCTGACCAAGGCTATCGTCGTACTGCACGATGGCAAGCTGATCGCGGAGCGCTACGCTTCCGGCTATGGACCCGACACCCCCATCTGGGGTCATTCGATATCGAAGTCGATTACCAGTGCATTGATCGGCATTCTTGTGCAGCAGGGCAAGCTGCACGTGGATCAGACGGCTCCGATTGCTGCGTGGGCCTCGCCGCAGGATCCGCATCATGCCGTCACGATCGACGAGCTGCTACGCATGGATAGCGGCCTGCCATTCGATGAAACCGATGGCCCGGTCAATCCCATGGCGCGCATGTTTTTTCTGGAAAACGATATGGCCCGCTATGCGGCGACGGTGCCGCTGGACCATCCGCCGGGTACCACTTGGGCCTACAGCAATCTCGGCTATGTGTTGCTTGCGCGCATCGCGGTGAACGCTGCCGGTGAGGGTGGTGCAGTGGATGCCGAGCGTCTCGTGCGCACTCAGCTGTTTGCGCCGCTCGGCATGCGCCATGCCGTTTTCGAAACCGATCTCGCCGGCACGCCGGTCGGCTCCAGCCATGTCTACGCATCGGCACGGGACTTTGCGCGATTCGGACAGCTCTATCTTGATGATGGCGTGGTCAACGGCCGTCGCATCCTTCCCGAAGGATGGGTGTCCTACAGTCACTCGCAAACTCTCAAGACCGGCTATGGCGCGGGCTTCTGGACCAATCTGGTGAACGAGGGCAGCGTGCCGGTATGGGATGCCCCCTGGGGTATCCCGCAAGCGCCGAAAGACATGTTCTACGCCCGCGGTGCCTTCGGCCAGTACATTGTCATCGTGCCATCGGAACATCTGGTGATAGCGCGTCTCGGCATCAGCCTCCATGCTGGCACCGGCATCGGTGATCTCGTCGCCGGAGTCATCACCGCGCTGCATCACCAGTCGCAGCCGTAACCACAGCGAAAGCCTTTTCTCTACGGGGGGCGCTCCATGCAGCCGCCGTGTGACTGCGCCATCACGTTGGTCACTAGTTTGTGTAACTCGCCACTGCCAATGCCGAGGCACAGACGTAAAGTCAGCATGCTCCGCGCACAAGTGTGGAATGTTGGTTCTGCGGTTCGTCATCGTGGACGCAAGCTAAGACAGGAGGGTTCCCGAGCTTGTTGATCCCGTCAGCGTGATCCGCTGATTGACTTGGGCAAGACGATCGTGTGTTCTGAATGGCGATCCATCATTTCGACGAAGGGCTTCAACGCATGCGGTCACGTCATATCACGGTTTTGTTTCGATCGGCGCTTTGCATGGCCTTGCTATCGGCGGGGGCTTCCGGCCTTGCGCTTGCCCAGGCAGCGCACACGGGCGACCAGCCATTGCCGCTGGGCCACGCGCGACCCAGTGCCGCCACCGTGCAAGCATGGAAGGATCGCAAGTTCGGCATGTTCATCCATTTCGGCCTGTACTCCGTGTCCGGCGGCATGTGGAATGGCAAGCGTGTGGACAATGGCTACAGCGAGCAGATTCTTGCTAATGGCAACGTGCCGCCCGAGCAATACGCGGCGTTGGCAAACCAGTTCGATCCGGTGAAATTCGATCCCGACGCGATCGTAGCGCTGGCCAAGGCTGCCGGCATGAAATTCATTGTGCTGACCGCCAAGCACCACGACGGCTTCAATATGTTCCATACAGCGCAGACGCCATACAACACCGTGGATGCCACACCGTACAAACGTGATGTAGTGAAGGATCTGGCCGACGCCTGCGCCCGCGCTGGCGTGCCGTTCGGCGTGTACTACTCCACGATCGACTGGCATCACCCGGGCGGCAATCATTACATCGAGGGCAACAGCAATCCGATCACGCCGGCACAGGCCGATTTCAACGTGGCGCAGATCAAGGAGCTGCTGGGCAACTATGGGCCGATCGCGGAGATCTGGTTCGACATGGGCAAGCCAACGCCTGTGCAAAGCGCGCACTTCGCTGATGCTGTGCATGCCTTGCAACCACAAACGATGGTTTCCGGTCGCGTGTGGAATTATCAGGGCGACTTCACCGTGATGGGCGACAACTCCGAGCCTGACGTTGCGATGGAGGAGCCGTGGCAGTCGCCGGCGTCGATGTTTCCGCAAACGTGGGGTTATCGCTCATGGCAGCAGCGCGATGACCTGCCGGGAAAGATCCACGAGAACATTGCTCGGCTTGTGCGTGTGGTGAGTGCAGGTGGCAACTACATTCTCAATATCGGGCCGCGCGGAGATGGCTCGGTGGTGCCTTACGAGGCCGACGTATTGCACGGGGTGGGCCAGTGGTTGCGCGTCAACGGCGAGGCGATTTACGACACCAGGGCGCAGCCATTCGATGCGCTCGATTTTGGCTATGCCACGATGGGCAAACACATGCTGTACCTGTTCATCGATAAGCTGCCTGCTGATGGTGTACTGCATCTGCCGGACATCGTTGACTCCCATCTCGGGTCGGGCCGGTTGCTCGGTGATACTTCCGGCAAGTCGGTGCCGGTAAGCATCGACAGCGCGGGCGCGACGATGGACGTCCATTTGCTGGCTTTGGCTGGCACATTCATGCCGGTGATTGCGGTACCGGTCGATGGCGTGCTTCATGTACGGCCGCATGCCGTGGCTGCATCGAGCGATGGACAAGTGCGACTCAGCGCGCAGCACGCCGAGCACTTCCTCAACTACAACGGTTTCGGTTACGAGGATCCGTCGACGGTTTACAAGCTGCGCTGGTATGCGGCCCTGGGTGACGGTGACTACCAGTTCACGATTCACTATGTGGCTGGCGATAAGCCTGCGCGTCTGGATCTGCTCGTGGATGGCCAGCGTCAGACTGTTTCCCTGGCGGCAGGTGCCGGTCAGCATCTTGCGCATGCAGTGTCCGGTCGTCGCGACAGCAACGCACAGCCTTATGCGATGCAGGTCGAGTTGACCCCGGTGGAGCCGTTCCACAAGGGTGATCGCTTGCCGGTGTTGATCGAAGCCGTGGATATTTTTCCGTCAGGCAAGCACTGATTTCCGGTGAAGAAATGATCCGTTGTGCTGGATCGTCAGTGAGCTAGCGAGGAACGATCGTATCTACACCACTGCTGACACGACGTTGTCAGTAGCCCGGCGTGAGGCTATACGTACTTTCCGCTTCCGAGCCTGCCCATGTCGTCATCGAGCCTTACCTTGTACGCCTCACGCCCCGGTTTCGGATTGCCCGATACCAGTCCGTTCGTAATCAAGACCGAAGTACAGCTGAAGATGGCTGGTGTTGACTATGACAGGGCATCCACCATTCCACCGCAAGCACCGAACGGCAAGCTGCCTTTCATCAATGACCACGACGAGGTGGTGAACGACTCCACTTTTATCCGTACGCATATCGAGCGCAAATACGGCGTGGATCTGGACGAGGGTCTGGACGCGCGTCAGCGTGCGGAGTCCTGGGCGATCGAGCGCCTGCTCGAGGACCACCTCTATTTCACGATGGTCTGGTTCCGCTGGATCGATCCGGAGAATTTCGCCAAGGGTCCAGCGCATTTCGCCGACAGCGCGCCTGAAGCAGATCGACCGAAGCTGCGCCAGGACCTGCAGGCACGCAAGGCTGTCGAATTGCATGCGCAGGGACTGGGCCGGCATACGCCAGCGAGGATCGTAGAGCTGGGTACTCATTCGATCGACGCGTTATCGCAGCTGCTTGGTGACAAAGTTTGCTTCATGGGCGAGAAACCCAGTGGCGTGGATGCCACGGCCTTCGGCGTACTCGCTTCCGTGCTCACGCCATTCTTTGATACGCCGCTGCGTCGGGCGGCGGAGGCCCGACCGAACCTGGTCGCCTACGTCGCCCGCATGATGCAGCGCTATTACCCCGAGCATGCATGGAATTAGCCTGGTCTGTAGAACGTGACTGCGCATGTCAGGCGCACCGAAAAGAAAAAGCCGCGCACTGCGCGGCTTTTTCTTCCTGTCATTTGCTCAACGCCACGCTGCCGCCGTTTCCTTCACGAAATCCCGGTACGAGCGCGGTGCGTGCCCGAGGATGCCGGTCATGATGTCGATGGCACCGGGCTTGGGCAGCATGCCGTCGCTCTGGAAACGCGCCAGCATCAGGCGGATGTCGTAGGCGGACCATGATGGCGCGCGGCCAGCCATGTTCTTCTCAAAACCGACCAGATCGTTGCCGCCGTAGGCGACCGGCTTGCCGAGTGTTTCGGACCAGACCGCCGCGGCGTCCTTGCCGGTAATGGCATCCGGACCGACCAGCTCGATGACTTCGCGCGGCAGCGGGGTGGCAGCCTGCTCGCGACGCAGCAGCGAGGTAACGGCAATCTCTGCAATGTCGCGGGTATCGACCATCGACACGCCCAGCTCGCCGAGCGGCATCGGGTAGACGCCGTTCTCCAGCGCGCCTTTCATCATCGCGTCGTTCTGCATGAAGTACGACGGACGCAGCACGGTCGCCGGCAGGTTGAGCTGCTCGATCGCACGCTCCACCGTGTACTTGCCGGTGAAGTGCGGCACGTCGGTAAACGCGTCGCTGTTCTGTACCGAGAAATAAACGATGCGCTGGATGCCGGCCTCACGCGCCAGGCTCAGCGTGATCAAGGCCTGGGTCACTTCGTCGGCGACCACGGCGTTGAGCAGGAACAGTGTGTCGACACCTTTCAGCGCAGCGCGCATGGATTCCACATCGGTCATTTCGCCAGCGACGGCGCGCACGCCCTTGGGAAAGTTGGCCTTGTCGGGGTTGCGGGTCAGGGCGTGGACGGTGGCGTTGCGGGCAACCAGACCGTTGACGACTTGGGTGCCGATGGCGCCGGTGCTTCCAGTGACGAGAATGCTCATGTCGTTACTCCTTTCGTTTCAGGGATGGGTTTGATGTGGAGGTGTGGAGCGGGTACGGATCTACTTTGATCGTTTCATAAAAGAAACGAAAGATGCATAATCGAGACATGAAGTCTCAAAAATGGAACGTATATGGATCTCGAAGCGCTGGTCGATTTCAATGCCGTGGCCAGCCATGGGGGTTTTAGTCATGCCAGCCGGGCGACCGGTCGACCCAAGGCCACCTTGTCCCGACGGGTGAGGCAGTTGGAGGATTCGCTGGGCGTGCACCTGATCGAACGAGGCGCGCGCACCCTGCGACTCACCGACGATGGCGCCGCGTTGCATGAACAGACGTCGGCACTGCTCGATCGCATCGACGACATCAAGGAGGCGCTGATCGGTGATGTCGGTCTGCCGCACGGCCGTCTGCGCATCAATGCGCCGGTGCTGTTCGCGCAACGCGGGCTGGGCCGCATCGCTGCGCGGTATGCCGCGGCTTATCCGGACGTGCAGCTCGAGATCACTGCCGACGATCGTTTCATCGATCCACTGGTCGATGGTTACGACCTGGTGCTTCGCGCGAATCCTAAAGCAACCACCGAGCTGGCCGGCCGCTGCTTTCTGCGCGATGAATTGATCGTGGTGGCGGATCCATCGATCACGCGCCCCGAATCGGCGAGCGAGGATGCGCCGGTGCCCGCCGTGATCTTGCTGGGTGCGCCCGAGGGCTCGCCCTGGAACATCGCACGCGATGGGCAAACGCAGCAGCTGCACACACGGGCGGCCATGCGTTTGTCATCGATGACAATGGTCCACGACGCTGTATTGGATGGCGCCGGTGTCGCGATGATGCCGCGCTCGCTGGTACAAGCCGACCTGGACGCGGGTCGGTTGTTCGATTGGGGCAATGCCGTTGGTCGTCGGATCGAAGTATGGGCGCTGTATCCGCCGAATCGCCACGTGAGCCGGAAAGTCTCCGCCTTCATCCGCATGCTCACGGAGCAATTCGTTGACGGCTCACCGGAAGGATTTCAGTCACTGTCGCGATTGGTGGGGTGATTAATGAATCCACGCCGTTGGATCGCCAGGTTGAGTCTCCATTGTTCGGTGCATCAAACATCAGAATGGTGATTTCCTTGCCCTCGGGGATCTCCAGGGCCGGAGTGCCCAGAGCGGCGATACGGGTTTTGAAAGTGTCGAGTTCTTCGCGCGGACCCATGGCCGAGCGGCCATTGACGGCCCAGACGCGGCCACCCTGTTTCCACCGTTCCAGCGCGACGTCGAGTCGCGACGTGACCAGGGCGGTATTGCCGATAGGCACTTCGTCTTTGGGTTGCAGCACGGCGAGCATGGTGGGTGCGTTCGAATCGCCGGTGAATACCGTATCGCCGGGGCGCACGTTCGCAGCCAGTGCGGCGGCGGCCTTGTCCCAGCGTGGCTTAGTCTCGGTTCGATAAATCGGTAACAGATTGACCGTACATAGCAGCAATAGCGCAATGACCGTGGTGGGCATCATTCGACGCGGTAATGTGGCAGCACCGATGCCGACCAGGATGAAGAATGGTGCAGCACTCCACAGGATGTAGCGCGGCAACACCATGGACTTGATCAGCGAGATAGCCAGCAGCAACAGCGGCAGCACCGCGAAGCCCAGCAGCAGCACTCGCCCTTCCAGCCGCCTGCGTATGCGGTACAGCCCGATACCGCCGAGTATTGCCACCAGCAATCCGAGCAGGGGAACCGCGGTGGGTAGCACGCTGAAACGTACTACCGCGGCCATGCGCATCAGGTAAGCGCTCTTGGCCACGACTCTGAGATTTTGCCAGCTTAGCGGGGGGATCCAGTCGAACTTCTGCAGCATCTGGCCATCGCTGAACGCGAGGATGGCACCGTAAAACGGCACGCAGCACACCAGGATGATCGCCAGGCTCAGTAGCCAGTTGCGCTGAAAGCCGATGCGCGCTTCGGGCGGCGTCTCCATGCGCAGGCCGCGCCAGATCAGGAACAGCGATACGTTGGCGGCGAGCAGCCAGGGTGCGGCATCACTGAGTACATCCAGCGCGCCGATCGTGCCGATCAGATAGAGCGCCCAGCCGCAGCGATCGAACTGCGGGTGCCGAATATCCAGCGACGCCCGCAGCGGATTTTGCGCCAGGCGTACCAATGCCCACAGGGCGATGGTGATCAGCAACGTGACGAGTGTGTACGAGCGCGCCTCTTGTCCGTACTGCACCTGGAGCGGCGATAACGCCATCAACAGTCCGGCGACGATGGCGGCAGGGCGGCCGGCGATGCGCCGTGCAATGGCGAACACCACGCCAACAGACAACGTGCCGAATAGTGCCGAGGGTACCCGCAACCAGACGTTGTTCGAGTCGAACTGCGAGAACAGTTGCAGCATCAGGAAGTAACTCGGCATGTGCCGGTTGCTGAAGCTGTCGGCGATCAGGCCATCGAGGCCGAGATGAATGCGCTGGTAGGTCAGCGCTTCGTCGAGCCAGAACGGTTGGCTATCTATATGTAGCAGGCGAGCTGTCAAGCCGATAAACACGACAAACAGCACCCAAGCGATGTCGCTCGCTGTCAGTTTCCCGATCGTGCCGCTTTGCTGGTTGTCGATAGCCATGAACATTTTCGAGGTGAGGCAGCCGTGCTGATTGCAGCGGCGATATAAGCGGCTGGGACACATCACGCAAGTGACAGAAAATAGTTCACCGACATGACAATCCGACGATCCATCTCGGCGGGGGTGTGCAAGTTAACGTCGGCAGCATGGATCGGTTGTCAGCGCAAAATGACACGTTGGGCCGCGTTCATTCCGGAGTCACGGCGCGAGAGCCGTGGGTGTAAAGGGCCAGCTCATAGTGATTCGAGTTCACTGCCTCCACTAACCATGATGTGGCCGGTTGCATATTCCATTCGAAACCGGCCACCTCTAACGATGCAAACCCGCCACCGGGAATGCTCTCAAACCCGCCACCCGAAATGGCCTGAAAAGCGCTACCAAGATGAGGCTGGTTCGCCGACTATCGCGTTGCCATGGCGAACGCGACGCGCAAGTGACGGAGCACGGACGGCGGATAGATGTACTTGCAGTTTCGCTGAAAGGCCGACAAGCTGCGAAGGGCAGAAGTCGACCCTAAGTGGACATTGCACAGCACTTCATCTGCAGCAATGAAACCGATGCGCTAGATCCGGTTATACATCCGATTGTTAGCCGGACCCAACACGGATAAGCTGTTCTTTGATCAAGACGTTGGGAGCAGATTTCCGAGTTCGACTAGGGATGTATAACCGGACCCATGGGTCCGTCTATTAGGTAGTTAGGGCGAAGGGGGAAATTCAATGAACGACTACTCTAGCGTTTCAACGGCGCATCGTATTTGTATCTTTTTTTATGGCATGGCTTCGCTCGGTTTGCTAATCGATTTATTCTCCTCGCCGATCCACCGTACTGCCGGACAATGGGTCTTCTTGGGCATGTTGCTTGCCCTTCTAATCGGCGGTCACACAGCGCTTGCAATTGGGGCATCGAACGCAAGGCCTTGGGCCCGCGCTTGGAGCATTGTCATCGCGGTTTTATACGTATTTGCATTCCCGTTGGGCACATTTGTAGCTGTTTATCTTTTCTACAAATGCAAAAATCCATGGCAAGGCCCGAAACATCGTCCCTCACTAGCAGATGCTTGGCCAATCAGCCCCGAGAGGCCCTAACATTTCGTTCAAGGCGGACGGCTTCGCCGCCGCTTAACTCCAGCGTTAGAACGCAAGATACTTCAAAGGATCTGAGAGATATGAGCCGTACGATCTTCGCTGTTGTCGTTCTTGGACTCACGCTGGCAGCAGCGCCGCTGCTTGGGCAGAGCGTTCCACAGACCGCCATCTCCGCACAGCTCCCTAACGTCGTGCTACCCCCTGATTTGGATCGAGTGCTTCGTGACTATGAGCGCGCATGGCGCGCGGGCGATGGGGCTGCTCTCGCTTCACTTTTTGCAGAGGACGGGTTCGTTCTGCAAAGCAAACATCCGCCAATTCGCGGACGGCCAGCGATCCAGGCAGCTTATGGAAGACAAGGAGGCGCAACTTTACGGCTACGTACGCTCTCCTACGCCACTAATGGCACGCTCGGCTACATCATTGGTACGTATGGTTTTGGCAATGAGCCCAGCGAGGCGGGAAAGTTCACTCTCACTTTGCGTCGCGCGCCCGGCGAGCCGTGGCTGATCTTTTCGGACATGGATAACTTGAGCGTGTCGCCTCAGCGCGGGAGCGCACTGAACACGCCTTCGCCAGCCGAGCTTCCGATGGCAGGGCACTGATTGCGTCTCGCTCCCAGCAGATCAAATGCCGCGGTAATTAAGTTTGAGCAACGCTTCCGCGCTGCGGTATACGGTCAGGGGCCTAAAGCTGAATGACGTCGAATTTGGCCGTTAATCTCCGGGCGATGTCGGATGATGTCTTGTGCGACGTCCCCCCAGCTTCAGTAGCGGTCGGCTCTAGAATCCGGTGGTTACTTTATCGGTTTTGCTCGCGAGTTGTTTCGCGTACTCAGCGGG
>NZ_JACHCO010000014.1:0-16570 GCF_014207165.1 Rhodanobacter sp. MP1X3 | reverse complement strand
CTGTTCTTCTGAAAAACGCTTCTTCACGTCCGATCTCCTTGCGTTATGGGATCGGACTCTAAAGCCTCGTGCTACTCAATACCGGGGAGACGTCGCGTGCTGTTTACGATCACCGCAATACACAAAAGAAGGTTTTCCATCACACTTTCGTGTAAGCCTTCAAATATCGCGATGCATTTCTCATTTAGACGTCTAAATTTTTTTCAATTTATCATCGATTTAACTATATCGACAACGCTAGCCATCGCGTGCTTTCTTACAGGAATCATGTTTATCCATCGCCAGCCCATGTCGGCCAAAGTGCGACCGCCTTATTTCGCTAGGTTTGCTTTCTGGAGCAGTGCAGCGAGATAAAAAAGCGCCGTATAAGGTTCGATTGATGTGATTTTTTTACCGAGCGATATTTTTTAGGCATCCAATGTCCATCAAAAAAATCTTCTTTGATGGCGAAATGTGCGTTGTAACAACATCGTTCGCACATTTCATGTGGATACTCGCGTCCATGCGGAAGGGAATCCCTATGAGCGTCCTCCTCGTCAGCGTTGACAGCAAATACGAGGCGCTCGGAATTCCTCCTTCAGTTAGCGGCAAATCCCATCGCACGCTGTGTGGAAGTCATCGCTTGAAGCGATGCCTTCCACACACAGTTGCGCTTGCCCTTTGATGCCGGAAAGCAAACGCAAACCCGAGGAATAAGCAGTAAAACGCAGCACTTCCAGGACTGGAAAACGAATGAGCCCGCCCTACATGGCGGCTCATTGTCCGCGTCTGACATGTCCCCACACAGGAGATAAGCATGGGTATTTCACGTCGCTCTTTTTTGAAAGGTAGTGCGTTGGCCGCCTCGCTCGGCGCAGTCGGCTCGTTATCAGTCACACGCGCCGCAGCGCAAGCCTTGTCGGCATCGGCGGCACATCAGAATAAGAAAAATGCAGTCAGCGGTCCCGGCGACGTCGTCGGCAAAGTCACCGTGGGTTATCAGGGTTGGTTTGCGTGTATTGGCGACGGCGCACCGATCGACTGCTGGTGGCACTGGTCGCAGAACGAGTCTGCCGAGCCCTCGCCCTCCAATTCGGGGATCAAGGCGTGGCCGGATATGAACGCGTATGCAAAAAGCTACCCCACGGGGTTCGCCGCGCTCAACGGTGGTGGTTCCGCCAACCTTTACTCCAGCTACGACCAAAGCACGGTCAACCTGCATTTTCGGTGGATGCAGGAAAACAATATCGACACCGCCGCCTTGCAACGTTTCAATCCCTACTCTAGCGAGGGGCCCACGCGCGACGCTGTCGCTGCCAATGTACGCACGGCGGCGGAAGCCTACGACCGCAAGTTTTACATCATGTATGACGTGTCAGGCTGGACCGACATGCAAACGCAGATCAAGCAAGACTGGACATCGAAGATGTCGGCGCTGACGGCATCGTCGGCCTACGCGATGCAGAACGGCAAGCCCGTGGTTTGTATCTGGGGATTCGGCTTTGATGATGACAACCATCCCTTCGATGCGGCGGCGTGCTCTGATGTCATCACTTGGTTCCAGAACCAAGGCGTCTATCTCATCGGCGGCGTACCGACGAACTGGCGAACCGGCGGTTCCGTGCGTCCCGACTTCCTGCCGGTATTTCACTCGTTCAATATGCTTTCGCCATGGATGATCGGTGCCATCGGCACGATCGACCAAGCCAACGCGTTTGCCGTGGAGACCAGTGCCGCCGACAAGGCCGATTGCGATGCGAACGGCGTGGATTATCAACCGTGCATTTTACCGGGCGATGTGTCGGTACAGCAGCGTGCTCACGGCAACATGATGTGGGCTCAGTTCTACAATCTGGCCAGTATCGGCGTCGCGGGTTTCTACATCTCGATGTTCGACGAATTCAACGAAGGCAACCAGATCGTCAGTACGGCGGCAACGCAGGCGGATGTCCCCGCCAACTCAGGCTTCCAATCCCTGGATGAAGACGGCACGCCCTGCTCGTCCGACTACTACATGCGCCTTACGACGGACGGTGGCCGCATGCTGAAAGGTGATCTACCGCTGAGCTTTGTGCGCCATACAGCACCGGTGATCGGTAGCAACGTGGGTGTGGCGACGGTCGCAAGCCTGTTGGCACAGATCAACAATCGGTACGTCACGGCGGAAGATGACGGTGCGCAGTCACTCATTGCCAATCGTACGGCGATCGGACAGTGGGAACAGTTCGACCTGATCGATGTCGGTAACGGGAATGGCGATGTCGCCCTGCTCTCTCACGCCAACGGTAAATACGTCACAGCCGAAAACGCCGGCGCGGAACCCTTGATCGCCAATCGCACCGCCATCGGACAGTGGGAAACCTTCCATATCGTCGTACAGCCAAACACCGGCGGTGCGGTCGCCCTGCTGGCGCGTGCCAATGGACTCTATGTGACCGCAACCCAGGCTGGACAGGGCCCGTTGATTGCAGGCGCGACTCAGGTTGGCGGATGGGAGTTGTTCAACCTGATCCTGTCATAGGTTGCTTCATACGCCACGAGGGTGCCGAATAACCCACTTTCCCAAACTGCCCAGTCCGGCTTTTGGTGAGAGCCAGATGTCCGGACACCGGTATGCGGCCTTGTGGGGGAAGTCGATCGTGGCTTGTCTCGACGGACACTCAACCATGCCATTCACATACTGACCTTTTCATCGGAGATGCGAGAAGAACACCTCGGCATCGATGGTCAAAGGTTTCTTCGTGTCGTGGTCTTGACCGTTTTCGTGACCTTGGCAGGCTTATTCTCCGCCACGCGCAATCACAGGAATACACACTGAGGGTCAGTAGCTCTACAAGCCTGACAACCAGCTCGTGCCGCACGTGTCTTTTAAACGGGTGAACCATCCCCGTACCCAACAAGACCAACACCACTCCGAACGCCAAGCCAATCTTCCATCGGCACAACTCATGGATGTGCCGCTGCGTCTACCCCTCCAACCTCCTCGGAAAAAGCAACCACGCGAATCAGGAATTTCCCGATGTGAGCGTTGCCACGCTGCCGCGATAGTGCGCGCCATGGACGGACGCTTTGCGCAGGGACGCGGGCAAGCTTTGGAACTCTCACGAGGGGCTTTACTCAGCCTTGTTCAACCACGATGAATTACTAAAGGATACGTGCCATGACCACCAGGGTTAAAAGACTCATCATCTTCGGAGACAGTCTTTCTGATATCGGCGTCAAGCGGAAGACCGTTGCCGGGCAATTCGCTTCGCTCTTTGGATTGATGCGTACCAACCAGGTCAATCGATATAGCGACAACCGGAACTGGACCGACTTTATCTGGGAATGGGCTGGTGGCCAGCCACTGATCCGCGTCGACAAGACGACGTCCGAGGCCGCCGCGGCTTTCCATCTGAAATGGAGCCAAAGCAGCAACAACGGGGCATTGGACGATGATCCACTTTATTACGCGAATTACGCAGAAGGCGGCGCGATGGGAGGGTCTGATCGTTGGGGTGCAGGCCTGGGAACCTTTAAGGAACAATTCGAACGCTACAGCAACGACCTGAAGGCACACGACCCGACGCCTGGCGTTGGGCTCTATCTGATCTGGTTCGGCTTGAACGACCTGGTGACAAATGGGCGTGATCCGGCAGACATGAAAGCGGTCGCGCGCCAGCTGAGCGAGATCTGCCAGCAGATCGTCGCGATCGACAGTAACGCTGCGTTCCTGTTCGGTAACCTTCCCAATCCTCAAACCGCGGTGCGCTACCTCGGGCAGGAAGCGACCGATAAAGTGCTTGGCTTTACGGAAGGGTCCTTGAATTTTGGCCATGAACTTGCCAAAGAGATCAATGCGAATTTCCCCAGGAATCCGGCAGCCATCGTCGACGTGTACACGCCGATGGATCACGTCTGTAGGAACCTGAGTTCCTACGGACTCACCCAGGAAAAACAGCCGACGGGGATCGAGGTCCGCTACGGTGCACCACCGAGGAACCAGTTGGCAGCGTTCTGCACAACGACCAGCGATGGCGCTCATCCTACCGAAGAGGTGTACAAGCTGATCGCGCAGATCTGGGCGGATGCGATAAAGCAGCATTTCGAGTTGGCAGCGCTTCGCCAAAATCAAGACGCGCACTTCGTGGTGAAAGGATCGCAGTGATCACGCAAACTCTGGGCTTGTAGAGTCATCGATGTAGTCGACGGATCGTCTTCGTGATCTTCAAGTCCATGTCGACGGGAATCTTTGTTTATTTCTGGCGCTCCGCTCAATCGCCAGGAATAAACAAAGAGGATTTCCCATGATCGAAATTGAATACGCTCATAGGCAAACAAGTTTTTGGTTAAACGCGTCCGTGTTTCCCGACGGCTGATGTCGCGTCTCCGATGGCCAAGGCAAGGTCCCTCTGCGAATAGGGCTTTTTGAGTCTTGGCAACTCTAATTCAAAATCGCTCGGCAATTCTGCGTAGCCGCTGGCAATGATGATTGGCAGCTCGGGACGAATCGTTCTAGCGTGTTTTGCAAACTGGGAGCCGGTCATCATGGGCATCGCATGATCGCTTATGACTAAGTCGAAATGTTGTCCTGACTGAAGTGTTTTAAGCGCTTGCTCAGCTGAATTTGATTGCGCGACGTGATGTCCGAGCTCTTCGAGCTGCGCACACATAGTCGCAAGTACGAGCGTGTCGTCATCGATGGCCAAGATGTCGAGTGATCTGGATATCGACGCATTTGTAGTAGCAGACGCCTGCTCTCCTTCAAGAATTTTCGTTGCAGAATTTAATGCCACCGGCAGCCATATTTCAATTTGCGTCCCCTCGCCTCTTTTGCTCTGGACAATCAAACGTCCTCCGGATTGCTCAGCAAGTCCATGGACCATGGATAAGCCGAGCCCCGTTCCTTTTCCAACACCCTTGGTGGTGAAGAAAGGTTCGGTCGCACGGGCTAACGTTGTCTCATCCATGCCCTCCCCCTTGTCGGCAACCATCAGTTTGATGAACTCGCCCCTGGGCAGCTTCGTGAAGTGGCTTAGATCGACCGTTTCCTGCAGGGCTGAGATCGTTATCGGGCCGCCGCCAGGCATAGCGTCACGCGCATTCACCAGCAGGTTCATCAAGGCGAGTTCTAGCTGGTTGTGATCCACGAAGACCGGCTTTAGGACCAAGGGGAAAGTAGTCGTGATGGTGATATGGGAACCCAGGGATCGTTGCAGCATGTCTGACATGCCGTGCACGAGTTCAATCAGGTTCACTGATACCGGGCGAAGCTCCTGTCTTCTGGCAAAAGAAAGCATGCGCTGGGTTAGTGCCGCACCACGAAGTGCGCCGGCCTTGGCATGCCCTATGAGGGTATGAATTTTAGGGTCATCTGGAACGCGGCTGCTAAGGAGTTCAAGACTCGCCGTAATCGCCATCAGGAGATTGTTGAAATCGTGGGCAACGCCGCCGGTCAATTGGCCTATGGACTCGAGCTTTTGGGACTGAAACAGGGCTTCACGAGCACGATCGAGTTCCTCTGCAGCCTTGCGCTGCTCGGTGACGTCGCGCGTAACCTTGGCAAAGCCGGCCAGCTTGCCTTGCTCGTCTAAAATACGGTCGACAAGGACGTGCGCCCAGAACCGGCTACCGTCCTTGCGCACTCGCCACCCCTCACTCTCGACTCGACCTTCAGACGAGGCAAGTCGGAGATTTTTTTGCGGCTCACCATTTCCACGGTCTTCTTCCGTGTAAAAGCACGAGAAATGCTCGCCTATGATTTCGTCCGGCGTGTAACCTTTGATTCGTTCAGCCCCCGTATTCCAGCTTGAGACATGACCCGTCGTATCAAGCATGTAAATCGCGTAATCCGTCACGCCTTGAATAAGCATCTTGAATTGCGCCTGATTGTCACGCAGGGTTTCCTCCGCTGACTTCCGCTCGGTCAGATCACGCGTGACTTTGGCGAATCCAAGGAGTTTTCCGGCATCGTCCTTAATAGGGTCGATCAGAACATGCGCCCAAAAACGGGATCCATCCTTGCGTACTCGCCATCCTTCGCTTTCAAATCGGCCATCCACTAACGCACGTTCGAGAGCCAAGGCCGGTACACCAGCGGCCCGGTCTTCTTCCGTGTAAAACCGTTCGAAGTGCTTACCAATGATCTCCGCTGCTTTGTAGCCTTTGAAACGTTCCGCCCCGAGATTCCAGCTGACCACATGTCCGCTCGCGTCGAGCATGTAGATGGCGTAATCGACGATGGACTCGACGAGCAGACGATAGTTACTTTCGAGCGTGATGGTCATAAGTCGACTCAATGCTTCGGGAGGTAGCGTCCGCGCAATTCCGAGTCACTCTGATGTGGAACTGGCTGACGATCGGATATTTCTCATACGCGATAACTGCTCTGGCCACAGCCATCACTACCGTCAGGCATAGCTGGCGGTGGTGACGGCTGTGCGTCTTGGCTACTCGTTCGCTTTCAGGATTTTCTCGATATCTTCCAAGGTCGAGTTGGTGAGTGTCTTTGCCAGTTCGCCAGTGATGCGTTTGGTTGTCTCGGCATGTAGCTGCGGCCGGACCTCGCCCAACGTCTTTGGGTCGGCAATCAAGAACAGATGCTCGAACTCTTGCTTTAATGCGGCGGCATTGAGGCGATGTACAAGCTGCTTGGCAAAGGTTGCCTCATCGTTCTGCTCGGGGCTTTCCTCGGGAGGGCGATGGCCCGAGGGACCTTGTCCTTGTTCGTCCGTGACTTCGAACTTCATGATGTCTTCCTGCATCAGGCGAAGCGCGTCTCCTTTGCCGACATTGTGAAACAAGCGTGCATGAGTGCCATCGGCGACGATGACCCACGTGCCAGTGGGAATCTTGTGCATCAGCTTCTCCTTCATTGGCAACGCACCAAAAGCGTTGCACCGCTCTCGTGACCTTAGCTACCGTTGCGTGACAGCTTTGGTAACGAATCATTCCTTTGAACAGGTGTTGATCGCGAGCGATCTTTATCGCTGCTTCAATACCCCCTGGAGGGTAAGACCAAATATCTCTTGGCCGCCCTTTCGCTATCCCTTGCACAAAAAGCGGTAAACCTCAGTCGCAGCCCCATCGACCATGATCAACTGCGTCTGTTCTCTTGCATGTTCAAGTCGATTTTTCGGTTGTCTGCGCCACCTTGGCTTGTGCTTCACTGACCGCTTGAGCGACCTTTTCGGCCACGCCGCGAGTGTCCCAGTAGACCTGCCCTTCGTAGGTCTTTCCGTCTCTCAACGAGATTCGATCGCCTCCAGGACGGGGCGCTCGCCAAGGTGGCATCCGCTGTGGCTGAAAGTGCGAACAGCGACATGCGCTTGGGGGTGGCTGCCGCCGCTTTCTTGGATGTCTGCGTCGAACCATCTTATCGCCGGCTTGTCATCGAGGACGCGCCAGCCGTATTGGGCGCAGCGCGTTGCAGAGAGATCGAAGACGCTACTGTCTTCGGTGCGATGGTTGCTGCTCTGATGGCCCGGCACAAGGCAGGTCGATTTGAGGTTCCCGATCCGAAATTAGCTGGCCGGATGATCGCCAGCATGCTTTGCGAAGCGGCCCTTCAATTACCTGAGGCTAAGAACCCCAAGCAAATGAGAGCACATACGCTCGCGATCGTTGCCACAGTGTTGTCTGCGTTCGATCCTGGTGCCAGCGGCAAGTAATTGTGTCGGAGCTCGAGATGTTACAAATCATCTACTGACCTTCCCGTTGGCGATAAAGCCAGCTGAGCGCAGGGACATCCGGGTGCCACGCCTAACGACAATGAACCGGTCGGCGCGAGGCCATAGCTTTGTTCGCTGGCGTTGGCTTAGGGAGCGCAGTCGCCATAGAAAGAAACCTGCTTTGCCGGGTAGTCGAGCAAGAGCTTCACTTTCATTGCTGCGAACGTCATGTTGCCAATGTTCGCCATGCGCGAGTCGGTCGAACCCTTGGTCGACATGATCACAACGGTCTCGCCAGCCGGCAACTGGAAGGGTCCCAGGCCGACCGGGACGTTCAAGGTGGCGGTATCACTGGTGAAAGTGCCACGCGCACCAGCACCTTGGGCCTTGCCCGTGACTTTCAGCGCGCTACGTACGCCTTTCACATTCAACGCCGCTTGATACAGCGCGATGCCTCGGTTGGAGCCGGTGTCCAGCGTAATTGGCACCTTTGCATCGCCAAGATGGAAGTCCGGAATCACCGGTATCTGCTCATCGGCAAATGAATGTAGCGGCGTGCCGTAATGCTTTTTGCACTGCCGGACGAATGTTTCGGCCTCCTTCGCGCCGGAGAAGACCGTGACGGTGCTCGCCGGATAGTCGATCAGCACAACCTTGTCCTTCAGGAAGCTGTAACCCAGGACTGCATCGACAGTGCGTCCATAGGTTTTCGAAAGCGTTCCCATGTCCGCAGCCAGCGTCTCCACGTCACCGAAGGCGTGACCACCGATCTCGAGGTCCTTGATCGTTGCCGGGAATACAGTCGTCTTGCCCGTACCCTCACCGTCAGCCTGCCCACTTGTCTTGCGATCCACCGGCAGTGCGAGCGCATCGGCGCGTTTGATGTCGATGACTGAAGGGTCGACGCCGGTATCCAGTAGAACGTAGAGCGGCACTCCCTTGACCATCACGTTCAAGGCAATGGCGTGTTTCGAGAAGTCGAAGGGAATCGTGACGTTTGCCTGACTTGCGTTGGCAGCGAATAGCACAGTCGTCAAGGCAACAGCCAGCAACGGACGCGAAGGATAAATCATGTGGCCGTTCCCCAAAGATCGATCACCTAGCCTACGCTTGGAACAAGCATCTGCGACACCGCTATTTGTCACCCTGACTTCCGGCACACACCGGTTCGGCACCAAAATTTCCGACGGAACATCAGATGCTGCTGCAATTCTTCGTGCGATGTCGCCATGTCGTGCTTGTCTTATCGAATGGGCAAAGCGCCACGGTTCTGAGCAGCACTTGCTCGTGGGTGATGCCCTTGGTCATGAATCAGAATCTTGGATTCGCCTCCCGCAGGCCCCGTTGAATTACTCACGATAAAGAAGAGTTATCGTGAGTCTTCCGGATGGCGGGTTTCGCCAGAATAACAGCGTAGTGGCTCAATACGATTTCCCGATCGCGGCGGCATCCTTCGGCAAGGACGAGTCATCCACGCGTCCGCTCGCCATAGCCACACCTCGTGCCTCCGGACCGAATGCCATCAAGAGAATCAGCGCCACGGCAACCGAGGTCACTACCACCAACAACGCGTAACCATAGTCCTGCCCATGTCGCTGCGCGATCTCCGCCTGCAGCACGGGATTGATCGCCGCCAGGAAATTGCCAAGCTGATAAACGACGCCCGGGAACGTGCCGCGAATTTCCGCCGGCGACAGTTCATTGAGATGCGCCGGCACCACGCCCCATGCACCCTGCACGCCGAACTGCATGACGAACGCCGCCGCACACAGCATGTATACATCCCTGCTGTGTGACCACGGATACACTGCCAGCAACGCAATCACACAGGCCAGCATGATTGCGCGGCGCCGACCGATCTTCTGGCTCAGCATGCCGAAGAACAATCCGCCCAGGATCGCCGCGACGTTGTAGACCAAGACGATATTCGTGAGCGTCGCGTGCGGCAGGCCGAGCTGCTTGCCGAGAAAGAGCTTGGGGTAGATGTCCTGCGTGCCGTGCGAGAAGAAATTGAAGGCCGTCATCATGGCGATCGCATAGACCGTCAGCTTTGCGTTCGCCTTCACGATCTGCAACAACGAAACCTTGGGTCGCTGCTTCATGGCCTCGAACGCCGGACTTTCGTGGATCTTGGCGTTGATGAAGAACACCAGCAATGCCGGCGCTGCTCCTACAAAGAACATGCCGCGCCAGCCGAGGTGCGAATAGAAAAATCCGAACAACAGTGTGGCCAGGAAATAGCCGGTCGGATAACCCGCCTGCAGCAAGCCGGAGACCCAACCACGCCAGCGACTCGGGATCGTCTCCATCACCAGTGAGCTGCCCACGCCCCACTCGCCGCCCATCGCGATGCCGAACAAGGTGCGGATCACCAGGAACGACACGTACGACCACGCCAGGCCACTGACGAACTCGAACAGCGAGTAGAGAACAATCACCAGCATCAAGGTCGGTTTGCGGCCATAACGGTCCGCCATGCGGCCGAACACGAAGGCGCCCACCGCACGCGAGGCAAGCGTCAAAGTGATCGCCAGCGTAATGCTGGTGATGCTTACACCAAACGTCTTGGCGACTTCATCAAATGTAAAAATCAGAATGAAGAAGTCGAACGCGTCCAGTGTCCAGCCCAGGAACGCGGCGATGACGGTGTTGCGCGCTCGCGCGATATCGGTGCCTTGTACAGAAGCCATTGAACTACCTGCCTAATTTCAAACAAAATGTTGTTGAACAAAATGCTGCCGAATAAAACCATCACCACGGCAACGTTCGGCATTAGAAAATAATGCGCACACCAATCGACGGATCGAATGAACCCGTTTGCAAATAGCCGCTGCCCATGCCGTCATAAACCCTGGACCATTGCACGCCGCCGTACACGTCGAAGTGCTTGCCAAAGTGTTGATCGAGTACCAGCGACAAGGCGTTGTAATGCCCGCTGCACTGCGCTGAGCTGCTATCCGAACATGAGACTTTCGCGTAGCTGCTCTGCATGGCGCGGTAATACGCACCGAACAGATCGAGCGAAGGCGTCAGTGCGTAGCGCATGCCCACCCATGCGATCTTAAGTATTTTTTGGCGCGGAAACGCATCGTTATTGGTGACGATGAAATAGCCGCCGATCGTCTGACTGCCGATCGGTAGCGGCGTGGACGGATTGACATAGCGAATGTGCTCGTAGGCGCCGAAGAACTTCGCCCTGCCCGCATCGTATTCGCCCAGGAAGGTATAAGACGTATTGTCCGATACGGTACCTGGCACCGTCTGGTCGACTGGCAGACCATAAGTGGACGAACCCGGCGTGGTCAGCGCTTCAACCTGCGCAGCAGTCAATGGCGTGCTCACCGAAATGGCATCGTTCTTGTGCGCCAACACAGCATCGACTGACCAGGGCCCCTGCGCTAGCCCCATATCCACCTGATAAGCGGTACCTCTGGAGCTGGACAACTCTCTGGCGTTGCCGAACTGATACATCGCGCCGCCGTGAAACATCCCTTCCGAGAGCGTGTATTTCAGCGTGCCGTCGAGCAAACGGTCCTCGGTATCGCCAGTGCCGGCGGTGGCGCCGAAGAAACCGACGTACGAAAACGCCAGCGAACAGCTCAACGGATCGTATTTGCACACCTCATCGTTGAGCAGCGTACTCTGGCGACCGAAGGTGAGCGTGCCGTAGCCAGGCGACTCGACACCAAGGAACGCCCTGCCGTTGAGCGTCTGGCCCGCACGCGTCGAATCGCCCCATGACTTCTGCTGCGCCAGGGGGACGCCATTGTTTACGGCCAGCGAGCGCGGGCCGTCGATCAGCGTACCCGACGCAGGCAGAAAGCCGGTGTCCAATTGGAACACCCCCCACCATCCTGCCCCCAAAGGCTCGCGACCCTTGATGCCGACGGTGGAAATGCTCATGCCATTGGAAGCCAGCGACGTGTTGGGTTTGTTGCTGGCCTTGATCAGGAAGTTGTTGACGTTAGTGGCGGCGGCATCGCTGAACGAACTGCCATGGCTCTGATAGGCCACTCCGATATCGATGGTGCCGTACAGCGTGATGCCGTCCATCGTCAGACTGTCCGGCGTGCCGGATTCGGTAGCGGCCCATGCCGGCGCGCATGCCAGCATCAGGGCAAACGCCAATGTATTGATTTTGTACCGTGCTCTCTGCATATCGAACTCTCCCCAGGCTACGACGGGTGCCGACGGTCACGAGTATCGGCGCGCTATTCATCAACGTGTTCTTGGTTGTCCCCGGGGCGCAGCATGCCGCTGACTGGCATCGCGATGAATAACACCATGGGACTAATACTTTCCGGCTAGACGCCGCACGCGCGGGGTTTCTGCCTTAGCATGTGCTCATGCATGCGACCGGCGACGTTGAACTTCTATGCCTGGGCATCACCCCAAAGCACTCAAAATCGGACTGCTCGCCGCGCTAGTCGCCGCCATCGCTGCCACCACCTGGGTGGCGGCTTGGTACGCGAGGCAACGCGCGCTGGAGCAGCTTTCCGTGCAGGCCTTGGATCAGTTGCAGATCCGCGCCCTCGCTCTGCAACGCCTGGTGGATCGCTATCGCGTGCTGCCTACGGTGCTGGCGCTCGATCCCGAATTGCGTCACGCCCTGTCATCTCCTGCTTCCACGGCAGACATCGCCGTGCTCAATCGAAAGCTGACGCAGGCTAACGGCGCCACGCACGTCTCCACACTGACGCTGATCGATCGCCGAGGCGTCGCCATTGCGGCAAGCAACTGGGATACACCTTCCAGCAACGTGGGCCTCGATTACACGTTTCGCCCCTATTTCCAGGAAGCGATGCAGCAAGGCCGGGGCACGTTCTATGGCATCGGTATCTCCACCAACCTGCCCGGGTATTTCATTGCCGAAGCCCTGAGCGACGACCGAGGGCAACGCGTCGGTGTCATCGTGATCAAGATTCCACTCGATACGCTGGAACAGGAATGGGTGAGCAGCGGCGACACTGTGCTGTTGAGCGATGTGCACGGCGTCGTCTTTCTCAGCAATCAGAGGGCATGGATATATCGTCCGCTGCAGCCACTCGATCCGAGCGCCAGAGCGACGCTCGCGCAAACCCGCCAATACGGCAACAACCTGTTGCCACCTACGGCGGTTCGTCTATCAAGCGAGCTCGGATCGAATGGGCGGTTAGTGCAGGTCGATCGTCCCGGTATGCCGCATGAAGTGGTCTGGCAGTCCATGCAGCTTCCGACACAACAATGGACGCTGCACCTGCTGCGCGATGCGCACCCTGCGACGACTGCTGCCTATCGCGCTGGATTTTTCACGCTGAGCATCTGGCTCTTGCTTATCCTGCTTGCTCTGTTTGTGCAGCAACGTGTACGCACGGCACAGTTGCATAAACGCAGTCGGCACGATCTGGAGCGGTTGATTTCGCATTACGCCAGCGCCTTGCGCTCAGAGGAAGACAGCCTGGTGCATGCCGCGCTGCAAGCCATGGCTGGCCATCCTGAAATGTTGGATCGCCTGCCGCAAGGCGTCAGCGTGATCGATGCGCAACTTCGCCTCGTTGCGTGGAATGCTCGGTACACCGAGTTGCTCGGTTATCCGGAGACGCTGCTGAAGCCCGGCCAGCCGGTGGAAGAACTGTTCCGTTACAACGCCAAACGCGGCCTGCTCGGGCCCGGCGACCTGGAAGAAACTATCCAGCGTCGCTTGAATTATTTACGTCGTGGCAGCCCGCATATGGTCGAACGCGAACGCCCCGATGGCAGTCTGCTGGAGATACGCGGCAGGCCGCTGCCCGGTGGCGGCTTCGTCACCAGCTATGCGGACATCGCGCTCTATAGAGAAGCCGCGCGGGAACTGCGTACGCTGACCAATACACTCGAACACCGCATTGAGGAAAGCACGCAGGATCTGCGCTCCGCCAAGGCGGAGGCCGAACGGGCCAACCGCAACAAGACCCGTTATGTCGCAGCTGCCGTACACGATCTGCTACAGCCGTTGAACGCCGCGAGACTGTTTGCCGGCTCGTTGAAAAAAACAGACACGGAGACGGCGATGGTGGAACGCATCGAGCGTTCGCTTCAGGCGCTGGACAGTCAGCTGACGAGCATGCTCGACCTTGCCCGGCTGGATGCGGGCGCCATCACGCCGGATCTCAAAACGTTCGCGTTATCGCCGCTGCTGCAGGAGCTGGCTGGCCAGTTCGGCATCCTGACGCAGGCCAAGGGATTGCGCCTGTCGTTCGTCAACACCTCGGCATGGATACGCAGCAATCCCGTGCTGTTGCAACGGACCGTGCAAAATTTCCTCTCCAATGCGCTGCATTACACGCCGCATGGACGCATCCTGCTCGGCTGTCGTCGCAACGGAAGCACGCTTCGCATCGAAGTATGGGATACCGGCATCGGCATACCGGAAGATCGGCGTGACATCATTTTCCAGGAATTCCGGCGCCTCGATACGACCGTCGACGCGGATGAGCGCAGCGCAGGCTTGGGGCTTTCCATCGTCGAACGCATTGCGAATCTGCTCGGCCATACGCTGCAGGTCCGTTCATGGCCGGGCCAAGGCAGCATGTTCGGCATTTCGGTCGAACTTGCGCAGCCAGCGCTCGCAACGCCCACGGATCACGATGACGGCAGCGACGATTCGCTGCTGAAAAACCGCACTATCTGGCTTATCCAGGAAAATGCTCACTTGCGACAGAAAGCAGCGGCGCTATTGCAAAGCTGGGAATGCAAAGTGTCGGAATGGACGAAAGCCGACGAAGCCCTGGCAACGGCAGAATCCTTGGCTGCACCGGATCTGATCCTGGTGGATGGACAATGGGAACCCATCCTCGCGTTGCTGCAGCTTGAGCAGGACGGTCACAGGCCGCCGATTATCGCTTTTCTCGGCAAGGATGAAGCTGGGCTTCGGAATGCGCTGCTGCAAGCCGGTGTGCACACCACGAATCTGCCGCTGTCGCCGGCACGCCTGCGCGCCATGATGACGCAGTTGCTGCTTACCGAACCGGCGCGCGCATCATGAGGCGTCGTCGCCCTCTTCCAGATCGAGCGACTTCACCAGCACTGCCGCCTGCGTACGTGAACGGCATTCGAGCTTGGATAGCACGGCTGTCACATGAATCTTCACGGTGTTTTCGGCCAGACCAAGCCGATCGGCGATCTGCTTGTTGAGCAGCCCTTCCGCGATCAGCATCAGTACGCGAAATTGCTGCGGCGTAAGCTTGGCAAAGCGTGCTGCCAGCGCCGCATCCTGCTCGCTACGCTCCGCGCGCGTCGATTCGAACCACAGTCCGCCCTCGAGCACGCACTGCACAGCCTTGTTCAGATCCTCCACCGGCGCGGCCTTGGGCACGAAGCCCGCCGCGCCGAACTGCTGCGCGCGACGTACAGTACGCGGCCGGTCGTAGGAAGAAATCACGATCACCGGCAAATCCGATCGCTCGGCACGCAGCCACAGCAGCGATGAAAAGCCGATGGCGCCGGGCATCGTCAAGTCCAGCAGCACGAGATCGATCTCCGGCGTTATGGCGAGGCAGGATTCGAGCGTGCTCTGACTGGAAGCCTCCAATACGCTGCATCCGTCCATGGCGGCGTGCAACGCGTGCACGACCGCCGAGCGAAACATCGGATGATCGTCGGCGACGAGGATAGTGGTAGGTGTGTCGCTCATGCGCTCACGTCATTGGCAATGCAGCGACACTAGCTGGCAGAGCAAGCAGCGGCAAGATGTCTGCTCCCTCCCCTGTTTCGTGCAGAGAGCAGGCTTCGTGGGCATCAAGACAATGACACGCTCACTTCACTGCGGCATTTATCGTCGATTATCGGCATCTGAGTCTGGACGCACCCGAGATCGCACAGTGCGATCTGATTGAACGGCATAGTGCAGTTGGAGCGCCTGGCATAGATCGATTCCACAAAGGGTGCGACCGCCGTTTCAAAGCGCGGTCTTGACTACCCAAGAGACGGTATGTCATGTTCACCGCCACTCGCACTACTGGCGCCTCGAGACGGATTACCGTCGTGAAATGCGAGTCTACCTATGCCGCGCGCCTGGGCACTTCCGCCAACAAGAGGATGTGCCCATGCCTGTCTGGTCTAATGTGTTTGCTTTTGCTCTGGTCGCCTTTGGCTTGGCGCTGACGCCAGGGCCCAACATGCTCTATCTGATCTCTCGATCAATCTCCCAAGGTCCCGCGGCGGGCCTGATTTCCCTCGGTGGTGTCGCTCTGGGTTTTGTGTTCTACATGCTATGCGCGGCGTTTGGCGTGACCGCCTTGCTGCTGACGGTGCCTTACGCTTATGACGCACTGAGACTGGGCGGTGCCGCGTATCTTCTGTACCTTGCATGGCAAGCAGTCAGGCCGGGTGGGCACTCGCCCTTCCAGGTGCGTGACTTGCCGCTGGATCGACCTAGCAAGCTGTTTGCCATGGGCTTTCTTACCAATCTGTTGAACCCCAAGATCGCGGTTCTGTATCTGTCGCTGCTACCCCAATTCATCAGCCCGGGCCAAGGCGGCGTTCTGATGCAATCGCTCACTCTCGGATTTGTGCAGATCGGGATCAGCGTAGCCACGAATGCCTTGATAGCCCTGACAGCCGGTTCTATCGCCGCGTTCTTCGCGCACCGTTCTGGCTGGTTATTAGTGCAACGCTGGCTGATGGGTACCGTGCTGGTCGGTTTAGCCGCACGCATGGCCACACAAGCCAGGCGCTGAGCATTTTCTGGGTGTGGACTTCGTGCCCTTGCCGAAAGCGAGGGCACTACTGACGTGCAGTAGGCTGGGAATCGGCCGGCCGATCTTCGATCAGAACGCCAACGCGACCTGGGCTTTTACGCCGCGATCGTTTTCGTGGCTGGCGTGGGCGTAGGTACCGTCGAGGCTGGCCGTCCAACCATGACGGAGTTCGGCCGACAGGCCCCCACTGACGGTTTCGAGCAGTCGACCCGTCTTGACGCCATC
>NZ_JACHCO010000013.1:0-33160 GCF_014207165.1 Rhodanobacter sp. MP1X3 | reverse complement strand
ACGCCCGCTGAGTACGCGAAACAACTCGCGAGCAAAACCGATAAAGTAACCACCGGATTCTAGAGCCGACCGCTACTGAAGCTGGGGGGACGTCGAGTGAGCAGGATCGCGTTCGCACAGCTACAGGGATTCGAGCCATCAGTGGATTGATAGATCCCAGCGGAGCTCTGCTCCCGGATGCCAAGGCGGTATTGGAGAACCCACTAAAATGAGCGCATCCGAGAAGTACTCCTCCTTTGAAAGGGGAATTACGCAATGAAGTCGCTGAAACTTCTTCGTCGCGCGCTTCTCGCCGCATTCTGTTTTGCCGCCGGTGCAATGCTGGGAATTCCATCGTTTGCTCAACAGGCAAAACTGAAGAAACTAACTTGGGGCAATCCCGATCAGCCATGGGGTGTGCGGCGGCCCGTAACAGAAGCCGATCGGAAAGCGGTGGCGTTTTACCGCTCCGGTAAAATTCAGCCAGTTTATGCAACGAACTTTAACGATTCACAAAAACTAGCCGACGATTGGCAGTTCCAGTCCGAGGATACCTCGAATATGAAGTCCTGCCGCCGTCCGGAAAATGTCATAGCAGCGCCCGGCGGATTGCAACTGCGTACGCGTGTGGCCACCAACTGCAAGGCCAAATGGTCTACCGGCTTTATTATCAGCAAACAGCATTATAAATTCGGCTACTTCGAAGCGGAGATCAAGCCCGCCGATATCGATGGGTTGAACAACGCGTTCTGGTTGGTCACCAAGGACCACTTCGAGATCGATATTGCAGAGTTACATTTCCCCAACATCAACCGCATGACGCTGCATAACAACAATAACTGGGCTACGGAGAAAGACGACAAAGCCCATGCGGTTGGCTTCGACAGCCGCTTCAGCGAAGACTTCTTCCGGAGCTATCACATCCTTGGCGTACTTTGGACGCCGAGTGATGTGGTTTATGTCGTGGATGGAGAGCCCGTCGCGGCGATTCGTACCGGCAATTCCATTCATGCGGCAACCGATATTCGCTTTTCCACCGCGCTGATGGATTATGCAGGCAAGATTCCCGATCACCCGGAAGGACATCATATGTACGTGAAGTCGCTGCGCGTGCTTCCACTGCAGTAACAGCGGCACGCTGCACCGAAGTAATGATTGCGCAATGGTTACAAGGAGGCGCGGTAAAGGCGATCACTGGTCGCTCGCCCACCGGGTTGCCCGTGGCGGTTGTCCCCCTCCCGGCTTCGTATTAGCCGGGGCGATCTGATGCTGGATGGTATTGAGCCAGTCGCTGAAATTGTCCCTTCGTCTGATAGGTTACGTTGTGTCCTGGAGGTCTCATGCGAAGCAAACAGTTCGGGGTTACAGCTTGCATCCTGCTTTTCGCGCTTGGTATTGCGAATGCTCTGGGAGCAAGCAACGTTGTTGTCGGTGTGAACGTGGTGGGCCCAGACCAACTAACCGCGGAGCAGCAAGCTGCGTTGATCGCGGAACTGCGTAGCGCCAAGGTCAAGGTTATTCGCACAGGTCTGGTAAACGATAAGAACGTCGAGTTTATTATTCGAGCGTATCAGGCGGGCATTGGCACAGTTGGATTGGTGCTTCCCGAGCAGATCATGGCAGGGAAGCAGAAGAGCCCAGCCGATCGATCGATCGGGAGAAACTGGGGCGTGCCGGCGCTTACCCGATCCTGGCTGTCCTCCCAGGATGATGGCTTTCGGTCTTTCGTGGGAAAGTGCGTCATTCAAGCCGCTTCCCGGCACAACCTCACTGGCAAAGAGACGCGCATGCGCTTCTGGATCGAGATGGTCTCTGGGCGTGTTCATTCGAAAGCCCTACTGTTCGCATCGAAGTAAACTTTTAACTCGTTTAGATCGAGCAACCCTCCGCCAGCCGAGCCTGAGCGTGCACGGAACATCAGCAACTTTTTAGTTTCGGCTTGTGAAATCGCCTGCGCATCAGCGCCCGCCTCGGCGGCTTTGAGTTCGTCGCGGGCTTCGGAGATGAAAGATGAAAGCGTGTCTTCAAGAAGCCATATAGCGCCATCAAACGGCTGTAATGGATTCGGTTTCTTCACATAACTGTCCAAGGTGTCCTGAAGCTCTTGGATCAATTCGGGATAGTCCTTCAGCATCTCCTGTAGTTTCTGCGGGACGGGCGGCGGCGGAAGATTCGGCATCACGGCAATCCTTGCTCAATAGGGCGGGATGGGAGAATGCTAATACGTTCGGGGCAGGTGTTGGTTGCACTGGTACGCCTTCCGCTTCCATCTGTAGTTTTCGCGCCTGTTTGCGATTGCCCGGTCGACGGCGTCAGAAACCTTACGATTCCTTAATAGCTCCGCCCCGCGAACCTCCGCGCTTTTCTTGCTGTAGCCCGCACGTAACGTCGCAAATAACCTTTATCGCGTTATCGTCGGATTGGCTTGTTGCGGGTTCACTGGCGCTGCTTGCTGTTGTGACTGCGCTTGTGTCTGTTGCTGCAAGGCTTGATTAACATGCGCCATCTGCTGCGTGCTTTGTTCGATGGGCAGATTTACCGCATGGGCCGTCTCGACACCGGCAACGTTCTTGAACGCGCCAGGGATGACTTTCTCGGCAGCAAATGCCTTCGAGCCGTCATCGCTCAATGCCACCATATCGATTCGCTTCAAACCTTGCGACTTCGCCTCGACAGTTAATGCCCCTGCCAGATTCGCACTGTGATGGTCCGACGCGCGGCCGTGCTCAGCATCGAGCTTCTTTACGCCGTCATGCGCTTGCTGAAACAGCTTGTTGTCGGGATGCGAGGGATGGTCGAGATGGATCGGATGCGCCTTGGCGAAATTCGTAACGTCTTCCATCCCGCGGGAAGTTGCATCGACCGTGGCACCGTAGACACGCTCACCAAAATGCCCCACGGCCTTGGCCCCATCTACGGTTGCCTCAATCCCATGCGACGTCGCATTGACCGTGGCGTCGTAGGCTTGGTGTCCGGCATGCATGGTCGCCTCAATGCCGCGTGAGGTGGCATCGACGGTGGCGTTGTAGCCCTTGACCGTTTCATGCCCGACGTATTGCGCTGCGTGCTCGGTCGCGTGCGCTGCCTGCATTGTCTTCTCCCTAGCGTAATCGTAACCCTGGTGCGCCTCGTGGCCTACGTATTGAGCTGCATGCTCGGTTGCATGTAACCCTTCAACTGCCTTGTCGTGGACGACGTGCGCCTCATGCACCACTGTTTCGCGGGTAGCTTCGTAAGCTCGAACCGATGACTTCTCCGCCGCCGCTGATGCTTTGGAAAGACTATGCCCTGCGGCAATGGCGCCATCAACCGCAAGAACGGCTTCCTCCCCGCCCGTGGCCATCGAGATACCCACCCGCACATCGCGGACGTCATTACGATATCGGGATATTGCGCCCTCATTGTTATGAGCCAGCGCTTGATTGCTGGCTGTCATGATCGTCTGACCATTTTGATCAGGTGCAAAGTTGGCGATGCCGTGCGCACCACCACCATCCCGTTTCACTTCGCCGACCAGATTACGCGGACTCAAGATGCTGCTGTCGTTGTTGTAGCCCGCTTGATGAAGGTGATCGATGTCCTGCTGGGTCGCAAAGGTCCTAACTTGGCCAAAATGCGGACTTCCTGCACTCACAACATCCGTTGCTTTGACATTGTCAATGACTTGATTCCCGCCAGAAGGGATGCCCATCGCAAGACCAGCGGCACCATAGGCATTAAACGTTTCGCCGTGCAGGCCAAATTTATATGCGTTAATTTCTGCAAGAGTTCCACCCAGGGAGTGACCCGTCACTTTGAAATCCACGGCATAGTGGTTTTTTTCGGCCTCAGTGTTCGCTTTGGCCATCACGCTTTTTGTGAACGCCTCTGACTCCGGCGCTTGAGCGTTGACGGCACTGACCACCATGCCAGCGTCGGTCGCACCGTCCTGCACTGGCTCCCTGTTGAACTCGGTTCCCCGATAAGCAAAGACGACCTCATGAGAGCCATTGGAGTTGATGTGTTCGTACGCCGTGGCCTGAAAGCCCGTTCGCGGATCATTTGCAAACGCAATGGCTCTGTAATCAACGCCATTGATCGGAACTGTTTTGTTGAGGATGGGGTCTTTGTAGGAGTCTTGCGCCAACGCGGCGTAATCTGTGGATCGAAGAGTCATTTGACACCCTCCCTTGCCTCAATCGTTATCGAGAAGAACTCTTGAGGGTGCTGTGCAACATAGTCCGTGCGAACCGTGCCGCCGTCGTGGTCCCCACCATGCGATGCTGCCTCTAAAAAGGCTTTCTTGGTGAAGTAGATGACTTCCGATTTCCCAGCACGGATTGCATCGGTCGTGATGCCCAAATCGAAGCTGTAGTTATGGACTTTCGGGTTCGCGCCTGCCGACGCGATGCCCCAGTGACACACCCCCAACCCAAAGTAATCTTCGTCTTGGAGTTGGTCTGCGTAAAAGGCGCCCTTGAAGACATTGCCTTGGCGAGTGAACTCAAGGGGCAAGCTCTTTTCGGGCGCCAAGCGCGCGCCACTGCCCGGTTGAAGCGGCACGCAAGCATCGTTCACAACCTCATACACGACATAGCCATTGATCGAATCGAACGGTTCCGGCGCACCATCAACTGTCATGGTGATTTCGTAGCGCATCTTCGGGTTTGGGTTTTGCTTGATGTCGGGAGTTTTCATCGTTGATGCGCCACATCCGGAAGTGATCAGGGTCAGAGAAAAGAGCAGCACTGCAGTCATGCGGTTGAGCATGGGATTCCTGCCTCTATAGAAAGTGTTCGGCCACCATCGTCCCAGAGCGTGTAGGGCTGGTCATCGACCGATAGCACAGTTTCACGGTCTGACCGCCTGAGCCACTGAGGGACTCGACGTGTCGTCAGCGTATTGATGAAGGGAGCCGCTAGTGAGCCCCTGAGGACGCGGCTGGATAGTTCACAGCTCGGCGACGTGTCCTTTGGCTTGGCCATGCTTTGGCTATGCATAAATATGCGCTCCATGCTTCATACAATTTGAGTCTAGCGCCAATCGTTCCAGCACGTAGACTTCGAGCCGTGCGGTATTCGCTCGGCCTTGATACTACCTTGGTACAGGCTGCCAGCGTCCAGACACAAGAAAACCCGACGCATGGCCGAGACTTCTGTCGATTCCAATGTATCGCCGATCATCCATAAAGAGAGGCTTCGAAATCGCCATTCTTATTGTGGAACTCCAGTCAAGCCCGTTCGGCGTTGATCAGACCGTCCTTGGCGTTGCTATTGAGCTTGTCGAGCAGCGCCTTGCAGTTGGTGTTCAGTCCCCTACGCGCGAAGCGTGATCGGGATGGCAATCCTTGCAGCGTTAGGCCGATGGGTAATCGCGTTAAGGGCGTTTCGGCTTGCCATCCGTGTCACGTCCCGCGGTCCGCGTACTGTCGTCGCCGCCGCTGCCACCGGAGCCCGCGCCCGGATCGTTCCCTTCCCCGCCAACTTCACCACCGACACCCGCGGCACCCTTATCGCCTCCCTTGGGATTGCTTTGGTTGACCTTGCTCGGATCGTCTTTATCGCTCATGGCGTCATCCTCGGTGAAACTCTTGGTCGATAGCATAGGCGTCAGGCACATCAAGACCCGATGAAGAGGACTCAGCGCAAGCGATCGGCCAGCAATAACAAATAGGCTGGCAGCGGATGGCCTAGGCGCATGGCGCATATGTAGAAATGAAACCGCTTGGGAAGTCACGGGCTCATCGCGACTGAAGAGATACCTGATGATCAAAGCAACGCCACCTCCCAGGTGGCGTTTATATTGGCCAGCGCTTCTATTCATGCAAATTATTCGCGCAAAGCCGTTGTAAGGCCGAATTCTCGTCATACTGGGCCATCAACAGCTCAAACTAAACGGTGTAAGTCATCAAACAGGAACTGCCGAAAGAGTTGGCGTCAGGCCAGATCCACATGGGTGTTCTAGCTTCGGCAACTCAAAATGGATGGCTCGCTCGGCTTGATTGCCATGTCGACGTCGTGGTTCCGCGTCCTTATGGCTCGAAAGGACCCGTCTTGGGCGACAAGGTTCACATCCGTTTGCTGGCAATCAACCGAGTTTCGGGCTCTGTTGTTGGCGTCATGATTCAACCCGAAAAACGAGAATAGCGAGCCGGCAAGAAAGTTCGGGGGGAACATGATTTGCAAATGCGCCCTATGGCTTCCCAGCAATGGCATGCGGATTCGATTCCTGCCAGGAGAGCGGCATAGCAACGATGCGAGCCGTTTAGTTTTACGCCAAGCAAACGCGTGATCGGTGGATAGCGGTTCGGATAGCCTCAACGCAAGTCGGGGAAATCCTCTTCCCAGTATTCGCCGGGAAGTCGTGTGGGATCGGCAGTGCGCGTCAACTCTTGCTGACGTAGTTCGACGCGTCGGATTTTTCCGGAAATCGTCTTGGGTAGTTCGCTGAATTGCAGTCGGCGGATGCGTTTGTACGGTGCGAGTTTTTCGCGCGAAAAACGAAAGACGCTGCGCGCCAGTTCCGGTCCGGCTTCGAAGCCCTGTCGCAGGGTGACATAGGCTTTCGGCACCGAGAGCCGCAGCGCATCAGCGCTTGGCACAACGGCGGCTTCGGCGATGGCTTCATGTTCGATCAGAATGCTTTCGAGTTCGAACGGGCTGAGTCGGTAATCGGATGATTTGAACACATCGTCGGCGCGTCCGACGTAAACGTAGTGACCGTCGTTGCGGCGCATCGCGATATCGGACGTGTGATAGTAGCCATGGCGCATAGCATACGCAGTAGCGTCGACGTCGTTGGCGTAACCGGTCATCAGGCCGAGCGCACGCGCTTCCAGTGGTAGTGCGATTTCACCCTCTTCGCCTGGCTGCTCGTCAGCATCGACCAGTTCGACGCGATAACCCGGCAACGGGCGCCCCATGGATCCGGGTATAAGCGGTTGCCCCGGCGAATTGCCGATCACGCAGGTGGTTTCGGTTTGGCCGAAGCCGTCGCGTATGGTGATTCCCCACGCGTGCCGAACCCGCTCGATGATCTCCGCATTCAGTGGCTCTCCGGCACCGACGATTTCGCGAAGCGTGACTTGATACGCCACCAGCGGCTCTTGCACGAGCATGCGCCAGACTGTCGGCGGCGCGCACAAAGTGGAGACCTTGCAGCTCACCAGGACCTCCAGTACATCCTTCGGCACGAAGCGTGGAAAGTTGAACACGAAGACGCAGGCCAGCGCGTTCCATGGCGCAAAGAAACAGCTCCAAGCGTGCTTGGCCCAGCCGGGAGAACTGATGTTCCAATGGATATCGCCCGGTTGCAATCCGATCCAGTACATCGTCGAGAGATGTCCGACGGGATAACTCTGATGCGTATGTTCGACCAGCTTCGGCTTGGACGTGGTGCCCGAGGTGAAGTACAGCAGCATCGGATCTGTGGCACGAGTCGGTGCATCGGGAATGAAGTCGGGCGACGATACGTAGCCATCGCTCAAATCGATCCAGCCATGACGCGGCTCGCCGACCGATATCCGCGTCAGCTTCGGATCGAGCGCTTCGAACTTTTGCGTCTCAGCACTGCTCACCACGACAAAATCCACCGCTCCGACACTCACGCGATCGCGCACGTCATCCGTGGAAAGCTGCGTGGAAGCCGGCAACACGATGGCACCGAGCTTCATCGCTGCCAGCATCACATCCCAGAGCTCGACCTGGTTACCCAGCATCAGCAAGAGACGGTTACCGCGCCTGACGCCTAGCCCTCGCAGATAGTTGGCCATGCGCGCCGATCGTTCGGACATCTGCGCGTACGAAAAACGCCGCCCCTCGTGCTCCGGGAGATCGACGATCCACAGCGCCGTGTTTTCATTAGCGACTGCAATGACGTCGAAGTAATCAAGCGCCCAGTTGAAATCGCCGAGCACCGGCCAGCGGAATTCGGCATAGGCCCGGTCGTAGTCGGTGCGGTGACGCCAGAGCAGATCACGCGCGTCGACGAAGCTTTTCGCTGAGCTCATTATTTTCTTATGTGGATGGCTTGGAGATCGCTGCGCTCATTGTGAGCCCGCAGCCAACGATACCTCTTTTATGGCGGACTGCGGATGCTGCGACTTCATCTCGCATGGCAAAACGCGCTGTTCAATCACGTCGATGCATCCTGAATAGAGTATCCGTCTACAGCAGAACGGCACCACGCAAAAAACTGACCAGTCCGTGCGACCGTGGCCGCAGTCACGCCCTTGCTCACACTGGCTCGACCTCACGACGCCCAGTGCTGATATCTGCTATATCGTGTCCAACGCCACGCCAGTGGCCCTCGTGGAGTGCATCGCATGAGCTGGGGACATCGACCAAAACCTGGGGAGTGGCTGGTCAATAGCCGTATCCTCGACGAAGCCGCCGAAACCATGCTTAGCCGCGTCAAAGTGGTGCGCCTTTATGACGTGCCCTATGTGGGCTCGTGCAACAAAAAAGGCGACACGATCTACATTGACCACGAGCTACCGCCTCAACTGAAACATCGAGGCAAGATCTACGACATCGACCGGTTCATCGTAATGCACGAAGTCGTCGAGATGTTGTTTGAACATACGCTGGGATTTCCGTATCGCGATGCTCACCAGATCGCACTACGCGCAGAACGCGCACTGGTGGAATCCGATGGCTTGCCGTGGGACGTCTACGATAAGTTTTGCAGCAAATGGATCAAAGTGATCGGTGGACGAAAGAGCTATCCGAACCCTCCTCCGGACATCGATTTACAACCCGAGATCGACGAGGACGACAAAGTGACGCTACGTCGGATGGGTGCCAAAACGGCGGCAAAAACGGGACGCAATACCATGGGAAAGTGAGCACTCAACCGATCAGTGTTGCCCGCTGGCTGATCGGGGCGCCTCGCACCAGCATCTCGCTCCGAGTCCGCAGAGAAGCCTGCTCGGCGCGACCAACGTCTCCCTCGAAAGCCAGAGTCTGATGTGTTGCGCGATCGCGGTAATCGATGGCCCGGCTCACTGACCATGGATGCCCTTCTTTTGCGCACTCATGAATTCTTCTCATAGCAGCTTTCGGTTTATTGATATTTATCGATGACCTCGCGGCCCCTAATCTTTCATCCGATGTGTTCCCAATCGCGGAGAAACAAGATGAAGGGTTCGTTTGAAGGCAAAGTTGCCTTGGTCACCGGCGCCGCGTCCGGCATGGGTTTGGCGACCGTGCAGGCGTTTGCGGCGGCTGGCGCCATCGTCGTGCTCGCCGATGTGAACAAGGCGGCGGCTAACGCCGCAGCAACCGAACTGGCGGCAGCAGGTCACCGCGTACTTGCTGTGGGCTGCGACGTCGCTGACGAGAGGCAAGTCGAAGCTATGGTCGACACGGTAGTCGCAAAGTTCGGGCGACTGGATGCGGCCTACAACAACGCCGGCATCCAGGCACCGCATGTAGAAACGGCTGATGCCGAAGGCGAAGACTTTGATCGCGTCATCGCGCTCAACCTTCGCGGTGTATGGAACTGCATGAAATACGAACTGCGCCAAATGCGGAAGCAGGGCAATGGCGCCATCGTCAACTGTTCGTCACTTGGCGGCTTGGTCGGCCTGCCCGGCCGCGATACCTATCACGCCTCGAAGCACGGTGTGATCGGACTAACCAAAAGCGCGGCCCTTGAATACGCCGCGCGCGGGATCCGCATCAATGCCGTATGCCCCGGCATCGTCGACACCCCGATGGTATCCGGCATGTTGGCCAGCCAGCCGGAAGCGATGAAAGAGCTGATGAAAGATCAGCCGATCGGTCGACTCGGCCGCCCTGACGAGATCGCCTCTGCCGTGCTGTGGCTTTGCAGTCCCGGTGCGAGTTTCGTGATCGGCCATGCCCTGACAGTCGACGGCGGCTACACAGCCCGCTGACCGCCATCGCGTTGAACAGGGTGCAAAGCAACTTCATACACGACCTATCCAGCGCTCAGCATGTCTCCGACGGTGCAGCTCTGGATGAATCGCCGTCTGCTTACCTGACGAACTCGAGACATGAACCACAAAGCTCAGCCTTGTAGATCGCTCAGCGTATCCGCCCATGATCCGACCGAGTACGGGAACTCGCTCAACGAGACTACACCGTTGCGGCAAGAGGCCGCGAACCACAGCCTGAGGATCCTGGCGATTCTCAGCACGCTGATGGCCTTTGCCTCGATCTCAACGGACCTCTATCTGCCTGCCATGCCAGTGATGAGGGAAGCATTGCATGCCGACAAGGGCGCCATCGAGCTTACGATCTCCGGTTACCTCATCGGCTTCAGTTTTGGCCAACTCGTGTGGGGTCCCGTTAGCGATCGGTACGGCCGCCGTTGGCCGGTCGCCATCGGGCTGGTGCTTTTTGTCATCTGCTCGGCTGGCTGCGCGATGTCGACAAGCGTGGCGATGATGATCAGTTGGCGTGCGCTACAGGCCGTGGGGGCATGCGCCAGCGTGGTACTCGCCCGCGCGATGGTGCGTGATCTTTATGAGGGTTACCGGGCGGCGCAAATGATGTCCACCTTGATGATGGTGATGGCGATTGCGCCTCTGCTAGGGCCGAGCCTTGGCGGTGAGATCCTGCATTGGTTCTCCTGGCACGCCATTTTCTGGACGCTCGTGGGCGTTGGCCTGACCACATTGGCAGCCCTTTTCGTTCTCCCCGAAACGCTGCCCCCAAACCGTCGTAATCCCGAACCACTTAAGCGAGCGTTCAGACGCTATGGCGAACTCCTCCGTCATCGCCGACTACTCGGATACGCGGGCACTGGCGGCTTTTTCTACGGCGGCACATTTGCTTATATCGCAGGTAGCCCGTTTGCCTACATCAGCTATCACCACGTGCAGCCTCGATTTTATGGCCTGCTGTTTGGGGTTGGTGTCGTCGGCGTCATGGTCTCAAACCTGATCAATGCAAAGCTGGTCAAGCGCTTCGGCAGTGATGCGCTGATGCGGGCGGGCAGCTTAGGCGCCGCGCTTGCCGGTGTGTTGCTGACGGTGAATGCGTGGACAGATTGGGGCGGTCTGTTCGGGCTGGTCATCCCGCTGTTTTTATTCATCTCCGCGACGGGCTTCATCGTCGCCAACTCGATTGCCGGTGCACTGAGTCTTTTTCCGGCACGTGCCGGGGCGGTGTCGGCGCTGGTCGGCGCGATCCAATACGGCACCGGCGTTGTCGGATCCGCACTCGTCGGCTTTTTTGCAGATGGAACCCCAAGACCTATGGGGGGCGTTATTGCGCTTCTGGGGATTGGTACTTTTCTTTGCGCAAAGGTTCTCGTGCCACCGTTGCGTCAACGGAAGCTTTGACTTCACCGGACACCATCAAAGGCACCGCCATGATGTGTGTGTCACTCAAAAAGTGGGTTGATCCAGCAGGAACTCAGCCATTGCACGTTGACTCACTCGGATTGCTTCAATGCAGATGCTGGTGCGTATGAGTAGTGCCACTCGCATGGGTATGCTGATGCACGTGGACAGAGTCGTATCCGACACAGCGCTGATCCATGCGGCGGAACTTCCATACGCCGAACGAAACCATCCAGGTGAGCAGAAAGATCGCGACAATCACATAACCAAACACACCGAAATCCAGTGTGCCGATGAAGTTGAAAACAGGATTGTCCAGATGCAACATCGTCGCCAGCACCTGTAGCAGCTCAATCGTGCCGATGATCAGGGCCACCGCAATCGACAGCGACGTCGTTGTGATGTTGTAGAAAATTTTTCGCATCGGATTCACGAAGGCCCAGTGATAGGCTTTGACCATCAATACACCGTCGGTGGTATCCATCGCCGTCATGCCGGCAGCAAACAGGATCGGCAGCGACAGCACACCGGCGATCGGCAGATTGCCGGCAGAGGCACCTGCCGTCATCGCCAGCAGCCCGACCTCTGAGGCGGTATCGAAGCCCAGGCCGAACAGCAATCCGAGCGGATACATCTGCCAGCTGTGCTGAATGAGTTTCTGCAGACGGCCGCCGAACAGCCGGTTGATCAACCCCCGCTGCATCAACAACTCATCCAGATGCACATGACTATGCCTCCTTGCTTTGGCCTTTTGCCAGAGCTTGAGGATGTCGAGCAGGACGAACAGGTTGAGGATGCCGATGATCCACAGGAACACTCCGGAAACCCCGGCACCCAGTACGCCGCCGACATGTTGCAACTGGGGTAGCCCGTGCTTGATCGTCGATGCGGCAAATATGATCGCCACCGCCAGCGAGAGCACGATGGTTGAATGACCCAGCGAGAAAAAGAACCCGATGCCGAGCGGCTGCTTACCCTTCTGCAGCATGTAACGCACGGTATCGTCGATAGCGGCAATATGGTCGGCGTCGAAGGCATGCCGCAACCCCAACATATAGGCAACGAAACCGAGGCCAACCAGAGCCGGAAAATGCACGGAATAGTGCAGATACAGCCCCCATCCCAGGAGATGGAGTACGGCAATGAAACCGTACAGGCCAACCAAATGCAGCCACTGGCGTCGGCTGAAGATACGCTGCGTGGACACCCTCGCCTGCTGCCGCGAAGGCAGCGGGACAAACAGCAAGTCACCTGGCGTTGGCATGCAACGTTTCCTTCGTTCGATCGCTACAGCGCTAGGCCGTTCGCCGGATAACATGATCGGGAGTTGGTGTGGGGAAAGCAGCGCCGATGCTAGTGCGCTGTAACTACCCTGACCAACTACGTGGCATGCAGTACATGATTGGTTTGGTGGCGGGGCGCCGTCAACACTAAAGCACAATGTGCAAAGAATGTTGCCGAAGGCGGTCAAGCGAATTGCGAGTGAAGTTCAACTTTTGCTCTCTCCAGACCTAGATGGATCATCCATGGAAACTTGCTTGCAGCCTGGTCGCACCGATACATCGGCTCGGCCCAGTCACAAATAATGCGTTGGCATTCGGAGCGACATCACAAAACATTTAAGATGGGTCGGCTGGATACAACATCCAAATCGAATGACGAGGACAGACATGTTTGTCAGGCAACTGCACTATCTCGTGGCGCTTGCCGAGCATAAACACTTCGCGCACGCCGCCGAAAGTTGCTGGGTATCGCAGCCCGCGCTGTCGGCAGGCATTCGCCAGCTCGAGCGAGAGCTGGGTATTACAATCATTCTCAGGGATCGACGGTTCCAGGGCTTTACGCCCGAAGGCGAGCGCGTGCTGGTATGGGCCAAACAAACCATCGCGTCGCTGGAAGGCCTGCGCCAGGAGGCCGCGCTGGCGCAATCGATCGCCGGCGGTCATCTGGCTATCGGCACAGTTCCCTCCGCGTTGCGTGCGGTGTCGATGCTAGCCGGTGAGTATCGTCGTGCCATACCCAAGCTCACGCTCGAAGTCTTTTCGCTGAGCACGCGCGACATTCTTCATCGGGTCAAAAGCAAGGAACTGCACCTGGGTCTGGCCTACGCAGATGGCTGCGACGAAAGCATGTTCGAAAACATGGTGCTGTATTCCGAGCGCTTCGTGCTGTTGTCCAGCGACCATGCCGGTCTGCCGACAAAATCGTCCTACAGCTGGGCCGAGGCAGCGCGCATGCCGCTGTGCCTGTTCAACCATGAAATGCAGAATCGAAAGATTGTCGACTCGGCATTCCAGCTTGCAGGCGTCACGCCAAACGTCGTCGTCGAGACCAACACCTTGAGCGTGCTCTATGAAGAGGTACGCAATGGCGAGGTATGCAGCATCGCGCCAGTCAGCGCACTACCGGAATATTTTCTCGCCAGCGGCATCAGTATTCGCCCGATCGAACCGCAGCAGTTTTCAGAGATGAGCCTGTTGCGTCTGCGTCAGGAAACGCCGCCTGCCGTGGTCTGCGCTGCATGGGATCTGACACCGAAACTTGATCTGCAGCGCAAGCTCGACAGCGTCCTTGCCGCAGCGACACCGAGGCCGGACTAGGGCGTGTCATCACTTACCAAGCGGCCCGCGCCGGGAGCTGTTTGCGCGCAGGCTAAGGAAGAGGGAAGAAGTGTACGTCCGTACACGACTGAGCGATGACGCCGGCCTGTGGGCAAACAGACCCGGCCCCTAGGGTTGTTTCGTTGTGGCCGCCATGCGGCAGCGCTTGCACCTTTCTCGGTGCGCGGCTTGGCCTGACCGCCAGTCAGACGCTGCGCACCGAGAAAGGTGTAACCCACGCCCACCACCTGACACCCACAACGAAACAACGCGAGCCAGTTGGTAAGTGATGACACGCCCTATATAAGCCGTGCTTATCAACGGATATCCATAAACGATTGGATGGCGCAAGACCCTGCAGTCCAGACTGGGCAGACCACGTGACGACGAGTCACATTCCCACGATTGGAGTGCTTCATGGCCAAGGTTCTTTGCGTCCTCTATCCTGATCCCGTAACCGGCTACCCCCCGACCTACGCACGCGACACTATCCCCACGATCAAAGGCTACCCGAACGGGCAGACTGTGCCCTCGCCCAGCGGCGAGCTAGGCTTCAAACCAGGCGAACTGATCGGCTGCGTTTCTGGTGAGCTGGGCCCTGCGCAAATATCTCGAAACCAATGGGCACGAATTGATCGTCACCAGCGACAAGGAAGGCGCCGACTCCGTATTGGACAAGCATCTGCCGACTGCCGATATGGTGATCTCTCAGCCGTTCTGGCCCGCCTATCTCACCGCCGAACGCATCGGCAAGGCGAAAAACCTCAAGCTCGCGCTGACCGCCGGCATCGGTTCGGATCACGTGGATCTGAAAGCAGCGTCCGAGCATGGTGTAACCGTTGCCGAAGTGACATTCTCCAACAGCATCAGCGTGGCGGAGCACGTGGTAATGATGGTGCTTTCACTGGTACGCAACTATCTTCCATCGCACCAGATCGCCAACAACGGCGGCTGGAACATCGCTGATTGCGTCAGCCGCAGCTACGATCTCGAAGGCATGCACTTCGGCACGATTGCCGCAGGCCGCATCGGTCTTGCCGTGCTGCGCCGCTTGAAGCCGTTCGACGTGCACCTGCACTATTACGACCCGCATCGCCTGTCGCCGGAGATCGAGAAAGAACTGAACGCGACTTTTCACGAGACGCCGGAATCCCTGGTCGAGGCCTGCGATGTGATCAACCTGCAGACCCCGCTCTACCCGTCGACCCGGGGCATGTTCGACGACAAGATGTTCGGACACGTCAAACGTGGCGCTTACCTGATCAACACCGCACGTGGAGCACTGTGCGATCGCGATGCCGTGGTACGCGCACTCGAATCCGGAAAACTGGCTGGCTACGCCGGCGATGTCTGGGATCCGCAGCCTGCCCCGATCGATCATCCATGGCGCCGCATGCCAAATCAGGGCATGACGCCGCATGTCTCGGGCACCTCGCTGTCTGCCCAGGCCAGATACGCCGCCGGCACGCTCGAGATTCTGCAGAACTTTTTCGAGAAAAAACCAATCAGGCCGGAGTATCTCATCGTTGATGGCGGCAATCTCGCGGGAACCGGTGCCAGTTCCTACAAACTGAGCTGACCGGCGCCCTACTTCTGTAGCCAGGGAGAACAAAAGCCCCAGCTGATCGCTGGGGCTTTTGTCATTAAGGTGTACCTCGAATAAGCCTCTATCGAAACGTGATCGATGCGCGTACTTACGCCAAAGGAATCGCCAGGCTCAAAAATTTTATGTCACCTCACGCCCGTTGCCGTCCCAGTCAATCTAATGTGCTGGCCAGTTCTACGCCGCGCTGAGTAGCGGCAGCCACGGCATGGGCGACGATACGGGTCAGGCCGTCGGCTGTGAAGCTTTCCAGCGCTGCCTGGGTGGTGCCGTTCGGCGAGGTAACGCGTTGACGCAGCAGGGCGGGATCTTCGCCACCCTCCACCAGCATGCGGCCGGCACCGAGACAAGTCTGCGCGGCGAGTACGCGTGCGGTCTCGCGTGGCAGTCCCTGGGCAACCGCGGCGGCCTCCAGCGCCTCGACCAGCGCAAAGAAATAGGCCGGCCCCGAACCGGACAGCCCGGTGACGGTATCCATCAACGCTTCGTCGTCGATCCAGCAGGTGATTCCCGCGGTATCCAGAATGTGCTGCACCTGTGCTTTCTGCGACGGGCTGACGCGGCTGTTCGCGCACAGTCCGGTGGCGCCGGCGCCGATCAGTGCCGGCGTATTCGGCATGCAGCGCACGATGGGAAGGCTGGCGCCGAACCATCGTTCCAACTGATCCAACCGCACGCCGGCGGCAATCGAGATCAGCAGCGGTCGGTTGCGCTGCAGGATGTCGCGCAGATCGGCGTGGATCGTCGGCATGATCTGCGGCTTGACCGCCAGCAGAATGACTTCGGCTTCCGCCACGGCGAGCCGGTTTTCGGCATAGCAGGCGACTCCGAATTCACGACCCAGCGCATGGCGCGCTTCGGCCATCGGTTCGGCCACAGTGATGCTGGCAGCAGCTACGCCGGTTTTCAGCAGACCGCCGATCAGGCTGCGCGCCATGTTGCCGCCGCCGACGAAGGCGATCCGATACGTGCCGATTTCCGTATCGATCAACGTGGGACACGCGTGTCGAGAGGAATACGTCCCTTCGAAGGGATCACCGGTATTTTCGGTGGTTCGACCGCATCGTGATGGGGTTCCAGATAACGATTAAGCCAATCGAGAACACGTTGCTGGACATCCTCCTCATAGGCTGGCCCCACCGCGCCACCGAACCAGTGAGGAGCACCGGGATAACGAATCATTTCGACCGACGTACCTTGCTGCTTGAGAGCGTTGTAGAACATCTCGCCCTGAAAAACGGGAACCCGCAAATCCCGTTCCCCATGCATGATGAGTACCGGCATGCGTACGTCATGGACATAGGTGAGTGGCGAATGCGCGGCGTAACGCACACGTTCGCGAACTGGGTCACCGAAGTAAGGCGGGATGAAGCTGTATCCGACGTCGGTGGTCAGTGCCATGGACGTGAGATCCGTCATCCCCGCGCCGACGATGGCCGTCTTGAAAGGCCCATCATGCCCCGCTGCCCAAGCGGACAGATAACCACCATAACTCCAGCCTCCGATAGCCACGTAGTCAGGGTCGATGATGCGCTGCGCTTCCAACGCCGCCACGCCATCGAGCACATCCTGAAAGTCACTTCCACCCCAGTCCCCGACATTGGCCGTCGCAAACGCATCGCCACGACCGTCCGATCCGCGTGGATTGGGCATGAACACGGCATAGCCATGCATAGCCAGCATCTGCGCCCAGCTGTGCCAGGAACCCAGCCAACCATCGGACCAGGCATCGTACGGACCGCCATGAATTTGCACCAAGGTCTTCAATGGCTGCCCAGCATGAGCATCGGCGGGCAGCATCAGCAATCCCTGCAGGGTCGTCCCATCGCGGCGGCTTTTCCATTGCACCATCTCCAGTTTGCCCAGCTGCCAATCACGCACCTGCGGATTGGTATCCGTCAGCACACGCGTTTTCTTGCCGCTCGACAGCCACACTTCTTCTGGCTGCTGCCGGGTCGAGGCGACGAAGGCGAGCGTACCGTTGCTGGCGCGGCTGAACTCGTAGGGATCGCCTTTGATGGGGAAGCGTGGTATGACCTTGCCGCCGACGGCATCCACGTCAACAAACACTGGCGAGAGATTCTCGAAACCCAAACCGGTCAGGCTGCGACCATCGGAACTCCATTGCAGATCACGCAAGCTGCCATTCCAGTCCTTGCCAATCAGCGTGCTTTGTCCAGTGGCGAAGTCGTAGATGGCAACCACGCCAGTGATGCCGTTGGTATTGAAATAGCCATAGACCACACGGCGACCGTCCGGCGAAAAGCTGGGATGCAAAGCCGTCGCACGATGCGGCAGTAAAGCAAGTTGCTGTCCCTGCAGATCGAGGACGGCCACACGTGACTGATACCAGAAATAGTCCAGCCCCGGTCCTGTACCGTAGCGCACGATCAGACGCTTTCCATCAGGTGACCAGTCGACATCAAAGGCAAACATGTCGGGAGATGTCACGACTCTGACGGAACCGCCGGCTACATCGATGAGGTAAACCTGCGCTACAGACGGATGCCGACCTACATCGATCACGCCGTTGCCAGACGCTGGCACGCTGGGTTCGGCATTGACCAGCACCGCGATCTGGCGGCCATCGGGCGACCAGCGGAAACCATTGACGGATCCCGGCAGAGGACCCAGTGGGCGCGCTGGCGCATCCCAGGGAGAGGCCAGCCAAAGTTGTGTGGAAAGCGGCGCCATGCCCTGTTTCGGCGCGCCGGCATGGCGCATCGCCAGAAAGGCAACCGCACGGCCATCGGGCGACCAGCGCGGCGTGCTGTCACCCTCTTCGCTGCCCGGCAGTTGACGAGGATGGGCGCCGGTACCTGTCGCCACGACCCACAGGTGTGTCGGCCCGAGCTTGGCCGGATCGCCGGACGTGCGCACGTTGTAAATCACCTGCTGGCCTTCAGGGGCGATCTGCGCATCAGTCACCTGCTTCAGCGTAGCGATGTCCGTGGGCGTGATGACGTGACGCGCCTGTGCATGCACCACCGTAGCCAGTGCTGCCCCAGATAACAGGAGGATTGCCATGCCATGTCTAATAATTGCCATTACCGTCCCCCTGCGAAGCCCATTGGGCCGTCTGTCTACGCAAAATCATTGATAGCCTTCGCTGCCTCGTCATACTCCATGCCTAACCGGCCGGCATGCCTTCATCACGCAGTCGCTGGCGTAGCCACGTAGCGGTATCTTCGATCGCGCGATTGGCCACCGTCGATGTCGACATCGCTTCGAGAAAGCTGTGCACAGCGCCTTGGTAGATCTTGCACTGCACATCCACTCCGGCTTCGCGCATGCGCTCATCCATGGCCAAGCTCTGTGCTGCCAGCACATCGCATTCGGGCACGATCAGCAATGAGGGCGGCAGCCCGCCAAGGTTTGCCTTGAGCGGACAAGCCAGCGGATCCTGCTGGTCGGCGTCGTCGCGAAGGTAGTTCAACCAGAACATGTCGATCTCGGCCGAACTGAGCATATCGGCGCCCGTACCAAAGCGGCGACGGGATTCAGCGTCCACTGTCGCATCGAAGCCGCCGTAGTTGAGCAACAGGCCGGCGATCGTGTCGCCCTGCCCTGCCTCGCGTTGCACCAGCGCGGTGGCGAGCGCCAGGTTGGCACCTGCCGAATCGCCGCCCAGTGCGACTCGCCCGCCGTCGATACCAAGCGCGTCGGCTTCCGCCAATAGCCAATGCAACGCCCCGAGCACCTGGTGCAAGGCGTACGGGTACTTGTACTCCGGCGCCAGGGCGTAATCGACGCCAAGCACCGCCACGCCGGCACGGTGCGCGTACTCGCGCATCAACCGGTCGTGGGTATCCAGACTGAACATGCTCCAGCCACCACCATGAATATAAATAAGCACCGGCTTCACGCTGGCAGGCGACGGATCGTACAGTCGTACGCGCAAAGGTCCGGTATCCAGGGGCAGTTCGAATTCGCGAACCAGAGGTATGCGCGGGCCACCCTGTGCCCAGGGTGTGCGGCTCTGTTCGGCAATGATGCGCCGCTGCGGCCAGTCCAACGTGCGGTCGACCGAAAGCCGACGGTTGTCCTCGGTCACGGCACGCACGAAGTGCTCGATCTGTGGATCAAGCGGCGGCCGGTCGCTCGCTGGCACCGCACCGGCAATACGCAACGGGGCATTCGATCCTTTGCGCGCAGCGGCCACGACATCCAACCGGACCGGACCGGCGAAATGCTCCATCCATGAGACCAGATCATGCTCCCCGCGCGTGTCCAACCCGGCCAGAATGTCGGCGAACACATCATCGCGTTCGTCCTGGCCAAGCTTGAAGGAAGCGCGCACTTCGTGGATAGGCGCATGGAACCCGACCACGCCACGCGAGAGCGAGGTGTAACGCGCACCCATCTCGCTGCTGCTCCATGGCCACGTGTGATTGGACTCCATGGCCATCACCAAGTCGTCCAGTCGTTGCGCCACGGTGGCCGGCTCGTCCTCCAGCACGACATGTACGTGAAACACCGCACAGGCGTAGTTCCAAGTAGGTGCTTGTGTGCGATCGTCGAACCAAGATGGCGACACATAAGACTGCGGCCCCATCAGCAACACCAGGGCGTCGGGCGTCGCAGCCAGTTGTGCCAATTGCGGATTGCCGCGGGCGAAGTGGCCCACGAGCATGTTCGGACGACCATCGTCGTCACAGCGCAACTGCACCGGTATCGGTGTCACCGCGAATGCCGAAGGGCTGCCACAAATAATCCACGCCAGCGGATTGGCATCGACCAACGCCTGGATGTCACCGTTGTCGCGCGGCTGATAGATCGCCTTGCTGCCGACACTCATGACAGTTTTCCATCGCATGACGCGGCGCGCACGGACAGTGATGGCCACTGCATGTGCCAAGGCGTGGCTTGTTCCAATTCATAGGCGAGGCTGAGCAGGCGATCTTCCTGGCCACGATCGGCAGCGAACATCACTCCCACGGGAAGTCCATTCGTGCTCCAGTGCAGCGGTAGCGAAATGGCGGGTGTACCGGCCAGATTCTGCAGTGGTGTATAGCCGATCCAGTCGAACATGCCGTCGCGCAGCGCTTCGAAGGCACAGTCCGGTGCATAGGTCCCCAGCAACGGCGGGGGCGTGCGTAACGCCGGCGACAGCACTACATCGTAGTTCTGATGAAACGCTGCCAGTTGCCCCGGTAAAGCGGCCAACTGCGCATAAGCCTGCTCCAGTGCCTCGACCGGAAGCCGTCCTGCCCATTCGGCCAGATGGCGCGTCCAGGGTTCCAGCGCATCCTCCAGTCGATTGCCGCCCAAGGTAGGCCGCACTGCATCTACCGCATCACCCGCCAGGTGCGCCCACAAGGTGAGCAGAGCCGTCATGCATGCTGCCCCATCGATCGGCTGGGCCACCACATCCACTTGATGGCCCAGTGCCTGGCAAAGTGTCATGGCCTTGCGTACTGCCGCGTGCACCTCTTGATCAGGCTCATGGCCGTACAGGTTTGGCTCCATCACTGCGATGCGCAAACGCGCGCTTAAGGGCTCGCGCAACATGACTCGATCCGGCTGCGGATGGGCAGCCGCAAAGGCCCAGGCCGTATCGCGCACACTACGAGACATCAGGCTGTCGGCGACCATCAAGTCATCCAGCACATGCCGCGAACGTACCCGTACCACCGCACCGCGACCTGGCTTGAGTCCGACGATGCCACAGCAAGCGGCCGGGATCCGGATCGAGCCGGCCCCATCGCTGCCATGTGCCAGCGGTACCAACCCAGCCGCCACAGCAGCGGCCGCACCACCGCTGGAACCACCTGGCGAACGATCCAGCGCCCACGGATTGCGCGTAGGTTCGGTGGTCAGCAACGGTTCGGTGGTACCCATCAAGCCGAATTCAGGCATGGCACTCTTGCCCAGCGGAATCAGCCCCTGCTGGTCAAAGCGCTGCGCGAACGGATAAGCCGCGTCGGCCAGCACGCCACGGCGACTGCGTGAGCCAGCCAGGGTCGGCATGCCGGGATATTCCAGGGAGTCCTTCAGCAAATACGGCACACCAGCCAGCACACCGCTGCCGTCGCAACGCAACGCACGCGCACGCGCACGCGCCTGTGCAAATGCACGATAGCTGACCGCGGCGAGTTGCCTGTCCAGCAGTTCGATACGCATGATCGCGGCCTCGATCAATTCAGCTACCTGCAGCTCACCACTGGCAAGCAACGACGCTTGGTCGTGCGCATCCAGCATGCCGAGCCGACAGGCGTCGGCAAGGGAAAAACCATTCATCAAAAAAGCTCCACACGAACAGGGACCGACTGTCGTCGGCCGTAGCACAGATAAACCAGCACACCCAGGCACAAATAGACCGAGAGCATGGCGGCAGGCAGGATGTCGCCTTGCAATGCACGGCTGACAATATCGATCATCACCGGCGCCACCATGGCAGCACTCAGCGCCATCGCCGCGACCGGTACGATGCCAAACCACAGGCCCTTGATGCGGATACCACCCAAGGGCACCCTGAAACCGTCCGACAAAGAAGTCTCGCGACCGCGTACACGCATCAAGGTGATGGCAACCACACAGAAGCAGGAAGTCACACCAAGGCAGACCAGGTCACCGAGCAACGAAATCGGCAGCAGCGCTGCACTGACCGCGGCAATCGCCCCCAGCAGCAGGTTGCTCAGCCATAGACTTCCACTACGCGGATGACGTCGACAGAACAACGGCGGCAACAGTCGGTCAGAGGCGATCGCGAAACAGATGCGCGACTGGCCATAGGCATTGGCCAGCAATACGGAAGCCAGACCGGTCAAGGCGCCAAGCTTGACGATAACCGCCATGCCAGGACGGCCCATCCTGTCTACTGCCACGGCAATCGGATCGGCGACGCCGAGCTCACGAAAAGGCACTACGCCGGTAACTACGGCGGCAGCTGCGATGTACAGCACGGTGCAGACGATCAGCGAACCGAAGATGCCAATTGGCACATCACGGCGTGGTTGCCTCGCTTCCGCGGCAGCGGTGGATACTGTCTCAAAACCCAGATAAGCGAAGAACAACATCGATGCCGCACGGCAAATGCCTTCCCAGCCATAACTGAAACCGCCTTCGTTGGCAGGTATCAACGGATGCCAGTTGGCCGGTTCGACTGCACCCAGGCCGACACCGATGAACAGCAGCAATACCGCGACCTTGATCACCACCAGAATGGCGTTGATCGTGATCGACTTGGAAATACCGAGGGCCAGAATCGCTCCGGCGCTCACCGCCGCCAAGGCGGCTACCAAATTCACCCCGTGCCCCATGGTCAATACCGCATGCCCGTGGCGCATTTCTGAATCCAGCAACGGCGAAGACAGCACACGCGGCAGGCTCAACCCAAGACCATGCAAAAGGCTTCCCAGATAGCCCGCAAATCCAACAGCCAGTATCGATGCCGACAGGTTGTATTCCAGCAGCAGAAGCCAACCGAGAGCCCACGAGGTCCGGCGACCGAAGCTCGCACGGCAATAACTATAGGCCGAACCCGATTGCGGAAAGCGCGAAGCCAGCTCGGCATAGCACAGGCCCACCATCGCACAGGCAATACCTGCCATGACGAAGGACAGGATCACTGCTGGCCCTGCGTAGTTTGCCGCGGCCGTCCCGGTCATGACATACACACCAGCACCCAGGATGTTGCCAATGCCGAGTACCAGCAATGCCCCCCCATCCCAACCTGCGCGCCAAGGAAGGCGAAGGTTCGGCAGCATCGGCAAGTGACGGAGACACTGCCCGGGCGCCGCCTTGATTGTCGAAAGGCACGTGGATCACATTTGCCAGTTCAGTCGCAGGCCAATCGTCCGGGGAAGGATCACGAAGTCCTGCAGACCCGCACCAAAATCGCCATAACTAAAGGTGACGCCGCGCCGATCGGCAAGGTTGGTGCCGTACAACGATATTTCTGTATTGCCGTATAGAAGGCTAAAACGAGCATCCAGCTGGTTGTAGCCGTTGATGCGATAGTACGGCTGCTGCAAATTCGCCGGCGCGCCACTGACTTGGCGATCGGTCACGGTAAAGGTAGGTGAGTGCTCACCGCTCCAGCGATAAGTCCCGATAACCGATGCCTGCCATTTCGATGCGCCTGGCAGAACCTGGCCCGCATACAAGGGTGTCGAAGCCGCCAATACGCTTTGAGACAGCTGAGCGTCCAACCACGTCAGATTGGCAGACAGTTCGATATGGGATGTAGGACGCCAGGCACTGCTCGTCTCGACGCCGTGGATATGCGCCCCACCAGCGTTGGTACCGTAAGTCACGCCGTCAGGCCGATAGAGGCGCACCTGAATGTCGCTCCAGTCAATGTAGAACGCGCTGACATCCAGTTGCAGGCTATGATCCAGCCAGTACGATTTCAGGCCAGCCTCGTAATTCCAGAGCGTATCGGTCTTCCAGCCCGATGGCGTATCGAAGCCGGCCAGCGGATAGATCGTATTCGGATTACCGAAACGGTATCCCTTGGAAATCAGAGCGTACGCGGTGAAGTCCGGTGTCACATTCCAGGTTATCGAATACTTGGGCACAAAACCCGTCTGCTTCTGTACGGTCGCTGGAGGCGCATAGACGGGGTCGTAAAACACGCCGTTGTATTGCACCGAGCTGCTTACCCGGTCGTCGTACCAACGCCCCCCCACGGTAAAGGTCCAGTGATCGGCGAAGTGCCAGTTTGCTTCGCCGAATACGGCCTTCTCCGAGCCATTGACGTTGGCGTTGCCCCAGTAAAATTCATTGCCGCGCAAATCGTTGGCAGGGTACTGCGAGGACAACATCTGGTTGGCATCTGACGCGGACAGGAAATCTGAAATACTTTTGTTTGTGCTGAGATAATTGGCACCGACCAACCAGTCCAGCTTGGCATCCTTGTCGGTCGGCGAGGCCAGTCGAATTTCCGCTGTACGCGTGGCGCTTCGTGCCTGCTCTTCGTACAGGACGGGTGCGGCGATGCCGCCAAAGCCGCCATAAAACGGGGTGTCATCGTTGTCCAGTACGTGTGACTTGTGGTTATAGGAAAGAATCGTGGTCAAGGTGGCAAAGCCCACATCCTGATCGAGCCGCAAGCTGTGCAGGGAGAACGTGGTGTTGAATTTCTCCGGGAGCAGCGTCGAACGCTTGAGGTCACCGTAGGCCGGTTCCATGTAGGAAAAATCCGCAGTGGAACCGTTCTGCACCATGCTGAGCCAGGTCACCTTGGTGCCCACCCACGGCGTCCATACGACGGAGATACGCCCACCGCGCACCTTCGTGTCGTTGCTGGCTTTACGGTTCAGGCCGATATTGTCGAGGTAACCCGGCTGATCTCGCTCCAGCATCACGACACGCACGGCCAACTTGTCGTCGATGATCGGCACGTTGACCATGCCCTTGAGCGTATTGCCGCGATTTCCATTCGCGTTATACGTACCACTTACCGAGGTCTCCAGCGCCGCATGAAACCCGGAAGGATCGGCCTCGTTGGCAACGTAATTGATCGCACCTCCCAATGAGGCTGAACCAAACAGCGTACCCTGCGGGCCACGCAACACTTCAACACGGTCGACATCAAACGTGTCGATGTCGGGAATGCCGATGGCATAACCCGGTTCGCTCAGTGGCACCTCATTGATGAAATAGCCGGTTGGACCCTGGCCCTGATCCAGACCGGCGGTCGTACCCACGCCACGGATCACCGCCGTGGAATCACCGGCGGGACCGGCATTGAACACCACGCCGGGCATACGCCCGAGATAGTCGCTGAAACTCTGTGCACCGATGTTCTCGAGCTGATCGCCGGTCACGGCGCTGATGCCGCCGGCGATATGCGAGGCATCTTCCTTACGCTTGGTGGCCGTGACTGTGACGCTCTGCAGCGTGGTGGTATTCGGTGCGGGTTTTGATTTATCCGGCTTGCTTTGCTGCGGCGTCTGCGTGTTCGTCGTGTCCTGTTGTGCGATAGCGGGGCCGGCTACCAGCCAACCTGCACATGCCAAGCTGATCGCGAGCCGCAAGCTCGCTAATTTTGTGATGTTCATCCGACTCTCCCCACCCCTATGACATTGGATCTGGTCGTGTTCGCGCACCCGTGGCGATCAGGGTGGCGATATGCGAAAAGTGATGCGAAGCTGCGCCGCAGAAACCTCGTTCGTAACAAGCTTCGATCACATCATCAGCATAACTTCATCAACTTGTCCACGCGCCGCCTTATTATTTTAACTTATTGAAAAATAGTATTTTTTCTGGAATATCCGCAACTCTTGCTAAGCGAACGAATGCATTCCGCAGAAAATGCGGTGCGAAGGCCGCAAATACGTGATCTTCACGCTAGTTGCACAGAGCTATCCCGGGCCATACGCTGCCAACCTCGCACTGATACCGATGAGGATTTCATGCCGACGAAAGAAATCGATCGCATCGACCTGAAGATCCTTGATGTCTTGCAGTCCGATGGCCGCATTACCAATCAGCGGCTGGCCGAACGTGTGGCGCTCTCGCCCAGCGCCTGTCTGAGCCGACTGAGAATGCTCGAATCATCCGGGTTGATTGCCGGCTATCACGCAAGAATTGTGCTGGAGCAGCTGCGACCAACTGTCGTCATCTACGCCGAAGTGTCGATGAAGCGTCACGTACTCGCCGACTTCGCCCGATTCGACGCACTGATCCAGGATATTCCCGAAATCGTCGAAGCCAGCCGGGTGAGTGGACCGTTCGACTACCTGCTCAAGGCCGTGGTCACCGACATGGTGGAATGGAAGGAATTGGCTATTGCTTTGCTCAACGAAACCAACGGTGTCGACCGGGTCGTGACCTATATCGTGATGGTCGATGCCAAGCCTTTCGCTCGCGTTCCAATTACGCCATCCCCTTCGGCAACGCGGCGGCTATCGTTGCAGCTACGTCCCGCTCCAGCTCACAAGTGAGCATCTTGTATCCAAGGTGCTCATCTTCGCTATCGTCAAGTAGCCCCGATATTCCCTGCCTGTCAACCGGTTTGCGCCGCACGAACGACATAGCGGCAATAACAACGCGTAACGACCAAGCCATCGGCTATTCGTGGAGATAGGGCATGCGTAAACACCTCCTCGGCCTCTGGCTTGTGAGTGTTGGCAGCCTCCTGCCACTTACCCCGGCGGTTGGCGTGAATGCGCCGGTCTTCGATATCCGCCCTGAGCAAGCGGTGCTCGAACGTCTCATACCGCAGCAGGCCTCGCAGTTCGAGCTTGCCCCCATCGCTGCTACCGACGGTCACGAGCGTTTCCGCATTTCCAGCACGAACGGCCATATCAAGGTCGAAGGCAGTACGCCCAGCTCCCTGCTGTTCGGGGTGAACTGGTACCTGAAGTACATCGCACACGTGCAGATCTCGACCAATGGCGATCGGCTGGGCACCCGCGTGTTTCCGCTGCCGGGGGCGACTATCGAGCGAGAAACCCCGTACGCCTACCGTTATGCGTTGAACGAAAACATCGACGGCTATACCGCACCCTATTGGGATTGGTCACGCTGGCAGCGCGAGATCGATGTGCTGGCGCTGTCAGGCATCAACGCGATGATCGTCGAGCGCGGTATGGATACCGTGCTGTATCAGACCTTCCGCGATGTCGGCTATTCGGATGACGAGATCCGCCATTGGATCACCCTGCCGGCACACCAGAACTGGCAGCTGATGGGTAATCTCTGCTGCTTCAACGGCCCGATCAGCGCCACCTTGATGCAGAAACGCGCCGCATCGGCGCAGAAGATCATCAGCCGCCTGCGCGAACTCGGTATAACGCCGGTATTGCCGGGTTTCTATGGCATCGTGCCTGCTGATTTTCAGCAGAAATTTCCCCGCGCCCACGTCGTACCGCAAGGCGAATGGGCAGGCTTCACCCGTCCGGGCTGGCTTGATCCGCGCGACCCGATGTTCGCCAAACTTGCCACCGCGTTCTACCAGCACCAGCGCGAACTGTTCGGCGACAGCAGCATCTACGATATGGAGGTATTCCAGGAGGGCGGCGACGTGTCCGTACCCGAAGCCGCGCGTGACGTACAGAACGCCTTGCTCGCGGCTCATCCCGGTGCGCGCTGGATGATGCTCGCGTGGCAAGGCAACCCGCGGCAGGATCTGCTCGCCGGTGTCGATCGACAGCATCTGCTGATCATCGATATCGACCATGATCGCGTGCCGCGCGACGATCGCCAGAAAGATTTCCAGAACGCGCCGTTCCTGTTCGGCGGCATCTGGGAATTCGGTGGCCGCACCACGCTGGGTGCCAATACCGGCAATATCACCGCGCGACTGCAGCGCCTGGGTCGCACCAACAGCAATATGGTCGGCACCGCCGTGTTTACCGAGGGGATGGATACCAATCCGTTCGCCTTCGATCTGTTTACGGAAATGGCCTGGCGCAGCGAGCCGGTCGATCTCGAAAAGTGGACGACCAACTACGTGCAACGCCGATACGGCGCCACCGATCCACATGCATTGGCCACCTGGAAGGTGCTGTTGAATACGGCCTATAACATCCGCATCGACAATGTCGTATTCCACAGCGAGCGCGATGCGGCGCAGGAATCCCTGTTCGATGCACAGCCCAGCCTCACCGTTAACCGCGCATCGAACTGGTCGCCCGAAGCCATGCGCTACAGCGCCGAGGCTTTCAAGCAGGCACTGCCAGACATGCTGCAAGTAGCACCGGCACTGCGCGGTAGCGCGACCTATCAGTACGATCTGGTGGATATCGCACGCCAGACATTGGCCAACGAAAGCCGCCTGCTGCTGCCGCAGATCAAGACGGCCTACGATGACAAGGATCGCTCACGGTTCGGGGCCTTGACCCAACGCTGGCTGCAACTGATGGAGCTGCAGGATCAACTGCTGGCCACCAATCGTTTCTTCCTCGTTGGCAGCTGGCTAGCCCAGATCGATCCGTTGGCGTCGACGGCCGAGGAACGCACACACCTCGACTACGATGCCCGCTCCATCCTCACTACCTGGGGCGATCGCAAAGCCAGCGAAGGCGCCGACCTGCATGACTACGGCAACAAGGATTGGGCCGGCCTCACCCGCGACTACTACCGCTTGCGTTGGGAAACGTACTTCCACTCACTGGACGAAGCCTTGCGTACCGGCACGGCCGCCAAGCCGATCGACTGGTTCGCCATGGGCGATGCGTGGAACCATGGCATCCAGCGTTACGCCGACAGCCCCGATGGCGACGCGTACATCGTCGCAACGCGGGTCGCTGATGTCTTGCGGCTGGCGCGGCATTAGCGGATGGCCTGCATGCCATCCATGCCGCGCATAGTGATTCAAGCCATCAGCGCTCACATATAAGATTTAGTACTGACAGTATTCCCAGTGACTATTTGACGCCTCGGCTAGCTGCTGCCTATAACTCATGCACCCTCAAGGCTTCAGGAATGGTGTATGCCAGCAGCTCGATCTCGCCGGACAACCGCAAGCCATCGCCTTGGTGCACTTGCTCTTGCGGCTGCCGTGCTGCCTACCAGCGTCTTCGCGACGAATGGCTACTTCACCAATGGATCCAGTATTCAGTCGAATGGGCTGGGTGGCGCGGGCATTGCATTCCCCGTGGATGCCTTGGCCGGCTATATCAATCCTGCCGGTATCGCGTTCGTCGGCAATCGTGTCGACGTGGGATTGACCGTGTTCAATCCGGATCGATCCGCGACGATTACGGGCAACCAATACGGTGCCGACGGCTCTTACTCCGGCAACGGCGTGAAGTACTTCCTGTTACCTGAAGCAGGCTATACGCATCAGGTTGCCGATGATCTCTACTTCGGCCTCTCGCTGACGGCCAACGGCGGCATGAACACCGGTTACCACGACAATCCCTATGGCGCATTCGGTGGCCAGGGCGAAGCCGGTGTGAACCTGCAGCAGATCGTGCTGACGCCTGCCCTGGCGTACAAGATCACGCCAACGCAGTCCATCGGCATCGGCGCGAATATCGCCTGGCAGCGCTTCTATGCTGATGGGCTGACACCCTTCGCCGCGTTCTCCCAGGCGCCGGGCAGCGTAAGCAATACGGGCTACTCCAGCTCGGTAGGTGTGGGCGCCAGAGTTGGCTGGAACGGCCACTTCGGCGACAACCTGACGTTGGGGGCGACATGGGCCTCGAAGATCCCCGGCTCGTTCAACGGCTACCAAGGTCTGTTTGCCCAATCCGGCAGCTTCGACATTCCCGCGAATTTCGGTATCGGTGCGGCATACCGTGTGACATCCGGGTTGACCTTGCTTGCTGACGTTCAGCGCATCCTCTATGCGGAGACACACTCCGTTGGTAATCCGCTGGCCAACCTGCTGCAGGGCCATGCGCTGGGCTCGTCGGATGGCCCTGGCTTTGGCTGGCGCGACATCAATATCTACAAGGTCGCGGCTAGCTACGCCTACTCGCCCACGTTGACGCTGCGCTTCGGTTTCAGTCACGCACAGCAACCCATTCCTTCCAGCCAGACGTTCTTCAATATTCTCGCGCCAGGCGTGGTGCAGAATCAGGCCAGCGTCGGCGCCACCTGGCAGACCAGTCAGCGTGGTGAGATCAGTTTTTACTACAGCCACGCCTTCGAGAAGACCGTCCACAGATCGAATTCGATTCCCGCACCGTTTGGCGGTGGTGAAGCAGACATCGCGTTGAGCGAGAACTCGCTGGGCTTTGCTTATGCGTGGAAAATCTAGCTCACTGACCGGATAGGCCGTTTCCCATGTCTTCGTTCACACCTGTCAGCGCCCTACTCGGCGGCTTGCTGATCGGCGCTGGTGCCAGTTGGCTGCTACTTTCGCTCGGACGCATCGCTGGTATCAGTGGCGTGATTGGCGCACTGCCATTTTCTCGGCGGATGGAGTTTGCCTGGCGTGCCCTGTTTCTGCTGGGATTGGTGACCGGCGCGGGGCTGCTATATCGATACGGCAGCACGTTCGGCGTGCAGGCACCGCTTAGTCGTATTGATTTTCCTGCCTGGAAATTGATCGTCTCCGGACTCCTGGTGGGTTACGGCACAGCACTGGGGAGCGGTTGCACCAGCGGGCATGGCGTGTGCGGCCTTGCGCGCCGCTCACCGCGCTCCCTGGTGGCGACCGTGATCTTTCTGCTCACGGGCATAGTGACGGCGAGTGTGCTGCGGCACTGGCTGGAGAACTGGCCATGAATCCGGACGAAGCATCGCCGCTGGAACGTGCCCTGCTGGCTGCCTTTGGTGCCGGGTTGGTATTCGGTGCCGGGCTGGCCTTGTCGGCGATGACCCATCCCGAGAAAGTACTCGGCTTCCTCGACCTGAGTGGACACTGGGATCCGAGCCTCCTGCTGGTGCTGGGCGGCGCGACGGGTATCGCCGGCATCGCGTTTCCATTGATCCTTCGACGCAAGACGCCACTTTTGATGGCGGATTTCGATCTGCCGAGCGCTACGCGCATCGATCGTCGGCTGATCTTCGGAGCACTCCTGTTCGGCTTGGGCTGGGGAATCAGCGGTTATTGCCCGGGACCAGCGGTAGCTCTTCTCGCGGCGCTTCCCGGCAGTGGACGCGAGGCGTTGCTGTTTCTGCCAGCCCTGCTGATCGGATCATGGATCGGGCGGTGGTCGACACGGGCGAGCAAGGCGCGCAGCGCCGTCCAACGCATCGATGCGAACCTCCTCGATCAAGGCGATCTCTAGAAGTGCGCGGTTTCCCCTCGACAAGTTCGCGGTCGTCCGCGTCCTTCAGATAGACGTCCAAAGAGAAATCAGCTGCATATTCCAGTCGAAACCGGCCACCTGTAACGATCTGAAACCCGCCAAGCAAAACGGCCTGAAAAGTACCGCAAAGGTGAGTCAGGTTCACCGAAAATCACGTTGCCAAGGAGAGCTGCGTCCACCGCAACACATACAACACGCGACTGATCGGCGATGACTAGGCCGCAGACCGGTATGACCAGCTACAGGCCGACGTCGACCGGCAGAAACCGACCCGAAGCTGCCGGTCACGAAGACACGATGCGGCTTGTTGTGGGACGATCCCAATCGGGTTTTTCGGTGGATGTATAACCCAACCCAAGATCGGCAACGTCAAGTGGCACAAGGGGATAGCGTCTGCGGGTATCGTTTGATGCGAGATGTATAACCCGACCCGGGTCGGTCTATTAGGTAGTTAGGCGGGCAGAAGAATGTCGCCGCAAATTGAAGATCAGTTCCATGCAGCGATGCTGCATATTTACGAGAGTGCCGCTCGGCTCAAGCCACCGTATCGAGCCACCCGCTTCTTACAAATGGTGCAAGGGAGCGGCGGCAAGTCGGCCGCTGATCAACTCTTGGGTGGGACAAATCCCTCATCGGGCTTCACAGAGCTTTTTCTTCGCGGACCAGAGAATCTGAAACTCAGTGTTGAGTATCTTGTTCTGCAAGACCCTTGGCGGTCACTATTTACAGATGAGCAACTCGCAGAGGCACGCAGGCGCTTAGAACAGGTTGGGGTTGAGCCTCCCGGACCACCCGCCTGACAATTCGTTCAAGGCGGACGGCTTCGCCCCTGTTTAACTCTAGCGTTAGGCCACAACGGAAGTGCTGCGATGAAAAATATCTATCTCATTCCGTTGGCTGTGGGTGTCTTAGCTGCCAGTCAGGCTTACGCTTGGCAGCCGAGTATTCCGCTTGACGTACCCATTTCTTGCGCCAGCGTTCTCAATGAGGGTGCGGACACGGTGGCCATACGTGTTACGCCAACAGATGGCCCCTACGGCATCCCGATACTTATCGGGCTGAAGGGTAGTCAAGTTATATGGAAACGCGAGTTCCCAAGAGCTGAAGGAGTGAATGCGGCGAAATTGTATGCTACTTGCACGGGTAAAATAATTGATATCAGGTCTAGTCCACCGTTCACCACATACTGGGAGCATCAAAAGTATAGGTGGGACGGTAAATCGTTAAAGTGGTTAAAGAAATTTACGACCTTCCCCTAAGAGGGCCTAACCACTCATTCAAGCGGACGGCTCCGCCGCCACTTAATTCCAGCGTTGAACGTCTGCTCTTGGCCGCTCAGAGACCGTGCCTCGTGTCGCTATCCGACCGATCGCATCCAGCCGCAAACGGCTGCTTTGGGGCAGCCGCGCAATGGGTGCCAAACAGAGCCTTACGCTATTGTCCGAACGACACCCCCGTCGACACGCAAGGAGGTGCCAGTTGTCCCTGACGCCTGCTCCGAGCAGACATAGACGACCAGGTTTGCGACTTCTTCGGTTGTCGCAAAGCGATTGAGGAGCGATTTCGGGCGCATTGTCTTCAAGAACTGCTGCTCGGCTTCGTCCTGCGTAATGCCCTGAGCCTCTGCGGCCGCCTTCATCCAACCACTCATGATCTCCGAGTTCGTTGGACCAGGGAGGACCGAATTGACAGTGACACCCGTTCCGCCGACCACCTCGGCCAAGCCTCTCGCAACGGCGAGCTGAGCGGTCTTGGTCATGGCGTAGTCGATCATGTCCTTGGGAATTGCGAGTGCGGACTCGCTACTGATGAAGACGACGCGACCCCAGCCGCGCTTCGTCATGTTCGGCACATAGTGACGGGACGCGCGAATACCACTCATGACGTTCAGCTCGAAGAGATCGGTCCACTCGCTATCGCCAATATCGAAGAAGGGCGAGACTTCCTACGCTTTAGTGGACACCCTGAACTATCACTTCAGGAGTGTTCTCATGCCCAGACCTGGTGCGCGCACGACGTACCGATATACCCA
>NZ_JACHCO010000012.1:0-48883 GCF_014207165.1 Rhodanobacter sp. MP1X3 | reverse complement strand
ACGCCCGCTGAGTACGCGAAACAACTCGCGAGCAAAACCGATAAAGTAACCACCGGATTCTAGAGCCGACCGCTACTGAAGCTGGGGGGACGTCGCACGGATGATTAAGCCGTCTCATCCGGCAGCATCAGTTTCAGTCTATGGGACACGAGTCTGTCGTGGACATATGTCATGTAGCGACTGTTGCAATCGCAAGCTTTGACAACGCAAAGGGGGATGCCCGACGAAACCAAAGCACTCGATCCTCGCGTTGAGGATCGGCTTAGGTGTGACCGGCATTGACGCGATTCTGAATTGAAGGTGCTTGAGCATTAATCAACCTGACGAAGGTCTCCATCTAGTCGATGACCTTCGTGAGGCTGTCTCAGTAGCTCATTTACAAACGCAGTAACAGCTAGCGTACCCAGTGACGAGATGGATGCCACTCATTCCGTATGTCGGTATGGGTTGGCTGATGGCAATTCTAAATTCCGAAACTCTATATAGATGTATCAAGGGGAAGACTAGTGAGACTGCATGCTTGTTGGGAATTCCTGGCTTTGAAATGCAGTCTTGCATGCCATAACGTCGGAACCATCTGCGAGGGCTCCATAAAGGCAGACAGATTACGGACGCTCTCTGTGATGCTTCTTGCGCTGCTGGCATTGGCGAGTGCCCGTCACGCTGATGGTCAACAAGTAGAACCGACACTGCCAAGCTCGCAACGCGACACGATCAATCTCGCCGCGGGCATTCCACAGTACATTGGAGACGCAAGCTCGACGTCGAATGCCCCGCAGAATTCCTGGTGGTTCGAGAACACCAATAATTCGACGTCATACTCAACGTCTGGCTTTAACGAGAGTTCCGATACCAGCGCCACCTGGACTCAAGTGGGCTTGCCCTACGATGCCAATATCTCGCGTACCTTCATCAACCAGGACTCTGGCGGCGGTCAGGGGTCCCTGACGGGAAACTACAACTGGTACCGTCTGCACTTCAAAGTGGATCCGAAGTATGCAGGTCAGAAATTCCTGTTGAACATTGAAGGATCGCACACCGGTATCCAGGTCTTTATAAACGGTACGTTGTTGCCCGGTGTCAGCGCGGTAGCTGCCGATGCGCAGGCCACCCATGTGCTGGGTTTCATCCCGGTGGTCGTCGACCTGACGCCGTACATCAAAGCGGATGGCAGTACCGACAATGTCATTGCCATCGATGTCTCACGCGGTGCTTCATGGTTTGAGACGCCGAACTTTTCGGGTGCGTTCCGTTTCGGCCAAGCCATGGCGGGATTGTTCCGCAATGTGAAGCTATACGTCACCAACCCGGTGCATATTCCGCCAAACGTTTATTCGAATCAGAAGACCTGGGGTACCTACGTCGGAACAGTATCGGAGGTTCCGGCTGCGCAAGGCACTGCCACCGCCACCTCGGCGGTCGTCGAGGTACAAACCAATGTGCTCAATGAGACGACTACGACACAGCAAGTCACGCTAACGACACAGATCGTCGACGCAAAGGGCAATGTGGTTGTCACTGCACCACCGATTACGCAAGCCGTGCCGGCGATGACGCCAAGCACGTTTCCCTCCGGCGCGACGCCGATGTTCGATCAGTCGATTACAGTGCCCAATCCAACGCTTTGGTATCCGAACAACGCGACATGTGGAACGCCGCCGGTATCGTGCGGATCGCCATACCTATACAAGGTCTATCACATTGTCAGCGTGAACGGAGTCGTGGTCGATTCGACTCAGGACACGCTGGGCATTCGCACGATTACGTGGGATGCGAACTTTCCTTACTTCAATGGCCATGCTGTCTATCTGTGGGGAGGGTCGAGCCGTTACGACTATCCGGCGCTGGGCTCTTCGGTTCCCGACGAACAGTGGTGGCGTGACATGGCGCAGATCGCAGCGCAAGGAGGCAACATTTGGCGACCCGGCCACTCGACCAGCAGTGAAGAGATGGTGGAAGCCGCGGATGCCTACGGCATCATGATCGACCAGCCTAGCGGTGATGGCGAGGGTTACTGGAATGCCAGTTCCAATCCGACAGCTGACGACCTGCAGCTAAAGCAGGAAGTGCATCGCGACATGATCATCCGCGATCGCAGCCATCCGTCCATTCTCGATTGGGAGAGAGATAACGGTGGCATGAATCCGCTGCTTGCCGGTGAGCTTGGGACCATCGAGACGACATGGGATAGCGTCAATCCGCGCATGAGCGCCGATCGCACGTACAGTTCCTCATACGGTTTCATCGATGAGTGCGACGGCGCCGGTTGCGAGGTCGGAAACAAGCAGCAGAACCCGAACAATCCAGCCTTTGGCGCCGAGTATTGGGACAACATGGGCACCGGTCGCGGCCTGGCCTACGACTATGAACTCGCGTTTGCGGCGCCGTATCTTGATGATTGGCGGCGGGGAAGGGCAGCCAATGCCTTTGGCATGGCGCAATGGTATTTCGCGGAGTCTCCTGGCGAGGACAGCCTTTGGGCCGAATATCAGACTCAGCCCAACATGGTGAGCTTCGTGCGCTCGTTGGGTTACTCATCGACCGATGCGAATCGTTTCCCCCGATTGCTCTACTACATCTATCAGGCCAACTGGATGCCGTATTCGGTCAATCCAGTCGTTCACCTAGCGCACCACTGGAACCGTGCCTACGAATACACCGCAGGAACTCCGCTCCAGGAGAATGCCTTCAGCAACTGTCCGTCGGTGCGCCTGCTCATCAACGGCGTTCCCAACGATCCGGTCACGGGCACGCTGCTTCAGGATCAGACGCCCAATCCATGGAGCGTCAATTCCAGCACGAATCTGACCCAGAACACCACGGTCATGCCAGGGCAGGTTCACTGGATGGTGAACTGGGCTCCTGGCACGGTCACCGCGCAATGCCTGGATGCGAATGGCAACCCGGTTTCGGGCGTGAGCGATACGCGTACGACAGCGGGAGCAGAGAACCAGATTGTTCTCAGCGTTGTTCCTGAAGTGACCAAACCGGATGGCACAAGTTTTCAGTGGACCGCCAATGGTTCGGATGCCGCCTTTGTGGTTGCACAGGTGGAGGACGCCGCTGGCAACCTTGTGCCGACGGCAGCGGACAACGTCACGTTCTCCGTCACCGGACCTGCCACCTATATGGGCGGCACGCAGCAGCTGGTTGCCGACCCGTCGTGGACCAATTATTACCAGGACACGTTTTCCAAGGCGAACAGCAATGTGATTCAAGGCGTGCCCTATGCCTTCTTCCACTCGCCTGGCGATCCGGAACTGAACTTCGAAGGCGGATTGCAGAAGATCGCCCTGCGCAGCACATTTGCGCCCGGAACCGTGACCGTGACGGCGAGTGCGCCTGGTCTCGTTAGCGGCAGTGTTACGTTGACCTCGGTAGCACCGCCGGCTCTTTCGCAATCGCAGCTTCCGGCCATTATCGTTCCTCCAGTAAGCGAGGCAACCACGTCGGGCTTCCCGGCCACCTTCAGCGTTGTAGCTTCAGGCTCGGGCACACTGATCTATCAATGGTCTGACTCGAGCGGCCCGATCGCCGGCGCAACCAGCGCCACGTACACCACGCCTGCGACGACCGCCGCAAATAACGGCGACACCTTTACGGTGACGGTTGCCAGCAGCTTCGGTACCGTGACATCAACGCCAGTCACTCTGAGCGTCGATGCGCCGGCCAACGTTGTCATCACCACGCAGCCGGCTTCCCAGTCTGTGGTGGATGGCGAATCGGCCACCCTGACAGTGGCGGCGACGGGTTCGCCGACACTCACCTATCAGTGGTATCAAGTTGGCTCAGGCGTCATTGCCGGCGCTAATCAAGCGTCGTACACCACGCCTGTCTTTACAGCGGCTGGAAGCACAAGTTTCTATGCGGTGGTCACGAACGCACTCGGCTCGGTTCAATCCTCTACCGCAGTAGTGACGGTTGATGCTGCAACACCGGTGTCCATTGCCACGCAACCGGCCAGCACCATCGCGCCTGTCAACGAGCCCGTTCAATTTACGGCTGTCGTGGCCGGGTCTGCGCCGTTCGCTTATCAATGGCAGTTCACGCCTGCGGGAGGCACCGCCACCATTCTCACCAGCGGAACGCAACAGTCGAATACGCTGACTTATACGATTCCGGCGGTGAGTGCTGCGAATGTCGGCGCTTATACGGTTACGGTGAACAATGCGGCCGGCGCGCCTGCTACCAGCAACGCAGCACAAATCACGCTCGCGCCGCCCGGCGTCAACGTGGCCTTGAACGCGGCCGCGACTTCAAGCAGTACGCAGAACGCGTGCACCGACGGAACGACAACGCCACCGTACACAGGCACGGGATGCCTGGGGCCGGAGAATGCCGTCGACGGCAATCTTTCCACGCGATGGGGATCGGCGGTCGCCGGCGCACCACCGACGCCGGCGGTTCCCGGCGTCGATCCCTCGTGGCTGCAGGTCGACCTGGGCTCGGCGCAGTCCTTCAATACGGTAATCATCAATTGGGAAAACGCCTATGCGGCCCAGTATCAAATCCTCTATACCAACGCCGACCCTGCGACCAATCCGACCTGGAACGTGGCCTACACCAACAACGCTGGCGTGGGCGGAACGGAAACGCTCAACTTCCCGACGGTCACCGGGCGTTATATCCGCTTGAACGGGATACAGCGCGCGACGCAGTATGGCTACTCGGTCTATGAGTTCCAGGTCTACAACGTGCCGCAATGTTGCAGCGCCACGGATCGATATACCGTCAACGCGTCGAACACCGGCCTGGTGACGGATAATCTGACGGGCTTGACCTGGACGCGCACCGTGATGACAGATACGGAGCCCGGTTCGCAGTTCACCGGCGTGAATGCGCAGAACGCTTGCGCGGGCATCAATATGCGTCTGCCCACACAATCGGAAGCGCTAAGCATCGGCGGCGTCAATAACAACACCACCGCCTTTTCAGGAACCTGGAGTACGTGGACGTCAACGGTCGATCCGAATGATTCCACGAAAACCGCGGTGGTGAGCTTCGACGGCACGTCGGCCTACCAGGTTACCGACAACTATCCTGGTGCCACGCTGTGTGTCTCCGGCACCGACGCCGGGACAGTGCCTGTCATTACGGCGCAACCAGCTAGCGTGGCCGTAGCTGTGGGACAGCCGGCAACCTTCAGCGTGACGGCGACCGGCCTCGGCAGCTTGAGCTATCAGTGGTCTGAAAACGGAACGGCCATCACCGGGGCAACGTCATCCAGCTACACGACACCGGCTACCACGACGGCCAACAATGGCGCGGTCTTCAGCGTGGCTGTCGGCGACGTGTTTGGCACAACCGCGAGTAGCGCGGCCACACTCGCCGTACAACAGAACAACTGCAATGCTGTTCCCAGCACGCCGGGCACACTCGCTGCAGGCGCAAGCGCTTCCAGCCAGGTGAGCCTGACGTGGGGCGCGAGTACGGCGGGAAGTAGTTGCACTGTCAGCTACACCGTCTATCGCAGCAGCGCTGCCGGGTTCACACCGTCCAGCGCGAACCAGATTGCTACGACGTCCGGAACCACCTATTCAGATACCGGCGTGGCTGCTGCCGCTACCTATTACTACATCGTCGAAGCCACTGATGGGGCAGGTGCCTCACCGGCCTCCAACACTGCCACGGTGACGACGCCCGTCTCAACCTGCACGACGAACTGCAGCAGTTCGGATGCCATTGCGATCAGTGCGGGTGGGCCTACGGCAGGCAGCTTCGCCACCGATGAAGATTTCGTAGGCGGCACGGCATCGGGCACCAATGCAACGATCAACATCAACGGGGTGACCAATCCCGCTCCGCAGTCGGTCTACCAGAATCAACGCTTCGGCAACTTCACCTATACGCTTCCCGGTCTGACGCCAGGAACCAACTACGTGGTGCGCCTGCACTTTGACGAGTTCTACTGGACGCAAGCAGGGCAGCGTGTCTTCAACGTCAGCATCAATGGCACACAGGTGCTGACCAACTTCGATATCTTCGCAGCCGCGGGTGGGCAGGACATTGCGATCGTCGAGCAGTTTGCCGCGACGGCCAATGCGCAAGGGCAAGTCGTCCTTCAGTTCGTCTCGGTCAAAGACAATGCCGAGATCAACGGCATCGAAGTTGAAACGCCAACTGCGACGAATACGCCACCCAACGCACCGTCGAATCTGGCGGCAACAGTGGCTTCCTCCAGCCAGATCAACCTGAGCTGGACGGCCCCGACGACTTCGGGAGTGACGTATACGGTGTTCCGCAACGGAACCGCAGTGGCCACTGGCCTGACCGCAACGACCTATAACGATAGCAGTCTTGCATCCACCACCACGTACTCCTATACGGTCAAGGCGATCGATTCGGCGGGTACCTCGATGGCGTCCAACACAGCCACGGCAACCACGTTCGATGTCAACTGCGGCGCTTCTGGGTGTGGCTCGGATGTGCTTGCGATCAGCGCAGGCGGTCCTGCAGCGGGTACTTACGTCGCCGATGAAGACTTCAACGGCGGAGCAGCATCCGGTACAGGCGCGACGATCAATATCTCTGGGGTGACGAATCCTGCGCCGCAGTCGGTCTACCAGAACCAGCGTGTCGGCAACAACTTCAGCTATACGCTTCCCGGCCTGACCGCCGGCGCCAGTTACGTAGTACGTCTGCACTTCGACGAGTTCTACTGGACCAAGCCGGGACAGCGCGTGTTTGATGTCAGCATCAACGGCACGCAGGTGTTGAGCAACTTCGACGTCCTCGCGACCGCTGGGGGACAGGACATAGCGATCGCTGAGCCCTTTACGGCGACTGCCAATGCGCAAGGGCAGATCGTGCTTCAGTTCACCGCGATCACCGATAACGCCGTGGTCAACGGCGTCGAAGTGATCTCGGCCCCCATCGGCTCACCGAGCAACCTGACCGCGACATCCGTTTCCGCCAGTCAGATCAACTTGAGCTGGACGGCCTCGTCAGCGCCTGGCGTGGTCTACGACGTCTTTCGCAGCACGACGACCGGCTTTACGCCTTCCAGCGTAAATCAAATTGCTACAGCAACCGGTACCAGCTATTCGGATACGGGCCTTGCGACGAATGTGACCGACTACTATGTGGTCGAGGCGTCCAATGTTTCCGGCACGTCGGCCCCAACCGCGCAAGCCAGCGCTACCACGATCGCCATTCCACTCGCGCCTTCGAACCTGACGGCAACAGCGGCGTCCTCGAGCGCGGTCAATCTGAGCTGGGTAGCATCAGCGACGCCGGGGGTGACGTATACGGTCACTCGCAATGGTGTCGCCATCGCGAATGGCGGGGCAGGGACCACTTACGTCGATAGTGGCCTGACGGCCTCGACCTCGTACACCTACACCGTCGAGGCAGTTGACGCGGCCGGCACGTCGCCAGCTTCCAACACTGCCATCACGACGACATCGGCGACGTCGACGGTAACGGCGCCTGCCATTACCACGTCGCCAACAAGTCAAACCGTCACGATCGGGCGGACGGCTACCTTCTCCGTTGCCGCCAACGGCGGCTCACTGGCTTATCAGTGGTACAAGAATGGCGCGGCCATTACAGGGGCAACCAGCGCAAGCTACACCACGCCGGGAACCACGGCCGCGGATAACACCAGTAGCTTCACGGTCGCGGTCAGCAACTCCGCAGGGTCAACGACATCTTCGGCGGCAACGCTGAGCGTCAACGTTTCGCCCAGCTACACGGTCGATCCCGGCTTCATTGTCACCGACCTCAATAACAACACCAACGGCGCATGGGCAGACAGCCAGATCTATGTCGAGATCCTCGGTAATGATCCGGTCACCGGTGCGCTCTCCTGGGTTAACTACAACGGCACTGTCACACCAGCCAACGTATCGGACAACACGGCTTCAAACGCACTTGTCGCGCCGAACGGACAGACATATCCCAACTACGCGTTCACGCTTGCCCAGAGCCATCAACTCACGCTGCCGCCGCTGACTTCGGGACGTATCTATATTTCGGAGGGTAGCCCGCTTTATATGTCGATCGTGGCTGGCGCGAACGGTGGCAACAATGGATACGCCGGACCCAATCCGCTCAATACCACCGATCCCAATATCAACGTCCACTACGATTGGTACGAGTTTAACTACGCTGCGACTGGCGGCATCTTTATCAATACCACCCAGGTCAATCAGTTCGGCTTGCCTCTGTTGCTGGATGTGTGGGGGGCCAACGAGACGTACCACATGCAGGTAGGCATCAACGAGTCGATCGCCAACCTCGATCAGGAATACGTCAGCCAAACGCCGGTAGCGTTCAACACGCCTGCGCCGACCAACCTGCGCATTCTCTCGCCCGCAGAAACCACCTTCAATGCCGGTGGTACCAACGGAAACTATTTTGATAATTTCATCGCAAGCGCGTGGGCTCAGTACAGCGCCACGCCTCTGACTGCGACCCTCAACGGCCGCCAATTCACTGGCATGACCTCCGGAACGACCATTACCTTTAGGGAGGTCAATCCGGCTGCGGCCAACGCTGGCGAGACGTTTGTTGTCCAACAGCCGTCCACGCAGGACATCCTGGAATGTGCCGGGACCATGGCCAATGGCGTTGCGGGAAATACCCCGCAACTCCAGGACGAGAACGCCATACAGCTGCAGTTGGAAAACCAGATCTGCGCGGCGACAAACCGTGGCGTGTTGCTCGCACCCGCGAACTGGGCGAACGCGTCGGCCTACTACTCGTCCTCGCCGGCGAACTTCTACTCGCAGTTCTGGCACCAACACTCGGTCGGAGGGCTGGCATACGGCTTCTCGTATGACGACAACAACAACCAAAGCACGACCATCACAACGCAAAAGCCAGAGCACATGTCATTCGGCATTGGTTGGTAGCATGTCCTCAGCGATCTGATCTGCACCAGATGATGACGGACGGCCTCGGAAATTCAACGAGGCCGTCCGCTATCGAGAAGGACGCTCGCTCGTGTGAGACTCGATGACGCTACTGATCAAGAAGGCGAGCCGTGGAGTTGTTGGTGACACCCCGCTTGGAAGTATCCCACCCTCAGCATGAAGCGCCGCCCCAGTATCTAGCCGTTCGCTGATCTGTTGATCTTAGCGACCCTGCAGTTCTGACGCCGCCATGTTTAGGCGGCGTTTTTATATCGCGCCGTATTTATTACTCGCGATCGGCAGACATAAAAGTGCAATGCCGAATAAGTTAATCTGAGATTTCTGCGAAATATGCAACGGGCTTGAACTGATTAGCCATCCGATACGCGCCTACTGAAATTAGCTAAGGAAGGAAAATGCCGAAAATCAACCTTCTCACGCAGACGTTGGTTCGCGTCCTTCTCGCGACTGTTGCTAGCACCCTGATGAGTTCGTTTGCTCTGGCAACAAGTCTTGCCGGACCCGTTACGTTCGGGTCCCCGGACCAAACGTTCGGTACGAGGCGACCGGTTACGGCGGCAGATCGCGCACTCATAGCGGACTATCGTTCTATGTCGCCGATCTTTGCAACGACATTCTCAAAACCTGACGAGCTTCAGTCGGATTGGACGGCTCAAACAGACGATCTGGCGGCCCTCAAATCGTGCCGCCGACCCGGTAACGTGGAGGCATCGAACGTCGGGGCGAGATTCAAAACTTTGGTCGCCGCCGATTGTCATGCCCGCTGGTCTACCGGTTCAATATTTACCAAGGCGCAGTATCCCTACGGCTTCTTTGAGGCCAGGATGAAAATCGCTGACATCAAGGGCATGAACAACGCTTTCTGGCTGACCACTCAAGATCACTATGAGATTGATGTGGGTGAAGTCGAATATCCCAATTACAGCCACCTCGGACTGCAATACTGGCCCACGAGCAAGAGTGAAAAACATGCGGGCGTTGGATTCGGCGCGAAGTTCACCGATAACCTTTCTTATGGCTTCCATGATTACGGCGTTTTGTGGATGCCGAGAGAGCTAATCTTCGAAGTCGACGGAGAACCTATTGCAGCCCTGAAAACCAACGGCACTATCAAAGGTCCGGCGAATGTCTGGTTCTCCGCCGCGCTCGCTGACTGGGCAAACGGTCCCGTGCCGAACCATCCCGAAGGTCACGGCATGGTTGTCCAATCGCTGCGCTTCACCGCACTCAAGTCCAGCGACCGCTGACAGGCAGCGAGCTTGGTCTGTCACGTGCGTCCTGAAACACACGGTCTCTGATTATTTCCGGAGAAATTCATGTCCGTAACGAAGCAATGTCGCTTGCTCACAGTTCTGGGCTTTCTTCTGGTTCTTTCCCTTTTCAGTGGAGCGGCGTATGCGCAGAACGTCATTCGCGGTGTCAACTTCGTTCACCCGTTGCAGTTCGGCGTGGCGGATCAAAATGCAGCCCTCGTTAATCTGAAGACTGCTGGCATCCAGGTCATTCGCTTTGGTATGTATGAGCAGGACCTCGACAAAAGCATCGATTTCATCAGGAGAGCGAATGCTCAAGGCATTGCGACTGTCTTGATCCTGCATGGGAAATACGCGCCCAATGCTCCAATACGCCCCTACCGCCCACGTGAATTTCCGGGGATATGGGCGGGGTCTCCATTTTCATCTTTGAGCCCCGAACTATCCGGACAGTATTTCCAGACGGTGATGGATAAGCTCGACGCTGACGGAATGGTTCTTGCCGGGATCGAATTTGAAAATGAGATCAATATGGCTGGCAACAACCCCGACTTCAGCTTGCCGGGAGAGGGAAGAGTCCTTGGCCTGAACGATCTTTATCATGATCCGGAAGGACAGCAAGTCGCGAAGGGTTACCTGCAATATCTCAAAGCATTGGCTGCGCTAAAGCAGGCACGGGATCATTCGAAACTTAATCGAAAGACGCCACTGCTTCCGACCAGTCTTGTCGATATCGTGCAAGAAGGACCGTGGCCGACGCCGAAGAAATATGACGGGGTCAGCGTTGGCGCGACGATAGCGTTTTTCCGAGCAAACGGGTTGGACAAGCTCGTTGATGCCTACAACCTTCACACCTATCCTTGGGGTGACGGTCCCGGTAATAAGGTCTCCGCAATCCATCGTTTGCGAAGCTTGCAAGGGTTGGTTATGCCTGTCTGCTCTCCCGTCGGTTCGCCGAATGGCAAGTCTTGCTGGATTACGGAGTGGGGATTTTCGAATGCAAATAAAGGCTGCCCTTCAGATGAGCATTCGCGCAACTTACTGGTGCAGGAAATGATGGGTGACTTTGGTCAATTGATCCATGAGCGGCGTCTCACGGCACTTATCTATTATTCCTGGATCGGTGATCCGCCGTTCGATGTCTATCGTTGTGGCGCTCTAACGGAAAGTGGCCGAGTAGTGATCGAGCCGACACCCACCCATTGATTATCAATGGCGAGATGTAGGTAAGAAAGTCATTTGCGAGAACTGGAGGAGGCTTTATGGTTTGGAATTCGGTACGAACAACTTTCTACGGTCTCCTCGGCTTATTGTCCCTCGCAACAGTGACGATTGCCTGGGGGCAGAATTCAAATGTCCCGGTTCAAGTGGAATCCGTAACGGTCTATCCGGGGCCTTCGGATATTTCCCCCTCGCCGCAGTACTCGGTGCAGGTCATTCAGAATGATCACGCGTACGACTCGTTCGTATATCAGACGCCGAATCCCGGCTTCACGAATGGCCAACTGAACGGGCAACCAACCTCTTCCACGGAGGAGCAATCGACTGCCTGGACGAGTTTCTCATTTGGCGATTCGGTCACCGTCTCCATCACGAATCAGGAGCCCTTTACCGCAGCCCGCGTGCTTCCGAGCCATGAGCGGATCCCGGTCACCGTCGACGGGTCAACGATCCGCTTTACCATTCGCCACCCAGGGCAATACGCCGTGGATTTTTGTACCTCCGGCTCAACCTGCACGGAGTCGAATGTCGATCTGAGAAACCCACTTCTCATTTTCGCCAACCCGCCTGAAGCGGATGTACCGCAACCGAGTAGACCTGGCGTCCATTATTTCGGACCCGGGGTGCATGACCTTGGAGCGACTCCTTACGTGATCCAGTCCGGCGAGGTGGTCTATTTGGCGGGTGGTGCTTACGTCAAAGGATTCTTCCAGGTTGCCAATGGCGCGTCCAACTGGGCGATTCGCGGAAGAGGCATCCTCTCGGGGGAGAATCTTCAGAAAAACGAATGCGATCCGAACTGCCCGCCAATGATCTCCGCTCCGAATGAGACTTTAGGACACGTCGAGGGCGTTACGCTGATTCAGTCCCCGATCTATAACATCGCGCTCGGCGGCTATAACAAGACTTTTAACGATGGCAAAGACAATACCGCCACACGCAACGTTATCGACAACGTTAAGGTCATCGCGTGGCACGGCAACACAGATGGCGTTGCCGCCGCCTATGGCTCGGACGATCGCGGCAGCATCCTTCGCAACAGCTTCTTCAAAGTAGGCGACAGTGCCATCCATTTGAATTCTTCGAACCTGCGGGTCAGTGGCTGTACGATCTGGCAACTACGCACTTCGGCTCCATTCGAGATCTCCGATACGATGGGCGGCAACCTCAACATCAACGTTCATGACGTACTCGTCGAGAATTCGGATGTGATCCGCACCGAACAGGTTTTCGCGAGCATGGAAGGGGCGGTCTTTTCGGCTCACCAGGGTGGCAAGGGAACGCTCCGGCATTATCTGTTCGATGACTTGCGCGTGGAGAACGCCAGCTTCCGGCTCTTCAGCCTGGCTGTGCGGCCGAGCCCCTTCTCCAAAAAGAATGGTGATCTTGCTGGAATCGATGATCTGCTATTCAAAAACATCCAGGTAGTGGATGCGCAAAAACTCCCGAACCTGCTGCAGAGTTACGATCGGCAACATCAGCTTTTACATCTACGCTTCGAGAACGTTGTCGTTGCCGGGGCCGCGCTTCCCGAGCACCCCGCCGTGACCTTCAATGCCAACCGCACGATGAGTCTGAATGGAAACGTCACCTATGATCCGTTGTGGAGAAATACTCAGAACCCGATGGATTTCCTGACACAAATCGTTGAGCCGACTGCCGCTCCCTCGCTCCAATATGAATCCGTATCCCTGCACCAATCGAAGCTGACAGCGGAGTTCAAGGAGGAGGCCATCGGTGACTTTTATGGGGACGGCTACGCCAGCGTTCTGTTCTCCCACGATGGGGAATTGGGAGTCTGGAAGGATCCCGTCCATCTGCAGGAGTTGCCCTCAAGGGCGTATTACTCTCCCATTGGGTATACGTTGAAAGCGGATGACCGGGTAGTTGGGGTCGGCGATTTCAACAACGACGGTCGCTCCGACATTCTCATCTGGAACTTCACGACGCAAATTGGAACGGTATTGCTGATGGACGGCGATCGAATTCTCGACGTCGAAGCTGTTCGTCCGGGGAAGACATCAGACTGGAACACAGCGTGGATCGGAGACTTCGATCAAAATGGTTATTCGGACATCCTGCTGCGCAATCCTGAAGGCGATGTGGAGATCCTCAGTTTTGGAGTCGGCGATATGCAGCGGAGCGCGGACTTCAAGCCGTCCGAGCTCTTTGCGAATTCGACGAGCTATTACGACCAGCACTGGGCTCATGTCTCCGGTACTTTTGATTCCAGCTGGGTCATAGCGGGTGTCGGCGATTCGCGGGGATTGGGTTATGCGAATATCGTCTGGTACAAGCCCACCACTGGCGATCTGGGCATGACGGTTTTCTCGCCCGACTTTCAGAACGAGCCAACCGATCGTATTCAGCTGGGACAGATTTTCCTACGACGTCAGCTGCCGTCCACGGGCCAGGTCATCGTGGCGGGTGATTTCGACGCGGATGGAACATCCGACATTCTGTTACAGAACTCCGCCACCGACTTAGGCCCCATCGTGTATACGAGTGTGTGGCTACCCAATGAGTTCAGCCAGGGCACTGGAACAATCACAGTCAGCGCAAACTGGATGTTGCTGAGATAACTATGGGCGTACGTCGAGCAGACCGATCTCATTGGTAGGGACGTCGTGCTCGTGATGACCGGCAACAGTCGCTACGAGCAGGTCGAAGTCGACGTCTCCGCCATATGTGCATTGATCCAATCCGCGAGACTCTGCGACCGGTGCGCTTCGGCATAGATATAATTTGATGCCCCGAGAATAGCGACGAAGATCTGTGCGTTCCATACAGGTCCGACGCAAGTACAAATTGTTTTTGAGACTTTAAGAAGCGAAGATCGATACAGCTTGGCTCGTGTTGTTTCCACGGTAAGCGCGGTGAGCTTCGTGAGCGTTAGCGTCCAATTTCGCTCGATACGATTTTCGCGTACAAACGGCAAACGTGATATCAAGGCTGCTGATGTCCACACGCAATTCCATCGCCGAGGTGCTGACGATGCCGTCGATGGTGCCGGTGAAGTGACTGTTGCGGACGTCAGCGGGAACGGTCTCTCGTCAACTTGTCGCGCACGTGCTGCAGGTCCAGCGGGGTGTCGACGTCGATGCTGCCGAGCGAGGCAAATCGCTCGACGCGCACGGCTTCCCGCTCGATCAAGTCATGTGCACCACGCGGGCCGGAGCATGACATCAGTGCCGCAAAGCAATCCCGAGGAAACAGCACCGGCGGACCCGATATGCCGTTCTGCTCGCTAACGAGCAGGCGCTCCGGTGTCAGCGCATGTCGCTGGAGCATATGCCCTAGCAACGCCGGATCCAGGAGCGGTTGATCGGCCAGACACAGGAGTAGCGCAGAAGCTTGCGGATATTCGACATCCAGGTAACGAACGCCAGCGGCGAGCGAGCTGCCCATACCCTCGAACCAGCCGTCGAATCGGATCAACCGCAACGGCAAGTCGTCGAGTACGGCCTCGACTTGTTCAGCATAGGCACCCGTCACCACGACGACGGGGATGTCTTGCTCCAGCGCGCTCCGCGCGGCACGGCGCACCATCGGTTCACCCTGGATCTCGACCAGTTGCTTGATGTCGCCAAAACGCAGGCTTTCGCCTGCTGCAAGCAGGAGGATGACAGGCGATGCCGGGTTTTCTACGCGGTGGCTCATCCGTGAATCGCGCCTTCGTTGTCGCGCAGTCGACCACCATCACGTTTGTTGATGACGGCCATGATTTCGGCGGCGATCGCCAATGCGATTTCCTCCGGTGTTTCCGAACCGATGTCCAGCCCAGCTGGTGCGTGCACATGCAACCCGGCAAGCGCGGGGTGGTCGCGCATGCGTCCCACGCGTTCACGCGAACCGAGTGCCCCAAGGTAGGCGACAGGCGCGCCATGCAATGCGGCCAGGTAGGCAATGTCCTGTTCGAGGTTGTGCGTCATCACCACCACCGAGCTTTGCACATCGAGCGGCAAGGCGCTGCGCAAGCTGGCTGGTGTTGCGCAAACGGCATGTAATCCCGCCGGCAGGTGCGTTGCCTGCAGGCGTGCTGGATCGTGATCGACCAGAGTGGTCTGCCAGCCAAGAGCCCTGGCCAGCGGCAATAATGCGCGCGCTGCAGCACTGCTGCCGATGACGAACAGTGCATGCGGCGGCTCTATCGATTCCACCAGTACATCGACCACGCCTCGCGTCGATGGCAGGCTCAGCGTGATAGTACGTTTGCTGGTTGCCGGCATGACGGCGTCGATGATCGACTGGGTCAACGCTGGATCGGCGATATCGTCATGCAATACGCCCTGTTCGCACCACAGCATCCGCTGTGGCATTACTACCGCATCATCAACCGCGAAAAGTGTGGCGAGCCGCGCACAGCGCCGCTCACTCAGACATTGCGCCAGGGTGTCGACAAAGTCGATCACATGCGTTGTGGTCAGCGGCTCGATCAATACCTCAAGCTCACCGCCGCAACCCATCTCCAGCAGTACATCGAGGCCCGAATCCGCGTTGTATTGGATCAGGCGGGGAAGCGTGCTGGCGATGACTTCCTGCGCACGCGCCACGATATCGCGTTGCGGGCAGCCGCCGGACAGTTCACAGACCACGTTTCCGTCACCCAACACAAGCATGCGTGTGCCGGGACGGCGAAAGGTGGAGCCGCGGGTGCGGGTCAGTGTTGCCAGTGCCGCCCTGGGCAGCGTATCGCAGCGCAGCTTGCGTAGTGCATCGATCAGGGTGTTCAGCTCGTGCGCCGAATTCATCGATCATGTCGCCAGCTTGGGAAGAGTAAGCAGCAAAACCTGCGGAAGGCTGCGGGCCTTTAATCTGGCTGGACCAGAATAATGTGTCCGCAACCCGCTATCGGGCTGCCCGCTTGCGGATTTCAGTCTAGCGCGACATTCGTCAGTCAGTGCGCCCACCGCGCTATCGCGAGCAGGGGTCTTCTGGTATACGAGATTCTCACGAATGTGTTGCTGAAATGGCGTTTTCAACACCCGTCTGGGAGCGAATCCCACCCGCTGTTTGATACTTGGCGCCCAAGCCTCGTTTCCCGGATTCTCAACGCAGTGCGGAGGTACCTATGCTGTCCTTGTCCGTTAACGGCGAGTCGCATTCGGTCGATGTTCCTGCGGATATGCCGTTGCTCTGGGTTCTGCGCGACGTCATCGGCCTGATGGGAACCAAATTCGGCTGCGGCATCGCGCAATGCGGGGCATGCACGGTGCATCTGGACGGTCAGCCGGTTCGTGCATGTGTGCTCCCCGTGGGGTCGATTGGCAGTAAGGCCATCACCACTATCGAGGCCATCGGCGATACGCCCAGCGGGCAGAAGGTCCAGCAGGCGTGGCTGGATGTGGATGTCGTGCAGTGCGGCTACTGCCAGTCTGGGCAGATCATGTCGGCGGCAGCCCTGCTCAAACGATCACCCAACCCCAGCGATGCGGAGATCGATGCAGCCATGTCGGGCAACATCTGCCGCTGCGGTACTTACGTGCGAATCCGGGCGGCCATCAAGCAGGCGGCAACGGGCAAGCTCGAAATTCTGCAGACGATCGTCACGTCGCCCGAGGGAGCCGCGTCATGAAGCTGAAAACAGGCAGACCTCAGACAACTGACCAGATCGATCTGAATCGCCGGCATGCCATCCAGTCGGGTGGTCTGGCGATCGCCTTTCTATGGCTGGGCGGCAGCGGCATAGCATCCGCTGCGATCAATGCGCGCCGGCAACCGGGCGATGCCGCCGCCGCCCTGGCGGACGGCAATCCGGCCTTCGCTCCGAATGCCTTCATCCGCATTGGCACCGATGGCACCGTGCGGCTGGTCATGCCGACGGTGGAAATGGGGCAGGCGATCTATACCGGTTCAAGCATGTTGCTCGCCGAGGAACTGGGCGTGGGCCTGGATCAGATCAGCGTCGAGCATTCACCGCCCAGCGATGACCTGTATGGCATGCCGCTCCTGGGTGGCCAGATTACCGGCGGCTCCACCAGCACACGCGGCACCTGGCAGGTGCTGCGCGAAGCCGGTGCCGTGGCACGGACACTGCTGGTGACTGCCGCGGCGACGCAGTGGCATGTCGACCCGTCGACATGCACGGTGGACCGGGGCATGGTTCACCACATCCCATCCGGCCGCAGCGTTGGCTTCGGCGCGGTGGCCTCGGCGGCAGGCCAGTTGCCGATGCCGGACAAGGTGCAGCTCACTGACCCCAAGGATTTCAAGCTGATCGGCAAACCGCTGCGGCGTGTGGATTCCGCCGACAAGATCAAGGGTGCCACCCAGTTCGGCCTGGACGTGCGTGTGCCCGGCATGAAGATCGCCGTCGTCAAGGCGTGCCCTACCTTCGACGGCAAGCTCGCTTCGGTCGACGACAAGGCCGCCCGTGCGATGCCAGGCGTCGTCGACGTGATCCGCATCGCCGATGCGGTCGCCGTGGTCGGCGACCATTTCTGGGCCGCAAAGCAGGGACTCGAGGTACTGGTGATCAAATGGGACCGCGGCGAGAACGCCAACCTCACCACCCAGCAACTTCGCGACGCACTCGCGGAGAGTGCGCTCAATGGCAAGTCGATCGTTGCTCGCGAGGTCGGTAGCCGGCCAGCCGATGGGAAAACGGTCGAGTCGGTCTATCAACTACCCATGCTCGCCCACGCCACCATGGAGCCGCTCAACGCCACCATCTTCGTGACTTCCGACAAGTGCGAAATCTGGGTGGGCACCCAGGTGCCTGCACGCGTTCTCGACGCGGCGGCAAAGATCACGGGCCTGTCCAAAGACAAGATCATCGTGCACAACCAGTATCTCGGCGGTGGCTTCGGACGACGCCTGGAAACGGATTCGGTCGAGCAGGCACTGGCCCTGGCCAAGCAGGTGTCGTATCCGCTCAAGGTCGTCTGGACGCGAGAGGAGGACATTCGTCACGATCGCGTGCGTCCGATGTACCACGATCGCATCTCAGCCGTACTCGACGCGAATGGCCGACCAGCCTGGTATGGCTATCGCACCAGCGGCGGCACCGTGCTGGGGCGTTGGGCGCCGATGGCCATGGGCAAGGATGGCCTCGACAGCGATGCGGTCGAATGCGTCGTGGAAGTGCCTTACGAAATCCCGAACCTCAAGGTCGAGTGGATTCGCCACGACATGCCTCCTGGCCTGATCGTCGGATGGTGGCGGGGCGTGGGATCAACGCATAACCTGTTCGTCGTCGAAAGCTTCATGGACGAGCTCGCACATCACGCCGGCAAGGATCCGCTGGAATATCGACGTGCCTTGTTGCAGAAAAATCCGCGGACCTTGGCCGTACTCAACCTGGCCGCCGAGAAAATCGGGTGGGGCGCTCAGCCACTACCTGCACGGGTTGCCCGCGGCATCGCGTTAGGTGAACCGTTTGGGAGCCGGGTGTGTGCCATCGTCGAGGCTGAGGTCACTCCGCAGGGTGAAGTACGTCTGCGTCGTGCCGTGGTCGCATTGGACTGTGGCATCGGGGTCAATCCCAGCTCCATCGAGGCACAGATCCAGGGGGGACTTCTGTTTGGTCTCAGTGCCGCGCTTTACAGCGAGATCACGATCAAGGATGGCGCCATCGAGCAGAGCAATTTCAACGACTATCGAAACCTGCGGATCAACGAAACGCCATTGATCGAAGTCCATCGCATCGAAAATAACGAAGCGCCCGGTGGCCTGGGCGAAGTCGGTACCGCGATCGCGGCGCCCGCCCTGGCCAACGCGATCTTCGCTGCAACGGGCGTGCGCCTCTACAAACTTCCGGTGGACCGTAATCTTCTCGTGCAGGATGCCAACGCACTCAAGCGTGTGGTATCTGCAACCGCCGCCGACCAGGGGAGGAGCGACGCGTGAAACGCTTCCTCATCATCGTGGTCCTCGTGTTGGTTCTTGGCAGTGTGGCGTATTTTGCGCTGAATCGCACTGACAGCTCCGACGGCACGGCGCCGGCAATCGCCGGCGCTCCTGCCACCGCCGACGTGCTAGTGCGCGGCGAATATCTCACCAAGGCTGCCGACTGCACCGCCTGTCACACCGTTCCTGATTCGGGCAAGCCGTTTGCCGGTGGTGTCGCGTTCCGCCTGCCGTTCGGCACAATTTATTCGTCAAACATCACAGCCGACACGCAAACCGGCATCGGCAGCTGGAGCGATGATGATTTCGTTCGCGCGGTACGCGAAGGCGTGCGCAAGGATGGCAAACGGCTGTACCCGGCGTTCCCCTATACCTCGTACACGCAGCTGAGCCGCAGCGATGTCCTCGCCATAAAGGCCTACCTCTTCAGCCTGCCGAAGATTTCGCAGTCGGACAAACCCAATGATCTCGGTTTTCCCTTCAACCAGCGCTGGGCCATGGGCTTCTGGAATGCAGCGTTCTTCAAAAGCCAGCGCTTCGTCGCCGATGCGGCGAAATCACCGCAATGGAATAGCGGTGCCTATCTTGCAGGCGCGCTGGGGCATTGTGCGGAATGCCACACGCCACGAAACGTGGGCTTCGGTCTGGAGCACGGCAAAGAACTGTCTGGTGAGCTATTGCAGGGCTGGCATGCCTACAACATCACATCGGATGCGACACACGGTATAGGCGCGTGGACTGACGCCGAGATCGCTAGCTATCTATCCACTGGACACGCGGATGGGCGTGGATCCGCCTCCGGGCCGATGGGCGAGGCTGTTGATAACAGCCTTCAGTACCTGAAGCCCGAAGACACGGCTGCCCTAGTGACTTATCTGCGCAACGTTCCCGCACGGGAAGGGAAGGACCCGATCACGATCGATGCGAAAGCGGCACCCGCGCTGGCCTCCAGCGACACAGCCCCAGGCGGAGACAGCACAGATGCAAACAGCGCGGGACTAAAACTCTTCGAAAGCGCCTGCGCAAGCTGCCACCAATGGAACGGCCAAGGCCAGGAGACACCGTACGCCTCGTTGCTGGGTACGCGTGGCGTGAATGACATCAGCGGTGGCAATGTCACCCAGGTCATATTGCATGGTTCCAGGATGCGTCTCGATGGGCACGATGTCTTCATGCCGGCATTCGGCCATGCTTACTCCGATACGGAGGTAGCGGCTTTGGCGAACTATGTCATCGCACACTTCGGGAACAAGCAGGGAACGGTCACCCCGGATGCTGTTGCGCAAAGCCGTAAACTCTAGATCGTGCATGCCGGTTTGCGTACCCATTTCGCAATTTGACATAATATACATTATGCGAAATTAGAGATGGGAGGCCATGATGAGTCGCGACCCCGATCTGAGCTTCCTCAAGTATTTGCCGGCGCCAGCCAAAAGGTTCCCCAACAAAACTTGTGACCTGGCGTTCGCAAATGCGCGGGATTCACCCGTTTTGTGGAATCGGCAGACTTCATTGCGCAACAGAGGCAGAAACAGTGTGCAACTGAGGCGCTTAGCACTATGCAACTTGGCCGAGTTTGCCCAACCCCCACCAATGTAAAATAAGGAGAAAAAATCTTATAAAGTAATGACATACAGGATGTGTTTGCGGAATTTTTCGCGGATTTCCTGAACGCATGAACGTGAATGCGCGTCATTGAAATGCCTCAAACGAAACCTCCCAGAGCGACGTAATCGAGGTATTCGCTGAGCGGTCCGGAATCGGCCGCCCGCGATACCAAGCCATGGCCGCGTTTCGCCGTCAGTCCAGCGTGTGATGCGCAGCCGCAAAGGATCATCCCATCGTTTTGAGACGCTCGATTAATACCGCTTGCGTTCGTTCACTTCCCAGCGCATCTTCAGGATGGCAGCACACCACGCGTTCCATATCGCTCTCGGGCCAACCCTCTAGGTCGTCATCGATTGCGAGCCAGCACGCAGGCATTCGACGCAGCGCATCCCTTTTGACCTGACGGTAACGCGATGCGTCCCGCCACCAAAGAAATTCGTCGTAATCGTGCTTGAAGCGACTATGCCAAGTCGCGCCGATAACCCGCTCACGCAGGCCTTCGGGTAAGTGGCGGCACACCCACGAATAGCTTTTCATCCGTACCCAGCTCGTCGAGAGCACGATCCGGAGATCTGGATAGAGAGCCAGCGCCTCCACAAGCACGGGAGCATGCTCAAACAGTTTTCCAGGGCCGCGCAGGTAAACCCGTCCCTTATCGTCCTGATAAGCCTCGTCTGGGTGTAGTACACCGTCGAAGTCGAGATAAAGTACCTTTTCGCGCATCACAGCCTCGGTCTATGCGACGTTCCCGTTGCCCGACACGGTGATCATCATCCCTTGGCGGTATAGCGGCGAATGGACGCTCAGAAACTGGCGGCGCCACGATGGGGGATCTGAGCAAACTAGAACGGGAAATAGTCGATCCTGGTTAGCTTCCAGGAAAGACCGGAAGGCAAACTCCTGGTCACGCCAACGGTCTTCATTCCAACGCTCAAATCTATCGAGCAGCAACACAATTCGCGTGTGTTTTTCATGCCAGTGCGCAGTTGCTCGTTCCAAGGCCTCGTAAAAACGACTCTCATCGAAGTCAATCGGATGAGGTCCCACGTTTTTGATGAGTATTGCCGCTGGAGATTCATCGCTGGGCCCTGCCAGTGATGTCGTGACAGACGTGTATCCCAATTCAGAAATCAGAGGGCCGACGCTGCCCATCCAGTAGTCATGCACGGACGATTTGCTCTTCCAAAGGACGAGTAACGCCTGACTAAGCCGGGTTTCTAAGCATCCGCGCACATAGTCCGCTAACGTCGCCATCTGCAGCTTTTTCCTTGTTTCAGTCAGACGTTCGCTCCTGAAGAATATCTTGGCGCTGATTGCCTTTCTTCACGATTGCATTGGGCTTGCTCACTTTACTGAGCTTATCCAACTTTGTCTGAAGCGTACTTTCCCGTCGTGTTGCGGCTTGTAGGGCCCGCTGAGAAGCTATGAGTGCTGCAGGTAAGCCGTCCATCCGTGCCAATTGCTGTTCCAAGGTTTTAGCCCGAGCCCCTTGTTCGGTGGCCAGGTGCTCTGCTGCGCGAACCGAAGCCACGGCCGTTTCCAGCCGCGAGGCGACAGCCGATGTCTCTTGCTCCTTCTGGCGCAACGTCGCTTGGAGGGTTTTGGTTTCTTCCCGAGCCCGATCGATTTCAGCATGCGCGCGATCCTCTACAGCGCGAACATGCGCCGCCAAGGCTTCACGTTCGGTCGTTACCACGCTTTTGTGCGTGTCGAATGCCTCGGCGAGTTGATCCACCCGTTGCTGCAATCCATCACGTTGCTGCATGAGTTCGGCCAGTTGGCCCGCCTGTTGCTCCACGAGACGTTGGACGTCCGCCAGTCGTGTTTCGGCGACCTCACGAGCTTGACCCGCGCTCTGTGCCAGCCCTTGGGCTTCAGCGACCGCGATCTCCCAAATCTTGCGTTCTTGCGTGAGTGACGTTTGGGCCGCCAGCAGGGCGTTTTGCTCTTGAGCCAGTGATGCCTGAGCGAGGGACTCCGCATGACCCACGGCGAGACGCCATACCTCAGCAAACGCCTGCCCTGCCTCCGCCGGCACGTCGGGCAACGCGAGCACTTGGCCCAACCGCGTCGCGAGCGCGCCACGCCAGGTTTCCAGCATGCGGCTCACGGTGTTGGGCGAGCCCGTGCCGAGCTGCGCACGAATTTTCTCGACCGTGGGCCGCTCACTGGCGGTGACCAGGGCGTCGGCGACGGCGTTGACCTGCTCTTGCGTGATGCCTTTAGGCATATCGGTGTCTCCTTGATCGGCGCCCTACCCGTTTGTTTTGATACCGACGATAATGGATGCTTATCGTCGGTATAAGTATATTATCGTTATATAAAATACATTGTACATATGAAAAATAACGTAATTCTACCTGCCCTATCGAGCTTTCCGCTGCTGGCACCGGACGCGTTGGCCGCCAGCGCCGCCGAAGCGGTACGTGAAATCCTGGCCGAAGCAGCCTCGGTAAACACGACGCGCAGCTATCACAGCGCCCTGCGCTACTGGGCCGCCTGGTATCAGGGGCGTTTTGGGACAGCGATTGCGTTGCCGGTGCCCGAAGCCGCCGCGGTGCAATTTATCGTCGATCATGTGGCCCGACGGTCCAAAGTCGGCCTAGTCTGGGAACTGCCAGCGGCGCTGGATAACCAATTGGTCGCGGCGCGTTTTAAACAACGAACCGGCGCGTTCAAGCTCAGCACGGTCGTGCACCGGATCGCGGTGCTGTCGTCGGTGCACCAACTGAAGAAGCAACCCAATCCGTGCGAACAGCCGGCGGTGCGCCATCTGCTGGCACGCGCGCGACGCGCGGCGGTGAAACGCGGCGAAAGGCCGAGCAAGAAAACCGCGATCGTGCGCACCGGCGTTGAGGCGTTAATGGCCACTTGTGACGACTCCTTAGAAGGGATTCGCGATCGCGCCCTGCTCTACTTTGCCTTTGCCAGCGGCGGCCGGCGTCGTAGTGAAGTGGCCGCGGCGGATATCAGCGATCTGCGTCTGATTGGTCCGGACCAATACGTGTACCGACTGGAGCACAGCAAGACGCAACAGGCCGGCCCAAGTGCGACGTCGACACCCGATAAACCGATCCTGGGGATTGCCGGTCAGGCGATGACCGCTTGGCTCATCGCCAGTGGGCTAACGGAGGGCGCGGTGTTTCGGCGGTTATGGACGAACCGGATCGGCGGCGCGTTATCACCGAAAGCTGTGGCGGAGATTGTGCAGCGGCGGGCGGCAAAAGCTGGATTGAAGGGTAGCTTTGGCGGGCATAGCCTGCGCTCGGGCTTTATCACCGAAGGCGCAAGCCAAGGCGTCGCCCTGCCTGCACTGATGGCGATGACCGAGCACAGCTCGGTGGCGAGTGTGATCGGGTATTTTCAGGCGGGTGGTGTGATGGACAACCCAGCAGCCAGGTTACTTGATCTCAGCGATTCACCTCGTCGGGAAGAGGATTGAAAATCCCTGTGTCGGCGGTTCGATTCCGTCCCCGGCCACCATGTGGAAACGATTGCCCCGTTTAGGTTTCAGCCTTGTGGTTTTTCTGTTTATAGCTGAGCCAAATTCTCCGGGGTAGCAGCGGGAGGCCAAGGGGACTTACCCTGGATCCCACTTCAAAGACCATGTCACGTACATACTTCGGTCTTCCAATTGACCGACGGCCTCTTCCATGAACCTTCCGGCATCCGCAAACCTGACCGCTTGGGGGTCGCTCGTGATCGCCCTGTGCGCGTTAGGGTTTTCGATTCAACAGGGATTCGCTTCGCGAAAGCATGACCGGTTGTCAGTCCGTCCGAAGCTGGACTGGACGTCCTCATGGGTTTACGGAAAAGCTGTTCGCCTCAGCCTGCGAAATAATGGACTAGGCCCTGCTGTAATCGGAGCGATGACGGTTACTTTCGACGGCATTGACTATGTCGTCGATGCGGAGGGTATGGTCTCGGACCTGCATGCTTCGCTGACGATTACCGGATGCAAGCTAGAAGTGCACCTGATGGGCGCCGATTCAAGCCTGACCTCTGGACAGGAGGTCGACTTGTTCCTATTCCCCCAATCAGGCACCGGGAGAGCTGCGCACAACCAGGCGGTGGACGTGCTCAGAAGAATCGGCGTTCGCATCAAGTACAAGTCGATGTACGACGTCACTTACGAACTGCGGCGCCGGGAACTCGTCAGCCCAGATGGGGCCGCCGTCTAAGCATCACCCCGTGAGACGGCAGCCGCCTGTCCTGCGGCCATGCCCCGACAACCCAAGCGCGTCAAACCGATTTAGCAACTGCTGCTGCGTGTCAGTGCCCACCCAGACCTGAGTGGGCAACAGAGCTAGAGGGTACGCACGCCATCACCAAATTTAAGAAAGACGAAGGCAGGAGTTTTGCCGGCCACATTGCTAGTCAGTCAATCTCCATTTGTTCGGAAAGCTTCTTTCGTGCCTCTTCCTCTGCACGCGGCCGAGTGCACTCACCTCCGCCACCCAGTCTTCATAGGGAGTTTGGGTCAGCTCAATGGTTAATACTTGGTGAGCGATCCATTAGAGAGCTTGATACGTAGAACGAACTGCGCAATGTTTCTAGCCCAAGGTTTCCACGGGTAAGCACGCCAGTCAAATTCGAAATCAGCAGATGGTGACTTGTGGTGCATATCCGTCATTACTGTCATTCCTTTGCTCTGTCAGCTTTCTGGTGGTTGTCCGGATGAACAGCTAGTTGGATCTAGTCCACTTGAGCTCACGTAACAGCAACGCAACGAGCTCGACGCTGACCTCCGCATCTTCAAGCGTCAAAGTTCGTATGTTGACTCCAGCGGCGGCTTGAGTTTCCCGCTCTGAGGATTTACCGCGCGGATGTAGTCGACTGCTGATGGATACGGCCCATGTCGATATGAGCATGTTGGCAGGAATGAGTGGAATCACTTTAGCGAGGTCTTTGCCCTGTGCCTCGGCCCCAATCCATGCGGTCAGAATGACCTTCACCGTCTCGCGTGCCACGTCGACGATTGGCGAGGCTTGTTGTTTGTGCAATGCATCCACGAGCGCCTCGAGCTCTTGGGCCACTGGAGCGGCGTCGATAGCCGCGCCTGTTTGATCTTTGATTACACCAGCAAGCTCGGGAAGCGCACCTATCAGCGATACGGAGCGAAGCGTGAACAGAATATGGTTGATTGCGATTTGTTCGATGGCAACAACGCGCCAGGTGGTGCCGATTGCCGTGCTACCCAATCGAATCAATTTGCCGACAATCCTTCCGGGGCTATCGTTCGGTGACCATGCGTTATAGGACCCCTGAGGGGTCCAGGTGTTAATTGCGCCGTGGTAAGGATGATGAAGACCATGGTCGACGCGACCGATCGGCCAGCTGTCGCCGATCGAGCCTCCAACATACAACCGGCCTCGCCGGACTCTGGTGACTGGATCGAAACTATCCTCACGGAACAACACCTCAATACCGCCATAGGTTTCAATGAAGTCACACTTAGCTCGGGTCACAACTGGCGTTGGATGAACCAAGCGGAGATCATTCCCGTCCCCTTCGTAAAACACCCCACGCCACACTGCCAACTTTTCGATCATGAGCGTCGTCCCCTAACATAATTGGCTAATGCTCCCCGATCATCATGATCGTGGCTACCGCTGCCCCATCGTCTCCCGGCCCGATGTGAATTTGCAATTGCGTCAGCCGCGGAGTGCACCCGAGTCTAGCGTTGTCCCCAGGCGATCCACCGGTTGTCCTAAAAGTGCTCGAAGAGCATCGGGCGTCGCCCTGTGATTAAACGGCCATTCCGTGGCGTTTGAAGAGCGCGATGAAAAAGGTTTTGACCAAATCATCCGCCTGATCGTCCAGAAGCTCTGAAGCGCCAAAGCGGAAAACCTCATAGCCGGCGAGGCGTAAGTCGCGGTCTCCATGCATCATGGCGGCGTATAGTTTCGCGTTGGCAATCCCACCATCGGCATAGTGATGCTTCCCATCGACCTCGATCACGATGCGCACGTTGTGCGGGAGCAAGAGTAGAAAGTCCATTCGGAAGCGCAGCATTGCGTCCCTGCCCCTTTGCTTGATGGTCAGGGGATCCCAATGGAGCCAGACCTCGGGCAGCAAGGCAGGAAGCTCTGGGACGGCCTTGGCGAAGCCCCGGTAAAACGCGTCGAACACCTTTCGTTGCGGGGGCGAATTCGTCGGCAAGCAGGATTTCAACCGTCGATACAACGTTTGTTTTGCCTCGACTGGATCGGCGATGCCTTGCTCTGCTGCCCACCAATCCTGGAGTTCAGACCAGCGCAGCCCTTCGGAGCCAATTGGGCGATCGTAGGCCAGCACTTTGTCCGCATTGTTTACGATTTCGACGGTATTATCGATCGCATCCCGAAACCGGATATCGGGCCTGTCTTCCGATGCGAAGATAAGGTTCTTGGGTGTTCCTCGCGCGCCAGCATGAAGGGAGACGAGTTGAAATAGAGGGTAGCCTCCATCGACGCCGGTTTCTCGAAGCTCGACGGCGGCTCCCTTCAACGGTCCGTTAACCGCGGCAACAAACGCGCGTTGATCGGGTTCATCGGGCCGCACATCGGAGGACGCCAGGCCTTCGATAAAGAGCGCGAAACGTCGGTCAGAGCACGTGTAGGCCCCCAGTCGATCGAAGAGGTATTCGCAGTCCCAATCCCCTTGATGGTGATGAACGTGACGCTCAATTTGTGCTCGAAGTGATTTTGAACTTGGACCCATCAGCGCTTCGAATGGGTCGGTGTCGAGCACCCAAAGATTGTCGAGCAACTGGTCAAAGTGGGTTCCATCAAGGAATAACCGAAGTCCCTCAATGGACTGGGCGATCTCCCGACGAATCCGCTTCGAGATCTCAGGAAAGCGATCTTCCCAAAGCAAGTCTTGAAGGATATTCCGATCTTCCGTGTCCGGCGGATAGTGCTGGAGCAAAAGTTCCGCAACGACAGGCAAGCGCCCAATTTCCAGGGCGGCACAGCTGCTCAGCATCCTCTCTTTCTTAGAGCCCTCCTCCACCGGTCTCGGTAATTCCAAGACTGCGCAATAATGAACAAGTGTGGTGTGGGTGTGCTGCCCCGCTCCCTGGGCAACGATCAGTCGCTCTAAGACGTTGCGTAGCCGATCGAAATTCATAAGTTCCCGCCCCTATTGCGCAAAACCCTATTCCCCTAATTATGCCCGGAGGCGATCCCGTCGCTTGGTCGCTGTCGTCTTGTAGTATCCCTTTTCAACTCTGGCCAATTTCGAGGAACGGACATGAAAACCTTATGTCTCGCCCGGCTAGACGTCATGTTAACTGTAGGTCAGTGAACGACGATGGCAAGCACCTACTGACAGATGCTGCTACCCCTTGCTTGAGACGAGGCGGGACATTACGTGGCTAGCCGTTGTTTGGGGTTTCACCGGGTGAAATTACCTTAAAAATATTGGGATCTAATACTGAGGTTTCCCCACGTTTTCATGCCGGCAGACCCAGTTGATCCAGCAGTTGTGAACTGGGGTGTCTTAGCTGATCGATGAGTTCGCTCAAGCGCGTACTCGACCACCGTCGCACTAATGCCTCACGACCCAGTCGCATCAACGAGTAGAGTCGTCGCTTCGATCGGAACGGCGCGAGCCAGTCGTCGATACCGCAGTTTTCGCAGGCCATGCCCACGAGCCAGCTTGCAAAAGCGGCCATCGCGCTTAGTAGCAAGAGCACTTCGATGCGCGCACCTTTGCGCGTGAGGCTGTCTTCAAAACGCTGCCCGTAGCGATGGGATTTCAGGTCTCGGAACGACAGCTCAATTTGCATGCGTCGCCCATATAGCGTGATCAGCTGTCGCGCCGTAAGTTTCAGCGATGGGGAGGCTACCAGCAACCACGGTTCGCTTTCGCGTTGCGCGTTTTTGCGGCTACTGGAATTGCGCGCTGGCGCACCGTATCGATTGCGGTGATTGCGTCCTTTGGGCGGTTTGGCGTGCAACACGACACGCGACGTCAGTGGCTTGCTGCGCGCGACTTCCATGGCACCAAAGTCGCGCGGTCCACGCGCCGCCAGGTCGTACATGGCTTTGCATCTCACCCACTCATCCGGCTCATCGGGCACGTCGATGGGTTTGAGATACGTGGTGTTGCGCACGCGACCTAGCCAGTGCCAGCCCATCGCTTCGACCGCCCTGAACCATGGACCGCGAAAGCCGGCATCGGTGACCAGAATCGGGTGTGCGTCGTCGGGCAACACCTGAGCCAGCCGTTGAAGAAACTGCTTTTCCGCCTTCGGCGAGCCCTGCTGCCCGGTAGGAAACACCATGTCCAGAATCGGCAACGAACGGCCACCCACTGGAATCGCTGCGCGCAGAAGATGCCAGCTTCGGTCGGCCTTCAGATCCGACCAGTCGATGGCGATGGTGGGTTGCTTGTTCCGCACCAACCAACGAGCCATGTCCTTGTAGACATGCTCGCGCTCAATATGCAGATGACGGTTGCCCAACAGTCGATCGAGTGCCTTGAGCGGCGCACGGACGCGCTCAGCGTCAGGCCATGAGCGCGCCAGATCGATCAGCGTCAGGCGGCTGCCGTGGATCATCGCCTCGACGGCGCGCAACAGCACACGGCTACGCAACGCATGCATCGAACCGAGTGCGTCGCGCAGACACTTTTGCGCTACTTCGGTAGCGCGCATGGTGTGGTCTCCTCTGGCTTCGTAACCCGTGAGGAATGACCGCATCATGCGCGCACTGTTCCTTCAATCTTCGTGCAACGTGTTGATTGAGTAAGGAGATTCGTGGGGAAACCTCAGGGTTGGGACCGGGCTTCTCGGGTCTGCAAAATACGGGCTGGATGGCAGTAGATTTGTTCTTTGCATTGAGCGGCTACTTGATCGGTGGACAGCTTCTGCGCCCGTTAAGCCGTGGCGAACCTCTGCACTTCGCGAGCTTCTACAGTCGGCGCGCGCTTCGTACCATTCCTGCTTACGCGGTCGTGCTTGCTCTGTAATTCGTGCTTCCTGGATTCAATTGCAGGTGCTGGGTGCGAATGAACAGCGTGCCGGTTGGATCTGGTCACCTGCGCCGGTTGATGCCGGCATCTGTGCTGGTTCTGGATAGGACTGCTTTTTGCGAAACGCCAGCTACCTGTCTACCTTCGCCACAGCAACTGACCAGCTTCATGTTCAGTCGCGTCGTCGTGCTCGTTCGCCGCGAGAACCGCTCCATGCTGATTGTTCGCCTCGCCTCAACGCGGACGCGCCCAATCGCGAACGTCAGTGCTCAGCTCTCCTGGCTGGAGAAAGTGGAGATGAACACAGGGCCGAGTTATCGCCGCCTGATTGAATTGCCGCTGTTGCGCGCGCACAACCCGCAGCTCGTTTTTTCCTGGACTCTGGTCCACGAAATCGAGGAAGGATCGGCGACGCTTGAGGCGCTGTGCGGTGACGGCGAGTTTCGGCTAACCGTTACCGTCAGCGGGATCGACATGCTTTTGGCGAGCCAGGCGCTCGGCGGGCAAAGCTATCGGCGCGCAGACATGCTGATCGATCACGAGTTCGACGACATGATCGATCAGCACCGACCTGTGCGAATTCGACTTCACCAAACTACATAACGCTCACGCACAACGCGATAAAGCTACATGAATCGATCGCTTCGGATGCTCGCGCATTCATCCACGTGGTTTGGACAACGAAGCAGGCATTTTCCTGCTTCTGTCAGCTTTCCGCACGTTGTTTCAGGGCTTCGTTCATTGCCGCGAAACCGCGCTCAGTCTTCTCGAAGGTAGAGCCCAACAATCCCACGAGGATTCCGCTAAATCGCTCACTTTGTTCGAAGCGCGTTACACCGTTTCGCGCCGTCAGCTCGAACCGATGCTCGCCATCGAATATACCCGGCAGGACTAGCCTACCCAACCAACGAAGCTCCCTATCCGGCTCTATCGCGACTAGAGTGGGCTTGAATGCCATCTCCTTTCCACCGGGCGGTTTGATCTGAACGGCCAACTTTTTGCCGACCACCAGCGTGCCCGACACGGACAGCATGAACGGGTTCCACTCCGGATAGGCCACGAAATCAGTAAGGACTTGCCATACGCGCGCTGCAGGAGCTCTAATTTCAATTGATTTCGATACAATACGCATCGTGTATTCAGTCCATTCCGGTTTAGCGCCGAGCTTATACCGCGCTCGCCATGTTCGACAACCGGGCATTAACTGCAGTTTAAGCCCGGTTGCCGCGAGCAAGAGAGGCTACCAAACGGGCCTGGGCTGATCGTGGATCTTACGAATATGAACTACGCCGTCTGACGTGACATCAGACAAACGCGGCGTGTTGGGAGGGGCAGCCTCGCTCCTGTCGACTCCCCGTAAACTTGAGCCAGGCATAACCAGAGGTCTCCGGGCAAACTAGCCTCAAGGAGACCAAAGATGCGCAAAAGCAAGTTCACCGAGAGCTAGATCGTCACGACCCTGAAGCAGGTCGAGGGTGGTCGGCAAGTCAAAGATGTGTGCCGCGAACTGGGCATTTCCGATGCCACGTACTACGTGTGGAAGTCCAAGTACGGCGGCATGGAGGCGGCCGATGTGCAGCGGCTGCGCGATCTGGAAGCCGAGCACAACAAGCTCAAGCGCATGTATGCCTAGCTGGAGATGGAAAACCATGCCTTGAAGGACGTCATCGCAAAAAAGCTGTAGGTCCGGCGCACAAGCGCCCGCTCATCGAGTGGCTGATAGAACGCCATGGTTGGAGCGAGCGCCGGGCTTGCACGGCGCTCGGTCTGTCGCGTTCGACCGTTCGTTATCGGCGGTGCCCGGATCGAGATGAGAAAGTCATCGCGTTGCTGGCCGAGTTGGCCGAGCGCTTTCCGGAGCGTGGTTTCGACAAACTGTTCCAGCTGATCCGTCGTCGCGGGCTGGTGTGGAATCACAAGAGGGTGTGGCGGGTGTATTGCCTGATGCAGCTCAGTCGCCGCCGTCGCGGCAAGAAGCGCGTGCCGAACCGGCACCCGATGCCGTTGGTGGCCGGCGAACGGATCAACGGCAGTTGGTCGATCGACTTCATGTCCGATGCCCTGTGGGATGGACGGCGCTTTCGCACGTTCAACGTGATCGACGATTTCAGCCGTGAGGCGCTGGCCGTCGACATCGACCTGAACTTACCGGCCGCTCGTGTCATTCGTACCCTTGAACGCATTGCAGCGTGGCGTGGCTATCCGACCAAGCTGCGTCTGGACAATGGCCCTGAGTTCGTCGCGCTGGCATTGGCCGAGTGGACCGAACGCAAAGGCATCACCCTGGACTTCATCGAACCAGGCCGACCGATGCAGAACGGCTTCATCGAACGCTTCAACGGCAGCTTCCGGCGCGGTGTGCTGGACATGCACGTCTTTCGCAACCTCACCGAAGTGCGTGAACACGCTGAGCACTGGCTGGCCGACTACAACCGTGAGATTCCCCATGACAGCCTCGGCGGTCTGACGCCCGCCGAGTTTCGGATGCAAAACGATCCGGCGACCTCTGATTTAGCCTGGCACTGATTTACGGGGAGTCGACACTCCGAAGAGCACGGCCGCGTATTCGCCACGCATCGCGCCATAGTGTCCGACGGTCTAATGGCGGTGTCCGCGGACACACGAGTGCAAGGCGCCGGCGACGGCGAAGCTTTGCCAGGCCTCACTTTTTTGCTTTGGCACGTGGATTGCAGGACCCTGTGCGGGACCGCCAAATGGGCGGTAAGGAATACACCACATGATTCGCAGCACTTCGGAAATCTGGTGATCACGGCCGCCGGCTTCGTGATCGGCGCGGCCTCGGCCATCGGCATAAACCTGTGGAGGGCGATCCCCTTGGAAGTGGATCGACTAACCAGCGTTTACTTCGCCATCGGTGCTGTCGCGTTGCTTCTACTGCAAAGGCGCAATACGGGCTCCGGCCCTGCATGCGTCGCGCCCATAACCTTTCGAAGTGACACGTTAAACATCACGGAGGTTCATTAGATGCTGGTTTATTATTTTGAACTTGGTTTACGCAGCCTCAGACGCAACCCTGCCCTCACCACGCTGATGGTGATGGCGATCGGCTTCGGCGTGGCGGCGTCGATGATTACCTATTCGGTATTTCGTGCGGTATCGGGCAATCCAATTCCGGGCAAATCTTCACAGCTGTTCACGCCGCAGATCGATGGCTGGGGTCCGCAGCAGAATCTGCAGGGCGAACCGGCGGAGGCGCTGAGCTATACCGATGCCATGGCGTTGATGCGCGCGCACCAGGCTAGCCGGCAGACCCTGCTGTATGCGGTGCATGTGTCTGTTCTGCCAGGCGGTAGCCGCAGCCTGCCGATCGGCGCTAACGGTTATGCCGTGTATGGCGACTTTTTTCCGATGTTCGAGGTCCCGTTTCGCTACGGCAGTGGCTGGAGCAAAGCCGATGATGACGGACGCGCCGCGGTTGTCGTGCTCAGCGAAGCGTTCAACCATAAAGTGTTCGGCAACATCGACAGCGTTGGTCATGAGCTAACGTTGAACGGGCACGATTATCGGGTGGTCGGTGTGGCAAGGCACTGGGATCTGCATCCACGTTTCTTTGCAGCGTTCGATGGCAACAGTTTCGACGATCCTTCGGATTTCTATTTGCCGTTTACCCGTGCGATGGATCTGCAGTTCGATACCTATGGCAGAAATAGCTGCCGCGGAAACATTGACTTCTCGACGCGTGATGCGTGGTTGCGCAGCAATTGCGTCTGGGCAATGCCATGGGTGGAACTGGACAGCGCTGCAGATGCGGCGCGCTACCGGCAGTTTCTCGACAGCTACGCCGCCGACCAACAACGTGCCGGTCGCTTCGCGTGGGCGCCTAATGTGCGCCTGCGCAACGTGACGCAGTGGCTCGAGGTCGAACACGTCGTGCCGCGAGAGACGCGTATTTCCCTGACAGTCGCACTGGGGTTCTTTGTCATCTGTCTAGTCAATACCATTGGCTTGCTGCTGGCCAAGTTCATGCGACGCGCCGGCGAAATCGGCGTGCGCCGCGCGCTGGGCGCGGCGCGCAGTGAGATCTACAAACAGTTCCTGATCGAAGCGGCGACCGTGGGGCTGGCCGGCGGCGTGCTCGGGTTGGCTCTGACCGCCGTGGGTATGCTGGGCGTCGGGCTGCTGTTCCAGCCGCAGATCGCGCGACTGGCGCACCTCGATATTTCGCTAATGGCGATGACGTTGCTTACGGCGATCGTCGCCACGGTGCTTGCAGCGTTCTATCCCGCCTGGCGCGCGGCGCACGTGCAGCCGGCCTGGCAGCTGAAGTCGAACTGAGGGCCGCCAACATGCAGATCAAACCAATCCTCTCCGCCATGCGCCACCACAAGGCTGGCGTCGGGCTGATTGCCTTGCAGATAGCGCTGACCCTGGCGATCGTCTGCAATGCGTTGTTCATCATCCAGCAGCGGCTGGCACATCTTTCCGAACCCACCGGCCTCGACGAGGCCAATGTGTTCGTGATCTCCAATCAATGGGCCAACCAGTCGACCGAACAACAGACCCACGCGCAGATACTGGCCGACATGGCGGCGTTGCGCCGGCTGCCAAGCGTACGCGATGTGTCACCCAGCAATTCCTATCCACTGCGTGGCAGCGGCTGGGACGACTACATCACGCTCACTCCTGAGCAGACCGAAAAGACGACCGATGCGAATGTCTATCTGGGTGACGAACATCTGCTCGATACGCTGGGCGTAACATTGTTGGCGGGACGAAATTTTCGAGCCGACGAAGTCGGCCAGATCAGCTCACGCCAAAACGTAGCGTCTCCCGTTGTCATCGTCACCAAGGCCTTGGCTGACCGGCTGTATCCCGATGGCTCCGCACTGGGCAAATCGTTCTACGAGATGAGCAAGACGCCAAGCACGATCATCGGCATTATCGATCTGCTGCAAAACCAGAGCGTCAGTACGTGGAATACCGCGTACGCCTATCAGTCGGTGATACGACCATTGCAGGAGGATAATTCTGATGGCTTGTACTACATCGTACGCGCCAGGCCAGGCCAGCTCGTCGCCGCCATGCGTGAGGTGCCGAAGGCGCTGTATACGCAAAACCTCATGCGCATTATCGATCCCGAAGATGGGGAGCTGAGCTTCGCCGAGGCGCGCGCGCGCGCCTACGATAGCGATCGCGGCATGGCGATCCTGATGGGCATCATCAGCGTGGTGTTGCTGGCAATCACCGCCGCAGGTATCGTTGGCCTAACCAGTTTCTGGGTTGGGCAGCGGCGTAAGCAGATCGGTGTGCGCCGTGCGTTGGGTGCTACGCGTTCGGACATCCTCCGTTATTTCCTCACCGAAAACCTTTTAATCAGCGTGGGCGGCGTGGTGGTCGGCATTGCGCTGGCCATCGGTATCAACCTGTGGATGGTCACCCAGTTCGAGATTGCGCGGCTGTCGCTAGTCTATGTGCTGATCGGTGTCGTAGTGCTTTTGCTGTTAGGGCAGATCGCAGTGCTGGCACCGGCGAGGCGAGCCTCAAACGTGTCACCCATCGAAGCGACGCGATCCACGTGACGAGGCTCCCATAAATTGTTTACCTATTGCCACGAACTTGTTCTGCGCTGCCTGCATCGCAACCGGTTGTTGACCCGGTTGATGATTATCGCGGTCGATTCGGGAGATCGATGTGGTGGGGCCGTGCGATCGCAGGGCGGATTGCTAACCGCAGAACGCGCTGGATATATCGCTCCCGAGCACGGATGCGTGATCACCGCGACAAAGCCGGACCGTCGAGCAGGCGGCTTCAAAGATTGTTGAGATGGCTTTGCTGGGCCAAGCAAGATGGCCCCACAGGCAAATTCTTCTCCGATGAATGAATGGTTCCTTGGTGAATGAGTTTGTAACCGCCAATCAGTGGTCGGCACAATCTTCGATCAAACGTCTTCTGTTGGCGGAGATTTGCTGAAAACCCCCGCTGGTCAGCGCTCTTGGCGAACCCAACCAGCAGCGCTGGTGTAAATACTCATTCGCAGTGGCGAAGGTGGTTAGGTGTCTGGCGCCTGACGTTAGCTTCACATTTTTGGCGTTAGTTGAAAGTGGGGGATCAAACAAGGCCGCAGAACACCGAATGGTCGCTGCATGCATCCAGATCGGCGAACTAACCTATCAACCACCTTCATACGCTTTACTTGGCGTCAGGCGTTACAAATGACAGTCCCCATTCTGGTCCCGATGCAACGTGAGATGTTCAGCGCATTCGCCGCTGGAGCCAACAATTCCTATGCTCACAACCAGGTACTCGCTGGCTGTATGGCCCTAGATGAGGCGCAGGCCAAAGCGGTGGCGATGGTCGCTCAGCTTCTTCCCCAAGGGATCGACACCCCGAATCACTTTTTTTACGAGATACGCGATCCTTCCAAAATCACGGTCGGCTACGTATGGTTTGCAGTTGTTGGCAATGGTGCCGCCAGAGTAGGCCACGTCTACAACATACGTATCAATCCAGATCATCAACGCAAGGGTTACGGCAAGACCGCGCTGCTTGCGCTTGAGTCTATCGCTGCAGAAATGCAACTGCCTGCGATCCGCTTGAACGTCTTTGGCCACAATTCGGCAGCTCAAGCCTTGTATCTGTCGTTAGGTTATGAGGTCACAGCGTCAAGCATGCGCAAACCACTGCACCATGACGCCTAACCGTTCCATCGAGCGGCCTGGCCAAATAAGTCCGCGTACTGAAAATGGAGCGAAGATTTTCCTCGGCGCGCTCGACTAGCTGAAACGATGCGTAGGGCGTCGTCCGATGCAGACGTGTTGATCCATACTGCGCGACGGGTCACAGAGGCTTTAGCGCGACAAGAGGATGAGGAAATTGAACAGCGTAAGATTCCGAGCGTGGTTCTATCTGTTCACGGCTTTCGCGGCGATGGTGGGTGCGCCTGTATGCTCGGAAACCTTGATGCGATTTCCAAGCAGCAGCGTCAGCGAGCTTGCATTTGTCGCACATGGCGATCTGTGGACTGCGCCGCGCCACGGCGGCACAGCGCAACGCATCGTGAAGAGCGCAGGGCATATTGATGCGGCACGGTTTTCTCCAGACGGCCATTGGATCGCGTACACCGAGCGCACGCATGGCGGTCAGGATGTTTTCGTTGTGGCGCCAAACGGCGGCGTGCCTCGCCGGCTGACGTTCGATGCACGGGTCAGTGCCTCCGCCAATCTCGTGATCGGCTGGACACCCGATAGCCGAAAGGTGCTGTTCCTTTCGGATCGAAAGGCCATCGCTGTAGGACAATTGCAAGCCTTCTCCGTATCGATCGACGGTGGAATGGCGCAGCGACTGCCACTAGCACAATCCGGCTCGCTGGCTTACGCCCCCGATGGCCGCTCGATCGCCTACACGCCCACCTTTACCGATCTGTCCAGTCGAAAGCGCTATATCGGTGGACAGGCCGAGGACATCTTCCTCTACGATCCTGTCAGCCACAACCAAAGCCGCATCACGGACTGGAAGGGTACCGATACCGCACCAATGTGGTCGGGGCGCCGCATCTATTTTCTGTCCGATCGCGGGCCAAGTTTTCGCCTGAACCTCTGGCGCTACGGCCTCGATTCCCACGCGACAACGCAGATCACGCATTTTGCGGATTTCGACATCGACTCACCCACATTGGTAGCCGGACGCATCACTTTCCAGCAAGGCGGCAAACTTTGGGCGATCAATCTGCCCGATGAAACATTGAAGCCGATCCAAGTCAATGTGCCGGACGATGGATCCAAAACAGCGCCGCGCACCATGACCGCAGCACGCGATATACGCGCCAAGGATGTGACCAGCGCACCCAACTACGCCATCGCGCCCGATGGCAAGGCAGCGTTTTTCGCAGCCCATGGCGATCTCTTTCGAATGCCGCTGGATGGCGGCACGGCGCAAGCACTCACGGCCACGCAAGGCACGGACGAAGATCATCCCGCCACGTCACCCGATGGCACGCTAATCGCCTATATCACCGAAGATGAGTCGGCACAACAAGTGGCGGTGCGTCCAGCGACAGGTGGGGTCGAACGGCGGCTGACAACCTTCGCCACGGGCGTGTTTTACGCGCCTATTTTCTCGCCAGATGAGCGTTCCTTGATCGTTCCTTCGGCGGAACATGACCTTTGGCGGGTTCCGCTGACTGGCGGCGCAACCCAATTAGTCGCCCACGATCCCATCGCCGAGATTCGCGACGCCACCTTTTCCGCCGACGGCCGCTGGCTGGCTTACAGCACCACGCGCGCCTCGGGTCAAAAGGCACTGCACCTGCGCGAGAACGCCTCCGGTCGTGACGTCGTCATCAGTTCCAACCTCGAAAGTGATCGGCTTCCCGCTTTTTCATTCGACGGCAAGACGCTTTTCTTCGTATCCCAGCGTCACGAGCGCCCTTTTACCTCGGATCGCGGCGACGAAGCGACGCTGTCGACGCTGAACTCGGACGGCATCTACGGCATATCGCTGGCGAATGCCGCTAGCGATCCCGAAGCGATTATGCGCAGCGCGGTCGCCCTGCCCGTACCCGCAGGGCGTATCGTGTCTCTGCAGGTGAGAAACAGCACGCTGTTTTACGAAGCGCGACCACCTGATTTGCTTTCCGGAGAAGATCCCGACCAGGCCGCTACCTTGGACGCGTTCGAGATCGGGTCCGGACACACGCGTGTAGTGCTTCGTGGTTTCGACAACGCAATAGTCGCCGCGGACGGGCGCACCGTTTTATCCCAGCACGATGGAACTTGGCGGGTAAGTAACGTCGACGCGCGCGACGATGGGCATACGGTCGATCTGGCCGGACTCACGGTCACCGTCGATCCCCGTGCCGAATGGCGCGAGATGTTCGAGCATGTGTGGCGGCTTGATCGGGATCTTTTCTTTAGCCGCGTGATGAACGGAAGCGATTGGCAGGCCGTCCACGACGCCTATGCGAAGCTGATTCCCTTGACCGGCTCGCGTGACGACATGTTTTATCTGCTGCGCCAGCTGCAAGGTGAGATCGCCACCTCGCATACTTTCATCGATGGCCTCGACGCCGGAGATATAGGACCACCAGACAATACGCCGATGCTCGGTGCAGATCTGCAAGCGGACCAACGAAGCGGTCGCTATCGTGTCGTACACGTCTATGCTGGTGATCCGACACGACCGCGTTTTCGCAGTCCGCTGAATGCGCCTGCGCTCGATGGGCCGGGCGTGCATGTAACAGCCGGCGACTATATCCTTGCCATCGATGATGTCGATTTGCGCACGCCCACTGATCCAGACAGCCTGCTCGCCGGCAAGCAAGGAACGATTGCGCTGACGGTCGCCAGCAAGCCAAGCGGCCCCGGCCATGAAGTCCGGATCACACCGGTTTCCGAAGATATCGATCTGCGGCAGCACGACTGGGTGGAAACAAACCGCGCACGGGTCGCCAAACTTTCAGACGGCCGGATCGGGTATATCTTCGTCGCGGATTTTAGTGCCAAAGGTTCGCAGGATCTGGTCCGACAGCTGCAATCGCAGCTGGATAAAGACGGCCTCATCATCGACGTGCGCTGGAATCGTGGCGGCTACACTAGCCAAGCTGTACTGAATATTCTTCGCCGTGTGCGCGCTGGAACATTCGTCAACCGCGAGGGTGCCGTATCGCCGCTGCCGCTGTTCGTCGCCCCGCGCGCCATGGCGGTAGTGACCAACGCCGAGTCGGCGTCGGATGGCGATCAATTTCCGTATTTTTTCCGAATCTTCGGTCTTGGACCGGTCGTCGGACAGCGAACCTGGGGCGGCGTGCAGGGCATCAATGGAGACTTTTCGCTGATCGACGGCACTGAAATCACCATCCCCAAAGACTCACTCGCCTCGACCGACGGTCATTGGCTGATCGAGAACGCTGGCGTCGTTCCAGACATTGCCGTCGACCCGGCCCCCGACGAAGGCCAGACCGGAAAAGACCGACAGCTCGAGACGGCCGTGCGCGTCGTGATGGCCAAGCTTGCAGCCTCCCCTCCTTCCTCGCTAAAAGCACCAGCGCCGCTCCCAGCATACCCATCGCTCGGAAACGTCCCGGGAGCGACATTCGGAAATCGAAAATAAGCGTCATCGTTGGCTCGATACTTGATGCTCAACAATAACGACAACGGAGATTATCTCTGCCACCGTTCTCACGCGGTTCTTGGGCGACTATAATTCGATTACAAGCGCACGCTGCCACACTCGCTCTCCACATGAAAACGATTGATCGCCGAACTTTCTTGAAAATCAGTGCACTTGCCACCGCAACTCTTGCGCTATCCCCTTCGATAGGTTTCACGACTAAGGCAGGCGGGCATGATGCAGAGAACCAGTTAAAAGCGCTGGAGAAAAGGAGCGGTGGCCGCTTGGGAGTGGCGATTCTCGATACCAGTACGGGAGCGCGCTTCTCCTACCGTGGTAATGAGCGTTTCCTGATATGCAGCACCTTTAAGTTACTTTTGGTGGCCGCTGTGATGAAGCGCATCGACGATGGAACAGAGCGCCAGGATCGCAGCATTGTATTCGATCGAGCGAAGATCCTGAGCTGGGCGCCAGTGACAGGTCTCAACATCGGGCCGCCTGGCATGACGGTGCAGGAGCTATGCGAGGCGGCGATGATCATGAGCGACAACACCGCGGCCAACCTGCTACTGGACACTCTCGGCGGCCCCTCGGCAGTAACCGCGTATGCGCGCAGTCTCGGCGACACCATGACCCGGCTTGACCATTACGAGCCTCTCGATGGCCATCAGCAGGGTGATGACGACACGACCACGCCGTGGTCGATACTCGTGACCATGCAGAAGATCCTTTTGGGTGACGCGCTCTCGGAGGACTCTCGGCAAAAACTGGCAAGCTGGTTCGCGCTTAACCAGACCGGTGCGCAGTCGCTTAAAAGAGGGTTGCCATCTAACTGGCAAATAGGCGACAAGACCGGTGCCGCCAGTAACGCCAGCAATGACATCGCCATCATCACGCCTCCCGGTCAGAATCCCTTATTGGTGACCGCGCTTTACATGAGCAAATCGTCGAATGCCGCTGCCAGCAAGGCAGTCCTCGCGGATGTGGGTCGAATCGTCGCAACGGTTCCAGCGACCAAACATTAACTGCTGCCGACGAAACACAGCGGACGAACGGTAGCGCCGAGGCCGGGCCGATAACGGCTGACTCATGGCAAGGTGCGGCAAGTGAGACCGTGTGAAACGACGTTCACTGCAGCCGAATTCGGCACAAGGGCCGCAGAAAACTGGATGGTCCGCACGCGTATCTAAATCAGTGAACTAGCTTTTTGTCGACCTTCATGGTCAGGCGCGCCCTCTGATCTTCCCAGTGCTGAGCACTCTACTTTAGGTCGTTACAATATGGCGATAAGGTCACGCATCGAGATGGCAGTTCGCGAACCGGAGGCAGCTCCGGCGGCGAATATCCCGGCTCCTGTGCGAGGCAGTTACGCTTGAGTTTACGCCTTGAAAAACTCTCGCATCGCCCTCGCTACGGTGTTCGGTTTCCCTCCACGGTCAACATTCCATGGGCCCGAATGATTGAGTCCATTGAACTCGATTCGCCGCGACTTCGGTAGCACTCGCTCAAGAGCGATGGACGATTTGCGAAGATACGCTGGGCTCTTGGTATCACTCAGCAGCAGGACGTCACTCGTCAGCGATCTGAATGTCTCGAACGTGTTCTGCATTCCACTAACCACGCTGAAGTCGTAACGCATCGTCAGCACCAGATCGCGCAGAGGTGGATATTTCCGCATCTTTTGCCGAGCATCTCGGCGGAGGACGAGCGCGATCGCGGGCAGTTGACGTGGCATGACTGTCTGGTGCTGGTGTCCACATTTTTTGGTTTTACTGTCCAGAAGGTGGGCGTTTAGCATAAGGAAGAAGGCGTCTTGGCAGTTAGGACGAAAATCGAGCGATGCAACTCACCAACAATGCCTTTGGTCACCGAGATGATTCTGACTTGCCCATCGCAGCGTCCCACCGCCGAACCTTGCCCAAGCGCTCACTGAGAAAGTCCACCAGTGCATTTACCCGAGGTGCGAGGTGCCGGTTGTTGGGATAGAGAGCGTTCAAAGGCGCGGCGGGAATCGCAAAATCCGGAAGTATCCTTATCAAGCGCCCGCAGGCAATGTCGTCGCCCACATCCCAAATCGATTTGCGCGCGATACCTGCACCTTCCAGCGCTAGCGTATGGGCTGCGCCGCCGTCGTTGGTGGTGAAGGCGGCTACGACTTGCACGGAAAGATTTTCTTCTCCTGCGAAACGCCACACGGCCCGGCGGTGTTCGCCGATCAGAATGCATTGGTGATGGACCAGTTCTGCCGGATGCGTCGGCACACCGAATTGCTTCAAATAAGCCGCCGAGGCGCAAAGCACTCGAAAATTCGGGGCTAGCAGGCGTGCGATCAGCGATGAATCCTCCAGGCTGCCAAAGCGGATGGCCAAGTCCACTCCGGCATCGAGCAGATTCATCACCAGGTCGGAAAGCAGCAGTTGAATGCTCACGCCCGGATGCTGTTGTTGGAACGCAGCGACCGCAGGCGCGATCCATTGGCGGCCGAACTCGCCAGGCGCCGTCAACCGTATCGTCCCATCGATCGCCTTTGTTCGCCCGGACATCACCGTTTCGGCCTGGTCGATCGCCGCTAGGATCCGCGTGACTTCGGCGTAGAACAGCTCCCCTTCTTCCGTGAGTACCTGCTTGCGTGTGGTGCGCTGAAGCAGGCGCACGCCTAGTTCTTTTTCCAATTGCATTAGGCGCTTGCTGACCACCGCCAGCGAAAGATCCATCTCGCGCGAGGCCGCCGACAGGCTACCCGCCGCGACCACCTGCGCGAAGGTCCGAAGGCCGGGAAGGTTATCGATCATGGCCGGATTATAGAAATAAAGGAAAGGATCTATCCATATCTTGCCCGTATTTCTTTCTATTTTGGCAATACATCATAACCCTCCAGCCGGCCACGACCGTCGGCGTCACTGACCATTTAAAGGAAAAGCCCATGAACGCTACACCGCAAAAAAACTCTCGTCAGGGCGTCCGTTGGCTCTCGGCCATGCTGCTGGGTGCAGCCGTCGTCGCCCCCGCTTTCGCCGGCACCGACGAATTAGTGAAGCCGGATGTGCTGGTCGTTGATCACAGCCTACCGAAGCAGGCGCTCGCCGCGCAGATCCTCGCCGCCCGTCGTTACGACACTTTCTGGAATACCGGTGACGAAGCAATGGCCCTCGCAGCACTGTGGTCGAATTTCTTCGACAACACGCTGCCCAACGGTCGGCCGCAAGGTATCGACGGCGTATTGAAAGCATCCAAGGCATTTCGTACCGCCGTGCCGGATCTGCATTGCGACGTTCGCCAGATGATTGTCGCGGGCGATCGCGTGGTGACGCATCTGCATTTCACTGGTCACTTCACCGGAAGCTTCATGGGCAAGCCGGGTCAGGGCCAGGTGATCGACTTCATCGCCACCGATATTTATCGCGTCGCCGATGGGCGCATCGCCGAAGACTGGCATCTGGAAGACAACCTGACGTTCCTGCAACAAGCCGGCTTAGCCGCGAAATAAGGGACACCAATCGTGCGCACCTCTGACTCCCTCGAGTCGACCGACCTGCAGGTCAGTCGCCGCAAGTTTTTGATCCGGACAAGCACAGCGGCGGGCGACATCGCTGCCACGGCGCTCACCGCCTCCCGCACCATCCACGCGAAAACGGAGCATCCCATGTCCACGCAAAACACATCCTCATCCGCTGTAGGTAAATTCTGGCCCGGCGATGCGCGCCTGGTAATTTCCATTTCGATGCAGTTCGAAGCAGGCGGCCAACCGCCCAAAGGCACCGATAGTCCTTTCCCCAAAGTCGATTTCCCGGAGAGCGTGCCATCCGACGCCGCTACCAATACCTGGTTCGCCTACGGTTATCGCGAAGGTATTCCGCGCATGCTCGATCTATGGGATCGCCACGACGTGAAGGTGACCTCGCACATGATCGGCGAGGCGGCCAGGAAGCATTCGGAGCTAGCGCGCGAGATTGTTGCACGTGGCCACTCAGCGGCGCTTGGCGGCGCGGCCATTGGTACGGCTGCGGGTGGCATTGTCGGCGCGCTCGTTGGCCTAGGCATCCCCGAGTTCGAGGCGAAGCGCTATGACGCCAAGATTCGCGAGGGAAACATCCTGATCTCTGTGCATACCGAAGATAGAGCGCAACGCGATATCGCGAAAGATGGGTTCAAGCGCAACAACGCCGATGATATTTCGAGTGCGTCCGAAGCAAGCGCACCCTGAGACGTATTTCAGAAAAAGGCCGGCCTTTTCGCCGGCCTTTTTTTTCGCTTTTTTGAGTCGACGTTGAGCGAACTCATTTTACTTAGGCGTCCGTGCCAGGAAGAGTAACTTCCTGATGGTGAGAGTTACCCTTCCTGACACAGGATCTTGCGGCGTATCCATTGCGCTTGAATACGGACACTTCTTACTGAAATGATCTCACTGGGTCACTAGGCTGAGGCTGTAGGCATGCAATACCGATCCCATTGTTACTCCGACCATTACCACTTGTCCGGTAGAATCGTAAGTCTTGCCCACATGTAGGCCAATTATGACGGCTTTGTGGGATCCATTTAGTACATAGATCGGTGCTCCGGAATCGCCGGGCTGGGTAAACGTACCGCAACAGTACGTGAATCCGGTATTGTCCGAGACGCACGTTGGTTGTCCGGCGGGGCAGTAGTTGATGTTGAGCTGCTTGATCTGGCGACCACCCTGATTGAAGGTTGTCTGCCCACTTGTGTAGATGTTGGACTGCCCGGCATACGGGTACTGCGAACCCGCGACAGCCACTGTTGCTGGACTGGTTTTGTAGCCTCCAGTCCAGATGAAGCCGTTATAATAGGAAACTAGGGGATAAGGATTAGTATAAAGTAGTTCGGTGTCCCGGTTAGTATTACGGTACGCGACAGTTCCAACATAGTTGTTGTTGCCGTTGATGGTAATTGACTCGTTCAGCTGGAAGCAGTGTCCGGCGGTGGTCATGTACCTCTTGCCAGAGTTGTCCTTGACGGCAACCCCAGCTGTGCAGACAGCGTTGCCGTCGGTGACTGAGGCAGCACCATAGAACGGAGCTTGGTCATCGAAGCGGCCCTCTGCTTCTGACTTCGCCCATTTGGTAGTAAGTTGACCGGGATGTGCGGCCATTAGTGGGACGAGGACGCTAGCCGGGGCGTCTGTCGCGATCAGGTACTTGTCCGTCGCCGCGTCGTAGGACATCAAGAACCCATACTGTAGGGGAATGTGGCTTCCTGCCCGTGTTCCGAGTTCCTCTCCCAGCCTCGCCAGCCCGTCGGTAGTGAACTGGCTCAGCTTGACGTCAACCAGCCCGCCTGACAGTTCCGTCCGGAGCTTCGTTTCGATATTTCCCCGGGCCGCTGCCATTTCTGCCGGCAGCATCACGACATTGCGAGTGTCCGCTCGAAATGCGCCGATTCCTGCGATTTCGCTCGTCAGCTGCTGGACCTTCGTGAACTGGTCATTCGCAAGTGTCGTCAAATCTGTCTGACTGGGAATCGCCTGCGCCTGCGCCTCACCGGCCAGGCCCACGGTTGTCACAATGACGGCGATCAACATCAGCCGCCATCCACACCTCATCGGTCGTTTCATGACTCGCTACACCCCTGTTTATGTGGTTATAACGCACCGTAGTCGGCGCGCCGCCGGCGATTATTTATCATAGTGATTACAATGCGCTTACAACATCATTACCTTGCCCATGGCCGCGCCGATCATTGAAAGTCGCGAGATCGCACATTGAGCTCGCCGAGCGTGGACGTCATGTCCAGCAGGCGTGCTGCTAGCCTTTCGAAACCTCGCGTAGCCTAGTGAGCGCGAGGGCTTTTACGGCGCCTGAAGCGCTCACTGCATCCGAAAGTGCGCGACGTAGCCGCGCATTCTCCATTTCCAGATCCGTTAGGCGCTTGGCCTGGTCTACCTTCAGGCCCCGTATCCCTTACGCAAACGAAAATAGGTTTGCTCGGTGACACTCAGCTGCCTACTTATCTCAGCGATCGTGCGGCCTTGTACTGACAGCACCTCGGCTTCCCGCAGCTCGTGAATGATCTCTTCGGAACTGAATCGCTTCTTGGGCATGGTCCAAATCTCCTTGGTCATAGTTTATGAACAATCGATCTGGATCAGTTTTTTTCAGGTCGGCTCACGAGCGCCAAGGCTTCGATCGCACACCATGGGCGTGAACTTGAACAACTCTTTCATGACGTCAATCGCTTGGTCGTAGAACGGGGAAGCGTTCATGGGGCAGGTGTCGTCGAACTCTTGCCATGCTTTCGCTACCGCTAACTGATTCGGGATCCACGACCATACGCATCCAGCGGCCGAGCGGGCCGTCGTATCGAAGTGACTTCGAAAAAGCGGGCCAGGTCGCGGTAGGGAAAACCGGACTTCGGCAAGCTGGAATTGACGCGGACACCCCAAGTTGGAAAAATATGAATCGCCTTACGCGATTTCATAATTGTAGGTGATCTTTCGGCATCGCAGGATGCGCCAGATCGATGTGGGGGACATCGCAAGCAATCGCTGGATAAGAGCAAAGGTCAGAGGCTCCGAACCGAAGTTCGGGACTCTTGATGCCTTGGCTTGTCGCAGGACTCCCCTGACATCTTTATTGAGAAATCTAGGTCAGGGGACGAGCAGATGAAGCACATTGTCGGTGGCGGCTATGACGGTCGGCGGTTGAGAGAAAAGTCCGGCCATGGCGAGCCAGTCAGAAAGCGACTTGCAGCGATGCTTGGCATAGCCTTGGCAGCTACCAGCGTCGACGCGTTTGCCCAGACGACAGTCAACGCACCCAGCTCCGGCGGCGACATTACGGCGCTTTTACAAGCCGATGCGGGAACCGACAATATCGTTCTTCAGGGACCTGCCTATTCTGTCGCCTTGCCGAGCGGGACCACCACGTATAGCGGCGTTCTATCGGGCACCGGCACGCTGACCGTCAATGGCGCCAGCAACACCTTGGTGTTGACCGGCACCAATACGTTCACCGTGCCCAACCCTACGGAGACCACGGCAGCAAAGGGTTACTACAACGATAATTCCGAAATTTACGACGGCATTGCGGGAGCCCCGTTTCGTGGCTGGATATACAACCTCGTCAACCCCAATTCGCCAGAGGTTTTCATCAACAGCGGCGCCACCTTGCAACTGGGCGGTGACGGCGTAACGGGTTCGCTGGGTGTCTACGCCAATATCGAAGACAACGGCACCCTCGCCATCAATGCCGCGAACGATGGTTCTGCGTTTTCGCTCGGCAGCATCAGCGGCAGCGGTTCGCTGCACCTGATAACCGGTTCGCCCTACCTCGCCAACGTAAGCACCTATACCGGTGCGACCATCATCGAAAACAACCAGACGCTATTTTTGGGGACCGATCACACTTACGGTGCTATCCCCGATTCGTCGTTCGTTTTCAACAACGGCTCGTTCATTCTGAACACGCCAATCAACGGCGGGTCTGGCAATCCCGGTGTCATGTCGGTGTCTCAGAACGTATGGCAGAATCATTACGGCAACGATATCAACATCGACGGGAATGGTGGATTGATCGTATTGTCGGGTGTCTACAGTTACACCGATAGCGGAGTAAACGCGAAAACCGATCCATCGCTGTCGAATTCGAGCCTGAATTACACCATCATCCGCGGCAGTGCCAGCACGCGCGGTTTCAATATCGAAGGCGGCGTGGTCCAGTTCGGCGATGGCACCACCGACAAAATCTTCCTGCCTGGCAACGAATACACCAGCTACATTAACCTGCACAACGGCGGCATTCTCGCTTTCGACTACGACGGCACAGTCACTCTGGATACACCGATCGGCGGCGGGATCTATCACGACTCGACGTCCACCCCCGGTATCGGATCGGTGGTGATTACCGGCAACGCCAGCAATGCCAACCATGTCATCTTTACCCAGCCCGGGGATTACAACGGTCTGACGCAGATCGATGCGGGTACGATTCTGCAGCTGGGCGACGGTACGGTTGGCAACTCCATCGGCACGCCAGGTCAACTCGGTTATTTTTCCAGCTCGCGCGGCGACAGCAGTTTGCTGACGGCCGAGAGCTCCGATGGACTGAGCACGGATCGCATCACCGACAACGGTACACTGCTCGTCGACAACGTCGTCGGCGCGCAAGATGGCATTACTGCCGTGTCGCTCTCGAACATCAGTGGTAGTGGCGCACTGACGCAGATGGGTGCGCTGCCGCTGACCTTGTTGGAAAACACCACCTATACCGGCGCCACGACGATCGGCACCGGCAGCACACTGTATCTCGGCACCAACAGCAGTGGCATTGCCGGCAGCCTTGCGTCCAGCAGCGGTGTCGCCCTGACCGGTACCGGTGCCACGCTGGATATCTCCCAGGCAAGTGCGGAGACGTTGCAGGATCTCAGCGGCGCCGCCGCTAGTGTCATTGCTTTGGGCAGTCATGCCCTGACCGTCGGCACCGCGGACTCCACGGTGTTTGCTGGCGCCATCACGGATGGCGGCATCGGCGGTGGCAGTGCAGGCAGTCTGATCAAGATCGGCAGCGGCACGCTCGTGTTGAGCGGTGCCAATACCTACACCGGTGGCACCACGATCAGCGACGGTACGCTGCAGCTAGGCGCTGGCAGCAGCAGCGGTAGCGTGCTGGGCGATATCGTGGATCAAGGCATCCTCGCTTTCGATCGCTCCGATAACGCCATCTTCAGCGGCGTGATTTCCGGCAGTGGCGGTCTGTTGCAAGGCGGTAGCGGCACCACGGCGTTGACCGCCGTCGATACCTACACCGGCGCCACCGAGGTCGCGTCCGGTGATTTGCAGGTGGACGGCACGATCACCAGCGACGTGCAGGTCGATGCGGGCACAACACTGTCAGGTACCGGCCGGGTGGGCGGCATCAACGTCTTTGGCAACCTGCTGATCGGCGATGCGGCCGCCGCCGCGAAAGTGATGTCGGCCACGCATAATGTCACCTTCAACCCCGGCTCGCAGTTCCAGATCTATATCGATCCCACCGGTGCGCACAGCTTGCTGCAGGTCAACGGCAGTGCGGTGCTCAAGGGGGGCAATGTCAGCCT
>NZ_JACHCO010000011.1:0-50629 GCF_014207165.1 Rhodanobacter sp. MP1X3 | reverse complement strand
TGGGTATATCGGTACGTCGTGCGCGCACCAGGTCTGGGCATGAGAACACTCCTGAAGTGATAGTTCAGGGTGTCCACTAAAGCGTAGGAAGTCTCCGTCCGCCTTGAATGAGTTGTTAGGCAAGCTCGACTTAGTTACGAGCGACAACAACCAAGTAGCGACAGGTAGAGCAAATAGCGCAGGCAGCCAGCCAAGAGCGAACTGGCCAAAAAAGTGCCAAAAATACGTATTGCCGATCAATATACGGTTGAGCCAAACGAACGATGGAAGCACCGCCCATAGCAAGTAGAAGGAGATTCTTGCGGGGCGCAGCTTCACGAGCACGAACGCTGCAGGAAGGGAAAGAACCACATTGATGAAAAGATCAATTGGCAACAAAGTGGCGTGCAATGCGTTGCTACGCAGCCCTGTGTCGATAAGCCAACGGAGCAAAGGGCTGTGTACGTTTAGATAAGCCCAACACATGAGTAGGAAGTACGTCTGCAGAAGCCCGAGTAGAAACGCTATTACTGCGGATACTGGAATTGTTTGCAGCTTCATGCCTGATTCTCCTTGTGTGCCTAACGCCGAGTTAAACCGAGCCACGAAGCGGCTTCAGCTTGAACGAACTCTTAGAGGGCATCATAGCGCCGCAGTCTTCGATCTACGATGTAACCAATTGCCCCGCCTACCGCAATTGGTACAAGCGCGTAGATTGGAATAAAAATTAGCGCGATAGCAGCTTGCGCGTCTGCTCTTAGGTCTAGAGTAGTATGCGCCCAAGTAAGGAAGCCGAAGCCAAGTAGGCATGGTGCAACTAGTGAAGCTGGCCGCCGGTACATGAAGCTGATTGCAAGGATTGCACCCCATGCGATGGCATTGAAAGCTGCGAAAAATAGCCAACCACCAAGACTCTCGTCGGTGTACTGCTGAAGCCATTCGATGCCATGTGGCAAGCGTGCTGCATAAGGCAGCAAGACTCCAACCAGCACCAGTATGAAACGAGCATTGCGTATAGTCATATATGCCGCCTAACGCTGGACTTAAGCGGCGGCGCAGCCGTCCGCCTTGAACGAATAGTTAGATGCTTACGTTGCGATGACGCGCACGAACAAAGGCCAAAATGCCCAGCGCAACGCCAACAGCCGCGAAAACAAGGAACGCTAGGATTAGGAACACAGGACGCTGACAACGAACATTTGATGCATGAAGAGAGTATGTGCCGTTGCAGGCAAGGAAGGCTAGGTCGAATGAACTGAGTGCCCAGAGCAGCGAACAGGCAGCCGCAGCCAGGGCGGCAGCGGAGCAGAAGACCAAAAGGCGAGCTGATTTACGACGACTGATCAAGTAAGCACTCTAATGCTGGAGTTAAGCGGTGCCGGAGGCGTCCGCCTTGAACAAGTAGTTAGGCTGCAGCCTACTAGGCAGATTCGTGCATGAGAAGCTTATGGATAGCCCGACCCCTGCGGAGAAAGTAGAAGGCAACAAGGACAAAGAAAATTGATTGTACGAGCGCGACTCCTATACCAATCCATGTTTGAAGGATGAGCCGCTGCGTTTGAGATGTGAAGGCTTCAAAGGCAACGCCATATAGCTTCCACAAATTAAGTATGTCGACTGCCATGCTGAGCATGGACAAGAAGGCACGCCCGAGTGCGAGCAGACCAATTATTATAAGTGCGAGCCAACCTGCCGAGTCTTTGTTCATTTGATGCCTAACGCTGAGTTAGCTGATGTACGTTCATTGAACCCATCACGGAGTTCGGGCCCGGCTTGTTAGAGATATTGATTGGGCCTATTTAGGATTAAGGCAATCGTGACCGCAGCCCAATCACCCTTACGACTGAGCAGACAGGAATTCAGGTCGCTAAGATGTTTCTGGGAGTCCAGGGACACGACCAATACTTACGTTCAATCGATCGCTTGAAGCTGCAGGTAACTTCATTGCGGTCTCGCGCTATTGATCCACTTCAGAGGAAAAAATTGTGGCGACTGAGGACGGTATGAGTAATGTGTTCGAAATTGCTTTTACCTCCCCACCGAGGGGAAGCCGCCGATCGGCGGAATCCGTCTACGTGCAGTTGCGCGCTGCAATCGTTGATGGTCGGTTGGTTCCTGGGTCCAAGCTCCCGGGGGAACGTCAGTCGGCTGTCTTTTTCGGTGTATCGAGAAACACAGCTACCCGGGCTTATGCGAGGCTGGCGATCGAGGGGTTGGTATCGTCCCGGCAAGGATCAGGAACGTATGTGGCGTCCAAGCAAAATCGTCCGCCGCGCGAACGCTTCCTGACGCAGCAAACGCCCGATCCACGTCTAAATTCGCTGTGGTCACGGCCAGAGCTGGCACGGACACTTAACTTTTGGCACGACGGTCAGCGCACTGGGAAGCAAAAGGGTGCCGCATCCTTAGATTTTCGACCCGCGTTGGTCGATTCGCGATTATTCCCATTCGAAATATTTCGTCGGGTCAGCGCCAAGCAGCTCCGGCAAATGGAATTAAAACCTCCTGCCTTCAAGAGCCCGCAGGGCAATCAGGGGCATTTCCCACTGAGGACAGCTATCGCCACGCACATCGGCATTTCGCGCGCAGTCGTGAGCGAGCCCGACGATGTACTGGTTACTGCCGGCGCACAGCAGGCTTTCGATATTCTCGCCCGTGTACTGGTAACCCCTGGGGTTACGACGGTAGCCATTGAAGATCCAGGCTACCCACCGATGCGCGCTGCATTTCTCGCTGCCGGCGCCAGGGTTGTGCCGGTACCAGTCGACGCGCAAGGGCTGGTGGTCGACGCCCTGCCCATCCCTGTACAGATCGTCTGCGTATGTCCTTCACATCAGTTTCCGTTCGGCGTGTCCATGTCCGCACAGCGGCGGATGGCACTGCTCAACTTTGCTCGCAAGTCTGGGGCAGTCATCGTTGAGGACGATTACGACGGAGAATTCCGGTACGACGGCACTCCACTGCAGGCGCTACGATCAACGTCGACCGCAGATGACGTGTTCTACGTCGGCACCTTCTCCAAGTGTATGCTCCCCGCGCTGCGACTGGGATTCGTCGTGGCACCCCAGTGGGCTATGCCTGCGCTGATTACAGCGAAGAACTGTCTCGATTGGCATTGTCCGACTTTGACGCAAATGGTAGTTGCCCGTTTCATCGCGGAAGGGCATCTGGCGCGGCACGTGCGAAAGCTCCGTGACGTCTATAGGACACGACGAGATCTCATCAGGGAGATACTTCAGTCGAACTTCTCAGGTGAACTGTCACCGATGCAATCGCACTACGGGATGCATGTGGCGGCGTTCTCGACGCTACCCAAGCACCTGGAACGCGTCACCGCAAGATTGTTGGGATTGAACGTGCATTTGCATTCGTTCGAGCGCTACTTTTTTGGTGCCCCAACATCGGAAGGCCTGGTTTTCGGCTACGGGGCCATTGACATCGATGATATCGAGCAGGGTCTAAAGGCGTTAAGGCGCGTGCTCTAGCCGCGTGAGATGCCCGATGCGCGCGCAAGGGGCGATTCTGCAGATCAACATAGGACATCACTAATGATGCCCGCATGATCGTAACCGGCGGCTGTAATGAAACCATATTCGTCAGCCGACCCTTCCCAACTTCGCATCCAGCGAAGTGGACCACGCTAAATATCTACGATTGGCTCTTCTGGCGTTGCAGGTATTCCCTATAGTTTCGTCTTGGGCTTGGTCATACGGAGAGCGCGATGATTTGGAGACTGCTATTACGTGGAGTCATGATTGCCGGTGTTCTTACATGCTCGCCTCTGAGTGCAAGGGCCGAGCAGCCCCGAGATGGCTCTCATGATTTCGACTTCGCCCGCGGGAGTTGGCATACCCATGTCACACAAGTACTCGACCCGTTCGATGGCGGGACCCACACAGTGACAATGGATGGTACGAAAACAGTGCGACCGATTTGGGGTGGCCGCGCGTGGCTTGAGGAAATCGAGGCCGATGGCCCAAGTGGGCATTGGGAAGGCGCATCGCTGTTCGTCTATAACTCCAAAGCCGGGCAATGGAGTCAAACTTACATTGATAGCGCTTCGGGAGAGATTGAGGCCCCAACTATCGGAGGCTTCAAAGACGGTCGGGGCGAGCTGTTCGGCACCTCCGTTTATAAGGGGCGCACGGTTCTAGTACGTGGAGTCTGGTCTGACATCAAGGCCAACTCTGATCGCTACGAGATTTCCTACTCCAAGGACGGCGGCCAAACATGGGCGACTGCGTTCAAAGCTTACTTGACACGACTTAAGTGATCTTGCTGGCTGATCCTCAAGGAGACATGACATGCAGTACCTGCTCATTATCAGCCACGACGATTCTTTTACTCCGACTGAAAGATAAGGATGAGCGGCTTGTCGGTGCCACGCACGCTGTAAAATATATGCTGGCCATTAACGTCGGAAAATTTCGCATTCGACGTAGCAAGGGTCTCCCTGGATTGCCCGGGAAAGGCCTTAGCCAGCACTGCGGTCGCTACGGCACTCTTCAGGAAATCGCGTCTGAGCATATTGTTCTCACGTGGCGCCGAACTGGCCAGCTCGGCGGTGATCGTGCGCTTATCGTCGTCCATTCCATGCGCTGGTGGCCGTCACGATCTATCTCCCTGCGAGCAACTCATCCAGCTGCGCAAACTGTTCGGGCAGTCCTTCCGCCGAGCCGGCGAGGGCTTCGTCGAGGGCCGCTGTTGTGGGGTAGAGTTCGTGTAGGGTGACCAGTGTGTCGCCGGCATTTTCTTCGAAGGTCACCGTGGTCACGGCACCCTGATCGCTTTCTTCGTTCGTCCACACGAGACGCTTGTGCGGCGTCACTTCAGTGTACGTGCCGAAGAACACCATGGGTTGATCGAAGGCCGGGTGGCTGAATACGAGGCGATACGCGCCCCCGGTGCGAATATCCATGTCGCATGAAAGCAGCGACATGCCTGCCGACTTCGGAACCCACCAACGCTGGAACAATTCGGGGTTGCTCCACGCTTCGAAGACGATATGCGCCGGGGCATTGAACGTTCGCGTCACGACAAGTTCGCGGTCGGACTTGCGTTTCACGTCGGTGCGATTTATGGCTGCGGAACTACCTTCTTTTACTTTGGACATCTGCCTTCTCCTTGCACTTCAAGTGTTCGACAAGCTCGTCTAAAGCATCGAAGCGTGCGCTCCAGAGCTGGCGATGCCGCTCGATCCAGGCGGCCTCTTCTTCGAGACGGCGCAGTCCGAGCTTGCAGGTTCGCACGCGCCCGACCTTCTCCGTGGTCACGAGTCCAGCCTGCTCCAAAACGCTGACATGCTTCTTCATGCCCGTGAGGGTCATGCTGAACCTTTGGGCAAGGTCAGTGATTGAGGCGTCTGCACCCCCGAGCTGCTCCAGCACGCCGCGTCGGGTGACATCGGAGAGCGCTGCGAACGTTGTGTCGAGGCGGGTTTGATAGTGAACCATATGGTTCACAGTAAGGCACGCATAGGTGATTTGCAAGCGAAGCGCCCCATGGCCGCAGTTGACACGCGGCTCCCTGCCGCTCCGAACCCAAACTGCGCATGCCGAGCGTGGGCAAAGTTCCGCCCCGCTACTTTGTGGCAGCCAGATCAAGACGTCGGATGACTCCCTTGGCCAGAAGCGGACATCGCCGCGATGACTCACAAAGCCGTGAAGGTGTTTGTGGAAAAAGGGGCGCCAAAGCATTCTAGAGGCGGGCGTCCAAGCCCTCATCGGGCCAGGTAGAAATCCATGGGGATAAGCTCGACGGCCCATCCGCCTTCTTCGCCCAGCGTGGCGGCCGGGTGCATGGATGCGATGCGCAGCGCCTCGTCACGGCTGTCCGCCTCGATAATGAACAGGCCGCCCACCACTTCCTTCGACTCGGTGTAAGGCCCATCGCTGACGTGCGTCTTGCCGCTGCGCGGACGAAGGGTCCTCCAGCTGTCCAGATCGCCAAGCGACGCGGAAACCAGAACCTTGCCGGTAGCGCGCATCTTCTCGTCCAATGCCGGGCATTGGCTCACCAATTCCTTGACGTCGTCTGGCGCCATCGCGGCGAATTTTTCGGGGGTGAAGTAGGCCAGGCCGAGGTATTTCATGGGAAATCCTTTTGGGTGGGGATGCACTAACGACGAAGCTGATGATCGGAAATCGACAATCCTCTGGGAGAGTTTCTAGCAGGTCTCGGCCAGCCTGCCCGCTTTGGGTGGCGGAAGCGGACCTTACACTCTATGGATATCGTTTACCCCAAACGACCTCTCGCCTCCGTCGTAGTTCGCGTTATCGAGCTGCACAGCCTCATCCCAGACAGATGAGGAGCCAGGAATGGGCCTGTCCATTTACTGTGCGGCCCACTTGCTGCCGCCGCTCAGTCTAAGACACACTTCGTGAATGAACGACAAGCTGCTGGCGCTCCGACTTTTCGTGCGCGTTGCGCGCACGGGAAGCTTCTCTGCTGCGGCGCGAGAACTTGACCTTTCACAGCCGTCAGTATCGCGGATCATTGCGGCGTTGGAGGAAGACGTTGGCGCGGCTTTGGTTACCCGCACGACGCGCGCTGTCGCGCTGACTGACGTGGGCAACGACTACCTGACCCGTGTCGAAGCGATCCTGTCGTCGCTTGAGGAAGCTGATCACACTGCTCGTGGATCGCGGGAGCTTCGCGGGTCATTACGTGTTGCCATGCCTGCAAGTTTTGGCGTGCGCGAAATCATCCCCTTGATGCCCGGCTTTCTTGCGCGCCATCCTTCGCTAAACGTCAGCTTATTGATGAGCGATCAACGGCAAGACACCATCAAGGAAGGTGCCGATGTCGCACTTCGACTCGGTGACTTGGACGATTCGAGTGCCACCGCACGCGTCATCGGTCGGACGCAGCGGTTAATTGCGGCGTCGCCGCGTTATCTAGAGGAGAAGGGCACGCCCGAGGCGCCCGCAAACTTGGCCGTCCATACGGCTATCGTCGGGCCTGCCGGGACGAGCTCCGGAACATGGTCCTTTCAGAAGGATGGTCAAAGCGTATCGACCCGCATCAATTGTCGCCTTACTGTTTCCTACAACGAGGCCGCAGTAGCCGCCGCTGTCGCGGGAATCGGTGTCGTGAATACATCTCTGTGGGGCTGTCGCGCCGAACTCGCCAGCGGCGCGCTGATTCGGCTGCTTCCCGACTGGAAGATCGGTGAGGTCGAAGCCCACGGCCTGTTCACCCCAGGCCGACGACCGAAGCCCTCGGCACGCGCGCTGGTCGAGTATCTGATCGCGGAGCTTGGTCGCTAGGCTTGGAGCTTACGCCGCGCACCTGTGGCGCCTCGATCGAAGCATGCCGCGAATGCGTCCATGCATCGGTTGAATGTTCGCATCGACGCGGCTCGCCGTTGGTCTGTCAGCCAGGCAATTTCGCCGCGAGCAGATCGATCTTCTCAATGTTCGGTGGGGTGCTGAGCAAGGCAGCTGCGTTGGCCATCAATGCAGCCGCAATCGGGCCTCGCAGGTGGGCTTGACGACCTTCCTCGTCCGCAAAGGCGTCGAAAACGCCAAACGTCGAAGGGCCAAACTGCAACGCAAACCAAGCGACGGTGCCCAACTCGGCATTGGCGAGCGGCAGTGCGCTGGCCAGGAAGGCGGCGACGGCGGCCTCTTGGCCGGGCTTGGCTTCGAGACGGACAAACAGGGCAAATTTGGTCATGGAATGCTTCTCTTGAAATGAAGGTCACGGCTCTGCGAATCCGTGGTCGTAGGGCTTGCTCCGATGTGGACGATTCGTCCCTCTATCGACGGCCCAATGTTTGACATGTTCGCTCAGTTTGAGAGCGGGGAGCCATTCATTTGACGAATAAGTCTTAGTTGTAGACGCACCTACTCACGCGTCCATCGATCGACGACAGTCCATCCAGACGCCACTGTGGCGCCGTCAATTCAGGACACAAATTCATGACTTCACTTACTGGCAAAGTCGCCATTGTTACAGGCGCATCCAAAGGCATCGGTGCTGGAATCGCAAAGCTATTCGCCAAGTCCGGCGCATCGGTCGTCGTGAACTACTCGACTAGCAAGGAAGCAGCGAATGCCCTGGTTGCCGAGATCAAGAGTTCCGGTGGCAAGGCTGTGGCCATCCACGCCGACTTCTCGAAGACCGCCGATATCCAGCGACTGTTTGAAGAGTCGAAGCACGCCTTTGGCGCACTCGACATCCTGGTGAACAACGCGGGCGTCTTCGCCTTCGCCCCCCTTCAGGACTCTACAGAGCAGGAATTCCATCGTGAGTTCAGCACGAACGTGCTCGGCTTAATCACCGCGACACAAGAGGCAGTGAAGTACTTCGGCCCGAACGGCGGCAGCATCATCAATATCAGTTCCATCGCCAGCGTCGGCTACATGCCCAACTCGGTGATCTACGCGGCATCCAAGAGCGCTGTCGACTCCGTCACGCGCGTGACCTCGGTCGAACTGGCGTCGAAGAAGATCCGCGTCAACAGCATCGCGCCGGGGGCCACCATCACCGAAGGCATCGCGGCTCTGGGTTGGTCGCAAGAGGCCGTCGAAGCCGTCGTTGCAACGATCCCGTTCGGTCGGCCGGGCACGCCAGAAGACATCGCTCGCGTGGCGCTGTTCTTGGCATCCGATGATTCGGCCTGGGTGACCGGCGAACGGATCACGGCTTCTGGTGGTCAGCGCGCTTGATCGGCCTCCGTTCCAGCCGTTGCTGTAGGTAATCGCTGGGACGCGTCCTTTTATCGCCGCCGTTCGATCTGCCGCCAAAGACACGCTCCCGGAGGTCACGGCACGCACGCGTTAGCGAAGTAGCAGAGTAACCATCTATGTGGTCACGTCCGCTCAGGCTCGCTTACCGACGTCCCCCCAGCTTCAGTAGCGGTCGGCTCTAGAATCCGGTGGTTACTTTATCGGTTTTACTCGCGAGTTGTTTCGCGTACTCAGCGGGCGTCATGCCACCGAGACTTTTCTTGGGCCGCTCCTCGTTGTATTCGCGTCGCCACGCTTCGATAACGACTTTGGCATGGGCCATGTTGGTAAACCAATGTTTGTTTACGTCATTCGATGCAAAAACTTTCTGCTAAGCCAGCGTCGCAATGGCTCGTCGTAAAGTTTCAAACTGGCGTACGCAATGGCCATCGCAGCTACCGCAACGAGAAGCGCGATAACGATGCCCTGGGCACCGGAAGGGTTACTCCGCACGACCCATCCGGTATAGAGGTAGATCAAGGGATAGTGGGTGATATAGAGCGGAAAGGAGAGATCTCCGAAGAACTGAGCCACGCGTATCGAAAGCCCGTTGACCCGCTTTTCCCCTGCACCTATCGCGACCACGATGGGAAACACAAAGATGACGCACAGTGCGTCATAGATACCGTTCATCCAGCGGTGATCTGTGCCACCAAATCGTGGCAGTGACAGCGCAACGATCAACAGGAGACCAGCGACACCGAACGCGCTCTTCACTCGAATGCGCGCTCCCAGTCGACACAGGAGGATCCCTGCGAAGAACGGAAAAAGAAGTCGGGCAAAGCCGATGTGCAACTGGGTTGCATCGAGAGACCATCCACCGATGAGGTCGCCACGATCGCCAAACACAGCCAGTTGCACGAGCAGTAGCGCCGCGAGGAAGACGAAAACGCTCAATGCAGTCTTCGAAAGCTTGCGCAAGCCCACCGCATACAGAATGTTGGCAATGTATTCGAAGAGCAATGACCATGCCGGACCATCCAGTGGGTGCATTTCCTGCCAGCCGCGAATGTCCATGGATAGAGGAAGGGGAAGCAGCGTGCATCCCACCACCATGACCAACAACATTTTCCAAACCGGCGTTCCAGCGATCGAGGGAAATGCCGGACCTGCCTGAAAATAGAACAGCGCCGCGCCAATGAGACTGCCCATGATGACCATCGGCTGCAATCGGATAAGCCGCCGCTTGTAGAAATCCCACGTTGTCATGCGGCTCCAACGTTCGTCGTACGCGTAAGCGATGACGAACCCGGAGAGCATGAAGAAGAAGTCGACGGCGAGATAGCCGTGATTGATGACTTGCTTCGTAGCGTCACCTTGCGAAAACGGCTCGCAAAGGTGGAATGCCAACACCATAAGCGAAGCGATGCCGCGCAAGCCATCCAGGACGATATAGTGATTCTTTGCGGGCGCGATGACCGTGGTTGAGGCGGCAGTTGAAGCAGTATCCATTATCTCAATTCATCGTTCGTTGAATTCAAAGAGCCACTAATGTGGATAGTGAGTCTACACATGGAAGTGGTCCGGTCAGCTACGCATCAAGTAAATCTGCCTGATTTACTTTTCCACCCGCCGATTTGAAATACACGCGCGCCTTCGCCCCACACACCGTCTTCCATGCATATATGAGGAAAAAAACACTCATGGCAATCCATCCGAAAATGCGCCCACTTCTTGGGCTCCGGGTTCGATGGCTAAGAACAGGAATGGAGCCAGGTTCACTTACGGATCCACGATAAGTGAACCTGACCCCGTTTTGGACCCTTTCCTTTCCTGATCCGGAAGATGCAAACGATCTCGACGGACTCCGAAACAGATAACGGCAACTAAGAAGTGAGCTGGCCTCGTCTTGGTCTCACTCACCGTCGAAAATGTCTCTGACCCCTTTGTTTGCAGTTGTTTGCACGACTATCGGGAAAGTCGACTCTGACCCCGGTTTCGGACCCCGGTTTCGGTGGTGGGAGAGCGGCATAGATGGGCGTTGGCGGCGGCCTACTCGGCAGCATCGTTGAATCGATGTAGACCGTGACAACAATTGACGCACTGCGGGAACAAGCCGACTCAGTCAGCTGACCCGATTAGCTTTCGATTAGAGATCTTCCGATGCGGGAGCGCGGGTGATTCGATCAAATTCAAGTTTGTCAGCATCCATGTGAGCAACATCTGGGCACCCGTTAGGATAGGTGAGGTGAATAATGCCCTGATCGCCTTTTAAGAAGGTATCCCTGGCGGGCAAATGGAATGTGGAGTGATTATTGTCAATGCCATCGGGCACGTCCCTTTCCTGGGCATGATGAAGCAACGTCCATCCCGCCATCCGCAGATCGCTCACAAATTGGCTTCGACTCGGGCACCTATTAAAGAAGTCTTTATCTTGAAAAATAAAAATGATGCCTATCCGTTTTCGATCAGGATGTGGATTGCGAAACCGCGGGGTTTCACTTTCGAAATATTTTAGGACACCTCTAATATCGTATTCGTCCGTCCGTTCGTTATGAATCACCTTCTGCTCAAAGGCGCTTTCAACGTCTTCGGGGGTAATCATCGCATTAGGCTTCGCCGCGAGCTTGAGAAAACTCCGCCAATTACGTTGATCGATCGGTTCCAGTGTGTCATCAGGCGTGACAGCGGCCGTGCTTGCCGACGTTGGGGCGATGGGATGAATATTTTGCGCTCGGGTCTGCGAATACCCGACGGCGGCATGTCCAAGATAGATGAAGCTCCCCAGAAGGGTAGATGCAAGCCATCTCCAGCAATCATTTCGCATCGATTCTTTTCTTCCCAAAGTCATTTTGGTTTGACACGTTCAAGAATGGATTCTGACCCGTTAGCCAGACCCGGTTAGCTAACAAGGGGACTTGGCTCAAATTGTCCCTGACACCTTTTCCCGCCCGCCTTTTCTCCAACATCTTGATCTGGTATTGACACATCATTCGGTGCGGACGGTATGCATGGGGCGGCACCGACCACCATCGCAATCAATCAATACACCATGATCGCCGCAAGGCGCTACGTAGGTCGAATCACCGTTGGCCTTGACGACACCGCATCCCAATTGGTTTGCAACGCTTTGAGCCATCGGCATGGTTGCGGTGTTTGCAACAGAGCCCTGTGCGGGTGTTGAGACGACAACCGCTGACGACACTGCCACCGCACCGGCGTCGAGGGCGGGCGGCGTTGGCACGGCCTCCACTGTCGAAACACTCGTGTCGTAGTGCCCGAGATGATTAGTGATTGCCAACTGCACCGCCGTCACCAGCGAGTTCTCGCCATCCTGCTGCTCGATCGACGAGACCGTACGTGTAAGCACCCTTTTGCCATCGATATCCGTATCGATGTAGATGATGTAAACGGGCGCTCTCGTTGGATTCTCGGCTTCCGTAAAAAGTGCCCGCTGGTATTCGTTGTCACCGGACCAATTGTCGAACATCTTTTCATCGACAGTCCCGGTACTGGCCATCGCCACGTGAGTCGCCGCCGCGTTCGCCGCCAGGCCGCCCAAGATACCGCCAATCCCCGCGAAGACCGCATTTGACCTGAGCTTCGACTTCATATTTGAATAAACGACGAAGTGATAAACATCCACTTTCGGCAGCTCACCGGAAACATTGAATTTCTCGAACACTTGATGCTGCAATAGTCGGGTCGGCGATGGTGACAACCTCGCGTCCCCCTCTCGAAAAATGCCGTATTCCTTGCTGCTGACCAGTAGGCTGAACAACTTGCGATCCTTCTCGCTATCCGGCCTCACATCACGGACCGATAGCGAATCCGACTTCGCCATATCGGGTACGTTGACCTTCGTCACGACTGGAGTGCACGCAGCGCACAGCATTGACAACAGAATTGCCATCACCTTTTTCATAAGCCCCCTGTTTTTGAAATTGTCTCTGATACCGATCTTCGTCAGCTCAAATTGTCCCTGACACCTTTTTCCTTGACGGTGGCGACAGTCCATTTTCCCGTTCCGTTGTAGTCCCGATGGCTCATGATGTAAACGCTAACGTAGAGTTAAACGGCGGCGTCGCCGTCCGCCTGGAACGAATAGTGGGGCAGCAGCTGCGAGTGCCTGAATCAGGGTAACTGAGGATAGTGTGGAATGGCCTGACTAAGGCAAACCCACGGTTGCGCACTGGCCGTCCAAATGTCCAGCATCGGCTGAAACTCCGAAGCGTCATCCAGCGTAGGAAAGCGAACGGACATGAATCCTAGGTTGGCTTCGCCGCGCGTGAACAATGGCGAACCGCATTGAGGGCAGAAGCTGCGAGTCGCAACAGCGCCACTGCCCGCGCGCACCGAATACGTTTTGGGCGTACCCGTGATATTCATGTCCGAGTCCGCGACGATAAAGCCCGAAGCGAATGGGGCACCGCTGGAACGCTGACAGTCCAGACAGTGGCAATTGAGCATCGCGACTGGCGTGCGTGAGCACACGTAACGAATCGACCCACATGCGCACCCGCCGGAAAATGGAGTGGTCATATCGAAAATTCCCTTGCTGCCTAACACTGCAAAAAAGGTGTCAGGAAAAACTCGACACGGTCAGTGGAGCACTTAATTTGTCCCTGACACACTTTCCGTCTCTGCTGGGTTGCCCTCCGCCGCAAGGGCGTCCTCAGGCTGCCGCCTTTGTGAAGCGAGCGCAGCGTCCTTCCATACCCTCTTGAAGATGCCCCTGAGTGCCGGCTTGAGATGCGCTAGTGTCTGCTCCTGGGATGCGCCCATGGCCATGGAAACGATGGCCTGCATGTGCAGCACTTCCGGCTCGGATACATAGCCTTGCTGGCGCCAGCGCCAACCACTGACGCGGCCATCGGAGAAATGCCCGAAGTGGAAGCGGGTGTTGGCGAGGAATACGCCGAAGCCGAGATAGACGGCCGCGAGGTCGGTGGCGATTTCCCACACGTCCCAACCGCCCGGCGGCGGCTCCGGAAAACGCGCCGTGCGGTAGTGCGCCAGCTCGTGGGCGAAGGTCGCCACCAGCGCGACTGGGTCGGCCAATTGGTCCGGATGGTAGGTGATCAACGCACCCTCTTCGCCCAATGCGCGATACGTCCCCGCTGGCGACTGCGGCGCACCCTGCACGAACGCATGCGTCGAGACCTTCGGATCAGGATCGCCCTCCTGGATCCGCAACTCGCACGGCCAGTCGGCCATGCCCGCATGCACCTTGACCTGCTCGAAGACCGCTTCTGCGAAGGCCGCGTCGTGCTTTCCGCGCTGGGGAAAGAACTCCCGCGTCGGCAGAATGAGCCTGCGCGAACGCAAGGCCTCCAGTCCGCCCGTATGCCGCAACAGCCAGTCGAAGCAGTCGAACTGCCAGGCCGTCAACTCGGCATCGAGCAGCGCTTCCTTGCGAAACCATCCGAACATGCAACCCCCGAGCATCAAAGCGATGCGCTTTAGCCTGAAACAAGATTCGAGTTTAAAAGAGATGCATCCCGACCGCTGCTTCTAATCTTCTTCTAATTTGTCCCAGCGGTAAAAAGGTGCGGGGACAATTCGGCAGGGTCAGTCGAGCACTCAAATTTTTCCTGATACCAATTCCGCCCATTTCAGGCAGTAAGTGAACCTGACCCCGTTTTACTTGTTGCGAACAACGCTAGCGCGCTGTTAGCGAGCGACGAGTGCGGGCGAAAATGATTGTAGTCGACTCTCCATGATTCGATCTTTTCTCGGGCGTCTTCCAGTGAAAGAGACCAGTGCGTATTCAGGCATTTGTCGCGTAATGAGCCGTTGAACGACTCGATGAATGGGTTGTCGGTCGGCTTACCGGGTCGCGAATAATCCAACGTCACACCGTGCTCCAGTACCGACGGAATGGAGGTATTGAGCATGGGAACGGCTCGGCGATCCGTGAATCGCCAGTTGCCCCACCTTTTCACGTACCTCCAAGGATGGATGAAAAATCAAGGCATTGACTAATGATGTGTAGGAAAGCTCGTGCAAGATTATCTGGCAATAACTTACCGACTCGGCTCTCCAAACGAAGGCGTATAGTTTTGGGAGCTCGCTGCAACAGCGAGCTATGCGATGTACTCATTAACTTACGGAGAGAACGCCATGAAAATCGTTTCGTCGTCTGCCGTGTTATCAGTGATCGTCGGTCTCGCTGCATTGGGCATGAGTGGATATAGCGGTGGAGCCCATGCTGAAGCTCAAATACTGCCTCCACCCAGCGTGTGTGTCTTGCTATATCAAAATTGTATTAAAGGTGGTGGTACCCGGGCGGAGTGTGCACCGCTGCTCGTGGGCTGCAGTCCTTAGGGATGGTTCTGATCATCCCGCTTTCGTGACTGCAGCGATCGTGTTCGCCGTCGCCCACGCTCGACGATGCCGATACACGCCGTTGCGTAGCGATTTCTCGCCTCGTTTTGCCGCCTTTGATGCCGCCATGCTCTTCACCGTACACAGAAACAAAAGGGCAGCCTCGCGGCCGCCCTTTTGTTTCAACTCAAGCTGCGAGCCACCATCACCCGCACTTCGAATACCCACAATTCAAACACGTCTGACACCCATCCATCAGCACCAGAGCCTGCGTGTTGCACTTGGCGCAGAGCGTGGCACCGGGCGGGAAGCCGGCGGCATTGAGCTTGGGTTTGTTGTCGCTGGTGCTGGCTGACGTCGCGGCTGGTGCTTCTGGCACTACGCTTACGTCAGAGTTTTTTTTTGCGCTAGCGGCCTCGTAGGCGGCGCGCTTGTCAGCGATGAGCTGGCGGGTGGACTCGTCCATCTCGGGGTCGTGGATCATGCCGATGTTTTTCATGTGCTGCTCCACCACCGAGCCGATCTCGGCAACGATGCTGGGCATGTAGACGCCGCCGGATTTGAAGTAGCCGCCGCGCGGGTCGAACACGGCTTTCAGCTCTTCGACGATAAAGGTGACGTCGCCGCCCTTGCGGAACACGGCGGACATGATGCGCGTGAGCGCCACGATCCACTGGAAGTGGTCCATGTTTTTCGAGTTGATGAAGATCTCGAACGGACGGCGTTGCTCGTGCGGCGTGCCGGCGTTGAGCACGATATCGTTGATGGTGACGTATAGCGCGTGCTCGAACAGCGGCGACTTGACCTTGAAGGTGGAGCCGACCAGCGTTTCGGGGCGCTCAACGCTTTCGTGCATCTGGATCACTTCGGCCATCGGCGGCTCTTTGGCCGTGACGGGCGCAGCGACCGCGGCAACCTTGTCTTCGGGTTTGACCACGTTGTAGCCGGTGATCTTTTTGTCGATTTTGGTCGCCATGATGTTCTTCTGTGTTGGGGCGTTATAGAGATAGATATGGTGCTTGCGGGCAGCGAATGAAAGGTGCCTGGCGGTGCGACTGGCTCACGCGGCGCAGTTGGCGCGGAGGGTAACGCGGTGAAAAAAGCACCCGGCCCGGCGCGTGGCCGGACCGGATGCGGTACGGCTTACTTCTTTTTTGCAGTAGCTTTCTTGGCGGCAGATTTCTTTGCCGTCTTTACGGCCACTTTCTTGTTTACACCTTTTACGGTGCTGGCAGTGGACCTTTTCACCGTCTTGGCGACGGCTTTCTTGCTTGCACCTTTCTTGGTGTTTACACCTTTTTTGGTGTTTACACCTTTCTTGGTGCTGGCGGATTTCTTGACGACCGCCTTCTTGGGCGCGGCTTTTTTATTTACACCTTTCTTGGTGATAGCCGACTTTTTGCTGCTGACCTTCTTTACGGCCTTGGCGACGACTTTCTTGACGGCCTTTTTGGCGGAGGCGGCTTTCTTGGCCACCTTGCCGGCGACTTTCTTGACGGCCTTGGTCACTGTCTTTTTGGTGCTGGATTTTTTAGCGGCCGATTTTTTCACGGTGACTTTCTTGTTTACACCTTTTACGGTGCTTGCACCCTTTTTGGTGGCAGCGGCTTTTTGGGCGGCCTTGGCTTTTTTGGCCGGCGCCTTTTTAACGGCCACTTTCTTGGCGACTTTCTTCACTGCTTTCTTTACGGCTTTTTTGGCAGCGACTTTCTTGGCAGCCGCTTTCTTCGGTGCAGCTTTTTTAGCGGCAGCCTTCTTGGGCGCTGCTTTCTTGGCAGCGGCCTTTTTCGGCGCAGCCTTTTTCACGGCAGCCGGCTTGGCAACGGCTTTCTTGGCCGGGGCCTTTTTGGCAGCCGGCTTCTCGGCAACAACAACGACTGGTGCAGCGACCGGTGCTGGAGCCGGTGACGGTGGCGTCTCGACGACAACCGGTGCTTCCGTGACGGGTGGTACGACTGTGGTGTTTTCTACTTCGGTGTCGATGGACATGGTGGGTTCCCCTCCGATGAGCGATTTTGATTTCGCCGCACGCAGAACGCGTGCGACGTGTCAGAACTTGCCGTAATAACCTTCCTTCAAGGCATCGAAGAGGTTGGCGGCGGAATGCATCTCTCCGTCGTACTCCACTTGCTCGTTGCCTTTCAGTTCGACAACGCTACCGTCTTCCAGTTCGAAGCGGTAGAGGGTGTTTTCAAGATCGGCTTCTTTCACCAGCACGCCCTGGAAAGCGGCGGGGTTGAAGCGGAAGGTAGTGCATCCTTTCAGGCCTTGTTTGTAGGCGTAGAAATAGATGTCCTTGAAATCTTCGTACGGATAATCGGTGGGCACGTTAGCGGTTTTGGAGATCGACGAGTCGATCCACTTTTGCGACGCGGCCTGGATGTCGACGTGCTCTTTCGGGCTGATGTCGTCGGCGGAGACGAAGTACTCTGGCAGCTTGTTGGCCACCACATCGGTGAACGGCAGCGCCTCGGCGTTGATCAGCGCGCGATAGGCGAGCAACTCGTAGCTGTAGACCTCGACCTTCTCTTTCGACTTTTTGCCTTCGCGGATCACGTTGCGCGAGTAGTGGTGCGCAAAGCTCGGCTCGATGCCGTTGCTGGCGTTGTTGGCCAGCGACAGCGAGATGGTGCCGGTGGGCGCGATGGAGCTGTGATGGGTGAAGCGCGCGCCGGTCTCGGCCAGCTCGGCAACCAGGTTGGGCGCCACCTCGGCGATGCGCTGCATGTAGCGGCTGTACTTGGCGTGCAGCACGCGGCCGGGGATGCTGTCGCCGACCTTGTAACCGTCGACAATCATTTCGGGGCGCTTGCGCAGCATGTCGCCGGTGACGGTGAAGTCCTTGGCGAGAATCGGTGCAGGGCCTTTTTCCTTGGCCAGCTCGAGCGCGACTTCCCAACCGGCGACGGCCATCTCACGCGAGACGTCTTCGGTGAAGGCGACCGCTTCGGCGGTACCGTAGCGATGCTTGAGCATGGTGATCGTGGAACCCAGGCCGAGGAAACCCATGCCGTGACGACGCTTGGACTCGATCTCGTTGCGCTGCTGCGGCAGCGGCAGGCCGTTGATCTCGACCACATTGTCGAGCATGCGGGTGAACACCTTCACCACTTCGCGATACTCGTCCCAATCGAAGCGCGCCTTGGGGCCGAACGGATCACGCACGAAGGTGGTGAGGTTGATCGAACCGAGCAGGCAGGAGCCGTAGGGAGGAAGTGGCTGTTCGCCGCAAGGATTGGTCGCGCGGATGTGCTCGCACCACCAGTTGTTGTTCATCTCGTTGACCTTGTCGATAAGGATGAAGCCCGGCTCGGCGAAGTCGTAGGTGGACACCATGATCATGTCCCACAGGTGACGCGCGCGCATGGTGCTGTAGATCTTGCAGGCGACCAGGCCGTCTTCGCGATCGATGTAGTTTTCGTGCGTGGGCCACTCGCGCCAGACGACCTTGCTGGCATCGGCGAGATCGATCTCGTGCTTTTCCTTCACGTGCACGGGATAGACCAGCGGCCAGTCCTGATCGTTTTCCACCGCGTCCATGAAACCGTCGGTGATCAGCAGCGACAGGTTGAACTGACGCAGGCGACCGTCCTCGCGCTTGGCGCGGATGAACTCTTTCGCGTCGGGATGGCTGATGTCGAACGTGCCCATCTGCGCGCCGCGGCGACCGCCGGCGGACGACACGGTGAAGCACATCTTGTCGTAGATATCCATGAACGACAGCGGGCCGCTGGTGTAGGCACCAGCGCCCGAGACGTACGCGCCGCGCGGACGCAGCGTGGAAAATTCATAGCCGATGCCACAGCCGGCTTTCAGCGTGAGGCCGGCTTCGTGGACTTTCTCCAGGATGTCGTCCATCGAATCGCGGATGGTGCCGGAGACAGTGCAGTTGATCGTGCTGGTCGCGGGCTTGTGCGCCAGCGCGCCAGCGTTGGAGGTGATGCGACCGGCAGGGATCGCACCGCGGCGCAGCGCCCACAGAAACCTTTCGTACCAATGGCCGCGCAGCTCGTCGCTGGCTTCGACATCGGACAGTGCGCGTGCAACGCGCTGATAGGTTTCGTCGATGCTGCCATCGACTGGTTCGCCCGACTTGGCCTTGAGACGATACTTCTTGTCCCAGATGTCGTATGAGGCAGGTTGCAGCGGAATTTCCACGGCGGCATCGCGACTCATGGGGTTGGTGGTTGGCGCACGCAATGTGCTCATCGGCTTCCTTACTCCCGTTACGGCCTTACGGCCCGGTTACTTATTATTCGAATTGTTTTTGGTTGGTGCGACTGCGTTAATGCCGTGCTTCTGCGTGACCGAATCTGCGGCGATATCTTGCTGTTTTGTGACGATAGTCAGGCCATGAGGATTGCCCTCCAACCCATGTGTCGCCTACTTATCAACGACAACGGCTCCCCTGAGATCGTTAGACGTTCGACACCAGAGCTAGTTTGAATTTCAGCAACCAGACACAAGATGTTGTGGTCGCCATCGATTAGTGACGTTACCCCTGACGCCCACCGATGTAAAGTAGTTATGCATGCAATTTCACAAATCCGCCGTCGCAAGGAACCGTCGCGGGCAGCGCAGGTCGAAACTGCGCTGCTTGGTCATGTCGTGTACTGAATTCATCATCGTTAAGGAGGAACCATGCCGTTACGCCCTTCCCGCTTTCTGCCCTGGCTGACCGCCGTGTTGGCGGTGCTTGCCATAGGTGGCGTGCCGACGATCAGCCATGCGGCTATGCCACCGGCGATCGATGGCCAGCCGATGCCGTCGCTGGCACCGATGCTGCAGCGGGTGACGCCGGCGGTGGTGAATATCTCGTCCAAGAAGCACGTGCAGGTGCAGAACCCTTACTTCAGCGATCCCGTGGTGCGTCAGCTTTTGGGTCCGGGCGGTTCGCGCGAGCGCGTGGAACAGAGCCTGGGCTCGGGCGTGATCGTGGATGCAGCCAAGGGCTACGTATTGACGAATAATCATGTGGTCGGCGGCGCCGACGACATCAGTGTGACCTTGCAGGATGGGCGCACATTCAAAGGCAAGCGCATCGGCACCGATCCGGATACCGACGTGGCGGTGGTGCAGATTCCCGCCGATCACCTGCAGGCGCTGCCGCTGGCCGATTCGAACCAGCTGCGCGTGGGCGATTACGTGGTGGCCGTGGGCAACCCGTTCGGACTCGGGCAGACGGTGACCTCGGGCATCGTCTCGGCACTCGGGCGTTCGGGCCTGGGTAGCGCGACTTCGGGCAGTACAGGTTTCCAGAATTTCATCCAGACCGATGCATCGATCAACCCGGGCAACTCCGGCGGCGCGCTGGTGAACCTGCGTGGTGAACTGGTCGGCATCAACACGATGATTTTTTCGCCGTCGGGTGGCAATGTCGGCATCGGCTTCGCGGTGCCCACGGCAATCACCAGCGAGGTGATGGAGCAGCTGCTGGCGCATGGCAAAGTCGAACGCGGCAACCTGGGACTGCAGACGCAGGCCATCACGCCGCGCATTGCCAAGCTGCTGGCACTCAATGACACCAACGGCGTGGTGGTCACCGGCGTCAGCGCCGGCTCGGCTGCTGAGCAGGCCGGCCTGCAACCGGGCGATGTGCTGACCACGCTGAACGGCAAGCCTCTGCACAGCGTGGAAGATCTGCGCAACACTGAAGGTCTGCTGCCGCTGGGCAGCAATGTGCAACTCGGCGTGGTGCGCGATGGCAAAAGCAGCATCGTCAACGTCACGCTGAGCGCGGAGAAACTCAGCAGCGTCGACGGCGGCAAGCTGGATGCGCGACTGGCGGGCGTCATCTTTAGTGATCTCAGCGACGACCAGCGCGGCCAGGGCATGTTCGGTGCCGTCGTGAGCTCGGTGAAACCGAACAGTCGCGCCGCGCTGGCCGGCCTGACGACCGACGACATCGTGGTCGGCATCGGCAACCAGCGCATCCCGAGCGTCAGCGTATTGCGTGGGCTGGCCAACGTGCACCTGCGCCAGCTGGTGCTGATCGTGGCGCATGCCGACGGCAACAACCGCTATGTAGTCATCAATTGAGAGGACTCACAAGGTCAGCGAAGCCTGTGCGGTCACCCCAAAGAAAGCAGCCATGGATGGCCACTTCATCGGCATCGGCTGCCATGTCTTCACACATGGACCCGTGCGCGGTCGCGTTGTCTGAACATAAATACATGAAAGCGCTTGATGTTTTACGTTCAGGCCGATGAAATACCCTGTCAGCCTTCATATATGCGCACCGGCAACGCGCCATACTTACGCCACTCACTTTCTATCGGGGTTCTCCATCACATGTCTCTTCGTCTTGCCCGCTTGCTGTCGGTCACCCTGATTGGGGCCTGCCTCGCCACCTCCGCATTTGCCGCCAAGACCACGCATGCGAAGTCGCATGCGAAAACCACCGTCGCGAAAGGTCCGAGTCTGATCTGGCGTGGTGACGTGGCCACGGCGCAGGGCGTTGTCGACGAAGTGGCACTGGCCTGGGAGAAAGCAGGCCACGGCTCGATCGAACTGCAGCCATTCAACACCGCATCCGGCATTGATGCCGTGGCGACTGGCACAGCGGATCTCGCTGGCAGTGCACGCCCGAGCGACGGTAGCTCGCAGAACACCAATCTGACCTTTACACCCGTCGCGTGGGACGCGCTGGTGATGGTGACCAATCCGGCCAACCCGGTCAGCAACCTCACGCTGAAGCAGCTGCACGACATCTACTTCGGCAAGATCACCAACTGGAGCGAAGTGGGCGGCGGCAGCGCACCGATCGACCTGTACGCGGTGGCGAGCCCGGGTGACGGCGTGGAATACAGCCTGCGCACGCTGCTGTTCGGTCACGGCAACCAGCCGGTGGCCGCGCCGCGCCTGTACGTCAACACACACAAGCTTGAGGAAGGCGTGACCCTCAACCCTAACGGTCTCGGCGTTGCCACCATGGCGGACGCGGCATCGAACCCCAAGCTCAAGATGATTCCGATCAACGGCATCACGCCGACGGTGTCCACGGTCGGCAACGGCAGCTATGTGCTGTTTACCCCGCTGTACCTCGTAACCAACCCACGTAACCCGAAGGCCGCCGACGTCAGCGCGTTTATCGACTTCCTGCAGACCGATGCCGCCAAGGCTGCGATGCGCAGGCATGGCGTGGTGCCCTTCAGTGACGGTGCCGCGCTGGCGTCGATCGACGTCAGCCGTCGCAACAGTATCCTGGCAGAAACCGGCGGCCACGCCAGCCACATCGCGCCGGTGACCGTGCCGAGCTCGACCCCTGTCGCCAGCGAAGCGTCGCGCGTCGCTGCGGCTTCTGCCGTTTCCGGCACGCTTGCAGCAGGCGCTCAGGGTGCCAAGGAAGCCACCACGGCAGTCAGCGACAAGACCCAGATCACCGGCGTCAAGGGCAGTGTCGCCGCGGTGGCTGTCACCAGCTTTGCGCACGTGAAGGGTTCGGTGCTGGCATCGAAAAAATCCAAGGCCGACAAGCATGCCGCCAAAACCGCCGACGAAGACGCGCCGGCCAAAGCGACCAAGAAAGTCAGCGCTGCCGAAACCAAGAGCACGGCCAGCGCAAGCGGCAAGAGCTACACCGTAACCAAGGGCGACACGCTGTTCTCGATCGCCAGGAAGCACTCGGTCGACGTCGCCCAACTGCGCGACTGGAATCACCTGAAGGACAACAACGTCAAACTCGGTCAGTCGCTGCGCGTCAGCAATCGCTGATCGCTTCAATTCAGCGACGTGCGAATACTTGCCCTAACGCTGGATCTCGACGACACGCTGTGGCCGGTACTGCCGGCCTTGGAACGCGCCGATCACGCCGTTGACGCGTGGCTGCAGCAGCACCACCCCGATGTTGCTCGCGCATGGCCGGTCACGGCGATGCGCGAGCTGCGCATGAAGGTTGCCATCGAGCGGCCCGACCTGGCCCACGATTTCAGCACGCAGCGCCAGCTCACCCTGCAACACGCCTTTGCCAGCTGCGGCATCGCCACTGCACCGGTGGATGTGTTGTGGGAAATCTACTTCGCTGCGCGCAACAGCGTGGAGCTATACCCGGACAGCCTGCCGGCACTGATGCACCTCACCGCGCGCTGGCCGCTGGCGAGCCTGACCAACGGCAATGCCGACCTCGAACGCGTCGGCATCCATAGGCATTTCCATCATCACATCAGCGCCCGCAATACCGGTGCCGCCAAGCCCGACCCGCGCATTTTTCTGGCGGCCGCCGAATGTCTCGGTGTCGCGCCGGAAAACATTCTGCATATCGGCGACGATGTGGAACTGGACGTCGTCGGTGCGCGTGATGCCGGCATGCGCACCGCGTGGATCAATCGACACGGCGCAACCTGGCCAGCCGATCTGGGCAATGCACCCGATCTGGATGTGCCGGACATGACTGCCCTGGTCGAATGGCTTGAACGGCAGCCGCCGACAACATAGTCAGCCGTTGGCAAAGCGGGCATCATGCGCGGTGGAATATTTTGGAATCGGCAACGCCCGTTCCAACAAGAGCTAAAAGGAAAACCGCATGTCTGCCCTGATCGAACGCACCGCTGGTGCACGCCACAGCATTGCCATTGAAGCCGTCGACACGGCGCACCTTGCCGCTGCACGCAGGCGCCTGACTGCTCCGCAGCGCCGCGCGCTGGACGATGGCGGATTCGTTGCCAATCCCGGCACTTTCGCCCTGATCAACGATGCCACCGGCAAGCTGGTGCGCGTGCTGGCTGGCGTGCATGCGGGCGATTCGCTGGGCGCCCTCAGCGGGCTGCCGATAACGCTGCCCGAGGCAACCTATCACCTGGCCGACGAAAGCACGATCACCGATCCGATGCAGGCCGCCCTGGGCTGGGCTTTGGGCGCCTACCAGTTCAACCGCTACCGCAAAGCCAAACGCGCACCGGCCACGCTCGCCGTTGCAGCGAATGATTTGAAAAAATTGCAGCCGCTGATCGATGCCACCGCGCAGGTGCGCGATCTGGTCAATACGCCGACTGAGGACATGGGTCCGCAGCATCTCGCCGCAGCGATCAAACAACTCGGCAAAACCTACAAGGCAAAGGTGCGCGAGTGGGTCGGTGACGAACTGCTCAAGGCCAACTTTCCCACCCTGCATGCCGCCGGCCGGGCGAGCTATCGCGAGCCGCGGTTGATCGAATTGTCCTGGGGCAAGGCCTCACACCCCAAGCTGGTGGTCATCGGCAAGGGCGTGTGCTTCGACACCGGCGGCCTCAACATCAAGACCGGTGACGGCATGCGCTGGATGAAAAAGGATATGGGCGGCGCGGCCCATGCGATCGCCTTGGCCGGGCTGATCATGCAGGCAAAGTTGCCTGTGCGTTTGACCTTGCTGGTATCGGCGATAGAGAACGCGGTGTCTGGCAACTCCATCCGCCCGGGCGACATCATCACCACCCGCTCCGGCATCACGGTGGAGATCGACAACACCGATGCGGAAGGCCGGCTGGTGCTGTGCGATGCGCTGACCTATGGCGGCGAACAGAAGCCGGACCTGATGTTGAATTTCGCTACGCTGACCGGCGCAGCGCGCGTGGCGCTGGGGCCGGATCTGCCGGCACTGTTTGCCAACAACGACGCATTGTCCACCGAGCTGATGACGGCCAGCCGCGCCGTGAACGATCCGGTCTGGCCGATGCCGCTGTGGCAACCGTATCGGAAGATGCTCGATTCGCACGTGGCCGATCTGGTCAACTCCGCGCCGTCGCGGCACGCCGGCGCGATCACCGCGGCGCTGTATCTGGAACGCTTCGTGCCTAGCGAGATTCCCTGGATGCATCTGGATACCTACGCCTGGAACGACGCCGACCGTCCCGGTCGACCGCGCGGTGGCGAGGCGATGGGCTTGCGCGCCACATTTGAGCTTTTGCAGCAGCGTTACGGCCACTGAAGCGTTTCCACTGCGATGAAGAACGGCGCCTTGGCGCCGTTTTTTTTGGCCCTATGATCCTGCGATATCGTGGATTTTCGCTGCTGAAGGCGAGAAGCCCGCGCAATCACCATCTCAAAATTGACGCACCGCTCCGAGCTAGAGACCCTCCGGAGACAGTGACCGGATGACAAGTCAAACCCCATAGATACAACTCATCCTGCCCTGTGGCAAAGCCAGCATGATGACCGCGGGACAACGTTTCGACCGCAAACTGGGTAGCAACAAGTCGTGCTTTTCTGCCCTGCAGCAAGGCCACGCTGGCCAAGCCAGTTTTCGGGGTTGCATGTTGCGACGCAAAACTAAATTCACCCAGAGTCTTTTCTTACGATCATCTTTCTGTAACAGTCGGTGAGGGGACAAGGTTTTGCGAGGCAACGATTTCCGGGTTTTCCCAATGTTGTATTCGCAGCCGGACATCAAGAAGTGTCCCCGGCAAATAAGGACGGCGGCCAGATGAGCACGGGGGTGCTTATTTGGCGTAACCGGGTGTGGTTCTGCACCCAACGCTGCGCGTCGATTACGTACCGCGCATCGCTCTACTTCTACGGGGAAAGCTCATGAAATACGACTTGAATCACCTATCCATGGCGGTGCGTCTGGCTTTGGCCGTAGGTGTTTTCTCGGTGGCTGGCGCGATCCAGGCACAAGACTCGACAACCACCACCGATGCCGCCGCGAGCAGCCAGGCCAAGCCGGACCAGCCATCGAAAGACAAGGCAAAAACCTTGCAGGCCGTATCCGTCACCGGCTCGCTGATCCGCCGCGTGGATAGCGAAACGGCCAGCCCGGTGGTAACCCTGGATCGCGCCAATATCGAGGCCTCGGGCAAATTGACTCTGGGCGATGCGCTGCAGCAACTTCCCAGCGTCCAAGGTAATGCCACCAACACCCAGAACAACACCAACGGCGGTGGTGTCGCAAGCCCCAATCTGGAGGGCGGCGATGGCGCAGCGCGCATTTCACTGCGCGGACTGGGCGAAGACCGCACCTTGATGCTGGTTGATGGCCAGCGCCTGGCCAATCAAGACCTCAACATGATTCCACAAAGCATGATCGAGCGGGTCGACGTCCTGGCCGAAGGTGCCTCCACGGTGTACGGCTCAGACGCCATCGGCGGTGTGGTCAACTTCATCCTGCGCAAGGATTTCAAGGGCGCCGAGCTCAGCATCAACGATGGCATTTCCAGTCACGGCGATGGCCAGCGGCACGGATTCGATCTTACGCTCGGCGAAAGCGGCGAACGCGGCAGTATCGTCGTGGGCCTGGACTACAACAAATACGACCCCGTGCTCGCCACCCGACGCGACTTCTCCGCCCATCAGCTCTACCTGTCGAGCGGCGTAATCACGCCATCCGGCTCCAGCAACATCCCGACCGGCAAGATTCAGGTACCTGCCCTCGTTAGCCAGCTCGGCTGCAGCTCAGGCTACGTCACGCGGGCACAGGGCAGCGGATCGAGCCAAAGCGATTACCGCTGCTACCGCGGCGCCCCCGACACCTTCAACTACAACGCATACAACTATATCGAGACCGAGCAGGAGCGTACCAACGCCTTCGCGCTCGGCACCTACAAATTCACGGACGATATCACCGGCTATGCGAACGTGTTCTACGACCACACCCATTCCAGCGGCCAGGATGCCCCCGAGGGGACTTCGGCGAACAGCGACGGTTGGTACGTTCTCGCCAGCAACCCAAACAATCCGTTCGGCATCACCTTCGGCACGCCTCCGGGCGGCGGCACGAACAGTGGTTATGGATTCAACACCCGACTTACCGGACTCGGCACCCGCCTGCATACCTTCACCACCGACAACCTGCAGCTCAATACTGGCCTGCGCGGCAATTTCGGCCAGAGCAGCTGGACCTGGGATGCTTCGCTCAATTACGGCTATTCGAAGCGCCAGCAGAACGACTTCAACGAGCTCAACATTGACGATCTGCAGACCGCCATCAACAACGGGGCGAATATCTTCGATCAGTCCAGCCCGGCGGTCACTTCAGCATTGCGCTCTGCCGTGGATACGCCAGTCTATGTCAAGACCGATAGCCAGAAGCAGGTTCAATTCCAAGCCAGTGGCGAGCTGTGGGATCTGCCGGCAGGCCCGATCATGCTGTCCGTGGGCGCCCTGTATCGCCACGAGTCGATGAACTACACCGTAAGCGACGACGCCATCCTCGATGTCGACTCGCTCAGCTGCCAGCTGGTGCAGGAAGCCTGCGGCGGGCCAGGCCGGGGAGCAGACAGTGTCAAGGAGTTGTATGCCGAATCATTGATTCCGCTGCTCTCCCAACAGCCATGGGCCGAGTCGTTGAACCTCGACTTGGGCATCCGCACTTCGGACTACAGCACTACCGCAGTCGACACCAACAAAAAGATCGCGCTCGAATGGAAGCCGATCGCCGATCTGCTGGTGCGGGGCACCATTTCCCAGGTATTCCGCGCCCCAAATCTTGACGAACTCTACGATGGCTACAACATCACCAACCCGAATCTGAACGATCCGTGCACCAATCTCAGTTCCGCGCAGCTCGCGCAACACGCCAACGCGTGCCAATACGTGTCGGTCGGTTACACCCCCCAGGGCCAGCAGATAGACGGCTTGACCTCCGGTAGCAAGGTACTCGGCGGATCGTTGAAGCCCGAACAAGGCAAGTCCGTCGATATTGGCCTGGTCTACGACCCCAGCTGGTTGCCCGGCGTGTCTACCACGGTCGACTTCTGGCACGTCTATCTGACGGACACGCTGACCACGCTGACCGCGCAAACTGCGGTGAGCTCCTGCTTCAACAATGAAAACAGCCCATATTGTTCGTACATTCACCGCTACGATGACAGCACGCAAGAAGCCGGCCAGATAGATTACGTCAGCACGCCTGCGGTCAACCTGGGCAACCTGAGCACGACTGGCATCGACTTCACATTGAACTACCAGATCCCGCATTTCGATCTGGGCAATTTTGACCCGGGGCGGTTCAAGGTCGGCCTCAATACCACCTACACCTCCACCTACAAGAACGATGCAACTCCCGGCGAAGCTAGCGCATCGACGATCGACTACGCCGGCACCTATAGCGCGCAGTTTGGCAACATCGCTCGCTGGCGTGGCACCTTGTCGCTCAACTGGACGAAGGGCAACTGGAGCGCCCAGTGGCAGACCCGATACGTCAACAAGGTGACCAACCTCAATGCCGATGCCGACATCCCCAATGTAAATATACCGATGGCTTCGGTGCTTTATCACTCGATCCAGGTCGGCTATGAGGTGCCGTCGATCCATACTCGGTTCGACATCGGCGTGGATAACCTCAGCAACAAGATTCCGCCGCTGTCCTACCAGAACGCCACGAACTACAACGTGGATACCTCCACCTATGACACCCTTGGACGCTATTTCTGGGCCCGCGCCACGATCAAATTCTGATTTGCAAACGCAAAGGAAGTCCTCGTGAGACAACCGCTGGCCGTGGCGCCGCCAGCGGATACCGGATCGACCCCGCATGACCCTCTCAAGCACCCATCTCGCCGATGCCATGGCGTCCGCCTATCGTGCCGGCGAGATGGAACGGGTCATCGCTCTGGCCGAACCCATCGCGCAGTCCGGTGAAGCCGACGAAGCGGTCACGCTGCTGCTGGGCTTGGCCCAGCAGGCGACGCATCGCTATGCCGAGGCCGCTGCATCTTTCCGCCAGCTCACGCAGATGCGGCCCGACGTTTCCGCCTACTGGAACAATCTGGCACTCGCTTGCCGGCAAACGGGCGATACGCCCGAATCGGAACGGGCCCTCCTGATAGCCCGATCGCTGGCTCCGGGCGACGCGGAGGTGCAATACAACCTGGGTCTGCTTTACGTGCAAGAGCGGCGCTGGCTGCTGGCCCGCCAGGCATTGATGGATGCGGTGCATCTGGCCCCCCATTTCATCGAAGCCCGGTTGCAGGCCGCGCATGCCTGCTACGTCTGCGGCGACAACACGGGTCAGGAAGCCATGCTGGCCGGTGCGGCCGACTGGCCACCGCAACCCGCCGAACAAGCGTTGACCTTGGCCGCCATGCTGGCCGTGCAAGGGGATCTGCACGCCGCCTTTGATACGCTGGCGCGAGCCGAACTGCCAGGGGAACCCGACGCGGGCAGCATGCGATTGCGCATCACCGCACGGCGGATCGCACTTCACGAGCGAAGCAATCAGATCGAGCGCGCGAAAACCGAGTTGATCCAGCTGCCACTGAGTGCGCTGGATCAACTAACTACGGAAGCACAACACGCCCGCGCGGAAGGCTGGGCGGCACACGCCGCCATGGCCATGCGTGAAGCCGCCTATGCCAATGCCGCCGAACTCTATCAACGGATGCTTGCGCTCGCGGTCGACAACGAAAGCCAGGCGGCTGCGAACTTTGGCCTGGCATCTGCTTGCGACAAGCAGGGTAAGTATCGTGAGGCGTGGCAGGCTGCTTCCGCGGCGCATGCAGCACAGCTGCATATGGCGCGCGACGTGCTGCCGGAGCTGCTGGCAGCCGATAGCCAACCATTGCAGATGACGAGCCGCGTTGTCAGCCACATCGCGCACAACGCCTGGACGACGCTGACCTCGCCATCGCGCGAGCAGAGTCCGGTCTTCGTTGTCGGTTTTCCGCGCTCGGGCACGACCCTGCTGGAACAGATGCTCGATGCCCATCCGGATTTCCGGTCGATGGACGAACGCGCCTTTATCCATGAACTGACCGAACGCATGGAGCAGGCCGGACAGCATTATCCCAACCATCTGGCGAATCTGACCCAGACCGAAGCCGACCATTTGCGCGCCGTCTACTTCAAGATGGTTGGCAATGTGCTGCCCGACCTTGGCGAACACCGCTTGGTCGACAAGAATCCGCTCAACATGCTGTGCCTGCCGATGATCATGCGGCTGTTTCCAAACGCGCGCATCGTTCTGTGCATCCGCCATCCATGCGATGTTTTATTGAGCTGTTACATGCAGCCGTTCCGCTCGCCGGCGTTCATGGTGCTGTGCTCATCGCTGCAGCGTCTGGCGCGCAGTTACGTACAGGCGTTCGAACACTGGTACCAGCACGTCGACGTCTTTGCACCGGGCGTGCTGGAGTGGCGCTATGAATCCGTGGTCAGTCATTTTGACGATCATGTCGCGCAGCTGGGGCAGTTTCTCTGCGTCGCCGATGCTACGCCGATGGCACGCTTCGCCGAACATGCGCAGGACAAGCGTTACATCAGCACACCGAGTTATGCCCAGGTCACCCAGGGTATCCATCGCAAGGCGGTGAACCGCTGGCACGCTTATCGGAAACCATTCCAATCCGTGCTGCCGATATTGCGGCCGTTGATGGACCGCTTCGGCTACAGCGAATAGACGCCGCTTTGGACGTCCAAAAAAACAGCGCCGAAGCGCTGTTTTTTTATCTCGCACTGCAAGTATGGGTGACGCTGCCTTACTGACCTGCGGGAGGTGAGACCGAAGTGGGCGCTGCCGGCGCGGCAACAGCCGCTGCACCGGACACCAGCACGGAATCCGTACCCTTGCCAGCGTACGGCAGTACCTGGGCAGCCAGCTTGGAATCGCCTTTGATCAGACCGACCGCGTCGGAAATGATGTGCGCGGTCTCGTTGAGCTGCACGTCCTTGGCCTTCTTGGCGTCTTTCTCTTCTTTCAGTTCGCTGCTGAGGCTGCGCTCGTTGGCATCGAGGCCGTCGTCCAGCGCACTGTCGTCGTCACTCAGCAACGCATCGGAACCGTCGATCGCCTTGTGCCGCGTGCGGAAGCCGGCCTGAATCGCATCCTGCTGCTTGCGTTCGGCCTCACGCGTGGCAAGGTTCATCGACACCGATGTCTTTGCGCGCATCATCTTGTACTGCGCCAGTTCGTCCAGCATCAGCTGCCATGCCGGCGACTTTGCCGTGCGTGCGTCGTGCATCTGCTGCAGCTGTGGCAGATAGGCGTGCAGGTCAGCCACCGGCTGGTAACCGGCCGGCGAGATCTGCGTCCACTTCAGCGCGTTGTCGTAGGTCGACTCGCCGTAATCCTTGTCATCCCCGTTGTTCGGGAACGCGAGGTCCGGCGTTACGCCCTTGAGCTGGGTAGAGCCGCCGTTGATCCGGAAAAACTCGGCGATGGTCATCTTCAGCTCGCCGTACTGCGGCTTGCCGTCAGGGTTCTGGCTGAAATGGTCAAGGTCGACCAAGTTCTGCACGGTACCCTTGCCGAAGGTCGGATTGCCGATGATCAGACCACGGTGATAATCCTGGATTGCCGCCGCAAAGATTTCCGAGGCCGATGCCGAACCACGGTTGACCAGCACGGCCAGCGGGCCCTTCCAGACCATGCCGGGGTCCTCATCGCCCTGTACCTCGACCTGACCCTTGGCATCGCGCACCTGCACGACCGGGCCCTTGTCGATAAACAGGCCAGTGAGCGAATCGGCTTCGGCCAGCGAGCCGCCACCATCGTTGCGCAAATCGACGACCACGCCTTCCACACCCTCGGCCTTCAGCTCGTTGAGCAACTTGGTCACGTCGCGGGTGGCGCTCTTGAAATCCTTGTCACCCTCGCTGCGAGCACCGAAATCGGAGTAGAAGCTCGGCAGATCGATCACGCCGATCTTGCGCGTCACGCCGGCATCGGTAATCTCGATGACCTTTTTCTTGGCCGCCGACTCCTCGATGCTGACCTTTTTACGCACCAGCGTGACGGTTTCAGGCTTGCCATCAAGGCCGGCATCCGCCGGCAAAATCTCGATCCGCACCGTGGTGTCTTTCTTGCCGCGGATGCGGTTGACCACGTCGTCCAGACGCCAGCCGATCACATCGGTGACCGGGCCAGTCGCGCCTTCGCCGATGCCGACGATGCGATCGCCCACATGGATCTTCTCGGACTTGGCCGCCGGACCGGCAGGCACCAGTTCGTGGATTTCGGTGTAGTCATCACGCGCCTGCAGCACCGCGCCGATGCCTTCCAGCGACAGTCGCATCGCAATATCGAAATTCTCGGCGTCGCGTGGGCTGAGGTAATCGGTATGTGGATCGGTCGAGTGGGCGTACGCCGTCATGAAAGTCTGGAATGCATCCTCACCATCGAGCTGCTTGACGCGATCGATGTAGCCGGCGTAACGCTTGTCCAGCGTCTTGCGGATGTCGTCATCGTTCTTGCCGGCCAGCTTCAGGCGCAGCCAGTCGTTCATCGTGCGCATGCGCCAGATGCTGTCCAGCTCGGTCTGGTCCTTCGGCCAAGCCGCATCCTTGCGATCGAAGGTGTAGTTGTCGTTGGTCGTGAAATCGAAGCCCTGCTTGAGCAAGCCGCGCGCGTAGGTCATCTGCTTGACGGCGCTTTGCAGGTAGTCGTTGAACACTTCGAACGGCGCCGACAGATCCTGGTTCCAGATCGCATCGTCGAATTTGGTTTTCATCGGCGCGAACTTGTCCATGTCCGCCTGCGTGAAGAAGACCTTTTCGCTATCGAGCAGCTTGAAGTACGCGTCGTAGATGCGCGCCGACATGGCGTCATCGAGTGGCTTGGCGTCGTAGTGGAAACGCGTCAGGAAGCGCGCGGAGAGCTGCGCGGCTTGGGTTTCATTGGTGGTGGCCTTGAGCGGCCATACAGACGCTTTGCGGTTCTGCGTGCCGGCACCGAGGTCGGCCGCGGATTGGGCCGCGACGCGGGTGACGGTGAGTGCAAGCAGCAGGACCAGCAGGGGACGAAATTTCATGAATTCTCTCAGGCTGACTCGGTAACACCGGCTGCATGGGCCTGCAGGTCGGCGTGATAGGACGAACGTACCAACGGACCGGACGCGACATGATGGAAACCCATCGCCTCGCCGGCTTCACGCAAAGCCTCGAATTCTTCGGGAGTCCAGTAGCGCACCACCGGATGATGGTGCGGCGTCGGCTGCAAATACTGCCCGATGGTGATCATCTCGACGTCATGGGCGCGTAAATCTCCCATGGTCTCGATCACCTGGTCCCAGGTTTCACCCAGGCCAAGCATGATGCCGGACTTGGTCGGCACGTCCGGATGCTGCGCCTTGAAGCGCTTGAGCAGGTCCAGCGACCACTGGTAGTCGGCGCCAGGGCGCACTTCGCGATACAGGTGCGGCACGGTTTCCAAGTTGTGGTTGAACACGTCCGGCGGAAAATCCTTGAGTACTTCCAGCGCGCGCTCCATGCGACCCTTGCCGCGGAAGTCGGGCGTGAGGATTTCGATTCTGATGTTCGGACTGGCGTGACGAACCGCGCGGATGCAGCTGGCGAAGTGCTCGGCGCCACCGTCGCGCAAATCGTCGCGATCGACCGAGGTGATCACCACGTAGCGCAGACGCATGTCGGCGATGGTCTCGGCCAGGCGCGCCGGCTCCAGCGGATCGGGCGCGACCGGGCGGCCATGCGCCACGTCGCAGAACGAGCAGCGCCGCGTGCAGACTTCGCCAAGAATCATGAAAGTGGCGGTGCCCTTGCTGAAGCACTCGTGGATGTTCGGGCACGAGGCCTCTTCACACACGGTGACCAGCGAGTTTTCGCGCAGGCGCGCCTTCAACTGCTGCACGGCATTGCCCTGCGGCAACCGGACGCGAATCCAACTGGGCTTGCGCAGCGTCGGCACGGCGGTATCGAAACCCGCACGGTTCAGCGCGATCTTGTCGTTGCCCAGCTTTTTTTCAGGCACGCGCGTATCCACAGTGCCGGTAACGACGCTGATCGGAATGATGCGGATTGGTGTGGCGGAAGTGTCGCTCATCGGCAGTACCTAGACCGCCACGCGGGCGGGGAGTTCAGGTAGAACAGGAGCGGCCGGCTCGGCATCGAAACCGAACTGGCGGCAAAATTCACCGATCAGCACTTCTTCGACGTCCGCCAGACGCGATGGACCGCCGCAGTCTACCATCTGCGTCACTTCCAGGCCCTTGTAACCGCAGGGGTTGATGCGCTGGAACGGCTCCAGATCCATGTTCACGTCCAGGGCCAGACCGTGGAAGCTGCAGCCGCGACGCACGCGCAATCCCAGCGCAGCGATCTTGGCGGCACCCACATAGACACCGGGCGCGCCATCGAGCCGCGCGGCTTCAATCTGCCAGTGCGCCAGGCTGTCGATGATCGACTGTTCGATCTTGTTGACCAGTTCGCGCACGCTGACGCCGACGCGGCGCAGGTCGATCAGCGGATAGGCCACGATCTGCCCCGGCCCGTGATAGGTCACCTGGCCACCGCGGTCGACCGGCACCACCGGAATATCGCCCGGGATCAGCACGTGCTCCATCTTGCCGGCCTGGCCAAGGGTGAACACCGGGTCATGCTCCAGCACCCAGAGCTCGTCGATGGTATCGGCCACACGGTTGTCGGTGAACGCACTCATCGCCCGCCACACCGGCTCGTAGGGCTGGCGGCCAAGGCGACGGACTTTCAGCGGCAACGACATGGATGGCCTGGGGCGAGGGGGGCGCAGAACGAGCAACATCAGGGGCAAAAGCCACGAATCAAGGCGCCGCGCCCAAAAAAGACGATCGCATTCCGGCGGGAAAAGCGAGAAATCGGCAATAGCGCAGGGCAACCGATCCCTGTTCCATATTGTCCGCCCCGCTTTTCATAGCGTGTACCGAATATCCGCATTCTCGCGCAGCGCAGTGTGTGCCGCTTCGTACTGCTCGCGGCTTTCGCAGCGGACAGTGACGGTGACCGAGACGTAGTTGCCTTCGCCCGATTGCCGGTGCCGCACGGTTTCGTGGAAAACGTGCAGGCCGGCGCGATCAAGGATCTGCGGCACGTGGGTGGGCAGGTTGGCACTGGCCTTGCCGACCGCGGTGATCTCGAACTCACCGGGAAACTGGAAGCCCTTGCCGTCCTGCTTGGCCTTGCTGAAGTCGATCGGTTCCATCACTTGCTACCTGGGGCGGGTTCACTGGTGGTCTTGCTGCTGTGGAACCAGAGCAGGATGCTGTCCCACAGGCGACCGAAGAAGCCGCACTGTGGCGCATCGTTCAGGGCAATCAGCGGGATCGTCTGCACCGGCTGGTCGGCCAGCGTGATGCGCAGCGTACCGACCTGCTGGCCTTTCTTGAACGGCGCGATCAGGGTCGACGGAATATCCATCGTCGCCTTGAGCTGGTCGTACTGGCCACGCTTGACGGTGACCTGGACGTCGTCGGCAACGCCGATCGGCAGCTGGTTTTGCTCACCCTTCCACAACTTCGGCGTAACCAATGGCTTGCTGGCGTCGTAGAGCTTGTGTGTTTCGTAGAAACGGAAGCCGTAGCTGAGCAGGGCCATCGCCGAATCGGCGCGCGCCTTCTCGCTGCTGGCACCCATCACGATGGCGATCATGCGCGACTCGCCCTGCTTGGCCGACGCCGCCAGGCAGAATCCAGCCGCCGCGGTGTGGCCGGTCTTGATGCCGTCCACGCTCGGATCGCGCCACAGCAACGTGTTGCGGTTGCCCTGCTTGATGCCGTTCCACTCGAACTGCTTGATCGCGGAGATCGCGTAGTCTTCGGGAAAATCATGAATCAGCGCGCGCGACAGGATCGCGATGTCGTGCGCGGTGGTGTAGTGGTTGGCGATCGGGTAGCCGGACGCGTTCTCGAAGTTCGAGTTGACCATGCCCAGCTGCTTGCCGTACGCGTTCATCAGGCCGGCGAACGCATCTTCGGAGCCGGCGGTGTGCTCGGCCAGCGCGATCGCCGCATCGTTGCCGGACTGGATGATCAGGCCGTACAGCAGATCCTTCAGCGGCACCTGGCTATTGAGCTTGAGGAAGCTCGTGGAACCGTCGGTACCCGCACCGCCGCCGCGCCAGGCACGCTCGCTGATGGTGACCGGATCGGTCATGTGGATCTTGCCGTTGGCCACTTCGGCCGATACCACGTAGTCGGTCATGATCTTGGTGATCGAAGCCGGCTCCACGCGCAGGTCGGGATCCTTCGAGGCGAGAATCTGGCCCGTGGCGTAATCCATCAGCACCCAGCTTTTGCCATCCACGTCCGGCGGCGGCGGCACCGGTGCATCGGGCACCACGGGTCGCGGTACCGGCGAGGGACGCGGTGGTGGCGTTTGCGCGACGGCAACGCCGAGCAGCAAGGTCAGGGCAGCAAACGGAACCAGGGTGCGGCGCAAAAAATTCATCGTTGTGTGTCGTCCAGTCTTTGAAATGGCGTCACCGCACGGGCGTCGGCATCGAGTAACAAGAGGTTGAAAAATTCCGCTCAGTCTACCGCGACGCGCGGCCTGGGCAGACCCATGTCGGTGATCTGGTCACTGACTTTGTCAGCGCTATCCGCATCTGCCAGCGGTCCGAGGCGCACACGATGCAGGGTGTGACCGTTGATTTCAGCATCCATTACCTGCACCGGAGCAAAATTGGCCGCACGCAATCGCTGTGCCACCTGCTCCGCATTGGCCGAATCGGAAAACGCGCCGACCTGCAAATAGATGCCCGGTAGCTTTCCAGGCGGCGCGGCCGGGGGCGGTGGTGGCAGATCGCGTATCGGTTCGCCGGGATCGATGCCTCGCACTTCCACCAGGCCGGTGCCCTTGGGCCAGACGCCAATCTTCACCGCGGCCACGTAGGACAGATCGATTACCCGATCCTCGTGAAACGGACCGCGGTCATTGATCCGCACGATCACGCTTTTGCCGTTGGCCAGATTGGTGACGCGCGCATAGCTGGGCAGCGGTAACGTCTTGCTGGCAGCGGTGAAGCTGTACATATCGTAATTTTCGAGGCTGGACGTCTTGTAACCGTGGAACTTGTTCCCGTAGAACGACGCGATGCCACGCTCCACATAGCCGCTTGCCGAAGGCAGCACGTTGTAAGTGCGACCGAGCACGGAATACGGCGATTTGTTGCCATAGAGAGCGCGCGGCTCGACCTTCGGCACGGGTTCGACCAGGTTGCTGATATCCGGCGGAGGGCCGTCCGGCACGCTGTCGTCACTGTCGCGATAGCGGCTACTCTGGGATTTGCTGGTGTCATCGGTAAAACCGCCGCTGCTGCCGGCGTAGCCCGCGGAAGGTGCCGACGACGATGGCGATGCGCGACCATAAGCACGCGGCGTGCTTTGGGTCGGCTTGGCTTTGGAGCCACTGCAAGCGGTCAACAGCAGCAGGATCAGAAGCAGCATGGTGGCCATCAGCGCCGCCGCTGCCGACCTCGCCCGGCCGCCGCCGATTTTTCTCATTGCGCCGAGTCCGCCTGCACGCCGGCCGCAATCGCCTTGGCCAGTTGATCGACCGCCATCGCGTAGAGCGGGCTGCGGTTGTAACGCGTGATCACGTAGAAATTCGGGAAGGTGAACCAGTACTCCCGACCGTTTTCACCCTGCAGCGTCTGCAGGCTGCTGAGCTGCCCGGGATTCACCGACTGCAGCGGCGCATAGCCCCACGCTTCGAGCTGCTCCAGCGGCCACTGTGGCTGGGCATCCTTCACCGTGATCGGCTTTGACGCAGCGTCCGGCTGCGCGCGCATGGCCACCTCGCCACCACTGACCCAACCGTGCTTGGCGAAATAATTGGCCACACTGGCAAGGATATCGGGCAGCGAGTTTTTCAGATCGATATGGCCATCGCCGTCTTCGTCCACCGCAAAATCGCGGATGCTCGACGGCATGAACTGACCCCAGCCCTCGGCACCGGCGTAAGAGCCGGTCAGCGTATCGATGGGGCCGCCGAGATGGCTGTCGGGCAGCTCCAGCAACGTTTTCAGCTCGCCGCGGAAAAACGCGGCGCGCGGTGGGTAATACAGCCCTAGCGTAACCAGCGCATCGAGCACCTTGTACTTGCCGGTGACGCGTCCGTAGAACGTTTCCACGCCCACGATCGCCACGATGTACTGCGGCGCCACGCCGTACTGCTGACCGATCTGTTCCAGCAAGGCGCGGTGTTCGCGATAGAACGCGATGCCGTCATCGATACGCTTGTCGGTCAGGAAGATCGGGCGGTACTCGCTCCACGGCTTGGCCTCGGCCGGACGACCCATCGCATCGAGAATGCTCTGCTTTCGTTGCGCGCCATCGAGCAGCGCATTCAGCACCAAGGGGTCCTTGCCGGTATCTTGAACCACCTCGCGTACCAGCGCGTCCTGACCGGGATGCGTTTCGGCCAGCGCAGGTGAAGGCGCTGCCATCGACAAAAGCATCGAGGCGACGACCACTCGGATCGGGGCGACGTTGAAGCGCGATACGGAAGTAGCAGTCATGCGGGATTTTCGTTGGCGTTGAAACAGCATCGTCGAGAGCCTAACACGTGGTTCGCAGCACACCCGATGCGTTGAATGCGGCGATCAAAACACATTCACTCATGCATCTTGCGATTGGCATGGATCGACATAAGCACACCAAACCCGACCAGCAGCGACACCGCCGAGGTACCGCCATAACTCACCATCGGCATCGGCACACCGACGACGGGCAGCATGCCGGCGACCATACCGCCGTTGACGAATACGTAGACGAAAAAGCTCATACCCAGCGCGCCGGCCAGCAGACGCGAATAGGTATCGCGCGCTTCCATGGCGATCCACAGGCAACGGCCGATGATGAAGGCGTAAAGCACAATCAGCCCGATCACGCCGACCAGGCCAAACTCTTCGGAAAACACCGCAAAAATAAAGTCGGTCGTGTGCTCGGGCAGAAAATCCAGTCGCGACTGCGTGCTCTGCTGGAAGCCCTTGCCGTACATGCCACCCGAACCCACGGCGATCTGTGACTGGATGATGTGCCAGCCGTTGCCCAGCGGATCGGATTCGGGATTGAGCAGGGTCAGCACGCGATCGCGCTGGTATTGATGCAGGAAATGCCAGGCCACCGGAATCATGCCGCCCACCGCCGCCACGATCAGGCCCATGCGCCACCACGCCATGCCCGAAAGAAACAGCGCGAACGCACCGGCCGCGGCCACCAGCAGGGCCGTACCGAGATCTGGCTGCTTGACGATCAGGGCCACGGGAACAGCGATCAGCAAGCCGACCACCGCGATGTCTTTCCAGCGCGGCGGCAGTTGGCGCGGATGCAGATACCAGGCGACCATCATCGGCATGGTCAGCTTGAGCAGTTCGGACGGCTGAAAGCGCATCACGCCCAGGTTGAGCCAGCGGTTGGCACCGCGGCCCTCGCCTAGCACCGCGACAATCACCAGAAAGGCAGTGCTGGCCAGATACAGCCACGGCGTCCAGTTACGTAGCACCGATGGCGGAATACGCGAAATCAGCAGCAGCAGCGCAGCGCCCAGTACAAAGCGCGCCGCCTGTCCGCTGACCATGGAAAGGCTGCTGTCGCTGGCGCTGTACAGCGTCACCAATCCGACCATGGCCAGCAGGATCAGCGCCATTGCGAGCGGCAGATCGATGCGTGGCCGGGTGAGGATGCGCCGCAGGAAACGCTGCAGACGTATCGTCATCGTGTCGATCATGGGCCGCCCTCGCTGCTTGAGCTTTCTACCGGCAGGTCTTCCATATCCGGATCAACGGTGCTGCCCGGCGCTGGCAAGGACAGCTCAGGCGGCGCCGTATCCGCCGGCGCCGTCTTGCCCTGTGTCACCAGCCATGCGTCGAATATCTTGCGTACGATCGGGCCTGCATCAGCAGCGCCCCAGGCGCCCGCCTCCAGCATGGCGACGGCCGCAATCTTCGGATCCTCGGCTGGTGTATAGGCCTCGAACCACGCGCGGTGACGTGCCGCGAGATGGGCGTTGCTCTTGTTGGTGTCATAGGCATCGGTCGTTCGCGAAAAGCGCTCGGCCGTGCCGCTTTTGCCGGCGATCACATACGGAAAGCCGGTGAAGATGCCGCCCTTGCTGCCAGTGCCCCCGGTAATCACCGCCCGCATGCCTTCGTCGATCACATTCCAGTCCGCGGGTTTCTGGATCAGCGACGGACCGGTTGGTGGGTTCGCCAGCATCTGCATCTGTGCATCTCCGTTGGCCCGCGTCGCCATCACCAGCCGTGGCTGATAGGGCATGCCATGGCCGGCGAAGGTCGCAACCGCGTGACCCAACTGCAGCGGCGTCACCGCCCAGTAACCCTGACCGATGCCGGCGATCACCGTCTCGCCAGGAAACCAGCCCTGCTTGCTGCGTTTGGCCTTCCATTCGCGTGAGGGAAGAATCCCCTGAGCTTCGCCGATCAGATCAATGCCGGTCTTGCCGCCAAAGCTGAAGCGGCTCATCCAGCCGCTCAAGCGGTCGATGCCCATGTCCAGCGCCAGCCGATAGAAATACGTGTTGGTGGACAATTCGATGGCGCGCACCATGTTGACCGTGCCGTTACCGCCGCGCGTATCATCGCGATAGCAGCGCGTTTGCCCCGGTAAACAGAACTGACCGGTCGACAGCACGGTATCCTGCGGCCGCCGAATACCGTATTCGAGACCGCCCAGTGCCAGGAATGGCTTCACCGTCGACCCCGGCGGATAGGTGCCGGTCAGCGCGCGATCCAGCAAGGGCTTGTCGACCGCCGTGGTCAGCGTCGTATAGTCGGCGCGGCCAATGCCGTTGACGAAAAGATTGGGATCAAAACTCGGCACGGTGACCATTGCCAGCACTTGGCCATTGCGCGGGTCGATCGCCACCGCAGCCCCGGGACGACCGTCGAACGCGGCCACGGCTGCCTTCTGCATGCGCACGTCAATGCTGAGATAGAGATTCTCGCCTGGTGTCGGTGGAATGGTTTTCAGCACTTGCTGGATGCGGCCATCGGCATTCACCTCGTCCAGCTCGTAACCCGGCTTGCCGTGCAGCACGTCTTCGTAATAGCGCTCCAAACCGGTGCGACCGACGTGGCTGGTACCTTTGTATTCATCCGGGTCGAGCCGATCCAGATCGTCGGCGTCGATACGGCTGACATAGCCGACGACATGAGCAAACAGATCGCCCAGCGGATAGTGTCGGGTCAAGTACGGCACCACATCCACGCCGGGAAAGCGCCAGCGGTTCACCGCGAAACGATCGATCTCGTCCTCGGTCAGATGCAGTTTCAACGGTACGCTATCAAAGCGACGACTCTGTGCCTGCTGCTTCTTGAACGCATCCAGATCGTCCTGACCGAGTGGCACCACTTTGCCGAGCTCGGTCAGCAGTGCCTGCATGTCCGGCACCTTGTCAGGCACTACCTCGAGGCGGAACGCCGGTACATTGTCGGCAAGCAGCACGCCGTTGCGGTCGTAGATCAACCCTCGCGCCGGCGGAATCGCCCGTGGCTTGACGCTGTTGTTGGTCGAACGGGTGGCGAACTCGTCGTGATGCGTGACCTGCAAGAAATGGAAGCGGCTCACCAGCAGACCGAAGCTCAGCAGAATCAGCAGAAACCCCACCACGGCACGACGCTGGAACAACGCACTTTCACCACGGGTATCCTTGAACGATCGCCGGATCTTCATTGGCATGGCATCACGGCGGCGGTCATCATTGAATCCGCAAACGCGCGCGCAGATCGTCCAGCAGCAGAAACAGGAACGGCCACAGCGCCGCACCCACGAACGGTGAAATCCACCAGGCCGCTGGCGGCAGCGACGCACCAGCCAGCACGCGCACGACAAGCAGCAGGATGCGATCGTTCAACAGCAGCGCCAGCACGGCAAGCGTCTGTTGCCACATCGGGAAAAAGCGCAGGCGCGAGCGAAAACGCAGCGCGATAAAGACCAGGGCACACAAACGCATCGCCTGCTCGCCCAACACCACGCCATTGAGCAGATCGGCAGCCAGACCCAGCGTAAAAGCCATGCCTAGCGTGACGCGATCCTCAGACTCCAGGCACCAGTACAAAAGGATCAGCGCCGGCCAGTAGGGCTTGAACGGTTCCAGCACGCCAGGCAGCGGCACCAGCATCGACAGCAGCGCGAATACCAATGTGCCGATAAACCACCAGCGGCTCAATCGCTGCCGGCTCATGGCGGGCCCCCGTTGCTATCGGCCGACGCAGGCACGGATGGCTTCTTGACGAAAGCACCCGCCTGACTGGATGACACGGCAGGCGCCGCCTCGGCCGGCGGCGCCAGATCTGTCGGTGGCCCCATCGGCGTTATCGGCGCGGGTGGGCCATCCGGCTCGGCCTGGTCGTGGAGCAGCAACACGTCTTCGCTACGATCGATGTCCGCCGCAGGATCGGCCTGTGCCATCTGAAACATGCCCGTGGCAGACGGCGCCACCGAGCGCACGTCGCCGACCGGAAACCCGGGTGGAAAACGTCCACCCAATCCGGAAGTCAGCAGGTGATCGCCCACGCGCACGTCGGCCGCCAGCGGAATATTCGGCAGGCTCAGCTGACCGCTTTCGCGCGAACCGTAAGCTACCGTGCGCAGGCCGGAGCGCGCGATCACCACGGGAATGGCATGCGAGGGATCGGTTATCAGCATCACCACTGACGTGGTCGGCAATACTTCCTTGATCTGTCCCATCACGCCATGTGCGTCGATCACGGGCTGGCCCGGCTTGACGCCATCGCGCGCGCCAACGTTCAAGGTCAGCTGATAGCGATAGGCACCCAGATCCACGCCGATGACGTGCGCGAGCTGCACGTTGAGTTCGAGGCTATGTTGGGTATCGAGCAACTGTTTCAGGCGCTCGTTCTGTACGGCGACGGCACCCATGCGATTCAACTTGGCATTGGCCAGCAGCAGGTCTTCGCGCAAGCGCTGGTTTTGCTCGGTCAACCGCTGGCGATCGGCGAAAGCCACGCTTGCGGTGCGAATGCCGACCGCCGGCAAGCCGGCAAGGCGATAGACCGGCTCCACTACCATCGACGCGGTGTAGCGCATACGCCACAGCCAGTTATTGCGATGGTCGAGCACCATCAGCACCATGGCCAGCGCGAGATAGAAAATCAGCCGCAGCGTGCCAGCCGCATTGCCAGCAAACAGAGGCGAGGATTCGTCGCGCGCGCGCGCCATGGCCGCCCCTGACTACCGCGTGTTATTCGGGTGCGAAGAAATCGCTGCCGTGCTGATCGATCAGCTCCAGCGCCTTGCCGCCGCCGCGTGCCACGCAAGTCAGCGGATCGTCCGCCACCTGCACGTGCAGCCCGGTCTCTTCCGAAATCAGCCGATCCAGATCGCGCAGCAACGCACCACCGCCGGTGAGCACGATGCCGCGCTCTGCCACGTCCGAGCAGAGTTCCGGCGGGGTCTGTTCCAGGGCGGATTTCACTGCAGCCACGATACCGGCCAGTGGTTCGTGCAGCGCTTCCAGAATCTCGTTGGAGTTGATGGTGAACATCCGCGGCACGCCCTCGGCGAGGTTGCGACCGGAGATCTGGATCTCCTTGACGTCAGCCTGCGGGAACGCACAACCGATTTCCATCTTGATCCGCTCGGCGGTGGATTCGCCGATCAGCGTGCCGTGGTTGCGTCGTACGTAGTTGATGATCGCCTCGTCGAAGCGATCGCCGCCGACGCGTACCGACTGCGAGTACACGATGCCGTTGAGCGAGATCACCGCCACTTCGGAGGTACCGCCACCAATATCCAGCACCATCGCGCCACGCGCCTCGTGCACCGGGATACCGGCACCGATCGCGGCCGCCATGGGCTCCTCGATCAAAAACACATCGCGCGCACCAGCGCCTTCGGCCGATTCCTTGATCGCACGACGCTCGACCTGGGTCGAACCGCAGGGCACGCATACCAGCACGCGCGGGCTCGGACGCAACAGGCGCGACTTGTGCACCTGCTTGATGAAATGCTGCAGCATCGCCTCGGTCATGGTGAAGTCGGCGATGACACCGTCCTTCATCGGACGCACGGTGGCGATGTTGCCTGGCGTACGGCCCAGCATGCGCTTGGCCTCGGTACCGACTGCTGCAATCGTGCGCGGGCCGCCCGGGCCGCGGTCCTGACGGATCGCCACCACCGACGGTTCGTTCAGCACGATGCCCTGACCACGCACATAAATCAGCGTGTTGGCCGTGCCGAGATCGATGGAGATGTCGTTGGAAAAGATCCCGCGAAACTTCTTGAACATGGGTCCGCCGTGGGTCGGCTTGGCTAAAAAGTAAGCTCACCAGTCTAGTCAGCGCGGCCACCTTGCGCAAGAACATTAACGTTAAGAAATCCTTGTACAACACGGCGATAAGTGCGATTCCTGCGCCTTGAAGTGAGTTGTTCACGCACCTGAAGTGTCGCCATTGCAGGCAGATGGCGGTACGATTCCGACCTTTGCCTGCCGAAGCCTGATGGCCCGGTTCCCGTCGTCCGCAGCTGCGGCGTCGTTTCTACGAGCAACACCCACGCTGAGGGGCACCCGCACATCATGTCTGCTGTTATCTGCGGATCGCTGGCCTACGACACCATCATGGTGTTCCAGGATCAGTTCAAGAACCACATCCTGCCCGATCAGGTGCATATCCTTAATGTGTCGTTCCTGGTGCCACGGATGCGGCGGGAATTTGGCGGCTGCGCGGGCAATATTGCCTATAACCTGAAACTGCTCGGCGGTAATCCGCTGCCGGTAGCGGCGGTGGGTCAGGACTTTGCACCCTACCGCGAGCATATGCAGCAGAAGGGCATCTGTCTCGATGGCGTGCGTGTTTTCGACGATCAGTTCACACCGCAGTGCTTCATCACCACGGATCTGGACAACAACCAGATCACCGCCTTTCATCCCGGCGCGATGTCCAGCGCGCAGGAAAATCACGTGAGGGACATCAAGGACATCGACTTCGGCATCGTCGCTCCCGATGGCCGTGAGGCAATGCTGCAGCACGTGGACGAATTCGCAACACGCGGCGTGCCCTTCATCTTCGATCCTGGCCAGGCGATGCCCTTGTTCAACGGCGAAGAATTTCGCACGATGATCGAAAAGGCGACCTACGTGATCGTCAACGATTACGAATCCCAGTTGCTGCAGACGCGCACTGGCTGGAGTGCCGCCGAGATCGCGTCACACGTGACGGCGTACATCGTGACCCACGGCCCACGCGGCTCGGTCATCCATGTAGGCGGTGAGTCGCATCAGATTCCACCGGCGCGCGAGCGCAAGATCGTTGATCCGACGGGTTGCGGCGATGCGTATCGCGCGGGGCTGATCTTCGGCATCATGCGCGGTCTGGACTGGCCGACCGTTGGCCGTATGGCTTCGCTGATGGGTGCGCTCAAGGTTGAACATCCCGGCACGCAGAATCAGAGCTTCACCTACGAAGAATTCGCCGCCGAGTTTGAAGATCAATTCGGTTACGCGTTCGCCTAACGGCGCGTAGCGGGAACACGGACATGAAAAGGCGGTGTATCTCTACACCGCCTTCTCTTTTTCTAACCGTTGTTTTTGTAACGCAACGGGTTCGATCCGCTTTATGCCTTTACCTTGAAGCCCATCGTCGCCTCGACAGCCTGCTTCCAGCCCGCGTAAAGCTTTTCACGTTCCGGCTCCTGCATGGTCGGTTCAAAGCGTTTATCCACCGCCCACATCCGTGCGATTTCCTCGCGGCTGCTCCAGAAACCTGTGGCCAGACCGGCAAGAAAGGCGGCACCCTGGGCTGTGGTTTCCTGCACCTCGGGACGCAGCACGGGAATGTTGAGGATATCCGCCTGGAACTGCGCCATGAAGTCGTTGGCAATCGCGCCACCGTCAGCGCGCAGCTCCTTCAACGATATACCGGAGTCTGTTTCCATCGCCGCCAGTACGTCGCGTGTCTGATACGCCATCGACTCCAGCGCCGCGCGAATAAACTGCTCCTTCGTCGTACCGCGTGACAATCCGAACACCGCACCGCGCACATCGCTGCGCCAGTAAGGCGCGCCAAGACCCACGAACGCCGGCACGAAATAAACGCCATCGTTGTCATGCGCACGCTCGGCGTAGGACTGCGAATCGCTGGCCTTGCCGAGCATGCGCAGGCCGTCGCGCAGCCACTGGATCACCGAACCGGCCACGAAAACACTACCCTCCAGCGCGTATTCGACTTTGCCATCAATGCCCCAGGCGATCGTCGTGAGCAGTCCATTCTTCGAGGTGACTGCCTTCTCGCCGGTGTTCATCAACATGAAGCAGCCGGTGCCATAGGTATTTTTGGCCAGCCCGGGTTCGAAGCAGGCCTGGCCGAAAAGCGCCGCCTGCTGATCACCCGCGACACCGGCAATCGGCACTTCACGACCGAGCAGGTACTGCGGCAAGGTGGTCCCGTACACTTCGCTGGACGAGCGCACTTCGGGCAGCATGGCGCGCGGAACATCGAGCATCTTCAACAGCTCGTCATCCCATTCCTTGGTATGAATGTTGAACATCAACGTGCGCGATGCGTTGGTGTAATCGGTAACGTGCGCCTTGCCGCCAGTGAGGTTCCAGATCAGCCACGTGTCGATGGTGCCGAAGAGCAACTCGCCTTTTTCCGCCTTCTCGCGTGCACCGTCGACGTGATCGAGTATCCACTTCACCTTGGTGCCGGAAAAATAGGCGTCGATCAGCAGGCCGGTTTTCGCGCGAACCATGTCTTCGTAGCCGTCGGCCTGAAGCTGGTCGCATATTTCACGCGTCTGGCGCGACTGCCACACGATCGCGTTGTAGATCGGCTGCCCTGTACCCTTGTCCCACACCACCGCGGTCTCGCGCTGGTTGGTAATACCGATGCCGACGATCGATTCGGCATCGACTTGGGCGTTGTTGATCACCTCGGTCAAGGTCACCAATACACTGGTCAGGATCTCGCGAGGGTTGTGTTCGACCCAACCCGGCTGCGGAAAGATCTGGCTGAATTCACGTTGCGCCATGCCAACGACACGGCCGTCGTGATCGAAAAGCATCGAACGCGAGCTGGTGGTGCCTTGGTCAATAGCCAGGATGTATTGCTTGCTCATGGAACTCGCCTCACATGGTCAGAATGATGAAAACGCCCTTTTGAACTTCTCGACAATTCAAATCAGAGAAGGCTCAGTGGAATATTCAGCCGGGCTTATTTCGGAAGCGCACCGTCGCCTGGGGCCAAGCCGAGGCGATCAGCCTCGGCAGCACGCACGCGTGCTGGCAAGAACGGACGGATAAGGCACTGATAGGCACCACCACCCACTACGCCACCGATCAATGGCCCGACGATCGGAATCCACCAGTAGTTTTCAGGTGATGGAAAGGCTGCGGATTTCCAGCCAGCCAGGTAAGCGAACAGGCGCGGCCCAAAATCACGTGCGGGATTGAGTGCCCATGCTTCCAGGTAACCCATCGACGCGCCGATTGTCGCTACCAGCAAACCGATCATCAGCGCGCCGGAATTGGCCATCGGCGCCATCTCGTTGTACTGCTCGGTGATCGCGAAGATGCCAAACAGCAGGAAGGCGGTGAGTATTATCTGATCAAGCAACGCGTGCATCGGCGTGATCGCCAGACCCGGGTGGGTGAAAAATACGCCAGCTGCCCCGCCCGCTTCGCGAGTGAGCTGGTGCGCTTCGTTGTAGTGATCGATCACCGGGCCAAACAACACATAGACGATGGCGGCGCCGGCGAAGCCTCCCACCACCTGGGCCAGCCAGTAGGGCACCACCTTCTTCCACTCAAAATTGCGGAATATGGCCAAAGTCAGAGTTACTGCCGGGTTCGCATGTGTGCCGGATACCGAGCCGGTAACGTAGATCGCCAACGTTACTGCCAAGCCCCATGCGATACAGACACCCCAATAGGCATTCTGGTAAGGGCTGGGGTCGTAGAGCGTGTACATCGCTGCGACTGAATCGCCAAAGGCGATGATGATGAACATTGCTATTGCTTCAGAAATAAGCTCGCCTGTTAGTTTGCGCATCTCGCTTCACCTTTGATGATTTTCATGGTCCATGGTTGTTGGCACTCTAGGCGCTTGCCCGCATTTCCTCAGGCTAACGTCCACCCTTATCGAGCTGGAACTTTGGCGAGGTATGCGGTCAGACGCGCGACATCATCGGGGCCGACCCGCAAGCCGAGCTTGCTTCGCCGCCAGAGAATGTCTTCAGCCTGAGTCGCCCACTCATGCCTTATCAGGTAATCGACCTCGGCTTGGTAGAGGTCGCTGCCGAAGTGCTCTCCAAGTGCCTCCAGCCCATCAGCCTCGCCGAGCAAATCGCGCGTGCGCGTGCCGTAGTTGTGCACCAGTCGCCAGGCCATCACTTCCGACAGCCACGGGCGGCTTGCACGAACATCATCGAGCAACGCGTCGATGTTGAATTCGCCACCACCTGGCAGCGGAGGCCCCTTGGCCGTCCACGCCGGCTTGGTATTGCCCAGTGCTTCGCCGAGCAAATCGAGTGCCTCCTCGGACAGCTTTCGATAGGTCGTGAGCTTGCCGCCGAAGACATTCAACAACGGCGGACCGCTGCTATCGAGTTCGATGTGGTAATCACGTGTTACTTCGGAGGCGTTACCGCTCTTGTCCTCAAGCAGCGGACGCACACCGCTGTAGCTCCACACCACGTCGGCCGGCGTGAGATTGCGCTTGAAATAGCGATTGGTGGCTTCGCAGAGATAAGCCGTTTCTTCACCATCGATTGTCGGGTGCGACGGATCGGCCTGATATTCGATATCGGTGGTGCCGATGAGGGTAAAGTCGCGTTCATACGGAATGGCAAAAACAATGCGGCGATCAGGCTGCTGGAAGATGTACGCGTAGCGATGGTCATACAGCTTGGGCACGACAATGTGGCTGCCCTTGATCAATCGCAGCGAGTGGCTGTGTTCGATATGGGCTATATCGTCGAGAAATTTGGCTGCCCATGGTCCGGCCGCATTTACCAGTGCGCGAGCGCGAACAGTGCGGCGAACACCACTATCCGACTCGAGCTCGGCGATCCAATCCGTGCCCTCTTTCTTTGCGCTGATGCATCGCGTGTGAGTGAGTATCTCAGCACCGCGTTGTGCCGCATCCATCGCGTTGAGTACCACCAGCCGCGCGTCCTGGACCCAGGCATCGGAGTAGACAAAGCCCACATGAAACTCGTCGCGCAACGGGGTACCGACTACATGTTTGCTGAAACGAATGCGCCGTGAACCGGGTAGCGTACGGCGACCACGACCAAGATGGTCATACAGAAACAACCCGATACGAATCATCCAGGCTGGCCGCAGGTGCGGCTGGTGCGGCAACACGAAACGCAGTGGCCAGATGATGTGTGGCGCAGCGCGGAGCAGCACCTCGCGTTCGGCAAGTGCCTTGCCCACCAGCGCAAACTCGAACTGCTCGAGATAGCGCAGCCCGCCGTGAATCAGCTTGGTGCTGGCACTGGACGTATGCGATGCAAGATCGTCTCGCTCGCACAGCACAACCGACAAGCCGCGACCAACGGCGTCACGCGCGATGCCGGTACCGTTGATACCACCACCGACCACCAGTAAGTCGACCCGCTCCGACATGCACCACTCCGATGACAACAGTTCACGAAGTCGCATGAGCCAGTAACCGGCAGCATGTGCGAAACGGAATACTGTTTATGAAAATAGAAAATGAATTTATGCTTTCGAAACTGGATAAGCTTGATAAAGCTGACTATCGAGCTCTATCGATCATATTCGAACATTTGCAAACAGCGCACGCTGCAGCGCAACGTAGCCATCCTGGCTTTGTCGCCAGCAGCCAGGGCATACGAACCCGCCGGGATGAATATGACCGTGGTTAATCAGCAACGTGCAGATGCGTCCCTGCACTCTCGAGTACGGCCAGTAGTGGTTCGGGCGGTGCGCGGTCGGTAAACCAGGCACCGACGCGTGAAAGCGAACCGAGGCGAACCAGTGCATTGCGTCCGATCTTGCTGTGATCCGCGGCCAGATATACCTGGCGCGAGTGCTCGATGATGGCCTGCGCCACACGCACCTCCTGGAAATCGAAATCCAGCAACGTGCCATCCAGATCGATTCCGGAAATACCGACAATGCCAAAATCCACCTTGAACTGACGAATCAATTCGATCGTCGCTTCACCGGTCACGCCGTGATCGCGCCCACGCACCAAGCCGCCAGCCACAATGACTTCGAACGACGGGTTGTTGCTCAACATGAGCGCCACATTGAGATTGTTGGTGATGATGCGAAGACCCTTGTGGGTCATCAACGCACGCGCGACATCCTCGTTCGTGGTGCCGAGATTGATGAAGAGCGAGGCTTCATCCGGGATGTGTTCGGCAACCAGAGCCGCTATGCGCTGCTTTTCTGCCTGCAAAAGACCTTTGCGAGCGTTGTACGCCAGATTCTCCACGCTCGATGGCAGGCTTACACCACCGTGATAACGCCGCAACAAGCCGGCGTCGCACAGTGTCGAAAGATCTCTGCGTATCGTCTGCGGCGTCACGTCGAAATGTGAAGCCGCCTGCTCGACGGCAACAAAGCCTTCGCGCTGCACGAGAATGATCAATTCTTCCTGACGTCGATTGAGTCGTGGATCCATCGTTTCAGAAGCACCTGCCAGTCGTGCGTGCATGATGACTCGTGAAGTGCGCCATGTCATTCCGGCACAGACGCGGACAAACTTGCAGAGCGGCTACGAAAGGCAGAGATTCGCGCGTCAGAGCGCTTGCAGAACAGAAGCCATGTCGTCCTGAGCCGACGCACAGCCCGTAATTTTTCGAGCACATCAAAAAGAGAGGTGTAAGGCCCCTGGCGGTGACGTGTTGCAGCTCGCGGCCGGCGAGCGCACCGGCACCGGCAAAAAGAAAAACCCCCACCGTTTCCGGTGAGGGTTATTCAGTGTAAGGCCCCTGGCGGTGACCTACTCTTGCATGGCAAAGCCACACTACCATCGGCGCATGCGCGTTTCACTTCTGAGTTCGGGATGGGATCAGGTG
>NZ_JACHCO010000010.1:0-129927 GCF_014207165.1 Rhodanobacter sp. MP1X3 | reverse complement strand
ATCGTGTTTCCTTGGTCCGCTTTGAGTAGAGAGTCGAAAAGCCCCCTTTCGGAGCCCTACCGGCATCGAGATTCGCTGAAAGGTTGGGACTTGAGGGCCGGCAGCCCTACGATGCTCCGAATCGCATGGAGCACCTGGGCTTAACGCGTCAGAGTTGCGCCAGGCCGCCGTCGACGGCGACCTCGCTGGCGGTCATGAAGCTGCTGTCCGACGACGCGAGAAAGGCGGCCACCGCCCCGATCTCCGCCGGATCGGCCATGCGCTGAAGCGGAGTCATCGAGGCGTAGACCTTCTGGCCTTCCTCGCCCAGCGCTTCCTTCGCGAGTTCGGTCGCCGTCGCGCCGGGCGACAGCACATTGACCCGGATGCCGGTGCCTTTCAGGTCCTCCGCCCAGGTCCGCGCGAGGTTGCGCACGGCTGCCTTGCTCGCGCTGTAGGCGCTCATTCCCGGTGCGCCCGTGGTGCCGGCGCTCGATCCGGTCAGGATGATCGAACCGCCCTTGCCCATCAACGGCAGCGCCTTCTGGACCGTGAAGATCGTACCCTTCACATTGATGTCGAAGGTTTCGTCAATGTGCTTGGCGGTGATCTTGCCGAGCGCAAGCTGGCTTCCCACCCCGGCATTGGCGAAGACGATGTCGAGGGTTCCGCGTTCGGCCTTCACCGCCGCGTAGAGTCGGTCGAGGTCGGCCTCATCCGAGACCGAGCCCTTCACCGCGCGGGCGTTGAGCCCGAGCTCAGCCACAGCGGCGTCGAGCGCTTCTTGCCGGCGGCCGAAGATGAAGACGAAGGCGCCTTCCTCGATGAAGCGCTTTGCAGAGGCGAGGCCGATGCCGGTAGCGCCACCAGTGATCACGGCGGTCTTTCCATTCAATCTGTTCATGACGTGCATCCTTTTTTGAAGTTGTACGCAAGCAGGGAACTGCTTGCTTGAGGACAAGTATGCGGTCTGATAACCTAAGGGCAAGTATGCACCTTTTGGTAAGTATCAAATAATGACGACGCCTTCTGAAACCTGCGATCCTGGCTGCGGGCTCAACGCCACGCTCCGCATCATCGCGGGCAAATGGAAACCGCTGGTCCTGTTTTTCCTGCGCGACGGCCCGAAGCGCTACGGCGAGCTCAAGCGCCTGATCCAAGGCGTTAGCGACAAGGTGCTGATCCAGACATTGAAGGACCTGCAGGCCGATCACGTGCTGGCCCGGACCGACTACAAGGAGGTGCCGCCGCGCGTGGACTACGCGCTGACCCCGCTCGGTCGCAGCCTGGCTGACGCGATCATCCCGCTGTGCACCTGGGGAACAGAGAACATGGAGGAAATGGCGAGCATCTTCGCCAAGCGCGAGACTTTGCCTAGCAGGATGCTGACGAACCGCTGAGTCGAACGACCCTCCGCATTCGTGGGAGGACGACAGGTCGAATGATTCCGATCAGATCGTCAGGACGCGCGGAATGCGTATTGGAGTACAACGAGCGGTCACTAACCCTGGCCCGTTGCGTGTGATGGTGGGGTGCACGTGCGGCGATACTTTTCCCACTGCCGATGCAATGAAGAGTACACAAGCGTTCACCATCCTCATCTGCCCTCGCACAAGAGTCGAGGCAGGCGGTCTACCGTCTTGTTGATCGAACAGCGCCCGACGGTTAGCGGCGAGCGACATCGCTGAGAAGCTTGGTGTGCCCAACGCCACGCTCTCATTCCACCTCACAAAGAGCTGCCTCATGCAGGCTTGGTCGTGAGTCGGCAGAGCGGTCGGTTCGTCTACAACTCGCCCGTGATCGAAGCGATGAATGATCTCATCGATTATGCATACGCAATGCTTCAGTGGCGTGCTGCTAGTACTCGAGGATCTTGGCCGGATCGAAGCGCTTAACTTTAGTTCGGACCGGCGAAAAATCGTATCTCTCGACTTTGGCTTCGATCTTTTTTACGGATTGGGGGCCACGCCTAAAGCTCATCAAAGAGCTCAGTTAAGCAGCGCCGAGTCGAGACAGTTTGTCGGCGAAAACTCCATCGGGCGAAATTGGGCGCTCGCTTTGTTACTTAAGTGGTCGAGTTCAGCGACTACTTCCAGCTGATATTGAAGCCCAGTATGGTAAGAGCGCGTCTGTCCAGAAGCAGCGCAGGTGACTAGTTCAAATCGCCACGATGTCCATTTCTTAGCCGGCACCCGCAATAGAGAGCCACATCGAAGTGATTCAAGGCTGTAAACACTGTGAAGTTTGAATTTGCAACATGAAGCCGGCCATCGTGTCGGCTTCATGCTTCCCTACGCCCGATAAGCTCGCGTCATGCTGCAGCTGTCCGTGCAAAACGCAATACCTTGGCTTCCGGCAGGCCTTCATCGAGCAGCTCATAGAGCATGGTTACCAGCTCGGCATGCTTTGCTGGAGGCAAAACCTTTTCACCGAGCGCCTCCGTGGCCAGCCGCACCGCCATCATCAGAACGTCGTGCCTCACAGGTTGCGAAGCGTCTTGTGACGCCGGTTGAGAGGGCTCGTCACGCAAGTTCGGCCGTGATCCGAAGGCCTTGGTCCGACGCCCATCAGCGTCCCTGTCGTCGTGGGCGATAACCCTTGCAATATCCGCTGCAGATGAGGGGTTGAGAGCTGGATCCAGCTTTTCCTCGCCAAGGCCGGTGAGAACCCAGAGCGGGCTCCAGCCAAGATCAGCCAGATGCTTCAAAGCCTCGGCACCTATTTCGCGTTCGCCTCTCTCCCAGTTACCCAAGGTGTTTTTGTGGATGCGAATTTTCGGCGCAAAAGAAGCCTGGCTCTCGGAACCGCGAATGAGTGCCAGTCGTGCGCCCTGCTCTTCTTTCAACCCCATTTAACGCTTTCCCACTGACAGAGCGAGTGCAAGTGCAAGGACGTTTCCGCACCTCCAATCTCGCTTAAGTTGCTGATATAAAGAGTCATATAGATAAATTTCCGGGATGATTCCGAGCAAACGAGTAACGAAACACTTTTGGGGTTGACATGACCTCAAAAGAGGTTAATATCTGGCTCCTAGACATCACTCATGAATAACAAGGGGCATTCAGGGCGCGATGAGGCGTGAAACTGCACTTACTCCGGATCAGGTACGCCAACAGCTTCGTCAGCGCGGGAAAACGCTCACGAAATGGGCTGCCGAGCACGGCTACGACCGCAAAGCGGTCTATCGCGTCATGAGCGGCACCGACAAGGCTTATTACGGCAACGCGCACAAGATCGCTGTCGAGCTAGGCCTGAAACTGGCTGAGGAGGAGCCTAGCACTCCAGCCAGCACTGGCAATACGCAACGACAAGCGGCGGCCTGACTATGTCCGCTACCTCTTATCCACCTTCGTCCGATTATCCAGGTTCGTTCGATGCCATCGAGTGTGGTGCCATCGCGGAACTCAATGCACACGAAGCCATGCTTTGCGGTGACCTGGATGCGGAAGCGCAATGGCGTGAATTAGCCGAAGCGTATTACCGCACTGCCATGTTGGAGCTACCGCAGTGACCCTCGGGACTGGAGGACCCGATATCCACAATCTGCTCGAGATCCCGAAACCGCATTCGCCGTTGTCGGGGCCCAGGTCCGATGTTGATCACCGAGCACATCGCCTTCGACGAGTGCCTCGCCGACCGGACTTGTCGAAGCCAGACCGGAAATCGTGCCGCCGGTACAGGGCGTATTCCGTGTAGATAACGCCGCCAACATAAGAGATCGAGTACGACCAGTACGAACGGATGACAAACGGATTTTTGAAGTTCAGCGAAATAACGGAGGTGGGGTTGATGAAAACGGATCGTAAGTTGCGGCTACAAATCAACACGCGGGGAGCATGGAGAGACCTGCTGCAGTTCAGACCGGAACACCGCGCTGACGTGCTGCGCGCAGCCAAACTGCTCGGCGACATTCTGGGTGGCGACATCCAGTGGTGCATGGTTCAAGAAGATGCGCGCCATCAAAGGCTGCCAAACATGCGTGGCCCGTGGTTGCCCATCACGGGCGAATATCCCGAACCACTGAAAGACGTCATGGTGACCGTCTACGACGCGAACGAGCACGAGAACGTCGTGTACATGGCTTACCGCAAACAGGCCGACTCATCGGACTTCTATCTCAGCGGAACGTTCGACCAGGTTTTGCACAATGCCTATGCATGGACCGAAGTGATCGCCCCTGCACCCGCTGGGCAGGTGGCGGCGTGAATCGACCGGGCCGCAATCAAGCCGGCTTGTACATGGCGACATTGCCCAATCCGGACGGATCGTCGCCGACGCCGGCCCCAACCCAAGTCTCGCCCAGTCTCTGAGAACTTCCTTATAAGCCATTGATTTGATAACCTCGGCGCGTCTCTTGCCGAGGTTGTTTTATGCGCCAGGATCCTGCCGTCCGCTTTGCGCATGTGCCGCCGGCCTGGCGGAAAGCCCGTCGATGGCTTTTGGCGATCGTCATCCTGCTGCTTGCCGCCTGTTCCAGCGCGCCGCATCGGCGCGAACCGACCTACAAGGACTCGCATTCGTCGCTGGCGGATTTACCTGCACGCGCGCCTTCAGCCGCTAATACCGGAACGGCCAACGATGTGTTGTTTCGTGCCATAGCGCTGGTTGGCACGCCATATCGCTGGGGCGGCAACACCCCCGCCGGCGGTTTCGACTGCAGCGGCCTGGTCGACTACATCTACCGCAACGCCGCGGACATTCTGCTGCCGCATAGTTCACGCGAGATGGCGGTAATGAATGGCGAAGAAGTTCGGCAGATGACTGATCTGGCCAGCGGCGACTTGGTGTTCTTTGGCAGCAGCGGCGGCGTCAGTCATGTCGGTGTCTATGTCGGCAAGGGGCGCTTTGTGCATGCGCCCAATAGCGGCGGCACGGTAAGACTGGATGATATTGACGGGCCTTACTGGCGCGATCATTTCGTCTACGGCAAGCGATTGCTGGATTGACACGATAAGCTTTACTGCACTCATGAAAAACGGCGCTCAATGGCGCCGTTTTTTATCTTGGAAACGCGAAGCTGCAATCAGTGCGCATCAGCGCCCGGCGCATGCGCGTGGCCATGCTGCAACTCTTCCTCGGTGGCATCACGCACGTCGCTGACACTGACATCAAAGTGCAGATCCTTGCCGGCCATCGGATGGTTGAGATCGACGTCGATCGTGCTCATGCCGACCTTGTGCACGGTCACGGCGCGCTGGCCGCCTTCCTTCAGCTGCAGAATCGTGATCATGCCAGCCTTGAGACGATTGGCCTGGGGGAAATACTTTTTCGACATGCGCTGGATCTGATCTTCCTGACGTTCGCCATAGCCGTCGACCGCTGACACATCCACTTCCAGCGTGTCACCGGCTTCATGACCTTCAAGCGCGCTCTCCAGACCTGGAATCAGCTGGCCATGGCCCAGCAGTACCCACAACTGCTGCTCGCGATCATGCGAACTTTCGACCTTCTCACCGTCGACCGTCAGCGTGTAGTGGAGTGCGATGACCTTGTCCTTGCCAGCCTTCATTGCATGTCTCTCGAATGGTTAAAGGTCGGAATTCTATCAGGTGGCTTCTTTCTCGAAATCCAGCCCCCGCGCCTCCGGCCCCAACCACACCAATAACGCCAGAATCAAAGCCACCACGCCAATCCAGAGCGACATTGCAAACGCAAAGTCACCGCCGCGCCAGTTGGCGATCCAGGTCTGCGCCGTGGCCGTGCCGGCCGCCAGCAGGTTACCCATCTGATAGGCAAAGCCCGGCAGGGTCGCACGCATCGGGCCCGGCGAGAGTTCATTGAGATGCGTGGGCACTACGCCCCATGCGCCCTGCACCATGACCTGGATCAGGAACGCACCCAGACCCAGCAGAAGTAGTGAGCCACCGTACGTCCAGAGCGGGATCACCGGAATCGCCAGCAGCGCAGCGATGATCATCGCCTTGCGCCGGCCGATGCGCTCGGACAGCACGCCAAAGAACAGTCCGCCGACCAACGCGCCCAGATTGAGCAGCGCGACCAGCATGAAGGCCGTGCCCGAGCTGGTATCGAGGTGCAGATTGACCTCTTCGAACGTGTGATACATGTCCTGCGAGCCGTGGCTGAACATGTTGAAGGCTGCCATCAACAGCATCAGGTAGATGCCGAGCTTCCAGTGCCCACGCATGGATTCGCGCAGCGTCTGCTTTTGCCGGGTGCCCTTGCTGCTTTCCCACACCGGCGATTCCGGCACGCTGCGACGGATATACAACACCAGCAGCGCCGGCACTGCGCCGACGATGAACAGCCCGCGCCAGCCGATGTGATCGACCAATAGCCAGTTCGCCAGAGCAGCCAGAAAGAAGCCGCACGGATAGCCACTTTGCAGCAGGCCGGAAATCAGTCCGCGCGATTTCGCCGGAATCGATTCCATCGCCAGCGAGGCACCGATACCCCACTCGCCGCCCATGGCGACGCCAAACAGGAAACGCAGCACCAGCAACGCCGTCAGAGACGGCGAAAACGCCGTCGCCAGTTCGAATACCGAGAACAGGATGATGTCCAGCATCAGAATCGGCCGGCGGCCAAAACGGTCGGCCAGCCGTCCAAACAGCAGCGCGCCGATCGGCCTCGCTGCCAGCGTCAGGAACAGGCCGTAAGTAACCGCCTTGTTGTCGACCCCGAACTCTTTTGCGACGCCAACGATCACGAAGGTCAACAGAAAATAATCGAACGCATCCAGCGTCCATCCAAGAAAACTGGCGAATACCGTATGTCGCTGTGTGTGGTTGAGTTCCCGCAAGGGTGCAAGCAGCGACATCAGGCTTTCCTTGGATTGAATCGACGAATAGCCTTTATCGTATGCCGGACGAGGGCATGGTTTGCAACGCCAAAGATGAAGATTTCGCACAAGTAACCTTCATGACTCACGCGATCGCTGGCCGCTCGCTAGCTACCGCCAACCGCCCATTTTGCTTCGTTGCAACAAAAACGAGCATGGCGGCAGTTATCACGCTATACTTGGCGGCGAAGTCGTTCTGACTTCAGCGGCGACCCGCCGCATTTATCCCCAAGTCTGCAACACGGTATCAACACTCCGGGTTGCTCAGGAGTGTTTCCAATGTCTTTCGATTCGCTGGGCCTTGCGCCCGCGTTGTTGCGTGCGCTTGCCGATTACGGCTACACCAAACCCACCCCGATCCAGGCCGCCGCGATTCCACCCGCGCTGGAAGGTCACGACCTGCTGGCTGCCGCGCAAACCGGCACCGGCAAGACAGCAGCCTTCGTGCTGCCGCTGCTGCAGCGCCTGTCGACCAGCGGCCAGACGATGACGCGTCGTCCGCGCGCGCTCATTCTTACCCCGACCCGCGAACTGGCTGCCCAGGTTCATGAGAACCTGCGCGACTACGGCAAGCACATGCAGGTCAGCGCTACCACCATCTTCGGCGGCGTCAGCATGGGGCCGCAGATCAACGCACTGCGCCGTGGCGTCGACGTAGTCATCGCTACGCCCGGTCGTTTGATGGACCACATGCAGCAGCGCACGCTGGATCTGTCCGGCGTCGAGACGCTGATCCTGGACGAAGCCGACCGCATGCTCGACATGGGCTTCCTGCCTGCGCTGAAGCGCATCCTCGTGGCGTTGCCGAAAAAGCGGCACACGATGCTGTTCTCGGCCACCTTCGCGCCGGCGATCAAGGCGCTGGCGATGGAGTTCATGCACAACCCGCGCGAGATTTCGGTCTCGGCACCGAACACCGTTACCACTCTGGTCAGCCATCAGGTGCACCCGGTCGACGCAGCGCGCAAGCGCGACCTGCTGTTGCACCTGCTGTCGGTCGACAGTCGTCGCCAGTCGCTGGTATTCAGCCGCACCAAGCATGGCGCTGACAAGCTGGTCACCTTCCTCAATGCCTCGGGTCTGCGCACCGCCGCGATTCACGGCAACAAGAGCCAGAACGCCCGCACCCGCGCCTTGAGCGATTTCAAGAGTGGCCGCGTCACCGTATTGGTGGCCACCGACATCGCCGCTCGCGGTATCGATATCGACCAGTTGCCGATCGTGATCAACTTCGATCTGCCGATGGTGGCCGAGGATTACGTGCATCGCATTGGCCGCACGGGTCGTGCCGGTTCGGAAGGTCTGGCGATTTCGCTGGTCAGCCACGATGAGTCCGGCCTGCTGCGCGACATCCGCAAGCTGCTGAACCAGGATATCGCGATCAACAATGTGGCCGGTTACGAGCCGTCGCATCCGCTGCGCCTGGATGCCGGTGCACCACGTCCGGTGCAGCGTCCGCAGCAGCGTGCACCGCAGCGTCAGCCGCGTCAGGGCAAGGCCTCGACATCGGCACGCCCAACTGGCTTTGCGTCGCCGGGCCGCAGTGATCACGCTGCCGGTAACCACAAGCGCCGTTCGAACCAGCGCCCAGCTGCTAAGGCGTAAGTAGCGTCAAGTTCAAATAAAAATAAATAAGTAGCGTCAAGTTCAAATAAAAAAGCGGCCTCATGGCCGCTTTTTTGTAAACGCATTGTCGGGCTCGTTGGGATCTAGCAAAAACGGACCTTTGAGTCGTTCACGCTTAGTAGCCAAGATCAAGGCAAGCCCAGCGCCGTGGCGTGATGGCGCAGATGGTCTTCCATGAATGTCGAGATAAACCAGTAGCTATGGTCGTAACCCGGCTGCCGGCGCAAAAGCAGCTCCTGCCCCTCTTCAGCGCAGGCCTGATCGAACAGTTCAGGTTTCAATTGGCCTTCCAGAAACTGATCGGCCTCGCCCTGATCGATCAGGATCGTGCCCGGAAAGGTCTGCTTTCTCACCAGCTGGCAGGCATCGTACTGCGCCCAGCTTGATCGATTATCGCCGAGGTAACGCGGCAGTGCCTTCAGCCCCCAAGGCACCTCGCTCGGTGCCACGATCGGTGCGAAGGCCGATACCGAGCGATAGCGATCCGGATGTTTCAGCGCGATGGTCAGGGCGCCATGACCGCCCATCGAATGGCCAAAGATACTGCTGCGCGCAGCGTCCACCGGAAAGTTTTTGGCGATCAGTGCGGGCAATTCGTCAACGATGTAGCTGTACATGCGAAAGTGCGCCGACCATGGCGCCTGCGTGGCATCCACGTAGAATCCAGCGCCTTCACCAAATTCCCAATCGCCGGTGGCACCTTCGATATGGGTACCGCGCGGGCTGGTATCGGGCATCACCAGGATCAATCCCAGCTCGGCCGCCAACCGCTGCGCGCCGGCCTTGATGGTGGCAGTCTCTTCGGTGCAGGTGAGCCCGGCGAGGTAATACAGCACCGGACACGGTCCCTGCACCGCTTGCGGCGGCTGATACACCGCGAATCGCATCGGACCAGCACAGCTTTCCGATTGATGACGGTAAAGCCCCTGCACGCCACCGTGGCAACGCTGCTCGGAAATCGTTTCGATCATGCTCATCATCGCTCCTGACTGTCTACCGAACGGCGATGATAAATGCGCGCCGCACGACCTCTCCAAACAACCGCTCAGCGCTCCTGATCGGTCGGCCGCAGCAGTACCTCGTTGATGCAGACATGTGAAGGCCGAGTGACGCAGAACAGGATCGTTTCAGCGATATCCTCGGCCTGCAACTGGCGCATTTCCTTCGCACGCGCATCGAGCGACTGACGGCTGGCAGAATGACCAATGTGATCGCGCAATTCGGTCTCCACCATGCCGGGCTCGATCACGCTGACACGGATGTTGTCCTTGTAGATTTCGCGCCGCAGTGCCTCGGAGAAACCGACCACGCCGAACTTGGTCGCCGCATACGCAGCCGCCATGGGATTGGCGACGCGCCCGGCGACTGAGGCGACATTGACGATATGTCCGTCGTGGCGCGCGCGCATGCCAGCCAGCACAGCCTGGGTGGAGGCGATCAGGCTGAGCACGTTGAGCTCCAGCATGCTCCGCCAACGGCCGAGATCAGCCTCGGCGACCGGCTCCAGGTACATCACGCCGGCGTTGTTGATCAGGATATCGAGCCGGCCGAAATGCGCCTCGGTATCGGCAACGATGCGCTGGGCTTCATGTTCGTTCAGCAGATCAGCCACCAGCACGAGCGGTTCCGTGCCCAGCTCACGCAAGCGCGCGGCGAGTGCCTGCAGGCGATCTTCGCGGCGCGCCACAATGGCGACCTTGGCTCCGGCTTCAGCCAGCGCCAGTGCGGTTGCCTCGCCAATGCCGGACGAAGCACCAGTGACCAGGGCGACACGATCGTTGAGTCGATGATTCATGCTTTCTCCTGAAGATGATCATTAAGGCGTTGATTAGCACAAAGCCGCGCAATTAAGCATGTTGCATCGGGCCTTGACGCAAGGGGCTGTTACAATAGAACTCTTCTTACACCCTTGCATGCCCTCTGCATGACATCGAAGGCTCCCATGTCCCCCGCGTCTCCCGATTCCACCCCGGCCACCGCTGCCGGTTTCAGCGCCCTTGGTCTCCCCGCCGAGGTGCTCCGCGTTCTTGGCGATGTCGGCTACGAGTCGCCGTCGCCAATTCAGGCCGCGACCATTCCGCCCTTGATGGAAGGCCGCGATGTGCTCGGTCAGGCACAGACCGGCACCGGCAAGACCGCCGCGTTTGCGCTGCCGATCCTGTCGCGCATCCATCCGCGCGCAGGCAAGCCGCAGGCGCTGGTACTGGCGCCGACACGCGAATTGGCCATCCAGGTGGCTGAAGCGTTTCAACGCTATGCCGCACATATCCCCGGTTTTCAGGTGCTGCCGATCTACGGCGGCCAGAGCTACGGCCCGCAGCTTCATTCGCTCAAGCGCGGCGTGCATGTTGTCGTCGGCACGCCCGGCCGCGTGATCGACCATCTGGACAAGGGCACGCTGGATCTGTCCGAGCTGCGCTTCCTGGTGCTCGACGAAGCCGACGAAATGCTGCGCATGGGCTTTATCGACGACGTCGAGAAGGTGCTGCAGGCCACGCCGCCGGAACGTCAGGTCGCACTGTTCTCGGCGACCATGCCGTCGGTGATCCGCAAGATCGCGCAGAAGCACCTGAAGGATCCGGTCGAAGTCACGATCAAGTCGTCGACGACTACCGCGCCCAACATCCGCCAGCGTTACTGGTTCGTCAGCGGCATGCACAAGCTCGATGCGTTGACGCGTATCCTCGAAGCCGAACCGTTCGACGCGATGATCATCTTTGCGCGCACCAAGCAGGCCACCGACGAACTGGCCGGCAAACTGCAGGCTCGCGGGCTGGCGGCAGCCGCCATCAATGGTGACGTCGCGCAGGCACAGCGTGAACGCGTGATCCAGCAGTTGAAGGATGGCAAGCTGGATATTCTCGTGGCGACCGACGTCGCCGCGCGCGGCCTCGACGTGGAGCGCATCAGCCACGTGTTCAATTACGACATTCCCTATGACACCGAAAGCTACGTGCACCGCATCGGCCGCACTGGCCGTGCCGGCCGCAGCGGTGAGGCGATCCTGTTCGTCAGCCCACGCGAAAAGGGCATGCTGGGTGCAATCGAACGCGCCACACGCCAGCCGATCGAACAGATGCAGCTGCCGTCGGTCGACGTGGTCAACGACGTACGCATCAGCAAGTTCAAGCAGCGCATCAGTGACATGCGTGCACAGGGTGACCTTGGCGAGTTTCAGAAGCTGATCGAGCAGTACGAGCAGGAGCACAACGTGCCGGCGATCGAAATTGCCGCGGCGCTGGCGCGCATCGCCCAAGGCGATCAGCCGCTGCTGCTGGCACCGCCGCCGAAGCGCGAAAAGTACGAGTCGGCGCCGCGCGAGCATTCGTCGCGCGAAAGGCCTTCGCATGATCGACCGGATCGTCCATCGCGCGATCGACCCACCAGCGAACGTCGACCGCCTGCGGATCGCGATGGCCCAGCCAGCCGTCCGGCACGCGACTTCAAGCCGCGCGAGTCAGCTGCACACGACGGCGCACCGCCGCGCGAGTTCGGCAACCGTCCGGTGCGTGCGCACGCCACCGAGGAAGGCAAGCGCACCTATCGCGTCGAAGTCGGCCACGAGCACGGCGTGAAGCCGGGTAACATCATTGGTGCCATCGCCAACGAAGCCGGGCTGGAAAGCCAGTTCATCGGCCGCCTCAGCATCCGTGATCACTACAGCCTGATCGACCTGCCCGACGGCATGCCGAAGGAAGTGTTCGAGCATCTGAAAAAGGTCTGGGTGGTACAGCAGCAGCTGCGCATCCACGAGTGGGATGGCAACGACACCGCCTCTGGCAGCGCACCGCCGGCACGCAAGCCCGGTGGTACAGGAAAAACTGGCGGACCCAAGCCCGGTGGATTCAAACCCGGTGGTCCCAAGCCGGGAGGCTTCAAACCGGGCGGCAGCAAGCCCCCGCATCGCAAACCGTAAGTGAAAGCCGCAGCCTCGTGCTGCGGCTTTTTGCCAAGCACTTCGTCGCGGCAGCGATTGTTTCGAACAGGCGACGGACCGTTTCTTCGAGGTCCCTGCCCACGACGCTGCAAATGGTGCGATTGCCCCTATCTTTGGGTCATCGCATCAAGACCCTATCGTCATGAATTCACTGCCCAGTCTCTACATCTCGCATGGCTCGCCGATGACTGCGCTGCAGCCGGGCCTCACCGGCAAGCGGCTAACCGAATTGGCCGCGCTGCTGCCCAAGCCACGCGCTATCGTCATGGCCAGCGCGCACTGGCTCTCTCGCAAGCCACAGGTCGGCGCTTCGATCGCGCCGGAAACTATTCATGATTTTCGCGGTTTCCCCTCACCGCTGTATGAGCTGCGCTACCCGGCACCAGGTTCTCCTGAGTTGGCCGAGCAGGTCGCTCAATTGCTGGATCGCGCGAACCTTCCTGCCGTGATCAACCATGATCGCGGGCTCGATCATGGCGCATGGGTGCCGCTGCGGCTGCTGTATCCCGACGCGGATATTCCGGTGGTACCCATCACCATCCAGCCCGAACTTGGCCCGGCGCATCAGTACGCGGTGGGTCAGGCGTTGTCGTCACTGCGCGACGAGGGCGTGCTGGTGATCGGCTCAGGTAGCATCACCCACAATCTGCACGATTTCGGCGCCGGTTACAGCGACGAGCGGAAAGCTCCCTACGTATTGCCATTTATCGAATGGATCGAGCAGCGGCTGGCCGCTGGCGATGTCGATGCCCTGCTCGACTATCGACGCCACGCGCCGGGCGCCGAACGCGCGCATCCCACCGATGAGCATTTGTTGCCGCTGTTCGTGGCGCTTGGTGTGGCCGGCCCCAAAGCACACGCGCAACGGATCGATGCCGGTATCGATCTGGGCTTTCTGGCCATGGATATCTATCGCTTCAACTGATGGCACGGCGCGAGTAAATCGAGCGAATCACCCGACGTTCGGAAATGACGCATGTGGCGCCGGCCAGTCGTTCGGCGTCAGCAGCGGCAGCCCATGCGCGAGACGCGCCTTGTCGCACTGCGCGCTGAGCGTGCCGAATTCCCATGACGGCACCACCTCGCGACACACCGATGGTCGCTGTTCATAGATGCCGCAATGCGCGGCTTCGCCAACGACTCCAACCAGCGCGACACAGCGCGGCTTGGCGGCATTGGTGCCGCGCATCGCCAACCGATGCGGATCCAGTTTTTCGGTCAGCTCTGACGGCACGCTACCGTCGGTGATCACGTCGGCTTCCGACCAGTGAAACGCCACGCGAAAGAACGCGCAGCAGGCGCCGCAACGCAGACAGGTGTGGTTCATCGGGTTGATCAAAAGAAACTCGTTGGCATGCGACACGCGTACTTCGACACGGGCGAAACCGGCGGTCTCGCATAACGCATCAAATCAGCCTCATGGTTCGCCGGCGAAAGTATTGCACTGAGCCATGTCACCACTGTTGAGTCCGGCCTTGAACCATTTCACGCGCTGCGCCGAGGTGCCGTGGGTGAATGAATCGGGCACCACTCGACCCTGCGCCTGCTCCTGCAACGTGTCGTCACCGATCTGACTGGCCGCATTGAGCGCCGACTCCACATCGCCTGGCTGCAACCATTGCAATCGGGCCTGCGTGCGATTGGCCCAAACCCCCGCATAGCAATCTGCCTGCAACTCCTGGCGCACAGAGAGTCCATCGGCGCCATCCATCGGGGCACCACGGCGTCGTGCCGCTTCCACCTGATCGAACACACCGGTCAGCTTCTGCACGTGATGACCGACTTCATGCGCGATCACGTAGGCACGCGCGAAATCCCCGGAAGCATGAAAGCGATTCTGCAGTTCCTGGAAAAACGCCAGATCCAGATACACCTTCTGATCGCCCGGGCAGTAGAACGGTCCGACCGCGGTGGATGCCGCGCCGCAAGCGGTGTTGACGCCACCGCTGAACAGCTCCAGCTTGGGATCGACATAGGTCCCGCCGCTAGCCGCAAAAATATCGCCCCAGGTTTTTTCGGTCGAACCGAGAATACGGCTGACAAATTCCTTTTGCTGCGGATCGACCTGCGCGGGCTGCGAGGTCTGCGTCGGTGCGCTGGTCTGGTTACCGCCCTGATCGAGCAGCGCCAGCGGATTCTTGAAAAAGATCCACCCCAAGATCGCCAGCACCACGATGCCGCCGATACCCATGCGGCCACCGCCGAAACGCGGACCGCCACCACCACCGTTGCCGCTATCGACTTCGACGTTGTTGCTGCTCTCGCCTTTCTGCCAATCCATATATCCCCCGATGGCTGATGCATCGCGCCCGATGCCGCCCGGTCAAGATAGCGTCTTGCATGCATTAGCGCCATGCAGGCGCTACGGTTACAGTGCACGTTTAATCCAAGAGTCCCGATGATGAGCGAACTGCCCGCGCTGGTAACCCTGCTGACCGTGCTGCTGCTGTTCGGCACCCTTTTCGTTACCGGCAAGGCGCGAGGCAAGTACGACATCAAGGCACCGGCGGTCAGCGGTCACCCAAGCTTCGAGCGCGCCTACCGGGTGCAGATGAACACCATCGAGAATACGGTGATGTTTCTGCCGGTGCTCTGGCTGGCGGCCTCGCATGGTTTTGGCGGCCTCTGGGCCGGCACCGCCGGACTGGTGTGGCTGGTCGGTCGCGCCTGGTATGCGCTGGCCTACCTCAAGGACCCGACCAAGCGCGGCGGCGGTTTTGCTCTGAGCACGCTGGCCTGGGCGGCGCTACTGGTGATGGCTGGCATCGGCATCGTACGCGCCATGATGATCGGCTGAAGCACCAGGCAAAGTGGTCGATTGCGTTACTCGATGAATACCCTTCCGGCACAACACAAGCGTGTAACGCCGCTGTTCGATGACCGGCGCACCTCGATCGAGCCGCCCGGCCTATGGGCTGCCGCGGGTTTCATCACGCTGTATTTTCTGCTGCAGGCGGTGGTGAGCGGGCTGATCGCCATGATGATGGGCCTGTTCACCGGCTACGTTCAGATGGATCGTGGCATCAAGCCGGTCGGCGCGGAAATCCGCACGATGCTCGATCAACCCGGCATGCCGGCGATCCTGCTGATGCTGACGCTGGGTGTGGCTACGGCAATACTTTTGCCGACGGTTCGCAGGAAATGGCCCCGGCTATGGAGCCAGGCGACGACGCCAGGCCTGGGCGTTGTACTGCCAATAAATCGCGCTTTCTTCGCGTTGGCGGTTATCGTCGGGCTGACGACACCACTGGTCGGCGGACTGCTGACAGCGCTGCTGGCACATGGCAAAACGGTGACTCAGGACATTCAGGATCTTGGCTTGCAGACGCCGCTGGCGTTGCGCATTGTACTCGTGGTCGTCGTGGCTAGCCTGGGGCCGCTAGTGGAAGAGCTGCTGTTCCGCGGCGTGCTGCTATCGGCCCTGATGCAACGCTGGCGAGCGGGCTGGAGCATCGCGATCAGCGCGCTGCTATTCGCCCTGGTGCACCTGCCCAGCATGCAATGGCAGTGGTACGCGCTGCCGGACCTCGCCCTGCTGGCCGCTGCGCTCGCCTGGCTGCGGTTGCGCTCCGGCTCGCTATGGCCTGCCGTGCTGGCCCATGGCATCAACAATCTGCTGGCAGTCGTGGTGTGGTTCGCCGCTGTCGGTATGGCCTGAGCCTGATGGCTACAGCATCACCTTGAAGCTTCGCAGCAAACGCGCGGTTTCGAATACCGGTAGACCCATCACGCCGGAATAACTACCCTCCAAACGGGCGATCAAGGTCGCACCACGGCCCTGGATCGCGTACGCACCCGCCTTGCCGAACGGCTCGCCGGTCGCAACGTAGGTAGCAATGGTTGCCTCATCCAACGTATCGAAACGCACCTGCGAGACGCTTGTTTCCGATTGCTCGTGATTTTTACCAACTAACCACACTACTGAAATCACCGCGTGCGTGTGCCCCGAGAGGCGGCGCAGCATCGCGGCGGCATCGTCCGCATCGCGCGGTTTACCGAACACTTCATCGTCGAGTACCACTTCGGTATCGGCGCCGAGCACCCATGCTTCCTCCGCATGGCCAAGAGCAGATAGACCCGCGTGTGCCTTGGCTCGCGCCACACGACTGACGTATTCCTGCGGCGATTCGGCTGTCGCACGCTGCTCCGGAACATCGACATCGAGCACGGCGAAATCCACACCTAACTGTTCCAGCAACTGGCGACGGCGTGGCGACTGTGAGGCAAGATGCAGCATCAGAATTCCGGATGGTTGATCAGGCCGCGAGCATACAGGCGCCCGTCACCGGAGGCAGCGTCGAATCCACACCAAAGCAGCTAGGAGCCTGGGCGATAGAAACCAAGTGAGCGAGGCAAAGCACTTTTGAGTGAGATTTTTCGATCATTTGAGGCGAATAGCCGTAGCTATTCAACGAAAAGGAGCGGAAAAGCTGGCCAAAAGAGCGCAGCCGCAGCCGCTTGGTTTCTACCGCCCAGGCTCCTAGGCCCGATGGTAAGGGTGGCCTGCCAGCAGGGTGGTCGCGCGGTACAGTTGCTCAGCCACCACTAATCGCACCAGCATATGCGGCAGCGTCAATGGCCCGAGCGACCAGCTCTGTTCAGCGCGCGCGAGCACCTCAGCTGCGTGGCCATCGGGGCCGCCGATGAGAAAGGCCAGATCACGCCCGCTCATGCGCCAGCGCGCCAGCTGTTCGGCGAGTTCTTCGCTGGACCAGGTTTTGCCGCGGCCATCGAGTGCCACGACGTGGATGTCACGTGGCAGAGCAGCCAGTATCGCGGCGCCTTCATCCTGCATGGCACGAACATCATCACGGCCTTTGCCGCGGATGCCGGGCTTGAGTTCAATCAGTTCCAGCGGCAGGTCATGCGAGAGCCGCTTGCGGTATTCGGCAAAGCCTTCCGCCACCCAGCCGGGCATGCGTTCGCCCACGGCAATCAGGCGTGCGCGCATGCCAGCGCTTGCTCAGCCGGCTTGCGCGGCGTCGAAGTCGTGGCCGTGATCGCCCACGGTCCACAGGCGCTCGAGGCCATAGAACTCGCGGATACGCGGCAACATCACGTGGACGATGACGTCGCCCAGATCCACCAGCACCCATTCACCTTCGACTTCGCCTTCCACGCCGAGCGGCGCGACGCCCGCCTGCTTGGCGAACTTGGTGACTTCGTTGGCAATGGACTTGACGTGGCGGGCCGAGGTACCGGAAGCGATCACCAGCAGATCAGCGATGGAGGTCTTGCCGCGAACATCGATTTCGCGAACGTCCTTGGCCTTCAATTCTTCCAGCGCGTCGATCACTGACTTGCGCAGAGTGGCCGTGGTGACGGCCTTGTTGGTACGGGCAGTACTCAAGAGGGGGAGCCTCGATACAGATAACAGCGCGGAATGGCGCGGGCGCAGTATAACCGGCCTGCCCCGCCGGCACGTCAAACACCCAAAGAACGCCGGGCCGCGCCATATTCGTCCATCAGGACACCCACCAGCTCCGCCGCTGGCATCGGCCGCACCAGCGTTGCGGCCTGTCCGCACCATTCAGACAGCAGATCGCCACGACCCGCCTCGGCCGCCGCGCGGCGCAGCGGTGCGGTGAGTGCGTTCAGAACGGGATAGGCCGGCAGGTTGGCCACAGTCGGCTCCATCGCCTCCACGTAACGGTTGCGCAAGCCACGCGCGGCACGACCGGAGAAGCTGCGGATGGTGGTGACGCGATGATCTTCAGCCTGCAGGAGATCATGTTTCCATGACTCGGCGGCCGAACTCTCCGAACAGCCCAGAAAAGCGGTTCCCAGCTGGCTGGCCGATGCGCCGAGAATTTCCGCAGCCAGCATGCCGCGCCCATCCATGATCCCACCCGCAGCAATCACGGGAATGTTTATCGCACGCACCGCCATGGGCAATAGTGCAAACAGGCCGATCATCGCAGCGTCGGCATCATGCAGAAACGTGCCGCGATGGCCGCCGGCTTCTGCACCCTGAAGGCTTACTGCATCGGCGCCGCATTCTGCCCAGGCACGCGCCTCAGCCACCGTGGTCGCCGTGCCAATCACGATGATGTTGCGTTGTTTCAATTTGCGTATTTGCGTGGCATCGATCAGTCCGAAAGCAAAAAACGCCACCGCGGGCCGCGCCTCATACAGAGCCGCCAACTGATCGGAAAATCGCGGAGCCCAGCGCGTCGGCAAACTGGTACGTACCGCGAGACCTTCTCGTTCCATCAACGCATCGAGTTGCTCGCGCGCCTTGATCACCGCGGCCATATCGACGACGAATTCGTCTGGCAGAACGAACAAACCGATCGCATACGGACGATCGGTGAGCCGTCGAATCTGCGCAGCCTGATCCAGAATCGCCTGCGGCTCCAGGTAACCCGCGCCGAGCGAACCCAGGCCACCGGCACCGGATACAGCTGCGACCAGATCCGGCGGCGTCGAACCCGCCATGGGTGCCTGGATCAGTGGATGTTGAATGCCAAGATCACGGACAAACGAGTCGTTCACAGCTGACGGCCTGCAACAGGATATCGAGCCATTATGCGCGGTTGATCATCGGTTGTTGAGCACGTAACAACGCATACCGTACATCACAGCGAAGGAGCGTCCTCATCGCAACACCCCTCGAAAACAAGCCCACTCGGCGATTAGTGGCCTGAGCTGCTGCCGCTGGCTGGAGCCTTCATGGAGTCACTCTTCATCGAGTCATGCTTCATCGAATCACCTTTCATGGCGCCATTCTTCATCGAATCACTCTTCATTGAATCGTGCTTCATGGAATCGCCTTTCATGGCATCACCTTTCATTGAGTCATGCGACATCGCCGAGCTGGAGCTGTGAGCCATCGCATCCTGCGCAAACGCGGAGGTGGCGGCAAAACCACAGGTCATGCCGGCGACAAGAAGTGTTGCGAGACGTACGTTCATGGCAAAGTCCTTGAATAAGAGGGATGGAGACGTTTTGTCATGTCTCCATAACCTTATTCGCCGATGGCTTGCCGACAGTTACATCGCCGCCGGAAGTTTCTTAGAAGCTGTTTAAAAACCGTAGCGAGCGAAGGGATTTCGGGTGCGCACGGAGCGCAGGAACCGGAGTGTACGTAGAGGTACATGAGGATTCCGAGCACCGTACGCGCCCGAAATACCGAGCGCAGTAGGTTTTTAAACAGCTTCTTAGATGAAGCCTGGCGCACGGTCCTAGCTTTGCCCCGCCACGATATTCACCGTGATCGCGATGATGAACACGTTGAAGAAAAACGCGATGATGCTGTGCAGCAGCGCTACCCGCCGCAGATAGCGGCTGGTGATCTGCACATCGGAGACCTGGAATGTCATGCCGATCACAATCGCGAAATACGCAAAATCCCAGTAGTCCGGCTCTGGTGTATCGGGGAAATCGAGCCCGGTATGTTTCTCGCCGTAGTCGCCGTAGAACCCGTGCGCGTAATGCATCGCAAACATGACGTTGAGGAACAACCAGGTCAGCACCACGCTCAGCACACCAACCACCAGCGACGGCAAGCCGCCGCTCTTCGCTGCGTGCAACTCATTGCTCAATGCCACCAGCACGACCGATGACAGCACGATGCCACTCCACAGAATGCCCCAGCGCCCGGTGTCCTGTGCGCGTGCCTGTCGACGCATGCGTGTCGGCGAGGACTGGTTGAACAGACGCGCCAAAATGCTCAGAAACACCACGGCACCAAGGTCAAAACCCAACAGAACCGCATTGGAGATGCGCGCTCCGGTTTCTACCAGCACGCCGCTGGTGATAACGAAAATCGCCAGCGCAATAAGCATTCGCGGCCGTGCCCTGATGAAATGCAGTGGTCGCCATCGGTGTTTCACCGGATGCCTCGTCTGCTCGAACGACTTCGACGGCGATGATGTGTCATCGGGGGGCAATGGCGACGATGCTTTGGCCGAAGTTCTTTTTGCGGATTTCGATGACATCGTGCTCATTCTCGTGCCAGCTTCAACATAGCGATAGGTGAACTGCTGGCAATCCAGCCGTGGAAATCATCAGGGAATGCAGACAAAGGATAGCTCCAGCACGCGCGACGTCATTGCCGCGGACGGCCCGATGATAGCCGGACACCGTGATCCGCTGGATCGTCATGCGCGCAGGTTGTGATAATCGGCGTGGCGCTTCATCCAGTTCTCCGCATAGGAACAGGCCGGTATCACCTTCCACCCCCGGGTGCGGGCCGCATCCATTGCCCCCTTTACCAAGGCCGATGCAATACCGCGACCACCGACTTCGGCCGGTACGTCGGTATGGGTAATCGTCATTACGCATGTAGCGACTCCATCGGCCAGGGTGTAGTCCAGCAGACAATGCACACCATCTACCGTTGTTTCGAAGCGTCGCGCAGCGTGATCGTGATGAATATCGAACAGCATAAGAACCTCGGTGTTGCACCTGATGCCCGAGCATACGGCCTGAAAGCCGAAACAGCTTGTTAAGCCTGACCATCAATCCGTTCGCGCCATCTGCATGAATGGTCTGACACGCTGCCTCCTCAAAGCATTCAACCCGACAGGAGAGCACCATGAAGAAATCCGCATCCGCCCACTGGTCCGGCGGTATCAAGGACGGCCAGGGCAGCATTTCGACCGAGACTGGCGTATTGCGCGAGGCGCCGTATGGCTTCAAATCCCGTTTCGAGGACGGTCCCGGTACCAATCCCGAAGAATTGATCGGTGCGGCCCATGCCGGCTGCTACTCAATGGCGCTGTCGCTTGAGCTGGGCAAAGCCAAGCTGACCGCTGACAGCATCGACACCAAGGCCGTGGTGACGCTGGACAAAGACGGCGAAGGCTTTTCGATCACCGCCGTGCATTTGACCTGCAAAGCCAGGGTGCCAGGTGCGGATGCTGCAGCCTTTGCCAAGATTGCACAGGCGACAAAGGAGGGTTGCCCGGTTTCCAAAGTACTCAAGGCGACGATCACACTGGATGCGACGCTGGAGAGCTGAGCTTTCCGACGAAATAGAAGTGGCGCCCGCACCGGCGCCACCTTCATCTTGGCATCAAGCACTTGAATCAAGCAGCGTGCCTCGCGTGGAGACGGCGACGCTGTCTTACCGCGTCGGCAAGACGCTCCAGTACCGTCACCGAGCTGTCCCAGTCGATACATCCATCGGTGATACTTTGACCGTAAACCAGCGGCTGGCCTGATTCGATATCCTGCCTGCCGCCGACCAGGTGACTCTCCACCATCACGCCCATGATGCGTGATTCACCCGCCGCGACCTGGCCGGCGATATCGTCAATCACTGCTGGCTGATTTTCCGGCTTCTTGCTGCTGTTGGCGTGACTGGCATCGATCATCAACCGCGGCGACAAGCCCGCCTTGACGAGCACCGCACAGGCCGCTTCGACGCTGTCGGCGTCGTAGTTGGGTGAGCTGCCGCCGCGCAGAATCGCGTGGCAGTCCTCGTTGCCGGCGGTGGCGGCAATCGCGGTGCGGCCATCCTTGGTTACGGCCAGGAAATGATGCGGCTGCGACGCCGCCTGCACCGCATCGGCGGCGATCCTCACGTTGCCGTCCGTGCCGTTCTTGAAGCCGACCGGACACGACAAGCCCGACGCCAGCTCGCGATGCACCTGGCTCTCGGTGGTGCGTGCGCCGATCGCGCCCCAGCTGACCAGATCGGCGATGTATTGCGGCGTGATCATGTCGAGGAATTCGCAGCCAGCCGGCACACCGATCGCGTTGATGCCGATCAGCAGACCGCGCGCCAGGCGCAGGCCGCGATCGATCCGGAAGCTGCCGTCGAGACCGGGATCGTTGATCAAGCCTTTCCAGCCCACCGTGGTGCGTGGTTTCTCGAAGTAGACGCGCATCACGATTTCCAGCGTGTCGGCATGCAGCTCGCGCTGCTGCCGCAATCGTTCGGCATATTCCAGCGCAGCAGCGGTGTCATGAATGGAACACGGGCCAATGACTACCGCAAGCCGGTCGTCCCTTCCCTCGAGAATGGCGTGCAGCCTGCTCCGCGTCTGCGCCACGGTGGCACTGGCGCTATCGCTGCCGCCGCAGTCACCGATAACCTCAGCGGGCGTGCTCAGACGCTTGAGTTCGCGAATGCGAAGATCGTCGTTGTGGTTGTTCGTGATGGCAGCGTTCATGCGGTGATTCCTTGGTGATCCAGATTTGGTTGATCGAGATTCACTGGCGGCCATGAAAAAAGCCGCCAGTGGTGAGCTGGCGGCTTTCGGGATTCGCTTAATCGGTAACTTACGATCGCACCCTTGGCTCCGCCTGCGGCATCGGATAGCCATAAAACCAGAAATAGAGGCGGGCGGAAGGAAATGTCATGGGCGTATAGGAATAGCACATCAGGCGGCCAAATCAAACCCTGTGTGCCCGTGACAACGCCGGATCCGATGCTGCTCCGGCCACCTGCGCCAAACAAATATCCGACGACACTGACTTACTTGAGCCGACTGCAAGCCGAATTCCAGCTTGCGCCGGAATGACCTGGAGAAGAACGGCAGCCAACGCGTTACGGATGTAAACGACACGCTACCGATGGACCATGCCAGCCACGCGCAGCTTGCCAACAGGCTCTAAGATTCAAACATGCCACCTTCCCTTCATCTGCTCGCCCGCGCCGCTGGCGGATCGCTCAGCCCGGTTCGCGCAGCGATCCGGCACTGGGTGCTCAGTGCATTTCCGCCCAGCGAAGGCAGCAGCCGTATCGATTACGACCAGCCGCTCGGCGATCCTGGCCTGTTCGGGCCGGACAGCGTGACATGGCGCGTGCATTCGGATTTCCCCGGCATGTTGTCCGGTGGCCTCGCCGCACTGACCTTGCAGACGCTGCATCCGCTGGCGCTCGCCGGCGTATGGGATCACTCCAATTTTCGCGAGGATCTGATTGGCCGACTCCGGCGCACCACCCTGTTTGTAGGTGCCACGACGTACGCGCCGCTGGCAGCCACCGACGCACTGATCGCGCATGTCCGCCGCATTCATGCCTACGTCAAAGGCCATGGCGAAGATGGACGTCCATACGCCGCGGATGATCCACATTTGCTGACGTGGGTTCACGTCACCGAGGCCTACAGTTTTTTGCAGGGCTATCGCCGCTATAGCCACGTCACGCTGCCCGTTGGTGCCGCCGACCGCTACTACAACGAAGTGCGCCGCATTGCCGAAGCACTGGGGGCTCGTGACGTACCCGCATCGGAGCAAGACGTCACCGATTACTTCAAACGTATCCAGCCGGAACTGGCTTTTACTGATCGGTCGCGCGAAGTGCTGCAGCTGCTTTCGCAGGTGAAGTTGCCGGTACCTGCAGCCGGACTGTCGCGCGATCTGTTCCTGCTGGCCAGCGCCGCCTTGTTGCCGGACTGGGCCAACCATATCCTGTGCCACACGCCCTGGCAGCAACGGCAGGCGAAGCTGGCCGCGCATGCCTTGTGGTCGATCGCACCGGTGTTCCGCGCTGCATTGAAAGACGGTATCGCCAGCCGCTCATGCCGACGCGTGGGCATATCTGCGAGCACGCTGACCCACTGGCCCGGCGAAGCGCGCGTCGCCTCCTGAAATTGCAGTCAGCTCAATGGCTCGGCGCTTTTTTCCGCCATCGCCGCTTCCACCCGATTACGGCCCGCCCGCTTGGCGGCATACAGTGCGGCGTCGGCCCGTTGCAGCAGTGTGTTGCCGTCGCGATCACTTGACGCCGCATTGGCTACGCCCACTGACACAGTCAGCATCACCGACTGGCCATCAATCGTCAACGGCGTCTTTTCGACCGTGGCACGGACGCGTTCGGCGAGCATCAGGGTTCCCGCAAGATCCGCCCCAGGCGACAACACCACAAACTCCTCGCCACCCACACGGCCTATCAAGTCAGACTCACGCAGGGTGGTACGGATACTCAATACCAGCGAACGCAAGACCTTGTCTCCGCCATTGTGGCCGAAGCGATCGTTGACGCTCTTGAAGTGGTCGGCGTCGAGCATCAGCACACCCAGTGGTTGGCGGTACCGGGACGAGTGGGCCAGCATCAGCGTCGTTGCTTCGTTGATCGCCAGCCGGTTGCTCACGCCAGTCAACGGGTCCAGACGCGCCAGCAGATGCAGTTCCTGCTGCAGGATTTCGTTATAAAGCAGCAGAAAACCGATACCGGCAAACAGCGGTTGCAGGCCGGAAAGCAGCACGTAGAGGAAATTGGTGTTGTTCGGCGCGGTGATGCCGTGCAACGGATAGTCGTTCAGCCACAGCTGGACGTTGCGCCATACCAACAACGCGGCCGCCATCGCAAACACGCTCAGCAGCACGAAGCGCGCGCGCGAACCGCGGCGCACCGTAATACCCACCAGCGCTTCGACGCTGAGCAGAATATTTATCGCAATGGCCAGCGAGCCCCAAAGCACCCGTGCCTGATAGTTTGGCTCGATCAGGCCAAACCAAGCCACGCCAAGCCAGCCGAACACACCCACTGCAAGCACCAGCCGACCGCGCAGGCTTTCGCCAAGCAGCATGCGCAGGGCAATCACACTCATGCCTTGCGCAAGCAGATTAAACGCATTGCCGCCCAACAGCAGCATCGTGGGCAGCAGATAAGCGTGCGCTGCCAGAGTCCCCCAGCCCAACGCCTCCACCGCCAGCGCCGCCGACCGGATGCGCAGGCTGCGGCGGACACGACCAGGCTCTCCGTAAGTCCCGGCCCAAAGCATCAGCGCCATAAACGCCGTCTGCAGAGCGCTTATCAGTGAGAGCGTTTCAATCTGAAACGGCATCAATCATTCCTTGGCCAAATCACCGCACGATGTTCAAGCGCCGCCCCTTGTACCACTACTACCGCCCCCCAAACCTGGCGGGTACTAAGATACGGGATCGGCGACACGTAAAGGTGAGCGTTGACACGCCGGCGCTTTTCGCTACTTTCGACGACAGACACTTTCTGGACGCAGGATGGCCACGCTTACTCCGACCCGCAATGGCTGTCTGCCCCGAATGACCGGCGGCGAAAAGCGCTTCTCCGAACGACTCGAAAGCAAGCTCGAAGACGATTACCTGCTGTGGTACGACGTACCGATCGGCCTGAAGCAGCGGCGCCCGGATTTCGTGGTATTCCATCCACGTCGCGGCATGCTGGTGCTGGAGGTCAAGGACTGGAAAGCCGAAACCATCCAGCACGCCGACAGCACCCAGTTCACCCTGATTACCGATCGCGGCCTGGTGAAGGAGGCCAACCCGCTGTTGCAGGCGCGTGCCTATGCGCTGGAAATCGGCGTGGTGCTGGAGCGCGACCCCGCATTGCGCCATCCGCCGAGCAGCCGCCATGCCGGCAAGCTGGTCATGCCGTGGGCCTACGGCGTGGTGCTGGCCAATATCGGCCGCAAGCAGTTCATTGACGGCGGTCTGGATGCGGTGATCCCCGCCCACCTGACGATCTGCCGCGACGAGATCTACGACACAGTCGACTCCGAGGCCTTTCAGGAACGGCTGTGGGCGATGTTTCCGCAGGTGTTTCCCACCGCCCTCACGCTACCGCAGATTGATCGCGTGCGCTGGCACCTGTTTCCGGAAATTCGGGTAGCGCCGGGCGAGGGGCAATTCGGCCTGTTCGACAACACCGGCACAATCACGCGACCGCTGGAGATTCCCGACCTGGTCAAGGTGATGGATGCGCAGCAGGAGCAACTGGCGCGCTCGCTAGGCGACGAACACCGGGTTATCCATGGCGTCGCCGGATCAGGCAAAACGATGATCCTGGGCTTTCGCGCAATGCAACTGGCACGCGAGCTGGCCAAGCCCATCCTGGTGCTCTGCTACAACAAGACGCTGGCCGCGCGGCTCGACCAGCTGATTGGCGAGCGCGGTCTCAGCGAAAAAGTACAGGTCTACAACTTCCACAAGTGGTGCCACAAGATGCTCACGGCCTACCACGTGGACCTGCCGGCCCAAGGCAGCAAGGATTTCTTTGCACAGATGGTGCAGAAGGTGATCGACGGCGTCGAGAAAGGCCAGATTCCACGCTTCCAGTACGGTGCTGTGCTGATCGACGAGGGCCATGATTTCGAGCCGGACTGGTACAAGCTGATCGTGCAGATGATCGACCCGAATACCAACTCGCTGCTGGTGCTGTACGACGATGCGCAGAACATCAATGGCCGCGCCGACCGCCGCAAATTCACCTGGAAAAGCCTCGGCGTGCAGGCGCAGGGCCGCACCACCATCCTCAAGCTCAACTATCGCAATACGCTGGAAATTCTCGCCGTCGCACGCGGCTTCGCCAGCGAACTGCTCGATGCACACGCCGGCGATGACGACGGCGTGCCGTTGATCGCACCGGAAAGCGCGGGCCGCCGCGGCGCCGTACCCGAACTGATCCGCGTCAATAGCGCCAGCGAAGAGATCACCACCCTGATCAGCCAGATCCTCGACGAACAGGCGCATGGCCGTCGCCTCGACGATATCGCCCTACTGTTTCGCCATAACAAGCAGGGCGAGCAGTGGCGTGATGCACTGGACCATGCCGGCATCAGCTGCCGGCTGGCCGATGACAAGGGCAAGGCCTTGCTGTTCCTGGTCAAGGATGCCGTTCGCATCGTCAGCATGAAATCCAGCAAGGGCCTGGAATTTCCCGTCGTGATCATTCCCGGCCTCGGCCAGATGCCCGCACCCGGCGAAGACGAATCTCACGAAGCACGCCTGCTCTATGTCGCCATGACCCGCGCTACCGAGCGGCTGCTGCTGATCCATCACGAGGACTCGGTTTTCAGCGCCCGGATTCGGGCCTCGATCAATGACGTCCGTGGACAGTTGAGTTCGATGTAGTCAGGTATTTGGGGAACGGAGAACTATCCGGGTTGCCCTAGCGGGAAACGGAGACATCGAAGCACAGGCTGGGTATCGTGCAGCTATGCATGGCCGGCTTTGTAAGCACATGGGTTGGATCGAGCGCAACGCATCCCAACATGGAAAGAGGCGACTTACGCCTTCGTCATCCTACGCCTGGGAGCTGCCATGACCACCTTTGACCTTACGCCGCCTACCGACGCACAGCGCAAGCAAATCACCGCCGGACTCGATCGCGACGAGAAGCGCGTGCTGCTGGAGCACGGCACCGAGGCGGCGTTCTGCGGGGTTTTTCTCGACAACAAGAAAGATGGCGTCTACACCTGCCGTTTCTGCGGCCTGCCGCTGTTCCGCTCCAGCGCCAAGTTCGATTCCGGCACCGGCTGGCCCAGCTTCTTCCAGCCGTATGACGATGCGCACATCACGCTGATCCGCGATACCAGCTACGGAATGATCCGTACCGAGGAAGTGTGCACCCGCTGCGGCAGCCATCTCGGCCACGTCTTCCCCGATGGCCCCAAACCTACCGGCGACCGCCACTGCCTCAACTCCATCTCGCTGAGCTTTACCGAGAACGGCCACGCACTACCGGATGTGCTTGAACGCGGAGCTCCCGAAGGTCAGCCCGCTTCCACCGAAGCTTGATCATGCCTTTTGCGTAGGTTGGGGTGAGCGCAAGCGGACCCCAACAGCAGTCGCTCGCCACGTTGGATTTATAAGCCGCCAGTGCGGCTCGCCCTTCGGGCCATTCGCTTGGCGAATGTTCGTTCCGGCACCCTGCCCCCACAGTCGCTTGCGCTCACGACCAACCTACGTTCAACCGTTCAACGCAAAATGCCGGCCGATCTCACGAACGATACGGCGCCAGCAGCTGCGCGTCATCAAACAAACCCGCGGGTAAGAGATAACGCGGATCGCGCCCCGCAGCGAGCAGTTCGCGGATACGGGTAGCGGAAATTTCCAACGGGGTGACGGTCAGCTCGATGACTTTGCCCGCCGGCGTGCCACGCCATTCACCGGTGGATTCCACACGCCGGTCGTTGATGAATTGAAGCAGAGCATCGGACAACGTGGCATCGATACCCGGCCGACTCAGTACACCGATGTGAGCGACATCAAAGATCTCCAGCCATCGATCCCAGCTGGGCAGTCCGGCGAAAGCATCGGCGCCAATCAGAAGCACCAGCGGGCGATCACCCTGTTCCGCGCGCAGTTCGATCAGCGTATCGATGGTGTAGGACGGTCCGCTGCGCTGCAGCTCTCGGCTATCGAGTGTCAACCGTGACTGGCCCTGTAGTGCGGCACTCAGCATCGCGACGCGTTGATCGGCGCTTGCTGTCGGTGGCGGGCGGTGCGGCGGCACGCTGGCCGGCATCAGATGCACGTCGGCGTCGAGCAACTCAGATGCTTCCCAGGCCACGCTGAGGTGACCGATATGCACGGGATCGAAGGTACCGCCAAAAATCGCGAGCGGCCGCGCTGCCATCAGGCCAGACTCTGCGCCAGCGCCGCAGCAGCGCGTGGTTCGGCGATGGCGGCGATCAGCCGCTCGGCTTCCTGCCACGGATTGCCGGCTTCGCGCCCCTTGGCCATGCGGTCGATGCGCGCGGCGCGAGCGAGACATTGCAGCCAGTGCTCGCGCGGCGCGCGGCGCAGGGCTTTGCGAAAGAGCTGTTCGCGCGCCTGCCACAGCCGCTCGGTCTTGGCCTGGGCCGCAAAATCGTTGGCGTTGGCCAGACGCAGCGCAAGCTGCAGCTGGTTGACCAGCCAGCCCATCAGGGCAATCAGCTCATCGCCCTCGGCGCGCAAGCCAGCAAGAATACGCAGCGCACGCGCGCCCTCACCGGCAAACGCCGCGTCGGTGAGTTTGAAAGCGTCGTAGCGGGCGCTGTCAGCGACCAGACTCTCCATCTCCCTGGCATCGATGCGGCCCTGTCCGTGCAATACGGCAAGTTTGTCGATTTCCTGCGCGGCGGCCAGCAGGTTGCCTTCGACGCGTTCGGCCAGCAGCGCGGCCGCGTCAGGCGTGGCGGACAGTCCGCGTGTAGCGAGCCGCGCGCTAATCCAGGCACCCCACTCGTTCGCGCGCGGCGCGTTGAATACCACCATGTTGCCGCTGGCATCGAGCTTCTTGCTCCACGCACCGTCGTGCTTGCTGCTCCACTCCATCGCGGTAATCAGCAAGGTCACATCGGGCGGTGGATCGGCGCAAAAGGCATTGATCGCTTTGGCGCCTTCTATGCCGGGCCGGCCGGTAGGCAGCCGCAGATCGATGAACAGCCGTGTGGAAAACAGCGACATGCCGGCGGCGGCACGAGCCAGATCGTCCCAGTCGAAATGCTGGCCGACCTCAAGTACTTCGCGTTCGGGGTAACCGAGTTTTTTTGCCCGTGCGCGCAGCGCATCGGCCGCTTCCAGCACCAGCAATTCTTCACCCGCCAGCAGATAGACGGAAGCCAGACTCTCGGCCGCCAACGCCTTCTGCCACTGGCCGGAGCTGAGCGGCATCAGTGCGTGCTGGAGGCTGCCGCAGGTGCTGCAGCGTTTGTCGCACTCGCGGCAGCAGCCTGCGCTGCCATCTGATGCTTGGTGACCGCCTGCAGGCGGAACAGGATCGCCTGCACCATGTCTTCGTTGAGGCTGCGCTGGATTTCCGTCACCTCCGAAGCATTACCAATGGTATTGGTCGCGTCATAACTGTATTCGCGCTGCATGCCGATGGTCTGCGGCGGTATGACCACGTCGCCAACCTCATCGATCACGCTGAACTGCACGTTGTAACGCACCGCGTACTCGGTGATGCGCGCATAGCCGCCGGCCGTCAACGTATCGGTCGAAAATGTGGCCACCGGCACGTTCAGCTCGGCGATGCCCGGGCCACTCTCATCCTTGACGTCAACACCGGCAACCTCTAGCGCCCGTGCCAGCATGCGCTGAAAATCGCCGGTACCGGCGGCGATGTGTACCTTCTGGATCGACGCCGGCAGCTTCACGTTTTCGCGCAGATGAAAACCGCAGGCCGCCAGCGCAACGGCGGAAACCAGAAGCAGCGAAACCTGAACGAGTGAAATCTGGAACGGACGGCCGATTTTCATGAAGCTCATGGATTTCATCCTGCGACGATGTTGACGATCTTGCCCGGTACCACGATGACCTTGCGCACGTTCAGACCTTCGAGAAAATGCATCACCTGCGGCTGCGCCCGCGCCATCGCCTCGGCTTCTTCCTTCGAGGCGCTGGTCGGCAGCTCGATGGTAGCGCGCAATTTGCCATTGATCTGAACGGCGAGCGTGAGCGTATCGCGAACCAGCGCCGCGGAGTCGGCCTGCGGCCAGCGCAGATCTTCCAGCACGGTCTGCGGATGGCCCAGCACCTGCCACAGCGCGTGGCTGATATGCGGCACCACCGGATTGAGCAGCAGCACCATCGCTTCCAGCGCCTCATGCCGCACGGCACGGCCCTGATCGCTCTGATCGCTGAACTTGTTCAGGGCGTTCAGCAGCTCCATCAGCGCGGCGATGGCGGTGTTGAACGCGTGGCGTCGACCGAAATCGTCGCTGACCTTCTGGATGGTTTCGTGCACCTGCCGACGCATGGCTTTCTGCCCCGCATCCAGCGCGCCCGGATCGACCACCGGATGATCGGGATTGGCCACGTGCGACGTCACTTCGCGCCATACACGCTTGAGAAAGCGTGACATGCCTTCGACACCGGCCTCGCTCCACTCCAGCGACTGCTCCGGCGGCGCAGCAAACATCGAGAACAGGCGCACGGTGTCGGCGCCGTACTTGCCGACCATGGTCTGCGGATCGATGCCGTTGTTCTTGGACTTGGACATCTTTTCGATGCCACCGATCTGCACCGGCTGACCGTCCGTTTTCAATCGGGCACCTATCACCCGTGCGCGCTCGTCGCGCTCGATCTCGACGTCGGCCGGATTGATCCAGTCCTTCGAGCCATCGGCGTTGTCGCGATAATAGGTTTCGGCAATCACCATGCCCTGGCACAGCAGATTGGTCGCCGGCTCATCGCTCAGCACCAGCCCCTCGTCGCGCATCAGCTTGTGATAGAAGCGGAAGTACAGCAGGTGCAGGATCGCGTGCTCGATACCGCCGATGTACTGGTCGACCGGCAACCAGTAATTGGCGCGCTGATCGACCTGCGTGCTGGCGCCGGGACTGGTGTAACGCGCGTAGTACCAGCTCGACTCCATGAAGGTGTCGAAGGTATCCGTTTCGCGCTCGGCCGCGCCGCCGCACTGCGGGCAAATGGTCTTGCGCCACTCCGGATCGGCCTTGATCGGCGACTGCACAGTACCGACTTTCGAATACGCGTCCGCCACGTCTTCCGGCAGGATCACCGGTAGCTGATCTTCGGGCACCGGCACGTCGCCGCAATGTTCGCAACGGATCACCGGAATCGGACAGCCCCAGTAACGCTGGCGACTGACGCCCCAGTCGCGCAGGCGGTAATTGACCCGACGTGAACCGGTACCGTCACGCTCGAAGCGCGTGGCCAGTGCATTCAGCGCCTGGCTGAAATCCATGCCGTCGTATTCGCCGGAATTGACCAGGATGCCGCGCGGGCCCCAGGCGGCTTCCTCAAGAATGCGACGCTCGAATTCCTCGACCACGCGCAGCGGCGCAGAGATGTCCTGCGCGTTCAGATCGCGGCCGCTCAATGCGGCCTGCATCGGATCGACACCAACGCCCAACGACAGATCGTGCTGAATTTCGCCCAGCGCATCGATCACCGACGCATCGACGATAACCATGCGGATCGGCAAACTGTATTTCTTGGCGAATTCCCAGTCGCGCTGATCGTGCCCCGGCACAGCCATCACCGCGCCGGTGCCGTAACCCATCAACACGAAATTGGCCACGTAGACTGGCAGCTCTTCGCCGCTGATCGGGTGGATCGCGCGCAGGCCGGTGTCCATGCCGCGCTTTTCCTGTGTCTCCAGCTCGGCTTCGGACACGCCACCCTGGCGCAGTTCGGCGATGAACGCCGCCAGCTGCGAATTGTTCTGCGCCGCATGCACGGCCAGCGCGTGTTCGGCCGCGATGGATACGAAGGTGACGCCCATCAGCGTGTCGGGGCGCGTGGTGAACACATCCAATGAGAGCTGATCCAGCGGCTCAACCGTCTGGCCATCCACGTCCTTCACCCCGAAGCGGATCTCCAGACCTTCGCTGCGGCCGATCCAGTTGCGCTGCATCGTCTTGACCGCGTCGGGCCAGCCCGGCAGCGTGTCCAGACCCTGCAGCAGTTCCTGCGCGTAATCCGTGATCTTGAGGAACCACTGCGGAATCTCGCGCTTCTCGACTAGCGCGCCGGTGCGCCAGCCGCGGCCGTCGATCACTTGCTCGTTGGCCAGCACGGTCTGGTCGACCGGGTCCCAGTTCACCACCGAATTCTTACGGTAAGCCAGGCCCTTTTTCATCAGCCGCACGAACATCCGCTGTTCGTGCACGTAATAGTCGGGGCGACAGGTGGCGAACTCGCGGGTCCAGTCGATCGCGTAGCCCATCGACTGCAGCTGGCTGCGCATGTGCTCGATGTTGGCGTAGGTCCACTTGGCTGGTGCGGTCTTGTTCTTGATCGCGGCGTTTTCGGCAGGCAGGCCAAATGCGTCCCAGCCCATCGGCTGCAGCACGTTCTTGCCCTGCATGCGCTGAAAGCGGCTGATCACGTCGCCGATGGTGTAATTGCGCACGTGGCCCATATGCAACGCACCGGACGGATACGGCAACATCGACAGGCAATAGAACTTCGGCTTGGAGGAATCCTCCTTCACCTCGTAAGCGTGCTGCTCGCCCCAGTACTGCTGCGCGGCGCTTTCTACGGCCGCAGCGGCGTAGCCCTGCTCCGGCAACTGGCCCGACTCGGCAGCTCCCTGTGACAGGGAGTTGGGGTCTTGAATGTCCTGCATGATTCCGGCGCCGTGGTGCGGTGAGCGCAAGCCGGCGGGAGCCGGCTGCGGTTAACGGATCAGACTAGCCCAGCGCGGCCCCGGCGCCAAGCCTTGACGAGTTCATGGACGTATAGGGATCTCTAAAAACCGTAACGAGCGAAGAGAATTTGCGCGTCGCCGGAGCGCAGGAACCGGAGCATACATGGGAGTATGTGAGGATTCCGAGCACCGCCGGCGCGCAAATTATCGAGCGCAGTAGGTTTTTAGAGGTTCCCTATTTCAAGAGCTGGGACACACCGGTGTTTGGCCGTTGCCCAGCGACTGCGCCGCCGCCGCGATCTGCGCGGCCAGCTGACTGATCGCGCGCTGATGGCCCTGGACCAGGGCATCGTAACCGGCGCCGACCGTCTCGCTAACGCGGCTGGTACACGACAGTGTGCCACCCTTTGCATTGGCGCCGCGCATCAACCGCACGCTCCAGGCACCATCGATCAGCGCATAGCTGCCGGGCTGCGAATCGAAGCGGCGCACGTCCAGCTTGATCCGCAGCAGCGGTTTGTCGTTGCTCGGCAATCCGCTGACATCCTGGCTATGCAGCTGGCGCGCAAGGTCGGCCGACAGCGCACTGCGGAGCTCGTCGCCAAGCGGCGCGATCCAGCGTTCGCCGTTGAGCAGCGCGACGCCCTGACTACCCTCGCGCACCACCAGCTGCGGTTGATCGACCTGCGCCGGCACGCTGACCGGCAGCAGCTCGAACGGCAACGAAGCCGTCGCCGGATTCGACGCAGCGTCGGCCGGATCAGTCGCCGGTGTGACGAGGGTGTAGTAATGCAGCGGCGCCGAAGCACAGGCCGCCAGCGTCAGCACAACGGCAAAGCCAAGCAGACGCTGGCCGGTACGAATAAGACCCGGACGAATCATGGCTTGCTCCCTTGCTGCGGTGGATTGGTAGGCGTGGGCGATGGAGTGGTCGACGGGGCTGGCTTCGCATCGGGGCGACGCCCGCGGATCAGCGCCTCGGGATGATCGCCCAGATAATCGACCAGCACACGCAATGAACGTGCCGTCCGCTGCACTTCTTCCAGCGTGTTGCCCAAATTCTGCTGCAACGGCGAATCGCCGGAGAGTGCGTCACCTGCTGTGTTAACGGTTTTCTGCACACCCTTCATGGTGGTGTCGAGCTCGGGCAGCGTCTTGCCGTTGACCTGTTTCAGTGTCGCGCTGAGCCCGGCCAGGGTCTGGTTGAGGTTGTTGCCGATCGCCTCAAACGGGATCTTGTCGATCTTGTCGACAATCTCGGCTGCCTGCTCCTGCAGCTTGTCGAAGCTGCCGGCTGCGGTCGGGATCATCAACGGCCGGGCATTCATGTCGAAAGCCACCTTGGGCGTGTTCTTTATGAAGTCCATCGAGATATAGAGTTGGCCGGTGAGCAGGTTACCGGTGCGCGCCTGCGCCCGCAGGCCGTGATCGACCAGTCGACTCATCATCTGCGTCATGTCCGGGTTGTCTCCCTGTGCCTTTGCCAGCGCCTGCAGCTTGTCGTACGCGCTGCCCAGGCGCTGCGGATAAACCACTGCGCCAACGATCAGCGGGAAGCTCTGCGTCTTCTCGTCGTAATCGAGGCGGACCGACACCACGTTGCCGATCTTCACGCCGAGGAATTCCACTGGCGCATTGACATCGAGCCCGCGCATGGATTTCTCGAAGCGCATGCGGATGTAGTGCGGCGTGCCATCGGGCGGTGCCATGGCGGTGCCCTGGTCGGCAAACAGCTGGAACTGGGCATCCTGGCCCGCAGGCGTGCTGTCGTGCGGGCCTGCGGGGTCTTGAAACGCCATGCCACCGGCGATCACGGTTGCCAGCGACTCGGTATTGAGTTTCAACCCATCAGCACCGAGCGAAACGTCCACACCGCTGGCATTCCAGAAGCGCGTGGAAGTCGTCACAAACTTGTCGTTAGGCCCATCGATAAATATCTGCATCGAGACGCCTTTGCCATCCCCATCCAGCCGATACGACACGACGCGACCGACCTGGATCCGCCGGTAATAAACCGGCGAACCGATATCCAGCGAGCCCAGATCATCGCTGTGCAGCACGAAGCTGCGACCAGGCGCGGAGTGGTTTACCGCTGGCGGTGTCTCCAGGCCCTGGAAGTCTTCCTGCGACGTCTGCGAATCGCCGACGTCGGCACCGATGAAAGCACCCGACAACAAGGTATCAATGCCGGACACGCCGCCGATGCCGATACGCGGCCGCACAACCCAGAAACGCGTGCCATCGGTGGCAAAGCTCTTGGCACTTTTCTCCAGTGCCACGCGAACCTTCACATGGGAACGGTCCTCGCTGAGGCTGATCTTGTCGACCTTGCCGATCACCACATTCTTGTATTTCACTGGCGTCTTGCCGGCGTCCAGGCCTTCGGCCGTCAGGAAGGTGATGGTGATCTCCGGACCGGCCTGCAGCAGGCTGTTGATGATCAATGAAATACCGATCACCGCCGCCAGCGCCGGCACCAGCCAGATCAGCGATGCGCTGAAGCGCCGGCGGCGCTTGACCACCGGACGCGGCAGCTCATCGCGTTCGGGTTTGCCCAGTTCGTTGCTGCTTTCGTCAGTCATCGCTATCTCTGCTATCCCATATCAGCCGGGGGTCGAAGCTCATCGAAGCCAGCATGGTCAATACCACGGTCAGGCCGAAAAAAATCACGCCAGGCAAAGGCTCGACCCGGCTCAACACGTTGAAACGCACCAGCGCCGACAGTAGCGCCACCACAAAAACGTCCAGCATCGACCAGTAGCCGATGAATTCCACCAGCCGGTACAACTTGGCCCGCTGCAGCTGCGCCCAGTCGGTGCGGCGCTGGCTGCTGATCAGCAGCGTGCCAAGCACCAGGAATTTCAGCATGGGCACCATGATGCTGGCGACAAAGACGATAACCGCAAGATCCCCCGAACCGTTGACCCACAGCTCCTTTACGCCGCTGAGGATGGTGTTGTCGTCCACGTCATTGAGGCTGGCCGTACGCATGATCGGCAGCAGGTTGGCTGGCACATACATCATGAAAGCCGCCAGCAGCAGCGCCCAGGTGCGCGTATAACTGGCCGGCTTGCGCCGATGCAGCGCAGAGCCGCAGCGCGGGCATTCCATACCGCCGTCATCGTCTGGCGCCTCACGACAAACCAGCCGGCAGACGTGGCAGCCGACCAATCCCAGATCCGCCGCACGTGGCAGCGCTTGCGCCTTTTCGGTTGCGCTCATACCGATTCCTTCATGCGCATATTCCACAGCTCACGCATATCGACCCGGGCAAAGATGGTGATCAACACCGTCAGCACGGCGTAAGCATAGATGCCCGGGTCCGCCATCACGTCGAAATAGACCTTGGCCTTGACGATCGCCACCAGCGCTCCAAGAACGAACACCTCGCTCATGGTCCAGGGTCCGATGTAATGCAAGGTCACCATGATCGGCACAAAACCCGGTGCGCAGCGATGCTGACGTGCGAACCACAGCAGCCAGCCGATCGACAGCATCTTCACCAGTGGAAAAAAGAACAGCGTGGCCGCTGCTATCACCGCGATGACCTGTGCCTGCTCCTGCCACATCGCAATAATCGCGCCCCACAGCGTGGTACTGCTTTGACGACCGTTGAGGCCGAGCGTGACGATCGGCCATAGGTTGGCCTGAATGAATACGACAAAAGCGGTCAGCACCAACGCCAGCATCGCGTTCGGATCGAGGCTGTGATAATGCTCCAGCGTCGCCCCGCAGCATGCGCACTTGCCCACTTCGCCATGCGTCATCGCGCGACGGCGGTGAACCGTATCGCACTCCTCGCAGATTTGCAGTGCTTCAGGTGACGTCGTGCTCATGCACTCGATGCTCTTGCCATGACTTGGACTTGGTGGACTGACTGATTCTCGCAAATCTGGCGCACTCGCGCTGAACCGCAAGCACCGCCCAACGGGCTTGATATGCTTGGCGCTGCCCCGATCTGACACTACTACCGACTGAACTGTATCCGCCGAGATGGAAATTCCCGTGACTGAAACTGCTGCCTCTTCCCATGTTTTCGATGTGGATCAGCAACGCTTCGAAGCCGAGGTGCTCCAGGCCTCCATGACCACGCCGGTGCTGGTGGATTTCTGGGCCACCTGGTGCGAGCCTTGCAAGACGCTCGGCCCAATGCTGGAAAAGCTCGCCGTGGAATACAACGGTGCGTTCCGGCTGGGCAAGGTCGACGTGGACACGCAACAGGAGTTGGCCGGGATGTTCGGCATCCGCAGCATCCCCACCGTGATGTTGGTGAAGGACGGTCAGGTGCTGGACGGCTTTGCCGGCGCGCTGCCCGAAGGTCAGCTGCGCGAATTCCTCTCACGCCACGTGCAGCCGCTTGAGGCCGCGCCGGAACCGGAGGGCGTCGATGACGCCGAACAGGAAACGCCCGAGCAGGCTCTTATCCGACTGCAGCAGTCCATCGCTGCCGAGCCCGACAAAGCCGAGTTGAAGCTCGAACTGGCGCTGGTGCTGATGCGCGCTGGCCAGGCCGACGCCGCCGAAACCGAGCTCACCGCCCTGCCGGCCAACCTGGCCATCGACCCACGTGCACAACGCCTGCGCAGTCAGCTCGATCTGGCACGCGCACTGGAAGGAGCGCCAACGATGGCGGAACTGCGCCAGCGCATCGCCACCGATGCCAGCGACTGGGCCGCGCACGATCTGCTCGGCGTTCGTCTGCTGCTGGAAGATGATCCGGAAGCAGGGCTCGACGAATTTCTGATCGTCCTCAAGGGGGCACGCGAGTGGAACGACCATCAGACCAAGAAACGTCTGATCGCCGCATTCACCATACTCGACGATGCCGAGCTGGTCAGCCGCTATCGTCGCAAGATGGCCTCGATGCTGTTTTGATGGCGGTCCACGATGATCTGCCTGGAACGGCCCGATGAAAGCATCCACCTTCCGCCGCGTGCTCAACCTGTGGCCGCCGTTCCTCTTCAACAGCATCCGCGTGCAGAGCATCAGCGCTGACTACAGCGAGGCTAAGGTCGTGCTGCGGCTACGCCCGTGGAACCGCAACTACGTGCGCAGCCAGTTCGGCGGCAATTTGTTTGCCATGACCGACCCGTTCTGGATGCTGCTGGTGATGCACCAGCTCGGCAACGACTACTTCGTCTGGGATAAGGCTGGCGCGATCGACTTCGTCGCACCGGGTCGTGAAGATGTGTATGCGCACTTCAAGCTCGATCCGGCTGTGGTCGACCAGCTGCGCGCCGAAGCCGCCGACGGCAGCAAGGTGCTGCACTGGTTCGAGACCGATGTCGTTACCGCGTCAGGCGAGGTGATCGCTCGTGTACGCAAGCAGGTGTACGTGCGGCTGAAGCCGAAGGCGCGTTGACCGGTCCTACAGTATCCGTGAAACCGCAGGCACACGGCGCAACATCGCAGCAATGCCCCAACTCAATCCAACCGCCCCGGCCCAGACAAGCACAATCTTCGCAATCGTAGGGAGATGCGTCTGAAGCAAAGCGTATTGCATCCAGATCACGCCTATAAGGAAGGCTCTCAGGTAGCCCAGCGATATGTTCCGTTGCGCAGCGGGTTGCGCAACCGCGACGGTTGCAGAGTAGTAAGTCATGGTGGTCTCGAAGCGAAATCCGGACAGCAGGATTCACCGGCCGTACGCCAGATCGCGCGGTGATTGAGGGATGCAAGTACGTATCGCGAGGCGGTCAACAGAAACCCTGTTGCAACTATTCCTGTTCGAAGCGTGCAATGTTCTCCGCTGCGGCCTGCGCGCGGCGGATGCTGCTACCGACATTGCCATTGTCCAGCGCCTTCCTGATGCGCTCGCGACCGGGCCGGCGAGACCAGTGCACCACGCCGTAAACGGCTGCCAGACAAACGAACCCGCTGGCGATAAAAATCCAGACGACCGATGGCGCGTTCATCCACACATCGGCACCCGCCATTCGAAATAGCACTAGTACGGCGGGTATCCATATAAAGCAGCCACTGACAGCAAAAACCGGGGCCTCGATGGACATCCTCCACGCTCGCAATTCGCCCAAACGTCGCTGAATTTCTACCACCGGCGCGTCATAGTCGATGCGATTGATGAGGTGGAGATTGCGTGCCGCAAAAACCACCAGCAGTAATCCGTAGGCATGCACCAGCAAACCGCAAAACATCAGGTGCCCGCTGTCACGATGGGCAACCCAGAAAGACGCAAAAAGTATCATCACCCAGACACCTACCGCGATTTGCATCATCTGACCGAGGATCAGCGGCCGTAGCCCTCGCCGAGTCTTGTCCAGCATGCTCTCGCGAAACAGTTGAAGGTTAAGCGCATGCTGCTGTCCAAGCCTGCGATCAAGCGCCTGCCAAGTCGATTTCATCTCGTCGAGTTCCATGGTCATGCTCCAGTGATTGCCGCGCCGGCCATCTGTCCGCGCAACTTGTGTTTGATGCGATTGATCTTGGTCGCCACGTTGGTTTCGCTGATGCCGAGTACGTCGGCGATCTCGTCGTAGCTGCGGTCTTCGAGATACAGCAAGATCAGCGCACGGTTGAGTTCATCGAGCTGGCCGATAAAGGCATACAGCGCGGTCAAGCGTTCGTCCGGTTCCGCGATCGATTCACCACCGCCGACCGTTTCCAGATGGCGCGCCTCCAGCGGTTCGAAACGTTCGCCTTCGGACCAACGCTCGCGCCGCGCCTGCGAAATGGCCACATTCAACGCGATGCGATACATCCAGGTGGAGAACTTCGCCCGCGCTTCGTCGTAGCTACCGAAAGAGCGCCACAGCTGCGTACTGATCTCCTGCATCAGATCATCGCGATCGGCCACGCTGCGGCTGTAAAGCGCTGCCACCTTGAATACGATGCCGCGATGCTGTTGCAGCAGGGATTCAAAGCGTTGCTGGTGGTGTCTGGCGGTCATCGACGCGGATATTCCCCAAGGTTCCATCCATGATTCGCGAGAGCGCAAAAAAAATCACAGCGCACGGCAGGAATTCTGACGCGACCTGCGACCCGCGGCGCTATTCATGACGTTGATTGAATCGAAAACACGTGGCCGGTGCCGGACGCGTACCTCCCTTACAATGCCAGTCTCGTCCTCTAACCGAATCCTTCGATGCCCCCTCTGCGCGTCAAACGTTACCTGCTGACCGGCCTGCTTACCTTTATCCCGCTATGGGTGACCTGGCTGGTGTTCAAGTTTGTGTTGAGCCTTTTGGCCGGCATCGGCGCACCGATGGTCAGCGCCTTGCTCGGCGCGCTGGCGCTGGTGGCGCCGAAAGCCGCGACCGCGCTCAACGCCGAGTGGCTGGTGTTCATCGTCGCGTTGCTGATCACGCTGGGCGCGCTTTACCTGCTGGGCTTTGTGGCCAACCGGGTGATTGGCCAGCGCTTCATCAACGCCTTCGACGGACTGCTGGCACGAATCCCGGTCGTGCAGACGATTTACGGCGGCACCAAGAAACTGATGGCGGTACTGCAGAACAAACCTTCCGGCGTGCAGCGCGTGGTACTGGTGGAGTTTCCCCGCCGCGGCATGAAGGTGGTCGGCTTCGTTACCCGGGTGATGGCCGAGGACGGCAGCGGTCGTGAAATGGCCTCGGTCTTTATCCCGACCACGCCCAACCCCACCGGCGGCTATCTGGTGGTGGTGCCATTGGACGAGCTGACGCCGACCGACTGGACGATGGATCAGGCGATGGCTTTCATCATTTCCGGCGGTGCCGTAGCCCCGGAGACCCTGCCTGCGTCACCAGCCACGTTGCCGCATGACGATGCACGTGAGTACCCATGATGTCGCGCTTGCCTGCACGTCTGATGCTGCTATCCATTCTGTTGGGAATCGTCACCATGACCACGCACGCCACGGGTACAAATGCGGGCGACTGGACCACGCCGGCCGAAGCCGCCAAGTTCCACACGACGCCGAGCTACGCCGACACGCTAGCCTACCTGCAGCGCCTGCAGCAGGCAGCGCCAGGCGTGATCCGTCTACAGACCTTTGGCACCACGCCGGAAGGTCGACCGATGACGGTGGTGATCGCCAGCGGCGACGGCACGTTTGATCCCGCTGCCGCGCGCAAGGCCGACAAGCCGGTGGTACTGCTGCAGGCTGGCATCCATCCCGGCGAGATCGAGGGCAAGGATGCGGGCCTGATGCTGCTGCGCGATATCGCGATCGCGCACAAGTACCCGCACCTGCTCGATCATCTGGTGCTCGTCTATATCCCGGTATTCAGCGTGGACGGCCATGAGAATTCGACGCCGTATAACCGCATCAACCAGAACGGCCCGGCGAGCATGGGCTTTCGAGGCCAGTCGCAGTATCTCAACCTCAACCGCGATTACGTCAAGGCCGACGCACCGGAAATGCTGGCTTGGCTGAAACTGTGGCAGACATGGCTGCCTGATTTCCTGATCGATGTGCACACTACCGACGGTGCCGATTATCAGTACGACCTGACCTGGTACACCGAAGATCCTCACAAGCTCGACCCCGCGGTGAGCGCGTGGCAGCACGATGCCATTGTCGATCACGCCATGCCTGCGTACGAGAAGCGCGGTCACCTCGCCTCGATCTATCTGGAGTTCAAGGACGGCCGCGATCCGCGCAAGGGCATCACCAACTTCGGTTCGGGTCCGCGCTTTTCAACCGGCTACGCAGCGCTGCAGAACCGCCCTGCGCTACTGATCGAAACCCACATGCTCAAGCCTTACGGCAACCGCGTGCAGGCAACCATTGACCTGGTCGAACTGATGCTGGAGCAGATCAACCAGCACCCCTCCGCGCTCTTGGCCGCGACGGCAAAAGCGGATGCGAATGTCGTGGTGCGTGCGCACGAGGCGCAAGCCAGCGTGCCGCTGACTTTCAAGCCTGACCCGCAGCCCACGCCGTTCGAGCTGAAGGGTTACGCGTTCAGCATCATGCATAGCGACATCTCTAACAGCAACTGGATCCAGTACGACCCGACCCAGCCAAAAACGTATGCCATCGAGAACTGGAACAGCCTGTTACCCGATCTTTCGATTACGCCGCCGGCCGCCTATGCGATACCCGCACAGTGGACCGCGATCATCGACAAGCTCGACGCGCACGGCATCCGCTATCAGCGCCTCGATCATGCGCTGACGATCCACGCCGAGAGCTATCAGCTTGATCATCCGAAGTGGGCGGACAAGCCGTTCGAAGGGCATTTGATGCTGCGCGATTTCTCTCTGCGCACCGTAGCCCGCGACGTGACGCTGCCAGTTGGCTCAGTCATCGTGCCGCTGGACCAGCGCGCTGCCAACGTGGCGATCAACCTGCTCGAACCGCAGGCACCGGATTCGCTGCTGCATTGGGGATTTCTCAACGCGATCTTCGAAACCAAGGAATATGGCGAGTCGCGAGTGGTCGAAAAACTGGCGCGCGAGATGCTTGCAAAAGATCCGGCGCTGAAGACCGAGTTCGAGAAAAAGCTGCACGACGATCCAGCCTTTGCAGCCGACTCCGCGGCGCGTCTGGAATTCTTCTTCGAACGCTCACCATGGTACGCCGTGCAGTACGTCGGCGCGTATCCGGTAATACGGCTTGATCCAGGTCAGAGGGCAAAACTCGCTGCCAGCCCGCACTGACTCCGAGCATGCGAATGGCAACACCAGGTATTAAAGACCCCAAAAATGACAGGGGCTAACAGCCGGGTGGCCGAAGCGTAAAAAGCACCAATGTGTGCCGCTTTTGATAGGTAGGGGACCACCCCTGACCTTTGACACTGTCTCGTCCATGACGTTTAGCCTAGCGTCGGCAGGTACGGCTGCGTTTTGCGAGGCATCAGGCAACCCGCCGCCAGTGAATCACCACGCTATTCGCCCAACGGGCGACATCACTACAGAGGGAAATCCATGACGAAGCAGTACTTGAAGCCCCTGGCTCTGGCCGTAAGCCTCGCCCTGTCACTCAGCGCCTGCGGCAAGAGCGACGAACAGGCCGCCGCGCCCGCCCCTGCTCCGGCGGCTACCGCACCAGCACCGAGTGCCAGCGCCGCGCCGGCTGCGGCCGCAACCACGGCAGTCGCCAGCATCTTCGACGTCAGTGAGCTCGATCCAAGCCTCAAGGCCTGCGCGGACTTCAACGGCTTCGTCAACGCCAAATGGATCGCGGCCAACCCGATTCCTGCCGACCAGAGCAGCTGGGGCGCGTTCAATATGCTCAATGAGAAGAGCCTGAAAACCCAGCACGACATCGTCGATGACGCCAGCAAGAACGCCGATTCTGCCAAGGCCGGCTCGATCGAACAGAAGATCGGCTGGCTGTACCACTCCGGCATGGACGAGGCGACCATCGAGAAGAACGGCTTCGATCCGGTCAAGCCGAAGCTCGATGCCATTGCCGCCCTCAAGAATGGTACCGATGTGGCGGACTTCATCACCAAGAGCTACGCCGATGGCGATATGCAGGTGTTCCAGTTCGGTTCCGGCGGCGACTTCAAGCACGCCGACATGCAGATCGGCTTCGCCAACGAAGCCGGCCTGGGCCTGCCGACCAAGGACTATTACACCAAGCCGGAATACAAGGACATCCGCGACGCCTACGTCGCCTATATCGCCAAGACGCTTGAGCTGACCGGCGTGTCCGAAGCCGACGCCAAGAAGCAGGCGGATGACGTGCTGAAGTTCGAAACCGCGCTGGCCGCGGCCTCGCTGTCGCCGGTGGAAGAGCGCGACATCAAGAACGAGTACCACTTCGTCAGCGTCAAGGAAGCCGACAAGGTCACGCCACACTTCAGCTGGGCAAAATTCTTCGACGCCCAGGGCCTGAAGATCGACAACGGCTTCTCGCTATCGCAGCCGAAGTTCTTCGCCCAGTTCGACAAGATGCTGGCCAGCACGCCGATCGATCAGTGGCAGGCCTATCTGCGCTTCCACGCGATCGACGATGCCTCGCCGTACCTGAGCAAGAATTTCCAGGACAACAAGTTTGCCTTCTACGGCACCACCCTGGCCGGTCAGCCGCAGCAAAAGCCGCAGTGGAAGCGCGTGCTGGGCGCCGTCAACGCCAGCATGGGCGAAGCCCTGGGCCAGCTGTATGTCGCCAAGGAGTTCACCCCGGAAGCCAAGCAGCGCGCCGAGGAGCTGGTGACCAACATACGCAACGCACTGAAGGCACGCATCGAGAACCTCGACTGGATGAGCGCCGACACCAAGGCCAAGGCGATCGACAAATGGAACAAGTTCCTGCCAAAGATTGGCTACCCCGACAAGTGGCGTGACTGGTCTGGCCTGGATATCAAGCCGGACAACTACTACGCCAATATTCTGGCCGCCGGCAAGTTCAACTACGACTACGATATCGGCCACATCGGCAAGCCGACCGACCGCAAGGAATGGGGCATGACCCCGCAGACGGTCAACGCGTATTACAACCCGAGCGACAACACGATCAACTTCCCGGCCGCGATCCTGCAGCCGCCGTTCTTCGATGCCAAGGCCGACGATGCGATCAACTACGGCGGCATCGGTGCCGTGATCGGTCACGAATCCAGCCACGGTTTTGACGACCAGGGTGCTCAGTTCGATGGCGATGGCAATCAGAAAGACTGGTGGACCAAGGATGACAAGGCCAAGTTCGAGGCACGCACCGACAAACTGGTCAAGCAGTTCGATGACTATGCGCCGCTCAAGGACAAGCCGGACCTGCACGTCAACGGCAAGCTGACTTTGGGTGAGAACATCGCCGATCTGGGCGGCCTCAACGTCGCCTATGACGCCTTGCAGACGGTGTTGAAAGCCAACCCGACCGAGGCAAGCCAGAAGATCGACGGCTATACCGAAGACCAGCGCTTCTTCCTCAACTGGGCCCGCGTCTGGCGCGGCAACATGCGCGAGAAAACCTCGATCCTGCGCATCAACACCGACCCGCATGCACCGATGGGGCTGCGCGCGATGGGTGCACCGTCAAACATGCCGGCATTCGCTGCGGCGTTCGAGTGCAAGGCCGGCGACACGATGGTGCGTCCGCCAGAGACTCAGGTAAAGATCTGGTAATACCTGAATCAATGGTCGCTTGAGGTAAGCAGCGTGAAATCGAAGGCCCCGCACGGAAATGCGGGGCCTTTTTGCTGGGTCTTGAATGGAATGCCCTGTAACCCCTAACTGCGCCAGCGGCGCATTTGTCCGGATGGCGGCAAGAGTCCAAAGCTCGCGGCAGGAAATCGCAAGGCGCTCCATTCAACGGCCTGTCGTGTGCGGGCATTTCAATCAGCGGCAGGTTCCTGTGACGTGAACCGTGGCGCGATGGCTATTCACCAAGCGTTTATCCATGTAACAATAGGAATGATTCGCATTTATATTAGTGTTCAATAGCGGACTGCAACAACCCGCTTTGCAGCCTCACCCATCAACTAGCCGTGACACAACACCCTTTACGACAAGGTTGCAGACGAATGCCCTTACACCTACGCACTTCCCCGTTGCATGCCGCACTCACGTTGGTTCTTGCCCTTCCCGTCACTGCATTTGCGCAGGCAAATCCCAGTGCCTCGCCACAGGACACTGCGAATAACCCGTCGCAAAAAGAGTCAACATCCACAAAAACGTTGAGTACGGTCAAGGTTACAGGCAGCGTCATCGGCAGTGATTACGATGCCGACAGCTCAAGCGTTGGTGCCAAGATTCCGATGGCGCTGAGGGATATCCCGCAGTCGGTAGTGGTGGTCAACCGGGATCTGATGGATGCGCAAGGTGCAACGTCGTTCCAGGACGCGTTACGCAACGTACCCGGCATCACAATCGGTGGTGCCGAAGGCGGCCAGATCGGCAACAACATCAACCTGCATGGCTTCTCGGCGCGCACCGATATCTATCTGGACGGCTTTCGCGACTCAGGCCAGTACTACCGTGACACCTTCGATCTGTCCGCCATTGAAGTACTCAAAGGTCCCTCCTCGATGCTGTTTGGTCGAGGATCGACGGGCGGCGTGATCAATCAGGTAAGCAAGGAGCCTGAGCTCAAGGCCTTCGGGCAGGTGTCCGCCACCGTCGGAACAGACGACCACTACCGGACGAGCGCCGATTTCAACCAGCCACTTTCCGACACGTCCGCCATGCGGCTGAACGTTTTTGGCCAGGATATCCACTCCACCCGCGACGTGTTGTCCAATCAGGACTACGGCTTTGCGCCGTCATTTCGTTTCGGCATCGGCACACCCACTGAAATCACCCTGTCGGCCTTGCTGCAACGTAACCATGACATGCCCGACTATGGTTTTCCGCCAATCAACGGCCGGCCGGCGAATGTAAGCCACGACAATTTCTACGGCCTGACCGACGACCGCACCAACCAGGACGTCAACAGTTTCAATGCGCGCCTGAAGCACAGCTTTTCATCCGATGTCAGCTTGCGCAGTCAGCTGAATTACAGCGAGTACACGACCAATGCGCGCGAGACCGCGGCTAACAGCGTAGTGACAGCCAATGGAGTGACGTTGAACAAGACGGCTGGCAATCCAACCACGCTCCCACTGCAGGATCTGTACGTGCAACTGGCCAGCCACGACCGCGTCATTCACGACAGGATCCTCGACAGCCAGACCGACTTGGTCACCAAGTTCAATATCGGCAGCGTCCAGAACACCCTGGTCAGTGGTGTGGAACTGGCTCACGAGACTTATGACAATCAGGCCACCACGCGCAATGGGCTGCCGCTGCTGTCACTGGTGAATCCTGTGGAAGAAGCGACCCCTTCGAATGTCACCACGACGATTGGCAACCGCGCCGACTCCACCGCCGACACCGCTGCTGTATACGTCAACGACACGGCCAAGCTGAGCGATCAGTGGACCCTCGTCGCCGGCTTGCGCCGCGATCGCTTCAAGGCAGACATCACCAACTCGATATCGCTGCCTTCGTACGCGACCCAGACGGTGTACTTCACCAGTGTGCGTACCGGACTGATCTTCCAGCCCAGCGAGACCCAGTCGTACTACGCGTCGTATGGCACGTCGTTCGATCCTTCACTGGAAACCCTCACCGTCACCAACGGCACCCAGGATCTGGCGCCGGAAAAAAACCGCTCGTATGAGATCGGCGGCAAGTGGAATCTTGTTCAGGACACGCTACAGCTCACCTCCGCCCTGTTCGATGTCGAGCAGACCAACGCGCGCACCCAGACCTCCACCGGCGAGTACGTGCTCGACGGCAACATCCGCATCCGTGGTGGAGAAGTGGGTGCCAGTGGCCACATCAACGAACACTGGCTGGTGTTCGCCGGTTATACCTACATGAACGCCAAGGTCCTCAAGGCGGCGGATGGAACGCAGGGCAATGTCCCCGCCAACACCCCACGCAACACGGCAACGCTGTGGTCCACCTACGCCTTTGCCGGTCACTGGGAAGCCGGTGGCGGTCCGTCTTACATGTCACAACGCTATGCGGCCAACACCAACGTTGTGAGCGTGGGTGGCTACACGCGCTGGGATGGCACGCTGGCCTATCATCAGCCCAGCTATGATATTCGCCTGAACGTACTCAACCTCACCAACAAGAAATACTTCGATGCATTGATTGCATCCGATGGAGGACGTTCGGTACCGGCAATCGGACGCACCACGATGGTGACCTACACTTACAAGTTCTAAGGAGCACTCGGACCATGCTGGTGCACGTACCGGCGGTGCTCGACAGCGAGCAGCTGAGCTATTTCCGTAAAAAACTGGCGGCTGCGGACGCGCCGTGGATGGACGGCCGAGTAACGGCCGGCCATCAGGGTGTGCACGTCAAACAGAATCTGCAGATTGCGGAAGTGTCAGCCCTGTCAGCGGAACTGGGCGGCATGGTACTTAGTGTGCTGGAACGGCTGCCGCTCTTCATCAGCGCGGCATTGCCGAACCGCGTCTATCCGCCGATGTTCAACCGCTACGAAAACGGCATGCACTTCGGCAATCACGTGGATGGATCGATCAGGTTGATGCCCGGCAGTGGCGCGAAAATCCGCACCGATCTTTCCGCCACGCTGTTTCTCGCACCGCCGGACAGCTATGACGGTGGTGAGCTACTGATCGAGGACACCTACGGCTCACAGGCGATCAAGCTGGTGGCTGGCGACATGGTGCTTTACCCAGCCAGCAGCCTGCACCGTGTCGCGCCGGTTAGCCGGGGTGTGCGCCTGGCGTGTTTCTTCTGGGTGCAAAGCATGGTCCGCGACGATGGCCAGCGCACGCTACTGTTCGATCTGGACAACGCGATCCAGCGATTGACCGCGACCGGCGCCGATGAAGCCGCCCGCATCAGCCTCACCGGCAGTTATCACAACCTGCTGCGAATGTGGACTGACATATGAGGTGGCATCGCCACCTTTGTATACGTATGACCAGCCTTAGCTTGCCACCCGGACAGCGTTCTTCCGATTTCAATAAACCGGTTGTCCAGCGGCACCCCGTTGCATGTGCCTCGACAGCAGCCAGACCAATACCGAAGCAGCCCATCTGCTCGACACCATTGAAGTTCAGCCAGAACTAGTAGATCAATGCCGACGCACAGCTGGATCACTACAGCACCGATTTCACCAGCATGGTGGTCTGTGTGGCAATAAGACCACGACCGCGTGCGGTACGTTGCAGGCCGGCAGCATCGTGCCGAGCACCGACACCCGCGTCTCGGGCAAGCTGCCTAACTACAAGCTCGAGGTGTTGTACAAACCGACTGCCAACGGGAGCATCTACGTCAATTTCGCCATGTCGCGGGAGCCACCGGGCGGCAATGCGCCCACCTTCAGCAGCTCGGCCAACAGCCGGGACAATCCCGATCTCGAACCTCAGAAGGCGCACGCGGCCGAGATCGGCACAAAGTGGAGCCTGCTCGACGAGCGTTTGATTCTGACCAGCGCGCTATACCGCATCACGGTTACCAAGCCGCTGGCGCAGGATCCTACCAACCCCACCCAGTACGACCCGATCGGCGAGCAACGCGTGCATGGCCTCGAGATCAATGCGTCGGCACGCGAGGCGCACGTTTCGCCTCGTTCTTCTGGGTGCAGAGCTTGATCCGCGGCGACACCACCGCCTACTGTTCGAACTCGATAGCTCAATCCAGACCGTAACCCAGTCCGGCACCGATGCCGATGCGCGGCTGCAACTGACCCGTGCCGACCCACAACCTGCTGCGGCAATGGGTCGAGACCTGTGCCACCCGTCTCTGCGTCCCCAGACTCAAACGTCCGACGCGGCGCGCATGACGAACTCTGCGTCGGTCGTCACAACCATCTACCCAGATGCACGCGATATTGACTAGTCGCTGACGACAATCCCCATGTGCATCACGAAGATGGCCCTGGTAATTGCATCAGCACCACGAAGCGATCACCCTGCGGTCCGGCCTGTACTTTCGCCAGCGGCCCGTATCGGTAAGCAACGCGTTGCCGCACGCTGTCCAGACCATGACCGTTGCCAGCCTCCGGCGGTGTCACTGGCAGCGGATTGCAGATCTCGATACGCACTCCCTTTCCATCGCGTTGTCCACGCAAGGTCACGTCGCCGCCTTCGCGCAGCGGCTGAACACCATGGCGCACCGCGTTCTCCACCAACGGCTGTAGCAGCAGGCGTGGCAATGGAAAGTCGGCAGGCAGGTCATCCAGTTCACGCCTCACGTGTAGACGAGCCCCCAGACGCAACTGTTCGATAGCGAGGTAGCGCTCGACCAGCGCCAACTCGTCACCGAGCGTGCCATCGCCGGTGTCGTGCTGACCGAGCGCGGCGCGGAAAAGCTCGGACAGGTCCTCCACCGTGCGCTCGGCCGCAGCCGGGTCGATCCGGATCAACGCAGCTACCGTGTTCATGCTGTTGAACAGGAAGTGCGGGCGGATGCGCGCTTGCAACGCCTCGACCTGCGCCTGCGTGACGGCCGCCAGCCGTGCCTGCCACTGCGCCAGCACATAGAAGTAGCGCAGCATCCCCGCGCCAAGCAAGGCCGCGACCGCCACGTTGTCGCGCACAAAGATACCCAAGTTGCTCTGCACCAATTGCAACTGCAGAGCGTCATTGAATTCGTGTGCCACCATGCTGGCGCCGGCCACGATCGGCATGATCACCAGCCACGTTCCTACATAAGGCATCTTTCCGGGCAGTCGCTGCAGCAGCGAACGCAACGCGCACAGCACCAGCCCGATTACCAGAGCCAGCCATGTCGCGAACAGAATGCCGATGCTGTAACTGTTCCAATCTCGTCGACTGTCCGATGCCAACCACATCGTAGTCGCGGTAAGCGTTGCGATCACCAGCAGCGCGAACATCATGGGCAAATTGCAGAAATCCGGCAAAGAACCGTGTTCGGCAGAGCGGCGCGGGCCGCTGACAGGGCGAGAGTCACGCATGTGGGAAGTATGCCGTATTTTCCGGCATCGCCAGGAGCAAACCGCCGTGGCACGCGATCCATTAACCTCGTCGACAATTCGATGCACCCGTTCAATTGCGACGCGGAGATCCGCAACTACCGCATCCTGTTTCCGGTTGCACCCGCGGCCTCGACAGTGAACAAAGCGGTGCTGCCAGACGCTCGTTGCTGTTCAACCGGAATAATGCGGAGCAGAGACTCGTGACTGCCGCTGTGCTGAAAAATGCCTGTGCACATCTCGCCAGACGCTGGTCGTAAAAACATGCGAAGCATGTTGATCTGTGAAGGTCATCAAGATTTCTGCGACGAATGGCTACTTTTCCCCGATAAACGGTAGTTCAAATCGTCTTGCCTGCAAGTGAAAATGAGGCGGCGATCCACTACACATGTGGGTCGACCGGGGCACCAGGGGTTCATCGGACAACATCCGGTGAAAAATCAGTCAGCATCAACACCAGACGGGGGCGATCCATGAACTCGATGCACACACATCGCGAGCCGGCAGCCGGATTCACGCTGATCGAATTGATGATCGTTGTCGCAATCATTGCGATCCTCGCCGCCATCGCTCTTCCCGTCTACAAGAACTACATCACCCGCAGCAAGCTCTCGGAGGCATACAACAACCTCGCGGCTTACCGGGTAAGCATGGAGCAGTATTACCAGGACAACCGCAATTACGGTACGACTGCATGCGGCGCACCCGCGCCGGCGAGCAGCACCCTCAAATACTTCGCAATCACTTGTACCGGCAGTGCCAGTGGCACTGGTGCCACTGCCGGGTATCAAGCGTACTTGGCAACGGCTACCGGAAATACTGGCGGTCTGACCGCAGGCTTCACTTTCACGATCGACAACAATAACACCCAGGCCACCACCACCGTACCGGCCGGATGGGGCGCAGCGACCACTTGTTGGGTCGACCGTCCGGGCGGAAGCTGCCAATGAAGCCGGCGGACCAACGAGGCTTCAGCCTGATTGAGCTGATGGTCACCCTGACGGTTTTCGGAATACTGCTCGTGATCGGCATTCCCACCTATCAGCAGTGGACGCTCAATACGCGTATCCGCACCGCGACCGAGTCCATCCAGAACGGTCTTCGGCTCGCGCGCAACGAGGCATCGCAGCGCGGTACCAACGTCAGGTTTTATCTGTTTGCCAACACCGCCGGTGCGGCAGAGTGGACCGTCTGCCTGTTACCGACTTCCGCAGCCAGCGCGGCTACCGTGACGACCTGCCCGCTGCCCCCCGCTGGCAGCAGCAGCACCCTGCAAAGTTTCGTCAACACTGGCGACACAACCAATCTGCAGGTAGGTGCCGCGACCGCCGTAGCCGACATCACCGGCAACTATTCATCCATCATGACCGGCGGCGTACCCGGTGGCATTACCTTCAATGCACTGGGTCGTCCAACGGACTACGGCAACACCTCGATCATCCGCATCGACGTTACCGCCGCGCAAGCGAGCGCACAGGCTAACAGCCGGTCCCTCGTCACCACAATCTCTGCCGGCGGCATGGTGAACATGTGCGACCCGCAAATCACCTTCAGCGCCAATAGCCCGCAGGGGTGCCCGTGAAAAGCGCACACATCAAAAACTGTGGTCCTTTTCCGTGGCGATCAACGCAGCAAGGTTTCATCCTGCTCGACGCCATGATCGCCGTGCTGATCTTCTCGATCGGCATCATCGGCATGGTCTCGTTGCAGTCAGCGGCCATCAAACTCGCCGGCGATGCGAAATACCGCACCAATGCCGCCATGCTGGCCGACCAGGTCATCGCGCAGATGTGGGCATCTGACCCGACCAAACTGGCCGTCTACTCCAGTACCCCCGCTGGCGCAAGTTATACGACGTGGGCCAATACCGTCGACTGCACCAACGCCGCCGCCTCGACAAATTGCCTGCCCGGCGTGACAGCCAACCCACCCACCATCGTGATCGTGCCCATGGCTATCCCGACGGCGACTTCGGGAGGCACGGAATCCCAGGTTACGGTCACCGTCAGCTGGCAAGCCCCTAACGACACCGGTCCCCATAGTTATGTATCCATTTCAGATATCGGCAACTGAGACCGGCAGCGTCAACGGGCGCCCGCGCGCCCTTGATGTGCGCACGCGCAGCCGGGGTTTTTCGCTGATCGAGCTGATGGTGGGCATCGTGGTCAGCATCATCTGCACGCTGGCGATCATGGCGGCTTTCGCGGTGTATGAAGGTCATAAACGCACCACCAGTAGCGGCGATGATGCGCAGCAGAACGGCAGCTATTCACTGTATGCGCTGGAGCGTCAAATTCGCAGCGCCGGCTCCGGGTTGGTGCAGGGCTCACGCTATAGTGTCCTGGGCTGCGCGATCAATGCCGCCTCGGGGGCAACAGCGTTGCTACCGGCAACCTCCCTGCCTGCCCCGTTCGCCACCTCCGGTTGGCCACTTACCACGCTTGCGTTCCCCGTGCTGATCGCCGGTGGCGGCGCCACCACTCCAGACGTGATCGGCGTGATCAGCGGCAACCCCGCGCAGCAGGTATTCAAGGTGGGCGTCACCAGCACCACCGCTACCACCGTGGTTGTGGGTAATTCCTTCGGTTTTCTAGCGAGCGATTACGTGCTGGGCACCATGCCAAACGGCAGCTGCACAATTGGCCAGCTCGCCGCCACCCCTAATCCCATTCCCACTACGACCACCACCCTCACTCTGAACACCGCCACCAGCCCGTCCACCGGACTGACAAACGCGGTCAACCTATTTGACCTGGGCCGCTCACCCATATTCACCCTGTTCGGTGTCGATCCCGCCACCAACTCGCTGGTGTCGTTTGATCTCCTGCAGCGGGCGACGAATGGTGGCGCGGGCACGATTCCGATTGCCGATGGCATCGTGCAGCTCAAGACGCTGTATGGCATCCACGATGGGACTGGACCCTCTGGCGAGCCTGCCTTCGTCGTCGACAACTGGGTGCAACCCGTCGGTACCACGTGGGGTATCGCTGCACTCACTGCCAATACTGCAGCGGCACAAGCAGCCATAGCCCAGATCAAGGCGATCCGCGTGGCCGTTGTGGCACAAAGCCGGTTGCCGGAGCGATCGACCGATTATGTTGGCAAAACCACCTTGACACTCTTCCCGGATCTCGCGTCGACATTGCAATACAGCATCACCACGCAAACGCAATTCCGCTACAAGGTCTACGACACCACCATCCCGATCCACAACGCGCTTGTCACCCAAACGTACTGAGTCAAGTCAACATGAGCCTGAAGAACACATGCATGGGATACCGGGGTGGACCGCACCAGCAGAGGGGCATGATCTCCACCCTGATCGCGATCGTCGTACTGGTGGTCACATTATTGGCCGCGGTGGCGCTGATGCGTTCGGTGGACACCAGCAACACCATTGCCGGCAGTCTTACCTTCAGGCAAGGCGTTGTGCAAGAGGCCGAGCGCGCTTACGTGGATGCCATTCAGAATATCAACTTCGGCGAGCCGACCAGCGATAGCGACCTGGCCACCAGCGGGTATTACGCTGAACCTCAAACGGCAACAGCCCGTCCGGATGGTGATATACCCAACGTACTGGTGAACGGCACCACCGGCAACATCGGTACGGTGCCGTCGCTGGGTAACAACGACAACACGGTGACCTACGTGGTCGAACGGCTTTGCCCAGCCGGCGGTGCCGCCAGCCCCACCACATGCGTCGTGCCGGGCGCGTCGATCCTGGGTGGATCGGTCTCCAACCAGTCCAAGGACAACGGACCGCCGTTCGTTTCAGGTGCCTATGCAGCATTTCGGTTGACCGTAAAGGTGACCGGCAGCAAGGGCACCACCGGTTACGTACAGACCATATTGCGCTGAATAAGGCTTGCGGCGGGTTGCACGATCCCGTCACAGGCGCACGGAACCATTGGGGTGGTGACATTACATGGGTGATCCATGTATTGGCATCAGAACCAGCTTGCCAACCATGGACACGAACAGGACGTTCGCATCCACAGCTTAATCACTCGTATTTCGGGAACGGCCATGTCCAAGTCTTTTCGTCCACTTCGCTACTCCGGCCTGGGCTGCGCGCTGCTGGTGTGCATGCTGACGCTGATGGGCGGCGGCAACGTACAGGCACAAACCACACTGGCCGACACCCCCGTATACAGCACATCCAACGTACCGGCGAATCTGATGCTGGCGCTGTCGGTGGAGTATCCGACGGGTACGGTCGGTGCTTATACAAATGCCACCGGCTACACCGCTTACACAGCCGCCACCGCCTTTCTGGGGTATTTCGACCCTGCGAAATGCTACGACTACACCGGAACCACAACCACCGGATATTTTGTACCCGTCGGGGCAGTGAACAAGAACGGGAGTTGCACCACAACATCCGGCACGACAACCACCTCCCACTGGAGTGGCAACATGCTGAATTGGGCCACCATGACGGCACTCGATGAGTTTCGTCAGGCCCTTACTGGTGGCAATCGCATCGTGGATACCACGTCCAACACCGTGCTTTTGCGTTCAAACCTCAACTCGCAAAGCTCGACGGGCAATTTCCCGAACAAGACCATTGGCAGTACATCAAATGTCGCAGCGTCAACGGTTATCGGTGATGCCAACTATTCGTCGCTCGGCAGTGTGTATTTGAAATCAGCCGCGCAGGGCACGACCTTCGTCATTTCAAACAACAGCTCATTCAGCAGTACTGGATCAACGGGAAGCGGCAATTCCAAAGTTAATAATATAGCGGCCACTTACAACGCGGCGGTCCAGGTTTGCGTAGTGAACAAGACCGTGTTTACGACTTCTCCGTACGGGTTGGAAAGCAATTGCAATTCGGCCCACAACACTACCGATTATGTCGGCGCTGGGGTCTACGCCAAACCCGAAGGACTGATCCAGCAGAACTACACCAAGATTCGCGTGGGAGCCACCGCGTACGCATTCTTGAACGGGCAGTCTCAACCCAATGGTGTAGTACGCGCCCTGCTTCGCGACAATGGCCCCACCCTTTACAACGGTTATGGCGCACGCACGCTTACACCAACGGTCAGTCCAGTAAACACCTACTCGGAGTGGAGTGCGAGCACCGGTATTTTCACTAATAACCCGGATCAATCCGATTCCATCTACGGAACAGCACCCGGCGGCGCAGCTTTCACCAATAGCGGCGTCATCAACTATCTGAACCAGTTCGGTTATGCCAATGGGTATGAAACCAACGATACGGTGAGTGAACTGTACTGGGCCACGTTGGCCTACTACATGCAGCAGCAGCTTAGCCTCACCTACACCACAGGCCTTACCGCAGGCAGCTCAGGCAACAGCACGGACACCGCATTTCCGGTCTTCAGCGGCACCCCCGCTAGTGTCTCAGCAACCCCGACCGTCAATGATCCGATTCAGTATCGCTGCCAGAGCAATGCGATCCTCACGATCGGCGACGTACATACCCACTTCGACACAAGCGTACCAACCAACGGTGGCCCCACCGCCTCCTCCGGCCACGCTGCTTTGACGGCTCTCGCCGTACCAGGGCTTACCACGGTGGATGCCGGCGGCTATACCACCCAACTGGGCAACCTGCCGCTGATCGAAAAAAACGGCGCCACGGCAGCATCGAAGAACATGGCTCAATATCTGGGTGTTACCGCGTTGGGTACAACATTCGAGGTAAGCGATACAGGGACAGCTACCTACAACATGGCAGGCTTGGCCTACTACGCCCATACCAACTATCTACGGAATAGCCTGCCCGATAGCCAAGGGAACAACACACCCTATGCAAAGGTAACGACCTACGTCGTCGATGTGCTGGAGCCAGGCAGCTACGACGGCACCTCCGGCAACGAGATCTACAATCCAACCAAGATGGGAGGCGCAGGCCCCAGCATGTACTGGCTGGCGGCCAAGTACGGCGGCTTTAACGACATCGGCAACAAGGGTACCCCGGCGAACATCCTCACCTGGCATACCAATACTTCGACGGCGGCAGCCTTGAATCTGCGACCGGACAATTATTTTCCCGGCAACCAGCCCGCCCTGATCCAGTCCGGACTGCAGCAGATCTTCAGCAATGTCTCCGCGACGTCCCAAAGCGCCTCGGCACCAGCCGTGACAGCGACACGCGCACTCACCGATGTTCCAGCCAGCGCCACCACGGCACCGTTCTATTCACCAGCTGCCGGCTTTCCGATCTATACCACCCAGTACACCCCGGTGACATGGAATGGCGATGTCTACGGCTATGTGGCTTCGGCCGTCGCAGGTGGGAGCGTCACGCAAGTCAGCGGCAGTGGCACCTGGGATGCGCAGATCCAGCTGGATACCCTGACACAGACCACCTCCGGCACACCCGCAACGATCGTGGGCTGGAACACCGGTCGCCGCATCATCACGTGGAATGGAACAACCGTAGCCGGCGTACCAACCGGAGCCGGCACACCCTTCCGTTACGGCACCAGTTTGTCGACTGCCGAACAGACGGCCCTGAACAGCGTAACTACTGGCGGCACTGGTACCACTCTCGTCAACTACCTGCGCGGCGACAAGAGCAATGAGGGAACCTACTACCGCACACGCAGCCACATCCTTGACGATATCGTGAATTCCCAGGCAGTGCTGGTACAGAACGCCTTGTCACCGTCCTACACGGAAAGTGCGAACCCCGGCTATACCGCATTCACCAAGAGCGTACTGAACCGCCAACCGGTGGTGTATGTCGGCGCCAACGACGGCATGCTGCATGCGTTTGAAGCCGACTTCCAAACTTCGACGAGCAATCCGTTGACGGGCGGTGGTAGCGAACTGTTTGCCTATGTGCCAAGCCTGGTTTACGCGGGTCCGACCAGCACGCCACTGATCAATGGACTGCCCGCACTCGCCAATCTCAACGGTGTTTCCACAAACAACTACAACCATCACTTCTATGTGGATCAGACGCCGCAGGTTGCCGATGTCGACTTCACCCTGACGGGCGACGGCACCACCACACCTGCCACTACGGCCAGTTCATCCAAATGGCACACGATCCTGGTGGGCGGCCTTGGCCACGGTGGCATGGGCATCTATGCGCTCGATATCACGACGGTTCCGGCAGCGGTCGATAGCACCAGCAGTGCCACTGTCGAGGCATCCCAGGCTAAGAAGGTACTTTGGGAATTCACCGATCCCGACATGGGCTACAGCTATGGCGCCCCGTTGATCGTGAAGACCCGCAAGTACGGCTGGGTCGTGTTGATGACCACAGGCTACGACAACACCGGCTCAGGCCAGGATGGCCTTGGCAAGCTCTATGTACTGAATGCGACGACCGGCGCACTGATACAGACCATCAGCACTGGCGTAGGGACACCCACCAGTCCCGCCGGCCTCACCCAGGCCACCGGCTACACCCAGGACGTTAGCGACGGCACCATCGAGCAGGTCTATGCAGGCGATCTGCTGGGCAATGTATGGCGCTTCGATCTGTCAGAGCCGGCAAAGGATGCGACCGGAAATGTGACCCCCGCCTATCTGGCACCGACCCTGTTGGCCACACTTAAAGACAGTGCCGGCAACCCGCAACCGATCACCACGGCGCCACGCATCGAATTAAGTACCGATTCCAGTGGGCTCGGTACGCTCCGGTGGGTTTTTGTTGGCACCGGCCAGTTTCTCGATACCAGTGATCTCAGCAACACCCAGCAGCAGACCATGTATGCATTGCGGGATGGCACGGGCGTGACGCCATCAACGACGGGACTGCCTTTGACGCGAAGCGTGCTGACTGCGAACACCAACCTGTTGACAGGCCTGAACCTTACAGACAGCTCCCTTGGTTGGTATTACGACCTGACGGGCACCGCCGGAACGAACGGCGGTACCGAACGGATCGTCATCAGTCCCAATGCTGCCGCCGGTGTCTTCGTCATCACCTGGACGACACTGACCCCTTCCTCTAATCCCTGCGACCTGTTGGGCAGCATCTATGCCACGACCTTTGCCGGCCAGTCAGTACTGCTGGACCCTGCCAATACTCTCACGCCATACATCACTACCACGACGGCACCGACCGGATCATCGGTGGTCCAGCTTCCTGGCGGCACGTTTACAATCTTGTACGGCCAGACCGGCGGCCTGCCCCAGACGGCGAAGATGCAACAAACCACCACCACGCCCCAACTCCAGCGTGTTAACTGGCGCGAGATACTCAACTGAGCGGTAACTAGTGATCTTTCCACCCACGGCACCACGTGCCACGCCCTGGGCGAAATCATCACGTTGGCCCACCTTGCCTAGGCAGCAACAAGCGTTGAGCGGATAATCGACAACCCTCGATGCTAAGCGGCTGTGCAATGTTCGTACCTGGTCAACGCTGGATCTCTTCTGCCGAACCTGAGCTTGGGCTCGGCACTGTTTTACGCGTCGAAGGACGCGGTGTGCAGGTACTGTTTGCCAAGGCCGGCATCCTCCGTCCCTACGCGATCGATTCCGCACCGCTGCTGCGCGCGGAATTCCGTGCGGGCCAGCGCGTTGCCGGCAAGGGCATCGCGTTTCTGGTGGAGCGCGTCGAGATTCGTGACGAGCTGCTGATCTATCGCGGCGAAGGTCGCGAGCTGGAAGAAGGCCAGCTCGACGACGAGCAGAGCGTCAGCCAGGCCGATGATCGGCTGATCGGTGGACGCACGGATTCCGTTGCCCAGTTCGAGTTGAGGCTGGAAGGTTTGCAGCGCCGAGCCGAAGCGCGACGATCGCCGGCGTGGGGTCTGGGCGCAGCGCGTATCGGGCTGGTACCGCATCAGCTTCGCGTTGCTGGTATCGCCGCCGCGCGCCGGCCACCGCGCGTGCTGCTGGCCGATGAAGTGGGGCTGGGCAAGACGATCGAAGCGGGCATGATCATCGCCCGCCAGCTTGCGACCGGTCGCGCCTCTCGCGTGTTGCTGCTGTTACCCGACACGCTGGTGTACCAGTGGTTTGTCGAACTGCTGCGCCGCTTCAATCTCAGCTTTGCGATCTACGACGAGGAGCGCTGCGAAGCGCTGCAATCCTCCGCTGAGGATGCTGCCGGCGACGAAGGCAATCCGTTCGAAGACGAGCAGCTGGTCATCGCCGATTTTGGCTTTCTGGAAAATTCGCCGAAATACGCGGCGCAGTTGCTGGCCGCGCCATGGGATTTGCTGGTGGTCGACGAGGCGCATCATCTGGCGTGGTCGCCGGAAGCAACCAGTCCTCGCTATGCGATGGTCGAGAAACTGGCTGCGGCCATTCCCGGCGTGATTCTGCTCACGGCGACGCCGGAGCAGCTTGGCCGCAGCGGTCACTTCGCCCGCTTGCGTCTGCTCGATCCGCAGCGCTATCACGATCTGGACGGCTATCTGGCGGAAGCGGACGACTATCAGGCGCTGTCGGCCATTGCCGATCGATTGCTGGATGCTGAAGCATTGGACGATGCGCAACGCGATACCTTGATCAAGGCCTTTCACGGCGACGAGACGCTCACTGCCTATCTGGACGACTCCACCAAACCGACCCACGCGCGCGAGCTGCTCGCCGCACTGATCGACCGTCATGGCACCGGTCGCGCGATGTTTCGCAATCGCCGCGCCGGCATCGGCGGTTTCCCCAACCGCGTACCCGAGTGGCATGTACTCGATGCCGACACAGTCGAGGAAAGCACGCGCCAATCGCTGCTGGCCGAGTTCCATGCGGACATCCAGCAGCCGCCGGTGTTGATCGAGGTGAACTACGCGAACGATCCGCGCATTGATGCGCTGATCACGTTGCTGGAAAAACATCCGCAGGACAAGTTCCTGCTGATCTGTCGCACCCAGGCGAAGGTGCTGGCGCTGGAAGAAGCACTACGCACCAAAAGTGGCGTCGGCGTCGCCCGTTTCCACGAAGGCCTGGGCATCATCCAGCGCGACCGCAATGCGGCGTACTTTGCGCAGCCCGACGGCGCGCGATTGCTGCTTTGTTCGGAAATCGGTTCGGAAGGGCGAAACTTCCAGTTCGCGCATCATCTGATCTTGTGGGATCTGCCGCTCGATCCCGACCTGCTCGAACAGCGCATCGGCCGACTCGACCGCATTGGCCAGCAACACGATATTCAGATCCATATTCTGGTGGTCGCCGACAGCGCCCAGCATGTGCTGGCGCGCTGGTACGACGAAGGCGTGGATGCGTTCCGGATCAGCCCAGCCGACGGCCGCGAGCTGCTTCGCCGCTATGGCGAGCCGCTAGCCCAGCTAGCGGACGAACATGCCCGTGGCGACGACAACCGCGACCAGGAGCTTGACGTGCTGCTCGCCGAAACGCGCAGCAGCCACGAGCAAATGGCCGAACTGATCCGCGCCGGTCGCGATCACCTGCTGGAACTGGCCGCGAGCCGCGACCTGCACGCCGACGAATTACAGCAGGCGTTTTCCCGCGAGGATCGCGACCCGGGCCGTGACGGTTTTATCCAACGCCTGCTGGAGGCCTTTGGCATCCACGCCGAGGAACTGAGCAGCCAAGTGCTGCTGCTCGATCCGCAATATCTGTCCACTGATGCCCTGCCCGGCTTTGCCGAAGGCCCGCAGTCGGTGACCTTCGCGCGCGAAGTCGCACTGGCGCGCGAGGACCTGCCGTTGCTGCGGCTCGACCACCCGCTGGTGGCCGGCGCGATGGATCTGGCGTTGTCCGGCGAACAGGGCAACGCGGCTTTCATGGTCGACGACGAACTGTCGCCCCGCTCAGCGCTGCTGCAAGCGGTCTACGTGCTCGAATGCGTGGCGGACCGCAAGCTGGATGCCGAGCGCTTCCTGCCCACGCTGCCGATTGTGGTGACGGTGGATACCAAGCTGGCCGAGCGGGTCGATTTCCAGCCCAGCGAAGCCTCGTTGCGGCGGGCAGCATCACGCACGATCGAAGTAGCCCGCTACCGCAAATTTCTCAACAAGCTGGTGCCACCGATGCTGAGCCGCGCCGAGACGCTGGCCGCAGCCTATGGGCAAACCAGCATCGGCGAGGCGCTGGCGCTCGCTACGAGCACACTGGACGCCGAACTCTCCCGTCTGCTCGCCCTGCATGCGGTGAATCCGTCGATCAGCGAAGCGGAGATCAGCGCCGTCGCCGACGAGCGCACCGCCCTGCTTGCCGCGCTACCGTTGTCACGGTTGCGGCTGGATGCCGTGCGCTTTGTCGTCAGCGCGGACTTTCTGGTGTTGCGCTAAGAGCCTGTTCACGATCTCAACGTAGCCCGCGCCGGGAGCGGTTCGCGCGCAGGCCAAGGAAGAGGGAGGGAGTGTACGTCGGTACACGACCGAGTGATGACGCTGGCATGGGGGCAAACCGACCCGGCCCGAAGGGTTGAGCTGTAGCGCCCGCCCGGCAGCGGCGCGCGGCTTGACCTGACAGCCAGTCAGGCGCTGCGCCACGCACCACCACCGAACGGGCGCTACAGCACAACGCGGGCCACGTTGAGATCGTGAACAGGCTCTAAAGATTAGCGCAGCAGCAAACGCTTCGGCTTGATCGGCAATTTGCCGCGCCAGTACTGGATCAGTGCGTAACCGCCCACCATGCCGCCCAGATGCGCGAAGTGGGCGACGCCTGCCTGCGTGCCAGTCACGCCCATGACCAGCTCGATCACCGCATAGCCGGTGACGAACAACCAGGCCGGCATGGGTATAGGCAAAAACATCAGCATCATTTTTTCGTGCGGATACAACATGCCGAAGGCAAGCAGGACTCCAAAGATCGCACCGGAGGCGCCTACCGTAGGATAGAAGCCATGGGTGAACCACTGCACCACGATCAACTGCGCCAGCGCAGCGACGATCGCACACACAAAGTAGTAAATGATGAAATTGCGCGTGCCAAACGTACGTTCGATCGTGCCGCCAAACATGTACAGCGCAAACATGTTGAAAAAGATGTGCTGGAATCCGCCATGCATGAAAGCGTAGGTCACCACCTGCCAGAGCTGGAACCCCACTGTCACGCTCTGACCATCACCCAGCGCCCCGCTGACGTCCGGCCCCCATGGCCAGAGCGCAAAGTGCTCGGTGAGCGCAAAGGTGGTCGAATCGTGCAGCAGGTACTGCAATGCAAACACGACAATATTGGCGATCAGCAGGTTGCGCGTGACGACAGGTACATCGGTAGGCATGCAGGTGTTCCGAAGAATGTGGCGAACCCAGCCATGACGCTGCGTTCTCGTTGTCAGTAGTTGTACTCAACTGTCGCTGAAACAAGGGCAGCGATCAGACTACTACTAGGCTTTTTCGTTCATCCAGCGCTGGCGCCAAGCCTGGGTTGCCCATATAAAAGCCGCCTTGCGGCGGCTCTCTGTATGGCTGGATGCGCGCAACCGCCTCAGCCGTGGCGATCCACCATCGCAATCGCTTCCGGACGCTTGGCACCGGCGAAGTGCTTGGCCCAGTAAGCCTCATCGAGACTGGAAACCTGCACGCTCTGACCGGTAGTCGGCGAATGGATGAACTGGCCGTTCGAGATATAGATACCGACGTGCGAGATATTGCGCTTGCCGTGCGTGCGGAAAAACACCAGGTCACCTGGCTTCATGTCCGCACGAGCTACTTTGAGGCCGGACAGAAACTGCGAGGCGGAATTGGTCGGCAACTGCATGCCGATCGCATGGGCGAACACGTAACGCACAAAACCACTGCAATCGAAACCGGTTGAAGGATCACGGCCGCCGCGAACGTAGCGGATATCACGCAGATTCATCGCCAGACCGATCAGCGCCTTGCGCACGTCGGAAATATTCTGGAGATTGGCAATAGCCGAATTCTGTTTACCCGAGTTGCCTTCGTCAGCTGCGCCGCTGTTCTTGGCAATGACGGCAGCGGACTTATCGTTGCTACCAGCGATGTCGGCGTAGGACGGAGCTGCCGACTGGGCGAGCATGGCGGCGGGGCTGAAAGCCGACATCTGATTGAGGAGCTGGGGAGTGACTGAAGCGATGACCGAAGTGTCGTTGGCTGCGCTGGGGCTGGCTTGCAGTGGACCGGACATGAGCAGTACGGAAACGAGCGCAGCAGCTAGGGTCAATCGTTTGGTCGGCATTCGGGTTATCCCCCTTTGATACACAAAATCCATCGCTTTCGTAGTCGGCGACGTGATCGATGTGTGAAGTTAGCAAGAAGCGGCCGGCCATATGTTCGATTGGGGTTAACTAAACTCTGTCGTTCCAGAAATGCACAAAAACGGCAAAATATTCGATAAATTACTGATTTTTATCTTATTTAAAAGAAAGAACACGCCATCTGATCCGGCGCCGGTGAAAAGCTTTTACGCATTAATTACGTCAAACGGTCGCCGGATAGGGCCTCACGCCAAAGATTGCCGAGCCGATTCGTACCTCGGTCGCTCCTTCGGCAATAGCCAGTGCGAAATCACCGCTCATGCCCATCGACAGCCTCGGCAAATCGTGCCCCCGTGCCGTGGCCTGGTCGCGCAGCTCGCGCAGCGCCCGGAAACAGCGACGCACCTCATCCACCTGGTCGGACTGCACAGCCAGCGTCATCAGACCGCGCACACGCAGCGTATCGAGGCCGCGCAGGGTCTCGAGGAACGCTGGCAGCTGGTCGGGCGCCAGACCGTATTTGCTGGGCTCATCGGAGGTCTTGACCTGCACCAGCACGTCGATGATCCGACCTTCGTGCTGAAGCCGCCGATGCAGCGCCTCGGCCAGTTCGAGCCGGTCCAGCGATTGCACTTCGCTGGCCAGCCGGGCGACATCCTTGGCCTTGTTGGTCTGCAAATGGCCGATCATCACCCAGTCGATGCCGCAGTCGGCCAGGGCTGGAGATTTTTCACGCACTTCCTGCGCCTTGTTTTCGCCAAAGCGGTGCAAGCCCAGCCCCACCGCTGCGCGGATCAGCTCGGGGCTGAAGGTCTTGCTGACCGGCAGAATATTTACCGATGCGGGATCGCGCCCGGCTTCCCTGCAGGCCTGATCGACACGACTACGGACTTGCAACCAATTGGCGGCCAGATAAGCGGTGTCGATGCTCATGCCGGGAATCTGAAGCTCACGCCTTGCTGCCTTCCTGGAAGTGCCTGGCCACGACCTCGGCCACCACCATCGTGACCTTCTTGCCGGTGGGAATATGCAAAAACTCGTTCGGGCCGTGCGCGTTGGAATGCGGACCCAGCACGCCCGTAATCAGGAACTGCGCCTTGGGGAACTTCTCGCCCAGCATGCCCATGAACGGGATGCTGCCGCCCTCGCCCATATAGGCCGCCGGCATACCGAAATAATGCTGTGAGGCGTCGGCAACCGCCTGTTCCAACCACGGCGACAGCTGCGGTGCGTTCCAGCCACTGCCGTCCTTCTCCAGCTTGAAAGTGACCTTGGCACCGTAGGGTGGATCCGCCTCCAGCAGCTGCTTGATGAACTCACCGGCTTTGGCGCCGCTGAGTGTGGGTGGCACGCGCACGCTCAGCTTTACCGATGTCTCCGGCCGCAGCACGTTGCCAGCGCTGTCCAGCGGCGGCATGCCGCCCACACCAGTCACTGAAAGCTGCGGACGCCAGGTGCGGTTGAGTACCAGTTCGGCCAGATCCTTGGTGACCGGCTGCATGCCGTCGACCCACGGGAACTTATCGTAGATATCCGTGCCAAGTACCTCGGCCGATACGCGGGCCTGCTCCACCCGCTGCGCTGGAATCTCGACGTAAAGCTCCTTCGGCTTGATCTGGCCGGTTACCGGATCTTCCAGCCGCGACAGCAGCTCGCGCAGAATCCGGAAACTCGATGGCACCACGCCGGAGGCATCGCCCGAATGCACGCCCTCTTCCAGCACCTGCACGGTGAGGTTGCCGCCGGTCATGCCGCGTAGCGAGGTGGTCAGCCATAGCTGGTCGTAGTTGGCGCAACCCGAGTCGAGACAGACCACGAGTGAGGGGTTACCAATACGCGGAGCCAGATGATCGACGTAGTAAGGCAGATCGTAGCTGCCTGATTCCTCACAGGCCTCGATCATCACGACGCAGCGCGCGTGCGGCACGCCCTGCTCGTGCAGCGCCAGCAATGCGGCCAGTGAACCGAAAATCGCGTAACCGTCGTCGGCACCGCCGCGGCCGTAAAGCTTGTCGCCCTTGATCACCGGCTTCCATGGGCCGAGATCGTCGGCCCAACCGGTCATCTCCGGCTGCTTGTCCAGGTGGCCGTAAAGCATGACGGTGTCATCGCTGGCACCCGGCACTTCGATATAGATAAGCGGCGTGCGGCCCTCAAGCCGGATCACTTCGAGCGTAGCACCGGGCAACTGGCTCAGTTTGGAACGTGCCCAGTCTTCCATCAGCTTGACCGCCGCATCCATGTAGCCGTGCTCCGCCCATTTCGCGTCGAACATCGGCGACTTGTTGGGAATACGAATGTACTCGACCAGCTGCGGCACGATTTCGGCGTCCCAGAGACCGCTGACAAAATCGAAAAGGCGTTCGGTGTCCATCTTGCGTGCAATGTCCATCTTCAAGCTTCCGGCGAAAATCGGTTCTTACATTGTAACGCGCCGTTTACCCCCTACTACCGCCTGCGCTGACATGCCATCAGCCGGTACCCACGCGTATCGGCGCGCGTTGCGCACACTGGCTCCGCGACAACACCGACTGCGCGGCCGATGGCCACATGACACATTTTCATTGCGGCCTGCAGACGCCGCCATCTCATTCAAATCAAGATCAGGAGGAAAACCCATGTTCCACAAACTCGCTGCACGGATCGCCCTTGCGCTGGCTCTGGCCGTTCCCGCGCTGTCCTTCGCTGCCAGCCCGGTCAATATCAACAAGGCAGACGCCTCCACCATCGCCAAGTCACTCGATGGCATCGGTCAATCGAAGGCGGACGCCATCGTGGCTTGGCGTGATGCCAACGGGCCGTTCAAGAGCGCCGACGATCTGGCCCAGGTCAAAGGCATCGGCAAGGCCACGTTGGAACGCAATCGCGCATCCATCCTGCTTACCGACGCGGCTCCCGGAACAGCTGCCGCCGCCGTCGCCAGGACCGATGCACCCGCCAAAAAAGTCAGGCGTGCGAGCAAAAAAGCGGCCGCGGCTGCCGTCGAAGAATAATTATCCGGAAGCCTTCTTCCGTAGCAATGCTGTGGGGGCCAGGCGGGCGCGATCGACCTTGTCATCAACCTTATGGTCGCGCCCGCCTGAGGTACACTCGCGCGCCGCCATACTCGTCCCGCCACGTCGCCATGATCCTTCCCCGTTATCACATTGCCGACTCCGCCATCAAAGGCGCCGGCAAAGGGCTGTTTCTCGATGAAACCGTGGCTGCGGGCCGCATCATCACGGCGCCGGATGGTATCGACCGCACCTTCCGGCACGCCGAAATCAGTACTTCGCCGGAGCTCAAGGCCCAGTTTCACGCCAGCGCCCGGTGGTTTGAGGACCGCTATACCCTCTCGCCTGACTGGCCGGACGAGTGCTATATCAACCACAGCTTCGCACCCAACGGGTTGTGGCATCTGGGCTTTGTATTTGCGCTGGCCGATCTGCCGCCCGGCACCGAAATAACGGTGGACTACCGGCACTTGCTGCCACCTGGCGAAAGCGAGGATTTTGCAGATTCGCTGACAGGTGAGATAATCACCGGCTTGTCCTGGTCCGATAGCCTCGCCAGCAGTACGCGAGCGTTGGCCGAATTGCTGGATACCACCAACGCCGATCGTGATGTCTGATATCCCCATCCTAGAAACGGCGCGTCTGCGCCTGACAGCGCTGACGGAACAGCACTTCAACGATTACGCCACGATGCTGGGCGATGCCGAAAGCACGCGCTGGATCGGCGACGGTCAACCACTGGACCGCACCAATGCCTGGCGCTCGCTGGCCATGCTGCTCGGCCATTGGCAGCTGCGCGACTGCGGCATGTGGGCGCTGGAACTCAAAGCTACAGGTGAATTCATCGGCCGCGCCGGCTTGATGTATCCCGAAGGCTGGCCCGATCTGGAGTTGGGCTGGATGCTGAAGCCCGGACATCGCCACCACGGATACGCCACGGAAGCCGGCAACGCCGTACTCGATTTCGCCTGGCGCCAACTGCATGTGCCGCGCGTCATCAGTCTGGTTCGTATCGGCAACGAAGCATCCGATCGTGTCGCCGAACGTCTTGGCGGCGAACACATCGACGACATGGATTTCTACGGCAGTCACAACCACGTCTTCGCGTACTACCCGCCGCGCGCTGCATTGAGCCGCGCTTCCGCCTGAGCGTTACGAGTTGCTGAATCCGTTGAACGACAAGCCTCCAGCCAGCGGCGTTGTGTCAGCTCCGCAAGTTGTGATCCGAAGAAAATCACACCAAATACGGTCAGAAAGGCAGCAACGACCCCGGCATCAACAATGCTCTGATGCGTGACGGATCAAACCGCACCTTAGCTGACTCCCGAAATCGCACGCCGGACCGCCGCATATACGCTTCATCTCACGGGGGATAAAATGGGAATTCGTTGTTCTTCCCTCCATGGAAAAGTCAGGATGCTCGAACGGCCTTCGATGTGAAGAAACCGCTCTGCACATCTTGTCGAACGTAAGGACTCATCATGCGCATCCTGCTCGCCGAGGATGATCCGTCCATCGCCGAAGGCATCTGCGGCTCGCTGCGGCATGGCGGCCATGCGGTAGATCACGTTGCCAGCGGCAGTCTCGCCGATGTCGCGCTGCGCGATCACGAGTACGACCTGCTGGTGCTGGATCTTGGGCTGCCCGCGCTGGATGGCACCGAGGTGCTGAAGCGCCTGCGTAGTCGCGGCGCTGGCATGCCGGTATTGGTGGTCACCGCACGCGATGGTTTACCAGAGCGCATTCGCGTACTCGATCTGGGCGCTGACGATTATCTAGTGAAGCCCTTCGCACTGTCCGAGTTCGAAGCGCGCGTTCGCGCCCTGCTGCGACGGGCCAGCAGCCGTGGCGTACCCGAGCTACAGCTGGGCCGCTTGCGACTGGACCTGCCCGGACATCGCGCATGGATCGACGACACCGCATTGGAACTTACCGCTCGTGAATTCGGCCTGCTCGAAGCGCTGGCACTGCGCCCCGATCGAGTCACCAGCCGCGCACAGCTGATCGAAGCGCTCTGCGACTGGGATCAGGAGCTGACCGATAACGGCCTGGACATCGCGATCCATCGCCTGCGTCGCAAACTGCAGGGCAGCGGCACCGGCGTGCGCACGATCCGCGGGCTGGGTTATCTGCTGGAAGAGGCTGAAGAATTCAACGGCGATCCCGAATGAGCCCACCGCGCATTGTTCGGCTGCGGCCCAGCCTGCGCCGTCGACTGCTGATCTTTCTGCTGATCCCGATGGCGGCGCTGTTGCTGCTCGATGCGATGCTGACTTACGGCGTAGCGTTGTCGTATGCCAATCGCGTACACGACCGTGATCTCAGCGATGATGCGCTGACCCTGGCAACGATGCTCAGCAACGATGCGCTTGGCAGCGAGCTTTCGCCGCAGGCGAAATTTCTGCTCGAATACGACCCTGAGAACCGTGATTATTTCAGCGTCCGCAGCGCGAAGCGCGGCATGCTTGCCGGTAGCGGACGACTGGAACCGCCCGACCAGACCATGGCACCGGATGCCAGCCCGATGCTGTACAACACACGACTGGACAACCACGACGTACGCGCGGCAACGGTCCAGAGGACATCGCAAAACGATCCCAGTGACACGCTGACCATCACGGTTGCCGAGACTTTTCGTGATCGCCATCAACAGGCGCGCGAAATTCTGGTGTTGGCCACCGTGATGCAGACGCTGCTGATCCTCAGCCTGCTGTCGCTGGTCTGGTTCGGTGTCAACCACGGGCTGCGTGTGCTCAACCCGCTGACCGAACGTCTGGCCCGACGCTCGCATGAGCTGACGCCGATCGGTGGTGCCGACGTGCCGCAGGAAATTCTGCCGCTGACCCGCACGATCGACGCGCTGTTCGCACGCCTGCGCAGCATGCTGGCCTTGCACGATCGCTTTATCGCCGATGCCGCGCATCAGTTGCGCACGCCGCTGGCTGGACTAAGCCTGCACGTCGATCGCGCGCTGGCCGATTCACGGCCCGAGACGATGGCCGATGCGCTTTCGCACATCCGTCGCCTGACTCAGCGCGCTGCGCGCACATCGTCACAATTGCTGGCACTGACCCGCGCGCAGGCATCGCCAGTGGACACCGTCGATCGCGCCCTGCTCGATCTGACCCGACTGATTCCCGAAGCCGTGTCGCTGCGAGTGCACGAGGCGCTCGGCGCTGGAGTCGATCTGGGTTATCAGGGGCCTGGTTCACGACAGCCACTGTATATTCTCGGCGATGTCGCCAGCTTGCAGGATCTGCTCGACAATCTGATCGACAACAGTATTCGCTACGCCGGCCGCGGCAGTACCGTCACCGTCAATCTGCAACCCTCGCCGGACGGTGGCGCCAGATTAAGCGTGGAAGACGACGGTCCCGGCGTTCCACCGGAGCTGCTGCCGCGCCTGAGCGAGCGTTTTTTCCGGGCGCCCGGCAGCAACGAGGAGGGCAGCGGGCTGGGATTGGCGATTGTTCAGCGCATTGCGGAACGACATCACGCCGAAGTGGTGTATCAGCTCGGCGAAAAACGTGGCCTTACCGTCGAGGTGCGTTTCCCGCCGGCCGTTAAGCGAGATTAAAGCGTTCAGCATCATAGTGGTGGCTGCATGCGACCTGTACGCCCTGCCCATTCAGGTATCGCGCAAGCCGCCTTGCCGTCACAATACGCCGATGCTGCCGCGACAATCGCGGCAATGACTACCCCGGATACTTCCATGCACCATCGTCGGGCCACTGCCACGCGACACAACGCATCATGCCGTTCCGCATGCTGAATCGCGCTGCCCTGCGCAATCTTGTGTGCGGCTGTCTGCTCAGTGGGCTGCTCGGCTGCGCCGCGCCGGTACCCAAGGTGGCAACGCCGCTGCCCGCCCAATGGCAGCATGCGATGGCGGCTGATCCAACCAAACCCAGCGATCTGCAGGGTTGGTGGCATGCCTTCAACGATCCACAGCTCAACGCACTGGTCGATCGGGCGCTGGCCAACAACCTCGATGTGGCGCAAGCGGTCGAACGTATGCTCGCCACACGAGCCATCCACCGTCGAGCCGGTGCCAAGTATCTGCCATCGCTGGTGGGACGCACTGACGATGCGATCGATCCGGATGCCCATGCTTCATATTTCGTTGCGGGTTTCGACGCCAACTGGGAGTTCGGATTATTTGGCCGTAGCGAAGGTACGCGTCGCGAGGCGCAGGGCGCACTCGACGCCAGTGTGGCGGATTTGCGCATCGCACAGGTATCGCTGGTCGCCGAGGTGGTGCGCGACTGGATCGAGCTGCGCACTGCGCAGCAGCAGGAGCGGCTGCTGCTGCAGATCAACCAGGCACACCTGCACCACTGGCAACTGCTGAAAGTGCGTCAGCGCCTGCAACTGGTGGCGCCAGCGGAAGTGGACCAGGCGCAGGCCCTGTCCGCACAATCCGAGGCCGCACTAGCCGAGCCACGCCAGGCGATCAATGCCAGCGCGCAGCAGTTGGCCATGTTGCTAGGACAAAACCAGCCTGATTCGGCTTGGCTCGAGCCGGGCACTCAACCTGATTTGGGGGAATTCCAGCTCAATGCTGCGCCCGTCGATCTGCTACGCACGCGGCCCGAAATTGCTCGCGCGCAAGCCGATGTTCTGCGCACGGCCGGTGAACTGGCGCTCACCCATGCCGACATGTATCCCAGCATTGGCCTGGGTACCTCGCTGGTGTGGGCGGCTACCATCAACGACACCTCGCCTCGTTCGAAAACGCCCGGCGGCATCTTTTCGCTCGGCCCGTTGTTGAACATCCCCCTGTTCGACTGGGGCATTCGCATCGCGGCGACACACGCCAAGGGACACGAACTGCAGGCCAGCGTATTGGCCTATCGGCAGGCGGTCCTGCAAGGCATTACCGAAGTGGAAACCGCACTCGGCACGCTGCAGCAACAGCAGCTCCGTGAACAGCGAAGCACGATCGCCTGGCAGGCGTTACAACGCGCCGATCATGCCGTGCAAAGTCGCGTCCAGCTGCATCTGAACAGTCCACTCGATCAGATAGAAAGTCAGATCGCTGCCGACCAGGCCGACGCACAATTGGTCGATGCCCGCGCCGAACACAGTCTTGCCTATGTCGCGCTATTCAAGGCGCTTGGTGGCGCGCCACTGCCGTCGGCCGCCGTACTGGGCTCAGCTGCGCCGAAAAACCCAGCCACACCCGCTACCACTGACGGGGCGCTCCGCTAATGGTGGCGCTGGCTCGCAAGACACTGGTCTACGAATGGCGACGCTTCCTGCCGGCGATCCTGGCCGTGGGTTTTGCCGGGCTGCTGCAATTGCTGCAGCTCGCGTTGGTGCTGGGCATCTTCGGCAGCACCAGCCTCTATATCACCGGCTCGTCTGCTGACGTCTGGATTGGCTATCCCGGTACGCAGAGCGTGGGCCAGGGTCGATCGATCGATGGCGATGTGGAATCCCGCATCCTGATGGACCCCGCCGTGCAACGCGTCGAGCCCTACATCTGGGTCGATGGCGACTGGCGTGGCACCACCGAAACCGGCGGTGTTTCGGTATTCGTTTCCGGCATCGATCCACGTGCTGACGGCCTGATGTTTTCGAAAGCGCTGCCGCCTGACCTGCGCGCGCGCCTGGCCCAGCCCGATGCCGTGGTCGTGGATCGTTCCGATCTCGATCAGCTAGGCGTTGGTATCGGCCAAACCGCCACCATCAACGGTCATGAAGTACGCGTGGTCGGCATCAGCAGCGGGCTGCGGGCGCTGGGCGGCGTCAATGTGCTGTGCTCGCTGGATACCGCGCGCCGTCTGGATAGCGATGCGGAAGACATTGGTCCCACCTATCTGGTTGCCAAACTGCGCGACCCGACCCAGGCTGACGCCGTCGCCATACGCCTGCGTGGTGATACGGCATTCGGTCCATACACCACATGGAGTGCCCACCATTTCGCCCGCCTCTCGGTGCGTTACTGGATGTTCGATACCGGTGCCGGCGCTGGCGTGCTGTTTCTGGCCGGCATCGTATTCCTGGTCGGTGCGGTGATCACCAGTCAGACCCTGATCGCTGCGGTCAACGGCTCGGTGCGCGAGTACGCGACGCTGAACGCGTTGGGCGTGGGCGTCGGTGCGTTACGGCGTGTGGTGCTGGAGCAGGCCTTCTGGGTCGGCGCACTTGGCCTGCTCGGCGCCAGCGTGCTGGGCGTCGTGCTGCTATTGCTGGCACGCAGCCAGAATGTACCCGTGGTACTAACCTTGCCGGCCGCCCTGGGCTGCATCGTGCTGGTGATGGGGCTGGCGGCGGTTTCCGGCCTGGCCGCGATGCGCAGTCTGCGCGCTGCCGACCCAGCCACATTGTTGAGGTAGCCGCGATGCATCCCGCCAACCTCGTTACTCCGTCGACCGCTGCAGCACCCATGATTGCCCTGCAGGCCGAAAACATCAGCAAGGCTTTCGTCTCCGGCAAGCAGCGCACGCAGGTGCTGGACGGTCTTTCGCTGCATATCGACAGCGGCGAGCTGACCTTGATTTCCGGCCCCTCCGGCTGCGGCAAAAGTACCTTGCTTGCGGTACTCAGTGGCTTGCAAAAAATCGACGGCGGCCGCGTGCTGGCACTGGGCAGCGAGCTGGGCCAGCTGGATCTGCACGCGCTGGAGCGCTTCCGCCTGCAACATACCGGTTTCGTGTTCCAGGGCTTCAACCTGTTTCCCGCGCTCAGCGCTTTCGAGCAGGTCGAACTACCGCTGAATCATATGGGCCTATCGCGTCAGGAGGCACGTGAGCGAGCGCGCAGCTCGCTGGAAGAAGTCGGCCTCTCGCACCGGATGAAGCTGCGGCCATCGGAACTCTCTGGCGGTGAAAAGCAGCGTGTGGCGATTGCCCGCGCGCTGGCCAAGGAACCGGAGCTGCTGTTCGCCGATGAGCCGACCAGCGCGCTCGATGCCGCCAACGGCCAGATGATCATCGATATCCTGCACCGCATCGCCCGCACGCACGGCACTACCGTGCTGTGCGTCAGTCACGATCCCCGTCTCGTCGTCCACGCCGATCGCGTGCTCGCGATGGAAGATGGCCGCATTCTCAGCGATCAGCGCAACCATGCGCCGGTCAGCGCCAGCAAGGGAATTTCCTCATGAAACCGCTCGTACTCCCTTCGCCCTCGCGCGCGCGCATCGCAGTGCGCGGGCGTTCGGCCCGACTTGCGCAGGTCGCCCGGCTCGGCGGTCTGGCGCTATCTGCGTCATTGTTGCTCGGCGCCTGCTCGAAACCCGCCGATGCACCGGCACCGGCGGCAACCACATCGGCCTACGCCGCTGTGGCGCGTGGCAAGGTGGATATCGAAGGCGGTCTGCTGACCTTGTCGATGCCGCGCGAGGGCACGCTGGCCAAGGTCGCCGTGCACGAAGGCGACCACGTCAAGCAGGGCCAGCTGCTCGCCGCGCTGGATACCGAGCCGGCCACGCTGGCCATCGACGCGGCGCAGGCACAACTCGAACAGGCACAGGCGCAGCTGAAGCTGCTCGCGGTCAAACAGGCGGCGGCCAAACAGCGCGCGCAGCGTTTGACCGCGGCCGTTGCAGCCGGCGCTGGCGATGGCCAGAGCGCGGACGATGCCCGCGAAGCGGCCGCACAGATCGACGCCGAACAGGAAACCGATCGCGCCTCGGTGAGCATGGCCAACCAGAAACTGGCCGAGGCTCGCTATGAGTTGAAGCAGCGCAGCCTGATCGCACCGTTCGATGCCGATGTAGTCGAGGTATCGGCGCAGCCGGGCGCCACCGTGTCGCCGTCATCCGGCCCGTTGTTTACGCTGCTGCCGATAAAGCCACGCATCGTGCGCGCCGAACTCAACGAGAGCTTCATCGGCGTGATCCAGCCGGGCATGCATGCGGAGGTTTCCGCCAATAACGATGCCACCAACAATCACTGGAGTGCTCACGTGCTGCGCATCGGCAGCGTCTACGGTCCGGCCACGCTCGAGAACGATCCGCAGGTGCGTGCCAACTCGCGCACGGTCGAATGCGTGCTGGCCTTCGACCAGCCCGACTCCGATCAAACCCGGGACCTGCGCATCGGCCAGCGCGTGCTGGTGCGCTTTGCGCCTGTTGATACGACGAAAAGCCCGGCCTCGAAAGACTGAGGAAACTGCGGTCTGTGAGACTGCCACATCAAGAATCGCGGCGGTTGAACCATCGCGCTTCGCCAGGTACAGGGCCATCGCGTGATCCAGCAGACTGACTTTTTCTTTGAAGGCGGGCGCAGCGGCGTGCTGCTTATACATGGCTTGACCGGCACGCCGATGGAAATGAAGCTGCTCGGCAAGGGCCTGAACCGCGCCGGTTTCACCGTGCACGGCATGCAACTGGCCGGCCACTGTGGCGATGTCGAAGACCTGCTTGCCACCGGTTGGCACGACTGGTACGCCAGTGTCGAGAAAGCCGCCGACGCGTTGCGCGAAAAAGTCGATCATCTGTTTGTCGGCGGCCTGTCGATGGGCGCCTTGCTCGCGCTGAAGCTGGCCGCTGAAAGGCCAGAACAAGTGTGTGGTGTAGGTGTTTACGGTGCCACCTTTCGCTATGACGGCTGGAGTATCCCAGCCGTGGCGCGACTGTCGTTTCTGCTGCCGTTGTTCAAGAAACTGGGCATCGGCCGCAACCGCAGTTTCATGGAAGCGCCGCCGTACGGCATCCGCGATGAGCGCCTGCGCGCGCAGGTCAGCGCGGCCATGCTGGGCGGCGACAGCGCGGCCGCCGGACTACCCGGCAATCCGTGGTATTCGCTGGCCGACATGTACGAACTGGCCGCCGACGTACGCCAGCGACTCTCGCAGGTGATCGCACCATGCCTGGTCGCGCATGCCAGCGAAGACGATGTGGCGAGCGTGAAAAATGCAGAACTGGTAATGCGCGAAGTCAGCGCGCCGGTCGAGCTGCTGCTGCTGAAAGACAGCTACCACATGATCACCATCGACAAGGAACGCCGCACCCTGATCGAGCGCTCGGCAGCCTTTTTCGAATCCATTGCCGCTGGCGAGACAGTGCCATGCGTCACTGCCTGATGACGGTCCGAATCGTGATGGTCCCACACTGATGTCAGTCGCCAACACCATCTCTCCACTGATTGCCGTGTTGTGGTTGCTCAACGTGGTGATCGATACCGTGGGCCAGCTCGCCTTCAAGGCAGCTGCCGGCGATCAAGCCGCCGGCGACGGCCTTGCCCGCTGGATATACATGGCCAGACGCCCATGGATCTGGCTCGGCATCGGCAGCTACGTGTTCGAATTCCTGATATGGATCGCGTTCCTGTCGCTGCTGCCGCTGTCCGAAGCGATTCTGCTTGGCTCGATCAACATCGTCGCGATCATGGTCGCCGGTCATTTCCTGTTTGGCGAAAAACTGACCCGGTTGCGGCTGAGTGGCATTGTGCTGGTAACCCTCGGCGTCGCCATTGTCGGAGCGGCCGGATGAAGCGCGGCACGTTCTACCTGCTCGGCTTTCTGCTGCTGATGCTGTTCGACAGCATCGGCGCCATCAGTTTCAAATACGCCGGCAATCACGCATTGCCGGTCGAGGCCAACGTGGCGTGGCTGCTGCGCATCTTCACGCACCCATGGGTCTATGGCGCGGTCATCGGCTATATCGGTGCCTTTTTCACCTGGATGACCCTGCTCAAACACGCACCGATCGGACCGGCCTTCGCCGCGTCGCATCTGGAAGTAGTCTCGGTCATGCTGCTGTCGGTCTGGCTGTTCAACGAGCACCTGACGGTCGGGCGTGTGCTGGGCGCGGTGGCCATCCTCGCGGGCATTATCTGTCTTGGCTTTGCCGAGAGCCGCGAACATGTGCCTGAGCCTGCGGCCGATGAGACGAACTCGGCCACGCGAAACTGACGGACCCGCGCTACCCTGCCCGCATGCTGCCACTCCGCCGCCATGAACTGCCTCCCACTGCAGGCCTGCCGCTGACCTTGGCCGATCTGCGCCCAGGCACCGCTACACTAGCCGCCGATATAGCCGTCCAGATCGGTGTACCCGCACTGCAGCTGGAATGTTCCGGCACCGCGTGTTTGCTGATTACACTGATTGCACTGTGCGAGTTGCAGCCCGAACGCCGTCGCGTCGTGGTGCCCGCTTTCACCTGCCCCTTGGTCGCCATCGCCGTGCATCAGGCCGGGCTCGAGCTGCAGCTTTGCGATGTACGCCCCGGTCATTTCGATATGGACCCGGATGCGCTGCGCGCTGCCTGCGATGAACAGACGCTCGCGATCATCCCGACTCATCTGGCCGGTCGCATCGCCGATGTCGATGATGCACTCGCCGTGGCACGCAGCATCGGCGCCTACGTGATCGAGGATGCCGCGCAGACACTGGGTGGGCGCCGCAACGGTGCAAGCATTGGCCTCACTGGCGATGTCGGCTTTTTTAGCCTTGCCGCCGGCAAGGGGTTGTCGATCTACGAAGGTGGCCTGCTGCTGGTCCGCGACCACGGCCTGCGCAAACATCTCGAACAGACGTCCAAACGCATAGTTCCGCATCGCCTCGACTGGGAATGCCGCCGTACCCTCGAACTGCTTGGCTACGCGGCGCTATATCGCCCTGCCGGTTTGCGTATCGCCTACGGTGAACCGCTGCGCCGCGCGCTGAAACGCGGTGATCCGGTGAACGCCGTAGGCGACGAGTTTCCTCTTGCGATTCCATTGCACCGCGTCGGCCGTTGGCGCCAGGCGATCGGTGCACATGCAGCGACGAGACTGCCTGCCTTCATCGATCAACTGAGCACTCAAGCCGAACGACGCCTGCCGCGACTACGCCAGATCGTCGGCATCGACGTGCTCGACGACCCTGCCGACGCAAAAGGCACCTGGCCATTTTTACTGTTATTGCTACCCGACCAGAAACGCCGCGACGCTGCACTCACGCAACTTTGGCAAGCCGGCATGGGCGTCAGCCGCCTGTACATCGATGCGCTACCGGACTACGCCTATCTTGCCGGCGTCGTACCGCAGCAGGATGTACCCAATGCCCGCGACTTCGCGCAGCGTAGTCTCAGCATCAGCAACAGCCTGTGGGTCAACGACGATGACTTCGAGACGATCTGCCGCACGCTGGAAACCATCGTCGCCTAACCACTCAAATTTTAGCGGCATCAAAATTTCAATTATTGAAATGCGTTTAGGGGTGCAGCTAATGCGTTCCCAGCCTTCAGAACAAGTGGCCCATGGAAGATTGGCCTCGCCATCCAGCCTAAACGTACACGCGTCAGAAACCGCTCAGCGTGTCATCGTGGGACTGGCTTGTTGCGGGTTCACCTGAATGGCCTGCTGTTGCGTCTGCGCTTGCGCCTGTTGCTGCGAAGTCTGATTGACGTGCGCCATCTGCTGTGTGCTTTGCTCGATGGGCATATTGACCGCCTTGGCCGTCTCGACACCGGCAACGTTCTTGAACGCGCCAGGGATGACGTTCTCAGCAGCAAACGCCTTTGAGCCGTCATCGCTCAGTGCCACCCTATCAATCCGCTTCAAGCCTTGCGACTTCGCCTCGACAGTCAAGGCTCCTGCCAGATTCTCACTGTGATGGTCCGACGCGCGGCCGTGCTCGGCATCGAGCTTCTTTACGCCGTCATGCGCCTGCTGAAACAGCTTGTTGTCGGGATGTGATGGATGATTCAGCTGAATCGGATGTGCCTTGGCGAAATTCGTAACGTCTTCCATCCCCCGGGAAGTTGCATCGACCGTGGCATCGTAGGCACGCTCACCAAAATGCCCCACCGCCTTGGCCCCATCTACGGTCGCCTCGATGCCATGCGATGTGGCATTAACCGTGGCGTCGTAGGCCCGGCGCCCGGCATGAATGGTCGCCTCAATGCCGCGTGAGGTGGCATCGACAGTAGCGTTATAGCCCTTGACTGTTTCATGCCCGACGTATTGCGCCGCGTGCTCGGTCGCGTGCAAGCCTTCAACTGCCTTGTCGTGAACGACGTGGACCTCGTGCACCACTGTTTCGCGGGTAGCTTCGTAAGCTCGAACCGATGATTGCTCCGCTGCCGTTGATGCTTTGGAGAGACTATGCCCTGCGGCAATGAGACCATCGACTGCGAGGGCGTTCTCCGCCGCGCCTGTGGCCATAGAGACGCCAAGTCGGGCATTTCCAATGTCGTGGCGATAGCGAGAAATCATCGCCTCATTGTCATGAGCAAGAGCCAGATTACCCGGCGTTATGATCGTTTGACCGTTCTTGTCTGGTGCAAAGTTAGCGATTGCGTGCGCGCCTCCACCATCCCTTTTGATTTCGCCAACAAGATCGCGTGGACTTAGCGCTCCACCATTGTTTCGATAACCCGCTTGGCTGAGATGATCGATATCCTGTTGAGTAGCGTAGGTTCGGACTTCACCAAAATGAGGACTGCCTGCACTCACGACATCGGTCGCGCGAACGTAGTCGATGACCTGGTTGCCGCCAGCAGGAATGCCTTGCGCCAGACCGGCAGATCCGTAGGCGTTGAAGGTGTCGCCGTGCAGCCCGAATTTATGGGCGTTTATTTCGGCTAGGGTTCCGCCAAGCGAGTGCCCAGTCACGGAAATGTCGAGAGCGTAACCGCCTGCTTTTGCACGCTCGCGAGCTTGCGTCATCACTCGTTGGGTAAAGGCCATCGAGTCTGGCGTTTGCGCATTGACACCAGAAAGCACCATGCCTGCGTCAACAGCGCCGTCATGCACAGGCTCGCGGTCAAATTCAGTGCCGCGATAAGCAATGACAACCTCGTGGGCACCATTGGCATCTTTGTGGTCGTAGGCAGTGGCTTGGAAACCGGTATGAGGGTCGTTGGCATAGGCGATGGGCGTGTACTCCACTCCTCCTATTTTGACGCTCTGATTCAAGACTGGATCCTTGTAAGAATCCTGGGCAAGTGCCGCATAATCCGTTGGGCGCAGAGTCATTAGAAGTCCTTTTTAGTAACCAACGTCACTGAGAAAAACTCGTTTGGATGCTGAGCCACGTACGCCGTCCGAATCGTTCCTGTATCGCCGCCCTCCATCTTGGGATTGTGGAACAAGCTGTTGGCAAAATACGTTACGAGAGGTTTCTGTGACTGGACATCGTCGAGGGACATGCCTGAGCTGAAAACAATTTTCCCCAAGTTGAGATTTGCTCCAGTGCCGCCCACAGTCCAGTGACAGACACCAAGTCCGAAGTAATTTTCATCCTGCATCAAGTCGGTGTACAACGTGCCCTTAAAAACATTGCTGCCACTGACTTCACGAGTGAACGTCACAGGCATGCTTTTCTCAGGCGCCAAACGAGCGCCACTTCCGGGCTGAAGTGGAACGCAGTCATCATTCTCAACCTGATACATCACATATCCGTTGATCGAATCGAACGGTCCCGGCGCACCATCAATGGTGATGGTGATTTCGTAGCGCATCTTCGGGTTTGGATTTTGTTTGATGTTGGGTGTTTTCATAGGTGATGCGCCACATCCGGAAGTGATCAGGGTCAAAGACAAAAGCAGCACTGCAGTCACACGGTTGAGCATGGGGTTCCTGCCTCTATGGAAAGTGTTCGGCCACCATCATCACAAGGCGAGTGGGACTGGTCATCGACCGATAGCACAGTTTCAGGGTTTGACTGCCTGAGCCACCGACGAACTCGATGCGTCGTCAGCATGTCGATGATGGGCACGGCAAATGGCTGCCTGAAGACGCGGCTGGATAGTCCACAGCTCGGCAACGCGTTGCCCGGTTCAGCCATGCTTTGGCTATGCATAAATAGGCGCTCCATGCTTCACTCGACTTGAGTCTAGCGCCATTTGTCTCAGCGCGTGGACTTCAAGTCTTCACGTCGGAAAGGCCCCACGCCGATTGCAGACGCGCTCCGATCTTAGTGTCTGAAAATCTCTCGCATCAGCCCGATCGCGCCGCAATGGCCTCCAGCAGTTGCAGATTCAATGCATGCTGCTGCGCCTGCCAGTCTGCCAGCATGGCCGGATCGATCTCGGGCTGTTCATCCATCGCGGACAGCCTGCGCTTCCACCAGGCCTTGTAGCGGTAATGCGATACCTCGCCGTTGATATCGCTACCGACCAGGCCGTTACGCAGGCTGTCGATCAGCCCCAGTGCATGGTCGACCTGCAGCAGACCCTGATCCCAGTTGGTATGGGCCACGTTCGGCGCGAAGGCATCCTTGTCGATCGACAGATAGCTCGGTGCCGTCTGCGTGCGCTGCAATTCGGCGAAGGCATCGACCATCGCCTCCGGCGTATCGAAGCCGCGGAATGCCTTCTCGATACCCAACCGACGCGACCAGCCGGTATCGACGCCGATGTTCCAGTAGGTGAGCTTGCCCTTCTTCAACGGCGTGAGATAGTTTTCCCACGCGTGGCCTGCACCGATATCCGCCGAGGTGATGCCCAGCACGTGTACATGACTGACCGACGGCAGCATCGCCACGCGACGCACCCAGGAGCCGCAGTGAACGCCGAACGGAAAGCGCATGTTGTCCGGATGATTGTCCAGCACCACCACTTGAATCGGTGTCTCGGGTTTCAGGCGCGCGATCAGTGGCCAGCTCAGGTGATGAAAATCACCGCTGCCCAGGAACACCGTGCCGTACTGTTCCGGCAGCAGCTCATCGAGCATCGTGCGGAAACGCCGCATGGTTGCCAGCGAGCAGCCGAAGCGGATCGACTCCTGCCAGTGTTCCAGCGGCAATACCAGCCGCTGCGGCAACGGCCCGACCGAATGGTCGATGTCGAGCACAACGGGACGATGGTCAAGACTGTGCATCAGTGGTCTCCGCCGTGGTCTGCCAATGGCGATCACTTTCGAAATGGCTGCCGAGCCGGCGCAGCAGCGCACGCAGAATCGGATGTCGTGCATATACCGCGTGGCGTGTGAACGTCATGCGCGCACCGAGGAAAGATTTGACTTCCGGGTCGGTCCAGCCGGCCACGTAGTGGGTAAGGCCGCGCTGCCGCGCATAATCGAGATTGTGCATCCAGCTGACGAAATACAGGTTGTGCTCGCGCGCCTGCGGGTAGGCAAAGCCGATGTACTTGTCGATCAGCTTGCCACCCTCTTCGTAGCAGAGGTTCCAGCCGATCATCTGTCCGGCATGGCGATAGACGAACACCACGCCACCACTGGCAGTATCGCGCAGCAGGGCGCGGAAAAAATCCATGCTGAGCCGATCGAAGTGGATTTCGCTCTGCGCGTAGACGTTGTCGAACAGCGAGTAGAACTCAGCCAGCGTCGTCTCGTCGTCGAAGCGCGCGTCGCCAGTGCGCACGATCTCGATCTCGAGGTCGGCACGCGAGCGCAGCTTGCGCCGGATATTTTTCCGGCGGCCTGATGACAACCGCGAGAGGTATTCATCGTCGCTGGTGAAATCGATCGGCACCCATGCCAGTGCCTGGCCTTCCAGCAACACGTAGCCCTCAGCTTCACAGGCGCTGGCGAAAGCGCGCGCCTGGGCATTGTCGGCATCGCTCAGCAAAGGGGAATCCTGCGCAATGTCTTTCACGATAAGCAGCTTGCACTCGCGTGCGTAGGCGGCTTTGAGTCCCTGTGCCAGTGCAATGGGCGACACGGAACGCGGCAGCGGCGCGTATTCCGACACGGTGGTGCCGGCAAAACGCGTGCGCCAGCGCAGCAACCTGCCCCACCAGCGATACAGCGGCAAAGCAGCCACGCGCCGACGCAGCTCGTCGTCCGCCGTGGTCAGCAGATCGAACGGCGCCACAAAGCACGGCATGCCCTGCGGCGACATCTCCACGGCAAACCCGATCGGCGGGTTGGCCATGAAATGTGCCAGCAGGGCATCGGGTTCCAGTTGGGCGATGAAAGACATATGCAAGCGATAATGCCTAAACTAATGATTACGTAATGTTGTCGTTTACCACGAGGAGCCGCCCAGCCATGAACGAGTCGACCCAGCAGCAGGTGTTCGAGATCATCGCCAAACAGGCCAAGATCGACACGGCCACTATCACGCCGGAATCCACCTTGAAGGATCTGGGCATCGAGTCGCTCGAGGCGATCGAGCTGATCTTCGACATCGAGGAGCATTTCGATATCACCTTCCCCGACCAGCAAGGTGCCAACTTCGACAAGGATACGGCGCAGAGCCTGGTCGATGCCGTACAGACCGCGCTTGATGGAAAAGCCGCGGCAGGCGAAGGAAGCCAGTAATGCCCAACGTTTCCACGCGTCGTGTCGTGATTACCGGTATGGGTGCCATCAGTGCGCTCGGCGTCGGTGCGGAGGCGCTTTGGCAAGGACTGCGCGAAGGCCGCAGCGGCATTGGCCCGCTTCGCCATCAGGATGCCGCTCGTGTACGCGTGAAGGTGGCCGCGCAGGTGCCCGAAAGTTTTGATCCGGCAGCCGGCATTGATGAGCGCACCTTGACGCAACTCGATCGCACCTCGGAATTCGCGCTGCACGCCGCCGACGAAGCCATCCAGCAGTCCGGCCTGGATTTCAGCAAGGAAGTCGGTGCACGTACGGCGGTGATCGTCGGCACCGGCGTCGGCGGTGAAACCACCCAAGACGAACAGAGCCGGCGCCTCTACGCCGAAAACGCCACCCGTGTTCACCCGCTGAGCATCGTGCGCGTGATGACCAATGCCTCGGCCAGCCAGATCAGCATCAAGTATGGCCTGCGCGGTCCGACCTTTGCCGTCGCCAGTGCCTGCGCATCGGCCAACCACGCGATCATCCAGGCGGCGCAGATGATCCGTTACGGCTTGGCGGATACCGCCATCACCGGCGGCACGGAAGCATGCATCAGCTACGTCGTGCTGCGCGGATGGGAAGCGATGCGCGTACTGGCCGACGACACCTGCCGTCCCTTCAGCATCAACCGACGCGGCCTGGTGCTCGGTGAAGGCGCTGGCATCTTTGTGCTCGAATCGCTCGAGCACGCGCAAGCGCGCGGCGCCACGATTCTCGCCGAGCTGGCGGGCGGCGGCATGACCGCCGACGCCACCGATATCGTGATGCCCAGCGCCGATGGCGCTGCCTCCGCGATGACTCATGCGCTCAACGAAGCCGGCCTGGCGCCCGAAGATGTCGACTACATCAATGCCCACGGTACTGGCACGCAAGCCAACGATGCTACCGAGACCAAGGCCATTCGCCTCGCCTTCGGCGCGCATGCCGACCGCCTCGCCGTGTCGTCCACGAAGTCGATGCATGGCCATGCACTTGGTGCCTCGGGTGCGCTGGAACTGGTAGCGGTAGTCAACGCCATGCGCTACGGCATCGTGCCACCGACCGCCAATCTCGATCAGGCTGATCCCGCCTGCGATCTGGACTACGTGCCCAACGTGGCGCGCGACATGCCGGTGCGCGCCGCCTTGAGCAACTCGTTTGCGTTCGGTGGGCTGAATGCGGTGCTTGCCCTCAAACGCGCGCCGTAAAAGGCTTTCCTGACGCGACAAACGAAAGAACCCGGCGAGCGATCGCCGGGTTCTTTTTGCGTGCAAGAGCCTGTTCACGATCTCCACGTGGCCCGCGCCGGGAGCGGTTTGCGCGCAGGCCAAGGAAGAACGAAGGAGTGTACGTCCGTACACGACCGAGTGATGACGCCGGCATGGGAGCAAACCGACCCGGCCCGAAGGGTTGAGTCGTGGCGCCCGCCCGGTGGTAGCGCGCGGCTTGACCTGACCGGCAGTCAGGCGCTGCGCCACGCACTACCACCGAACAACCGCCACGGCACAACGCGGGCTACGCGGAGATCGCGAACAGGCTCTAAGCCACGTGCCTCGGACATCAGCCCTTCTTGGCTTTCGTCAGCAGCTGGTCGAGCAACGAAATCGCCAGGTCGATCTCTTCGTGAGTGATGTCGAGCGATGGCGCGAACGTGATCACGTTCTTGTACCAGCCGCCCACATCCAGCACGAGGCCGATCTTCTTGCCATTGTGCTCGAGATCACCAGCGAGGCCGATATCGACCATCGCATCGAGCAACGCCTTGTTCGGCGTGAAGCCGTCCTCGGTGCAGATCTCGGCGCGCAGCGCGAGGCCGAGGCCATCGACGTCGCCGATTTCCTTGTGACGCTTCTGCAAGTCGCGCAGCCCGTCGAGGAAATGCTTGCCCTTGGCCGGCACGGTGGTCTCGTAGTCCAGCTCGTAACCCATCTTGATCACTTCCAGACCCAGCGACGTACCCAGCGGGTTGGAGTTGAACGTCGAGTGGGTCGAACCCGGCGGGAAAACGGTCGGGTTGATCAGCTCTTCGCGTGCCCACAGACCGGAAAGCGGGTTCAGGCCGTTGGTCAGTGCCTTGCCGAACACTACGATGTCCGGCGTCACGCCGAAGTTCTCGATCGACCACAGCTTGCCCGTGCGCCAGAAACCCATCTGGATTTCGTCGGACACCATCAGGATGCCGTACTTGTCGAGCACCTTCTTCAAGCCCTTGAAGAAGCCCGGTGGTGGGATCACATAGCCACCGGTGCCCTGAATCGGCTCGACGTAGAACGCGGCGTATTCGCACTGACTGGTCTTCGGGTCCCACACGCCGTTGTATTCGGTCTCGAACAGGCGCTCGAACTGGCGCACGCAGCTGTCGGAATACTCCTCCGGCGTCATGCCCTTCGGGCGACGGAACGGATACGGGAACGGCAGGAACATCGCGCGCTCACCGAAGTGGCCGAAGCGGCGGCGATAGCGGTAGCTCGAGGTGATCGACGAAGCACCCAGCGTACGGCCGTGGTAGCCACCTTCGAAGGCGAACATCAGACTCTTGCCGTTGCAGGCGTTACGCACGATCTTCAGCGAATCCTCGATCGCCTGCGCACCACCGACGTTGAAATGCACGCGGCCGTCCAGACCAAATTTCTTTTTCGCATCGATCGCGATGGTCTTGGCCAGCTCGATGCGGGTCTGGTGCAAATACTGGCTGGCGACCTGCGGCAAGCGGTCGATCTGGTCTTTCAGCACATTGTTGAGGCGCTTGTTGCCGTAGCCGAAGTTGACCGCCGAGTACCACATCTGCAAATCGAGGAACGGCGTGCCGGCGGTGTCGAACATGTAGCTGCCTTCGCCGTGACGGAAGATCTTCGGCGGGTCCACGTAATGCACGGTGTCGCCGAAGGAACTGTACTTCGCCTCATCGGCGAGCAGCTGCGCGTCGTCGATGAAACCGGCGGCGTTCTTGTCGATTTTCATGGGAAAAATCCGGAATGATTCGGGGGGATTCAGAAGGATAGCGGCGTGCAACGCAATCAGGAGATCGCGTGCGCCTGCGCGTGCTCGTGATGCCAATGGCTGGCCAGGCTGCCATCGAGCAGCTTCGGCAGAAACTCCAGTGCATCTTCGAAGCCGGTGATCGGCACGTAGTCGATGCCGGTAGCGCGGCAATGCTCGATCAAGCGATGTTTGGCAAACACGAAGTCGACGCGATCAGCGGCACAGAAATCCGAGGCGCCATCGCCGATCAGCAAGGTCTTTGCACCGGTCTTGCGGGCCTGCGCCACGCAGGCGCACTTGCAGGTGCCGCTGCGGCAACCATCCGCCTGGAACGGCGAGGTCAGCTGCCACTGCTTCGGCGGCTGCGCCGGCGACAAGTGGTTCGCCGCCAACGGCAGGTTGTCCAGGCCGTAGCGCCCAAGAATCTGGTGGATCGCGTAATCGAGGCCATCGCTGACGATGCGGATCGGCACATTCAACTGACGTGCCTTCGCCACGAAACCCGGAAACGCATGATCGATCCACAGCCCGGCCAGATGCGTATCCAGCTCGTCGCGGGTCATCTTCAGCAAATCGACCTGACCGGACATGCACTCACGTGAGCCGATGCGGCCGGCGCGCCAGTCCTGCTCAAGCACTTCCCAGCCCGGCCGGCCGAAGCGGTCGAGCAGCGAATCGATCACGTCCTCGACGGAAATGGTGCCGTCGAAATCACAAAGGATGGTCCAGCCAGACACGGGCATTGGTTATTTCTCTTGTAAATTATGTGTGAAGGATAAAAAGACTCCCTTTCGGCCTCCTTTCTCAAATTCTTAACGAATGATGTCCGGGGTGCCCCGGGCCATGCATCCGTCCGGGCGGGTAAATCACCTATGCTTGCCAGCCCTTGCTCTGCCTGCCTTCCCGACGTGCCCCATTTCACCTTGCCCGATTTTCTGCCTCGAACTTCCCCTAATAACCGCGTTCAGCTGTCGGCCGGCTTCCTGTCTGCCTGCTTGCTGGCGGCCCTGTGCTGGTCGTCCGGCAGCAGTGCCGACACAGGAGACAACACCGCTACTGACCCCAACGCCATTACCCTGGCCCTGGGCGCGGGTATAGAGCGTCTGCCCAGCTTTCCGGGTGGCAAAACCCATCGGAATGAGTCCATTCCCTACGTCGACTTCGAATGGCCGGACCATGTCAGCCTGTCCACACTCGACGGATTGCAGGTCGATCTGATCGGGGGCACTGTGCTCCACGGCGGCCTGTTCGGCGACTATCAATGGGGTCGCGACAGCGAGGATCTGGGCATATTGCGCGGCAAGATCAATTCACTCTCACCACGCCTCACCACCGGCGGCTATCTGGAGTGGCAGCTCAGCAAGACCATCGACGTCGGCACCAACCTCAGTCACGACATCAATGGCGCCGGCGAGTACCTCCAGGTCTATGCCGAGTGGGATCTGCCCAAGATTTGGCTGCTGGAGCACTCTTTTGAGGTCCACTGGCAGGCGATGAATGCGCCCGCGGCGAACCGCTTCTTCGGCATCACGCCCAGTCAGGCCAGCGTGCTCAACGTACCCGCCTGGCACCCAGGTGCCGGCAGCCAGCTCGCCTCACTGGAATACGACCTGTTCGTACCCACCAGCCAGCACACTGGCGTGGCTTTGGCCCTCACCTATGGCCGCCTGCTCGGCAACGCCGCCGACAGTCCGCTGGTCACGCGTTTTGGATCACGCACGCAGATTTCCGAGGCGCTGGCGTTTGTCTATCACTTCTAGGCGTTGGCACATCGCCAGTCGGGTTGATGAATTTTTCGTTTGACTGATGTGGTCAGGCAATGATCTTGGGAACAGCTTTGCGGTAATGCCGCTCCATGAAAAGCCATGTAAAAGTGCCGAACGCAGCCCCTCCGATCAGCCAGAGCACGGCCGATAGGGCAATGAATCTCGGGCTCAGATCACCGTGGTGAACGATAAAGGTCATGACGATAAACATGGTCAGGCCATACGAGAGAACGCCTTTGACCAGGACATAGCGAGCCATACCCAACGCACGCGTTCTCTCCCAATTTTGCAGACCTTTGGATGTCATTGCCTGAGTGCCTGTAGCAGGAGGTCGTGAGGTGCGTCCGCTTGAAGAAAGGATTAAATGTCGGTGCGTTCATCGATTGGATGAAGCATGGCTGCCATGCGCTGGTGGATGATGCTGATCGCTTTGAGTGGCCTGATCATCACCTTGAATTCGACGATCTGCCCCTCATCGTTCCATTTGATCAGGTCGACTCCATTGACCAGTATTCCGTCCAATTCGGTCTCGAATTCCAGCATGGCGTCCGAAGCGCCGACGATCTCCCGTACGTATCGAAAGGTCGGATTGAAAAATACGTGGAATGCTGCACTCAGATACCCGGCTGCAAGCTTCCTGCCGCGTTGCGGTGTGTGAACGACTGGCGAGTAGAAAACCGCGTCCTCCGCGAGCAAACCACTCAATCCAGATGGGTCACGCTCTCGGACAAGCCGATGCCAGATTTCAAGCGGGTGATCAGTCATGGCGTACCTCTGCTGGTTACTCGGATGCCTAACGTTGGAGTTAAGCGGCGGGGAAGCCCTTCGCCTTGAATAGGCACTTGCATGGTTGACTGCTCAGGTGTGAATGAGGCGGCCGCCACCGAACGACCAGTTTTCCCAGGCAGTTTCCTTGAAACAGACCATGACGTTCTCCGGGTTTAGCCCCGCCTGCGGGAGCGTTCTCATAAGTTGCTCGAGCAACTTCTTCTTGACTTTGACGCTCCTGCCCACTGACCACAGGATTTCGATGAGTACGAAGTCGCTGTTTCGTTCTGACTGAAGATCAGGGTAAGTCGGGTCGAAGCGAAAGTCATCGGATTCGAGTTCGATGACTCGTTGGAATTTGTCTGTTGCGGGTACGCCGGATGCGACGAGCGCGGAATGAACTGCGTCGAGGACCGTGGATTTGAATGCGCTCGACTTTGGCTTGCGAACAGTGACAGTGACAAGTGGCATGGTGCCTCCTGAAGCGACCAACGCTGGGGTTAAGCGGTGGCGTAGCCGTCCGCCTTGAACGAGTGGTTAGGCATTTCCGAAGAAGCACAGCGCCACACACGCCGAGCCAGCCAACAAGGGGAATGCTAAAACAGCCAATTCTAGGATGCGAAGTTGGGGACGAGGCGAAGGCAATCCACGAAACGAGGCGAATCCCAGAACGCTTGCCACGAGGGAAAGCGCACCAGAGAGAATGAAGCTAAAAATCATGATACCCATGGCGACGTTGCCACAGCCAAATGCGTGAGCAACGCGTTGAGCTTCAGCATCCCGTTGGAGGGCAAGCCAAGCCAAAATCGGTACGCCGATATAAGCCAGTACAGCGATAACCCAAGACAGTTTTCGCTTCATAGACCTAACGCCCCATCATGTTTGTCGCCTCGATTGAAGGGTTAGGCCCCACTCGCCATAAGCAGGCGATCAGGAGTCTCTTCGGTGACATGGAAGCCATGCCCCGCATACAGAGCCTGCGCTCGTTTGTTTACTCTGAGTACCCGGAGTGTGACTGGCTTTCCTCGGGCTTTGGCATCCTTCAGCACGCCTTGTAGTACCTGTGACCCGATGCCCTGACCGCGGCACCTCGCTAGAAGGTACAGCTTGACCAGCCATACATGGGTGGGAAACTCTTCAATCGCGACAAACCCGGCTACATCACCTTCGACCAGAATGATTCTGTGAGTTTCTGGCGTGAAGTTGACGCGGTGCTTCTCGCGTTGTTCCGCAGGATCCCATTTGCCCCAGGCTTCCTCAACGTAGCCCCGCATTGCATCTTCGGTTATCGCATACGTGACCTGTAGATCGTCCTTTGTCGCATCGCGCAACTGCAGAAGTGGCATTCGAATGACCCACCGGTTGAATTAAGCCGCGCCGCGAAACGGTGTCGGCTTGAATGAATTGTCAGGCGCCGCTGCCATTGCCGATGCAATCACTCAATTCCAGCGATTCGCGTTTTTCGGAAAGCCAGGGCGTTGTACTCGTACAACGCAAAACCTCTGTCCGGTAGGAGCTTGCATCACGACCCAGCGCTCCAAGCGGTCTACAACTCTGGCTCCTAACGCTTCCAGACGTGCAACCTCTGCGGGAATATCGTCAGTTTCAATGTCAATGTGAACTCGACTCTCATGTTCGACGCGCTGGACCTGCACGATAGGTTCGTCAGGAGGTGTATTGAGCATGCGATAGTCGCCGCGCGTACCGGGGTGAGCAAAATCTATCCCACGGCCAAGTGCATCAGCCCAGAACTTGGCGGCCTGATCGACATCTGATGTCTGGCAATCGATTAATAGCGCACAGAGACGAGAGTGGTGCATGGCATTCCCTTTAATCGCTGATGTGCTGGGAGCGTGTGGTGAGCCACCTAACGCTGGAGTTAAGCGGCTTACGGTACACCCGCCCGCTTGGACGAATAGTTAGCCATATAGTGCTGACCAATCAAGAGTTTCATCGACCAACGAATCAAGCTCCGACGAGTCAAGGTCGGCAAGGAACGCGCCAAGTTTCATATTTCCTTTGGATATAGCGATGACGGAGAGAATGGTTCGAATGGTTATGTTGTCAAGCTGACATTTGAGGTCCGATAACGCGATTGGAAGCAACTGGCGCCAAGCAGACTCATAATCGGGCAGCAGCCAGTCAGGGACCTCCGGATTACGTTTTCTGTGGCGTTCTATTTCGATCATTGAAACCAAGCCATAGAAATTCCAATCTCTGACAGAGGCGCTAGTCGCTATTCGCACAAGTTGTGGAATTGCCGCATAGGATGCCGTGTCCACATCTCCCTGATGGTGCAGTTCATTCCACAGTTCCTTCCATACTAGACACCCGGATTCCATAGCTTTCAGCGCGAGGGACGCGTCATACGGAACGCGATACCCGCCTATCAGCTTTTTCCACTTTGGGTCGTCGAGAGTGAGCATGTTCTAGATACCTAACGTTTGAGCTCACCGGTTGCTAGAGGCAATCCGGCGCAACGATGGGTTAGACGGCGGCATGGGGAATTTGAAACTGCATGCTTTGGACCAGCAGCGCGGAACCGGGGCGCAATGGCTCGACTTGCCCGAACGGGACGAAACCCTCGCTGACATAGAAGCGCATGGCTGGCGACTCCCCGCAGGCTACCCCAAGATGTACTGAACGAGCTTGCAGCGATGCCGCCCATGCCACGATCGTGCGCAACAGAAGACGCGCAACACCACGGCCTCGGAACTCAGGCGCTACCCACATTTGGTACAGGTGAACGATGGTGCTATCGAACCTATCGACTTTGCCCCACGCCAAACCAGCCGCTATCGTGCCAACTTGCCCAATCAACGGCTGGTCTAGCCCTGAATTGCATCCAACCTGAAGTCGTGAAGCCCACTCTTCGGCCGTACGCAGCTGCTCTGCGCTCAAAGTGCTTCCAAAAACATCGGGCGATTCTTCGAGCGCCGACAAACGCAGAGCCCGATAAGCGGAAAATTCAGCCCCTTCGAATTTTCGGACAGTGATCGCACAAGAGTCCAGCATGGCTCCGCCGTCTAACACTTGAGTTAAGCCACGCCGCTAAGCGACATCAGCTTCAATGAATTGTCAGGCCACGGAGAGCGCACTGATCATGACGTAATAGCCGTCAGGATCGCACAGTGCGAACTCCTTGGTTCCCGTGCTTGGATTCACGTGGGGCTCCTCTGCGAGGGCGGCCACGAGCGTGCGCGCTCGTGGCAACGCCTCATCGAAATCATCCACGCGAAAGAACAAGAGTAGTCCGTTCCCAGGCTCTGAGCGACTGGGGCTGACTAGCGGAGGATGCTCGTGTGCGCCCCACTGATGGAGGCAAAGCAAGACGGTTCCATCCGTGTCGAGTATCTGTCCGAAATAGTCGTGGGCAGGAGAGTTCTCTGGCAGGCCAAGCAGTGACTGATACCACTTGAAGCTACGAGCGACGTCGCCAACACCGATGATGGTCCATTTACGCTTCATCGTTTCCTCCTCTGACCTAACCGTTTTGCGGCATCGGCTGCATGCCGTTGTTAGATGCGTTCAATCACGCATCACGCCCACGCTCAACCCACTGAGCTCGCCAAACAGGAGCGTCGAAGGGATCGGCGAAGTATTGAGTCTCGTGCGATACCTTTCCATCTCGGAACTCCATGATACTCACGGTGTAGGCGCGCTTGCCCTCGTAGGTAATCACATACTCGGTAACCCAGGAATTGCCCTCTCCCACGATCCGTCGGACCTCAAACCCCGATGGTCTACCAGGGTGATGGCTACGAAGCGCTTGCAGGTTACGCCGGCCGTGGATGATCTCACCTGACTGTGGATACTCACAGACAGCATCATCGTGGTAGATCTCATGCTCGGCAACTTGATCACCTGCAGCGGATGCAGCCCAATGTCAATCAATAGCTGTCCGAATGTTCTGCTCTTCCATCATCGGCCTCCATTTGAGTCCGTGTGCATACGACACCAACGCTTAGTAGGCATCTAAGTAGACGTTTAACGCTGGAGTTAAACAGTGGCGAAGCCATCCGCCTTGAACGAATTTGTTAGGCGGCAGTCTCGACAAATACTGTCTTTGCACCATTCTTTTCGCAGGTGAGGTTGACTGTGCGCCCGATGGCTCGTGTTCGATGCACTGTACCCGCCGGAATGACGACGCTTTGCCATTCGGTAAGTTCTAAGCGATCACCACCCGCAAGATCGATTTGTAGTGTTCCTGCCACTACCAAGAATAGCTCGTCTGAATCTGGATGCTGGTGCCAGCGATACTCGCCATCGAATACTGCCAATCGCATGCAGTCGATGTTGACTTCGACCAGAACCTGATTGCTATACGACTCGGCTATTGCGGCTTGTTCCGCGCGAATGTCGACGACGGTCAATGCAGGATAGCGCGCGGTCTGCGCTGAATACTCTTGTGCGGAAGGAAACTGAGATTTCATGTGGATACTCTAGTCGTACACTGGCTAGTTCTGTGGCCTAACGTTTGACATGAGCGGATGGCCGAAGGCCCAACCGCTCGATGGAAGGGTAAGCCTTCATCGATGATCACTCAGTGTTGAGTGACGACTATGGGTTCGCGCTTGGTAATGATCATCGTGTGCTCGTATTGCGCTGACAAGTTGCCATGCGCTCCAACCAAGGTCCATCCATCGGATGTCTCGGTTACCACGCGGCTCTTTGTTGAGAGGAAGGGTTCGATGGTGATCACCATGCCTTCTCTCAAGATGCGCTTGTCCGTCGGATCAAAGTACCCAGGAATGTGGTCGGGCTCTTCATGAAGCGCACGACCAACCCCGTGGCTACCGAGGTTCTCGATGATCTTGAAGCCATATGTCTTCGCAGTTCGCTGGATTGCCGCGCCGATGCCATTGATGGGCAGGCCAGCGCGGGCCTGCTTCATGGCTTGCTCGAGGGCCGTGCGGGTGGCATGGCACAAGCGCGTCTTCTGTGGGTTGGTCGGGGGCACAATTTTCGTTCCTCCGGTATCGGCGAAATAGCCTCCCAACTCAGCAGAAACATCGACGTTCAATACATCGCCAGCTCGAATCACTCGATCACCTGGGATGCCGTGTGCAGCCTCCTCGTTGATGCTGATGCAGGTTGAGCCCGGAAAGTCGTATGTGAGTCTCGGTGCCGATCGTGCGCCGTGCCTTTCAAGCAACTGCTCACCGAGCGAATCCAGCTCGAGCGTAGTCATGCCGGGTTCGGCAGCGTCGAGCATCTCCTGAAGCACGTACGAAACGATCTTGCCTATGCGTTTGAGTGCAACGACATCGTCTTCGGTTTCGATGGTCATGTGGTCTCCTATCTGAATGCGTGAGACTACCCGAGAACGGTTGCACCAAAGCCGAGAAGGGAGTTCGGGATCGAACCGCGGCAATGTAGTTCCAGTGAAAGCTAACGCTGGAGTTAAGCGGCGGGGTAGCCGTCCGCCTTGAACGATCAGTTAGGTGGCTGCCACATACGTACAACATAGCCAGCCAAAATTATGATGAGGAGTGGAAGCAGCAACCAGTGAAGTTGAAGACTTTGGAAGGGTGTTATGAAAACGACTGTACCGTGGCAGTTGTAGTAGACGGTGTTTTTAGTTGCCTCATTTATCGTGCGTGGTGATGAGCACAGTGTGCTGAGCAAGTAATACCATGCTGCAACAATGCCGATCCCCGTAAGATTGATGATTCTAAGCAGAGCGATACGTACTTTTTTCATGGTGCGTCTCGAAACCCAACGCTGGAGTTAAGCGGCGCCAGAGGCGTCTGCCTTGAACGATTTGTTAGCGCCTAACCGCGGCGTCGAGCTCTTGCCAGCGATAGTACCGCTTGGTAGCGACGCCAAGAAGATCGTGATCTTCGGGGGTGTCGCCATAGGCGTACACGCTTGAATAGGAGTCCAGGTCGTAACGTTCACGAACACGTCGAGGCTTCTCTGCAAGGACGCATTGCTCGCCCAGGTAGCGGCCGGTCAAAACGCCTTGGTGGTGTTGGAGCGAAGAGCAAATGAGCTCAAGCCCGTGCTCTCTGCACCAAGGGGCCAAGTAGGCATCTAGACCACCGGAGACAACAACGACTTTATGACCTTGGGCTTTATGCCATGCAATGCGCTGCATTGCCTCTTGGCGCAAAACATTTGGCAAGTAGTCACGTGCAAAGTCATGGCCCGCGGTTTCAAGTGCGGCGAGAGAATGGCCAGTGTATCCAAAGCGGACAATGGCTCGACGCACCATGACGCCAGAAACCAGTCCAAGCTTGTAGCCGATCACTAACGGGGTGAGCAGGAATTTTCCAAACAGCAGCCGACGACGGTTGACTGATCTGCGTACGAAATCCGGCATGGTCTCGTGGGTAGTGATCGTGCCGTCGAAATCAAAAAGTGCGAGTGACATTGTTTTGGGCGCTAACGCCTGAATTAAGCCGAACCGCGAAGCGGTTTCGGCTTGAATGAATTGTTAGGCTCACAGCGACTGAATCTCATCGGCAATGATGTCTCGGCCAGTGTAGCCATCAACGAAGTTAAACCCAGTATGCAGCTGCCAAAGAGCGCGCAAGAATGGCTTTGAGTCATCCGAGGTCAGATCAATGTTTCTAGAACGGAGTGTCCATGCCGCCACAGACTTTAGCCTGGAATAGCCAGTCGTATAGCGAGGCTCGATTGCTGCGAGGGCAAACTGCAGCTCGTTATGTAGGATCTCCAGCTCCGCGGCGATCTCTTTGAGCCAATACTCATTGAGCCCATTTGCAACGCCGTACCAGCGACTGTCCCCAGATGCGGTGTCATCACCGAAGAATGAACGAAATGCGCCCTGATTTAAGAGCTCTTCTGGAAGGCCCGCATCATAAGAACGCCCAACCATTGAGAGATACGCTCTTATCAAGTTGATCTTCGTATCTCTGAAAGTCCCGGCCAAATGAGCAAGGACGCGCCGTCTCTTTCGCTCTTCCGGCAGGCGAACAAACAAGAAGTAAGTGAAAACTGCAGAAACTACGCCAGCAGATAGATTAAAGACGGTTTGATTGCCGGTGGGTAGCTGGGTAAGCCAGTCTCCAAGCAGCGAGTGTTGCAGCTGAGGGATCAGCGGGTCATCACTGGTCTTGAGCATCACCACAGCTGTTACGACAGCGAGTAGCAGCAAGGCTATATCGCTTTTGTAATGTCGAATTCTCTGCATGGCTTTCATGTGAGCCTGACTAAATGTAGGTTGGAAAATGCAGCCTTATACGTCCGCATAATACGTTTGTTGCTGTCTATCGTTTTGCCTTACACCAATAAAAATCAACCATTTGACCCGCTTGGTGCAACCTAATCCTGCAGCCTAATCCCGTAGGACCATGTCAAAATTGACAGCACGCACGAAGTGAAGCGCACCATTCACCGATCATCCCGCGTCCAGATTTCCCCGCCCTCTTCCTTCACCGGAAAACTCGCGATCGGCTCGTATGCCGGTGGTTTGGTTACAGCCCCTGTGCGCAGGTCGAAACGCGCACCGTGGCGCGCGCATTCGACTTCGAAACCGTGGACATCGCCGCCAGCGAGTTCGCCGCCGTCGTGGGAACAGATGTCTTCGATGGCATAGAGGGTGCCATCGATGTTGTAGACGGCGATGGCGGTGTCGCCATCCCAGACGACCTTGAATTCGCCTGGCAGGATCTCGCTGCGATTGCCTACCTTGGTCCAGCCGTTCATGCGGACTGCTTCGCGAAGGTTTTCACCAGCACTTCGAAGCGCAGGTCGGGGCGACGCGGGATGCCGAAGCGCTCGTCGCCATAGGGAAAGGGCTCGTACTCCGCGGTACGCAGATAGCCGCGGCGCTCGTACCAGGCGATGAGTTCGTTGCGCTGCTCGATGACGGTCATCCGCATGGCGCGGCATTGCCAGCGTTCGCGCGCCAGACGCTCGGCTTCGGCCAGCACGGCCTTGCCCAGGCCACCACCCTGCTGTGCGGGATCCACAGCGAACATGCCGAAGTAACCGAACTTGCCCTGCCGCTCGACATGGCAGCTGGCGATCAGTTGACCGTCTCGCTCGGCCAACAGCAGGCAGCTGTGCGGGCGCTTGATGACGGCGCCCACGTCTTCGTTATTGGTGCGTCGGCCATCGAGCAGGTGCGACTCGGTGGTCCAGCCGCGCAAGCCCGATTCGCCGCGATAGGCGGACTCGACCAAGGCAACGATGGCCGGGATATCGGCAGACACGGCGGTACGAAAGGCAATAGGGGCAGATGTGTTCATCCGGCGATGATAATGCGCACGTCGCTTTTTTCACCATGCGGCGCAGCGTCACCCGATCCAGCCATTTCGCACGCTCAAAGCCCTCACCCGTGACCTTCGACACTGTCTGTGCCCTGCCCTGGTTGACTACGGTCGGGGATCACCATGCCCGGCGACGGGCGATCGAAACGCGCCACGGCGCAGAGGGAGAATCCATGACGTACCGACTCGTGAAACCGCTGGCCTTGGCCGTGGGCCTGACCCTGTCCATCAATGCGGTGGCGGCACCCGCTGTGTTCGACGTGAAGGAGCTCGACACCAGCATCAAGCCCTGCGCCGACTTCAACGGCTTCGTCAATGCGCAGTGGGTGGCGACGCATCCGATTCCCGCCGATCGCACGCGCTGGGGCTCGTTCGACATGCTGCGCGAGGACAGCCTCAATGTGCAGCACAAGATCGTCGACGCGGCGGCAGCGAATGCGTCGAAAGCCGCGCCAGGATCGATCCAGCAGAAGATTGGTTACCTCTATGCCTCCGGCATGGACGAGGCAGCGGTCAATCGCGCCGGCTTTGATCCGATCAAGCCGCAGCTGGCGCAGATCGATGGCTTGAAGAATGCAGGCGACATCGCCGGCTATATCCGCGACACATATGCCAAGGGCGAACCTGTGCTGTTCCGCTTTGGCGGTAACGGCGACTTCAAGGATTCCAGCCAGGAGATCGCCTATGTCGGCCAGGGCGGCCTCGGCCTGCCGACCGTCGATTACTACAGCAAGCCGGAGTTCGAGAAGATCCGCACGGCATATGTGGCGCACATCGCCAAGCTGCTGGCGCTCACCGGTGTGAGCACCACCGACGCACAGCAGCAGGCCAAGAATGTGCTGGCATTCGAGACGCGCCTTGCCGCGGCCTCGCTACCGCCGGTGGAAATGCGCAAACCGGAAAACCGTTATCACTACGTCAGCATTGCCGATGCCGACAAGCTGACGCCGGGCTTCGACTGGACTGCGTTCTTCAAGACGCAGGATGCAGACGTGAGCCAGGGTTTCTCGTTCTCGCAGCCGAAGTTCTTTGGCGAAGTGCAGAAGATGTTCGGCGACGTACCGGTAGCGCAGTGGCAGGCGTACTTCCGCTACCACGCGATCTCCAATGCGTCGCCGTATCTTTCCACGCCGTTCGAGCAGGAGGATTTCGCCTTCGAGAACCAGACCCTCAACGGCCAGAAAGAAATAGAGCCGCGCTGGAAGCGCGTGCTGGCCGCCACCAACGATGGCATGGGCATGGCGCTGGGCCAGCTCTACGTCGCCGACAACTTTTCGCCAGTGGCCAAACAGCGCGCCCAGGAACTGGTTGCCAACCTGCGCGCGGCCTACAAGACACGTATCGAGAACCTGGCCTGGATGAGCGAGGCGACCAAGCAGAAGGCGCTGGAAAAATGGGCTACCTTTGTGCCGAAAATCGGCTATCCAGACAAGTGGCGTGACTGGTCTGGCCTCACCCTGACACAAGACAACTACTACGCCAACGTGCAGGCCACCGACAAGTTCAACTACGACTACCGCATCGCCAAGATCGGCAAGCCGGTCGACCGCAGCGAATGGGGCATGACGCCGCAAACGGTGAACGCGTACTACAACGCACAGCAGAACGAGATCGTGTTCCCGGCAGCAATCCTGCAACCGCCGTTCTTCGACGCCAAGGCGGATGACGGCGTGAACTACGGTGGCATCGGCGCGGTGATCGGCCACGAGATGGGCCACGGCTACGACGACCAGGGCAGCAAGTTCGACGCCCAAGGCAACAACGTCAACTGGTGGACCGATGCCGACCGCAAAGCGTTCGAAGCACGCACCGACAAGCTCGCCGCGCAGTTCGATGCGTACGAGCCGCTGCCGGGCAAGCACGTCAACGGCCACCTGACGATGGGCGAGAACATCGGCGATCTCGGCGGATTGAACGCCGCCTACACCGCACTGCAGATGGCGCTGTCGAAGAACCCGGCCGAGGCCAAACGCAAGATAGACGGCTATACCGAAGATCAGCGCTTCTTCCTCAACTGGGCCCGTGTCTGGCGTGGCAACATCCGCCCTGAAGCGCAGATCACCCTGCTCAACACCGATCCGCATGCGCCAGCGCAGTTCCGCGCGATCGGCGCACCGTCGAACATGCCGGAGTTCGCGCAGGCGTTCAAATGCAAGGCCGGCGATGCGATGGTGCGTTCGCCGGAGACGCAGGTGAAGATCTGGTAGTCGTCCGTCATCTTCCTCAAGTCCGACTAACGAAAAACCGCAGCCTCCGGGCTGCGGTTTTTTCATGTAGGGAGGACAATGGCCCGTCAGCCTATGGAGACGCCATGCACAACCCAGCACGTTCGATCACGCCGGCAGAGGCATCACCCTCGATCGTGAGCATCCGCGGACTCGGCAAGGTTTACGCCTCCGGCCACGTGGCACTGAAACACATCGACCTGGATATCCGCCGCGGTGAGATTCTCGCCCTGCTCGGCCCCAACGGCGCGGGCAAGACCACTCTGATCAGCATCATCTGCGGCATCGTCAAACCGACCAGTGGTACCGTGCTGGCGAATGGCCATGACATCGTCCGTGATTATCGCGCCGCACGCGCGCAGATCGGCCTGGTGCCGCAGGAGCTGTCCACCGACGCGTTCGAGTCGGTGTGGTCCACGGTCAGCTTCAGCCGCGGCCTGTTCGGCAAGGCGGCCAACCCCGCGCATATCGAAAAGGTGCTGCGCGACCTATCGCTGTGGGACAAGAAGGACAGCAAGATCGCGGCGCTGTCCGGTGGCATGAAGCGCCGCGTGCTGATCGCCAAGGCGCTGGCACATGAGCCGCAGATTCTCTTTCTCGATGAACCGACCGCCGGTGTCGATGTGGAGCTGCGCCATGACATGTGGGAGATGGTGCGCGCACTGCGCGAGAGCGGCGTCACCATTATCCTGACCACGCATTACATCGAGGAGGCCGAGGAGATGGCTGACCGCATCGGCGTGATCAACAAGGGCGAGCTGGTGCTGATCGAAGACAAGGACGTACTGATGCGCAAGCTCGGCAAGAAACAGCTCACGCTGCAGTTGCAAAGTCCATTGGAACAGATACCCGAAGCGCTGGCCGGCCTGCCGCTGGAACTGAGCGAGAACGGCTGCTCCCTCACATACACCTTCGACACGCAAGGCGAGCAGACCGGCATCGCGCCGCTGCTGCGCAAGCTCGGCGAGCTGGGTATCGACTTCAAGGATCTGCATTCCAGCGAGAGTTCGCTGGAGGAGATTTTCGTCAGCCTGGTGCACACCGAGAAGCGAACCGGCCCGGTGGAGGCGCGCACATGAATATCCATGCCGTCCGCGCGATCTACCGTTTCGAAATGGCACGCACCTTTCGCACACTCATGCAGAGCATCGCCTCACCAGTGATTTCCACGTCGCTGTATTTCGTGGTGTTCGGCACGGCGATCGGTTCGCGCATGGGACACATCGGTGGCGTGAGCTACGGCGCCTTCATCATTCCTGGCCTGATCATGCTGTCGCTGCTCAACGAGAGCATCTCCAACGCCTCATTCGGTATCTATCTGCCGAAGTGGTCGGGCACGATCTACGAGCTGCTGTCCGCGCCCGTGTCTTACTTCGAAGTCGTGCTCGGTTATGTGGGTGCGGCGACGACCAAGTCGGTGTTGCTCGGCATCCTGATCCTGGTCACTGCGCGGCTGTTCGTACCCTACGAGATCGCTCATCCGGTCTGGATGGTCGGCTTTTTGCTGCTTACCGCGATCACCTTCAGCCTGTTCGGTTTCATCATCGGCCTGTGGGCGGACGACTTTCAGAAACTGCAGGTGATCCCGCTGATGGTGGTGACCCCGCTGACGTTTCTGGGTGGAGCGTTCTACTCGATCAGCATGCTGCCGCCGCTGTGGCAGAAGTTCACCCTATTCAATCCGGTGGTGTACCTGATCAGCGGTTTCCGCTGGAGTTTCTACGGCGTGGCCGACGTCAACGTTGCGGTGAGCCTGGGCGCGACGCTTGGTTTCATGGCGCTGTGCCTGATCGTGGTGTGGTGGATTTTTCGCACCGGTTACAAGCTCAGAAGTTGATGCGCATCGCCATCAACCGGTAGCCGCTGGCTTTGCATAGTGATCTGGGTGCGATAAAAAAATAAAGTCGAAGGATGAATCCTCCGACTTTATTTTTGGATTGACCGTCTTGGGTTGACTGTTTCCACGATAGAAAACTGTCAATTCCTGTCAGTCGCGGCGTGCGAACAGCATACCAAGGGCAAATGCGACACCAGCGGCAATCAGCACGGCGCCAACCGGCTTCGCGGCGGCAAACTCACGCACATCATCGAGTACTTCGCCAGCCTTGGCTTGGGCAGTGCCGGCAACCTGGCGGGCCTTGCCCTTGATCTGATGCTCGGCATCACCGGTAAGCGCACCAGCAGCATCTTCGATCTTGCCAGCGACGTTGCGGATGGTGCCTTCGACTTCATTGTTGTCCATGACTTTATTTCCTGCGGTAATTGCGTTGGATGGTTATTGAAAAGAGCGACGCAGCGCCGATGATCGGTCGCTGCGTGCTGCTGGATTGAAGAGTCGGCAATTTATTTCTTCAGCGAGTCGCGCACTTTGTCAGCCGCTTCGCCGGCTTTGGCCTGGGCCTTGCCAATCTGCTTTTCGGCAGCACCTTCCAACTGGGCTTTCTTGTCGCCGGTCAGCTTGCCGATGGCTTCCTTGACCGAGCCCTTGACCTGCTTGGCGGTGCCGTCGATACGATTCTTGTCCATCGTTATCTCCTCATCATCATGGTCGAATGGATGCCGGAAGGCGTTGGGCCTGCCGGGCTGGTGACCAGAATGCGGGATTCGATGTGAAGGAAGAAGCACCATTTGAACCAGTTGAACTAGTGCATTTGCGGCAATGGACAGCAGCGATTAAGACTCCGGCTTCAACGAGTGCGGCGCGGCTTTTTCCGCACCGTGGCACGATCGGCGGAATGGCCGAACACGCCGCGCTTGCGCGCCCACACGATGGCCTCGCTGCGACTGTGCAGATCGAGTTTGGAGTACAGCGCCGCCACATGATTGCGAACGGTGTTGGGCGCCAAACCCAATCGCGCAGCAATCTCCTTGTCGGCCAGGCCTTCGCACATCAGGCCCAGCGTGTCGCGCTCGCGCGCGGTGAGGTCGGCCAGCTCCGCACCCGAGACGTCATCCGGCGCATTGGCGCGGCGCACGTTGGCCATTTTTTCGATCAATGTCTGACTGAACCACGAGGCATCTTTCATCACCGTCTCGATCGCGCTGACCAGTTCCATTTCACTGCGCTTGCGATCGGTGATGTCCAGCAGCACCAGCAGATAGCAGGTGGTGCCGTGGATGCTGACGGTTTCGGCGGATACCAGGCAATCGAGCAGGTCGCCGGTCTTCTTGCGGATCTGGAATTCGGTGTTGTGCAGACTGCCTACGGTCTCCAGCAGCTTGCCGAGCTGTGCGTTGGCATGACGATCGTCGAGCAGGCCGATCTCGGCGATCGATTTACCCAGCACATCTTCCGACGCGTAACCGGTGGTGGCGACAAAAGCCTCGTTGACCTCGATCACGTGGAAGCGATCGGAGCTGCACACAAGCGTAGATACCGGTGTCATGCGAAATGCCTTGGCAAAGCGCTCTTCGCTCTGGCGCAGTGCATCCTCCGCTTTGCGGCGCGGCTCAAGATCCATGAAGGAAAACAGCATGCACGCTTCGTCACCGACCTCGATCGGCTGACCGGCGACGATGACGAACTTGGTGCCCCCGTCGGGCAGCTTCAGCTCCGCCTGCATCTGCGGAATGGTGGCGCCCTCGCCGAGTCGCTCGATCGCCAGCTCCTTGTTCTCGGCGCGCTCCAGCACGTCGAGCTCGTACACCGAATGACCGATCACCTGCTCGCGCGTGTAACCCGTCATTTCCATGAAGCCCTGATTGACCTTGATATAGCGCAGGTCACTGAGGCGACAAATCACTGCCGGCGCGGGATTGGCATTGAAGGTTTTCTCGAAGCGCTGCTCGGCGCTGGCCCAGTCGGTGGCGTCGGCGATGATCAGCACCAGGCAATCCGGTTCGCCATCGGCGTCGGTCAGCACCAGGCTGCGCACACGATGCACCCAACGTGCTTCCTCGTCGGCCGTCGGCATGACCTCCACCACCACATCGGTGAACGACTCGCCCGCAATCACGCGATCGATCGGATAGTTGCCGGCAGCCAGACGATGATTATTGCGATAGCGCAGCTGAAAGCGCTCGCGGTATTCGGTGACCGTCGTACCGAGTGCCGCAATATCCGAGATGCCATGCATGTCCAGCGCGGCCTGGTTGGCCCACATGATCGTCTGGTCGGGCTCGATCAGGATTACACCATCGCTGAGGCCAGTGATGATCTGCTGCAGCTGGCGGCGGTCGGTTTGGGTGCGTAGAACCTGGTCAATCATCGATGGGAACTCAGGACAGAAGTGAGGAACGGGAATCCCGAAAGGAGACTCCCTTCGATCGTGGGGCGTCAGAGTGTGTGGCGGATTGACTAATCCAGTCAGCCCGAACGACCAGTACGAAAGCACCAAGGATCATAGTCCAGCGCCGTAATGGCCTGAGTCGATTGCACTAGCCGCACTGGTGCATATGCAGGGCGACTGGTGCAAAGCCCCCGTGCAGACTGCGCACCCCAGTCAACCGATCGCATCGACTGGTGCCTGCTGGCCCCACCTGCGTATGGCTGCAGCGACCACTTCAACAACACTCGACCTTTTCCCATCATTGACGATCACGAGGCCCCAGCATGACCACTTACGTTAACCCCGAACAGCAACCCCGCATTTCCTGGGGTGCGATCTTTGCCGGCTGCTTCCTCTCCCTGGTGACTTATCTGGTGCTGAGCGTGCTCGGCACGGCCATCGGTGCAGGCGCCATCGATCCCTTGCGCGATGCCAATCCGTTGAACGGCTTTGGCGCCGGCACCGGCATCTGGCTGGGCATCACTACCATCATCGCCATTCTGGTTGGCGCCTTCGTCGCCGGTCGTTCCGCACCGGGCCAGGGCGGCCTGCATGGCGTACTGACCTGGTCGGTGACCACGCTGGTCACGACCTATCTGCTGGCATCGCTGGCCTCCGGCGTGGCTGGTGCCGCAGCTGGCGTGGTCGGCAAGGGCTTGTCACTGGCCGGTGACGGCGTGGCCGCCGCAGCGCCGCACATCGCCTCGGGCGTCAAGGACGAGCTGCAGAAGAACGGCATCAGCTTCGATACCAGTGATCTGCAGAATCAGCTCGACACCCTGCTGCGCCAGACCGACAAGCCGGAACTGGACCCATCCAACCTGAAGGCCAACGCACAGCAGGCCACCAACGATGGCAAGCAAACCGCGCAGCAGACGGCCGGCACCCCACAGCAGACCGATCAGCAGTTAAGCGACTGGTTTGCCCGTGTGAAGCAGGAAGGCCAGCCGGCGCTGAATGCTGCCGACAAGGATGCACTGGTCAATATCGTCGCCGCACGTACTGGCAAGTCGCACGAGGAAGCGCAGCAGATCGTCGACAACTACTCGCAGACCTATCAACAGGCGATGGCGAAATTCGAGCAGCTGAAACAGGAGACCGAGCAGAAGGCACGCGAAGCCGCCGATGCCACCGCCCGCGGTGTATCGAAGGCCGCATGGAGCGCGTTGGTTCTGCTGGTTATCGGTGGCGTGATCGCCTTCCTGGCTGGCCTGTTCGGCTTCACCCGTCGTCCGGTTCACGTCGTGGTGAAGCGCTCATACGAAGTCGACTGACTGTCGAAGTGATGATCCAGCGCAAAACGAATCGCCCCGACGGTTGAACGTCGGGGCGACTTTTTTTTATGAGCACCAATGGCAGCTTAAAGCTGATGCATGCGCGCTATCTGTGCGTCCTTGTCGGCCCACAGCGTGTTGACCCACATCTGAAAACTGTCGCGGAACGCTGCATCGGTTTCGTAGCCGCCGCGCAGGTCAGCGGTGATCGGCAACTCGCGCACGTGCACACGAATCTCGCTGATGCGGCCAGCGATCAGGTCCATCATCGTATATGGGCCATTGGGATAAACGATGGTGACGTCGAGCATTGCATCCAGCGCATCGCCCATCGCATCCAGCACAAACGCGACGCCGCCGGCTTTCGGCCGCAGCAAATAGTCGTACGATGATTTCTGCTTGTCGTGCTTTGCCGGTGTAAAGCGCGTGCCCTCGACGAAGTTCATCACCGACACCGGCATGTGCCGGAATTTTTCGCAGGCGCGACGCGTGGCCTCCATGTCCTTGCCCTGCAGCTCGGGGTGTGCAGCCAGAGTCTCCTTCGAGTAGCGCTTCATGAAGGGAAAATCCAGCGCCCACCATGCCGGACCCAGCAGCGGCACCCAGATCAGCTGGCTCTTGAGGAAAAAGCGCAGAAACGGAATGCGGCGGTTGAAGATTTTCTGCAGTACCGGAATATCGACCCAACTCTGGTGATTGCACAGCACCAGGTAATTACCGTCGTAGCGCAGGTTATTCAGCCCTTCGAGCTGCCAGCGCGTCTTGGTAAACCATTCGAACATGGCGCTATTGACGGCAATCCAGCTCTCCGCGATCAGCACAAGCCCGCGCGACAGCGCGAGGCGAATGCCGCGAATCGGCACGATCACCTTGAACAGCGTGAGCACAAACAGCGGCGTCACATGCACCACGATGTTGAGTGCCAGCAACAGCATCACCAGTGGCACGCGGATAAAACCAGGGAGCTTTGCGAACATGGAAGGCCAATCGCGTGGAGACAAGTTATAGGAGAGTAGCGCCCGCGCATCACCACGGGAATCCTTCGCCTCGTTGGCAACCTACATCAGCAGCTTGCGCACCTTGAGCAAGGCAGCAATGAATACATCGATTTCCTCGCGCGTGTTGTAGAACGCCAACGAGACGCGCAGCGTGGCGGGCACGTTGAAGAACTGCATCAGCGGATGCGCGCAGTGATGCCCCGAGCGCACGGCCACACCTTGCAGATCGAGCAAAGTGGCCAGGTCGGTCGCCTGTGCGCCCTCGAGCAGGAACGAGATGACGGCCTCTTTTTCCCTGGCCTCGCCGAACAGGCGCACGCCGGGAATCTCGCGCAACCGCTCGGTGGCGTAATGCAGCAGGTCCTGCTCCTGCGCGTGGATCGCGTCAAAACCGATCGACTCATAGTAGTCAATTGCCGCACCCAGGCCGACGAAACCGGCGATATTGGGTGTGCCGGCCTCGAACTTGTGCGGCGGTGGCGCAAACGTGGTGCCGTTGAAACCGACTTCGCGAATCATCTCACCGCCGCCAAAGAACGGCGGCATCGCTTCGAGATGCTCGCGCTTCGCCCACAGCGCACCGGTGCCGGTGGGCGCCAGCATCTTGTGACCGGTGAGCGCATAGAAATCACAGCCCAGCGCCTGCACGTCGACCGGCCGATGTGGCACCGCCTGCGAACCATCCACCAGCAGCGGGATACCGCGCTTTTTGCATTCGCGTGCGATCTCGCGCACCGGATTGACCGTGCCGAGCACGTTCGACACGTGCGCCACGCAAGCCAGTTTCACCTCCGGTGTCAGCATGGCGACAAACTGCTCGACGATGAGCTCGCCGCGCTGATCGATCGGCGCAGCCTTGACCTTGGCACCGCTGCGCGCGGCGACAAGCTGCCATGGCACGATGTTGGCGTGATGCTCCATCACCGTGGTGAGAATCGCATCGCCGGGTTTCAACTGCGGCAACGCATAGCTATAAGCCACCAGGTTGATCGACTGCGTCGTGCCCGAGGTGAGGATCAGCTCGTTGCGCGAGGTAGCGTTGATGAAACGCGCCAGCTTGTCACGTGCGCCTTCGTATGCTGCCGTCGACTCCTCGCCCAGCTGATGCACGGCGCGCGCCACATTGGCGTTGGTTTCGCGGTAGTGCCGGTTCACCGCCTCGATCACCGACACCGGTTTCTGGCTGGTGTTGGCGTTGTCGAAATACACCAGCGGCTTGCCGTCGTGGACGGTACGCGAGAGCACCGGAAAATCCGCGCGGATGCGCTGGATGTCGAAGGTAGCGGGAGTTTTTGGCTGGGCATTCATGGGGGTGACTTCGCTTCAGTTCGGGAGCTGCGCGATCAGCAGTTCAGAGAGATGTTCGCGCAGCGTCTCGTTCGGCAGATCATCCAGCACCGCGCGACAGAACGCGGTGGTCAGCAGTGCGCGCGCATCGGCAAGCAGGATGCCGCGCGAGCGCAGGTAGAACAACGCGCGCTCGTCGAGCTGGCCGACCGTGGCACCGTGCGCGGCTTTCACTTCGTCGGCATAGATTTCCAGTTCGGGCTTGGTATCGATTTCCGCACTTGGTGACAGCAAGAGATTCTTGTTGCTGAGGCTGGCATCGCTGCCATCGGCGCCAGGCGCCACCACCATCGCACCACGAAACACACCGCGTGCGCGATCGCTGGCGACACCACGCCAGTTGGAGCTGGAGCGCGTGTTCAACGCCTGATGGCGGATCGCCAGCTGGGTATCGATATGCTGGCGGCCATGCGGCATGAATACGCCGCGCGTATCAAGCTGCGCTTCGTCACCGATCAGCTCCGCCTGCAGATCGTGGCGCACCAAGGCGCCACCCAGTTCCAGCACATGCAGCGTTGCATGCGAGCGCGCATGCAGGCGCAGGCTGCTGCGGCGAATCAGGCTGGCAGTCACCGCCGTGTTCTGCAGCAACGTATGATGCAGCACCGCGCCTTCACGCAGCTCGATATCGCTGACCAGCGTGGCCAGATACGACGGCTCGCCGCTAGTGATGTGCTGCTCGACCAGGCTCAATTCGGCATGTTCACCGAGTTCGATGACGTTGCGTGCATGCCAGGCTAGGTCCGATTCGGCGGCTGCGCCAATAAACACCAGTTGGACCGGCGCTGTGATTTTCTGGTTCGCAGCAAGCCGCAGCACCACGCCGTCATTTGCGCTGGCGGCATTGATGCGCGCAAAGGCATCGCTGGCGTCACGGACATGTCTGACCGAAGCCGACCGCGACAGCGCAAAGCGCAGCGGCTCGGCATCGCCCTGCAGCGCCTGCGACAGCGGCTGCAAGGTGAGCCCGTCCGGCAGCGTGTCGATAGCCGACAGATCAACGCGAAACCGGCCGTTGACGAACACCAGACGCGGACCGGCGACGCCGGGCAATGCCAGTGTCGAGACATCCACTTCGCGTGCCTGCGCATGGGCATCGCCGTTGGCAAAGCGGCGCTGGGAAAGTGCGCGCAAGGTGGTGTATTTCCACGCTTCCAGTCGCGTATCGGGCAGACCGCCAGCAGCAAACGCCTCGCGATTTTCCTCGCGCACTGCGTCCAGCCAGTCAATACCGCTGGATGGCAGCGGCGAGTCCAGCAAGGCATTCACCAGCGGCAGCGTTGCCGGCTGATTCATGCCGATGCTCCGGCGGGGTGACGCTCGGCTATGCCGGCATAGCCCTGCTCTTCCAGCTTCAACGCCAGCGACTTGTCGCCGCTCTCGACGATGCGACCATCAGCCAGCACGTGCACAAAATCCGGCACCACGTAATCGAGCAGGCGCTGGTAATGAGTAATCATCAGGAACGCTCGCTCGGGAGAGCGCAGCGTGTTGACGCCCTGCGCCACCTGCTTCAGCGCATCGATATCGAGGCCGGAATCGGTCTCATCGAGAATCGCCAGCTGGGGCTCGAGCACGGCCATCTGGAATATCTCGTTACGCTTCTTTTCACCACCAGAGAAACCTTCGTTGACGGCGCGATGTAGCAGCTCGTCGGAGATTTGCATCACCTTCAGCTTCTCGCGCACCAGCTTGAGGAACTGCATGGAATCGAATCCTTTTTCACCACGCGCCTTGCGCTGCGCATTGAAGGCCGCACGAAGGAAATAGGTGTTGTTGACGCCGGGAATCTCGACCGGGTACTGGAACGCCAGGAACACGCCAGCCGAAGCACGTGCTTCGGGATCGAGCGCGAGCAGGTCGATGCCGTTGTAGATCACCGTGCCGGCCGTCACCTCATAACCCTCGCGACCGCACAGCACGTTGCCCAGTGTCGACTTGCCCGCACCATTCGGCCCCATGATGGCGTGCACCTCGCCCGCGTTGACGGTGAGGTTGAGGCCCTTGAGAATTTCCTTGCCCTCGACGCGGGCGTGCAGGTTTTCGATTTTCAGCATGTTCATTACTTTGATCCCACGACAGCCATGGAACAAACCCCATGGCCTTGCAATTGTTGGTAACCACCTATGCCACTGCTCACCGCCGATGATTTCAAATCACAGATGGCGATGACGGGCTCGTCGAGTACAAACCCCTTTTCCGTAGGATCCGACAGCCAGCCTGCGCGCAACGGCTCACCGTCGGTGGAAAAGCTCAAACCCCACGGCACGGGCCGATCACCGACATGAGACGTCCATACAAATCGGCGAATCGGTCCTATCTGAAAATGTCCTCTGGCATCAGCGACAACATCCAGGGTCTTCGCCTTGGCTACAACATGGCCGGACGCATCGAGCATGTCGCTCAGTTGTATGTGCACATGGGCCACCGGCGCGCCGGAGTTCTCAATGCTGCCGATGATCTCGGGCGCGCTCAGCTCGTGATGCGGCCACGGCACGCATGCACTCAGCGACAGCGGCGCGGCGCAAAGCAAGCTGAGTTGGATACGGCTCAGTGTCGCGCTCATTTCTTTGAAGCTACCGCAACTTTCAGCTTGCAAGGCCCCGCGCCGACAATGGCGATATCGCCATCGATCACGCTAGACTTGCTGTCGACCGCCAGGTCGCACTGTGCGGTGACGACCGTCTTGGGCACCTCGCCCAACATGTCTGGGTCGGACACCCAGCCGACGTGCCAGGTCTGGTCGTCTTCCGACATGCGCAGGCCCCACGGCACGGTGTGCTGATCCACCTTGAACAGCGGGTTATCGACTCTGCGCGCCAGCTGCTTCATCGGCCCCAGCGTGAAATGGCCCTGCGCATCGGTGACCGCTTCCTGCGTGACGGCGCCGAGCGCCGGCTCGCCCGATGCGTTCAACACATCGACCAGCTGCATGTGGATACCTTCCACTGGTTTGCCCGCGCGCGTCACGGTGCCGCTGATCTGCGGCGCGGTGAGATATTTATGCTTGATCGGTACGCTGCAGCCGACGACGCTGGCGGCGGCCAGCACACACAGCAAAATCCTTGAAGACGACTTCATGCCGCGATCCTTTTGATGAGTGAATGCACGATGGTTTTGAAACTCACAGAGACGCCTCGACCGGCGCATAACTCGTTGCCAACGCATCGATCGCCTTGCGGCTCATACGGCAGGCAAGCCACTCGCGCATCACATCAGCGCCCAGCGACTCGTAGAACGCGATGGACGGCGCATTCCAGTCCAGCACCGACCACTGCAGCCGTGACAGATTTTCATCGATGCAACGCTGCGCCAGATACGCGATCAGTGACTTGCCGATGCCATGGCCGCGAAACGCCGGCCGCACGAACAGGTCTTCGAGATAGATGCCGGCGCGGCCGAGGAAAGTGGAATAGTTGTAGAACCACAACGCCATGCCGGCGACCTCACCGTTCCACATCGCGATGTCGCAATGAGCGCGAGGCCTGTCGCCGAACAGGTCACGGCGCAGGTCATCCTCGCTGGCATCGACTTCGTGCAGCAGCTTTTCGTAGTCGGCCAGCTCACGGATCAGCGAGAGAATCTCGCCAACATCCTGCACGGTAGCCGGCCGCAACTGCAGCAGCGACTTTTCGGTGGCGGCGACGGCGCTCATCAACCGACCGCTCCTTCCAGCGACACTTCCAGCAGCTTCTTCGCCTCGACCGCAAACTCCATCGGCAGCTCGCGAAACACCTGCTTGCAGAAGCCGTCGACGATCATCGACACGGCGTCTTCCGCGCTGATGCCACGGGCACGGCAGTAGAACATCTGGTCGTCGGAAATTTTCGAGGTAGTCGCTTCGTGCTCGACGATGGCGGTGGGGTTTTTCACTTCCATGTACGGAAAAGTGTGCGCACCGCACTTCTTGCCGATCAGCAGACTGTCGCACTGGGTGTAGTTACGTGCGCCCTCGGCACCTTTCTCCATTTTCACCAGGCCGCGATAACTGTTGGAACTACGCCCGGCGCTGATGCCCTTGGCGACGATCTTCGACTTGGTGTGTTTGCCGATGTGGATCATCTTGGTACCGGTATCGGCCTGTTGATGATGATGCGTCAACGCCACCGAGTAGAACTCCCCGACCGAGCGGTCGCCGCGCAGTACGCAGCTCGGGTATTTCCACGTCACTGCCGAACCGGTTTCCACCTGAGTCCAGGAAATTTTCGAATCGTCGCCGCGACAGTCACCGCGCTTGGTCACGAAGTTGTAAATGCCGCCGACGCCATTCTCGTCACCCGGATACCAGTTCTGCACGGTCGAGTATTTGATCTGCGCCTTTTCCAGCGCCACGAGCTCGACCACCGCCGCGTGCAGCTGGTTCTCGTCGCGCTTCGGCGCGGTGCAGCCTTCCAGATACGACACGTGGCTGCCTTCTTCGGCCACGATCAGGGTGCGCTCGAACTGTCCGGTGTTCTGCGCATTGATGCGGAAGTACGTGCTCAGCTCCATCGGGCAGCGCACGCCCTTGGGAATGAAGACAAAGCTGCCGTCGGAAAAAACCGCCGAGTTGAGCGCCGCGAAAAAATTGTCGCCGGTGGGCACGACGCTGCCAAGGTATTGCTGCACCAGCTCGGAATGTTCGCGGATCGCTTCGCTCATCGAGCAGAAGATCACACCGGCCGCGGCCAGTTCCTTGCGGAAGGTAGTGCCGACCGACACGGAATCGAATACGGCGTCGACCGCCACGCCGGCCAACTTGGCACGCTCATGCAGCGGAACGCCAAGCTTCTCGTACATTTCCAGCAACTTCGGGTCGACTTCGTCGAGTGACTTCAGACCCGCCTTGGGCGCGGCGTAATAGCTGAGCGCCTGGTAATCGATCGGCTCGATCTTCAGCTTGGCCCAATCGGGTGTCGGCATGGTGAGCCAGTGGCGATAAGCATCGAGCCGCCAGTTGGTCATCCACTCCGGCTCGCGCTTGATCGCGGAGAGCTGGCGGATGATGTCCTCGCTCAGGCCCGGCGGCAGGCTGGTCATCTCGATATCGGTGACGAAGCCGGCCGCATAGCTGCGGCCGAGCACTTCCGCCACTTCGGCGTTGTCGCGAAGCGCGGTACTGGTGCTGTCGCTGATCATGGTCTCGTTCATTCGGTTGTGATCTCGCCGGATTTTGACGAGATGGCGGCGTCATTGACCGCTGTAGCGGCTATCCGCCGTGGCGGCATCTTTTTCGACGCAGCCCGGTTATCGGGATGATTGTCAGGGTTGCGATGATCAACATTCGCAACCGGCAGACGCGTTTTGAGCATGTCGGCCAAGCTCACAGCGCGCAGCGCATTGTCCAGCACACTGTTGACCTGCTGCCAGCTGCCGCGCACACCGCATTGCGCTTCGCGATCGCAGTGGCCATCGGCCAGGCTGCACTCGGTCATGCCGATCGGCCCTTCCAGCGCTTCGACGATCTCCGCCAGCGAAATGTCCGACGCCGATCGCGCCAACCGGTAGCCGCCGTTGACGCCGCGGAACGACTCGACCAGCGTGGCATGCCCGAGCGCCTTCAGGAGCTTGCTTACGGTCGGCAATTCCAGTCGCGTCTCGTCGGCGATCTGCCCCGTGCTGAGTACGTCATGCGGGTGCGCGGCGATGCACGTCATCACCACGGTGGCGTAATCGGTGAGTCGGCTGACACGTAACATCGGTGTGGTCTGGCCTGGGAATATTGAATCGGGACTAAAATGGTACTGATTCAACCCGTTTGAGTCAATGTGAGCCGTCTCATGCAAGTCCGAGGCGCACCATGCATGAGCAAAACTCGGCCTAATTTGCACGACTTTAGTGCGACATCATTCACATCGATGCATGACACCCGCGCTGCAACGAGTGCAAACACACATAACGCCATGGCATGCATCGTGCTGAATGCAGTCATTCCCGCGCGAGAAAGACAATATGAAATGGATCACGGCGATCATCAAACCGTTCACGCTGGACGACGTGCGCGAGGCGCTGAACGAAGCTGGCGTACAGGGCATGACCGTGACTGAAGTGAAGGGTTTCGGTCGCCAACATGGGCATACCGAGCTCTATCGCGGCGCCGAGTACGTCGTCGATTTTCTGCCCAAGCTGAAGATCGAAGTCGCCGTGGCCGATGACCGGCTCGATCACGCGATCGAGGCAATCACCGGCGCGGCCCGCACCGGCAAGATCGGCGATGGCAAGATCTTCGTTGCCGAACTGGAACAAGTCGTTCGCATCCGCACCCAGGAAGTGGATGCGGATGCGCTGTAAAAACTAGAAACGCACAGCTCGGCAGAAACGTCGCCGCTGCAAGCGCGCCGGCGGATCAACTATGGCCGTACCGCAGTGACTTCAATCTCGACCAGCGCGGCCGGAACCACCAGTGCTGCCACCTGGACCGCCGAGCGTGACGGCAGGTTGGGCTGCTCCTTGGTGCCGAAGAATTGCGTATAGCCGTCCATGAATCCGGCGAAGTCGAGCTTGTCACCCTTGCTCTTGTCGGCTACCAGAAACACCTGCATCTTCACCACATCGCCCATGCTCAAGTGCATGCCTTCGAGCTGTTTCTTGATATTGGTCAGCGCCGAGATGGTCTGCGTTCTGGTGTCGCCCATCGAAACTGGCGCCCCCTTCAACGCATTGGCGTCCTTGGGCATCTGCCCCATCTGCCCGCTGAGATAGACCATGGTCTTGCCGGCCGGCACTTCGACCGCGGCCGAGATGGGAAACGTGCTGTTGGGCAGCTTGTAACGGGTCACATCGCTGGCACTGGCAATCATCGGCAGCGTCATCAACAGCATGGGCAAGAGAGTACGAGCAAGACGAGGCATGACGTGTCCTTCGTGAGGTGGGAGGTAATCGTGTCTAACGCGTTGATCCGGGATGCAGTGCCTTGACCTCATCCGCCGTAATGGCGTCCTTGTAGTCATTGCCGAAATGCGTGCGGATGTAGTTGATCACGCTGGCGACTTGCGCGTCGGTGAGCCAGATGGGCGCGATAAACGACTCCTGTTCGCTGTCACCCGGGTCCCTGGAGGCAAAAGCCGGCATGTTTCGGCGACCGCCAAGAATCGTCAGCGCCATATAGGGCGCTGACGACATGGTCGGATTGTGCGCGAAAGCCGGGTAGTGACCCGCTCCGATCGCACCCTGTCCCTTGGGCATATGACAACCCTGGCAGATCTGCGCGTAGATCTGTCCACCGTCGGTGGTTTTGAGCAACGCCTCGTCGCGAATGCCGGCGCTGTCGGCACAGGCTGGCTGACAGATGAGGCCAGCGAGCAGAAGCAGCGCAAGGCTTGTGACATATCTCGCTTTGATTGGCTTGATGATTTTCATGTCGCCGCTCCTGCCGCTGCCGCGCGCTGGTGCAGTCGGCCGATTGCATCCAGCGCCGAAGTCACCGCACCCTCTTGCCATGCCGGCAAGCACGACGCGTGCTCGCCAGCCAGCACGATGCGGCCGTCGAACTGGCACAGGTTGTCGTAGTGTTTGGCACGGGCCTGCTCTGACCATTGGCCGAAGCAACCCAGGGTAAATGGCGAACGATGCCAGGCCACGGCCATGCCGTTGTCGAACTCTTTCGGATACTGCGGATGGATCCGGCTACCCTGCTCGACCGCACGTTTGATGCGATCTTCGGGCGACATCGCGGTGAACTCCATCGCGTCCAGACCCCAGATATAGGCGCCGAGCAGCACGCCTTTGCCACCGCTGAAATAGCCAGTGCTGGGATAGCTGATATTGGTGATCGCCTGATCGGTGTAGCTGATGCCGCCGTAGATCTGATCATCCTCTTCCCAGAAGCGCCGCTTGAACTGCAGGCCAACCTTCACCGCCGCGGCATACGGTACGGCGGCAATCGCCTCGGCCATCGCCTGCCCCACGTTGATCGGAATCTGGCCGAGGATAGACAGCGGCAGCGTACACACACACCAATCGGCACTCACCGTCTGTTTCGTGCCCGGCGTGGTGGTGTCTTCGTAGGTCGCGGTGACACCGTGCTCGTCCTGCTGGATGGCAATCACCTTGGCGTTGTAGCGGATCAGCGAACCCAGCTCGCGGGCAAACGCCTGGCCGATTACACCCATGCCGCCCACCGGCTGGAACAGCGTGGTCTGCATCTCGTAGTTGTCACCAACCGGCAAGCCTTCCCACAACTTTGAATCGAGAATGTCCTTCAGTGCCATCGGCGTCGAAGGGATCGGATGGCCGCTCAAGCCACCGCCAGGATCCTTGTCATAGCCGCGTCGGTTACTGCTCAGCTCACCTTTGACGTAAGCGTAGTTCTTGTCGAGCGCGCCCCAGCTGCGCAGCGATTGCAGCAGCTTTTCCTGATCTTCCTTGCTGACCAATGCGTCGAGTTTGCTGGTTTGCGTGGTCTTGGCCAGCAGCTCGGCGACATGACCATGATAGTCAGCCCTGACCGCGCGAAACCGCTGCGGCTTGCCACCGAACGCATCACTGGCGTGCAGATAGGCGTTGTAGTTGACCTGCACGAACGCTTCCAGCGGCACACCCAGCTGCTTGCAATAATGAAGGATGCCGTGGTGGTGGTACGGCAGGCGCCAGGGGCCGGGGTTGATATACAAGCCCTTGTCGAACTGGCAGTTCTGGGTGGCGCCGCCCAGCTCGGTGTAGCTGTCGCCGCCGCGCAAAGTCCAGTTACGGCCACCGGCGCGTGCGTTGTACTCGAGCACCTGTACCTTGTAGCCGGCCTTGCGCAGTTCGTACGCAGCCACCATGCCGGCGATGCCAGCGCCCAGAATCAGCACCGACGAACCCTTCGGCGCACCACCGAGTTGCAGTGGCTCCTTGTACGGTGACTCCGCCGCAAAACCCAAACCACTCATCGCCTGATACATCGCCGCGCTACCCGCGGTCATACCGATCATGCGCAGCAGCTGCCGTCGTGTTACCGAAAATCCACCATCGCTTTCGCCCATTCAACTCCCCTTGTTGGTCTAGCTGGGTTGATCTACCTGGAGGCCCCGCCGGATTGGCCCTCGCACCGTTGAATGCGCTGTACCTGGCTATCGCTTTCACCTGCGTTATAGCAGGCGACGAGCGAATCGTTCTTGCGCTGGTTATATGGTTATAACTAACACATGCTGCTGCAACGCACCAATGCTTGATGCCATCATCAGCGTAAGTACTCACGTCACGCGGCACAAACCGCTAAGCTTGAAGTGTCCTCCGCCATCATGAGCTACATGGAACCGTACGATCGCGCCACCGCCCGCCTGATCTGGACCCGGGCCATTTTGAACGACGATTCCCTGCTGCTCGAATCAGCTTCTGCGGATGCCAGCTTTCGCAGTTACTGGCGCACGTACCATCAGGGCCAGAGCTGGATCGTGATGGACTCGCCTCCTGCACAGGAAGATCCGCTGCCGTGGCTGGAGATCGGTGCACGACTGGCTGCTGCCGGCCTGCATGTACCCGAGGTTCGTGCGCACGATCTGCAGCAGGGTTTTCTGCTGATCGAGGATCTCGGCAATCGGCTCTATCTATCCGAGCTGCGCGACGACAATGCCGACGCGCTTTATGGCGCGGCCATGGATGCGCTGTTGCGCATGCAGGACCGCCTCGACACTACCGGGTTACCGCGCTTTGATCGCGCACTCGTGGCGCAGGGTCTGGAAGTGATGCCCGAATGGTTTCTCGAACGGCATCTTGGACATACGCCAGATGCCTCCGAACGCGCGATCCTGGACGCCGCGTTCAAGCTCATTGAGCGCAATCACGAGGAGCAGCCACACGGTTTTGTGCACAGGGATTTCCATAGCCGCAACCTGCTGATGGTCGAATCCGGCAGTCCTCATGGCGACATCGGCAATCGACTCGAGGCTCCGGGCATCATCGCCCCTGCGCTCTTGAGCCCAGGGATTATTGACTTCCAGGGTGCCCTGCATGGTCCGCTGACCTATGATCTCGCCTCGCTGCTGCGCGATGCCTATATCGTTTGGGCACCGGCGCGCGTCGAGGCCTGGGCAGAGTCCTATCGCCAGCGCCTGCTTGCGGCCGGACTCATCGACAACAGCGCGGATCAGGCGCGTTTTCGGCGCTGGTTCGACCTGACTGGCTTGCAGCGACACCTGCGCCTGCTCGGCCAGTTCTACCGACTGTGGTATCGCGACGGCAAACCCGGTTATCTCGCCGACGTGCCGCGTGTGTACGACTACGTGATCGGTGTGGCGCGTCGCTACCCCGAACTGAGCGCCCTGGTCGCACTGCTGCAGCGCTGCGTCGGCGATCGCGATCTGCGCATCGCAGCTGGCCTATGAGACACGCATTGATCTTTGCCGCCGGCCTCGGTGAACGCATGCGTCCGTTGACCGATCACACGCCGAAACCCCTGCTGACAGTCAACGGCAAACCGTTGATCGAGTGGCATCTGGAAAAGCTCGCCGCCGCCGGCGTGCATTACGTGGTGATCAACACGTCGCATCTGGCCGAGCAGTTTCCCGACACGCTGGGTGACGGCGCACGTTGGGGCCTACGTATCCGCTATGCGTACGAAGGGTCGACACCGCTGGAAACAGGTGGCGGCATGTTGAACGCGCTGCCGCTGCTTGGCAGCAAACCTTTTATCGCCGTCAACGGCGATATCTGGACGAATATCGATTTCACCGCCCTGCCCGCACAGCCCGCGGGACTCGCGCATCTGATCCTGGTCGACAATCCACCGCAACATCCGAACGGCGACTTTGCACTGGATGCGCAAGGCATCGTGCATGACGAGGGCAACGCACGGCTGACCTTCAGCGGCATCGGCGTGTATCGCCACGAACTGCTGCAGAACTGGCGCACCGTGATCGGCGCGGCCATCGGTGCCGATGAAAAACCACCGCGATTCAAACTCGCGCCACTGCTGCGCGCAGCAATGAAAACCAGGGCAGTCAGCGGCAGCCATCACCATGGCGATTGGACCGATGTCGGCACGCGGCAGCGCTTGGCACAGTTGGAAGAAACGCTGCACCATTGAGCCGTTTCTCCACCGTGGTTCGCCCTGAGCGTTGGGGCCAACAGCTCATTCAAGTTATTAGTGTGCCCGATACCGACCCTGCTGGCTGCGCGTCGTGTCGCCACATGGCCGGAAGCGCTGCTATGGACTCGTTGGCGACTGTGCGAGCACCGGCGGTCTGTGAGCGCTAGCGTGACGGCGGCCACGATCCCGGAGGTAAAGAAACGGTCTTTCCACCGCGTAGTGGAGAACGGCTCCTGCGGCAAATGCCGCCAGTGCATATACGACGAAGGTCAAATACACGTGATCCGCAAACCAAACCGGCAAAAACGCTTCGACCTGCTTGAAGATTGCTTTGTGAACCAGGTACATGCTGTAGGAAACGAGCGCAATCCATCGAACGCCAGGCAGACAAAGCTTGGCCAAAAATCCTGCCGGGCTCGCACCGACAATAACAAATGACGCCATCGCCGCAGCCAGTAGCGGGTAACCGACAACGGTCGCAAGCAGCCCCCCTCTGTCTTGGAAGATATAGATTGCCGTTCTCAGCAAGATGATTCCAAGCGGTAAAAACAAGCTGTTCGCATGTCTACACAGCCAGGCCCATGTCACGGGTCGATACACTTCGAGGGTCGCAAGGAACAGACCTGCCAGTAGCCCATCAAGGCGGTTATAGGTCGGATAGTAGATGACCTCCAGGAAGTGCTCCTTACTGTGATACCAAAGCCCCCATCGCAAGAGCATTCCACCCAAAACAATGGCGGCGAAACCCGTCGCCACCGCCGCTCGTGAATTTCTACGCGTCAGATACCACGCGATCAGCGGGAAGACCAGATAGAAGTGCTCCTCTACGCAGAGAGACCACACGTTCGAGAATGCCTTCTGGGCGTCATAGTCGATGAAAAGATTCACCGTATACGTAAGAAATTCCCACAAAGGCGGCAAGCCTCCTTCGCGATTGAATCCGGGCATAAGGAAGTAAAGAGCCAGGACGACCGAGTACGCAGGAATGATGCGAAAAGTTCTTCGTCGATAGAACGACCAGAAACCGAGAGGCTCCCCTCTGCTGAGTGGCCGCAAGAGTTGGCCACCAATCAGGTAACCGCTAAGTACGAAAAACAGGTCGACTGCCATCCAGCCAGTATTTTGGATACCAGCAAATCTGGCGCCGAGACCGCCAACCAGCCACGAATGAAAGAGCATCACCCAAACGATCGCTGATGCGCGAAGAAAGTCCAAACCTGGTAGTCGACGCATGTATGCCCCTGTAACAAGCCACGAGGCTACCAAGTGCACCTCATGGAATCGAGCCCGATGTCGGCGATTGTCATGGCAATTCGGTGGCAGTCACCGTGAATCAGCCTCTATGCGTACGAAGACTCGGGCGATCAAAACAAAAGGCTCATGATTATCATGAGCCTTTTGTTTTGCCATTACCTCAGCCGAGTGGCCATAGGCAGATGCCGACTTTCCCGGCTGATGAAAACGACCGGTTTACGGCCGGCGAGCCAGCTCCGGATTTTCGCGCGTCACCGGCATCAGATCCTTTTTCGACACACCCAGCCACAGCAGGATCGGGCTGGCGACGAAGATCGACGACAGCGTACCGACCAGAATGCCGATCAGCATGGTCACCGCAAAACCGTGCACCGCCGTGCCGCCAAAGAAGAACAATGCGCCCATGGTGATGCTGGTAAACAATGACGTGATGATGGTTCGCGACAGCGTGTTGTTGATCGAGCGGTTGAGAATCTCCTCCGGCTCGGCCTTGCGCGCGAGGCGGAACAGCTCACGGATACGGTCGAACACCACCACCTTGTCGTTGATCGAGTAACCGATCACTGCCAGCACGGAAGCCAGCACGGTCATATCGAACTCGCGCTGCACCAAGGCCAGAATGCCCAGCGTCACCAGCACGTCGTGGAACTCGGTCGCGATCGCGGCAAAGGCAAAGCGGCGCTCGAAACGGATGCCCAGATAAAAACCAATGCCCAGCACCACAAACAGCGCGGCCCACATGCCGTCGGTGCGCAGCTCCGCACCCACTTCGGCGCTGATGAACTGCCTGTCCTTTACCTTGGCGTCCGGGCGCGACACTTGCAGCATCTTGGTGACGTCGGCGGAGATGCGATCGAGATTGACCTTGCCGTCGGCCTGAACCGCCGCCGCATCGTCTTTCGGCTGCATGCGAATCGACACTTCACGCGTACCACCCAGACTCTGCACGACGGGATTCTCGACACCTCCCTTGGCCAGCGCGACACGCACGTCGTTGATCTGCACCGGCTGGTCATAGTCGATAGTGAGCGACACGCCACCGTTGAAATCCAGGCCATAGTTGAGTCCCTTGGTCGCAATCACCGCGATCGAGGCAACCATCAGAAACGCGGCGATCGCAATGCTGAACTTGCGCATACCGAGGAAGTTGATATTGCTATTGTGATTAAAAATTTCCATTGCGATTCCTCAGACCGACAGCGTCTTGAGCTTGCGGTGGCCGTGGATCATCGCGGTAAACGCGTGGGTCAGCGTTACCGAGGTGAATAGCGAGGTCAGGATGCCGATCATCAAGGTCACGCCGAAGCCCCTGATCGCGCCGGTACCCATCGTGGTCAACGCCAGCGCGGCGATCAAGTGAGTGACGTTGGCATCGAGAATCGTGGCCCAGGCTTTTTCGTAACCGGCGCGAATCGACGCATGCGGACTGGATCCGTTGCGGAGTTCCTCGCGGATGCGTTCGCAGATCAACACGTTCGCATCGATGGCCATACCGAGGGTCAGCACAATACCGGCGATGCCCGGCATGGTCAGCGTGACGCCGATCAGCGACATCACCGCGACCAAGATCACCAGGTTGAAGAACAGCGCGATATCGGCCACCAGGCCAAACAGCTTGTAGTAGATCGCCGCCGCCAGCAGCACCAGGCCCAGGCCGAGCATCACCGCCATAAAGCCCTTGTTGATATTGTCGGCACCGAGACTCGCACCGATCACACTCTCTTCGACGATATCGACCGGTGCCGCCAGTGCGCCGCCCTTGAGCAGCAGCGCAAGATCCGAAGCATCCTTCGAACTGGCTAGGCCATTCGTTTCAAACTGGCGACTAAAGGGGCTGGAGATGGTCGCGTCGTTGATCACCGATTCGGTGTCCTTCGACGTGCGCACTTCCTTGCCATCAACGATCTTGGTATCGGTGACGCGCTCCACGTAAACCACCGCCATCGGCTTGCCGACGTTGGCGTTGGTGAAGTCGCCCATCTTCTTGGCGCCCGCCGCGTTCAAGGTCACACTGACGTTCGGCGTGCCATTGCGCGTATCGGTACCCGACGAGGCATCGACCAGCTGGCTTCCGGTGACGATCACGCGCTTGCTGACCAGCACTGGTGTGCGTGTATCACGCATGTAATAGAGGTTGGCGTCCGGCGGGATATTACCGGTGCTGGCTGCTTCCTGCGCCCGTGGGTCACCGGCGTAGCCAATGCCTGCCCGGTATTCCAGCGTAGCGGTGGCGCCGATCAGCTTCTTGGCCTCGGTCGCATCCTGCACGCCTGCCAATTCGACCACGATGCGGCTATCGCCCTGTTTCTGGATCAACGGCTCGGACACACCTAGCGCATTGATGCGGTTGCGCAAGGTGCTCAAGTTCTGCGTGACTGCATCCCGCGCCAGCTGACTCAGCTTGTCCGGCTTGACCACGACGTTGAGTAGAAAACGATCGCCAGTGCTGGTGCCATTGGTTACGTTGAGGTCAGTGAATTCGTTGGCGATCGCATCGGAGGCCTTGCTGCGATCATCCGACGAGCGCAGGATCACGGCGATGCCCTGATCGGCGGCGGAACTGCGTGCGACCGACTCGTAACGGATATTTTTCTGCTGCAGCAAGACGCGAATATCATCCGCGTAGCTGGTTTCCTGCTTGTCGGCCACGCCACTCTGATCGACCTGCATCAGAAAGTGCACGCCGCCCTGCAGATCGAGGCCCAACGGCATCGAGCGGGCGCCAATCGCACGCAGCCAGCCCGGTACGGTGGACTGCAGTTTGAACGCGGTGGAATAACCGTCACCGAGCGCCGACTTGATTGCATCGGCAGCACTTTTCTGCGTGTCGCCATTGGTGAAGGTGGCGATCAGGTTGTCGCCCTGCACGCTCACATTGGTGGCCGCGATGTGCTGCGCGGTGAGCGCGGCGGTTACCTTCTGCTGAATCGACTGGTCGATCGGCGCGCTGCCGCGGTTGGCGCTGACCTGCACGGCGGCAACCGGGAAAAATGCGTTCGGCAAGGCGTAGAGGACGCCGAACAACATCACTATCGCGACCAGCGCGTACTTCCAGCGGGGAAAATCACTCATGCCTTGCATCCATCAGAACCGCAGTGAAAAGCCTGCGGTGTTAGCGAGAATCGGTAGTATCCCGTGAAAAGCAGCCCCAAAGCGGCCGAGCCGACGCCCGGTATCCGCCGATCAGACGGACTTCAACGAGCCCTTGGGCAACACCTGCGAGACCGAACCCTTCTGCACCTTGACCACCACGTTGGTGGCGATTTCCACGCTGATGAAGGTCTCGCCCACTTCGTCGATGCGCCCGGCGATACCGCCGTTGGTCACCACTTCGTCGCCCTTGGCCAACGCGGACAGCATGGTGCGCAGCTCTTTCTGGCGCTTCATCTGCGGGCGAATCATCAGAAAATAGAACACGCCAAACAGCACGATGATCGGCAGAAAAGTCAGGATCGGATTGCCACCTTGGGCACCTGCAGCAGCTGGCGCAGCCTGGGCAAGCACGAACGGGATCGAAGAAGTCATCGGTGTGTCTCGCAAGTAGTGGCGCAGCCTGAGAAATCAGCTACTGCCCGGTCAAAGATCAACGATTATGCCATGCACCCCCCAGCCGTGCACGGCTGCCCCGGCTCGAGTTGGCCTGGGCGCCCGCTCTTACTGAGGGCACAGGCGCCGCGTTGCAAGTCCATGTCGAGCCGGACCAACCCTGTTTTCTGCAACCAGTCAGACAAGCAACGGTTCGAGACGCGTGTCGAACCGGCCCGCGCCAGACGGTAGCACGCTAGACGGTAGCGGGCCGTCGCTGGGCATAAAACTCGGCGGTGAAGGCATCCAGCGCATGGCCAGCAATGGCTTCGCGCAAGCCCACCATCAGCCGTTGGTAGTAGCGCAAGTTGTGCATGGTGGCGAGCTGGCTGCCGAGAATCTCGTTGCAACGATCCAGATGGCGCAAGTAGGCCCGACTGAAGCCGCCTGCGCAGGCGTAGCAATCGCAGCCTTCCTCGATCACCCGGGTATCCAGCGAATACTTGGCGTTGCGAATGCGCAGCGTACCCTCGGCGGTAAACAGGAAACCATTGCGTGCATTGCGGGTCGGCATCACACAATCGAACATGTCGATACCACGGCGCACCGCCTCGACGATGTCCTCCGGCCGGCCCACGCCCATCAAGTAGCGTGGCTTGTCCTGCGGCAGCAACGGCACAGTGAAATCCAGCGCATGGTTGCGTTCGGCCTCCGGTTCACCCACCGCCAGACCACCGACCGCATAACCGTCAAAGCCGATCTTGATCAGCCCTTCGGCGGAGCGCGTGCGCAGGTTCTCGTAGACGCTGCCCTGCACGATGCCGAACAGCGCGTTGGGCGGCTTTGAGTTGGCGCGTTGCAGATCATCGAAGCCACGACGCGAACGCTCGGCCCAGCGCAGGCTTAGTTCCATCGAGTCACTGGCCACTTTCTCAGTGGCCGGATACGGCGTGCACTCGTCGAAGATCATCGCGATGTCCGAATCCAGCGTCGTCTGGATCTGCATCGACACTTCCGGCGACAGGAACACCTTCGAGCCATCGACTGGCGAGGCGAAGGTCACGCCTTCTTCGGTGATCTTGCGCTTGTGCGCCAACGAGAAAACCTGGAAGCCGCCCGAGTCGGTGAGGATCGGTTTGTCCCAGCCGATGAACTTGTGCAGGCCACCGAACTGCTCGACGACCTCCAACCCCGGCCGCAGAAAAAGGTGGAAGGTGTTGCCGAGGATGATCTCGGCGCCGATGTCCTTGACATCGCGCGGTGTCATCGCCTTCACCGAGCCGTACGTACCCACCGGCATGAATGCCGGCGTTTCCACCGTGCCGCGGTCAAAAGTGAGGCGGCCGCGCCGGGCTGCGCCGTCGGTGGCCTGCAAATCAAAAGTAAGCGAAGTCATCCGCTCATTATCGCGTGTTTGGAGCATGCCTGCTGACGTAGGGCCTGTTGGCGAAACGCAAGGGGTTGGCGCACCAAAGCCAGTCAGTCGAAGCGTTCGTCAAGCGTTTTTAATCCAGCGCCGGCCGATCATTTTTATTCTTATTTTGCTCTTGGTTCGGGTCGTAACGAAGCACCAGAAAAGCCACACAACAAATTTGCAATTTGCCGATTTTATGCATTGCCAGGCATTAGAAAGCCCATCATTGAATGCCCGTGTTGCTTAATTAAATTGGCCGATTTTGTATCCGAACAACTCCGCAGAATGCATTTCAAACGAAAACATCACGTGTAGTCAGAAGCTGGCGTAGGCAGTTCGCAGGGTCGATTGAACACGACGGGTATAGCTGTGCCGTCGTCGCACAAGCAAAAGGTCTGTCTCGCAAGAAACATGTCATAGCGCATTCAAAATAGGGGCTGTCATGTATCCGCATCGTCTTGATCGTGTTCGTCGGAATTCGCTGGCCAAGGGAATCTTTCTGGCCCTGGCGCCGATTTTAGTGACACCCTTTTTAACCGGTACGGCTTATGCGGCCTGTACGACGGCAAGTCCCGTCATTACCTGCGCGACCGGGTCCAATACTAATAATGTCAGCAACAACATCAATAACGTCACGGTAAACGTGCAGACTGGCGCCATAGTCAGTGTGCCGCTCTTGCTTGGCGGCACAGCCATGACTTTGAGCGGCAATGGCATCACCCTGAACAATCAGGGCTCGATCGACCCAAGCATCAACGGCGGCGCCCTCAGTTTTGCAGCCAGCGGCGTGGCGCTTGGCAACAGTACTGGCAACACGATCAACGTCAATAATCAGGCCGGCGGATCGATCAAAGGGTTGTTCAACATTACTTCCTTGTTCGCCTTCGGCGGCCAAGCGCTGGCAGTGCAGAACGGTAGCGGCGGCGTCACCGCCATCAACAACAGCGGCACGATCGGCATGTCGATCTTCGGTGCCGGGACGACGGCCGATGCGGCGGCCGTCATCTCTTATGGTGGTGGCCAGACCAATTTCACCAACAACACCGGCGCCACGATAACCGGCCGCATAGGTTTCGGCACCAGCACAACGGGCGGGAACACCTTTCTCAATGCCGGCACCATCAACGGCAGCGTGTACATGGGCGACAACAACAACACCTTCACCGCGGTATCCGGATCAAGCGTGAACGCTGCCGGCGGCACCGCTGGTGTCGGCGCCGTGACTGGCATCAGCGGCGTGAACCTGGCTGCTGCAGGCGTCGTCGACGCCGGCACCGGCACCGGCAACCAGCTGGAGCTGCAGAACTCGGCGACCGGCCCGGGCTCTGGCACGGGCGGCACGGCGACCACGATTTCCGCCACGAACTATCTGGGCTTTCAGCACCTCACCGTCAACAGCGGCACCTGGAACCTGCAGGGCGCCGTGGTCAGCGCCGACACCACGCTCAACGACGGCCTAGTGAATTTCGACAATGCCGCCGCTTTCGGCTCCGGCATCTTCAATGTGAACGGCGGCGCGATCGCCGCTACCAACGCTGGCCTGTCGCTAGCTAACAACTTCTCACTGAACATCGGCAACCTCACGCTCGGCGGCAGCAATGCCTTCTCGTTGAGCGGCGTGCTATCGGGCACCGGCGGGCTGGCGGTCACGAATACAGGCGTGGTGACGCTGGGTGGCGCCAACCTGTTCAGTGGTGGCGTCGCCCTGAATGCTGGCGGCCTGTTGCTGGGCAATGCCGGGGCACTGGGCAGTGGCAACCTGAGCGTGGGCGGTACGGCCACGCTGGATACCAGTGGCGCGTTCAACCTCGCCAACAATATCGTCGTCAATGGCGGCGGTTCGTTGAATCTCCTGGGCAGCAATACGCTGGGGCTCAACGGCATACTGTCCGGTGCCGGCAATTTGACCAAGAGCGGCGCCGGCACGCTGACCTTGAATGGCGCCGACAGTCTCAGCGGCAGCTTCTCCATTAATGGCGGCTCACTGGCGCTGGGTACAGGCGGAAGTCTTTCCCCAACCGGCGCGATCGATCTCGCGGCGGGCACCAGCCTGGATCTTTCGCTGGCCGCCAACCAGACCATCGGTTCACTGGGTGGTCTTGGCGGCTCCGTCAATCTCGGCGCGACCACCTTGACCTTGGGCGGGTTAGGCAATACCAGCTATGCCGGCACCCTCCTCGGCAGCGGTGGCCTGATCAAACTCGGTACGGGTATCCAAACCCTCTCGGGTGCCAATACCTTCAGCGGCGGCTTTGCCCTGAACGGCGGCGGCCTGCTGCTGGGCAATGCCGGCGCCCTGGGTACCGGCGCGCTTGGTGTCGGTGGCGCGGTCAGCCTGGATGGCACCCTGTCACTCACATTGGCCAACAACGTAACACTCGGCACGGGCGGCTCGCTGGATCTGCTTGGCGGCCAGGCGCTCACGTTGAACGGCGTGCTCTCCGGCACCGGCAGCCTGATCAAGGACGGCACTGCGTTGCTGACCTTGAACGGCGCCAACACGTTCACCAGCGGCCTGAACTTGAACGCGGGCGGCCTGTTCCTGGGCAATAACGCGGCACTGGGCACCGGCACGCTGAATGTTGGCGGCACTGCCACTTTGGACGGCAGCCTTGCGCTCAATCTCGGCAATAACATCAATCTCGGTGCGGGCGGTTCGCTGAATATTCTCGGCGGCCAGCCGCTGACCTTGGGCGGCACGTTGTCGGGCGGCGGCGGCCTGATCAAGAGTGGCGCCTCGTTGCTGACCTTGAATGGCGCCAACACCTTCACCGGCGGTCTGAATATCGATGCAGGCACGGTGGCTCTGGGCCTTGGCGGCAGTCTGGCGGCGAACGGCGCAGTGAACCTCAGTGGCGTCGGCGCAGGCTTCGATATCTCTGCTGGCGGCAACCAGACCATCGGCGCGCTCTCCGGCATTGCTGGCAGCAGCATCACGCTGGGTGCAAACGCGCTCAGTTTTGGCGACGCCACCAATCAGAGCTTCGGCGGCATCATCGGTGGTATCGGCTCGCTGGTAAAACTGGGCACAGGGGTGGAAACACTTAGTGGTGCCAATACCTTCAGCGGCGGCTTGAACCTCAATGCCGGTGGCCTGCTGCTCGGCAACAATGCGGCCCTGGGTACGGGTGCGTTGAACGTCGGTGGCGCAGCCACGCTAGACGGCAGCCTTGCCCTCAACCTCGGCAACAACATCAATCTCGGTGCAGGCGGTTCGCTGGATCTGCTCGGTGGCCAGGCGCTCACGTTGAACGGGGTGCTCGCCGGCACCGGCAGCCTGATCAAGGATGGCGCTTCGACCCTCAGCTTGAACGGCGCCAATACGTTTAGCGGTGGTTTGAACCTCAACGCCGGCGGCCTGCTGCTCGGCAATAACGCCGCGCTAGGTACGGGCGCGTTGAATGTCGGTGGTGCGGCCACGTTAGACGGCAGCCTGGCACTCAACCTCGGCAACAACATCAATCTCGGTGCGGGTGGTTCGCTGGATCTGCTCGGCGGCCAGGCACTCACGTTGAATGGCGTGCTCGCCGGCACCGGCAGCCTGATCAAGGATGGCGCTTCGACCCTCAGCTTGAACGGTGCCAATACCTTCAGCGGCGGTTTGAACCTCAACGCCGGTGGTCTGCTGCTCGGCAATAACGCCGCGCTAGGTACGGGCGCGTTGAACGTCGGCGGCGCGGCCACCTTAGACGGCAGCCTGGCACTCAACCTCGGCAACAACATCAATCTCGGTGCAGGCGGTTCGCTGGATCTGCTCGGCGGCCAGGCACTCACCTTGAACGGGGTGCTCTCCGGCACCGGCAGTTTGGTCAAAAGCGGTGCCTCGCTGTTGACTTTGACCGGTGCGAACACCTTCAGTGGTGGCTTGAACCTCAATGCCGGTGGCCTGTTGCTCGGCAATAACGCTGCGCTAGGTACGGGCGCGTTGAACGTCGGTGGCGCGGCCACCTTAGACGGCAGCCTTGCCCTCAACCTCGGCAACAACATCAATCTCGGTGCAGGCGGTTCGCTGGATCTCCTCGGCGGCCAGGCACTCACGTTGAATGGCGTGCTCGCCGGCACCGGCAGCCTGATCAAGGATGGCGCTTCGACCCTCAGCTTGAACGGCGCCAATACGTTTAGTGGCGGTTTGAACCTCAATGCCGGTGGCCTGCTGCTCGGCAATAACGCCGCGCTAGGTACGGGCGCGTTGAACGTCGGTGGCGCAGCCACGTTAGACGGCAGCCTTGCCCTCAATCTCGGCAACAACATCAATCTCGGTGCAGGCGGTTCGCTGGATCTGCTCGGCGGCCAGGCGCTCACGTTGAACGGGGTGCTCGCCGGCACCGGCAGCCTGATCAAGGATGGCGCTTCGGTCCTCAGCTTGAATGGTGCCAACACGTTTAGCGGTGGCTTGAACCTCAATGCCGGCGGCCTGCTGCTCGGCAACAATGCAGCCTTGGGCACGGGTTCGTTGAACGTCGGCGGCGCGGCCACCTTAGACGGCAGCCTGGCGCTCAATCTCGGCAACAACATCAATCTCGGTGCAGGCGGTTCGCTGGATCTGCTCGGCGGCCAGGCACTCACGTTGAATGGCGTGCTCGCCGGCACCGGCAACCTGATCAAGGATGGTGCTTCGACCCTCAGCTTGAACGGTGCCAATACCTTCAGCGGCGGCTTGAACCTCAATGCCGGCGGCTTGCTGCTCGGCAATAACGCCGCGCTAGGTACGGGCGCGTTGAACGTCGGCGGTGCTGCCACGTTAGACGGCAGCCTGGCACTCAACCTCGGCAACAACATCAATCTCGGGGCGGGTGGTTCGCTGGATCTGCTCGGCGGCCAGGCACTCACGTTGAACGGGGTGCTCGCTGGCACCGGTAGCCTGATCAAGGATGGCGCTTCGACCCTCAGCTTGAACGGTGCCAATACCTTCAGCGGCGGCTTGAACCTCAATGCCGGTGGCCTGCTGCTCGGCAACAATGCCGCGCTAGGTACGGGTGCGTTGAACGTCGGTGGCGCGGCCACGTTAGACGGCAGCCTTGCCCTCAACCTCGGCAACAACATCAATCTCGGGGCCGGCGGTTCGCTGGATCTCCTCGGCGGCCAGGCACTTACCTTGAACGGGGTGCTCTCCGGCACCGGCAGTCTGATCAAAAGCGGTGCCTCGCTGTTGACTTTGACCGGTGCGAACACCTTCAGTGGTGGCTTGAACCTCAATGCCGGTGGCCTGCTGCTCGGCAACAATGCCGCGCTAGGTACGGGTGCGTTGAACGTCGGTGGCGCGGCCACGTTAGACGGCAGCCTTGCCCTCAATCTCGGCAACAACATCAATCTCGGTGCGGGTGGTTCGCTGGATCTCCTCGGCGGCCAAGCGCTCACGTTGAACGGTGTGCTCGCCGGCACCGGCAGCCTGATCAAGGATGGCGCTTCGACCCTCAGCTTGAACGGTGCCAATACCTTCAGCGGTGGTTTGAACCTCAATGCCGGTGGCCTGCTGCTCGGCAATAACGCCGCGCTAGGTACGGGGGCGTTGAACGTCGGCGGCGCGGCCACGTTAGACGGCAGCCTTGCCCTCAACCTCGGCAACAACATCAATCTCGGGGCCGGCGGTTCGCTAGATCTGCTCGGCAGCCAGGCGCTTACCTTGGGTGGTGCGGTCTCGGGTGCTGGCAGTCTCATCAAGAGCGGTGCATCGCTATTGACGTTGACCGGTGCGAACACGTTCACCGGTGGCCTGACGATCGGTGACGGTACGCTGGCGCTGGGCGCCGGCGGCAGTCTGGCAGCAACTGGCGCGGTGAATCTCAGCGGTGCCGGCGCTGGCTTTGATATCTCCGCCGGCGGCAATCAAACCATCGGCGATCTGTCCGGCATCGCCGGCAGCAACGTTTCCCTGGGCGCCAACACACTCACTTTTGGCGGCGTGACCAATCAGGACTTCGGCGGCATCATCGGCGGCACCGGTGGCCTGATCAAACAAGGCAGCGGCACCGAAACACTGAGCGGTGTCAATACCTTCACCGGCGGTCTGACGATCGGTGACGGCACGCTGGCGCTGGGCGCCGGCGGCAGCCTGGCCGCCAACGGCGCCGTCAATTTGAGTGGTGCCGGCGCCACCTTCGATATCTCTGCCGGTGGCAATCAGGCAATCGGCGCCCTCTCCGGCGTCGCTGGCAGCAATCTTGCGCTGGGTGGCAACTCGCTCACC
>NZ_JACHCO010000009.1:0-235766 GCF_014207165.1 Rhodanobacter sp. MP1X3 | reverse complement strand
CGTTGTTGCCGGACTACATGGTGCCGTCGGCGTTCGTGGTTCTTGATGCGATGCCGCTAACGCCCAATGGCAAGCTGGACCGCAAGGCGTTGCCGGCGCCGGGCGATGAAGCGTTTGTTCATGCCGCTTATGAGGGCCCATGCAACGATCTTGAGCGTTCTCTTTGCATGATCTGGCAAGAGGTCTTGGGCGTTAGCCAAGTAGGGATCCACGACAATTATTTCGACTTGGGTGGAAACTCGCTCGGAATTGTGTTGGTGATCTCGGAGGCGAAACGACAGGGAATATCCTTGACCATCGGCCAGATATTCAAGCATCCGTCCGTGGCCGCGCTTGCCGCGTTATTAGCAATCGACTCGACAAGCGAGGATGCGCAAACGGTCGCTCATACAACCGACCCCGTAACGGCGAAGGTGCCCTGTGACGCCGACGACGTAGTTACAGTCAATCTGCAGGTGGGTAAGAATTTCACCGAAACTCACCTGTTGAACATGATCAAAGGCATGCTGCGTCAGTACCCCCAACTGGCAGACGGCCACGGTTACGCCCACCCGACGGAACGCCAACTCTGCAAAGCGATGCTCTGGGATGAAAGCCGAGCCGTAGGTGCAGCACCCGATGCCATGGTCGAAGCCATGCGCGCTGCCATCACCGAATCGTCCGGGCCAGTCTTTTTCGCTATCTGCCAGCCGGGACCGACAGCTCCCCAGCATATCGTGCTTGTCGCCCATCCTAATCTCGCCAGTCAAGTGATCTGGGCCGACATCGTGAATCTCGCAGCGGACTACTGCGCCGCCAACGACCGCCATGCGGACAGTGGTAGTTATACCAAGGAGGAGTCCGTCAATGAATGATCATCATCCAACGCTCGTCGAGTTGAATGCGTCCGCCGTGCCGCGCAATGTGTTTTGCACACACACGGTTGGCGGTGGTCTAGGCGGTTACAAAATGCTGGCCGCCAGGCTCGAAGACGCGGCCAAGGTCTATGGATTGGAGGACCCTTCGATCTATGCTGACGAAAGTTTCGCCAGTGTGCCGGAACTTGCTGCCTTACACGTAGAGACTATCCAGCAGATTCAGCCTCACGGGCCATATCTGCTGTTTGGCACGTGTTCAGGTGGTCCGCTCGCCTATGAGATCGCATGTCAGCTCGCGATGCAGGGCGAGGTTGTGGAGCGGGTCGTCATGTTCGGCTCGCACGACCAGGGCGGTTTTGATCCGGCGCACACTGACCGGCATCGCTTCCTGGTGGAATACCTTTTCGAGAACTACGGAATGAGGCTAAGTGACCTTGACTGGGATGGCTTCGAAACGATGGACCGTGGATCCGTCTGTGCCATTGTCACCGATCAAATCGTAGCCAGGAATAAAAAACATCGACTTCCAGATCCCATCTGGATCCGCAAGTACCTAGAGTCATTGTGCATGACCCGCGCAGCGACCAGCCGCTACCGCGCGCCAAAGTCCGCGCTAAACATCGACCTGTACAGGCAGCCACGCGGCGAGCGCCCCGCCGACGCTCACCGTGAGTGGTGCGACTGGGACGACCTAACGTATGGCACGCTCACGGTCATTCCGCATGCACCAGCATTGCGTCCGGGAGACGACATTCTCGCTGATCCCCATTTGGAGGCGATAGTGGCGTCGCTGAGACAGAACGCGCTAGTCGGGGTGTCGCGGGTGGCCGACATACAGGAAAAAACATGAAGAAAGAGAGGCGCGCCGTTTGTGAGCAGCGATTGATAACAACGCGGGCTTCGAGTGTGGCCTGCGCATCATCCATGTTGTGCTTGGCGACTGCGAGAGGAAGGTCGAGTCGACCAGGGAAGCCGCCCTCCATTTCAAGGCCCAGAGGCTGCCGATGAATGTATCTATCCTGGACTACATGCGCTTTCGCGAATGCACCGGAGCGCCGGAGGACGTCATCACGCGTGCGTTCGAGAGCTACTTGGCTAAGGCTGGGCGCGGCATGGTCGATATCCGAGCCCTCATCGTCACTCCGGCCGATGTCCTCCTGTGCGAAGACCGAAGCTTGCGCGCACGCCTCTTGGACAGACTCGGTTTGGTTAACTCGCTACCGGTCGCGATCATCCCGCATGAGTGCTCGGGCGTGCTGGCCGCGATCAAACTGGCTTGTCGCTATGTGCGCGGCGGGGCCTGCCGCAAGGTACCACTGGTGGCCTCCTTTGACCGCGCGGCCCAAGACTCACGGCGCATCCAGCCCTTCGGCGTGATCAGCGACGCGTACCGGGTGCTCAGCTTTGCCATGCGGTCGGATCGTGCCGGCACACTGTCAGCCAGGCAAGTTAGGCGGAAGTCAACCACACGGATCGAGAGAGCCCCAAGGAGGTCGTCGTGAACATGTGTGTGTCACAACCCTTAGAACGCCCCGCGCCACTCAGCGTTGCCATGCCGGCGATACGGCTGAGGCGCACGCTGGCGATGGGATTGATCGGACCTGGCCGGGTCGGCAGCGCGCTGCTGGCGCAATTACAGGCGGCGCAGGCACGCCTGGCGCGCGAGACCGGGCTGGAACTGAAGCTGTGCGGTGTGGCTGCCAGCCGCCGCATGTGGCTGGATTGCGACGACCCCGACCTCATCAACTACGCTGGCCGCGAGCAGCACGGCGAACGCGCGCAGATATGGCGCCCGGCCGACCTCGACGAATTTGCCGCCCACGTGCGCGGCGGCGACGGTCGCCACGCATTGCTAATCGACTGTAGCGCCAGCGACGTCGTGGCCGGACACTACTCCCGCTGGCTGGCTGAAGGCCTGCATGTAGTGACGCCAAACAAGATGGCCGGCAGCGGCGCGCTGCAGCGCTGGCAGGCGATCCGCGCCGCCTGCGCCGACGACGGCATGCGCTTCCGTTACGAGGCGACGGTGTGCGCTGGCCTGCCGGTGGTGCAGACCCTACGCGACCTGCTCGACACCGGCGACGAACTGCTGGCGGTGGAGGGCATGTTTTCCGGCACGCTGGCCTGGCTGTGCAACCGCTATGACGGCCAACTGCCATTCTCCGCCCTCGTGCGCGAGGCGCGTGCCCTAGGCTACACCGAGCCGGACCTGCGCGATGACCTGTCCGGCATTGATGTCGCGCGCAAGCTGGTGATCCTGGCGCGAGAGGCGGGTTGGTTGTTGTCGCTGGAGGACGTGGACTTGCAGGGCCTGGTGCCGGCCCCGCTCGGCGAGCTGCCGCTGGAGGAATTCTCCGAACGACTTGAGGAGCTCGACGCACCGATGGCGGCCAAACTGGCCGAAGCGCGCGCCGAAGGCGGCGTGCTGCGCCACGTGGCGCACCTCGACCGCCGCGGCCGTGCCAGCGTGCGGCTGATGGTGCTGCCGGCCAGCCACGCGTTCGCGCACACCCGGCTTAACGACAACATAGTGCAGTTCAGCACTCGCCGCTACTGCGATAATCCCCTGCTAGTGCAAGGCCCAGGTGCCGGGCCAGAAGTCACCGCCGCCGGCGTGTTCGCTGACCTCTTGCGCATCGCCGAATCGCTGGCGGTGCACGCATGAACGGCGATCTTCTAACCGACCTGCCGAATGCCGACCAGATGTTCACTATCCTGCTGGAATTTGCCATGGCCCCGCCGCAACGCCGCCGCTATTTCACTCCGGCCAGCATCGGCTATGTCGGGTGGGCTTCGACCTGCTCGGCCGCAACTGCGCAGTCCGGCAACCGCGCCGAGGGGCGCCGCATGGACGAACCGGTGGTGTGCATCGCGGCAATCCGTGGGTGCGGCCCACCTACCGTCAGTCACCGCCTGCGCTGCCCTGCTCGCGCTGCACAAGGGTATCGCCCGGGTCAGGCATGGCTGGTCGAGGTGAATAACGTGCTTGGGACCAACTTCTTCAAGCCGCTGGCGATGTTCTACGCGTCGAGCTTGGGGTTGGCGGACGCCGAGGTTCTGTCGGCCGAGCCATCGAAATCAGTCATTAGCCTATGCGCCGACCCTTTGATCAATCTCGACGATTTCGACACGGTGCAGCACGGGTCAACGTTACCTCCTGCAGGCGCATGCGCTTGGTTTTCTCGCATCGAAATTGAGCGTGCGCCGAGCTGGCTAGAGTTCGGCGGCTGGACTTTCACCACAAACAAACATTTAGCGAGTTGATCACTACATGGAACCGGCAATCGTTAGCAACCATGCGGCGCTGTCTAAATGCGCAGTCCATTTCCTCCACTATTCCATACAAAAAGGTAAGTGCCTCGACCGGCTTGAGCTGCTCGACGATTCCCTTCCGAGATTTCTGAGGAACTATCCATACCCTCTGCACTCCTGGCCGTGGTTCATCGGTAGCCGGATGCAGCAGACGCTGAAAAATTGCGTGCTTCGCGTGCCAGAGTTTGTCTACCGCGCGGTGCGGAGGGAGTTCGAGAAGGACATCCCAAGCTTCATGGCTTTCTATGGGGTACCAGACGTCTTGGCGATGATCTTCCTCGATAACGGCATGAAGCTTTCACAGCTTATGCTGCGCATCGACGCCATTCTGACGGCAGATGGTCTTAAGGTTCTCGAGATCAATGCTGGCCCGAGCATTGGTGGTTGGCAGATTCATTGGATGGATCGGCTCTATCGTAACAACGAGTCGCTGTCGCCCTTCTTCGCAGACGTAGAGTGCAGCACGAGAAATATCCCGCTGGCCTATATCGAGCACATCGTCGCCCAAGGCGCGCAGTGTGCCAAGGATAAGGACGGTAGCGTCAACGTCGTTTTCATCGTCCGTGAGTCGGACGTGAGCGATGGCATCGGCGATGCAATCCAGGGCATTTTCCAAGACGCGCTCGCTGCCAATGGCCTCAAGGGGGAGCTCTCTTTCCAGACCGGCTTCGATGCGCTGACATATATGCCGCATGGCATCTTTATCGGCATCAAGCGGGTAAGCAGTCTGGTATCGCTTTCGTTTAATACGGCTAGCCTGGGCGAGCGGTTCGTCCCCCCTCTCGATCTTTACCGAGCTTTTCTACGCGGCCAAGTCTTCTGGCCGGACAACCCGTTTTTCTCAGTGATTGGCGACAAGCGTTCGCTTGCTGTCCTACGCAAACATATGAGGACAGATCTATTCAGTGATGCCGAGCGTCAGCTTATCGATGTCTTCGTTCCGTGGAGTGCGATACCCGGCCCGTTGCTAACGACGTTCCGCGGGCAGACGGCGCCGTTAGCAGAAGTGCTACGAGACCATCGCGAATCAATCGTGGTTAAGGCGGCGCGTGGCGCGCAGGGCGAGGATGTCTTTATCGGAAGGCTCCATTCCATGGAGGCATGGGAGGCGATCATTAGTCGCGTTATGTCGGAAGGGGAGTGGCTTGCCCAGGAATACTGCGCTTCACTGCCGTTCTATGGACAGTCGGGCGGTCGCGGTTATACGATCCATGATGTCGTCTGGGGCGTTTTTGGTTTTGGCGAGTGTTACGGCGGATGCTGGTTGCGTCTAATGCCGAAAGAGGGGGGGGGCGGCATCATCAATTCCGCCAAGGGAGCGCAGGAAGCCATTGTCTACGAAGTTAAGGAATAACCTAATGACAACTCCGCGGGGAAAATGGTTCTGGCGGCCCCACCCTAACCCATCCGCCCAGGTGCAGTTGTTCTGTTTCCCTTATGCGGGAGCGGGCGCGTCGGCTTTTCGTGAATGGTATACGGCGTTTCCGGCGGACGTTGAACTGGTGGGAATCCAGCTTCCGGGGCGTGAGAATCGTTTCACGGAAAAGCGATTTGATCGGCTCGAGGGTGTCCTCGATGCTCTGAGTGAAGCGATAGCGGGAATCGTTGATCGGCCTTTTGTCTTCTTTGGACATAGCGTAGGCGCACTGATCGCGTTCGAACTGACGCGCCTGCTTCATAGACAGGGACGGCCAGGGCCCTCTCACCTTGTAGTCTCCGGACGTCGTGCCCCGCAACTAACTTCGGCTGACGAACGCACGTACTTGTTGGATGACGACGCTTTCCTAACAAGGATGAAAGGCTTCAATGGAACACCCAAGGAGCTACTGACGAATGCCGAGGTGATGCAGTTGTTCATCCCGCTGCTACGCGACGATTTCGCGATCTCGGAAACCTACTTTTGCACTGATCACACGCCCGTCGCATGTCCCCTGACGGCATTGGGAGGCGATGCCGACGCGGATGTAAGCGTGGACCAGTTGGCGGCCTGGGTGCGTTTGGTGGGCAGTCGTTTCGACTACGAGATATTTCCGGGAGACCATTTCTACATTCACCCGAACCGTGAAAAAATCATCGAGCGGCTCAGCGCAATCGCTCGGCAGGCTTGGCGCCAGCCCGCAGACGCAATGGCGTAAGGGCGCTCGATTACCAGAGGCGTAAGCGCCCATCATCATAAAAAAACGGAGACAGGTGAATGACCGTATTGGTTAGCGACAAGCTTCAGGAAGTGGCTGGCCGGCCCTTGCTCTTGCAGATACCACCGCTTATGCGATCTCAGGACTGGGCTCATGAAAATCGTGATCGGGTCGAGCAATTGCTGAATACGTATGGCGCTGTGCTTGTTCGTGGGTTCAACTTTCTCAGCAGCCGGCAGTTTGGCCAGTACTTGCAAGCGCTGTTCGAAGAGGATCTCGCCGAATATAGCTATCGCTCCACACCGCGAACCAAGCTAGGGGGGAATGTCTATACGGCGACCGAATATCATCCCAGTCAGACGATTCCACAGCACAATGAATCGTCTTATGCAAGCGCGTGGCCGATGCGCATAGGCTTCCTCTGCATGGTGGCTCCAGGCGAAGGCATGGGTGGGGCGACGCCGCTGGCTGACAGCCGTGCCGTGTTGGCGAGAATCCCGTCCGAGGTCGTCGCCAGGTTCGAGGACCGCCAGATTCAGTACGTTCGCAACTATGGGAGCATCGATCTGCCCTGGAGCGAGGTCTTCCAAACCTCGGACCGCGCGGAGGTCGAGACGTTCTGTCTGGAAAATGGCATCTCGTTCGAGTGGACGGGCGAAAACGGCCTGCGTACGAGGCAAGTTACGCCGGCAACGGCTGTGCACCCAGTGACTGGCGAGAAGGTGTGGTTCAACCAAGCGAACCTGTTTCATGTGTCGGCGCTTGAAGGCGAGTTGAGGCGCGACATGCTCTCGCTGTACCGCGAAGAGGACCTGCCACGTAACGTTTATTTTGGCGACGGGTCACCCATTGATGTTGCGGATATGAATGCGATTCGCGGGGCCTACGACGAGGTGACATTCCACTTCCCATGGCAGTCCAACGATCTCATCCTGCTCGACAACATGCTGTTCACTCATGGCCGTCAGCCTTACGCTGGTGAGCGCAGGGTACTCGTGGGCATGGCATGCATTCGTACTAGAAAGACTGATAGAGCAGCCTAAACGCCTTAACATCCACGCACTCTCTGTAGGTGATCCATTGGCAGTCTTGAAAGAGCCGCGAAGCAGTGGAATTGGTGACGCCAGACTAAGTGGACTGGTACTGCCAATCGTCGGTAGAGGAGGTCGGGCAACCGCGCCGCTTCGACGCGTTTGTCGTCGAAGCGTTGCCCGGTTGCAGCGTTCAACAACACCTGTCGCCAGCAAGCTATCCAGTTCAGTTAATTGGTGTCCGCGAGCGGATGCAATCGGGCACGCACGCGGCTCATCGTCGGCGCTGCATTCCAGCCATTCGTGCGGGCCGGAGGCTGTTTCGTTTGAACCACGCCGCCTTGGGCAGCATAACCTCTTGCCGATCGTGGGCCGCTTCGGCCTCCACTCGCGGGATGTGTCCGATCGGTCACGGCAGGCGTTTTTGGCCGCACTCGACGCGCTCGACGTCGTGCCCGCGCGGGCCTCCGTGCTGCGCGGCGAGGTCGCGCAAGGCATGAAGGCCAGCTCCGTCGTGAGCATCGTGCTGCCGGCGCAGTGGAGCTTGTCCGCTGTCCGCTGTCCGCGTGGTGTCCGCGGACACAGAAGTTGATAAGGAGTGCGATTACAAGTTATTGATAGATGATCTGTTTTTCTTACAGCGCCGTTTGGCACGCGGATTGCTGCAGACGAGGAGCGCGGGCTGCACTGCCCGCGGTCAGGGAACGCACAATGGTCAGGGAACGCACAATGGTCAGGGAACGCACCATGATTCGCGACACTTCCGCTCAAGACCGCCTGGTCGAGATCGAGCCCAATTGCCATGATTTTCATCGGTGCTGGCGTGGTGGCGCTGTAAGTGCTGGCCATCGCCATGTCCTGCATGCTCCGCCAGTTTTTGGCCAATGCATCAGTAACTATATTACGGCTCGTGTTCATCACTGTCGAGCGAGAGCCGTTCGCCCGAGATCTCAATTGGGGGCTGCTGTAGCGCTAATAGCCTCACCCTGTGCGCCAACTATGGTCCGCGGTGACGCTCAAGGTGCATGCCGGACCCTCGCGCCAACCTCTCTCCCGATGGGATGGGCTCCAAAGATCCACCGCCTCCTAGGAATGTGAATCATGCTCAAAATGTCCCATTTGTCCAAGGTCTACCGTACCGAAGTGGTGGAGACCCACGCACTGCGCGATTTCAACATCGACGTGAAAGAAGGGGAGTTCGTCGCCGTCACCGGTGCGTCCGGGTCCGGCAAGACCACTTTCCTGACCATTGCCGGTTTGCTGGAAACGTTTAGTGCCGGCGAGTATCACCTCGACGGTATCGAAGTCAGCAACCTAAACGACAACGCCCGCTCGAAGATCCGCAACGAGAAGATCGGCTTCATCTTCCAGGCGTTCAACCTGATTCCTGACCTCAACGTGTTTGATAACGTCGAAGTACCGTTGCGCTATCGCGGCATGAAGGCGACCGAGCGCAAACAGCGGATCATGGAATCGCTCGAGCGCGTCGGTCTGGCTTCCCGTGCCAAGCACTACCCGGCAGAACTGTCCGGTGGTCAGCAGCAGCGTGTGGCCATCGCCCGCGCGCTTGCTGGATCCCCGCGCCTGCTGCTGGCGGATGAACCGACCGGCAATTTGGACACGCAGATGGCTCGCAGTGTGCTCGAGCTGCTCGAGGAAATTCATCGTGAAGGCGCAACCATCGTGATGGTTACACATGATCCCGAGCTGGCAGCGCGTGCGCAGCGCAACGTGCACGTCACCGATGGACAGGTGGTGGATCTGGCCGAGGGTCCGCGCTTCCACACCGCGTATCACGCCGCCGCCAGCGAAATGCAAGCTTGAGGAACACGGTTGCTTCCCGGGAGGGGCAGGGACCAATTATGCGAACTCTCTCGAAGGGAGAGGTGCTTCCAGACAATGGAGAAATGGAATGCTTGGCTACTACCTTGACCTCGCTCAGCGCAGCCTGAGGCGCAACCGCGCGCTTACTGCGCTGATGGTGCTGGCAATAGCGCTGGGCATTGGCACCAGCATGACTACGCTGACGGTGTTGCACGTGCTGTCCGGCGACCCACTGCCGGGTCGCAGCGGCATGTTGTATTACCCGCAGATCGATCCGCGTGACAGTCGCGGCTATCTACCTGGCAAGTCGCCGCCGATGGACCAAGTGAGCTGGATCGACGGCGTGAACCTGCTGCAGGCGAAGCGGGGTATCCATCAGGCGCTGATGAGCGGTGGCTCGGTGGCAGTGCAGCCTGATAACTCCGCGCTCAATCCGTTCTACGCGGACGCGCGCTATACCACTGTCGATTTTTTCCCGATGTTCGGCGTGCCATTCGAATACGGCCATGCTTGGGACGCAACGGACGACGAGTCGCATGCTCGCGTGGTGATCATTAGCAGCCAGCTTAACGACAAACTGTTCGGCGGTAAGGACAGCACCGGACAGACGCTGCGCTTGTCGGATACGTCGTTTCGCATCATCGGCGTCATCGGCGACTGGAACCCCAATCCGCACTTCTACGACCTCAATCGCTTGAACTACAACGAGAACGAGGGGGTCTACGTGCCACTGTCGACCTCCCAGGACCTAGGCATGGTCCATGATGGCAACGTCAATTGCTGGGGCAATGGCGGCGGCGCAACTACGCCTGACCACAACTCGCCCTGTGCATGGCTGCAGTTCTGGGTGCAGTTGGATAGCCCACTCAAGGCAGCCGCGTATGAAGAGTTCCTCGTCCACTATTCGGAGGAGCAGAGGGCGCTGGGGCGTTTCCAGCGCCCTCCGAACGTGCGGCTGGGTAACGTGATGCAGTGGCTGGACTACAACGGGGTGGTGCCCGACGATGTGCGCCTGCAGACTTGGCTGGCGTTCGGCTTCCTGCTGGTGTGTTTGGTGAATACAGTGGGTTTGATGCTAGCGAAGTTCCTGCGCCGCGCCGGCGAGCTCGGCGTGAGGCGCGCGCTGGGCGCATCCAAGCGCGAGGTGTTCTCACAGCTGCTGGTCGAGTCTGGCGTGGTCGGTCTCGCCGGGGGCTTCGGCGGTCTGCTGCTGGCCGTCTTCGGTCTGTGGCTGGTGCGGCGACAGCCGGACAGTTATGCCGCGTTGGCGCATCTGGACCTGGCGATGTTGCTCGCCACTTTCCTGCTGGCGCTGTGTGCGAGCCTGTTGGCCGGCTTGCTACCCGCGTGGCGTGCCTGCCAGATCACGCCAGCCCTGCACTTGAAGAGCAATTGAGAGGGATCAAGATGGAACTGCGACCGATACTTTCTGCCCTGCTGCGACACAAGATCACCGCGGGACTGCTAATCCTGGAGATCGCGCTGACCTGCGCGATCGTGTGCAACGCGGTGTTCTTGATCGGACAGCGACTGGAGCGCATGCACATGGTCAGCGGCATCTCTGAGCACGAGCTGGTGCAGATACAGATGGGCTATATCGGCAAACGCCCCGATGCCATGGCGCAAACGGGAACCGATCTGGCCGCATTGCGGCAGATCTCCGGCGTGAAGCAGGCGGCGCTCATCAACCAACTGCCCTTCAGCGACGGTGGCTCGTCGAACAGCGGCATCATGCTCGATCCGCAACAGCAACAGCCAACCGTCCAAGCGACGACGTTCTATGGGCAGAACGTGATGCCCACACTAGGCGTGCAACTCGTGGCCGGCAGAGACTTTCAGCCCGGCGAATACGTCGACCTAGACGTTGCTATCGCGGCCCTGCAGACCGGTGATCCGAAAGGCTTGCCGCAGACAGTGATCCTAACGCGCGCATTGGCCGCACAGCTGTGGCCGGGCCAGAGCGCACTCGGCAAGACACTCTATTTCGGGAAGGATCTTCCGTTCCGCGTCATCGGCGTAGTGACGAACCTGGCGCGGCCGAATCAATTGCAACAAGGACCTTACTACAGCACGTTGTGGCCTATCCACGTGACTCCGGCCGAAGGCGCGAGCTACCTGCTGCGCTGCGCACCGCAGGATCGCGAGGCGGTGCTCAAGGCTGCCCTTGCGAAGCTTATGCAGATCGATCCCAACCGTGTGGTGCTGGAAAAACGCACCTACGACGAAGCGCGCCAAAAGTTCTTTGCTAGAGATCGCGCGATGGCCGGCATCCTGACTGGTGTGATCGTGGCGCTGCTCACCGTCACTGCGCTGGGTATCGCGGGACTGGCCAGCTTCTGGGTAGGGCAGCGTCGGCGCACCATCGGCGTGCGGCGAGCCTTGGGCGCCACGCGCGGCGACATCCTGCGCTTCTTCCAGACCGAGAACTTCCTGCTCGCCACGTTCGGTATCGCGCTCGGCATGGTGCTGGCCTATAGCATCAACCTGTTCTTGATGACGCATTACGAATTGCCCCGATTGCCCGCTATCTATTTTCCAGTAGGCGCGCTGGCGCTATGGATCATCGGCCAGCTCGCAGTGCTCGGCCCCGCACTACGTGCGGCCGCGGTCTCGCCTGTGGTGGCGACGCGAAGTGTGTAATGAACCGAGATTTGGAATGAGGAATTGGGGCTCCGACAAGCAGTGGGGTCGTGAGATTTCACTTTTGCGTATCGCCAATCCCAACTCCCAACTCTCGTTCCTAAACCAACATTAAGGAGTTGGCCATTTGTCCGCATCCTCCGATTTGCACTGGGAAGATTATAAGTAAGCGAACATTTTTTCTCTAGGGATGCTCTGACCTATTGGATCCGAAACGGACGTCCATACAGATTGGATAGTGCAAGCAACCGCAGTACTTGGGACCGGCGCTTGTGTTTTTGTAATAAAGCCGCCTATGACCTGCTCCGTGACGATTGGAGCATAAGTTGGCGCCCCTTCATGATTTAAGATTTCTTTGGAATCATTACATATGTCTGGACTTCACAAAGATCATTCTCATACTCAAGCTCCTATACGTTCCGTGGTGATTCTCGGCGGTGGAACGGCCGGTTGGATGACAGCCACTTATCTCTCCAAGGCCTTTGGCGAGAAAATTTCGATTACGCTGATCGAATCTGCGACGGTTCCCAAGATCGGCGTGGGTGAAGCCACCCTGCCGAATTTGCAGCGAGCCTTTTTTGACTTCCTGGGAATTCCGGAACGGGAGTGGATGCAGGAGTGCAACGCGTCCTTCAAGGGGGGCATCAAGTTTGTGAATTGGCGTAAAAACGCCGATGCCGCTGGTAACAACCACTTCTATCATCTCTTCGGGATGATCCCGAACCATGACAACGTACCGCTTTCGCATTATTGGCTGCTGCGTCGCATGGCCGAAAATAAGGCGGAAGCTTTTGATTACGCGTGCTATTCACAGCCGCAGCTTCTCGACCAGAATCTGGCTCCCTGCACAATGGATGGCAAGCCGGCATTCGCCTATGCATGGCATTTCGATGCGCATCTGGTTGCCGCTTATCTGGCCAAACTGGGCGTGCAATGGGGTGTCAAGCACGTCATCGACAATTTGCAGTCTGTCGAAAAGAACGAAAACGGCGATATCAAAGCGCTACTCACCGAGCAAGGCGGGCGCTACGAAGCCGATTTGTTCGTGGATTGCTCGGGTTTCCGCGGCCTGCTGATCAATAAGGCGATGGAAGAACCGTTTATCGATATGAGTAACCACTTGTTCTGCAATAGCGCGGTGGCTTGTCCGATCCCGCACGATGACGAACAGAACGGAGTTGAGCCGTATACCTCGGCGATTGCCATGAAGCATGGTTGGACCTGGAAGATCCCGATGCTTGGCCGGTTCGGATCAGGTTATGTGTACTCACGCGATTTCGTCTCGCAGGATGACGCCACGCTGGAATTCGCCAAACTCTGGAACTTTGATCCCGAGAAGAAGCAGCTGAACCACATCCAGTTTCGGACGGGCCGCAACCGTCGCGCGTGGGTGAAGAACTGCGTGTCGATCGGTCTGGCGTCCTGCTTCCTTGAGCCGCTGGAATCGACCGGTATCTACTTTATTTATGCGGCAATCTACCAGCTGGTCAAGCATTTCCCTGACACGTCCTTCGATAACACTCTGATCAACCAATTCAATCAGGAAATCGAGACGATGTACGACGATTGCCGCGACTTCATTCAGGCGCACTATCTGACTTCGTCGCGCGACGACACACCGTTCTGGCTTGCCAACAAGAACGAAATCCACCTGTCTGACAACATCAAGCACAAACTCGCCATGTATCGTGTCGGCCTTCCGGTCAACATGCCATATACAAACGAAGAGCAGTACTACGGCAATTTCGAAACGGAATTCCGCAACTTCTGGACCAACAACAACTATTACTGCGTTCTGGCCGGCATGGGCTGGCTGCCGGAGCGAGCGCTTCCCAAACTCCTCTATAAAGACGAGCATATTCATAAGGCGAACGAACTTTTCGCGTCGATCAAGCGTGATGCGCATCGACTGACCAGCACCTTGCCTAGCTGTGTGGATTACCTGAAGTCACTGCACGGAGTCAAGAAGTCGGCCGAAATGGCAGACGCTGTTGGCTGACACGGTCGTTGACTATGTCATTTGCTTAGCTTGAGGTCATTTGGCTCGGCGGTGAGGTAAGCCCCCGGCTCTGTCGGGGGACTCGCCAAGGTTTGACCTATACCGCGATCGTTGTGAATCTGAAATCTCGACCAAGAGATGGCATTTACGATGAAAGAGTTTCAAAGCCTAAGTCGTGCCCATTGGGACTGTAAGCGCCATGTGGTGTTCATTCTGAAGCGAAGGAAAAAGCGAATGTATGGCCCATTTAGGACAAAGCTGGTGGAAGTATTGTATGAGTTGGCCTCACACAAGGAATCGAAGATTGTTGAAGGGTATGTGATGCTGGATCACATCCACATGTGTATCAGCATTCCACCGAAGTACGCGGTATCGAACGTGGGGGGTCACTTGAAGGGAAACAGCGCGATCACGATCGCGCGACGATTCGGCGGTTGGTCAAAAAACTTTACCGGGGAGTCGTTTCGGGCGAGAGGATACTTCATCTCGACGGTGGGGTTGGACGAAGCGATGGCGCGCACCTACATCAGGAATCGGGGCAAGCAGATGAGCGCCACGATCAGATGAAGCTGGGTGTATTAGCTGTCAGGTGCCGTGTGATGCTCCTGAGCAGGGTGTCTGGCGTTTGAGCGCCTGTGCTGCGATGGGTCAACTCTATCAGTGCCTTGGAGCCTGAGATGTGGCTGACTTTGCATCCACTGGCACGCACGACACCGCGCATTCGCGCAGAGCTACAAGCCGAAGATTCTGCCCTGAAACATGAATTACTCGCCCTCGCTAGGGTATCACCGCACCCACGGTTCGCCAGTGGCGTGAGCGCGATTCGGCCACTGATCGTTCGCATCGCCCGGCCACGCTGCATTGCATCGTTGATCGCCGCTCAGGAAGCGGTGGCGCTGGCGGTCCGCCGAAAGCTATGGCTGTCGCTGGATGACCTGCTCGTGGTGGTCCTCGAGTTCCTCAACCCCGCGGCCTCGCGGTCGGGATTGGCGCGTTGCCTGCGCCGACATACGATGAACACGAGCCTAGTGGAGAACAAGGGCGCGCCGATTGTGCGCAAGACCTTTAAGGACTATGCATCAGCCTTTGTCTACATCGATGTCAGGCACCTGCCACAGATGGCCGATGAAACCGCAAGGGTGACCACTGACCATGCCGCGCGCTGGGTCTACCTGCGCATCTACGCCGATCAGAGTGAGGCCAGCAGCACCGACTTCCCGCGCGGTCTGCACGCCGTCGCGCCGATGAGGATCGAGAAGCTGCTGACCGACAACATCAGTCGATTCACTGACCACTTCAAAGGGCGTTCGGGCCACCATGCCTTTAATCGTGAGTGCGTGCTGCTGGGTATCGAACATCGTCTGATCAAACAGCGCCATCCCCAGACAGGCGGCATGGTCGAGCGTTTCAACGGCCGCACCAGCGACACCCCGGCTACCACGCGCCTCCGTTCGCGTGAGGAATTACAAATCACGATCGAGCCTTACGTGAAGATCTACAACGAGCAACTTTCGCAGCGATCCGTCTGCTGCAAGACCCTGCGGCAGGCGACTCGTGCGTGGCACGAGCAGCGGTCGAATCCCTTCGTCAGAAAAACTAAGAATCAGATGAGACTCGACACCGCTGTCAACCCGCGATTTTATCCGAATAACTGTCATAGAAGTACGTAAAGTTTATCGTATGTTGCCATCATTGCCCCAGTCGTAGAAGCAATAATTACAATCAAAACTTTGAACAGGTGACACAAAAAAAATTCCATCAACGAGAAATGATCAAAAACGATCGTCCTCAATTAAAGAACGTAGTACGCATTAACAGGCTTGTCCTCCATCGAACGCACGAACTGATCAGCCAATTGTAAAGGTAAGGACACCATGCAACAGGACTCGAAAGAATGCCGGTACCCAGAAACATCGGGAAGTACATGCACGAAAACTGCCGAGCAGGATGTTGGCCCGGCCACTGCGCACGAACAGCGACAATGCCGTAATGCCCTTGGCCGGTTTACTACTGGCGTGTGCATTGTATCGGCCTATGACGCCGTCCGTGGCCCAATAGCCATGACCATCAATTCCTTCTCGTCACTGTCTTTAGATCCATGTCTTATTCAATGGAACATAAAGAAAAAATCGTTGTGCTATTCGTTATTCTCGCAGCTGCATTCTTATGCCATTAGTGTTTTGTCTGAAAAGCAAAGTGATATTTCCAGTAGATATTCAAAAGCGGGGGATCACGTCATGAACCCCGATGACTATTCAATTTCAGCAACTGGCCTTCCCTACGTCAAGGGATGTCTGGTTCATTTTGAATGCCGAAACTGGCGCCTGATCGATGCCGGAGATCACAAAATTGTTGTCGCCACTGTGGATAAATTCTCAACCGGGTCAGAGGAAAGGCCGTTGGTTTTTTTTGGAGGCAAGTACTGGCCCTTGCATATTGATTAGTTGTACATTGCTTTATTTCGTATCGCCCAGGGTGGCGGCAAACGGAGCCAAACGTGACGCATCAATTTTCCCAGCCCGAACTATTTTTGATCGCGATGCTGATCATATTTGGTCTGCCATACCTGATATGGCGCTACTTAAAGATCGACTATCTCGCACCTATGGTGGCCGTTCAGATTATTACGGGGATCGTCGTAGGAAAGGGTTTGTTGGGTGCCTATTTCAATAATTCGTACAGCTTGATTTTTAATCACGAAACTATTGATAACTTGGATGGTATAGCCTCTTGGGCTGTCATCATTTTTGTGTTTGTCGCGGGCATAGAGCTTGATCTAAAAGATGTATGGCGGAACAAAGTAGATAATGGAATTACCGCGGCATTGGCCCTGCTAGTTCCATTGTTGTTTGGTTCAATCGTTGGTGTCTTTCTCTTGCAGAAATCGGGCTGGATCGGTGCCAGGGCAGAGCATTGGCAGTTTGTCCTTGGGATAGGCATGTCTTGCTCCATTACTGCGTTGCCTATCCTCATTATATTTCTAGAAAAACTGGAGCTATTGCGACATCCAATTGGACGGCGTGTCTTGCGCTACGCAAGCCTCGACGACATACTTATATGGGCCGTATTGGCTGTCGTTATCGTGGATATTAGACGCCTTGAGTCCCAGGTATTATTTTTCGTGGGATTTATCATCGTGTCATTTTTCTTTAGAAAAATTATGGCTTCGGTCTCAGAATTTGATCGATGGTCCTGGGCGCTTATCTGGTTGGCAGCAGTCGCACTAATGGCAGAGTCGTCGGGCTTACATTTTATTGCTGGCGCTTTTATGGCCGGAGCTGTAATCGATTCGAGTTGGTTTGATCAGAAAAAATTGGATATGTTGCGGCAACACGTATTGATCTTCATGATGCCGGTGTTTTTTTTGAGCACAGGGCTGAAGACAAGCTGGTCCTTGGGCGGATGGTCTGTTTTTGTCGCAGCGAGCTTTTTGTTGTGCGCAGCGGTGACAGGCAAGCTGCTGGCGATTCACATAGCTGGAAAGATTTTACGATGGGGCCAAGGCGAAGCATCTGTGATCGGCTGGTTGTTACAATCCAAGTCGCTGATAACGATTATATTTACCAGTGTCTTGTTGGATAAAGGATTAATTACCAGCAACACTTTTACGGCTTTGCTAATCATGGCTATCATTAGCACGATGCTCACCGTGCCCATTGTTTCTTCGAAACTTCTAATGAACCCGAGCCTCGCTTTGCGCGACGTGGACAGGCCGGTTATTGACCCGGCCAGTCGGGTATTCTGACGATCGATCGCACAATACCTTCAGCCACAGTCACAGTCACAGTGGTGTTAGCCGATGATCCTATGTAATCGATCGTGCCGTGATCGAGCAAATCGCGCCGGACCAAAGGTTCTTCATGAGCCTCGCGGCGTCGTTCACAGCTATGCGCCGTTGGTGCATCCTCGTTGACTTGTGCTGACCTTAGTCTGGTCTGCCCGTTGCCCACTTCCACTTAGAATTCTGTGCTCTGCCGAGTGGGCCTGCCTTACTTTGGAAACTTTAGCCCGAGGCTGCGCTCAATGCTTTCCTGCGATTATCGTGCTCAGCCTTCGAGCATATTGAACTGTCTATTGTTGCGACGAGGGGCGCGCGGAGCCGGCGCTGCTGTCAATTGAAATCTATTCGCATAGTTTTCGTTGGCGAGGCGACGAGCGCTATGGCTCTGTAGCGCGTTGACAGTTAAATGCTCATTGGCTCTTGCCACAGCGACGCTAACTGTTGCGATAGCGCAGAAGGCGATGGACTTGATGAGCATGGGGATGCCTCCTATTGGGCTGCCGTGGTCTCCGTATCGGAGCGTCTGCGGCCCGGATGGCTGCGGACGCTCCGATACGCAGGACCGGGTGGCCGGAGGTGGCGTGTGGGGTCAAGGGCGCCTGTAGGGCGATGTGGAGGACTGGCGTAAGATAAAGCCGACGTGGCGCGGGAGCACAGCGACACAGGTTGGCGGCTGACACGGTCCCGGAACGTCCCTTGACGCGGTAGCCGTCTGCATTGGCCAGGGGCGCACGGTGCAGCCGCGTGGGAGTAGGTCGCACGGGCGGCCGAATCTTCACAGGCAGGCACGTCGGCAACGTTGCCGACGTGCGTCGCGCAGCGGCGGAAGGCGGCGTATCGCTGCAGGAGCGCCCTGCAAGCCGTAGGCGCAGTGGGGCGCCCTGTCTGCGGTCATGTTTGCGGCGGGACAATTTTAGGTCGTGGATGCGGACGCATCGGAGATCTACCGCAGATATATGCGGGACATTTCCGGGACGCCTGGTCACGAAAAAGGCCCGCTTTTAAGGGCGGGCCTTTCGTCGACAAGCAGCATAAGTGCTTGATTTATTGGTCGGGGAGACAGGATTCGAACCTGCGACTTCTACGTCCCGAACGTAGCGCTCTACCAGGCTGAGCTACACCCCGTGGGAAGCCGCGTATCTTAATCGTCGTCCGCAGGCTTGGCAACAGCGGTGATGGCCGTGTCGCACCGAACGGCTACGGAACCGGACCGGCCTTCTGCTAATCTTTACGGCTGCCGCTGCGCGTGAAGTCGCGTGGCATGCGGTCCCATTGTCATAGTCAGCAGAGGATTTCATGGCGCTTACCCCGGCCCGCACCATGCCCGGCGTGCTCGAGCTGCTGCCGCTCGACCAGATCGCGTTTCAGCGCATGCTCGACGTGATCCGTCGCAATTACGAACGTTTCGGCTTTCTGCCGATCGAAACGCCAGTGATCGAATATTCCGACGTGCTGCTCACCAAGACCGGCGGCGAGACCGAGCGGCAGGTGTATTTCGTTCAGTCCACTGGCGCGCTGAATGCGGTCGAGAAGGAAGGCATGCCCGAGCTGGCGTTGCGCTTCGATCTCACCGTGCCGCTGGCGCGTTATGTGGCCGAGCACGAGCGCGAGCTGAGCTTTCCGTTTCGACGCTACCAGATGCAGCGTGTCTATCGCGGCGAGCGCGCGCAGCGCGGGCGTTTCCGCGAGTTCTATCAGTGCGATATCGATGTGATCGGCAAGGATGCGCTGTCGGTGCGCTACGACGCCGAGATTCCGGCGGTGATCTACAGCGTGTTCCGCGAGCTGAATATCGGTGCGTTCACCATCCAGCTCAATAACCGCAAGCTGATGCGTGGCTACTTCGAAAGCCTGGGCATTGTCGATGGTGAGCAGCAGATGCTGGTGCTGCGCGAAGTGGACAAGCTCGACAAACGCGGCGCGGATTATGTGCGCGATACGCTCACTGGCGAAGCGTTCAATCTCAGCGCCGATGTCGCGCAAAAAATCCTGGCTGTCGTGCAGATACGCTCGACGTCATTGAAGAATGCGTTCGACCATCTTGATGCGTTGGGTGCCGGGCCGGAAGCAATGGAGCAGGGCCGCGCCGAACTGAAGGAAGTGCTGAACCTGATCCACGCGTTCGGCGTGCCGGAAACGCATTTCGTGCTGAACCTGTCGATTGCCCGCGGCCTCGATTACTACACCGGTACCGTCTACGAAACCACGTTGAACGATCATCCGCAGATCGGCTCGATCTGCTCGGGCGGTCGTTATGAAAATCTGGCGGGTCAGTACACCAAGTCGCATCTGCCGGGCGTCGGCATCTCGATCGGCCTGACGCGGCTTTACTGGCAGCTTCGCGACGCCGGTTTGATCAGCACTGCCAAGAGTACGGTCGACGTACTGGTGACGCAGATGGACGAGGCGCAACTGCCGGCCTACCTGGCGCTGGCTGGTGAGTTACGTGCGGCCGGTGTCGCCACCGAGGTGGTGCTGGAGGGCGGCAAGCTCGGCAAGCAGTTCAAGTACGCCGACCGTGCAGGTATCCGCTTCGTCATCGTGCTGGGTGAGGATGAAATTGCCAAGGGCGTGGTGACGGTCAAGGATCTGCGCCGTGAGGATCAGTTCGAAGTGGCGCGTAGCGAACTGGTCAAGACGTTGCGGGTGGAGTTGGAGCAGGCCGCGGCGATGGGTTGATTCGGCCGTATTCCTTTCACTGCAATCCGCCAGCATCCTGCCGGCTTTCGCTACATCCGATCATCCCCGTTCGATCATCCGTTTTGCGAGGCACTCGTGGTCCAGTCCGACACCATTCTTCTCGATGGCAACCATCTCACCCGCGTGCAGCTGGTTGCCGTCGCACGTTCCGGCAGCAAGGTTTCGCTTGATCCAGCAGGCCTGAAGCGCGTGCAGCGCGCCGCGGATTTTCTGGCCGAGAAAGTCAGCTGCGGTGAGCCAACCTACGGCGTGACTACCGGCTTCGGCAGCAACGCCGACAAGCTGCTTGGCGCGCATCGTCTGCGCGACGAATTGCCTGGAGCGGCTCTGACCAAACGTGGTCCACATGAAACCGAAGGCACGCTGCTGGAAGAGCTGCAGCACAACCTGATCATCACGCACGCGGTCTGTGTGGGCAAACCGTTCGGCGAAGACGTGGTGCGGGCCATGTTGCTGATCCGCATCAATACGTTGATGCGCGGCCATTCGGGCATACGCGTCAGCACGCTCGAAGCGTTGACCGCGATGCTCAATGCGGGCGTGGTGCCGGTGGTACCGGAGAAAGGTTCGGTTGGTGCCAGTGGCGACCTTGCGCCTTTGTCGCATCTGGCAATCGTCTTGCTGGGTGGTGGTGAGGCGTTCTATCAGGGCGAGCGCGTTTCCGGTGCGGAGGCGTTGAAGCGCGCGGGGCTCGAACCGATTCGCTTGTCGTTCAAAGAAGGTCTGGCGCTCAATAACGGTACTGCACAGATGCTGGCCACCGCCGCGTTGGCGCTGGATACGCTGGAACAATTGCTGGCTACCGCCGACCTCGCAGCCTCGATGACACTCGATGCATTCGCCGGTCGCAGCGGCGCCCTGCGGCCGGAAGTGCATGCGCTGCGTCCACATCCGGGACAGGTGGAAACCGCGGCGAACGTACGCGACCTGCTCGTCGGTTCGACCTTGATCGATATCCCGTATCACCTGGTGCCGCGCTTCAAGTCGTGGAGCGCCGAGGCTTGGAGTGAGCCGGACGACCAGGCGCTGAGCTTCGATATTGGTTGGGAGTGGGTGCCTGCGAATCAGCGGCATGGTCGCGAAGCGTTTTACAGCCGCTTCCTGCCGTTCAAGGGTGGCAAGAAGCATCAACCGCAGGATGCCTATAGTCTGCGTTGCATGCCGCAGGTGCACGGCGCCGTGCGCGATGCATGGGCACAGGCGTGTCGCGTGATCGACATCGAGCTGAATTCGGTCACCGACAATCCGCTGATCTTTCCCGACGCCGAAGATGCGCAGTTCATCGAGGAGCAGGTGATCTCCGCCGGCCACTTTCACGGCATGCCGCTGGCGCTGGCCATGAGCTACATCAAGGCGGCGATTCCGGTATTGGCATCGATTTCCGAACGGCGCCTCAACAAGCTGGTCGACCCGGCGACAAATGACGGTTTGCCTGCGTTTCTCACGGGAAATGAGGATGGCACCGATTCCGGTTTCATGATCGTGCAGTACACCGCTGCCGCCTTGGTCAACGACCTTGCCACGCGTGCGCATCCCGCCAGCGTTTACTCGGTACCCACCAGCGCCAACGCCGAAGATCATGTCTCGATGGGCGCCAACGAAGCTCGCCACGTGCTGGAAATGACCGATGACCTCAGTCATGTGCTGGCGCTGGAAATCTACACGGCCGCGCAGGCGCTCGATTTCCGCCAGGCCATGTTGAACGCCGCACGCAGGCTGGCAGCGCGTGCCGGTTGGCAGGCCATTGCCGACAAGATCACCAACGCACCGCGCGAGGATCACCCGCATTACGCGCAATTCGTCACCGAGGTGAAGCAGCTTACGGCAGCGTTGGCCGAGACCGGTGATTTCCACGCGGGCACGCGTGTGCGCGATGCCCATGCGGTATTGCGCCAGCACATCGATTTCATGCATCGCGATCGCGCGATGGATGGCGAGGTGCGCATGGTGTGTGAACTGGTCCAGCAGGGCGCGTTTCGTCGGTCGCACTGATTTCTTTTTTCGCGGAGTTACTCATGAGCCTTATTCAGACCCCGGTGTCCTACGGCGAATTGATCGACAAGATCACCATTCTCGAAATCAAGTCACGCCGTATCACTGATGACGCCAAGCTTGCCAACGTACGCAACGAGTTGGACATGCTCAACGCTACCTGGGCCAACGACGCGGCCTCACAAACGGACATCGCCGACGAGCGCGAGCGTTTGCATGCCGTTAACGAAACGCTGTGGGACATCGAAGATGCGATCCGCATGAAGGAGCGCGCGCAGGCGTTCGATCAGGAGTTCATCGAGCTGGCGCGTGCGGTGTATTTCCGCAACGACGAGCGCGCCGCGTTCAAGCGCGAGATCAATATCAAGCTCGGTTCGGAGCTGGTCGAGGAAAAGTCCTACCAGGACTACCGCGCGGTTTGATTGGCGCGATCAGGCCACGCCAAGATCGAGCGCGGCAGCTTCGAAGCGCTCGATCACGTCGTTCACGCTGATCAGATCCATCACGCCGGGCCGCTCGATTTTGCTGCCCCACGCGAGTTCGCTCGCGGGTTTACCGAAGTATTTTTGCGCCGCCTCGTCGTACTTGTTGACGCACCAGCGGCGGTCCGAATACGGGCCGGAGCGGTCCGGATTGCTGGCCGCATGCAGGCCGAGTACTTTCGTGCCGACGGCGTTGGCCATATGCATCGGCCCGGAATCCGGCGTCAGCACCAGCTGTGCACGACCGAGCATGGCCATCAGGCGTTTGAGCGTGTCCTTGCCGGTAAGGTCGAGCGGTGCGTGTTTGCAGGCGGTCAGCACGGCGTCGGCCATCGCGCGTTCGCCTGGCGATGGGCCACCGATCAGCACCACACGCCAGCGGCGTGCGCTGGCATGATCCATGGCGGCGGCATAGCGCTCGGGCCGCCAGTTGCGCAGCGCGTGGCTGGAGGTCGGACTGACCAGCAGGGTCGGTGCATTGCCGGGTAATGTGTCGGCAGCCCAGGCCAGGGCCTCATCAGGAACAGGAATATCCCAGCGCACCTGCGTCTGTTTCAGCCCAAGCGGTTCGATAAAACTACCCAACGCATCAAGTACGTGCTCGCCGCTGCGCGCGGGAATGCGCCGGTTGATCACCAGGCCATGCAAATCCTTCGAGCGCGCCGCGTCGTAACCGATCCGCTGTCTGGCCTTGATGCCCAGACTCAACAGATTGGAGCGCATCGCCACCTGCATTTGCAGCAGCGCATCGAAGCGTTGCCCACGCAGTGCCCTGTGGGTTTCGCGCATGCCGGCCCAACCGGTACTCTTGTCGAAGGTGACGAACTCGACACCGGGCAGGTCGCCGACCAGCTTGCGCTCGAGCTTGCCGACGATCCATGTCAAAGAGGCTTGCGGCCACGCCTGTTGCAGCGTGCGCACCAACGGCACGACGTGGGTAACATCACCAATGGCGGAAGTGCGCAGCAGGCAGATCGAGTCGGGGGCTGTCATGAGGCTTGGGCTAGAATCGTCGTGTTGAATCGGCGAACGTGAAGGGCGCCGAGATCAGACGCCTTCAGGCAGGATGATGCAGGAACGAACGCACAAAGATACAACCGATGTGGTCCTGTTCGATGCGGATGTGTCGCCAGACGTCGCCAATGACTGGTTCTCACCCGATTACTGGCGTTCGCGCGATGCCTTGCGTGTGCAAACTGGCGGCCGCGGCGGTGTAGCAATGATCAGCACGCCTGCCGGCGAATGCGTGCTGCGGCACTATCGCCGCGGCGGCATGGTGGCGGCACTGATGGGTGATCGTTATCTCTGGACCGGTGCCGATCGAACGCGCGCTTTTGCGGAGTTTCGGCTACTTGGTGAAATCGCCCGGCTCGGGCTACCCGGTCCGCAGGTTGTTGCTGCGCGATATTGCCGGCATGGCGTTTACTACACCGCTGACTTGATCACTCGCCGCATCTCCGATGCGCCGACGCTCGCCGAGCGTCTGGCCGCCGGACAACTCGATACCAAGCTTGCCGAAGACGTAGGCATGCTGGTCGCGCGATTCCACCATGCTGGCATCTGGCATGCAGACTTGAATGCACACAATATCCTGGTGACTCCAGGGCAGCTTTATCTGATCGACTTTGACCGTGGCGAGTTGCGCCAGCCGGCAGAGGCGTGGCGGCTTTCCAATCTGCAGCGGCTGCGTCGTTCGCTGGTGAAACTCGGCGCGGCAGCGCACGGTGATGCGGCATTCGAGCAAGCCGTCTGGCAGCCCCTTCTTTATGCTTATCAGCGTACATTCGACGCATGAACTGGCATCTGCATTTTCTTGGCGTGGGCGCAGCGCACGCAGTCGAATTGGGTTCGTCTGCCGCTGTGTTCGAACGCGATGGTGAGCCGCTGCTGTTGATCGACTGCGGCCCCGATACGCTCGATCGCTATCAGGCCGCTTACGGTGCGCCGCCCCGTGCGCTGTTCATTACGCATACGCATATGGATCATGTGGCGGGACTGGAGCGGCTGTTCTTTCGCTTATGGTTCGACGAGCAACTGCGCGGCAACACCAAGGTTTTTCTGCATGCTGCGCTGTTGCCCTGGTTGCAGGCGCGCGTCGCAGATTATCCCGGTGCACTGGCCGAAGGCGGTGTCAATTACTGGGAGGCGTTTCGGTTGGTGCCTTGCACGCGAGGATTCTGGCTGGATGGGCTGTGGTTCGACGTTTTTGCTACGCGCCATCACGCGCCGGGCACATCCTACGGTCTCGCGCTGGACGGCAGTTTTGTCTATACCGGCGACACGCGGCCGATCCCCGAGGTTCTTGCCCGATATGCCGGTGGCCCGGAGCTGATTGCGCATGACTGCGGCCTGGTAGGCAACCCGTCGCATACTGGCGTGGACGATATCGAGCGCGAATACGACGATTCCCTGCGTGCGCAATGTCTGCTGTATCACTACGGCAGTGCCGCCGATGGCGCCGCGCTTGCGGCCCGCGGATTCCGTATTGTCGGTACCGATGAGCGTGTGTTGGTGGCCAGGCCAGCCACTCCAAGGGCTGATGCGGGTTGAGTTGAGCAACGCTTGCTTGCCTGTATAACGCCCTGACGCTATCCTTCCGCTTCTTTGTCGGGCCGGATTGTCTGACGGAAGAGGTTGCATGGAGAGGTGTCCGAGTGGTTGAAGGAGCACGCCTGGAAAGTGTGTATACGGTCAAACGTATCGCGGGTTCGAATCCCGCTCTCTCCGCCAAATTTGAGCAATAAGTGCGACAGCCAACCGGCTCGGCGCATTGAAACAAGCAAGCTGGACAAAACAGCTTGACGTCTATGGTGGCCCCGTCGGTCCCCCCGCGACGATAGTTCGCAAACTCCGCCAGGTCCGGAAGGAAGCAACGGTAGCGAATGATTCGGGTGCCGGGGTGTGGCTGGCGGGGCCGCCGCCTTTTGGGTGCTGCCTCGCAACCCTTGCGACAGTCCTGGCGCAAAATGGCTGGTATCGCGCGGCGCCGGCTACTGACTTGCCATCGCCGACTTGGCACAATCGTCCTTTGCCCTCATGTTGGTAGCCATGTCCTATCAGGTACTCGCACGCAAATGGCGGCCACGCAAGTTTTCCGAGCTGGTCGGGCAGGAGCACGTGGTGCGCGCACTCACCAATGCACTCGACACCGGACGCATGCACCACGCCTATCTGTTCACTGGCACGCGCGGCGTCGGCAAGACCACCATCGCCCGAATTTTCGCCAAGTCGCTGAACTGCGAGCGCGGGCAGTCCGCTGATCCCTGCGGTGAATGTTCGGTCTGCACCTCGGTGGATGAGGGCCGCTTTGTCGACCTGCTGGAAATCGATGCGGCCAGCAATACCGGTGTGGACGACGTGCGCGAAGTGATCGAGAACGCGCAGTACGCACCGTCGCGCGGACGCTTCAAGGTGTACTTGGTCGACGAGGTGCACATGCTCTCGCGCAACGCGTTCAACGCGCTGCTGAAGACACTGGAAGAACCGCCACCGCACGTAAAGTTTCTGCTCGCCACCACCGACCCGCAGAAGTTGCCGGTGACGGTGCTGTCGCGCTGCCTGAAGTTCAATCTGAAGCGACTGCTGCCGGAGCAAATTTCCGGCCAGATGCGGCACATCCTCGGTGCCGAGAATATTGCGTACGAAGACAGCGCGATCGGCGAGCTGGCGCGCGCGGCCGACGGCTCGCTGCGCGACGGCCTGTCGCTGCTTGATCAGGTGATTGCCTACGGCGGCGGCTCACTGCATGCCGACGACGTACGCACCATGCTGGGTAGCGTGGCGCGCGGTCAGGTGCTTGGTGTACTCGAGGCACTGGCAGTCGGAGATGGCGAAAGGCTACTAGCCGAGTGCACACAGATCGCCTCGTACTCACCGGATTTCGGCGGCGTGCTGGATGATCTGGCCAGCGTGCTGCATAGGCTGCAGTTGATCCAGCTGATTCCGGGTTACAAGCCCGAAGAGGGCAGCGACGACGACAGCGCGCTGGTAACGCTGGCCGAACGCATGACGCCGGAAGACGTACAGCTGTATTACCAGATTGCCACCTCGGGTCGACGCGATCTGGCCATTGCACCGGACGCTCGTACGGGCTTCGAGATGGCAATGCTGCGCATGCTGGCGTTTCGGCCGGATGATGGCGCGCCGGTGGCACGTACCGCCCAGCGACCTGCTGGCACCAGCCCACCGGCGGCGCCACGTACCAATGTCGCTGCGCTTGAGCGTCCTCCTGCTGCCGCGGCAACGCATCAACCGATGGATGTGGCGCCGCCCAGGCAGGCGCCTGCGCCGCGTGTGGATGCGCCAGTTGCCGTGGCACCGACGCCGGTTATCGCACCTCTGGCTCTGGACGAAAAAGGCCTGCCGCATTGGGAAAGCCTGATCGAACGGGCAAACTTGCGTGGCCCATTCGGCCTGTTGGCGCAGAACGCACTGCTGCGCGAACGCGACGGCAATACACTGGTACTCGCTTTGCAGCCGGCGCATATGAGCCTTGCCGTCGAGCCGATGGTCAGCCAGATGGAAGAACGCATTGGCCACGCACTTGGCGAACGCATCCGCTTGCGCTTTGTCAGCATCACGTCAAGCGCCGTCGCGGAAACGCCGGCAGCCCGTGCGGCGCAGGCGCGCGATACGGCGCAGTCCGCCGCCGAGGAGTCGATCGAGGGCGATCCGCTAGTGCAATCCCTCAAGCGTGAATTCGGCGCGCGCGTGGTACCCCAATCCATCAAACCCTTTAACCAAAATCTTTAGTAGCGGAGTCATGCGATGAAAGGACAGATCGGTCAATTGATGCAACAAGCGCAGCGCATGCAGGAAGACATGAAACGCGCGCAGGACGAGATTGCCAAACTCGAAGTGACCGGCAGTGCCGGTGGCGGCCTGGTCAGCGTCGTGATGACGGGGGTGCATGAAGTGCGCCGCGTGCAGATTGATCGGCAGACCTTTGCCGACGATCCGGAGATGGCTGAGGATCTGGTAGCTGCGGCGATCAATGATGCAGTGAACAAGGTGGCTGAAGTAAGCAAGAACAAGCTCGGCGGCGTTACCGCTGGCATGAATCTGCCGGCCGGCTTCAAGATGCCGTTTTGATTTTTTCGGCACGTTGATTTTCTACCGGGCTTTGGCCGTCCGAGCCCCAACTTATCCATTAACCGCGCGGATTCATGAGCAAGCTGCTGAGTGATCTGATCGAAGCCTTGCGTTGCCTGCCGGGCGTGGGCAACAAGAGCGCGCAGCGGATGGCCTTCCATCTGCTCGAGCGCGAGCGCGAGCGTGGGCTGAAGCTGGCGGCAACGTTGGAGCAGGCGATGCGGCGCATCGGCCGCTGTACGCAGTGCCGCAACTTCAGTGAAGATCCTTTGTGCGCGCTCTGCGCCAGTAGTAGTCGTGATCGTCAGGTGCTTTGCATCGTGGAATCGCCGACCGATCTGGCGGCGATCGAGCAGGCTACTGGCTATCGCGGCCAATATTTCGTATTGATGGGGCGGCTTTCGCCGCTGGATGGTCTGGGGCCGGAAGAGCTGGGTCTGGTTCAGCTTACGCAGCGCCTCGGCGAAGGCGAGATCGAAGAGATGATCATCGCCACTAATCCCACCGTCGAAGGCGAGGCAACCGCACATTACCTCGCTCAACTGGCCCGCGCTGGCGGCGTGCGGCCGACCCGATTGGCCCATGGCGTGCCCCTCGGTGGTGAGCTGGAATACGTCGACCGCGGCACGCTGGCGCATGCCTTCGGCAGCCGACAGTTACTGGATTGATTCACATAAGGAACCTGGGCATGAGCGACACCATTTTCAGCAAAATCATTCGCCGCGAAATTCCCGCGGATATCGTCTTCGAGAATGATGACTTGCTGGCTTTCCGCGACGTGAACCCGCAGGCGCCGGTGCACGTGCTGTTTATTCCCAAAAAACCGTTCGCCACGCTCAACGACGTGCCCGCATCGGAGTCCGATTTGCTGGGCAAGCTGCTGCTCGCTGCGGCGGCCTATGCGAAGCAGGAAGGTTTTGCCGAGCAGGGCTATCGCACGGTGATCAACTGCAACCAGGATGGCGGGCAGACGGTGTTTCATCTGCACGTGCATTTGCTGGCCGGGCGTCATCTCAATTGGCCGCCGGGCTGATATGGCAGATTGAAATAAGTGCCATAAAAAAACGCCGGCATACCGCCGGCGTTTTTGTCTGCCAATGCGCTTAGCGGTGAACTGGTTGCACGACGATCACGCGTGGGCCGCCCCAACCGTAGCCGCCCCAACCGCCACCCCAGTAACCGCCGTAGTAACCCGGTCCCCAAGGGCCGCCCCAGTACGGGTCGTAGTAGCCGGGATAACCATAATTGGCCACGCGCTTGGGCCACAGATAGACAACATCTGCTTCGACGCGTGGGTAGGCATAGTCAAAGTCGCCAACTTTCTGCGACACGGTACCGTGCAGCGTACCGGTGACGGTCAGCTCGCGGCCGCGGGTGAAGACTTCCGGATCATAGAATCCGGTGCGGCAGGCGACGAAGCGTCCCTGATTGTCGCCTTCGCTGCCACGGATCGGACGCGCCTGGCTATCCAGTGGTCGCGAAAGTACATAGAAGCAGGTCCCCTGCTGACCGGGTTCTGTCTTGATGATCTCGCCGCCCCAACGCACATGGGTGCCACCGGCGCCGCCTTGCTGGGCGCTGGCGGTGGTGACATTGGTGTAGGTGCCTTGAAGCGGTTGCGGTACCGTCACGCAACCACCCAGCAAGGCGATGGTAGCAGCGAGGGTGAGCGGGCGATACAGTGACATGGCGGCATCTCCGGAAGGTACGACGGCGCATGCCGTCGGATTGACGTTATTTGACCACGCGGGTGACTCGGAATTCCCTTGCCGCACGTCGAAATGCATACAACGGTTCAGGTGCCGGTATGTCATTCGCATAGCGCAGTTCCAGGTAACTCTTCATCAGCGTCGTAAGTTCATCACGTTGGTGCGGCAGGGCGCGTGCGGCGCGGCTTAAATAATGCTGTGGACCTTCACTGGATCGTCGCACGATTCCCTCGTGCGCCAATTTCCGTTCAAGCTCACGCAGTGCTGTTCTCAGACTATCGCGCGGCTGCCTTCGCAATAACGCCCAGCCCAGCCCGATGCCAATAAACAGCACGCTCCCTATGGCGAGCAACACGCCTAGCGTTGCTGTATCGACATCACGCACCCCAAACGGTGTAAGCAGGCCGCGCTGACGCAACGAGTCAAACCCGATAACGCCCTGAGCCCACCAGCGGTTGACGATGTCCCAGCGATTGCGGATGCCTTGCAGCCAGTCGGTGCGATACCAGGACAGCTGGTCGCCGGCTGCGGCCGATGCGCCCATCGATACCCGCTCGGGACGAACGGCGCCGGTGGGGTCGACGCGTATCCAGCCGCGCCCGGCCAACCACACTTCGCTCCACGCGTGGGCGTCGGAGTTGCGCACCAGCAGATAGTTGCCGAACTTGTTCCAGTAGCCGCCCTGATAGCCAGTGACCACGCGCGCAGGGATGCCGGCGTCACGCATCAGCAGCGTAAAAGCGGACGAGTAGTGCTCGCAAAAACCTTCATGAGTGGAGAACAGAAAATCATCGACCGCATCGCGACCCAGCGGTGCCGGCGCCAGGGTGTAGCGAAAGCCGCCATCGTGAAACAGTGACAGGGCAGCCTGCACGATCGCCGCATCGTTGTTGCCGAAGCGCTGCCGCCACTGGGCTGCCAACGCGAGCGTACGTGGATTGAAACCGATCGGCCGCTGCAGGCCAAGCCGTCGCGCGCGATCGTCCAGGTCGGGCTGCAGTCGATAGCCCAGTGCCGAACGCAGCGTGTAGTTGAGTGGATCGTTCACCGGCTTGTCGGCCAGTATTTCGTGATCTGGCTGCATCCGCGCCTGGGCAGGCACGCTCAACGGCACGTCGAGCGCAGGCAACACGCGCTGGTGCGTAGGCACAAGGCTGACGCTGTAGTTGATCGTGGTGCCGGCTTCGATCGGTGTTGGCACTTGCATCTCGTCATGCCGGACAAATGCGCGTCGCCAGCTACGACCGTCGTAATTCCACATCACATAGGCGCGGAAATAACGTTGGTCTGGCGGCGGTGGCGCACCATCAAACGTGACGCGCATCGCCGGGCTATCGTCGATCAGCAGATCGGTGAAGTTGCCTGGTGACATGCTGTCGCTGAGGCCGATACGTGCCTCGTCGGGCGTGGGCGCTCCCCACAATGGCTCGCTGAGACGAGGCACCAGCAGGAACGCCAGCAGTGCCATCGGTATCGCGGCGACAAGCAACACCAATCCGGGTAGCAGTGTGCGTGGCAGGCTCACCGGCACTTGCGCCGGTTCAAGCGCACGCAGGGTTGCCAGCGCCGGCAACAGACCCAGTGCCACAACAACCGTAGCGACAAGCCCTTGATCGATCAGCAGCGCGCTCATCAGGGCGAAGCAGGCAAAACCGACACCGACGTGTACATCACGAGCCGTTTCGGTTTCGAGCAGCTTCAGTATCAACAATCCAACGGCCAGGGCTGTGCCGGGTTCACGGCCAAAAATATTGCCGTAGCTAACGACGACAGCCAGCGTCAACAAGGCGAGCAGTGGTATTTTCAGCCAAGCCGGCACGCGACCCATGTGCCGCCGCCGCTGCCACCAGCGCCAGCCAAGCGTCAACGCCAGCGCGATGCTCAGCCACCAGGGCAGATGTGGCGCATGCACCAGCAGAACCAGCGTCACCGTAATGCTGAGCAGGTCGAATACGCGGTTGTCGATGGCCGGTTCTACCGGTTTTTTGCGGCGTGCCCAGAGTGTCACGGCAGCTGTGCCAGCATGTTCATACAGTGCGCGTAATGCAGTGGACCGCTGCTCGCGGCAATCTCGCTGTCGGGTAACCACAGGCTGTAACTGCGCCGCTGCGCCTGCGCTTCGCTAACCCAGCGTGCCAGTCGTGCAATGCGTGACTCGTTGTCCATGCTTCGCAACTGGCGCCAGTCCAGCTGCCACTGCGGACGGCTTTGCGGCTGTTCGAAATCCTTCACCAGCAAATTGTCGTGATGGGCGCTGGCCTTCCAGGCGATGTGACGTTGCGGATCGCCCGCACGATAATCACGCAGCGCGGCCAGCTCATCACCTCGATACAAGCGCATGTGGCGCGCATCGTCGGCCGGCGCGCGCGGCGGTGGACCCGCCGATTCAGGCCGTGGCCACACCAGCACGGACTGATCCGGATACAGCCAGCTCCACGCACGAAACAGGCCCAGCGGCCAGGTGGTCCACAATCTGATGCGCGGTAGCGGCTGCCATCCTCTATAAGTGGTGGCTAGAATCATCTTCACCGTTGCTGTCCCGTCTGCTTCGATCGCGAACGCAGTGAACGTGTCATCGAGATCGACGCGTATCGAACTGCGTGCTCGCACGGTTTCGAAAACCAGCGTCAGTTCGATCGGCTGCCCCACAACGGCATGCCCTGCGCGAATATGACTAAGCCGCAAGCCATCGAGGGTGCGAAACCCGAACAGCATGCTGGTAGAGCTGGCGGCGCCGAGCAGACAGGTCAGCAGCAGCGCGGCGTTGTTGGAATAGTTGAGCGCACCGACCATCATCACCAGCAGCAGGATCGAGAAACCGAGGCCGAACATCGTCGGTACGATGTAGATGCGCCGGCGATGCAGTTCGATCGGCAAGGTTTCCGGACGACGGTAACGGGTGAGCGCGGGCAGCCGGCGCTCGGCCCAGGTTTGCAGTCGCTGCAGCAAGTCGCGCATCAATCCACCGCGACCTCGGCCAGCAGTTGGCGAGCCAGGAGATCGCCATTGGCGCCGCGTGCCGGCAGCAGGCGGTGCGCAGCCAGTGGGACGAACAGGGCCTGGATATCTTCTGGCAGCACGTGCGAACGACCGCTCAGCAAAGCCCATGCACGTGCAGCACCAAGCAGGGCCAGGCCGGCACGTGGTGACAGGCCTACGCGAATTTCCGCGTGCCGGCGGCTGGCGGTGAGCAGGGCTTGCAGGTAATCGAGCAGGGCGGTACTGGCGGTAATCGCCAGCGACTGCTGGTGCAGCGCGAGTAGTCCCGCTCCATCGAGCTGCGGTGTCAGCTGTGCCAGCAGGTCACGGCGATCACTGCCGGTAAGCAGCGCGCGCTCGGCGTTTGCATCGGGATAATCCAGCGACAGCCGCAACATGAAACGATCGAGCTGCGAGTCAGGTAGTGGAAACGTACCGTTGAGATCGAGCGGGTTCTGCGTGGCGACGACGAAGAACGGCTGTGCCAGCACATGCGTCTGGCCGTCCACCGTCACCTGATTTTCGGCCATCGCTTCCAGCAATGCACTTTGCGTTTTCGGGCTGGCGCGATTGATTTCGTCGGCCAGCAGAAGGCCGGTGAAGATCGGGCCGGGATGGAAGCGGAACGTGGCGGTTTCGCGCTCGTAAATGCTGACGCCGATGATGTCCGAAGGCAGCAGGTCACTGGTGAACTGCACACGCTGAAAGTCGAGCGCGAAGGTTGCGGCCAGTGCGTGGGCGAGGGTGGTCTTGCCTACGCCCGGCACGTCCTCCAGCAAGAGATGTCCACCGGCGATCAGGCACGTAAACGCGAGCTTCACCTGCCGTGGCTTGCCGAGCAACACATGGTTGACCTGGGCTATCGCGGCTTCAAGATGCTTCTGCAGAGTCTCGTCGCGCGGCTGGATGTTGGCGGCCATGGTTCTTCTTGGGGATAGCAGGTGGACGGAACGCCATCACTGACGCAGCTGAGCCAGTGTAGCGTTCGCCTTCGCGTGTTGGCGATGGTTCGCCATGAGCTGTTTGCCGGTGCGACGAAATGCGCGGCAGTAGCGATCTTCAGCCATTGGGGAGGCGTTGATCGCGTTCTTTTCGCTGCTTGCTTATGGAATCACGATCCCGCATTCGCGCAGCAGCCGCGCCAGGGCAATCAGCGGCAGTCCGATCAATGCGGTGGGGTCCTGGTTGTCGATACGCTCGAAGAGGCTGATACCCAGGCCTTCGCATTTGAAACTACCCGCGCAGTCGAGCGGCTTTTCGCGCTCGACATAGCGTTCGATGTCGGCAGTGTCGAGTTGGCGGAAGTGCACGCTGGTGTGATCGACATGCGTTAGCCGACGGCCATTGCGGGTATCCAGCAGGCACAGCGCCGTATGAAACTGCACGGTGCGGCCAGAGCTGGCCGCCAATTGATGGCGTGCGTTTTCAGCGGTGCCGGGTTTGTCGAGAACCTGCCCGTCGAGTTCGGCGACCTGATCCGAGCCGATCACCAGCGCGTTGTGCAATCCATCGGCGACAGCCTCGGCCTTGGCAATCGCCAGTCGCAGCGCGCGCGTTTCGGGTGGCTCACTGGCGAGTGCCGTTTCATCAGTGCCCGGCGTACGTTGTTCGAAATCGGAAACCAGCCGGCGCAGAAGTTCTGTCCGATAGCGAGAGGTGGAGCCGAGCACGATGCGCACGTCACCGCGGTGCTGCGCAGTCATCATGCTTCGGGTTCGCGGCGAATGTGCTCGCGCATGGCACTGTTGAGGTCGCGCTGCGCCTGGGTCAACGCTTGCAGTAGCGGCTGCAGGCGATCACGGGCGCTGCGCATCGACAGTGCGGCTTCATCCAGCTCGCGCTGGCTGGCCTGCGGCGAGCGGTCGCGGATCCATAGGCGTTGTTGGAGCAGGGCTCGCAAACCGGCGTCGATCGCGTTTTGCGCATCCTGCTCGCTGGCAGCTGGCAGATCGGGATTGAGTGACATCACGGCATGGGCCTGCTCCAGGCCAGCCCGGCAGGTTTTCAGATCAATTTCGAGCCGATCGGCGAGGTCGAGCAGATACTGGAGGCTTGATGTTCGTTTGGCCTGGCGCCGGCGTAACAGGATCAGCCAAGCCGCAACAGCGATAACAAGTAATGCGAGTGCGGCTATGCCGAGCGTCAAATTAGGCATTCACGAAACTCGGCTCGGGCTGCAATGGCATGCAGTTTGCCGCATTGGAACCTCGTAGGGCAAAATAAGCGGCCGTTTCAGTCGATTAATGCCGCCTTTTAACGGTATCGGTTGACTTAAGTGCGCTAGAAACCTAACATTTACAGATTATGTCCGTGACACTGCCAGAGTCCGTGGACGCTTGGCGCATGGTTTCGGCGCGGCGTTCGTTCGAGGGAATGCTACCCATCGCCGCACTGGCACGCCTGTGCGACATGCTGGCAGCCAGCGAAGGTGTCGTCGAATACGCGCTGGATTTCGGTCGTGACAGCCTTGGCATCAGCTATGTTGATGTGCGTGCCGAGGCGTCGTTGACCGTTATCTGTCAACGCTCGCTTGAACCGTTTGCGCTGCCGGTTGTGGTGAATACGCGACTGGGTTTGATCAAGCAGGAGCGCGATGAGGCTGGTTTGCCGCCTGAGTGCGAACCGCTGCTGGTTGCTGAAGATGGTCGGTTGAACCCGGCCGATGTGATTGAAGATGAATTGCTGTTGGCGCTGCCGCTGGTGCCGGTAAATCCGGATAGCAGCCTGCCCGACGACGTAACAGGCCACGAGATGGAAGAGGAATTTTCCAGCGAGGGGCGTTCCGAGAATCCGTTTGCGGTGTTGCGCGAACTGAAGAAGTAGCCACCGACCTGATTCATCTGATCCAGGTCACGTTGATTTAGTCCACTAAAAGTTTTCGCTGGAGAAATACCATGGCAGTTGCCAAGAGCCGCCGTACCCCGTCCACCCGCGGCATGCGTCGTTCGCACGACGCGCTGAAGACCGTGCAGCTGTCCACCGATCCGACCAGTGGCGAAGTGCATCTGCGCCATCACGTCACCAAGGATGGCTACTATCGCGGCAAGAAAGTGATCGAGACCAAGGGCGCGGTGTCGGTCGAAGATTGATGGGTTCTGCGGGAATCTTCTCTGATCCCCGCTGATCATCGGATCATGCGAGACGGCGCGGTGACGCGCCGTTTTGCGTTTCTGTCCGGTGGAAAGTAACGTGGCGTGGTTTATATCGATGTGGCGATGCCACTCGACACCCTGTTTTCGTTGATGGATAGGTAATGACCCAGATCTACTCCCGCATCATCGCTACCGGCAGCGCACTGCCTGAGCGCGTGGTAACCAACGCTGATCTGGAAAAGATTGTCGACACCAGTGACGAATGGATTCGCACCCGCACCGGTATTCGTCAGCGTCATATAGCGGCGGACGGCCAGACCACCGGTGACTTGGCTTTCGAAGCGGCGCAGCGCGCGTTGGAAGCGGCTGGCGTCAAGGCGTCCGAGCTGGATCTGATCGTGTTGGGTACCACCACGCCCGATATCATTTTTCCGTCCACGGCGTGCCTTGTTCAGCATCGTCTCGGCGCCAACGGTTGCGCCGCGTTTGACGTCAACGCAGCCTGCTCGGGCTTCGTCTATGCGCTGGGCGTTGCCGACAAATTCATCAAGAGCGGCGCGTCCAAGAAAGTGCTGGTTATCGGTGCCGAAACATTGACCCGCATGGTCGACTGGACGGAGCGCGAAACCTGCGTGCTGTTTGGCGATGGCGCGGGCGCGGTGGTGCTGGAAGCGTCCAGCGAGCCAGGCATCTACGCTACCTGCCTGCATGCCGATGGCGGGCACAAGAATCTGCTGTACAACCCAGTTGGCGTGTCGGCAGGTTTTACCGACGAGCCCAACCACGGCGTGCGTATCCGCATGGCCGGCCGTGAAGTGTTCAAGGTCGCCGTCAAGACGCTCGACTCGCTGGTGGGTGAAACCCTGCAGGCGGCCGGCATGGAGGAATCGGATATCGACTGGCTGATTCCGCACCAGGCCAATCTGCGCATCATCGAGGCCACGGCCAAGCGCTTGAAGATGTCGATGGATCGTGTGGTAGTGACGGTCGACAAACATGCTAATACCTCAGCGGGATCGGTACCGCTGGCGCTCGATTACGCCGTGCGATCAGGCAAGGTGCAACGTGGCCAGAACCTTCTGCTGGAAGCGTTTGGCGGCGGCTTTACCTGGGCGTCGGCCTTGCTGCGCTATTGATGCCTGTTCGATCTAACTCGATAGTTGCCCAACGATGCCGCCTAGTGCGGCATCGTGCTTTTTATCACGTGAAAAGTGGGATACAGCTGCGTATGGCTCGTGATGCTGGCACCATGGCGGTTTTCCTCGAAAAGAATTCACCAGACTCATGAGTTCAACATCTGCGTCGCTTGCTTTTGTTTTCCCCGGTCAAGGTTCGCAATCGATTGGCATGCTCGCCGAGCTGGCCACCGTGCATCCCGAAGTACAGGCGACCTTTGAAGAGGCGTCGCAAGGAGCAGGTCTTGATCTGTGGAACCTGACCTCACAGGGGCCTGAGGACCAGCTCAATCGCACCGAAAATACCCAGCCGGCATTGTTGGCTGCCAGTGTGGCGGTGTGGCGCGTATGGCAGAAGCTCGGGGGCGCGAAACCCGCTCAATTGTCTGGCCACAGCCTTGGCGAATACAGCGCCCTGGTCTGTGCGGGCGCGCTGTCGCTACACGACGCAGCGTCGCTGGTGGCGGAGCGCGGACGCCTGATGCAGGCGGCGGTGCCGGCTGGGGTTGGCGCCATGGCGGCGATCCTTGGCGGTGATGATGCGCAGATTGCGGCCGTGTGCGAGGAGGTGGCACAGGGCCAGGTCGTTTCACCGGCCAATTTCAACTCGCCCGGCCAGTTGGTGATCGCAGGCGACGCGGAAGCGGTGGATCGAGCGCTGGCGCGGCTGGCCGAGTTGGGCGTGAAGAAGGCGATCAAGCTTGCCGTCTCCGTGCCTTCGCATTGTGCATTGATGCGGGACGCCGCCGATCGGCTAGGTGAGCGCATGGCCTCCATTGCCTGGCAGTTGCCATCAATCCCGGTCGTGCAGAACGCCGAGGCGCGTTCTTACGATGCGATTGACGATATTCGCTTTGCACTGCAGCGTCAGCTTTACCTGCCCGTGCGCTGGACCGAGTGCGTGCAGGCGCTGGCCGGTGCTGGTGCCTCGCGCATCGTTGAATGCGGCCCGGGCAAGGTACTGACGGGTCTGATCAAGCGCATCGACAAGACGATCGAAGCGCGCGCTGTCGGCATGCCGGCGGATATCGATGCGGCGGTTGCCGAATGGGTCTGACCGCTAGCGTGATCTTTTTTCAAATATTGAACTCCAGGAATCCCTCTCGATGAGCAAGACACTGCAAGGTGAAATCGCGCTGGTTACCGGCGCCAGTCGCGGCATTGGCGCGGCGATTGCCGATGAATTGGCCGCCATGGGCGCCACTGTGGTCGGCACGGCAACCAGTGAAAGTGGTGCTGCCGCCATCGGCGAGCGGCTGGCTGCGCACGGTGGCCATGGCCGTCTGCTGAATGTCACCGATGGCGCCGCGGTTGAAGCGTTGATCGATGGCATTGGCAAGGAATTCGGCGCGATCTCGATTCTGGTCAATAACGCCGGCATCACCCGCGACCAGTTGCTGATGCGCATGCGCGAGGAAGACTGGAATGTCATCCTCGATACCAATCTCAGTTCGGTCTACCGTACTTCCAAGGCGGTGATGCGCGGCATGATGAAGGCTCGCAAGGGACGCATCATCTCGATCGCCTCGGTGATCGGACTTACCGGCAACCCGGGCCAGTCCAACTATGCCGCCGCAAAGGCCGGCATCATCGCGTTCTCCAAGTCCCTGGCACGCGAAATCGGTTCGCGCGGCATCACGGTCAACGTGGTGGCGCCTGGTTTCATCGATACAGACATGACCAAGTCTCTGCCGGAGGAGTCAAAACAGGCTTTGCTGGGGCAAATCGCGCTGGGCCGCCTTGGAGAGGTGGCCGATATCGCCAAGGCGGTGGGTTTTCTGGCCTCGCCCGCGGCGGCCTACATCACCGGCGAAACCCTTCATGTCAACGGCGGCATGTATATGCCATAAGGCCTGCGGGCCTGGTTGTCGCCAGCGGACACGTTTTAGGCGACAATTACTCTTTCGCGTGGGCACTGGTGGCCTTCGCTTGGTATTACTGGCGTATCGTGGCGGCTTTGCAACGAAGCCACTACAATGCCGCCGGGCCTGTGCAGGCAGTCGCCTGCACAGACAAACAATTACTCCTTGAGAGGTATGGGCAACATGAGCACCATCGAAGAGCGCGTCAAGAAAATCGTCATCGAACAGCTCGGCGTAAAGGAAGATGAAGTCACGGCGAACGCTTCGTTCGTGGACGACCTGGGCGCCGATTCGCTCGATACGGTGGAACTGGTCATGGCACTTGAGGAAGAGTTCGAGACCGAGATTCCTGACGAAGACGCCGAGAAGATCACCACCGTGCAGCAGGCTGTTGACTACATCAAGGCCCACTCCAAGGATTGATTGATACGACATCGGGCAGACTCGGACCAGGCATTGATGTTGCCTCGCCACCGATCTGACCAGATCGAACACTGCGCCTCCCGGCGCAGTTTTCATTTCTGCAATTTGTAACGTCCGATCCCGTATGGTGTGCGCCGTGCGTCTGCGCGATGACCGAAGACGTATCTACCGTTGCACGGTAAACCGCAGACCTGCGTAGATTGACGGATTGACTAAGGAACACAGCATGAGCAAGCGTCGAGTTGTAGTGACTGGCATGGGCATTATTTCCCCGGTTGGCAACGACCTCGTCAGTGCATGGGATCGCGTCGTCAAAGGTGTCAGCGGCGTTGGTCCGGTGACCCACTTCGATGCATCGGCCTACGCTACCCGTATTGCAGGCCAGGTCAGCGACTTCGATCCGGGGCAGTGGATGGCGGCAAAAGACATCAAGAAGATGGACCCGTTCATTCACTACGGTGTTGCTGCGGGTACCCAGGCGCTGCGTGATTCCGGGCTGGAAATCACCGAAGCCAATGCACCGCGTATCGGCGTGGCCGTTGGCGCAGGCATTGGTGGTCTCTATACGATCGAGGCTACCACGCTAGAGCTGGCCGCAAAGGGGCCGCGCCGGGTGTCGCCGTTCTACGTGCCCAGCTCGATCATCAATATGGTGGCCGGCCAGCTGTCGATCATGTTTGGTCTGAAGGGGCCGAATATCGCCTGCGTCACAGCCTGCACCACCGGCGCGCACAACATTGGCCTGGCGGCGCGAATGATCCAGTACGGCGATGCCGATGCGATGATCGCCGGTGGCACCGAGTTTGCGACTACGGGTACCGCGATGGCCGGTTTCTGCTCGGCCAAGGCCATGTCCACCCGCAACGACGAACCGACCAAGGCCAGTCGGCCATGGGACAAGGATCGTGATGGCTTCGTGCTGTCCGATGGCGCCGGTGTGTTGATGCTGGAAGAATACGAACACGCCAAGGCGCGCGGTGCACGCATCTACGCCGAGCTGGTCGGCTTTGGCATGAGCGGTGATGCTTTCCACATGACGGCACCCAGCGAAGGCGGTGAAGGTGCGGCACGCTGTATGCAGACCGCGCTTAACGATGCCGGCCTCAATCCGTCCGAAGTGCAGTACGTGAATGCGCACGGCACCTCGACACCGCCGGGCGACCTGAGCGAAGTGATGGCAGCGAAGTCGGTCTTCGGCGAGCACGCCTACAAACTGGCGATGAGTTCGACCAAGTCGACCACTGGGCATCTGCTCGGTGCCGCGGGTGGTGTCGAGGCAATCTTCACGATTCTCGCACTGCGTGACCAGGTGCTGCCGCCGACCATCAATCTCGACGAACCCAGCGAGGGCTGCGATCTGGATTTCGTGCCAAACACCGCGCGCGAAGCAAAAATCGACGTGGCGATTTCCAACTCGTTCGGCTTCGGCGGTACCAATGGCACACTGGCATTTCGCCGCGTCTGAGCGTGAGTGACCCTCGATCGGCGTTCAATCGGCCAGCTCTCGATCGGTCGGCCATCGATCGACCGGCCCTTAATCGACGTACTCTCAGCGGCCGGCGCGATCTACTTGCGCCGGCCGCTGCGTTTCCAGCACGTTATCCATGCCTGCTCGAAAGTGTGGTGCGGGGTACGGCGCAGTCGCGCTACGACATTCTGTTCGCGTTTCCGCGGGATGCGCTGACGCTGGATACCGATGGTATCTTGCGCGACGGAGCGGGGCAGGTTCTGGACGGCCGTTTCCTCGATGCGCTGGATTGGGCGTGGAAGGCCGAAAGTCTGCCGCATGGCGAAGATGACGGCCTGCCGTTTCATGGCGGCTGGGTGCTGTTACTGGCTTACGAACTCGCCGGCGAAATTGAACCACGGCTGCGGCTGCGCCCGCCGTCGACATTGCCAGTCGCGCTGGCGTTGCGATGTCCTGCCGCCGTCATCGTTGATCATCTGCACGATTGCACGATCCTGATTGCCGAAGAGGGCGATGAAAGCCTGCTCGATCAGCTGGAAGTTGATCTCGCTGCAGTGCCGCGGATCCCGCCATTGCCATCGTTGAAAGACTGGCAGGAAGATGCGGCCGAGTCTTTTCTCGACGGCGTGGAACGCGTTCACGAACATCTCCAGGCGGGCGATATTTTTCAGGTGAACCTCTCGCGTGCATGGCGTGCGCAATACGCAGAAGCACCACCGCCAGCGTCGCTTTACCGTGCGTTGCGCCAAGCCAATCCCGCGCCGTTTGCCGGTTTGCTGCAGCAACCGGATTGGGCAGTGGCGAGTTCGTCGCCCGAGCGTCTGGTTGAAGTACGTCGTGGTGTGGCGCAGACCCGGCCGATCGCCGGTACACGTGCACGACTGCCTGGCGATGATGAGCTGGCGCGCATCCGCGAACTGAGTGCGCATCCGAAAGAGCGCGCCGAGCATGTGATGCTGATCGATCTGGAGCGCAACGATCTTGGCCGCGTTTGCATTCCCGGCACGGTCGAAGTCGACGAATTGATGGCGGTGGAGAGTTATGCTCATGTTCACCATATCGTCTCCAATGTACGAGGCCAACTGCGCGGCGACGTGACGCCGGGTGAGGTGATCGCTGCCACGTTTCCAGGCGGCACGATCACCGGTTGTCCGAAAGTGCGTTGCATGGAAATCATCGCGGAGCTGGAAGACGTACCGCGCGGCGCCTACACCGGCGCGCTGGGCTATCTCGATCGCAACGGTGACCTCGATTTGAACATCCTGATCCGCACCCTGACGCTGACCGGCAATGATGTGAGCCTGCGCGCGGGTGCCGGCATCGTTGCCGATTCGGTGGCGGAACTCGAACTGGATGAGACCCGCGCCAAGGCTCGCGGGTTGCTGCGCGCACTGGGAGTGCCGGATTGATGGCGCCCATGATGCTCATCAATGGATCGGCGCAAGGTACGGTGTCGCCATTGGACCGTGGACTTGCGTATGGCGACGGTCTGTTCGAAAGCATCCGTTTCGTCGGGGCTGAGGCTCCGCTGTGGTCCAGGCATATGCAGCGGCTCGAAGAGGGCTGTCGGCGTTTGCTAATACCTCCACCGGACAACGAACAGCTGTGGCACGAGGCATGCGAAGTCAGCCACGATTTGCCGCAATCGGTGGTGCGCATCACGCTGACCCGTGGTGTGGGTGACCGCGGTTATGCACCGGCTGCATCGCCTTTGCTGACACGGATCGTTGCGGCTTTCGCGCCACCGTCTGTGAACACGGAAAGCTATTCTCGCGGCGTGCGCATGCGTATCTGCGAACTGCGTCTGGCGGCGCAGCCGCTGCTCGCCGGCATCAAGCATCTCAATCGTCTGGAGCAGGTGCTGGCACGTGGTGAGTGGAGCGATCCGGCGATCGCCGAAGGCCTGCTCCGTGATGTTGACGGATCGGTTATTTCGGCCACCATGGCCAACCTGTTTGCCGTCATCGATGGCGAGCTCCGCACCCCAGCGCTCGATCACTGTGGCATCGCCGGCGTCGCCCGTGCCGAAGTGCTGGCGGCTTGTCCGCAAACGCAGGTTGGTCGGATCGACCTGAAGGCATTGCTGGAGGCGGAGGAAATCTTTCTCACCTCAAGCGTGCGCGGGATTCTGCCGGTACAGTCACTGGGTGATCGTAACTATGCACCGGGTACCATCACCCGCAAACTTCAACAGCACTGGCACAACCTGGGATTTTCGATGGAGCAGGCGGGATGAGCCGCAAGATGATGCAAGGCGGCGTGTTTGTGCGCGTGCTGGTGATGATCGTGCTGCTGATCATTGTTGGCGGGCTGGCCTACGGCGTGTACGACTTCAACCGCTTCAGCCGCACACCGCTGCATGTCACGGCACAGGGCGAGAGCATCGATATTGCGCGTGGAACCAGTTTCAGAAACATCGTGACGGATCTGCAGCAGCGCGATTTGAGTGAGGCCAACGGGCTGTATTGGCGTTTGCTCGCCGAGCAGATGCGTGTGGCCGGCAAGCTGCACGCTGGTGAGTACGCGATCGAGATGGGTCTGACGCCGCGCCAGCTGCTGGCCAACATGGCCGCCGGCAAAGTGATGCAGCGCAATTTCACCATCGTGGATGGCTGGACCTTCGCTGGATTGCGCCAGGCCTTGGCCGCAGCCGACAAGCTCAAGCACGAAAGCGCCGGTCTCGATGACGCGACCCTTATGCAGAAAATCGGCGCTGGCGGAGAGACGCCGGAGGGGCGCTTTCTGCCCGAAACCTATGCTTATGTGAAAGGCGATAGTGATCTGGATATTCTCAAGCGCGCTCATAGTGCGATGGCCAAGACACTCGATGCGCTATGGCCGCTGCGTGACAAGGATCTGCCGCTGGCTACGCCGTACGATGCGCTGATTCTCGCCTCGATCGTGGAAAAGGAAACCGGGCGTGCCGACGAGCGTCCGCGGATTGCCGGTGTGTTTGTGCGACGCCTGGAGGCCCACATGCTGCTGCAGACCGATCCCAGTGTGATTTATGGCATGGGCGCGCAGTACACAGGCAATATCCACAAGACCGATCTCACCACCGACACGCCGTACAACACGTATACCCGGGCGGGTCTGCCGCCCACGCCGATCGCGTTGCCGGGCAAGCCCGCGCTGGAAGCCGCCCTGCACCCCGCCGCCGGCAACGAGCTTTATTTTGTCGCCCGCGGTGATGGCGGGCATGTGTTTGCCAGCACGCTCGAGGAGCACAATCGCAACGTTGATTGCTACCAACGGAAGCATTGCCAGTGAGTGCGTCATCGATCCATCCACGGCGAGGAAAATTCATCAGCCTCGAAGGCGGCGAAGGTGCCGGTAAAAGCACCTTGCTGGCCGGGCTGCGTTCGAGCATCGAGCAGCGTGGTATCACGCTGGTGCAGACGCGTGAACCCGGCGGTACGCAGCTGGGTGAGGCCGCGCGCAGTATCGTGCTTGACCCCGCACAGCATGGTCTGACGGCGGAAGCTGAGCTGCTGCTGATGTTTGCCTCGCGTGCCCAACTGGTGCGCGAGGTAATTGCACCGGCACTGGATGCCGGGCAGTGGGTACTCTGCGATCGCTTTGCCGATGCCAGCTATGCCTATCAAGGCGGCGGCCGCGGTCAGCCGGTCGAGCGCATCGCGGAACTGGAGCGTTGGGCTTGCGCCGGGCTGAAACCTGACCTGACTTTGCTGCTCGATTTGCCGGTAGCGACCGGGCGCGCTCGCGCTGCCGGTCGTGGTGATGCGGATCGTATCGAGATCGAAGCGGACGCTTTTTTCGAACGCATTCGATCCACCTATCGTGACCGTGCCGCTGCCGAGCCGAGCCGCTTTCGGGTACTTGATGCCAGTCAGTCACCTGCGGATGTACTCAGTGCGGCCACTCAGGCGATAGCCGAATTATTCGAAGGTCTGACTGCATGAGTGCATTGCCCTGGCATGCGGAACACTGGTCGCGGCTGCAGTCGCGCCGTCAGCGCGATGCGTTGCCGCACGCGCTGCTCGTCTGTGGTGCCGCGGGTTTGGGTAAGCGCGAATTTGTGCAGCGTTTCGTCAAAGGTCTACTTTGCGAACAACCGGTCGATGGCGAAGCCTGCGGTCATTGCCGTCGTTGCCTGCTGCTGGCGGCTGGTACGCACCCGGATCTGATCGAGCTGAGCTTTGGTCTGCGCAAGGACGGCGTGCAGCGCAGCGAGATTGTGGTTGACCAGATCCGCGATCTGTCGGTACGGCTGGCGATGAGCAGCCAATTCGGTGGTTGGCAGGTTGCGCTGATCGATCCGGCCGACGCGATGAATGCGGCTGCCGGCAATGCGCTGCTGAAAACACTCGAGGAACCCGCCGCGCAGACCATGCTGATTCTGCTCGCCGACGCGCCGTGGCGCCTGCCGCAGACCATTCGCAGCCGGTGCCAGCGGATCGAATTTCATCTGCCCGACGCTGCCGCTGCTTTGGCATGGCTGCAGGATGAGGGTGTCGGCGATGCACCGGCCGCACTTGCGGCTGCCGGTGGCAATCCCGGTCTGGCGAGTGCGTGGGCAAAAGAGGGAGCGCTTGATCGTCGACTGGAAGTGAGGAAGGATCTCGCCGCGCTGGCTGCCGGTCGCGGTCAGCCGATGGAAGTGGTCAAGCGCTGGCTGGATAACGAGCCGGCGCAGCGTTTGTGGTTTGCCGCTCAGGCTGCCGCCGATGAGATCAAATCAAAGGTCACCGAGAAAACCGGGCCGCTCGCCAGTGCATTGAACGCCGAGGCATTGGACCATTGGTACAACGCGGTCAACCGCACCCGGGAGAGTCTGCGTGGACCGTTGCGCGCCGATCTGCTGCTGCTCGAACTGCTGGCGCAATGGCGTTGATGGCAACCGCCGTCAACGCGCTTCCATCGTCGCCCACCCCGCTGGAGCTGCCAGAGTTTTCCGCGCAGACGCGCCTGCTGGTGATCGCACCGCATCCGGACGACGAAACCATTGCGACGGGTTTGCTGATCCAGCGGGTGCGTGCAGCAGGTGGTGAGGTAAAAATCCTGTTGCTGACCGCAGGCGACAACAATCCCTGGCCGCAGCGCTGGCTCGAACGAAGAGTGCGTATTGGCGCGGCCGAGCGCGCGCGCTGGGGACAGCGTCGCCATGCCGAATTGGAGCAGGCATTGCGGCGGCTCGATGTGCCACCGCAGTCGCTGCAAAAGCTGGGTTGGCCGGACATGGGGGTTACCGACGTTCTGTTGCAAACGAGCCGTCACGCGATAGCCACGCTGTCTGCGGCTATCGGCACGTTTCGCCCCAGCATCTTTGCCATGCCGTCGATCGATGATCGTCATCCCGATCACGGCGCCGCGCATGTGCTCATGCGTCTGGCATTGGCGGAACAGAACGGTGCGCCAATGCAACTGGCCTATCTGATTCATGGTCATCCGGCGCATGACCGCTTCGTTGAAGTCGCGGGAACAGCCACCCAATCGATCAACAAGCGGGAGGCAATGACGGCGCACCATAGCCAGATGGCCTTGAGCGGACGACGCATGCACCGACTTGCTGGTCGGCCGGAGCGTTATTCAGAGGTGCCGTCGACACGGCAGGCATCAGCGACCGCGCTGCCCTGGCAACCGCCGATATGGTTGCAGCCGCGGTTGCGGCTTAGCGTGGCCGATGGGTCGGAGACGCAGGTCTGGCGTTGGTCACAGGCACCGTTGCAGCGCGATAGTGATGGTACGTATCACCTTGCGCTCTCTGCCAAAAACCACGAGGGCCTGCGCTTTGCCAAGCTGACTTGCGATCTTCCGTCTTTGTGGATATTCGATCACTGGGGCTGGTGCGAGCTCTAGCCCAGGTCCTTCACTGCCAGCTGGCCCTTGCATAGGTTGCGCGGGAGAGCTAGCTTCGGCGGAGGGGAATGACTATGCCGACTTGGGGATTGGCGCACTGAGGCGCTGGCGGCGTTTTCGATACCGACAAGAACGCTGTCGAATGGCACGCCGTTATGGGCGCTGCGATTAGGCGGATCCCGTTTACCGGCTGGCCACATGCATGCGCACCCCGGATCAGAATCCGCGACTGGTTAGCCCTGAGCTGAAGCCTCGGGCCGTGTCCGGCGAAAGCCTCTATGCGGCGCTTTCCGATCTGAGTCAGTTGTTACTGAACTCGCTCGATCCTGTCGTTCTCTACGAGGCCGTGATCGAGGTGCTTGAGCGACGGATCGGTGCACGTCTTGTCATGATTGGCGAGGTTGATCGCGCCAGTGGTTGGTTTCGACGCATCGCACCGGCTCACGTCCCGCTGGGCATGGAAGATATCTATCCTGAGCAATTGCCGTTTGCTGTGGCACAACCGTCGTTCTGGCATGGCACACCGCAGCTGGAAGCCGATATTGCGCATACGTCTGGCATGGAAATGTTTCGTCAGGCTTTTATGCGCCACGGCATCACGTCATCGATTGCGGTACCGGTGCTGACGTTTGGCGAAGTGCATGCAGGTCTGGTGATACGGTCTTCCGACGTCGATTTTTTTTCCCCGGCGATGATCGAGTTGCTGCAGCAGGCTGCGGCAAATATCGGTTTGGGGCTTGAGGCCCACCAACAACGGGTACTGCTGCTGAAGTCGGTTCAACACGAAGCGCGCCAGCGTCGCGCGCTGCGGTTGCTCAGCGAGATGATTAAAGTGGTCTCGCACGCCAGGGAAGAGCCTCTTTTGCTGATCGAGGCCTGCCATGTGGCCAGGCACATCGGTGACTACAGCCTTGCCTGGATAGGACTGATCCAGGGTGCTGCCGAACCGATCCTGCGCTGGCAGGTGCGCGATGGTTTCGAGGTGGCTAGTGAAAGTCGTGCGGCGGTTGATGGCTACGCCAACGATGTCGCTTTGCTCGTGATGCAGACTGGCGAGCCGCAGGTCTGGTATCCATCGCTTGCCGACCTGGGCGAGTTTTCGCCCGGCGACGAGGTGATGCATCTGCGCGCGCTGCTGGCGCTGCCCTTGCGGGCGGACGAGACGGTGATCGGTGCTTTTGTCATCGGCACGGTGGATACCGAGGCGTTTACCGCGATCGAAATTCAGGTTTTTTCGGAAATGGCGATCGAGCTGGGGCTCAGCATACAGATTCAGCGTGCGCGTGCTGCACGGCTCAATGCCGAGCGTGATCTGCGCTTTAATCTGCAGCATTTTCGCACCATTCTCTCACACCAGCATTCAGGCATTTTGGTGATATCCGAAGAAGGGCGGGTGAAGTTTGCCAACGAGGCTTTTTGCAAATTGTATGGTTTCGAGAAGACGCCAGCCGAACTGGAAAATCAGCCATCGAGCATGATTTTTTCCCGGTTGACGGATGCGTACAAGGATCCCGATAAGGAGTTTCTCCGGCTGAATGAAATTCTGCTGAGAGGCGAGGTGGTCAGGGATGAGGAGGTCCTGATGAGGGATGGGCGCACTCTATTGCGCGATTTCACGCCGATCTATATCGATGGAGTCCGCTGTGGACGCATCTGGAATCAGCGCGATGTCACCTCTCAGAAGATGCACGAGGCGAGTGTCCATCGGCTGGCGTTTTACGACGTGGTCACCGGATTGCCGAATCGTCGCCTGCTGTTCGATCTGCTCGAAAAAACGCGCGTCAGCGCGGTGAAGGATCACTCCCTGCTGGCGATTGGTGTGCTCGACCTCGATCGGTTCAAGAGCGTCAACGATACGATCGGCCACGGCGGCGGCGATCAGGTATTGGTCGAAGCCTCTTCTCGCATACTCGGCATTTTGCGCAAGGCCGACGTGCTGGCCCGGTTCGGTGGTGATGAATTTGCTCTGATTATTTCCGGTCTGGACAGCAACGAGCAGCTCGATGTGATCAGCCGCTGCATCCTGCAGGTATTGCGGGTGCCGTTCCAGTACATGGGAGAGCAACTGCATCTGTCGGCCAGCATTGGCTGGACGTTGTTTCCACTCGATCCGTCCGATGCCGAGGGGCTGGTGCGCCACGCGGATCTCGCCATGTATGCGGCAAAACAGGAGGGCAAGGATCGCGGGGCTTTGTACGAGCCTGCGATGGAGCTGGAGCAGCTGCGGCTGCAGGCGATGCGTGAGCGAATCGCCCAGGCGTTGGTGCAGTCGCGCCTGCGGCTGCTGTTTCAGCCGATCGTCTATATCGACGGTTTGCCGGGGCTGCACGGTGTCGCGGGTATGGAGGCGCTGATCCGTCTGCATGATGACGAGCTTGGCTTGATCGAGCCCGCCAATTTCACCCACGCGCTGGATGACCCGCAGCTGGCACGACCGATCGGCCGCTTCGTATTGAACGAGGCATTCAAGCAATGCCAAGAGTGGCTGCAGTATGGCGTCTCCATCCCCGTATCGGTAAATATCAGCACGCGGCATCTGCTGCATCCGGGTTTCTTCAGCGACATCGATGTGGCGCTCGACGCGTATCCTCGGGTGATGGATGTGGGTTTCGGCATTGAGATCACCGAGACCGGGCCAACGATGGATCACGCGCAGGCGACCCTGGTTATCGAGGAATGCCGCCGTCGGGGCATTCGCGTGGGCTTGGATGATTTCGGTACCGGCAGCGCATCACTGAGTCACATCCAGCGGCTCGATATCGAGCACATCAAACTCGATCAGAGTTTTGTGCGAGGCATTCTCAGCGATGATCGCAACATGGCCATCGCGGCAGGCGTGATCACCACGGCACGCATGCTGGCCAAGTCGGTGATTGCCGAAGGCGTCGAGTCGCTGGAGGAGGGTGACGTGCTGGCGTCGCTTGGTTGCCACCAGCTGCAGGGATTCTCCATTTCGCGGCCCATGGCTGGCGAGGCGGTGCCGCAATGGGTCACTGGCTGGATGCCGCCACCCTCGTGGAGTCATCTTGCCAGCGAGCGCCAGTTACTTGTGGATGGGCGACGAGTAAACATATGAGTCTGGTGCTGAGGATCGGCGTTCATCGGCAGGGTTCGTGTGGTCGATACGGTGATCGTCGGCGTCGCCATTGTGGTGCGGTGTCAGCGCAGCCTTTATGATCAGGCCATAATCGGTCGATGCGTTCGTCCGGCAGGAGTCAAGCATGAAACCCGTGGTGGCCGCCGCCCGACAGGGCATTATTTCGTTGAAGATCAAGGACGCGCCTTCGCTCTATAACGCTTATATGCCGTTCCTCAAGAATGGCGGGCTGTTCGCGCCAACGGCGCAACATTATGCGCTGGGCGACGAGGTGGTCTTGCTGGTGACGTTGGCCGAGGAAACCGAGCGTTTGTCGGTCGTTGGCAAAGTGGTATGGATCAGCCCGCTGGGTGCACAGGGCAACCGCATCGCCGGCATCGGCGTCCACTTCAACGAATCGGGTGACGCGGAAGCGGCCCGCAGCCGCATCGAGAACATCCTCGCCGGCACGCTGAGTTCGGATCGCGCGACGCATACCATGTAATGGTGACGTCACGTCGATCGTCTTGATGTGTGGTCAATCCGCACATTGGGATCATTAGAGCTTGTCGTAGTACCCGTACGCGCTGGTACAATAACGGGGTTCGCGGACCCGTTCTTCGCGAAACGTCGCATGCTTCGGGCTGAGTGCCTGCAAGTGTGGCCAAGCAGCTTACGGCTGTGCCGGCCTGACGAACCAAAAGTCGCCAGACCGTTTCCCCGCGGTCACTGATGCGCCGCTTGGCGCGGAGGTAAATTGCATCGTGATTGCCGAATACTGGCCCGTTTTGTTGTTCATCGGTGTTGCCATCGGTCTGGGTCTGGCGCTTCTCGCCATCGGCCTGCTGGTGGGTCCGAGCCGTCCAGGTGCCGAAAAGCTGGCGCCCTACGAGTGCGGCTTCGAGGCATTTGAAGATGCCCGCATGCAGTTCGACGTGCGCTACTACCTGCTGGCTATCCTGTTCATCATTTTCGATCTGGAAATAGCCTTCCTGTTTCCGTGGGCGGTGGTGTTCCAGAAGATCGGCGCCACGGCGCTGATCGAGATGGCCTTGTTCCTGCTCTTGCTGGTTATCGGTTTCGCCTACGTCTGGAAGAAAGGGGCACTGGAATGGGAGTGAGCAATTCCATCAGCCGGGTGATGCACAACCCGGAGCCGCTGAATCTGGTCGACGATATCCTGCGTCCGGCCGGCGACAATCCGATCGTCCAGCGCGGCTTCGCCACCACCAGCGTTGATGCGTTGATGAACTGGGCGCGTACCGGTTCGATGTGGCCGATGACGTTTGGTCTGGCCTGCTGCGCAGTGGAGATGATGCACGCCGGCGCCGCCCGTCTGGATCTGGATCGCTATGGCGTGATCTTCCGTCCCAGCCCGCGCCAGTCCGACGTGATGATCGTGGCCGGCACCCTGGTCAACAAGATGGCTCCGGCGCTGCGCAAGGTCTACGACCAGATGCCCGAGCCGAAATGGGTGATTTCGATGGGTAGCTGCGCCAATGGCGGCGGCTATTACCACTATTCGTATTCGGTGGTGCGCGGCTGCGATCGCATCGTGCCGGTCGACATCTACGTGCCGGGCTGTCCGCCGACGGCCGAGGCGTTGATCCACGGCATCCTGCAGCTGCAGAAAAAAATCCGCCGCACCAGCACCATCGCGCGTTCGTAAGAGGCTCTTTATGTCCGACCCACATTCGAGCGCGCTGGCCGAAAGTCTCGCTGCGCGATTCGGCGAAACGTTGACCCTCAGCACGGTTCGCAACGAAACCACGGCCGAGCTGGCCGCTGCCGACTTGATCGCCGTGGCCACTGCCCTGCGCGACGAGCCCGAGTTTCGCTTCAGCGAGCTGGTCGACCTTTGCGGCATTGACTATCTCGGTCATTGCCAAACCGAGTGGGATACCGAATCCATTTCCAGCACGGGCTTTTCGCGTGGCGTGGAAGGGCAGGCGATGGGCCGCTTCAACTGGGCCGAGCGTCCGCGCGGCAATAATGAGCCGCGCCGTTTTGCCGCTGTGATCCATCTGCTGTCGATCGCGCACAACCGCCGCCTGCGCCTGCGCGTGTTCTGCGACGACGACACGCTGCCGGTGGTGCCGTCGCTGACCTTGATCTGGCCGGGTGTGAACTGGTTCGAGCGCGAGGCATTCGATCTGTACGGCATCATCTTCGATGGCCATCCCGACCTGCGCCGCATTCTTACCGACTATGGTTTTGTGGGTCACCCGTTCCGCAAGGATTTTCCGCTGATCGGCAACGTCGAAGTGCGTTACGACCCCGAGCAGAAGCGCGTGATCTACGAGCCGGTCTCCATCGAGCCACGTATCCTGGTACCGCGCACCATCCGCAACGACGCCGACCTCATGCAGGCCGAAGCCGAAGCCGCCGATCACTGGCGGGAGAATTGAGCATGCAGGAAATTCGCAATTACACGATGAACTTCGGCCCGCAGCATCCGGCCGCTCACGGCGTGCTGCGCCTGATCATGGAGATGGACGGTGAAACCATCGTCCGTGCTGATCCGCATATCGGGCTGCTGCACCGTGGTACCGAGAAGCTGGCCGAGTCCAAGCCGTTCAATCAGTCGATCGGCTACATGGATCGGCTCGATTACGTCTCGATGATGTGCAACGAGCATGCTTACGTCAAAGCGATCGAAACCCTGCTGGGCATCGAGGCGCCGGAGCGTGCGCAGTACATCCGCACCATGTTCGATGAGATCACCCGCATCCTCAATCACCTGATGTGGGTCGGTTCGAACGCGCTCGATCTGGGGGCGATGGCGGTGTTTCTGTACGCCTTCCGCGAGCGCGAAGAGCTGATGGACTGCTACGAGGCGGTCTCCGGCGCGCGCATGCATGCCACTTATTACCGTCCCGGCGGTGTGTACCGCGATCTGCCTTCGCAGATGCCGCAGTACCGCGAATCGCCGTGGCACAAAGGTAACGACCTCAAGCGCATCAACAGCTGGCGCGAAGGCTCGATGCTCGATTACCTGGAAGCGTTTACCAACGATTTTCCGAGCAAGGTCGACGAGTACGAAGAACTGCTCACCGGCAACCGCATCTGGAAGCAGCGCACCGTTGGTATCGGCGTCATTAGCCCGGAACTGGCCCAGCAATGGGGCATGACCGGCGCGATGCTGCGTGGCTCGGGCGTGGAATGGGATCTGCGCAAGAAGCAGCCGTACGCGAAATACGCCGAAGTGGATTTCGATATCCCGGTCGGCGTCAACGGCGATTGCTACGACCGTTATCTGGTGCGCGTGGAAGAGATGCGCCAGTCCAATCGGATCATCCAGCAATGCGTGAAGTGGTTGAAGGCGAATCCCGGTCCGGTGATAGTGAAGAACTTCAAGGTCGCGCCGCCCACGCGCTTTGAAATGAAGGAGGACATGGAAGCCATGATCCACCACTTCAAGCTGTTCACCGAAGGTTATTGCGTACCGGCTGGCGAAACCTATTGTGCGGTCGAAGCGCCCAAGGGTGAGTTCGGTTGCTATCTGGTTTCCGATGGCGCCAACAAGCCGTTCCGCGTGCATCTGCGCGCGCCGGGCTTTGCCCACCTCTCGTCCATGGACACCATCGTGCGCGGCCATATGCTCGCCGACGTGGTTGCCATGATCGGCACCTACGATCTCGTGTTCGGCGAAGTCGATCGCTGAGTCCGAAGGAAAGAATCTATGAAAGTCACCGGACATTTCGATCAGGTCAGGAACGTCGATCCACTCGTCGTTCTCACTGAGCACACACGCCATCACATCGACGCATGGGTGGCCAAGTTTCCGCCGGATCGAAAGCGTTCAGCGCTGATCCAGTCGCTATTCGCGGCGCAGGAGCAGAACCAGGGCTTTCTCAGCGATGATCTCATCGCCGCGGTGGCGAAATATCTCGATCTGCCGACGGTATGGGCGTACGAGGTAGCCAGCTTCTATTCGATGCTGGAGACCAAGCCGGTTGGCCGCAACAACGTAGCGATCTGTACCAATATCTCGTGCTGGCTCAACGGCGCGGACGACTTGGTGCGTCACTGCGAAAAAAAGCTGGGCATTAAGCTCGGCGAAAGTACCGCCGATGGCCGCGTCTATCTGAAAAGCGAAGAAGAGTGCATCGCTGCTTGCGTGCGCGCCCCGGCGATGACCGTCAACGGCCACTATCACGAGCATCTGGACATCGAGAAGCTCGACAAAATTCTGGACGGGTTGGAGTAGATCATGGCAGTCGGACCCGCACCCAAAGAACATCAGGTCGTTTTGACCACGCTGCATTTCGACAAACCGTGGGCGATGGACAGCTACGAGCAAGTGGACGGCTACAAGGCATGGCGGAAGATCCTCGCCGAAAAGCCCGACCCGGCGACGCTGATCGAAGAGGTAAAGAAAAGTGCGCTCCGCGGTCGCGGTGGCGCCGGCTTTCCGACGGGTCTGAAATGGTCGTTCATGCCAAAAGGGACGATGCAAAAATACATGCTGTGCAATTCCGACGAATCGGAACCCGGCACATCGCATGATCGTGACATCCTGCGTTACAACCCGCACGCGGTCATCGAAGGACTGGCCATCGGCTGCTACTGCACCGGCTCCACGGTGGCATACAACTATCTGCGCGGCGAGTTTCATCACGAGCCGTTCGAGCATTTTGAAGAAGCATTGAAAGAAGCCTACGCCGCGGGCCTGCTAGGCAAGGACATCCAAGGCAGTGGTCTGGATGTAGACATTTATGCCGCGTTGGGCGCCGGCGCCTACATCTGCGGTGAAGAAACCGCGCTGATGGAATCGCTCGAGGGCAAGAAAGGCCAGCCGCGCTTCAAGCCACCGTTTCCGGCCAACTTTGGGCTGTACGGCAAGCCGACGACCATCAACAACACCGAGACGTATGCTTCGATCCCGGCGATCATGCGCAATGGGGCGGACTGGTTCCTCAACATCGGCAAGCCGAACAATGGCGGGCCAAAAGTTTTCTCGGTATCGGGCCACGTCACCAAGCCGGGTAATTTCGAAATTGCCCTTGGAACGTCATTCAAGGATCTGCTCGAAATAGCCGGCGGCATGCGGCCGGGTCGTAAGCTCAAAGCTGTGATCCCCGGCGGTGCCTCGATGAAGGTGCTGCCGGCGGACATCATGATGGAGATGACGATGGACTTCGATGCCCTGCAGAAGGCCGGCTCCGGTCTGGGCTCGGGCGCGGTCATCGTGATGGACGACACCACCTGCATGGTCAAGATGTGCCATCGCATTTCGCGCTTCTATTTCGCGGAGTCCTGCGGTCAGTGCACACCGTGCCGCGAAGGTACTGGCTGGATGTATCGCGTGCTGTCGCGCATCGTCGACGGCAAGGGCACCACCGATGATCTGCATCGCCTCAAGGCCGTTGCCGGCCAGATCGAAGGGCACACCATCTGCGCGTTCGGTGAGGCAGCGGCGTGGCCGGTGCAGGGCTTCCTTGGTCGTTTCTGGCATGAATTCGAATACTACGTACAGCACGGCCGTTCAATGACCGAAGACCAGATGGCTGAAGCAAATCCCGAATTGAATCAGCATGGAGTTGCCGCATGAGTGCGCAACCCGTCAACAACGCCGCCCCCGACCTGCTGAATATTGAGGTCGATGGCAAGCCCACGCAGATCCGCAAGGGCGCGATGATCATCGAGGCCGCCGATGCCATTGGTGTTGCCATCCCGCGCTTTTGCTACCACCGCAAGCTGCCGATTGCTGCCAACTGCCGCATGTGTCTGGTCGATGTGGAGATGGGCGGCAAGATGATGCCCAAGCCCCAGCCGGCTTGCGCCACGCCGGTGGCCGAGGGGATGAAGGTCACCACGCGATCGGACAAGGCGTTGAAGTTCCAGCGTGACGTGATGGAATTTCTGCTGATCAATCATCCGCTCGACTGCCCAATCTGCGATCAGGGCGGTGAGTGCGAGCTACAGGACGTGGCACTCGGCTACGGCCGCAGCGTGTCGCGCTACACCGAGCGCAAGCGCACCATCACCGACGAAAATCTCGGCCCGTTGGTTGCCACCGAAATGACTCGCTGCATCCAGTGCACGCGCTGCGTCCGCTTCACCAGCGAAATCGCCGGTACGTATGAGCTGGGCGGCATGAGCCGCGGCGAGAACCTGCAGATCGGCACGTATATCGGCAAGACGCTCGAGACCGAGCTGTCGGGCAATATCATCGACGTATGCCCGGTCGGTGCGTTGACCAACAAGCCCTACCAGTTCCAGGCGCGTGCCTGGGAGCTGATTGCCAAACCATCCATCAGCTATCACGACGCGCTGGGTTCCAACCTGTGGCTGCATACGCGTCGTGGCGACGTGCTGCGCACCGTGCCGCGCGACAACGAAGCGGTGAACGAATGCTGGTTGTCAGATCGCGATCGCTACAGCTACCAGGGTATGTACGCGCCCGATCGCATCAGCGCGCCGGAAGTGAAGCGCAATGGTCAGTGGCAGGTGACGACGTGGGAAGACGCGTTGAAGTTCGCCGGCGAAGCCTTGAAGAAAGAGCAGGGCAGTGAGCTAGGTATCCTGGTTCACCCAGCCACCTCGAACGAAGAGGGTGATCTGCTGATGCGTCTGGCTCGTGGCCTGGGCAGTGCGCACATCGATCACCGTCTGCGTCAGCTCGATTTTGCCGACAACGCCTCGGCGCAACCCTTCGGGTTGCCGGTTGCCGAAATCGACAAAGTGAGGGCAGCGTTGCTGGTCGGCTCCGACCTGCGCCACGAGATGCCGCTGGTCAACCATCGTCTGCACCAGGCGACCAAGAAGGGTGCCAAGGTCTATCTCGTCAACCCGGCGCTATTTGAATTCAATTACCAGCTGGCAGGCCAGGCCATTGTGGCGCCGCAGGCCATGGTCGATGCGCTGCTATCGGTAGCCAAGGCTGCCGTCGGTGCGGGTGCATCTGCGCCGACGGCACTGAGCGAAGCGATCAACGGCGCGCAGAGCGACGACGGTGACAATGACGTCATCAGCGCACTGAAGTCGGGCAAGGCCGTGGTGATTCTCGGCGAAGCCGCGGTAACACACCCGCAGGCATCCTGGCTTCGCGCCATCGCGCGTTTCATCGCTGACGCCACCGGCGCCGGTTACAACGAACTGCCGGTCGGCGCTAATGCCGTGGGTCTGGCAAAGGTCGGCGTGTCGCCGGGCAATGGCGGTCTGGATGCACAGGCGATGCTCACGCAGGCACGCAAAAGTTATGTGTTGTATGGCGTCGAGCCGCCGCACGATTTTGCCGATGGTGGCGCTGCGTTGAAAGCGCTGCATGCCGCCGAGCAGGTCGTTGCGTTCAGCGCTTATGCCAGCGCTGCATTGCGCGAGGTTGCCGATGTGATCCTGCCGATCGCACTGTTGCCGGAGATCGATGCCACGCTGGTCAACGTCGATGGTTTGGCACAGAGCGTCAGCGCCGGTGCCAAGGCAGCTGGACAGACGCGCGCCGGCTGGAAGGTGTTGCGTGCGCTGGGTGGTTCGTTGCAGTTGGCAGGTTTCGAGTTTGATGATCTTGCCGGTCTGCGCGATGGCATCAGCGAGCGTGCATCGACATCGGGTAGCGGTTTGGCCAAGCGTGCCGAAGTCACCGGCCTCACGCGTCTTGCAACCTGGCCGATCTATCGCAGCGATGCGGTAGTGCGCCGAGCCACGGCGTTGCAGGCTCACCCACTCAATCGTGCGCCTGCCGTGCGTCTGAATGCGGATGAAGCCGGGCGGCTGGGTCTGACCGAGGGCAGTCAGGTTCGCCTGGCCGAATCAACCCTGCCGCTAGTGATCGATAAATCCGTACCCGATGGCACGGCATGGATCGAAGCTGGCCAGGACGTCACTGCCACACTGCCGCCTTACGGCGCAGCCATCAACTTGAGCAAGGCATAAGCATCATGATTGATCAACTCATCAATCATCTCGTCTGGCCGATCGTCTACATCCTGTGCATCACGATCCCATTGATCCTCGCGGTAGCGATGTTCGTGTACTGGGAGCGCAAGGTCATCGGCTGGATGCACGTTCGCATGGGGCCGAACAAGATCGGTCCGTTCGGCTTGCTGCAGGCATTTGCCGACGTGGTGAAGCTGCTGATCAAGGAAGTGATCCTGCCGACGACGGCGAATCGGTTCCTGTATTACCTCGCGCCGTTGCTGACCCTGGTCCCCGCGTTGGCGGCGTGGGCTGTCGTTCCGTTCAGCAGCAAGATGGTGCTGTCCAATGCCAATGCTGGCGTGCTGTATCTGTTGGCGATGACCTCGATGGGCGTCTACGGCATCATCCTCGCCGGTTGGGCGTCCAATTCGCGCTATGCGCTGCTCGGTGCCATGCGCTCGGCGGCGCAGGTGATTTCGTATGAGCTGGCGATGGGTCTTTGCCTGGTCTGCGTGCTTGTGCTGGCCGGTAGCCTCAACCTCACCGACATCGTCAATGCGCAGGCTGGCCATAAGGGCATCCTCGACTGGTTCTGGCTGCCGCTGCTGCCGGTTTTCGTGATCTATTTCATCTCCGGCGTGGCTGAGACCAACCGAGCGCCATTCGACGTGGCCGAGGGCGAGTCCGAAATCGTGGCCGGTTTCCATGTGGAGTATTCCGGTTCGGCGTTCGCGATCTTCTTCCTGGCCGAATACGCCAACATGATCCTGGTCAGCTTCCTGGCCGCGGTGCTGTTTATGGGCGGTTGGTTGTCGCCGTTTCCCTCGTCTTGGGGTTTCATCGGGCAGGGCGGTTTTCCGTGGCTGCTTATCAAGGCATTCCTGTTTTCGTTCCTGTTCCTCTGGTTTCGCGCCAGCTTCCCACGCTACCGCTATGACCAGATCATGCGGCTGGGTTGGAAGGTATTCATTCCCATCGCCATTGTATGGGTCCTCGTCGCCGGCTGCCTGAAATATTTCGGCTGGGTCACCATCGGCACGGGGGTCTGAAGAAAGCCATGTCCCGCATTACCCATTATTTCAAAAGTCTGCTGCTGATCGAGCTGTTCCGCGGTATGGCGCTGACCATCCGCTACATGTTCAAGCCGAAATACACCGTGCGCTACCCGATGGAGCACATTCCGAAGTCGAACCGCTTCCGCGGTCTGCATGCATTGCGCCGCTACGCCAATGGCGAAGAGCGCTGCATCGCCTGCAAGCTGTGCGAGGCGGTGTGTCCGGCACTGGCGATCACGATCGACTCGGCGCCGCGCGAATCGGACGGCCAACGCCGCACCACGCGCTACGACATCGACCTGTTCAAGTGCATTTTCTGCGGCTTCTGCGAGGAGAGCTGCCCGGTGGATTCGATCGTCGAAACCAGCATCCACGAGTACCACTTCGAGCATCGTGGCGAGAACGTGGTGAACAAGCTGCAGTTGCTCGCCATCGGCGATCGCTTCGAAAAGCAGATTGCCGCTGACCGCACGCAAGACGCGGCATATCGCTGAGGCCGACGATGAATCCCCAATTGTTCCAACTCATCTGTTTCTACGGTTTCGGTTTCATCACCGTGGTCGCCGCGTTGTCGGTAATTACGCTGAAGAACACCGTGCATGCCGTGCTTTCGCTCGTGCTCACATTCTTCAGTACTGCCTGTCTCTGGATGCTGGCCGATGCCGAGTTTCTGGCGTTGGCGCTGATCGTGGTCTACGTCGGCGCGGTGATGGTGCTGTTTCTGTTCGTGGTGATGATGCTCGACATTGACCAGGAAAAGATTCGCGAAGGCTTCGTCAAATTCCTGCCGATCGGCTTGATCGTCGCTGTGGCGATGTTGGTCGAGATGCTCGGGTTGATTGGCGTCAAGGCGATGCACGCGCAGGTGATGGGTCCCGATCCGGCCGCAGCAGCAGGTGTATCCAACACCGCATGGCTGGGTCAGGCGCTCTACACCAAATATCTGCTGCCTTTCGAAGTAGCTGCCCTGATTCTTACCGTCGGTGTGGTGGCGGCCGTGGCGCTCACCTTGCGCCAGCGTGCCGGTGTACGTCACGAGTCGGCCAACGAACAGGTGCGGGTCAATCCGCGTGACCGCATCCGCATCGTAAAAATGGACGCGGTGCGTCCTGCTCAGTCGACGCCCGTGCCACCCCAGGAGCCAAGTTCATGATTACGCTATCGCACTACATCGTGCTCGGCGCCATTCTGTTCTGCATCGCCGTTGCCGGCCTGTTTATCAATCGCAAGAACGTCATCGTACTGCTGATGTCGATCGAGCTGATGCTGTTGGCGGTGAACACCAACTTTGTGGCGTTCTCGCGTTTTCTCGGCGATGTGTCTGGTCAGGTATTCGTGTTTTTCATTCTTACCGTGGCTGCGGCGGAAGCCGCCATCGGTCTGGCGATATTGGTGCTGCTATTCCGCAATCGCAGCACGATCAATATTTCCGATATCGACAGCATGAAGGGTTGATCCGATGCAGCTTTCGACATCCATCCTGCTGACGATTGCGCTGGCTCCCCTCGCGGGCTGTCTGCTCGCCGGTTTTCTCGGCAAGTTTATCGGTCGTGCCGGTTCGCATACCGTCACTATTCTCGGTGTAGCGATCTCGTGCGCGCTGGCGTTCTACGTGCTTTACCAGCTTACGCTCGGTGGTGCGGAGGTCTATAACCAGAACCTCTACACCTGGTTCCAGATCGGTCACTTCAATGCCAGCGTCGGCTTCATGGTCGACCGCCTGACCGCGATGATGCTGGTCGTGGTGAGTTTCGTCTCGCTGCTGGTGCATCTGTACACCATCGGTTACATGAGCGACGACCCGGGCTACAAGCGCTTCTTTGCCTACATCTCGCTGTTCACCTTCTCGATGTTCATGCTGGTGATGAGCAACAACTTCATGCAGTTGTTCTTCGGCTGGGAAGCGGTGGGCCTGGTGTCGTACCTGCTGATCGGCTTCTGGTACAAGAAGCCAACCGCAATCTTCGCCAACCTCAAGGCTTTCCTGGTCAACCGCGTGGGCGATTTCGGCTTTTTGCTGGGTATTGCTGGCGTGCTGTATTTCCTCGGTACGATGGACTACAACACCGCCTTCGCCGCCGCACCGAGCCTGGTCGGCAAGACGCTGCAGATCACGGCCAATACGCACTGGGATGCGGCGACGGTGATTTGCATCTGCCTGTTCATCGGTGCGATGGGCAAGTCCGCCCAAGTGCCACTGCACGTGTGGTTGCCTGACTCGATGGAAGGCCCCACGCCGATCTCCGCGCTGATCCATGCGGCGACGATGGTGACGGCCGGCATCTTCATGGTGGCGCGCATGTCGCCGCTGTTCGAGCTGTCGCAGACGGCGCTCAGCTTCATCATGGTCATTGGCGCGACGACGGCGCTGTTCACCGGGATGATCGGCATCGTGCAGAACGACATCAAGCGGGTAATCGCGTATTCCACGCTGTCGCAGCTGGGTTACATGACGGTGGCGCTGGGCGTGTCGGCGTATACCGGTGCGGTGTATCACCTGATGACGCATGCGTTCTTCAAGGCGCTGCTGTTCCTCGGCGCGGGCTCGGTCATCATCGCCATGCACCATGAGCAGGACATGCGCTACATGGGCGGCTTGCGCAAGTACATGCCGATCACCTGGATCACCATGTGGATCGGTTCGCTGGCGCTGTGCGGCGTGCCGTTCTTCTCGGGCTTCTACTCGAAGGACGCGATCATCGAGGCGGTCGGCGAGTCCCATCGCTGGGGTGCGCATTACGCTTATTTCTGCGTACTGACCGGCGCATTCGTAACGGGTCTATATACCTTCCGCCAGATGTATCTGACCTTCCACGGCAAGGAGCGTTTTACCGTGGTCGAGCATCACGGGCATGCGCATCTGGATGATCACCACGATCATCACGAGCAGGGCGTGCTGGAACATGCGCCGCACGAGTCTCCGTGGGTGGTGACGGTGCCATTGGTGCTGTTGGCGATTCCTTCGCTGTTGGTGGGGTTTTTCACAGTTGGCCCGATGCTATTCGGTAACTGGTTTGGCAACGCTATTCATATCGATGAAGCCAACAACGTCATGGCGGAAGTGGGTAAAGACTTTCATGGCGCAATGGGTCTTGCGCTCGAGGGTTTCGCACAGCCGCCGTTCTTTTTGGTGCTGACCGCGTTTTTGATCACCACCTATATCTATCTCTTCAACCCGGCGATGGCCGGCAAGATCAAGAGCGCGTTGAAGCCGCTCTGGACCGTGCTGGACAACAAATACTGGGTCGACAACGTCTACTTTGCGGTATTCGCTCGTGGCGGCGTCAAGCTGGGGCAGGGCTTCTGGAAGGTTGCCGATGCTGGTCTGATCGACGGCGTGATGGTCAACGGTTCGGTAAGCGTGGTTCACCGCATTGCGGCCACCGTCCGTCGTTTGCAGTCGGGTTATCTCTATCACTACGCGTTCGCGATGATTCTCGGCCTGATCGTGCTACTCGGCGGGTATTTGTTGATTGGCACCGGCGTGGCCGGGCAATAAGGGAAGCAGGCACACATGTTCAATCACTTGCTTAGCCTGCTGATCTGGCTACCCGTCGCCGGTGCGATTCCGGTGTTGCTGGCTGGCTCACGCCGGCCCAACCTCGCGCGCTGGCTGTCGCTGATCGTCGCCGTGCTGACCTTTGTGGTCAGCCTGTTCCTGCTGGTGCAGTACCAACCCGATGCCGGCGGCATGCAGCTGTCTGAAAACTATCTCTGGATCGCTTCGTGGGGCGTGCATTACGCCCTGGCGGTGGATGGTATTTCGGTCGCATTGATCCTGATGACGACGTTCGTCAGCATTCTTGTGATCGTTGGCGCGTGGGAGGTCATCCAGGATAAGCCACACCAATACATGGCCGCGATGCTGGTGCTCGAGGGGCTGCTGATCGGGGTGTTCTGTGCCACCGATGCGCTGCTGTTCTATGCACTGTTTGAGGCGATCCTGATCCCGATGTTCATCCTGATCGGTATCTGGGGTGGTCCGCGCCGCGTGTATGCGACGTTGAAGTTCTTCATTTATACGTTCTTCGGCTCGGTCTTCATGTTGATCGCGCTGCTGTATCTGTATCAGAAGGCCGGCACGTTCGACATGGCCACATTGGCGGCACTGCCGCTGACGATGAAGGAGCAGACCTGGATCTTCTTCGCCTTCCTGATCGCCTTTGCGATCAAGGTGCCGATGGTGCCGGTGCACACGTGGCTGCCGGATGCCCACGTCGAGGCGCCGACCGGCGGCTCGGTGGTGCTGGCAGCGGTGATGCTAAAGGTGGGTACCTACGGCTTCCTGCGCTTTATCCTGCCGATCACGCCGGATGCCGGCTCGCATTACGCGTGGCTGGTGATCGTGCTGAGCCTCATCGCGATCGTCTATATCGGTTATGTCGCGCTGGTGCAGGAGGACATGAAGAAGCTGGTGGCGTATTCGTCAGTGGCACACATGGGCTTCGTGACGCTGGGTATCTTTATCGCGTTTCTACTGATGCGCGAGCCAGGCAGCGTCGACATGGCGCAGTTGGGCATGCAGGGAGCGATGGTGCAGATGATTTCGCACGGCTTCGTTTCCGGCGCCATGTTCAGCTGCATCGGCGTGATGTATGACCGCATGCACACGCGCCAGATCAAGGACTACGGCGGCGTGATCAACGTGATGCCGTGGTTCGGCTTCTTCTATGTATTTTTTGCCATGGCCAACTGCGGCCTGCCGGGCACCAGCGGTTTCGTCGGCGAGTTCATGGTGATCCTGGCCAGCTTCAGTGCCAATCCGTGGATTGCGCTCTTTGCCGCGTTCACCTTGATCATCGGTGCGGCTTACACGCTGTGGATGGTCAAGCGGGTGCTGTGGGGCGACATCACCAATCCGCACGTGGGCGAGATGAAGGAGATCAACGGTCGCGAAACCTTCGTGCTGGTTGCTTTTGCCGCCGCCGTGCTGGCGCTCGGCGTCTGGCCGCAGCCGCTGATCCACTTGATGGACACTTCGGTGTCGCATCTGGTGCAGCAGCTTGCCATCCACAAGATCTGATCGGGACCGACCATGCCGAATTTGAATGACATCCTGATCATGCTGCCGGAGCTCTACCTGGTAGTGGCAGCGTGCTTGTTGTTGCTGCTTGATGCTTTTATGGCGCTGAAAGAGCGTCCATGGCTGCACTGGATTTCGATCGCAGTACTGCTGGTAGCGATTTATCTGGTAATAGTGGGTCAGCCTGCGCAGTCAGTAACGGCGTTTGGTGGCATGTTCGTGCGCGATGGCGTGTCGGAGATCCTCAAGGTATTCGCCTTGCTCACCACGGCGATCGTGTTCGTTTATGCGCGTCCGTATCTGATCGATCGCAAGCTGGTGACCGGTGAGTTCTATACGCTGATGATCTTTGCCGTGATCGGCATCATGCTGCTGGTTTCGGCTGGCAGTCTGATCACGGTTTATCTGGGACTGGAGCTGTTGTCGCTGTCGTCGTATGCGTTGGTGGCGTTGAACCGCGATGCGAAGCTGCCGTCCGAAGCGGCAATCAAGTATTTCGTGCTCGGTGCGCTGGCCTCGGGCATGCTTTTGTACGGTATGTCGATGGTCTATGGTGCTTCGGGCATGGGCGGTACGCCAACGCTTGATCTGGCGCAGCTACATCACGTGACGTCGTACACCACGGCGCCGAAACTGCTGCTGTTCGGACTGATCTTCATGATCATCGGCATCGGTTTCAAGCTCGGCGCCGCGCCGTTCCACATGTGGATTCCTGACGTGTATCAAGGTGCGCCGACCCCGGTCACCACGTTTATCGCGTCGGGTTCCAAGCTGGCTGCGTTCGGCATGGCGTACCGTCTGCTTTATGCGGGTATGGGTGATCTGTCGCATCAATGGCAGCTGATGCTGGCCGTGCTGGCTGTGTTGTCGCTGGCGATCGGTAACCTGGTCGCGATCGTTCAGACCAACCTCAAACGTCTATTGGCCTATTCGACCATTTCGCACATGGGTTACCTGCTGCTGGGTCTGTCGGCGGCCAGCCCGGAAGGCTATGCCGCGGCGATGTTCTACGCGATCTGCTATGCGCTGATGAGTGTGGCTGCCTTCGGTGTGATTCTGGCGTTGGCGCGCTCGGGCTTCGAATGCGAGGAAATCTCCGATCTGAAGGGACTGAATCAGAAGTCACCGTGGATGGCTTTCCTGATGCTGCTGGCGATGTTCTCGCTGGCTGGTGTGCCGCCGCTGTTTGGCTTCTGGGCCAAGGCACTCGTGCTGGAGTCGGCGATCCACGCCAATATGCTGTGGCTGGCTATCGTCGGCGTCGTGTTCGCGATCATCGGACTTTATTACTACTTGCATGTGATCAAGGTCGTCTACTTCGACAAACCGGCTGAGGGTAGCGTGCTGGCAGCAAAACCGGATGTCTCGTTGCGGGTGGTGCTATCGCTGAATGCGCTGGCGCTGTTGGCTCTGGGGCTTTACTGGGGGCCGTTGCTGAGTTGGTGTCGCAGTGCCTTCGGGCTCTGATACCTCTATTCGCAGTAACTCTGATTTCGTTGTGTGCATGTTTATGACTTTTTTTACCAGCGATCGCTTGCAAGAAACCGGCCAGACCGTTAAACTCCTCGGACTCTGATGCGGGGTGGAGCAGTCTGGCAGCTCGTCGGGCTCATAACCCGAAGGTCGCAGGTTCGAATCCTGCCCCCGCTACCAGATCTTTCTTGATGCAAAGAAAGCCTCCTCGTGAGGCTTTTTTGTTGGGCGCTAGGATGCGCGGTGCCGGACTGAAGTTGGTCATCGGCGCCTGAAAGAGCTGTAGAGCAGATACATCGGCGAGGTAAAGGAATGGGCCGTTGGAGCCCATTTTTTGTTTCTGCGGTTCTGAATTTAGTGATTTGATCAAAGGTGGTCTGGGAGACAAACCCATGGATACACAGGCACTGGCACAACGTTTCAACGAAGTTCTGGCCGATCTGAGGCTGGAATGCATCGGCGTGGAGTTCACCCCGTCACACGGGCAGAGTACCCTTCGGGTCTACTTGGACTTGCTCGATAAAATCGGGCTCGACAAGAGCGAACCCGGTGAGGCTGGCGCAGACGGTGATCGTCGCGAGGTCGGCATTGAGGATTGCGAGACGGCCAGCCGGGAATTGTCGGCGCTGCTCGATGTAGAGGATCCGATCCCCGGTAACTACGTGCTGGAAGTTTCCTCGCCAGGTCTGGATCGGCCGCTATTTAGCGCCGCGCAGTTTGCGAAGGTCGTTGGTCAGGAAATAAAGCTGTTGCTGAAGGCACCGCTGGAAGGTCGTCGTCGCCTGCGCGGCAAGCTGGTGTCGGTGCAAGGCGAGCAGATCACGCTGGAAGCGGAAGGCAAGACGTTTGCGTTCGAGCATTCGCTGGTGGATACCGCTCGCGTCGTGCCGGACTGGGTGGCACTGGGATATGCGCCCCAGCCCAAGCGTGGCGGCAAGCCGGCGGTCTCCAAGGCACCCAAAGATTAAACACGACAAACCTAAGTACGTATTGAAAAAGCACAAAACAATCAATCAGAACGATGGGACGCCGCTGGGCGCCTATGGAGTTGCTGCAATGAGCAAAGAACTTTTGCTGGTCGTTGATGCCGTCGCCAATGAAAAGGGCGTGCCGCGTGAAGTCATTTTCGAAGCCATGGAGGCCGCGCTGGCTTCGGCGGCGAAGAAACGTTATCCGGACGAAGAACCCGACATTCGCGTGTCGATCAACAATGACACCGGCGAATACGAAACCTTCCGTCGCTGGGAAATCATTGCCGACGATGGTGAGATGGAATCGCCCTCCTATCAGCTGCGTTTGATGGACGCAATCGACGAGCGTGAAGGCGCCGAGGTCGGCGAATTCATCGAGCAGCAGGTCGAGAACGCCGAGTTCGGCCGCATCGCCGCGCAGGCTGCCAAGCAGGTGATCGTGCAGCGCGTGCGCGAAGCCGAGCGCCAGCAGGTCGTCGACGCCTTCGCCGATCGCGTGGGCGAACTGGTCACCGGCATTGTCAAGCGCGTCGAGCGCGGCAATATCTACCTCGACCTGGGCAGCAATGCCGAGGCGTTCATTCCGCGCGACAAGACGATTCCACGCGAATCGGCCCGCGTCGGTGATCGCGTTCGCGGTTATCTGTACGAAGTGAAGTCCGAAGTGCGTGGTCCGCAGCTGTTCGTTTCGCGCGCCGCACCGGAATTCATGATCGAGCTGTTCAAGCTGGAGGTGCCGGAAGTCGGCCAGGGCTTGGTCGAAATCAAGGGTTGCGCCCGCGATCCGGGCGATCGCGCCAAGATTGCCGTGCTGGCCCACGACAGCCGCACCGATCCGATCGGCGCCTGCATCGGCATGCGTGGTTCGCGCGTGCAGGCGGTGTCGAACGATCTCAACGGCGAGCGCGTCGACATCATCCTGTGGCACGAAAACCAGGCGCAGTTCGTCATCAATGCGATGGCGCCGGCCGAAGTGCAGTCCATCATCATGGACGAGGAAAAGCACTCGATGGATATCGCGGTAGCCGAGGACAAACTGTCCCAGGCGATCGGTCGCGGTGGCCAGAACGTGCGTCTGGCCAGCAAGCTCACTGGCTGGCAGCTCAACGTGATGACTCAGGATCAGGTCACCGCCAAGAGTGAGTCCGAGCAGGAGGCCGCGCGCCAGCTGTTCATGGACAAGCTTGAAGTGGATCAGGAAATCGCCATTATCTTGGTACAGGAAGGCTTCTCCAGCGTCGAGGAAATTGCCTACGTACCTAGCGCCGAGCTGCTGGCGGTCGAAGGCTTCGACGAGGACATCGTCGAAGAACTCCGTGCCCGTGCCCGTGACGCACTGCTCACCGAGGCACTGGCAGCGGAGGAGGGCGTGGGTGACCATCAGCCTTCCGACGAGCTGCTGGCGCTCAAGGGCATGGACGAGGCGACAGCCTATGCACTGGCTGCGCGCGAAATCAGCACGGTGGACGACCTCGCGGATCTGGCCGTCGACGACCTGATCGATATCGAAGGCATGGACGAAGCGCGGGCTGCCGCACTGATCATGGCTGCACGAGCGCCGATGATTGAGCGACTGGAGAAAGGCGGCTAACCCGCGGACAAGGCTGCGCCCTGGATGGGCGCGCCGAGAAAGGTTTCCTTCGGGGCCTTTCACCATGGATGGCGGTGGCGGTGCAACTTATCGCGGCACAGTCGATAAGGACCGATGAGGTCCGAGGGCCGAAGAAGGCCCAAGCGCGGAAACGGCGGAGCAACAAAACGATGTCGGACACGATCAAACAACTCGCCCATACACTGGGCATGCCCGTCGACCGGCTGCTCAAGCAGCTTGGTGAAGCCGGCATGGAATTCTCCGACCAGGAGCAGACCATCAGCAGCACCGAAAAGGTGAAGCTGCTCGGATTCCTGCGTCGCACACACGGCAAGAACGAAGTGACTGCCGAGGCCGATGACAGTGCACCGCGCCAGATCACTCTCAAGCGCCGCACCGTTGGCGAACTGAAGATCGCCACGCCCGGCGCCCGCGGTACGGTGGGCACAGCCAAGACAGTCAACGTCGAAGTCCGCGCCAAGCGCACCTACGTCAAGCGTAGCGTGATTGCCGAAGACGCCAGTGTCGACGGCGAGCGCGAAGATGCCGTGCGCAAACTGCAGGAATCCCAGCAGCAGCGTGAAGCCGAGGAACAAGAGCGTGCCGACGCCGAACAGCGCCGCCAGCACGAAGCGCAGCAGCGCGCCCTGGAAGAGCAGCAGCTCCAGCAGGAGCACGCGCAGCGTCAGGCTGACGCCGCCGCAGTCGTCGTCGCCGAGCAGGTGGTTGCCAGCGATGATCAGGCTGAGGCTGAGCAGGCACCATCGCCCGTCGTCGAGGTGCCGTCGACACCGAGCGCTGATGAACCGTTTGTCACCCAGCGCATGGATACGCGCGAACTCGGCATGATCCTGCCGCGTATCCACGAGCCGCGCAAACGCGAGAAGCTGGTCAAGCCGTTGCCTGCACCAGCGCCCGCTCCAGCGCCCGCTCCAGCGCCAGCTGCTGCTCCGGCAGCCGCACGGGTGAGCCCGGCCGCTGGCAGCCCCGCATCGCCCGCAGCCGCCCCTGCGGGTGGTGATGCCAGCCGCAAGCCCAAGCATGCGCGTGAGCGCAGCGAGAATCCCGGCAGCGGAAAGGAAGAGCGCGATGGCAGCAAGCGCTTTGCCGGCGGCCAGATGCATTTGAGCGAGGCCGATCGCGCCCGCCGTTCGTCGTCCAGCAACAAGCGTGGCGGCAAGGCTGGTCGCACTTCAGGTCGCGAGATGTCGCGCGGCAGCAGCAGCGCGCCGACTGGTCCGCACGGCTTCTCCCGTCCGACCGCGCCAGTGGTGCGTGAAGTGGTGGTGGCCGAGACCAATAGCGTGACTGACCTGGCCCAGAAGATGGCAGTCAAGGGTTCGGAGGTGGTCAAGGCGCTGTTCAAGATGGGCGTCATGGCGACCATCAACCAGACCGTCGATCACGACACCGCCGTACTGGTCGTTGAAGAACTGGGTCATACGGTAATAGCTGACAATCAGAGCAACGCCGAAGACACGCTGGCCGCGCACACCCAGAACGTCGAGCTGGAAGGCGACAAGATCACCCGTCCGCCGGTGGTGACCATCATGGGTCACGTCGATCATGGCAAGACCTCACTGCTCGACTACATCCGTCGTACCAAGGTGGCATCGGGCGAAGCGGGTGGCATCACGCAGCATATCGGTGCGTATCACGTCGAAACCTCGCGCGGCGTCATCACCTTCCTCGACACCCCCGGCCATGCTGCGTTTACCTCGATGCGTGCCCGTGGCGCGCAGTCGACCGATATCGTGGTGCTGGTGGTGGCGGCCGATGACGGCGTCATGCCACAGACCGTCGAAGCGGTGAAGCACGCGCGCGCCGCCAAGGTGCCGCTGATCGTCGCGGTCAACAAGATGGATAAGGACGGCGCCAACCCGGAGAACGTCAAGCAGGGTCTGGTGCAGTACGAAGTCGTGCCGGAAGACTGGGGCGGCGACGTCCAGTTCATTCCGGTTTCGGCCAAGACCGGTACCGGTGTCGACGATCTGCTCGATGCGATCTCGATCCAGGCCGAAGTGATGGAGTTGAAGGCCGTGGCCGATGGCCGCGCCTCCGGCGTGGTGATCGAATCCAGTCTCGATCGTGGCCGTGGTCCGGTCGCGACCGTGCTGGTGCAGCAGGGCACGTTGAAGAAGGGCGATTTCATTGTCTGCGGCGTTGAATACGGCCGCATGCGCGCGCTGATCGACGAAACCGGCAAACAGGTGCAGGAAGCGGGTCCCTCGATTCCGGTGCAGGTGCTCGGCTTGTCCGGTGTGCCGGAAACCGGCGACGACTTCGTCTGTGTCGATGACGAGCGTCTGGCGCGTGAAGTGGCTCAGGAGCGCGAGCTCAAGCGCCGTGAAACGCGCATGGTCAGCAAGAGCAATCGTCTCGAGGACATCATCGCGAAGATGGGTCAGGGCGTGGAACAGCAGACGCTCAATATCCTGGTCAAGGGTGATGTGCAGGGTTCGGTCGAGGCATTGCGCGAGTCACTGACGCAAATCGGCAATGAGCGCGTGCGCGTCAATGTGGTTTCGTCGGGCGTTGGCGGTATCAACGAATCCGATGCCACGCTAGCCGCCGCGTCCAAAGCCCTGGTTATCGGTTTCAACGTGCGTGCCGACGCCTCGGCGCGCAAAGTCATCGAAACCGCCGGTCTGGACGTGCGTTATTTCTCGATCATCTACGACGTTATCGATCAGGTCACCCAGGCGGCAACCGGCCTGCTCGGCATGGAAGTGCGCGAGGACATCATCGGTATCGCTCAGGTTCGCGACGTGTTCCGCAGTTCCAAGTTCGGCGCCGTCGCAGGCTGCATGGTGACTGAGGGTTCGGTGAAGCGCAGCAAACCGATCCGCGTGCTGCGCGACAACGTGGTGATTTTCGAAGGTGAACTCGAATCGCTGCGTCGCTTCAAGGAACTGGTCGACGAAGTGCGTAACGGCATGGAGTGCGGCATCGCCGTCAAGCAGTACAACGACGTCAAGCCGGGCGACCAGATCGAGTGCTTCGAGCGTACGGAAGTCGCGCGGACGCTTTGACTTATGAACTCCCTCTCCCCTGCGGGGAGAGGGTTGGAGTGAGGGGCCAAGGCCTGGCATAAGCTTCCTTTGTTCGAGCTTTTCGCAACGCCAGCCCCTCACCCGTACCTCTCCCCAGTGGGGAGAGGGAACAAGGTCATCGCCGCTATGCGGTGCTGCACCTTAATTTGATTGGAGTCTCTTATGCCATCCCGTGATTTCAAACGTACCGACCGCATCGGTGCCGAGCTGCGCCGCGAACTGGGTTTGCTGGTGCACGCGGCGGTGCGCGATCACGGCTTGCCGTCGGTCAGCGTGTCCGATGTGGAGATCACCCGTGATCTGGATTGGGCCACGGTGTGGGTGACTGCGTTGATGCCTGAGCAGGGTCTGCCGGCGGTCAAGGCGCTGAACGAGATCGGCCACGAAATCCGTCATTCGCTGGCGCACAGCGGCATGCGCATGCGGCGGGTGCCGGAGCTCAAGTTCAAATATGACGATTCGGTCGACAAGGGCGAGCGCATCGAGTCATTGCTGCGCGATCAGGCGCGTGATCTGTTGCCGCCTGCTGGCGACAAGAAAGACTGAAACATCAACGTGGTGACACTGAATTGATGAGTCGTCTGAATCGTCCACCGCGGATTCAAAACCGCGATCTGCATGGCATCCTATTGCTCGACAAACCTCTGGGCCTGAGTTCCAACCAGGCGCTGCAAGCGGTACGCCGCCTGTTGTGCGCGGCCAAGGGCGGCCACACTGGCGCCCTCGATCCGCTGGCCACTGGCCTGCTGCCTTTGTGTTTCGGCGAGGCAACCAAACTGGCCGGGAGCCTGCTGGGTTCGCGCAAGGCCTATGTTGCCGAATGCCAACTCGGCGTTACCACGGATACGGCGGACAAGGAGGGCGAGGTTTTGCTGAGCCGCCCCGTGCCCGCACTGGACGAGGCTGTCATCGAAAAGGCACTGGCCAAACGGCGTGGTCGCATCCTGCAGGTGCCGCCGGTGTATTCGGCGCTCAAGCAGGACGGCGAGCGGCTGTACGTCAAGGCGCGTCGGGGCGAAGCCGTCGATGTGCCACCGCGCGAGGTCGACGTTTATCGTCTCGATCTGCTCTCCCGGACCGCCGACACGCTGACTCTGCACATCGAATGCGGTTCGGGTACCTATGTCCGCTCGCTGGCGGTGGATATCGGCGAGGATTTGGGCTGCGGTGCACATGTCACCGTGCTCCGGCGCCTTTGGGTCGAACCATTCCGCGAGCCACAGATGGTGACGATCGAGGCGCTGCAGCTGGCTGCTGAACAAGGTGACGAGGAACTGCTGAAATGGCTGCTTCCGGTGTCGGCTGGCTTGTCTGACCTGCCTGTCGCCCACCTTGATGATGCGCAAAGCATGGCCATTTCACGTGGCCAGAAAATCCAGCTGAATCCAGCTCCGCCGGTCGGTCAATGTGCCGCTTATGCCAGCGATGGCGCCTTGCTTGCGTTACTTGAGGTCGATATCGACGGATTTACCCGCATCGTGCGCGGTTTCAACCTGCCGCCGGGCTAGCGGATTTATCGTGATAATCCGCTGCGCACTTGTTGTAACACCACTCCGGTCAGTAGAATAGACAGGTTATTTAAACGCTTTCATTCATTAGGCGAAGCTTACGCAACGTCATTCGTGGTGACGTTGCGTAAGCTTCGCATCGCTTTTCAAGGAATACATACTCATGTCTCTCACCGTAGAACAAACCGGCAAGATCATTGCTGATTTCGGCCGCGTCCCCAACGACACCGGTTCGTCGGAAGTCCAGGTTGCGCTGCTGTCAGCTCGTATCGACCATCTCACCAGCCACTTCAAAGAGCACAAGCAGGATCACCATTCCCGCCGTGGCCTGCTGAAGCTGGTAAACCAGCGCAAGCGTCTGCTCAGCTATCTGAAAGATCGCGATCTTGCGCGTTATCAGACCCTGATCGAACGCCTCGGCCTGCGTAGGTAATTCGTGCGTTCGTCATGAACGCAAAGATCAAGAGGCGCTCATCCATGAGCGCACTTCTCAATCAGATCAGGACAAATCAACGTGGCAAAAGTAACCAAGTCATTCCAGTACGGTAGTCACGAAGTCACTCTGGAGACGGGCGAAATTGCCCGCCAGGCGTCCGGCGCGGTAATGGTCAGCATGGGCGGTACGGTGGTGCTGGTCACCGCCGTCGCCGCAACCAAGCAGAAAGAAGGTCAGGATTTCTTCCCGCTGACGGTGGATTACGTCGAGAAGTTCTATTCTGCCGGTCGTATCCCCGGCGGTTTCTTCAAGCGCGAAGGTCGCCCGACCGAGAAGGAGACGCTGACCTCGCGTCTGATCGATCGTCCGGTGCGTCCGCTGTTCCCGGAAGAATTCAAGAACGAAGTGCAGGTCATCGCGCAGGTCGTCTCGCTGAACCCGGAAGTCGACGGCGACATCGCCGCGCTGCTCGGTGCTTCTGCAGCATTGAGCCTGGCCGGTATCCCGTTCAAGGGTCCGATCGGCGCTGCGCGCGTGGGTTACGCCAACGGCCAGTACCTGCTCAACCCGACCCACACCGAGTTGAAGACGTCCGACCTCGACCTCGTCGTTGCTGGCACCAGCGGTGCGGTGCTGATGGTGGAGTCCGAGGCCAAGCTGCTTTCCGAAGACGTGATGCTGGGTGCGGTGATGTTCGGTCACCAGCAGATGCAGGTGGCTATCCGTGCCATTGCCGAGCTGGCTTCTGAAGCCGCCAAGCCATCCTGGGACTGGAAGGCACCGGCACAGAACGAGTCGCTGATCGCTGCCGTCAAGGGCGCCGTCGGCAGCAAGCTGGAAGAGGCTTTCCAGGTGCGTGACAAGCTGCAGCGCCGCGACGCGATCTCCGCGATCAAGGCCGAGGCTCTGGCGTCGATCAAGGGTCAGGCCGAAGAGAGTGCATGGCATCCCGCCGAGCTGTCGAAGGAATTCGCCGAGCTCGAGTACCACACCATGCGTGACAGCGTGCTCAAGACCAAGGTGCGTATCGACGGCCGTCAGCTCGACGACGTGCGTCCGATCACCTGCCGCGTTGGCGTGCTGCCGCGTACGCACGGTTCGGCGCTGTTCACCCGCGGCGAAACCCAGGCGCTGGTGATTGCCACGCTCGGCACCACCCGCGATGCACAGATCATCGATGCGCCGGAAGGCGAGTCGAAGGACCCGTTCCTGTTTCACTACAACTTCCCTCCGTTCTCGGTGGGCGAGGCCGGCCGTTTCGGTGCGCCGAAGCGTCGTGAGATCGGCCACGGCCGTCTCGCCAAGCGCGGCGTGCAGGCTGTCAAGCCCAGCATCGAGGAATTCCCGTACGTGGTGCGCGTGGTCTCGGAAATTACCGAGTCCAACGGTTCCTCGTCGATGGCGTCGGTGTGCGGTTCCTCACTGGCGATGATGGACGCTGGCGTGCCGTTGAAGGCGCCGGTGGCTGGTATCGCGATGGGTCTGGTGAAGGAAGGCAACGACTTTGTCGTGCTGTCCGACATCCTCGGTGACGAAGATCATCTCGGCGACATGGATTTCAAGGTGGCCGGTAGCGCCAACGGTATCTCCGCGCTGCAGATGGACATCAAGATCGACGGCATTACCGAAGAAATCATGAAGGTGGCGCTGGAGCAGGCCAAGCGTGGTCGTCTGCATATCCTCGGCGAAATGGCCAAGGTCATCACCACGGCTCGTCTCGAGATGAGCGAGTACGCGCCGCGCCTGATCACCATCAAGATCCACCCGGACAAGATCCGCGAAGTGATCGGCAAGGGTGGCGCGACCATCCGTTCGATCACCGAGGAGACCGGTGCCACGATCGATATCAATGATGACGGCACCGTCATCATCGCGTCGGTCAACCGCGAAGCGGGCGACGCGGCGAAGAAGCGCATCGAGCAGATCGTTTCCGACGTCGAGCCGGGCCGCATCTACGAAGGCAAGGTCGCCAAGCTGATGGACTTCGGTGCATTCGTGACGATCATGCCGGGCAAGGATGGCCTGGTGCATGTGTCGCAGATCTCCAGCGAGCGCGTCGAGAAGGTTTCCGACAAGCTGAAGGAAGGCGACATCGTCAAGGTGAAGGTGCTCGAAGTGGACAAGCAGGGCCGTATCCGCCTGTCAATGAAGGCTGTGACCGAAGACGAAGCCGCCGCCGGCGCCTGAGTCCAAGGTTCAGCGTGACATAGCGAGGCCCGGCTTTTATGCCGGGCCTCTTGCTTTTGCGATGGGCATTTTTCTGCGGGACGCTTTTGCTAGGATGAAGCGACATGAGTGACGAGAAATAGCGCGTGAACAAGCAAGCAGATGATTTTTTCAAAGCCGATGCCATGAAGGCCGATCTTATTAAGGACTATCAGGAGCTGGCTCGCCAGTCCTGGGAAACTTTTGCTGCCCAGATGCAAAAGCAATTCGGCACGGCAGGTGCGGAGGATTTTTCCAGATCGTCCTCCGCAAAAAACTCGTCAGCCAATGTCACGATTGACCATGCATTGGCCGGTTTGAAGAGCTATGCGGACTGGTTGCAGGGTGCCGCAGCAAGCGTTTCAACACCGCAAAGCGACTGGCGCCAGCAGATGCAGCAGCTTTTTGGAGGCGCCAGCCAGCCGTTCTCTCACGGCTTCGGAGGTGCGGACAGTTCGGGCGCCAAGGCGTTTATCCAACAATGGCAGGCGTGGCTGAATGCCAGTCAAAAAACGGGTGCTTCCGGAGCGCAGCCGCAAGAGCAAGGATCAACGACCGGATTTGGCTTTGGCCACGAGCAGCACGCACAGCAGCAGGCTCTCGCGGATGCGATCACCCAGCATCTGGAGGCTTCACAGCGTTATCAGGTACTGATGCAGCGTTCCAATGCCCAAGCCATCGAAAAGATGCAGGCAAAATTATCGAAGCTCGCCAAGCCGGGTCAGCAGATCGAGTCGCTGAAGGTTTTGTATGACCTGTGGGTCGACTGTGCTGAAGAAGCGTATGCCGAGATCGCGCTTTCGGAGGAATTCCGCGAGGCTTATGGCGAGATGGTCAATACGCAGATACGCGTGCGCCAGTTGCAGCAGGAACAAACCGAATATCTCTGTCAGCAGCTCGGCATACCGACGCGCAGCGATGTGTCGAGCTTAGGCGAACGACTGCAGTCGCTGCGGCGCGAACTACGCAATAGCAAGACGTCGGCGGCTGCCAGCCATGCCGAAGAGATCGAAGCCTTGCGTCGTGATGTTGCTGCGCTCAAAGAGCAGTTGCTTGTCAGCAAGGCGCCACGATCCGTCGTCAGGAAAAGCCACGCAGCCAAGGCAGCCGCGGCCAAGACTCCACGTTCGGCCGTAAAGAAGTCCGTTACCAAGGCTTCATCGGCAAAATCACCCAAGACCGCTGCCAAGAAAACGGCGGCTTCCACGTCGCGCGCAAAGCCTGCTGCGGCGGCCAAGACACGCAAGCGCAAGTAAGGAGAGGTAGTGGAGCCGCACTCGCCGTTTCGGATGGACCCCACCAAAATCATGGACGAAGTCAGCGCCTTTCAGCGCAAGCTGGCATCAGGCATGGGCCAGCTGCGGGGCGCGCGCCAGCCCGAATACGCGAATACGCCACGCGAACTCGTTTACAGCGAGGACAAGTTGAAGGTCTGGCACTTCAAGGGCGAGAGAAAGCCGACTTCGAAGACGCCGTTGCTGATCGCCTATGCGCTGGTCAATACCGTCTGGATGACCGATCTGCAGGCCGATCGCTCAATGGTTCGCAACCTGCTGGAGCAGGGTGAGGACGTCTATCTGATCGACTGGGGTTATCCTGACGCTGCCGATCGCTGGCTGACGCTCGACGATTACATCAACGGTTATCTCGATCAATGCGTCGACGCGGTGCTTCAGCGCCATAAGCTCGATGCGATTGATCTGCTGGGTATCTGCCAGGGCGGTGTGTTTTCGTTGTGTTACACGGCGCTACATCCACACAAGATCCGGAACCTGATCACCATGGTCACGCCGGTCGATTTTCAAACACCGGACAATATGTTGTCGCATTGGGCGCGCCTGCTCGACGTCGACCGGTTTGTCGACACCGTGGGCAATATCCCCGCTGCGTTGATGAATTACGTTTATCTTTCGCTCAAACCAGTGCGCTTGAATCAGCAGAAGTATGTGGGGCTGGTCGATATTCTCGACAGCCCGATCGAGCTGGAGAACTTTCTGCGGATGGAGCGCTGGATCTTCGATTCACCCGATCAGGCCGGCGAAGCGTTCCGTGAGTTCATCAAGAAGTTTTATCAGGACAATGGACTCGTCAACGACTCACTGGAGATCGGTGGTCTGCGTGTGCATCTTGGTGCGATCAAGCATCCTGTGTTAAATATTTTTGCGGAGCAGGATCATCTGGTGCCCCCGGATGCTTCGCGCGCAATGGGCCGGCACCTAGGCACCAAGGACTACACCCAGCTGGCGTTCAAAGGTGGCCACATCGGCATTTATGTATCCGGCCGCGCGCAGCGTGAGGTGCCACCGGCGATCCATCAGTGGCTGCGCGCGCGCGACTGACTACTTTCAAGGTGGGGAGAGCTTGATGAATACAGAAAAGCGGTTATATCGGTCGCGTACCAACAGGACTCTTGCTGGCGTTTGTGCGGGGATTGCCGATTATTTCGGATGGGATCCGACGCTTGTGCGCATTGCCTGGATTCTGCTGACCTTGCTTGGCGGCTCCGGCATTCTGATTTACGTGATCCTCTGGCTGGTGGTGCCCGAGGCCTCTTGAAAATCAGGCATTCGCTGCGTGCCGGGCGGATAGGTGCAGTTGGAATAGTTCGCTTTGAAAGTTGAGCTGGATGTCGTCGCCGGGCGGTGGCTTCGGCGATAATGTGAGAATGACAACATCCGACAAAAACCTCGACTCCATCCGCGCCGTGCAGTGGCAGGGCGATCATCTGCGATTGCTCGATCAGCGCCTGTTGCCAGCCGAGGAGCTCTGGATCGATTGCCGTGATGCCGGGCAGGTGACGCAGGCAATCCGCGATCTGGCTGTACGCGGCGCACCGGCCATCGGTATTGCTGCGGCCTGGGGCGTGGCCATGGCAGCACAGCAAAGAGTTGATCTCGATGGTGTGCTGTCCACGCTTCGGGCGGCACGGCCAACCGCAGTCAACCTGATGTGGGCGCTCGACCGGATGAAAAAGCGCATTGCCGCCGGTGCGGATGCCGATGCCTTGCTGCGCGAAGCACAAGCTATCCAGGATGAGGATCTGGCAGCCAATCGCCGGATGGGTGAGCTGGGTGCCTCGTTGATTACCGCGCATTCTGGCGTGTTGACCCACTGCAATACCGGTTCGTTGGCCACCGCTGGTTACGGCACGGCGCTCGGCGTGATACGCGCCGGCGTGGCGGGCGGCCAGATCGATCACGTCTACGCCGGTGAAACGCGGCCGTGGCAGCAGGGTGCACGGCTGACCATGTGGGAGTTGGTGCGTGACGGTATTCCCGCGAAATTGATCGCCGATTCGGCTGCCTCACATCTGATGAAATCCGGCGCCGTGCAGTGGGTGATCGTCGGCGCCGATCGTATCGCCGCCAACGGCGATACCGCCAACAAGATCGGCACCTATCAATTGGCGATTGCAGCGAAATATCACGGGGTGAAATTCATGGTGGTAGCTCCCTCGTCCACCGTCGATATGGCGACGGGCACCGGTGAGGAAATCGAGATCGAGCTGCGTGATGCAACCGAGCTGCTCAGTACGGCAGGGCAGCGCACCGTGGTGGAAGGCGCGCAGGCTTGGAACCCGGTATTCGACGTCACCCCGGCCGAACTGATCGATGCGATCGTGACCGAGCGTGGCGTCATCGAGCGGCCGAACAGCATTGCCATGCAGGCGATGTTCGGATGGTAAAGCTGTCGCGGGAAATTTTTTTGTTCGCCGTGGGCGGTGTCGGCGGCCTGATTATCGACGCTGGCATCGTGCAGTTGCTGGTGAGTCTTGCGGGCTGGAATCCCTATCTGGCGCGCGTGCTTTCGTTTGTCATCGCAGCCACATTTACATGGTGGTGGAGTCGTCATTACACGTTTGCTTCGCGTCAAAGTAACCGCTCGGCACACGCCGAATGGCTGCACTGGATCGGGCTGATGAGCATTGGTGCGGTGATCAATTACGGGGTTTACGCGCTGCTGCTGCTGAACTTTTCGATCCTGCACCGCTGGCCGGCAATCGGCGCAGCAGCGGGTTCAGCGGTTGCGGCATTTGTCAATTTCGTAGCCGCCCGCAAGCTGCTTTTCAGAAGCCCCAAGGCATCAGCATAAGTCATTGATTAATAAGATCTAAATCTTATCTTTTTGATGCCGTTCGTGTTACACTTTGAAGGTTGAATTCGGGTCATCTGCGGACGTGCTTGAGGCACGTCATCGCCGACCTTTTTTGTCCCCCAGGAAAGCTAATTCATGGCAGAGCTCGCCAAAGAAATCATTCGCGTCAACATCGAAGATGAGATGCGTCAGAGCTATCTCGATTACGCCATGAGCGTGATTGTGGGCCGCGCCCTCCCGGATGTCCGCGATGGTCTCAAGCCCGTCCATCGCCGCGTGTTGTTCGCGATGAATGAACTGGGCAACGTGTGGAACAAGCCATACAAGAAGTCGGCCCGCGTGGTCGGTGACGTCATCGGTAAATACCATCCGCATGGCGATCAGTCGGTCTACGACGCGATCGTGCGTATGGCGCAGCCTTTTTCGCTTCGCTACCTGCTGGTCGATGGCCAGGGCAACTTCGGCTCGGTCGATGGGGACAATGCTGCGGCGATGCGATACACCGAGGTACGCATGTCGCGCCTCACGCACGAGTTGTTGGCTGATATCGACAAGGAAACCGTCGATTTCGGTCCCAATTACGATGAAAGCGAGCACGAACCGCTGGTGCTGCCGGCACGTGTGCCGAACCTGTTGATCAATGGTTCGGCTGGTATTGCGGTCGGCATGGCCACCAACATTCCACCGCACAATCTCAATGAAGTGATTGCGGCGACTCTGGCACTGATCGAAGATCCGTCACTCGGTATCGACGATTTGATGCAGCACATTCCCGGGCCGGACTTTCCGACCTACGGCATCATCAACGGTTCCTCCGGCATCATCGAGGCCTATCGCACGGGCCGCGGTCGTATTCTCGTTCGCGCCAAGGCCGAGGTGGAAACCGAGGCGAACGGTCGTGAAACGATCATCATCCACGAGCTGCCTTATCAGGTGAACAAGGCGCGGCTGATCGAGAAGATCGCCGAGCTGGTCAAAGAAAAGAAGCTCGAAGGCATCAGCGAACTGCGCGACGAATCCGACAAGGACGGCATGCGCGTCGTCATCGAAATCCGTCGTGACTCGATGGGCGACGTGGTGCTCAATAACTTGTTTCAGCAGACCCAGCTGCAGGTCACGTTCGGCATCAACATGGTGGCGTTGTTGGACGGCCAGCCCAAGCTGCTCAATCTCAAGGACATCCTCGAGGCGTTCATTCGCCATCGGCGCGAAGTGGTCACACGCCGCACGATTTTCGAATTGCGGAAGGCGCGCGCACGCGCGCACATTCTCGAAGGCCTCACCGTCGCGCTGGCCAACATCGACGAGATGATCGAGCTGATCAAAACCTCGTCATCGCCGGCCGAAGCGCGTGAGCGCATGGTTGCGCGACATTGGGATGCCGGTCTGGTGCGCTCGCTGCTGTCGGCGACCGGCGCGCAAGCCTCGCGGCCGGAAGAGATGGATCCGCGCGATGGCCTGAAGGATGACGGTTATCAGCTGTCAGAGGCACAGGCGCTGGAAATTCTGGCCATGCGTCTGCATCGCCTGACGGGACTGGAGCAGGAAAAGCTTTCCGACGAGTACAAGCAGATTCTCGAAACGATCCGTGGCCTCATCGAAATCCTCGAAAACCCCGAGCGTTTGCTCGAAGTGATTCGCGGCGAACTCGAGGCGGTTAAGGAAGAGTTCGGCGATGCACGTCGCACCGAGATTCAGCATTCTCAGGAAGATCTCAACGTACTTGACCTGATCACTCCCGAAGACGTGGTGGTCACGCTATCGCATACCGGTTACATCAAGCGTCAGCCGGCTAGTAGCTATCGCTCGCAACGTCGCGGCGGCAAGGGGCGTTCGGCATCCGCGCTGAAGGACGAGGATTTCGTCGAGCAGCTGTGGGTGGTCAATACGCACGACACCCTGCTGACCTTTACCAGCACCGGACGCGTCTACTGGCTCAAGGTCTACCAGATGCCGGAAGCCGGCTCGGGTGCGCGCGGCAAGCCGATCGTGAACCTGTTGCCGCTTGGCGAAAACGAGAAGGTACAGGCCGTACTGCCGGTGCGCGAGTACACGGAGGATCGCTTCGTGTTCTTTGCCACGCGCCACGGCACGGTCAAGAAAACACCACTGACCGAATTCGCGTTCCAGCTGCAGAAGGGCAAGATCGCGATCAAGCTCGATGAGGGCGATGCGCTGGTCAACGTGGAACTGACCAACGGCAACAGCGACATCCTGCTCTTTGCCTCCAATGGCAAGGTCAATCGTTTCGATGAGAACACTGTGCGCTCGATGGGGCGCACAGCGGGTGGCGTACGCGGCATGCGTCTGGCCAAGGACGAGAACGTGGTGTCGCTGATCGTGGCGGACGAGGGCGCGGCTTCTGGTGGAGATATCCTCACCGCCACCGAACGTGGCTACGGCAAGCGCACACAACTGGCCGAATTCCCAAAGAAAGGACGCGGCACTCAGGGCGTGATCGGCATCCAGTGCTCCGAGCGTAATGGTGCCCTGGTCGCGGCGACGCAGGTCACCGAAGCGCACGAGCTGATGCTGATCTCGAATCAGGGCACGCTGGTCCGTACACGCGTCGCTGAAGTTTCGCAGCTCAGCCGTAATACCCAGGGCGTTACCTTGATCAAGCTGCCGGCGGATGAAAAGCTGGTCAGCGTGATGCGGCTGGATGCGGAAGAGGGCAACGGCGAGGAGGGTGAGATAGTCGATGGAACCGCTCCTGTCGACGGAAGCGGCTCCGCTGACGTTGAGCCGACGCCTGCCGAGGACTGATAGAAAGTTCCTCGTGAACAAAAAAGCCCCGGTCATGCCGGGGCTTTTTTGTTGCTGCTGCTAGTGGGCCATGTACATTTACATAGTTTTTGGTTGCGTTATTTGGGCAGCGACGCCAACCAACGCAATACGGCCTGGGATAATTCCGTGCGCTGATCGGAATAGGCATGATCGGTCGCCAAATGCACCGCAGTCACCTTGGTGTCGCCGGCCTGATGAAGAGCCTCGGCAAACGTCTCGTTCTCTGTTGCCAGGCCATCGTCCGATGTCACGATCAGGGCCATGCGGTCTTTCAATGCGTCGACTTTCGCCTGTAAGCTCCAGCTGGCTGCGTGGTCAGCGACATCGTGTGCCAGCCCATTTGGCGTGCATCCGCTAAGAGGTGCCATGCCCTCCTGTGCCAGGCCTATGCCCAAATTTTCAATGGCGGCCAATTTCTGATTCTTGTCCAGTGATTTCAGAAAGCGCCCTCCGAAATCTGCGGCCGAGATGGTTGCAAAAGCCTTGATGGCTGGGTCTTTCGCCGCGGCTTCGACTGCCATGAAGCCGCCCATGCTGTGTCCGATCAACACGATGCGCCTCGGGTCCAGCCGCAGCTTCTTGGCGACTTCCGGTTGCTGCAGGTAATTCAGCGCGGCGGCCGTATCTTCAATACCGTGCGAGAACGAGAAATTTCCCGGCGTGCCCCACGACCCACGGTAGTCGAAGTAGAGAACATCCCAACCGGCGCGGCGCATATCCTGCGCGAGATCCAGATTGCGTTCGTTACCTGGAAAGCCGTGCAGCAGGATCACGGCCGGATGCGGTCCTGCTCCTGCCGCCACGTAAACCAGGGCGTTCATCAGCGATCCGTGACTCGGAATCTGCATCGTCTCCATCGAGGCATGGTTGCTGCCGCCCGGTGTTGCTGTGAGCTTGCCTGTAGTTGCCGACTGGGCCTGTTCGTTAGCGTGAACTGCATTCAATGCCAGACAAGCCGAAAGAAGCGTTGCCAGAGAAAAATGTATCGACGGCTTGGTCATGTGTTCTCCAGAATATTTGGACGGCCATAAGCGAAACGCTTCGAAGGTAGATGCACTGCTAGCCCCTCTCAATGATCGATCGCTGTCAGTATCGCCTCGGCTGTTGAAACCCGAAACTCGCCGGGTGCCTCGATCTGCAGCAGACGCACAACGCCGTCTTCCGCAAACAGGGCAAAGCGTTTGACGCGCACGCCCATGCCGAAAGCCGTACCGTCCAGTTCCAAGCCCATCGACTGGGTGAAAGCGGCATTTCCGTCAGCGATCATCAACAGCTCCGCCGGCACCTGCAGCGACGCAGCCCAGGCCTGCATCACGTGTGCATCGTTGACCGCAAGGCACATCACCGTGATATCGCGCTCGCGGAAGTCGGCCAGATGATTCACATAACCTGGCAGGTGTTTGTTGGAACAGGTCGGCGTGAATGCTCCAGGTACACCAAACATAACCACCTTCCTCGCCGCGAACAGCTCGCTGGTTCGGCACTTCCGCACTTCGCCGTCGATCACCTGGACGGAGGCATCTGGGATCATTTTGCCGGGCTGGATGGTCATGCAGATCTCGGATGGAGGGACGGGATACGCCATGCTAGATCGCTTGCCCGTCGCTGTCGCGCTGAATCGCAGGCTGTCGTCGTCCTCGCTGAGCGGGTCCATCGACTTGAATCACCCGCGACCGCACCTATTTTCCAGTACAGGCGGTGGTCGCACCGCAACCCATTCAAGGAGACAGTGTATGTACGTGACCCGTCACTCCCTATTCAATACTGGCCATTCCGCGCCCTTTGCAATTCGTCAGGCGTTTGACAGCTTTCTGCCGGTACAGGACAACGACATTTCAAATGCAGCGCCAAAGCAGTGGTCGCCGCGGGTGGACATTCGCGAAGACGAACAGCGTTTCGTGATTCTTGCCGATATCCCGGGCATTGATCCGTCGCTGATCGAGGTGAGCATGGACAAGGGGGTGCTCAGCATCAATGGCGCCCGTGAGAGCGGCAGTGGTGGCACGGCCAGCGATGGCCAGGCAGCCAGATTTACACGTGTGGAGCGCGTGCAGGGAAAATTCCAGCGCCGGTTTTCGCTACCGGAAAGTGCCGACGCCGAGGGCATCACCGCTACCGGTAGCCATGGCGTGCTGGAAATCACCATACCGAAAAAGGCGCTGCCGACGCCGCGACGCATTACCATCAACAGCGGCCACTGAGCGGGCAGTTATTTAAGTCGGGTACGTTGCAACACTTACCGCGGCGGTGAAAGATTCCGCCGCGGGTTTGCGTCAGTTGGGGAGTGGCAGTGGAATTTAAAGATTATTACGACATTCTGGGCGTGAAGCCGGACGCGAGCGAGACCGACATCAAGTCGGCGTATCGCAAGCTTGCGCGCAAGTATCATCCCGACAAGAACAAGGAGGCTGGTGCCGAAGACAAGTTCAAGTCGATCAATGAAGCCAACGAAGTGCTCAAGGACGCCGAAAAGCGGCGCTCTTACGATGAGTTGCGCGCGGGCGGTTACCGACAAGGCGAGCAGTTCCGTCCACCGCCGGGCTGGCAGGGACAGCATGGTGATGCTGGCGATGGCGATTTCAGTGATTTTTTTGAAAGTCTGTTCGGCAGAAATGCCACAGGTGGCCAGCGTGGCCAGGTACGTCCACGGCGCGGGCGTGACGTGCAGGCGCAGGTGCAAATTGATCTGCAGACCGCATTCGACGGTGGCCGTACGCGCCTCTCGATGCAGGATCCTGCCGGCGGCGAGCGTGTGCTTGAAGTAAAAATTCCGGCAGGCATCCAGTCGGGGCAGACGATTCGACTATCGGGCCAGGGGCAGGCGGGTATGGCCGGCGGGCCGAACGGCGATCTGTTGCTTGAGGTCGGTCTTCGCGAGGATCCGCGTTTTCGTCTGGATGGCCGTAACGTAGTGCATGTGTTGCCGATTGCACCGTGGGAAGCAGCGTTAGGTGCCACCGTAGCCGTACCAACTTTGGCAGGAGCCGTGGATTTGCGCATACCTGCAGGTTCACAGTCAGGCCGCAAATTGCGTCTGAAAGGACGCGGTATGCCCGGTGCGAATCCTGGCGATCAACTGGTGGAGCTGTCGATACGCGCTCCCTTGGCCGAAAGCGATACCCAGCGTGCGGCCTACGAGGCATTGCGTGATCAGTTCGGCGGTTACGATCCGCGCGGCTGACCATTGCGGATAACGAACGTAAAAACGGCGCCTGTGAGGCGCCGTTTTCTGTTCCATGAATACGTCCATTCGCGCGCTATTACGGTGCATGCGCGCCGGGCAGAAACTCATTCAAGGTCTTGACCAGATCCTCTTCCTTGATCGGCTTGGTGACATAGGCTTTTGCACCTTGGCGCATGCCCCAGACCTTGTCGGTTTCCTGATCCTTGGTGGTTACCAGGATGATCGGAATATGCGCCGTTTCCGGGTTCTTGCTGATCGTGCGGGTAGCCTGGAATCCGTTGAGGTTCGGCATCACCACATCCATCAGGATCAGGTCAGGCAGTTCCTGTTTGGCAACCTCGACGCCGGCAGCGCCGTCTTCGGCGGAAAAGGCTTCGTGCCCGAGTTTTTCAACGATTCGCTTGATGCCCAGCAACTGGGACGGAGAATCGTCGACGATCAAGATGCGTGCCATTAGATGTGGGTTCCCTTCGAGTTTCGTGAATTCTAAGCTTTGGCTGCGGTAGTTCCAAGCGCGCCTTCATCAGGGTGCAGTGTCTACACAGAATGGTGCGGCCAAACGAGTCCCCCGTCAGCATACGCGGAAATACCTTTGGTAGTTCTGCGAGGCTGATCTCGCGCATGGCGATGCTGTGGTTTCCACTCATTGCCCAGCCGATGCCAGAGTTCGTCGCGAATGGCTTACTGCAGCCATCGCGGTTTCGGAAAGGCCGCTGCCGGTGCGAGGCACGGCAGCGCCTTCCTTGAACTCCGCCGCGGTGGGAGCGACCACATGAACGGCGATATCGATGTTGCCGTTCAACGGATCATGCCGTGATGCTCAGGCGTCGACGCTGCGGCGATCGATCCATTTCGGTACGTGATGAACCTTGTAACCCTGCATCCACTCGAACAACTGGTCCTGGTCGTCGCCGAACCAGATCTGCGCACGTTGTTCGGCGCGCACGAAGCCTTCGCCAACCATGTGATCCATCATTCCGCGCAATGGCGTGAAGTAGCCGCGTACATCGAGAAACGCACAAGGGTATTCATGCAGGCCCAGTTGCGACCAGGTCAGCATCTCGAACATTTCGTCGAGCGTGCCGAAGCCGCCAGGCAAGGCAACGAAGGCGTCGGCCAGCTCGAACATGCGCGTCTTTCGTTGATGCATGGTGTCGACGACCTGAATTTCGCTCAACCCTTGATGGGCCACTTCCAGCTCCACCAGTTGACGTGGAATGACACCGACAACCCGGCCGCCGCCGGCCAGCACCGCATCGGCCACCGTACCCATCAAGCCGACCTTGCCACCACCGTAGATCAGCGTGATGCCGCGTTGGGCCAGCGAGCTACCGAATGCCCGGGCGCGCTCGACGTATACCGGATCAGTGCCGCTGCTCGATCCGCAATAGATGCACAGTGCTGTGATCTTGGTCATCTCTACTCCCTGAAGTGCGAAACCCGTCCTTGAGGGACGGGTCGCAGGTGCTGCTCGATGTGTGATGTGACTGGTGCGATCAGTTGCCTTTGTGGATCGCGCGCTTGTCGACCGACAAGGCCGCTTCGTGCACGGCTTCGGACAGGGTCGGATGCGCATGGATGATGCGTGCCATATCCTCGGCGGAACCCTTGAACTCCATTGCCACCACGCACTCGGCGATCAACTCGGACACGCCGGGGCCAACCATGTGTACGCCGAGGATACGATCGGTTTCCGCATGCGCGATCATCTTTACCTGACCGATTGCCTCGTTCATTGCCACGGCGCGGCCGATCGCAGCAAACGGGAAGCTGCCGACCTTGTACGGGATGCCTTCTTCCTTGAGCTGCTTTTCGGTCTTGCCGGCCCAGGCGATTTCCGGCTCGGTATAGATCACCCACGGAATCGTGTCGTAGTTAACGTGGCCAGCCTTGCCGGCGATCCACTCGGCAACTGCCATGCCTTCCTCGAAACCCTTGTGCGCCAGCATCGGTCCGCGCACGGCGTCGCCGACGGCCCAGACGCCATCGACGCCGGTGTGGCAATGCTCGTCGACAATGATGCGACCGCGTTCGTCGAGCTTGACGCCGCTGTCTTCAGCCAGCAGGCCGTCCGTATAGGCGCGCCGCCCTACGGCAACCAGCAACTTGTCGACGACGATATCGTGATCGCCATCCTTGTCGTTGTAGGTCAGCTGCACTTCATTCTTTTTCACTTCAGCCTTGGTCAGCTTGGCGCCCAGCTTGATGTTCAGGCCCAGCTTGCCGAACTCCTTGAACGCGACCTTGCCGATATCCGCATCTGCGGTACCGAGGAAATCCGGCAATGCCTCCAGCACGGTGACTTCAGCACCCAGACGGCGCCATACGCTGCCCAGTTCCAGTCCGATCACACCGGCGCCGATCACGCCCAGGCGCTTCGGCACGGCGTCGAGTTCCAGCGCGCCGGCGTTGTCGATAATGAATTTGTTGTCGAACTTGGCAAACGGCAGCTCGATTGGCACCGAACCCGAAGCGAGGATGACGTTGGTGGCGCTAATGGTCTGCTTTTCACCGTCGTTGCCGGTAATCTCGACCTCGTTGCTTTTCAACAACTTGCCCGTACCGAAGTAGCTGGTGATCTTGTTGGCCTTGAACAGCTGCGCCACGCCGCCGGTGAACTGCTTGACGATCTTTTCCTTGCGGCCGATAAAGGTCTTCAGGTCGACCTTGGCGTTCTCCACGCTGATGCCGTGCGCGGGCAGGTTGTGCGCCAGGTTGTAGAACTGTTTGGACGAATCCAGCAACGCCTTCGACGGAATGCAACCGACGTTGAGGCAGGTGCCACCCAGCGCCTGTTTGCCGTCCTTGCCGACAAAGGCATCGATCACGGCCGTCTTCAGGCCGAGCTGTGCGGCGCGGATGGCGGCGTGATAACCGGCCGGGCCGCCGCCGATGACGATGACATCGAATTTGTCGCTCATGACTTGGTTCCTTGCTGGCGAGTCAGCGCTCGCTGGTGAGGCAAATATGTGTTCCGGTCGCTGTCAAAACAACTCGAAAAACGCTTGCATCAGCGATATTTCGGCACCAGAGCTTCGTTATCTAATTTCTAATCGCCGGGGGCGGTGATTAGAAATTAGAGACCCAGCAACATCCGCTGCGGATTCTCAAGCTGATCCTTGATGTCGACCAGGAACAGCACGGCATCTTTGCCATCGATGATGCGGTGGTCGTAGGAGATGGCGATGTACATCATTGGTGCGACGATGACCTGACCGTTCTCGACGATGGCGCGATCCTTGATCGTATGCATGCCCAGGATGGCGCTCTGTGGCGGGTTCACGATCGGGGTCGACAGCAGCGAGCCGAAGGTTCCACCATTGGTGATGGTGAATGTGCCGCCCTGCAGATCGTCCAGGCCCAGCTTGCCGTCACGCGCCTTCTTGGCGTAGTTGGCGATACCTTGTTCGATCTCGGCAAAGCCCATGTTCTGCACGTCGCGCAGCACCGGCGTCACCAGGCCCTTTTCAGTGGACACGGCGATCGAGATGTCCTGGTAGCCGTGATAGATCACATCGTTGCCATCAACCGAGGCATTGACTACCGGGTGGCGCTTCAGCGCTTCGGCTGCCGCCTTGACGAAGAAGCTCATGAAACCGAGTTTGATGCCGTGGGTCTTCTGGAACGATTCACCCAGTGCCTTGCGGATCTTCACTACCTCGGCCAGGTTCACTTCGTTGAACGAGGTCAACATGGCAATCGAGTTCTTCGACTGCATCAGGCGTTCGGCGATCTTGGCGCGCATGCGCGTCATCGGCACGCGTTCTTCCGGACGTGAGCCTGGGGTGGGCTTGGCGGGGGCCGGAGCAGCCTTCGCAGCGCCGCCGTCCTTGCTGTAATTGACCAGATCTTCCTTGGTCACGCGGCCATCGCGACCGGTGCCTTCGACCTTGGAGGCGTCGATCTTCTGTTCGGTGGCCACACGCAGGCCGGCGGGTGACAGATCGTCGTTGCCCTTGCTGGACGTCTTTTCGGCTTTTGGCTCTTCGGCCTTGGCCGCGGCAGGCTTTTCGGCCTTCGGCTCTTCCTTGGCTGGCGCAGCGGCGGCGCCTTCCTCGATGATCGCGATGATCTGCTCGCTATTCACCGTGTCGCCGACTTCGTGCCTGATTTCCTTCAGTACGCCGTCAACCGGCGAGGGCACTTCCAGCACCACCTTGTCGGTTTCGAGATCGACCAGGTTCTCGTCGCGCTTCACCGCGTCGCCGGCTTTCTTGTGCCAGGTGGCGATGGTCGCGTCGGAGACCGACTCAGGCAGAACGGGGACTTTGACTTCGATGGACATTAGTAATCCTAAGTTTTATTCGTTTATTCGACTGAGTGATCGGTGCCGACCGGCGCGACAAGCGCCTGCTCGACCAGTGCTGCTTGTTCGGCAACGTGAGTGTTGAGGTGGCCGGCAGCCGGTGCAGCCGAGCGGGCGCGTCCTGCGTACGAGAGGCTGTGCTTGCTGCTGACGCAGGCCTGCAGGTGATGACGGATCTGGAACCACGCGCCCTGATTCATCGGTTCTTCCTGGCACCAGAACACTTCCTTGGCGCCCGGATACTTGTCGAGTTCGGCGGTGACTTCGGCTCGCGGGAACGGATAGAGCTGCTCCACGCGAACGATGGCGACATCTTTCAGTTCGCGCTTCTCGGATTCTTCCAGCAGGTCGTAATACACCTTGCCGGAGCAGAGCACGACGCGCTTCACTTTCTTCGCAGGCAGATCGCGATGCTCGCCGATCACCAGCTGGAAGCTGCCGTTGGCCAGCTCGTCCATGCTCGACACGGCCAGCTTGTGGCGCAGCAGGGATTTTGGCGTCATCACGATCAGCGGCTTGCGCACCGGGCGCAGCATCTGGCGACGGATCATGTGGAAGTCCTGCGCCGGTGTGGTCGGCACGCAGACCTGCATGTTCTCCATGGCACACAGCTGCAGAAAGCGTTCCAGACGCGCGGATGAATGCTCCGGGCCCTGGCCTTCGTAGCCGTGCGGCAATAGCAGTACCAGACCGCTCAGGCGATTCCACTTGGCTTCGCCGGAACTGATGAACTGATCGATCACCACCTGCGCGCCGTTGGCGAAATCGCCGAACTGCGCTTCCCAGATGTTGAGCGTGTCCGGATCGGTGGTGGAGTGGCCGTATTCAAACGCCATCACCGCTTCTTCGCTGAGCAACGAGTCGATCACCTCGACGTCAGCGCCGTCGCGAATCGTAGCCAGTGGCAGATAGGTGTGGCCATCCTTCTGGTCATGCAACACGGCATGGCGATGGAAGAACGTGCCGCGGCCGGAATCCTGGCCGACCATGCGCAGGTCGTGGCCGCCATCGATCAACGTGGCGTAAGCCAGGTTCTCGGCGAAGCCCCAATCAGCGGCCTGTTCACCGGCGGCCATCTTGCGGCGGTCGTCATAGATCTTGGCCACACGCGCCTGTAGCGTCATATCGGCAGGCAGGGTCAGGATCTGGTCGGCCAGTTCCTGCAGTTTCTTTTTCGGCACCGTCGTATCGGTCGGCGTCGACAGCTTGCCACCGACAAAGCGCGCCCAGTCGACCGGATCATCGCGGTTCGGCGACGGGTCGAGGTCAGCCATCGGTGCACCGGCTTCCAGCCGATCGCGATAAGCCTCGAGCTGCTTCTGTGGCTCGCCGTCAACCAGCAGGCCTTCCTTCACCAGTTTCTGCGCATAGAGGTCACGCGTCGTTGGCCGCTTGCGGATGATCTGATACATCACGGGTTGCGTTGCCGCCGGTTCGTCGGCCTCGTTATGGCCGTGGCGGCGATAGCAGACCAGATCGATGACGACGTCCTTGCGGAACGTCTTGCGGAATTCATAGGCCAGCCGAGTGACTTCGATCACCGCTTCCGGGTCGTCACCGTTAACGTGGAACACTGGCGCGTTGACCATCTTGGCCAGGTCGGTGCAGTACAGGGTGGAGCGGGCGTCTTGCGGGTTCGAGGTGGTAAAGCCAACCTGGTTGTTGATGACGATGTGCAGGCTGCCGCCGATCTTGAAACCACGGGCTTGTGACATGTTGAACAACTCCATGTTCACGCCCTGACCGGCCATCGCGGCATCGCCGTGGATGATCACGGCCATCGACTTCTCGTGCATCGTGTCGCGACGACGGGTCTGGCGCGAGTGCACGGAACCGGAGACGACCGGATTGACGATTTCCAGATGCGACGGATTGAAAGCCAGCGCCACGTGCACACCGCCCTTCGGCGTCTTGATGTCGGCGGAGAAGCCCATGTGGTACTTCACGTCGCCCGAGTGCGCCGGATCGTCCGGGTGCTCGAAGCGGCCCTCGAACTCGTCGAACAGGGTCTTGGGCGCCTTGCCGAGGATATTGACCAGCACGTTGAGGCGGCCGCGATGCGCCATGCCGATCACGAGCTCCTTGATGCCGTTGTCGCCGGCGGCACGTACAACGTCGTCGATCATCGGGATCAGGCTGTCACCGCCTTCCAGCGAAAAGCGTTTCTGGCCGACATACTTGGTGTGCAGGTAGCGCTCCAGACCTTCGGCGCCGTTGAGGCAGTCCAGCACGCGCTGCTTGCCAGCCTTGTCCAGGCCGCTCTTGCCAGCCTTCTGTTCGAGGCGGCTGTAGATCCAGTTACGCTGCTCATGGTTGCTGATGTACATGAACTCGGCGCCGATCGTGCTGGCGTAGGTTTTCTGCAAACGCGTCAGCAGCTCGCCCAGCTTCAGTCGCTGTCCATCGCCCGCATAGTTGCCGGTATCGAATTCGGTGTTGAGGTCGGCGTCGCTGAGGCCATGAAATGCCAGCCCAAGGTCCGGTGCCGGCATTTTTTCGGTCAGGCCCAACGGGTCCAGCTCGGCGGCGAGATGACCACGCGAGCGGTAAGCCGTGAGCAATCGCAGCACACCCGCCTGCTTGCGCGCATGCTCGTCGTCGCTGGCAGATACCGGCGTGGCGCCGTTGTGACGTTGCTTCTGGGCGGCCTCGATGCGAGCAATCGCCGGCACGTGGGAAACATCGCCCGACTCACGGCCCTTGAACGTTTCGAAGTAGCGGCTCCAGTCGGACGACACCGACGATGCGTCGGAGAGCCAGGAGTCGTAAAGGGATTCAACGTAATCGGCGTTGCCGCCAGCGAGCTGCGAAGAGTCGAAAAACTCGCGGATCAGATTAGTACTCACGTCACCACCGGCAGGGAAGGGATGCTTGCAACCATCCGTGTGACTGTGAAGTCGCGGTTGTCTGCCGGTAATGCAAGCCCGGCAGGACTCCCCCAACGGATGACTGGGAGAAAGCCGAACAATTATACCCTTTGCCTGCTGCGGCGCGGCAACCCAAAAACGCTAGAAAGTGTCAAGTACGCAGGTATCGGCGCTGGCGTATCTGGGGCATGTTCCCGGCAACCAGTGTTTTTACACGCTTTGTGACTCCCGCCGACGTTGTACCAGCAAAAACCTTGGGCCAGCTCATGTTCAGCCGATTGCCCATCGATAACTCGATGAGGCTTAGATATTGAGCGTCTGCAGCACGCCGGCACGCTCCGATCGTTCCCACAGCTCATCAAAGTGCTTCTGCAGTGGCGCGGCGGAGGCGCGATCATTTCGCGCCGCGCGACCTTGTGGACGGTCGGCTTCGGGCAGGAACACATAGCCGCCAACATCGTTGAGCTGATAGGCCGAGATGTAGCCGAGGTCAGCCTCCTCGGTTGGCATGCGGATCTGCATGGCGCTGGGCAGGCGCTGCACCAGGGCGATCAGGCGGTGATCGTTGCGTAGCGCCGCGGCCGGATCGTGCAGCAGGATGCGGATCTGCGCGCGACGACCGGAGATTGCGATACGTCGGAATTCGGCCAGTTCATCTGCGCTGGCATAGATGTCGTTGCCGAGCAGAGGCAAGTGGATGGAGAGCCGGTAGCGCGCATCGCTCAACACCTGCTTGCGTGCGGCTGCGGTTTCGATGCGATTGGTGACTGGCAGTGCCTCGATATCGCGAGCCGGTTCTGCTTCATCGCTGGCGGTGGTCGCAAGTTTCAACGACATGGAACGATGCGCCAGGCCGGCATCGTCGAACACGTCACCATGGGCGATGAAACCCTCGCGCTCATAGAAACCCATCGCACTGACCTGCGCCGCGAGAGTGACTTCGCCCCAGCCCAGCGTGCGGGCGCGTGCGATGAGTTCGCGCAGCAAGGCCATGCCGACGCCTTGGCTGCGCCATTCGCTCAGTACCGCCATGCGGCCGATCTTGTGCTCGGGCGACAGCCGCGCGCAGCCGATCGGCTGGCTGGTTTCGTCGCGGGCCAGCACATGCCAGCAATCGGGATCGAGCCCATCGCGTTCGCGCGCCTCGGGCACGCCTTGCTCAACCACGAAAACCTGTTGGCGAATGCCGAGTAACGCTTCGTGATCGCGCTCGCGCGACCAGTCGGCGACATCGACATGGAAGTTCTGCAGTTTCACCGGCGACGGGGTTTCCTGACCAGCAGGTGGCCATCGTTGACCAGCGCCAGCAGCAGCACGCGTTCGGCGGCATTGGGTTTGTGTATGACAACAAACTCGCGTTGTTCGCACAGTTGTTGCGCAAGTGCCGTTGTAGCCGGATACGCGTGACCGCTCACATAAAGCGTGCAGTTGGACTTCGCGCGTGTCCACGCCATGCGCGACCACGGATGTCGCAGCAGGGTGGCGCTGGCATCGAGCTGCTTGCCGAGCGCGGCATCGTCGAGTGGTTTGTCCAAAGGCACCGGAACCTGAGCGTTGCGGTAGCGGGTGATGAATCGACCAAACCAGTCGCGCAGCATCGTATCGTTCAGCGCGGCGGCGAACGGCAGGGCGGTTTTCAGGCGTTCCATGGCCGCGCGGTCGATCTCGCCGGTTGCTTTGGCTGGCGTCAAATCGGGGTCGGCGTAGCGTAGTTCTTCCGGCAGATGCTCCGCGATATGGTCGGCGAGGTCGCCAGTAAGTTCGGCTTGCGACGGCGCACGCATGCCTATCGAGAACGTCATGCACGGTCCGCCAAACGCCACGCCGTCATGTGGCACGCCGGGTGGCAGATAAAGCATGTCGCCTGGATCGAGCATCCATTCGTGGGTCGATTCGAAATGGGCGAGCTGCTTCAGCTCCACGTCGTGGCGAAAATCCTTCGGTGCGCCTGGATCGGTGCTGATTGCCCAGTGCCGTTGGCCCAGACCCTGCAGCAGGAACACATCGTACTGGTCGACGTGCGCGCCGACGCCACCGCCTTCTTCAGCGTACGAAATCATGATGTCGTCGACGCGCCAGCTCGGCAGGAAGCTGAAAGGCTCCAGCAACGCCGCCACGTCGGCGTCCCATTTATCGACGTCCTGGACGAGTAGCGTCCAATGGTCTTTCGGCGTTTTGGCGAAATCATCTTCGCTCAGGGGGCCGGGATTGACGTGCCAGCGATCGCGCTTTTCATCGTGCACGATCAGTCGTGCCAGGACGGTGGGCTCACAGGCCAGTCCGGCCAGATCGTCCGGTTGCAGCGGCGGCTCAAAATCGGGGAACGCGTTGCGGATGAGTAACGGTCGCTTCTGCCAATAGTCGCGCAGAAAGTGTGCCGGACTCATGCCGAGCGGATGCTTCGTGCTGCCGCGAACTTCGAGCGGCAGCGACTTTGGGGGTAGTTTGGAGGTGGCCATCCGCAGATTGTAGCTGTGCGTGATCAGACCGGGCAGATCACTCGTCTAGTACCTGTGGCGGCCTGCGTCCAAAGGCGGCAGATCAGATCGCTTTGGCCAGTTCATCCGCTAGACCGATATAACTGCCCGGCGTGAGTGCCAGCAACCGCTGTTTTGCCTCTGCCGGCAGATCAAGGCCACTGATAAAGGTGTGCATCGACTCGCGGGTAATACCCTGACCGCGGGTCAACGCCTTCAGCTGCTCGTAGGGCTCGGGCAGCCCATAGCGCCGCATCACGGTTTGGACGGCTTCGGCCAGCACTTCCCAGCTGGCGTCAAGATCGGCAGCGAGGCGATCGGCGTTGACGGTCAGCTTGCCCAGTCCCTTCTTCAACGATTCGAGTGCGATCAGCGTGTGGCCGAACGCGGTGCCCAGCGCGCGCAGCACGGTGGAATCGGTGAGATCGCGCTGCCAGCGGCTGATCGGCAGTTTTTCCGCGAAATGGCCGAGCAGGGCGTTGGCCAGTCCGAAGTTGCCCTCGGCATTCTCGAAGTCGATCGGATTGACCTTGTGCGGCATGGTCGACGAGCCGACTTCGCCTGCCTTCAGCGTCTGCTTGAAATAGCCCAGCGAGATGTAACCCCAGATATCGCGCGCCAGATCGATCAGGATGATGTTGGCACGGCGCACCGCATCGCAGTATTCGGCCACGCCATCGTGTGGTTCGATCTGGGTGGTATAGGCGTTCACTTCGAGCCCGAGGCTTTCGATGAAGCGCTGCGAAAATTGCTGCCAGTCCACTTCTGGATAGGTAATGGCGTGCGCGTTGTAATTGCCGACGGCACCGTTGATCTTGCCGGAAATTTCCACCGCGGCGAGCTGCTTGCGTTGACGCTGCAGGCGCGCGACCACGTTGGCGATTTCCTTGCCTAGCGTGCTGGGCGAAGCGGTCTGGCCGTGCGTGCGCGACAGAATCGGCAGCGCGGCGTTGGCGTGCGAAAGCTCGCGCAGCTGCGTAATGACTCCGTCGAACATTGGCAGCAGCACCTGTTCGCGTGCGTCGCGCAGCATCAGTGCGTAGGACAGATTGTTGATGTCCTCGCTGGTGCAGGCGAAGTGTACGAACTCCAGTGCCTGTTTCAGGCTGGCGTCGGCGCCCAGTTTTTCCTTGATGAAATACTCGACCGCTTTGACGTCGTGATTGGTGGTGGCCTCGATCGCCTTGATACGTGCGCCATCATCGACACTGAAATCGGTCGCGATGGCCTTGAGCGTCTTGATCTGCGCGGCGGTGAACGCTGGCAGTTCGATAATTTGCGCATCGGCCGCCAGCGCCAGCAGCCACTCGATTTCAACGTGCACCCGGCGATGCATCAGGCCGAACTCGCTGAAGATCGGACGCAGCGGCTCGACCTTGCTGGCGTAGCGGCCGTCCAGTGGGGACAGGGCGGTCAGGGCGTGGGATGACATCGACGGTTCCGTTAGGCGGCAAAGCGCACATTCTACAACGCGCCGCCGTGGTCTCGTTTCCAGCTTTGGAAAAGGCCGGCCTTGAATTGTCGTGAATCAGGCCTATCGTGAAAGGCGGCTCCCCTTTCGAGATACAGGACGGCAAGCATGAGCAAGTTCCGGATCGAGCACGACAGCATGGGCGAATTGCAGGTTCCCGCCGATGCGTTGTATGGCGCGCAGACACAGCGCGCCATCGACAATTTCCCTATCTCTGGCCTGCATCTGCCGCGCGAGTTTATTCGGGCACTCGGTCTTATCAAGGCGGCCGCGGCGGACGTCAATCTCTCGCTGGGCTATCTGAAGAAGAATCAGGCCAGCGCCATCAGCAAGGCCGCGCTGGCGGTCGCAAACGGGGAGTACGACGCGCAGTTCCCCATCGACATCTTCCAGACCGGTTCCGGCACCAGCACCAATATGAATGCCAACGAGGTGATTGCGCATCTGGCGGTCAAGGCCGGCACCAAGGTTCACGCCAACGATCACGTCAACTACGGGCAGAGTTCCAATGACGTGATTCCCACCGCGATCCATGTCAGCGCGACGCTTGCCACCAGCGAAAAGCTGCTGCCGGGGCTGAAACATCTTCAGCGCGTGCTGGATCGGCGCTCGCGCCAGCTCAAGCGGGTCGCCAAGACGGGCCGTACGCATCTGATGGACGCGATGCCGATCACGTTCGGGCAGGAGCTGTCCGGCTGGTCGGCGCAAATCGGTTCGGCCATCGAACGCATTGAGGACAGCCTCAAGCGCATGCGTCGCCTGCCGCAAGGGGGTACCGCCGTCGGCACCGGCATCAATGCCGACCCGAAGTTTGGCCCTGCGATAGCGGCGCAGCTGAAGAAGCTCACCGGGGCGAAGTTCGTATCGGCCGACAATTACTTTGAGGGCATGGCCTCGCAGGATGCCGCCGTGGAACTGTCCGGCCAGCTGAAGACGCTGGCCGTCGCTCTGATGAAGATCGCCAATGATCTACGCTGGATGAACTCAGGTCCTCTCGCTGGCCTCGGCGAGATCGAGCTACCGGCGTTGCAGCCGGGTTCGTCGATCATGCCGGGCAAGGTCAATCCGGTAATTCCCGAGGCGACCGCGATGGTTGCCGCGCAGGTGATCGGCAACGATGCGTCGATCACGATTGCGGGACAGTCCGGCAATTTCCAGCTCAACGTGATGCTGCCGCTGGTCGCGCATAACCTGCTGCAGTCGATCGGCATCCTGGCCAACGTGTCCCGTCTGCTGGCCGACAAGGCCATTGCAGGCTTCAAGGTGAATACCGACCGGGTGAATCAGGCGCTGGCTATGAATCCGATTCTGGTGACGGCGCTCAACCCGGTCATCGGCTATGAAAAAGGCGCGGCTACCGCCAAGCAGGCTTACAAGGAAAAGCGGCCCATTCTCGATGTGGCGCTGGAAACCACCGGGTTGTCGAAAGAAGAGTTGAAGAAATTACTCGATCCTCTGACGCTTACCAGGGGTGGCGTCCACGGTGAGGGCGGTGGCGGCTGATTCGCTATCTTCCTTGCGAAGCCGCGCAGCGAAGGGCTGCGCTCAAGCCCCTCGCTGCGTTGCGCGCCAGGACAGTGATTGCCCGGATCAATCGGAGAAGCCTTTCTTTCCGTCCTTGTCCTTCATGTCCTTGCCGCAATCATCGATATCCTTCTGCTGCATGGTTGCGTAGGGTCTGAACTCGGGCATCGCTGCGGCCAGTTTTTGCTGCGTGGACAGGAGGTCGGGCAGTCGCAGGCACAACTTGGCGGCGGAAGCCTCGATCCTGTCAGTTTGCGGCTTGATCGCCGCTTCGATGTCCTTGTCACTTTTGCCGGATAGCGCGCCCCACATGGCTTGCTTGGCTGCGCTGATACCCAGATCGGCGCCCTGCGTACCGATGTCCATGCCGGTTTCGGCGATACCGACGATCTGCTGGCGATAGTCCAGCAGCAAGGTGTGCTGAGCCGGCGTCGCCGGCACCTTGTTGCCGGCGATCAGCAGGTCGCCCTGAGGCGTGATCTCGGCCTTAGGACGGGAATCGTCGTTGCTATGATGGTCGCCGTTGATATGCACGCTGTTGATGTCGATGTTCTTGGTGGCCAGCTCTTGCTTGGCCTGCTGCATGCCTTTCTGTACCTCTGCTCCAATAAACGAAGAGGTAGGCTCGCCGGCATTACTTGTTGCGGACGCCGTGTGGTCGGTATTGCCCGACTGTGAGCTGGATTGGCCGCACGCGGCCAATGGCAGCAGCAGAATGAGGGCGAGGGCGCTGAAGTTGACGAGTTTCACGAGTGTTCTCCTTAAGTCTCGACGGCGATCGAACGTCGGCAGAGGTCAGCTGTCGTCGCGCCAGCGGCGGAGCCAAGTCGCTGCGGCAATCATGACGACCCCAGCGATGGCGCCGATCCACAGATCGGGTGAGACGAGGGTGGCGTAATTTTGCGCAACGCCCAAGAAATCAAGCAGAGCGTCCGGAGTATTCGCATGCAGCCCATTGCCAAGTGTCGGGACATCGCGTAGCCATCCGCCAGGAACGAGGCTCATCAGCAATCGCACCACGACATTACCCCAGAACCAGCCGGCGCCGACCTTGAATAAGCCGAGCAAGCCGAACCACCAGACTATCAGCAGGCTTGCCGGTGGGAGCAACAATGCCCACAGGAACGGCATGCTACGTGACCATGCTGAGCACAGCATCAGCCAGCCTGCGGTAGGAAGTGCCCAAATGACATACAAAGGGATCAATGCGATAACGCTTGCGATCACTTGCAGTGGATGAACGTGCAACAGCAGTTGCCAGAGGTTAAGGCCGTGGATTGAAGCAACGCACGCAACCATCACCATCATCAGCAAACCGGTTATCACGCCTACGCTGCATGCAATGACCGGGGCGACTAGAGTTGCACTTGTCACCTTGGCCAGCACGGTTTGACCATCGGAAATCGGCAATGATTTCCAGAACAGGATGCTGCGGTCGCGGCGATCGTTGTACAGCGAACCCAGGCAATAAAAGAACACAACGATTGCCATTATGCCCAGCATCAAAGCAATGACTCCGAACAGGACGCAGTCAAGTACTCCGCCTACATTGTCTAACATGCTGGCATCTAGGTGGCCATTCAGACCAATGCTGTCGCCTCCGTCGAAACGGAACAGGTTGTTGCGCCGGCCCAACACCTCGCCAGTGACCAGTGACATCAACGTCAATAGAAGAGACAAGCCGCCGACGATGACCGGCGTCCACAGGAATCCGCCGCGATGCTCCCAGAATTCGCGCTTCACTAACCAGTAGAAGGTTTTCATGCGTAGGTTCCCTTCATGGTGGCAACGAACAGGTCGCTGACCGAGGGACGACGGACTTCGCCCATCGCCTCCAGGGTTGACCGTTCGACGCCGTCAAACAGAAAAATACTTTTGCCGAACACCTGACGCTCGTTGAGCGGTTTCATGGCGCGGGCAGCCTCGGCGCAATCGCCGTTGACCATCACTTCGATAAAGCGCTCGCCAATCGCATCCATGTCGGCGTCCAGCACGATCTTGCCGTCGCGGATGAACATCAGGTCGGTGAGAATGTGCTCGACTTCTTCCACCTGGTGTGTGGTGACGATGATGGTCTTGTTCTCGTCGAAGTAGTCTTCCAGCAGGTTCTGGTAGAACTGCTTGCGATAGAGGATGTCGAGGCCCAGCGTCGGCTCATCGAGTATCAACAGGCGGGCGTCGATTGCCATGACCAACGCCAGATGCAGCTGCACGATCATGCCCTTGGACATCTGTCGCACGCGCATCGAAGGCGTGAGCTTGGTGCGGGCGAGAAAGGCTTCGCACTTGGCGCGATCAAACCGCGGATGCACGTTGGCGACAAAATCAACCGCCTCGCTTACTCGCAGCCAGCGCGGTAGCACCGCCACGTCGGCGATGAAGCAGACCTGTTCCATCAGCTTGTCGCGCTGCTTGCGCGGATCGAGGCCGAGTACGTTGAGCTGGCCGGAGAAGTCGGTCAGGCCGAGAATGGCTTTCAGCGCCGTGGTCTTGCCGGCGCCGTTGGGTCCGATCAGACCGACGATCCGTCCCGCGGGAATCTGGAAACTCACGTTGTCCAGCGCCACCGAATTTTTGTAGCGCTTGCTCAGGCCAGTGGCCGTAATCACCGCGCTCATGATGGTTCCTTGTCGTTGACATTGGCGTCGCCATGCGTGCCGGCTTCGCGCAGCAAGGTCTTGAGATCCAGGCCCAGCCGCTGCAGTCGTGCAAACAGCACGGGCCACTCTTCGCGCAAAAAGCGCTCGCGTTCCGATTTCAGTAGCGCTTCACGAGCGCCTTCAATAACGAACATGCCCAAGCCCCTCCGTTTTTCAACCAGTTGTTCGTCGACCAGCTCCTGGTACGCCTTTGAAACGGTCAACGGATTGATCTGAAAATCCGCGGCCACCTGGCGTACCGACGGCAGCGGGTCACCTTCGTTCAAGGCGCCGTCCAGGATCATCGCCACGACACGCTGGTGCAGTTGGCGGTAGATCGGGACGCTGTCGTTCCAGGTAATGGTCATTCAATTATTCCTTGCTGATACGGCCGAACTTGTTGCCAAACGAATAGTAGGGCATGGCCAGTTGCGAGCCGAGCAGACTCAGCTGCGTGGTGCCGCCATCCTCGCCAACTCGCCCGAGTGATGACAGCGAGGCGAAGCCAGCGGCGCCGATGTCGGTGAGAAGGCTGGCAGAGCGCATGTCGCTCGCGCTTGGACGAACAATGACCTCGTGCAGATTGGTGACTTTGAGGCCATGGATTTCGTTGGCATTGATCTCTTGGGCGTCGGCATTTTGTGGAGCCATGCTCAAGGTGGCCGTGGTCATCAGGCTGGCGGAAGTCAGCAGTACGGCGGCGACGGTGGCGATCAGTTTCTGATTCAGTGCTTTCATGACGACTCTCCTTGGTGAACTCGTTGACCGGTGTTGTAGTTAACTATAACACCAAAACAATAGTCGTCAATAGTAGAGACGCACTTTGGCAACATGACTGATGGCCTATAGATCCACATCACTGTTTTTATTGATGTTTAGAAAGGCTTAAACGAAAAACGGCCCCGCAGGGCCGTTGGTTTCTTACTCGATTTCTTGAACTCAGGCGGCTTTTGCCAGCTTTGTAACGATCGAAGGTATCGAGCTTTGCGCCGATTTAAGTGCTTGCTCTTTGTTTTCAGGGCTGATGGCGACCCCTTCGGCGCGTACGAAGGTGAGGTCGGTGACGCCGATGAAGCCGAACACCGCGCGCAGGTAGGTTTCCTGATGGTCAAAAGCTGCAAACGGGCCCTCGACATACAGTCCACCGCGGCTGGATGCAATGATCACCTGCTTGCCTTTGGCCAGGCCTTCAACGCCGTTTTCCGTGTAGCGAAAGGTCTTGCCGGCCACAGCGACGCGATCAATCCATGCCTTCAACTGGCTGGAAATACCGAAGTTGTACATCGGCGCGCCTATAACGACGATGTCCGCCGCTAAAAACTCTTCCACCAGCGCATTGCCCAAGGTGGCTTCGGCGGTGCTGGCGTCTGCGACGGCAGGTGTCCAATGCGCGAGCGGCTCAGCGGCAAGGTCGAGGTAGCTGATTTCAACATCAGGAGTCTGACGCTTGAGCTCGGCTACGATATCGGCGCTTAGCTGGCGTGAAACCGAATAACCGCCCAGTGCGCTGGAATCGATATGAAGAAGTTTCATTGGAGTGCCTCAGTGCGCCGGCTGCCCGGCAATACAATCACCATACATTCGGAACAATGTGGCGATAAGATGGCGATAATCGAACAAGTCGTTCTTTCAAGGAAACGATCATGACGGTATTGGCGGGTGCCTTGCAGGACCTCAACGACCTCTACTTTTTTGCCGCCGTGGTCGATCACGGTGGTTTTTCTGCAGCGGGCAGGGCGTTGGGCGTACCCAAGTCGCGGCTCAGCAAGCGCGTGGCCCAGTTGGAGGAAAGGTTGGGTGTGCGCCTGCTGCAGCGAACCACACGCCGTTTTGTCGTCACTGAAGTGGGTGAGCGGTTTTACGGACACTGTCGCGCCGTGTTGGAAGAGGCCCAGGCCGCACAGGACGCCGTGGATGAACTGCGCGTCGAGCCGCGTGGCGTGGTTCGGCTGAGTTGTCCGGTCTCGCTGGTTCAGACCGTGCTTGCCCATGTATTGCCGGATTTCCTGGCGCAATATCCGAAAATGCTGGTCCGCGTAACATCGAGCGACCGTCGTGTTGATGTCATCGGCGAAGGCTTCGATCTGGCCATTCGGGTCCGCTCAAAGCTTGATACGGATGCCAATCTGGTGGTTCGCAGCTTTGGCCAGGGCAATACGCTGTTAGTAGCCAGTCCGATCCTTCTCGATAGTCAAGGGCGCCCGACAAAGCCTGATGAACTCGCTCAACTGCCAGCGCTGTCCATGCGGGAGCATGAGGGCGCGCAGGTATGGGAGCTGATTGGCGCCGATGGAAAGCAAGTCAGCGTGGAGATGCAGGCTCGCCTGATTACCGGTGACTTCGCTTTGCTGCTGGAGGCCGCACGACGCGGCATGGGCATCGCGCTGTTGCCGGAATTTGTCTGCGCGCCGGCGATCACCCGAGGCGAGTTGGAAGTTGTGTTGCCCGAGTGGAGTGTGCCCCAGGGCATCATGCATTTTGTCTACCCCAGCCGGCGCGGCATGCTGCCGGGTGTGCGCGCGCTGGTCGATTTTCTGGCAGAGCGTCTGCCGGCAGCCACATTGATCAAGCATCAGCAGTGCAAGAAGCGTCCGCTAGAGGATCTTCCTGCGATATCGACGCGAGCTTCCTGACTTGCGCGCAGCGATCCATGCGCTACGCTAAATGACCAAATCTATCTATAGACATCCAGACGGCTGAATGATGATCATCGATACCAAGCTTCCCAAGGTCGGCACCACCATCTTCACGGTCATGAGCCAACTGGCCATGGAACACAAGGCGGTCAATCTAGGTCAGGGTTTTCCGGATTTCGAGCCGCCGCAGCCGTTGCGCGACAGTTTGAATCGGGCCATGAACGAAGGCCGCAACCAGTACGCACCGATGCACGGCATCGCTCCGTTGCGTGAGCAGATCGCAGCGAAAACCGAGCGATTGTATGGTCGCAAGGTCAACGTCGATACCGATATCACGGTGACTTCCGGCGCTACCGAGGCACTTTTTTCCGCCATCGCCGCCGTTGTGCGCGCTGGCGATGAAGTGATCATGTTCGATCCTGCCTACGACAGTTACGAACCGGCGATCGAGCTACAGGGCGCTCGGGCGGTGCACATTCCACTGACGGTACCAGCTTTTTCGATCGACTGGCAGCGTGTGCGCGATGCGATAACGCCCAAGACCCGGATGATCCTGATCAACAGCCCGCACAATCCCAGCGGTGCCGTGCTTTCGTCGGCCGATCTCGAAGAACTCGCTTCCATCGTTCGCGATACCGACATCGTGGTTTTGTCCGATGAGGTTTACGAGCACATCGTTTACGACGGCGCCCAACATGAGAGCGTGTTGCGCCATCCCGAGCTGGCCGATCGCAGCTTCGTGATTTCCTCGTTCGGCAAAACCTATCACTGCACCGGCTGGAAGCTGGGCTACGCGATTGCACCGGCCGCTTTCTCGGCGGAGTTCCGCAAGGTGCATCAGTACCTCACGTTTTGTACCTTTCATCCGGCCCAGGTCGCGTTCGCGGAATTCATGGCGAACCATCCTGAGCACTATATGGAATTGCCTGCGTTCTACCAGACCAAGCGCGATCGCTTTCGCGACTTGCTGAGACCATCGCGATTCAAGCTGCTTGACGTACCGGGTGGTTATTTCCAGCTGGTGGATTATTCAGCCATCCGTGATGAGGACGATCTGGCTTTCAGTCGTTGGCTGTTGCTGCAGGGTGGGGTGGCCGCGATTCCGCTGACGCCGTTTTACGAAAGCGCTCCAGGCACACGTTTGCTTCGCCTGTGTTTTGCAAAAAGCGACGCGACCATGGATGCGGCCGCCGAAAGGCTCTGCCAGCTATGAATACGCCCGTGCCGGAAATAGCGTCGTCCGAGATGCAAAGCCTGAAGGTATCGCTGGTGCAAGGCGCCACACGCTGGCACGACGCACCGGCCAATCGCGAGTATTACGGCGCACTCGTCAGGCAGGCGGCAGGCAGTGACCTGATTGTGCTGCCGGAGACTTTTCTATCCGGCTTCAGCAACGACACGCGCGCCAGCGCTGAGACTATGGATGGAGAGAGCGTGGCATGGCTACGCTCGCTCGCGATTGAAGTCGGTGCGGTGGTCTGCGGCAGCCTGGCGATCCGCGAGAACGATACCGTCTACAACCGGCTTTTGTGGGTGATGCCTGATGGCAGCTACCTGCAGTACGACAAACGTCATCTGTTTCGCATGGCTGGCGAGCACACGCGTTATGGCGGCGGTAATCAACGTTTGATTGTCGAATTGAAGGGATGGCGCATCCTGCCGCAGGTCTGTTACGACCTGCGTTTTCCGGTATGGCTGCGCAATCGGCGGTTGGCCTCCGCAGCAGGTGGCATGGACTACGACCTCTCGATCTTTGTGGCCAACTGGCCGGCGCCACGTCGGCAGCCGTGGCGTACGCTTCTGCGCGCGCGGGCTATCGAGAATCTGAGTTACGTGATTGGCCTGAACCGTGTCGGTGTCGACGGCAACGAGCTTCCCTATGCTGGCGATAGCGCGGTGATCGATCCGCTGGGTGAGCCGCTCGTCGAATTGGGCGTGCAGGAGCAGGTGGTAACAGTCACTCTCGATCCAGTGTCGTTGCTCGCCCATCGCGAACGCTTTCCAGCCTGGATGGACGCCGACGAGTTCAGCCTTACTTTGTAGTTTTTTCCTGATGTCGTTGCAGTGCAATTCCGAGTTGATACGCCGGAAGGCAAGGTCATTGTGGCTGCGTTTCTGGATTCCTATAACCACGCTGGCGCAGGCCGTTCGCGCCTAAGCACCGCAGAGCGTTGAGGGTGGCCTTGGGACGGGCGGCAAGCTTGGGGTAGATGGGGCGCGAAGTCGTCCGACGATTTCTCTGTCGCTGACGCACAGCGCAAGCTCGCTGACACGGGTTTGTACAAGAGCAAAGTCGACGGCCGTTCCGGGCCTGTATCGACCGCAATCAGCCAGTTTCAGAAAATCTGCGGATTGCCGATTATGCGCCAGTTCGATGATGCGACGATTGGCGCTCTGAAGCAGTGAAGAAACGTCTGGCTATCAGCTAGCTGATGGGATTATTAATGGAAAAACAAAAGCCGCCATCAGGCGGCTTTTGTTTTCGGCTGAACTGAACTATGCGAGCTGGTCAGCGATTGCCGCCGCGGTTGCCACCACGTCCCTGCGGACGTCCACCGCCAGGACCACCTTGACCCTGGCCCTGTGGTCGACCTGCGCCCTGTGGACGATTGCCGCCCTGGCCCTGCGGCCGCCCAGCACCCTGCGGTCGGTTTCCACCTTGGCCTTGGGGACGACCTGACCCTTGGGGACGAGCACTGCCTTGGGCGTTTGGACGTCCATTGCCATATGCCTGATTCCCGTTGGCCTGATTGCCATTACCCTGACCTTGTGGACGGGCTCCTTGAGCGGGGCGACCTGCGGCGCTGCGGTTGCCGCTGTTACCCCGTGAATCGCCACCGAACCCGCTGTAGGGGGCGCCGGTACCGCGACTTTCGCCGCCCGGTCGAGCGCCGAACGGCTTGCCACCGCCGGGTCGACGATTTCCAGCGGCTGCGCCACCGCGTGGGCCTGTGCCGCCGGGGCGGCCACCACCAGCACCATCGCGGCTTTCGCCGGCAAACCAGGTGCGCACCGATGGCAGTTCCTGACCTGGCGCTACGCGTCGCCCCTTGCCACCGGCGCCGCGCTCAGGGCGGACAACGTTGCCGTTGACTTCCTTGCCGCCGCGATTGGGCGGCTTGCGGCCGCGACTCGGTTCCTCGCGGATACGGTCGTAGGCGCGCAGCTCGCGACCTTCATCCTGGCTGGCTGTCCAGGCAGTGCTGCTACCGCGCTCAGGGCGATATTCGGTCACGCTGCGGTTGGCGCGACGCTGGTGCAGTACCGGACTGAGCGTCAACACAGGCTGCGGCATGCTGGTGCCTGTGGTCTGGCGCAGTTGCTTTACGGCCGCCTCGTCGAGGTTTTCGCAATCGCCACGGCGCAGGCCGCGTGGCAGTTCGATGCTGCCGTAGCGGATGCGCTTGAGGCGGCTGACCAGGAACCCCTGGGAATCCCACAGGCGGCGCACTTCGCGATTGCGGCCTTCGCGGATAACCACCCGAAACCAGCTGTGGCTGCCACCGCGGCTTATCACGGCGATATCGTCGAAACGGGCGGGGCCGTCATCCAGTTCCACGCCGGATTTCAGCTTTTCGATGATCTCGTCAGGCACTTCACCATGCACGCGGCAGAGATACTCGCGCTCGAGGCCACTCTTGGGGTGCATCAGGGCGTTGGCAAGCTCGCCGTCGGTCGTGAGCAGCAGCAAGCCGGTGGTGTTGATGTCGAGTCGGCCGACGGCGACCCAGCGCGCACCCTTGAGGCGCGGCAGCTGCTCGAACACGGTCGGGCGTCCTTCCGGATCATCGCGGGTGGTCAGTACGCCCTCGGGCTTGTGATACACCAGCACTTCGGTCTCATCGCGGTTATCGGTGGCAACGACGAACTGTTTGCCATCGATGACTACGCGGTCACCGGCATGCACGCTGGTGCCGATCTCGGCAGGCTTGCCATTCAACTCGACTTCGCCGGATTGAATGCGCAGCTCGAGCATGCGGCGCGAGCCGAGTCCGGCGTTGGCCAGCACCTTGTGCAGGCGCTCTTCCAACTGGGCTTCGGCTTCGTTGCGTGGCTCGCGCTTCAGGGATAGAACGGATTTTTGCGGCGCATTCATGCGCGGTACTCCTCGGTATCTTGTTCGGCGTCGTCGGGTTCGACGTCTGCGGGGGTCGCTGCCTCATCGGCAGTGGAAGGGGGAAGCTCAGTGAGCGCGCTCGTTTCGGAGTGGTGCTCGTCTAATTCGATTGGGTCGGCCGTCGCCTCAGCGTCAGCTTTGGGTTCAGTGTTTTCGTGATGACGGCTATCGTCGGTTGATACGTGTAATGTCTCGTCGTGCTCCGTATCGTCGGATTCGGAGATTTGCGCGACGTCCGTTTCGATAAGGTCTTCACCATCTGGATCTATGGGCAGGTCGCGCGCAATACGCACGGGCAAGGGCTCCTGCTCGAAGCGCAGCTGCGGATCCTCCATGTCGCGAATTTCCGACAGCGGTGGCAGCTGGTCCAGCGATTTCAGATTGAAGTAGTCGAGGAAGGCGCGGGTCGTGCCGAACAGCGCAGGCTTGCCCGGCACGTCGCGGTAGCCAACCACGCGGATCCATTCGCGCTCTTCCATTGTCTTGATGATGTTCGACGACACCACCACACCACGAATCTGTTCGATTTCGGGACGCGTGATCGGTTGGCGGTAGGCGATCAACGCCAGTGTTTCCAGCAGGGCACGTGAATAGCGGCTGGGCTTTTCGCTCCATAGCCGCGATATCCAGGCGTGTACGTCCTGACGCACCTGATAACGAAAGCCGGACGCCACTTCCTTGAGTTCGACACCACGACCGTCGCAGTCACTGCCCAGCGCTTCGAGCGCACGGGCAATGAGTTCGGGGCTGACGTCATCGGTTTCGTTGAAGATGTCGCCCAGCTGATGAACCGTCATCGGCTGACTGGAGGCCAGCAGGGCAGCCTCGATAATGGGTTTGAGTTGCTCGATCTGCATGTGCCTTAGGTCGGATGCCGATTCAATGGTTGTTGCCTGGTTGATTGCCGCTTCATTTGGATCACGATTATTTGGAGTACAGCTATTTGGAGCTCGATTCGATGAGCGAAGGTTCGACCGATGCCGAATCTCTCCGCGCGTCATCGGTATCCGTCTCCATGTATTCCTCGGATTGACTCACTTTCGCCTTCACATAAATAGGCGCCAGCGGCTCCTCCTGCACAATATCCACCAGCAATTCCTTGGCCAGTTCCAGCATGGCCAGGAAGGTCACCACGATGCCGAGGCGCCCTTCGCTGATGTCGAACAGATTTTCGAAACGGTGAAAATTGCCGTCATCCAGCCGGCTCAACAATTCGCCCATGCGCTGACGCACGCTGAGCGCCTCACGCTTGATGGCGTGATGCCCGAACAACTCCGCCCGATGCATCACGTCTTTCAATGCCAGCAGCAGCTCGGTCAATTCCAGCGGCGGCGGCAACTTGATGACATTGCGCTCGCCCACCTCCGCATGCGCCACGACAGTGTCGCGTTCGAGCCGAGGCAGCGTTTCGATATCTTCCGCTGCCCGCTTGAACCGTTCGTACTCCTGCAAACGTCGCACCAATTCAGCCCGTGGATCGAGCTCCAGCCCCTCTTCGGCCGGCGGTCGCGGCAGCAGCAGCCGCGATTTGATCTCGGCCAGAATCGCGGCCATCAGCAGGTATTCGGCCGCCAATTCCAGTCGCATCACATCGCGCATCAGCTCGATGTAGGTCATGTATTGCCGGGTGATCTCGGCGACCGGTATGTCGAGAATGTCCAGGTTCTGCCGGCGAATCAGGTACAGCAGCAGATCGAGCGGTCCCTCGAACGCTTCCAGTATGACTTCAAGCGCATCCGGCGGAATGTAAAGGTCCTGCGGCATCTGCAGCATCGGCTGCCCGCGAACGATAGCCAGCGGCATTTCCTGCTGCTGCGGTATCGACGCGAATGCGTCAGCTGGTGTGGCTACCGGGCTCTCGGGCTCGACTGGCTCAGTGCTCATCAATACATATCGTTGGGCCGCCTTCAGCGGCTGGCAGTGCATTCATCAGATCGGAATCATTCCGGGATCGATACCACCCGGGGAATATCCGTACTCGAAACGAGACGGCGGAGGGGCGTCCCCGATTACACCTGTTTCAAAAATCAGTTCAGTCGACACGCGTCAAGCGTCATCGTCGCGACGGGCAAGATGAATCCACGCAGTCGTGGTTCGGTCAGGCGGGCCGCGGGCGACCGTTGTGCGCCAGATCCGGGTTGTCAGCCGCGGTAAGTACGCAGGCCAGTGAGGCTAAATGGAAGCCGCTGACTGTTCAATCGATCGATTTAAGAGCATCGGCAGTTGCCATTGGCTATCGAGTGTTGTCGACATGCCTAGTTCCCATGGAACCGCGCGCAACCAGAGAGTAGCGGCTGCTTTGCGACAAGTCCAGTCAATGCGCTTAATTTGCAGCTATGACTTGGTGGCTGCCAGCTTCAGCTCTTCCGTCATTGGATCGATAAATATTGCGTTATCTCGCTATGCATGTAGCGAGTGGATGGGCCGGATGTGACCTAAAGCGTCTGTCCGCGGCATGGCGTGACGTTAGATGCGGTTTGGCAAGACGAAATACGAGCTTCCATTCGGAGCGTAGAGATTTTGAGTCAGCATGATGTTCCGCGATTTATCATCCTCCAGAACATTTTGCTGCGCTTTCGGACTGGCAAACGGACATGGACGATGCATTTCACCGAGTGGCACGCCGATTGCTTAGCCATTCGCCATAACAACAGAATTGGTTTTTTTGGTTTCAAAATTCAGGCAACAGCATTTCACGCAATGACTGTGGCAGATGCGATGATTGGGAGCGAACAAGTTACCCAATGACGCGTAGGCCGCTCTCAGGAAGATGGGGTTAAGCGTTTTGCCGAGGCTGGCAAGCGTGAGCGCAAATGGACGGTGGACGATGACGAGCGACGAAAATGGAAAAGGTGGAAAAGAGCCGGAGCAACTGCGTCCTGCTCGAATGCAAATTGAGACAACGGTATTGATGAGCCGACATGACGAGTCGCACCCGACCGAGCTGGTGGATATCTCGGCAACCGGAGCCCTGCTGCGACGCCCACTCGGCTGGGCCGGCGAGCTGGGGCAGCGCTGGGTGCTCGATATGATCTTCGGCCACAACCTGCACATCCATCTCGAGGCGTCAGTTGCCCGGATTTCCGATCATCACATCGGCTTTTCCTACAGCCACATTCCCGAAGACAAGCAGGTGCCGTTGTGGAATCTGCTGGGCGGTTACGCCGACATACTCGAATACTGGAAAGACAGCTGAGTGACGCCATGCTTCTGCGGCATGGCGCCCCTAAAAGATCGACTGATAAATCTCAGGCTGCCGTCTTTTTTTCGTCGCGCAGCTCGCGGCGAAGAATCTTGCCGACGTTGCTTTTCGGCAACTCATCGCGGAATTCGATCAGTTTTGGTCGCTTGTAACCGGTAAAGTTTTCGCGACAGAACTCCTTGAGCGCCTCGACCGTGAGGTTCGGGTCCTTGCGCACCACGAACAGCTTTACGACTTCGCCGGAGTGTTCGTCCGGCACACCGACGGCAGCCACTTCGGCCACGCCCGGATTCTGCATCACGGTATCTTCGATCTCGTTGGGATACACGTTGAAGCCGGACACCAGAATCATGTCCTTCTTGCGATCCACGATATAGACGAGGCCGGTCTCGTCGATGCGGCCGAGGTCACCCGTACGCAGCCAGCCATCGCTGCTGAGTACTTTGCTGGTTTCGCCAGGCTGCTCCCAGTACCCCTTCATGACTTGCGGTCCGCGGATGCAAATTTCGCCAACTTCGCCCATCGCCAGCGGTTTGCCATCGTCGTCCTGAATGCCGATTTCGGTGGAGGGAATGGGTAGCCCGATCGAACCGCTGAAACGGGCGCCATCGACCAGCGGATTGATGGTGGCGACCGGCGAGCTCTCGGTCATGCCGTAGCCTTCAACCAAGGCGCAGCCGGTAACCTTTTGCCATTTTTCGGCCACCGTACGCTGCACGGCCATGCCACCACCGAAGCTCATGCGCAGGTGAGAGAAATCCACTCGATCAAAACCGGGTGTGTTCAGCAAGCCGTTGAACAAGGTATTCACACCGGTGATCGAGGTGAATTTCACGCTGGCCAGTTCCTTCACGAAAGCCGGCATATCGCGTGGATTGGTGACGAGAATGCTCTGTCCGCCAAAGCGCAGAAAGATGAAGCAATTACAGGTCAGCGCAAAGATGTGATACAGCGGCAACGCGGTGATGATGATCTCTTCGCCTGGCCGGATCTTGGCCGAAAACCACGCGCCGGCCTGCAGCATGTTGGCGACCATATTGCCGTGCGTCAGCATGGCGCCCTTGGCTACGCCAGTGGTGCCGCCTGTGTATTGCAGGAAGGCGATATCGTCGTGACTCAGCTGCACCGGTTTCAGCGGATGCGCATTGCCTTGTACGAGAGCGTCGCGGAAGCGCACAGCGTGCGGAATGTTGAACGCAGGCACCATCTTCTTGATGTGCTTGAGCGCGAAGTTGATCAACACACCCTTCGCGCCCAGCAGATCGCCAAGACCGGTCGTAACGACATGTTGCACGTGGGTCTGCGCGAGCACTTCCTGCAGCGTCGCGGCGAAATTGTCGAGTACCAGAATGGCCTTGGCGCCGGAATCTTCCAGTTGATGCCGCAGCTCGCGCGCGGTGTACATCGGGTTGGTGTTGACCACCACCAGACCGGCACGCAAGGCGCCAAAGAGTGCGATCGGATACTGCAGCACATTGGGCAGCATGATCGCGATGCGATCACCTTTGCCGAGCTTCAGCACACCGGTGAGGTAACCGGCAAACTGCCGACTCGACTCGTCAATTTCGCGATAGCTGAGCGTCTTGCCGAAATTGGTGAAGGCAGGGCGATCAGCAAAGTTCGTGAAAGCCTCGTCGATCACCGCCGCGACCGAAGCGTAATCGTCGATATTGATCTGCGCTGGCACGCCGGCCGGGTAGTGATCCAGCCACGGACGTTCATTGCTCATGCTTGGTTTCTCAATTCTTGATCGGTAACAACGGGATCGATTAAGTTCGGCATCGATGGCAACTCAAAGTTGCCGATGGATCGATGGTGGAAGAAGTTGCATTGGTCCATACGCTCACGCATTGGAGCATAGCCCCTGCAGAGCGGCAAGCCGCGCCGCAGCGAGATTTTCAGATGATTCGATGGCTTCAAATAGCGGGTCTCACGCTCTGCGTTGCGCTGTCGACGGCGCTTCTGTCGGGCTGCCGGCACACGCCGGATGAGGAGCAGGTTCGTCAGGCGATTGCTTCCGTGGCAAACGCTGCCGAAACCGGTGACACAAGTGGCGCGGTCGAGCCGCTTAGTAATGACTTCGACGGCAACGCTGGCGAGCTGGACAAGCGCTCCCTGGCCAACATGATGCGACTGGTCGCGTTGCGCGGCGATCATATCGGGGTCACCACCGGTCCAGTCACCATCGAGCATCGGGGTGATCGGATGATGGGGACTCTCACGGTTACTTTGACCCGTGGCAGTCACGTGCTTCCGGACAAGCTGGGCGTTTATCAGGTCGAGTCGGCATGGCGCAAGGACGACGGCAAGTGGGACTGCTATACGGCGAGTTGGAAGCAACTGATGCAATGATGAGCCATGCGCGACGTGGTTAACGTCCTTAAAAAACAGCCCCGGGATTCCGGGGCTGTTTTCATTTCTGGCGGTTACTCATCCACACCGACTCAGGCGGCTTTCTTGTTCGCCAGCTGACGCAGCACATACTGCAGAATGCCGCCGTGGCGGAAAAATTCGCGCTCTTTCGGAGTCAGCAACATCACCTGCACGGTGAACTCCTTCTTGCTGCCGTCCTCGCGGGTCGCGACTACCTTGGCTTCCTTCGACTTGCCGTCATCCAGACCGGTGATGTCGAAAGTTTCCTTGCCGGTCAGGCCGAGTGACTGCGCATTCTCGCCGTTCTTGAACGTGCAGGGCAGCACACCCATGCCGACGAGGTTGGAGCGATGGATGCGCTCGAAGCTCTCGGTGATCACAGCCTTTACGCCCAGCAGCAATGTGCCCTTGGCTGCCCAGTCGCGCGATGAACCGGTGCCGTACTCTTTGCCTGCCAGCACGACCAGCGGCGTCTTATCGGCTTTGTACTTCATGGCCGCGTCGTAGATCGCCAGCTGTTCGCCGCTCGGCACGTGCCGGGTATAGCCGCCTTCGACGCCATCCAGCATCAGGTTCTTGATGCGGATGTTGGCGAAGGTGCCGCGCACCATCACGTCATCGTTGCCGCGACGCGAGCCGTAGGAATTGAAGTCGTGCGGCTCGACGCCTTTCTCGATCAGGAAACGGCCCGCCGGGCTGTCCTTCTTGATCGAACCGGCCGGCGAGATGTGATCGGTGGTGATCGAGTCGCCGAACAGGCCGAGCACGCGCGCGCCATGAATGTCCTCGATGGTGCCGGCTTCCTTGCTCATGCCGTCGAAGTAGGGTGGATTCTTGATGTAGGTGGAATCGTCCCAGGCATACGTCGCACCGTCGGGCGATTCGATCTGGTTCCAGCGGCTGTCGCCCTTGAACACGTCGGCGTAGTTCTTCTCGAACATGGCCGGGTTGATCGAGCTGGCGATCGCGTCGGAGATTTCCTGGTTGGACGGCCAGATGTCCTTCAGGTACACCGGCTTGCCATCGCTGCCTTCGCCGATCGGGTCCTTGCTCAGATCGACATGCAGCGAGCCGGCCAATGCGTAGGCGACCACCAGCGGCGGCGAAGCCAGGTAGTTCATCTTCACTTCCGGATGCACACGGCCTTCGAAGTTGCGGTTACCCGAGAGCACCGATGCCACAGCGAGGTCACCCTTGCTGATGCCTTTGCTGATTTCTTCGGGCAGGGGGCCGGAGTTGCCGATGCAGGTGGTGCAGCCGTAGCCGACGATGTAGAAGCCGATCTTCTCGAGTTCCTCCAGCAGGCCGGTCTTCTTCAGATAATCGGTGACCACCAGCGAACCGGGTCCGATCGACGTCTTCACCCACGGTTTGGCTTTGAGGCCACGCGCAGCAGCTTTCTTGGCCAGCAGACCGGCACCGAGCATCACGGCCGGGTTGGAAGTGTTCGTGCATGAAGTGATTGCGGCGATGACTACCGAGCCGTCGTACAGGCTGAAGGATTCGCCGTCTTTCTCGACGCGCACGCCACCATGGCTGACCGTATTGGCCAGATTGCCAACCGCCGTAGCTCCGCCTTCATTGGCGAAATCGGCAGTCGCTTCGCTGGACTGCTTGCGATTGGCGGTGAGGCTGCCGACGGCATCGAGGTAGCTCTGCTTGACGTCTTCCAGCAGTACGCGATCCTGTGGACGCTTCGGGCCGGCCAGCGACGGGCGTACGTCGGCAAGGTTGAGTTCCAGCGTGGTGGTGAACTCGGCGTGCGGGGTGTTCTCGTCATGCCACAAACCCTGCGCCTTGGCATACGCCTCGACCAGCTTGATCTGTGCATCGCCGCGGCCGGAGAGGTGCATGTAGTTCAGCGCCTCCTGATCGATCGGGAAGATGCCACAGGTCGCGCCATACTCGGGTGCCATGTTGGCGATGGTGGCGCGGTCTGCCAGCGGCAGGTGCTTGAGGCCGTCGCCGAAGAACTCGACGAACTTGCCGACCACGCCGAGCTTGCGCAGCATCTGCGTCACTGTCAGTACTAGGTCAGTGGCGGTTACGCCCTCCGGCAGCTTGCCGGTCAGCTTGAAGCCGACGACCTGCGGAATCAGCATGGAGGACGGTTGGCCCAGCATGGCGGCCTCGGCCTCGATACCGCCTACGCCCCAGCCCAGTACACCGATGCCATTGATCATGGTGGTGTGCGAATCCGTGCCGAACACGGTGTCCGGGTAGGCCCAGCTCTCGCCGTCCTTGTCAGCGGTAAACACCACGCGAGCCAGATGCTCCAGATTGACCTGATGCACGATGCCCGTGCGCGGCGGCACGACCTTGAAATTGTTGAACGCTTTTTGCCCCCAGCGCAGGAACGAGTAACGCTCCTGGTTGCGCTCGAACTCGATCTCGACGTTCTTTTCCAGCGCAGACTCGGAACCGTAGACGTCGACTTGCACGGAGTGGTCGATGACCAGCTCGGCTGGTGCCAGCGGGTTGATCTGATTTGCATCGCCGCCCAGCTTCACCACGGCATCACGCATCGCGGCCAGGTCAACCACACAGGGTACGCCGGTGAAATCCTGCAGCACCACGCGGGCGGGCATGAAGGCGATTTCGATCTCGGGTTCGGCCTTGGCATCCCATTTCGCGATCGCCTCGATTTCCTTCGAGGTCACGTTGACGCCGTCTTCGTGGCGCAGCAGGTTCTCCAGCAGGATCTTCAGCGAATACGGTAGCCGCTTCAGGTCGAAACGCTCGCCGAGTTTGGTCAGGCTGGCGAATACGTGGTGCTGGCCATTGACCTCGAGAGTGTCGCGTACGGAAAAGGTGTCTTTCATGGGTAGGTTCCTGGCTGATCCTGCGGCTGGGATGACTGCAAGCGTGGCGAGAGCGATTCGCCGGCTTGGTAAAACGCAATTATCGCCCAAACGCCGGATGGTCGCGACCTTGATCGCAGGTCGTGTCGTTCCCGGCGCGCCTGAAAACGGGTACGACGAGTAGACTTTGCCAACGCTTGTGGCTGAACTTCACGGCCCAGCATGAACCCGATGACTACCTCACACAAACGCCTTTGATGACATGCAGCGTTCGATGATTTCGATGACTTTATCCGCCGTCTCGCTGCGCGATCTTGCGCTGGTGCAGGCAGTGCATCAGCACGGCAGTTTCAACAGTGCCGCGCGGGCGATGCACATCAGCCCGTCGGGACTCTCGCATCAGGTTCAGAAGGTGGAGCAGGCGCTCGGTTCGCCATTGTTCGAGCGCGGTGGTCGGCGCATCGTGCCGACCGCTGGCGGTCATCAGCTGTTGGCACAAATTGCCGCCGTGCTCACTGCAGCCGAGCATCTCCAGCAAATGGCGCGCGCGGGCGCGGTAGCCTTCGGTGGCGAGTTGAGGCTCGGTTTGCCGGCGTCACTCGGTCCCTATCTGCTACCGCATTTGATCGAGCCCTTTCCGCAGCACTTTCCCGGTGCGCGTCTGGGCATTTCCGAAGGCAAGCCGCGCGGCCTGCTGCGTCGTCTGCATGAAGGTGAGCTCGACGCGGTACTGGCACCGGCAGGGCCGCCCATCAGCGGCATCGCGGTGCGGCCGCTGTTTTTCGAGCCATGGGAATTGATGCTGCGCGCCGATCATCCATTGGCCGGCAAGCGCAGCCTGTCGCTGGAGCAGCTCGATCCGGCCGAAGCGATACTGATGGCCGAAGGTCACGCGGATGGCTTGAACGGCACGGGCAGCGAGAGCGCGCAGGCGTCGCGTGGCTACGTGCAGGACGTCAGCCTGGAAAGCCTTGCCGCCTTGGTCAGCCTGCGCGGCGGCTATGCCCTGGTACCCGCGTTGGCGCATGAGCGCTTGGCCTCGATGCCCAATATCGTGCTGGCCAAGCTCACCGGGCAGGCGCCAGGCAGAGAGATTGCGTTGCACTGGCGCGATGCGTCGCCATGGCATGTCGACCTGCAGGCTTTTGCCGAACTGCTGCGCAAACTGGCTCGACAGCGGCCAGGTTTGCGGGTGGCGCCTGAGAAATCCAAGGTGACTGGACGCTGATCAAAGCGCAGATAAGACTTTCTGCGGCCGCCTTGCGGCGGCTTTTGATAGTCAGTGCGGGGTTTCTGCGCGTTGCGCTACATGCATCAGGCAGCGTGCAGGCCCAGCAACGACTTGGGTTCCAGGTATGCGTCAAGTCCAAAGGTGCCGTACTCGCGTCCCAGGCCGGACTGCTTGAAACCGCCGAATGGTGCTTTTGGCTCGTGTGCCAACGTATTGATCAGCACGCGTCCCGCGTCGATGCGTCCGGCGACTCGATTCGCTCGTTCGATATCGGTCGACATCACATAACCCTGCAGGCCGTAGGGAGTGTCATTGGCAATGGCGATACTGTCTTCTTCGTCCTCATATGAAATGAGGCATAGCACCGGTCCGAAGATTTCTTCGCGGGCAATCCTCATGTCGTTGCGCACGTCGGCAAACAAGGTAGGTCGGACGAACCAGCCAGCAGCTAGGCCGTCTGGCAATCCCGGGCCGCCCGCAACGAGGCGAGCCCCTTCTTCTATGCCCAGGTTGATATAGCGCTGCACGCGGTCCCACTGTTTCTGGCTGACCATGGGGCCGATGTCGGTGCCGAAATGACGCGGGTCGCCCACCACGGTAGCTTCCACAGCCGCCTTTGCAATTGCCTCGGCCTCGGCCATGCGCGAGGCCGGCACCAGGATGCGCGTGCCGGCGATGCAGGCCTGACCGCTGTTCATGAAACCCGCCTGGATGGCCATTGGTATTGCGATCGCGAGGTCGGCATCGTCGAGCACCAGTACCGGCGATTTGCCACCCAGTTCGAGGGTGATGCGCTTCAGCGTCTCGGCGCCGGCACGCAGGATGGATTTACCCACCGCTGTGGAGCCCGTAAAGGAGATCTTGGCGACATCCGGATGGGCACTGATCGTCGCGCCCACGGTCTCGCCGCGGCCGGTGACAATATTGAAGACGCCAGGTGGCAGCCCAGCCTCATGCAATGCCTCGGTGACGATGCGGGTCTGGATGGCGCTCATTTCGCTGGGTTTGATCACGGCGGTGCAACCGGCCGCAATGGCGGTGGCGAGCTTACCGCAGATAAAACCGGCATTGCTGTTCCATGGCGTGATCAGGCCGACCACGCCGGCCGGTTGCATCACCACCTTGGCGCTGCCGACGCGGCGGTTGAAGTCATAGTTTTCCAGCACCAGCGACATATCGAGAAAAACGCTTGCGGCGTGCTTGGCCATCCATCGCGCTCGCGACACCGGTGCGCCGTATTCCTCGATGATCGCCTCATTGAGCTCATCTTCGCGTGCCTCGATCGCCGTGTGCATGCGGCTGAGCCAGCCGAGCCGCTCGGCCCTGGACGTGCGGGCAAACGCGGGGAATGCGTGTTTGGCAGCGGCGATAGCCTGGTTGGCATCCTGTTCGTCCGCTAGCCGTACCTGGCCGATGACTTCGCCCTTCGCCGGGTTGAACAGGTTGAAGCGCTCTTCGCCGTGAGGCGTGACGAACGCGCCGCCGATGTAAATGGTCTCGATGTTCTGCATGGCCGATCTCCGCGAACGCCGGTTGATCCGGCATCCGCACAGTCTGGGCGTCGACGATTGTTTTGATAAGCTAGGACTTACTGGATAGGTCATTCTGGAAATCAGGATAATGCATCGCTCGGGACTGGTCGAACTGGAGGCCGTGCTGGCTGTGGCGCGACGCGGCAGCTTTCGCGGTGCGGCGGCTGAGATGGGCATGTCGACCTCGGCGGTCAGCAACGCCATTGCAGGACTGGAGGCACGGCTGGGTTCGCGGCTATTCCATCGCACCACCCGCAGCGTGTCGCTGACCGAGGCGGGACGACGTTTCACCGACCGGATCACCCCGGCGCTGGTCGAAATTCGCCGCGCGTCCGAGGAAATCAACCCGCAGGATCAGTCACTGACTGGAACGCTGCGCATCAATGCATCAACCGGTGCCGCACAGATGATCTTCGCGCCGCTGGTGCTCGCTTTCATGCAACGCCATCCAGGCATGACGGTGGACATTGTTACTGAGGCGCGCCTGGTGGATATCGTCGCTGCAGGCTTTGACGCCGGCATCCGGCTGGAGGAGTCGGTGCCGCGCGACATGATCGCCGTGCCGATTGGTGGTGATCAACGCTTAATCGTGGTCGGTGCGCCGTCGTATTTTGAGCATCACCCGCCGCCGCAGGTGCCGGGCGATCTGGCCGCGCACGCGTGTATTCGCCTGCGCATGTCGCACGGCGGGATTTACCGCTGGGAGCTCGAGCGTCATGGTGAATCGTTAGCGGTCGACGTGCAGGGTCCGCTGATTCTGGATGAGCCTCGGATGATCGCGCAGGCCGTTCGCGCTGGTATTGGCCTTGCTTTCGTGTCCGAGTGGTATGTTGCGGAGGATCTTGCTGCGGGCCGACTGGTGCAGGTGCTGGACGACTGGACACCACCGTTTCCGGGCATGCGTCTGTATTACCCGGGTCATCGTCACGTCCCTGCTGCGTTGCGCGCTTTTATCGAGTTGATTCGCGAGGGCGTGGTTCTGTAAGCGTCAGTTGTCTTGAATCAAGCGGAAACCGTTTCAAGGAGTCTCCTTGGGGCTTCACACGTCGCCCGAAGCATTGGGCAGAAAGACGGTAGCGCGCAGGCCATGTGGCTGGCGGTTTTCCAAGGTGAGCTCGCCGCCGTGGTTGCGCATGATCGAACGGGCCGAGGGCAGCCCCAGACCAAAGCCGCCGGTTGCGCGATTGCGTGAGGCTTCGATCCGGAAAAAGGGCAGGAAAAGCTTGGGTATCAGGCTGGGAGGGACGCCGGGGCCGTCATCGTCGATGGTAATGATGACTTGGCTATTCTGCGCGCTCAACGTGATGAGCGCCCTGCTGCCGTACTTCACTGCATTGTCGATAAGATTGGTAAGCACCCGCTTGAGTGCCAGCGGGCGACCCAGGTAAACCAGCGGCATCAAATGAGCGGACTCTACCGGCTGGCCCATGTCACGGAAATCATCCACTACGGTATGGATCAGTTCGCCCAGCTCGAAACGGGTCATTTCCTCTTGCTGACCATCCAGTCGGAAGAACGCCAGACTGGCCTCGACCATGGCCTGCATTTCGTCGACATCGCGAAACAGTTTTCGCTGTTGCTCGTTATCTTCGATGAATTCGCCGCGCAAGCGCATGCGCGTAAGTGGTGCGCGCAGATCATGCGAGATCGCCGTGAGCATTTCGGTGCGGCTATCCATCAACTGCTGGATGCGCTCCTGCATGGCGTTGAACGCTGCCGCTGCCTCGCGGATTTCCAGCGGGCCGACCAGCGGCAATGGCTCGGCACGCGAACCGGCGCCGAAGGTTTCGGCAGCATCGGCAAATCGCTGCACGGGTCGTGCCAGCCGCCGGCCAGCTGCACTGGCGATGATGCCGCTCGAAAGCAGAAGGAACAGAATGGTTAGCAATATCTGTAAACCGCGAGCGATACCCCAACTGCGCTGGGCCGTGTCGAACATGATCCAGCTGTGGTCGGACAGCTCGATGGCGATGGCATATTTGCGCAGTGCGTTCGCGGCGTTCGCGGCGACGTCATCGGGACTGGAGGCCAGCACGCCGGCATCGGGTCGGCCCAGCATACGGGTGAGCTTGACCCAACGGGTATCGTGTTCTTTCTTGTCATGATCAGCCGATATTGGAACCTGGTCGCGTTGTGGATACCACTGCGTAGCGAAGGCGGGTGTGGTGAGCTTCAGGGCCAGCTGCGCGCGCTCGGTGGCAGGGACTTTATCGATCGTGAGGGCAATGCCGGCTGCCTGTTCAATCAACCCGGCGCTTTCGACAGAGGGCTGCGCCCAGACGCCGGCGAATTGCACAAAGACCATGCACATCAGCAGCGCGATCAGGATGGCACCGGCCACATTGAGCGCAAACCACCAGGCAATGCTGTCGAATACGTGATGGCGTTTCATTGCGCGTGTTCGACCGGCATGGTGAAGATGTAACCGGCGTTGCGCACCGTGCGTATCATTTCCGGATTGCGCGTATCGGTTTCAATCTTTCGCCGGATGCGGCTGATCTGGACGTCGATACTGCGATCGAACACTTCGTGGGCTGAGCCTCGCGCGTAGTCGATCAGTTGCTCACGCGTCAGCAAGCGCTGTGGATGTTCGAGAAAGGCCAGCAGCAGCTCGAACTCACCGCTGGACAGCGGCACCAGAGTCATGTCGCTGGAACGCAATTCGCGCTTGGCCAGGTCGAGTCGCCAGCTTCCGAACAGCAGGCCGGGGTGATGATCGGCACTGGTCTGGCGCAGCGTAGCCCGGCGCAGCAAAGCACGGATTCGTGCCAGCAGCTCGCGCGCATCGAAGGGCTTGGCCAGATAATCATCCGCACCCAGTTCAAGGCCGACGATGCGATCGGTGGTTTCCGTCACTGCGGTCAGCATGATGATAGGCAGGCTGCTCGATGCGGCTCTTACCCGCTTGCACAAGCTGAAGCCGTCTTCGCCAGGCAGCATGACATCGAGAATCAGCGCGTCGAAATCCCTGCTGGCCATTGCTGTATCCATCTGCGAGCCCGAGCCTGCGACTTCGACTTTATAATCGTATCGCTCAAGGAATTTCTTGATTAATGCAAGAAGCTCTTCGTCGTCATCGACGACTAGGATGTTGGGCACGGCGATCACCTTGCTTCCCCTGAATCTGATGCCCGCTGTTATACGGCAACGCCAGCAGATAAGCACATATTTCAGTAATGAAACATTGTTGCGGTAGGATATTTTTCGGGAGAAACGCGGGACATATCGCATTGTCAGTATGCGCTACCTCCCCAGCCGCCATGGCACTCCCGATGCCTGCGACATTCCGCAACTTGCTCCAGCGACGTCAGCCCATTCTGCTCGGCGACGTGCCGCCTCCCGCGCCCATGAAGAGCAGCATGACGACGTCGCGTACCCGGGTCGAGTGGGAGCGAGCAGTCGTGCTTTCCGTTGCCAGGGGCATCGAACCGGATGCCGATAAGGTCATGCACTGGTTTAGCTGTGACGTGATCTGCGAGCTGGGCGGCAAGACGGCTCAGCAACTGGTCGAGGAGGGTGCCACGGCACGGCTGCTGGACATGCTGGTGACGATTCGAAGCGGTCATCGTGATCGCTGATATCGCGAGACGGTCCGTGCTCGCGAAACAACCTTTACAGCGATTACTCAAGGAAAGTTGTCCGATGAAAAAACTATATTCCTGCCTCTTGATCATGCTGATGCCGGCAAGTGTGTGGGCTCAATCGACGGCCGCGCCGGACGATCAGACGGATGCGGCGACAGCCCCGCGCTGGCGGCTTGGCTTGGGAGTGGCCGTATCCGACAACGCCTATGTCGGACAGGGCTCGAAGGTGACGCCGTTTCCGCTGGTCGACTATGAGGGCGACCGCTTTTTCTTCCGCGGGATCACCGGCGGTATCCATTTGCTGAAGTCCGACGGCTTTGTCGTCGATGCCATCATCACGACCGGTTTCAACAACATCGATGCATCCGATTTCGACCGGGCCGCTCTGGCTCGCCGAGGCATCAACCGAAATGACCTGGAGGATCGCGATCGCAGCATCGATGCCGGTTTCGCCGCGTCGTGGACCGGTAGCCTCGGGCAGCTGAAGGCGGTGGCCAAGACCGATATATCGGGCAGCAGCGAAGGGGCGGAATATTCCTTGGAATATGGCTATCCGCTGCAATGGGGCGGCTTCCGGATTACCCCGACGGTCGGTGCCACTTTCCTGTCGTCCAAGGTTGCCGACTATTACTACGGCATCCATCCGGACGAAGTACGCCGCGGTGTGCCTGGCTATGAGCCGGGCGGTGCGTTGATTCCGCAAGTGGGCGTCAATTTGACCCGGCCCATCGGCGCAAAGTGGGCGCTGATGATCGGTGCCAGATACAGCGTATTGCCGGACAAGATCAGCAACAGCCCGCTGATCGATGGCGACCACGGAAGCTCCGTGCTGGTTGGTTTCAGCCGCGCACTCTGATTGGCCGCTGGCGGCGTTGTCTTTGTCCTCGCTGACCTTCGGGCGGCGGGGAGTTTTTCAATGCGCTGGTTGAAATGCTGGAATATGGCCTAACGAAGTCCACGACATAAAAAAGCCGCCTTTCGGCGGCCTTTTTATGGATTGCGCGACAACTCAGCTGCGCGACGAACGCTTGCGGTCGCTCTCGGTGAGGTGACGCTTGCGCAGGCGGATTTCCTTCGGGGTGATTTCCACCAGCTCATCGTCCTCGATGAACTCCAGCGCCTGTTCGAGCGAGTACTTGATCGCCGGTGAGAGCTGGATCGCATCGTCCTTGCCCGACGCGCGCATATTGGTCAGCGGCTTGCCCTTGATGACGTTGACCGTGAGGTCGTTGTCCTTGGCGTGGATACCCACCAGTTGGCCTTCGTACACTTCGTCGCCTTCGGCCGCGAACAGCTTGCCGCGATCCTGCAACGGTCCGAGCGAATAGGCCGGCGTGGAGCCGGTGGCGTTGGAGATCATCACGCCGTTCTGGCGCTTGGCGATCGCACCGTCGGCCTTCGGGCCGTAATGGTCGAACACGTGGAACAGCAGTCCGCCGCCCTGGGTCAGCGTGCGGAACTCGGTCTGGAAGCCAATCAGGCCACGCGCCGGGATTTCATAGTCCAGGCGCACGCGACCGCGGCCGTCCGATTCCATGTTCTTCAGCTGGCCCTTGCGCATGCCCAAGCGCTCCATCACGCCGCCCTGGTGAACCTCTTCGACGTCGACCACCAGCTGTTCGATCGGCTCCATCATCTTGCCGTCGATTTCTTTGATGATCACTTCGGGACGCGACACGGCCAACTCGTAGCCCTCGCGGCGCATGTTCTCGATCAGCACCGACAGATGCAGCTCGCCGCGACCGGAGACCAGGAACTTGTCCGGGTCCGAACCTTCCTCGACCTTCAGCGCCACGTTGTGCAGCGTTTCGCGCTCGAGGCGCTCGCGCAGCTGGCGGCTGGTGATGAACTTGCCGCCGCTCTTGTCCTTGTTGCCGGCGAACGGCGAGTTGTTGACCTGGAAGGTCATGCTGATGGTCGGCTCGTCAACGGTCAGCGCTTCGAGCGCCTCGGGTGTATCAAGCTGGCAGACCGTGTCGGAGATGCTCAGGCCTTCCAGGCCGGAGATCGCGACGATGTCGCCGGCTTCGGCCTCGGCCACTTCGCGGCGTTCCAGGCCCATGAAGCCCAGCACCTGCAACACCTTGCCGGTGCGCTTCTTGCCGTGGCGATCGACCACCGAGACCTGCTGGTTGGTCTTGATCTTGCCGCGCTGGATGCGGCCGATGCCGATCAGGCCGACGTAGCTGTTGTAGTCGAGCTGGCTGATGCGCATCTGGAACGGACCGTCCGGATCGACGTTCGGCGCACTCACGTGTTGCATGATCGCTTCGTACAGCGGGGTCATGTCGCCTTCGCGCGCTTCGCTGCTGAGGCTGGCGTAACCGTGCAGGGCCGAGGCATAGACCACCGGAAAGTCGAGCTGCTCGTCGGTGGCGCCGAGGCGATCGAACAGATCGAATGTCTGGTCCAGCACCCAGTCCGGGCGCGCGCCAGGGCGGTCGATCTTGTTGATCACCACGATCGGCTTGAAGCCCATGTCGAACGCCTTCTGCGTCACGAAGCGTGTCTGCGGCATCGGGCCGTCCATCGCATCGACCAGGATCAGCACCGAGTCGACCATCGACAGCACGCGTTCCACTTCGCCGCCGAAGTCAGCATGTCCCGGTGTGTCGACGATGTTGATGCGGTTGTCGCGCCACTGGATCGCGGTGTTCTTCGCCAGGATGGTGATGCCACGCTCTTTTTCCTGGTCGTTCGAATCCATCACGCGTTCAGCCAGCACCGTGCGATCGGAGAACGTGCCGGACTGCTTGAGCAGGCAATCGACGAGGGTGGTCTTGCCGTGATCGACGTGGGCGACGATGGCGATATTGCGCAGTTTTTCGATAGACATAAAAGACTCGGCCGGCGCCGGATGGGCCGCCTGATGGTTTAACAGAAGGATTAACTTGTCGATTATACGGACTTATGTGTCAGCTTGCCTGCGGTTTCGTCAATTCGTTCATTCGGCGGCTCTGGTGGTGCCGCGTTGCGTCGCCGGGCCGGTCGGAAGTGGTCCGTCGATGGCCAGCTGCCACTACCGTTGCCCAACCTCATTCCGGGGCATTTATGGGACCCTTCACGCGACTGCGGTATTCTTCCCGCCCCATCGCCGTGCCGGACACGGTGATGTTGTCAAGGAACCCCGAGGATTTGCGATGACCATCAACGTTACTTTCAGCACCAACCGCGGCCCGATCCATCTGCGTCTGCACGATGACAAGGCGCCGCTCACGGTGGCCAATTTCGTCAATCTGGCCAAGCGCGGCTACTACGACGGCCTGTCGTTCCATCGCGTGATCGCGGACTTCATGGTGCAGGGCGGTTGCCCCGAAGGCAGCGGTCGCGGCGGCCCTGGCTACAAGTTCGAAGACGAATTCAACGCCTCGCTGCGTCACGACAAGCCCGGCGTGCTGTCGATGGCCAACGCCGGTCCGCGCACCAATGGCAGCCAGTTCTTCATTACCCATGGCGCCACGCCATGGCTGGATGGCAAGCACAGCGTGTTCGGTGAAGTGATCGGCGCGGAAGACCAGAAGGTGGTCAATGCCGTCCAGCAGGGCGACACGGTGGAGAAAGTGACGGTGGAAGGCGACGTCGATACCTTGTTGGCTGCGCACGCCGACCGCGTGAAGGAATGGAACGCAGTGCTCGACAAGCGCGCCTGATTCCGTTGCTGTCCGATCTGTGACATTTAGATCTCTGCGATAGCTGACATGCAGCAAACGAGTCACCCAGACCGCCGGTTCAGCCGGCGGTTTTTTTGCGCGCTTGTCATGGCGGCGACCGCGGCGCCGGCCTATGATCGGCGGGCAACAGACATCATCCACTATTGAAGGAGAACGACCATGTCATTCCTCAACGATTTGCTCGGTGGTCAGGGACAACAGGCGGGTGCAGGGTCATTGATTTCGGCAGCCGGTCAGCTGATCGATCGCGCCGGCGGCGTGCAGGGCCTGGTCAGCACCCTGCAGCAACACGGACTCGGCGGTGCGGTGCAGTCGTGGGTGGGTACTGGCGCGAATCAGCCGATTTCGAGCGACCAGCTCGGTCAGGCCTTGCAGAACGGGGGCCTCGGCTCGGTGGTGCAGGAACAGGCGGCCAAACTGGGTGTGGATCCGAATGAACTGCTCGGCAAACTCTCACAGGTGTTGCCGCATGCGGTCGATCATCTGACACCCGATGGGCAAGTGCCAGACGCCTCGCAGGGCGGTGGTTTCAATCTGGGAGCACTGGAAGGCTTGGCCGGCAAACTGTTCGGCGGTTCGGCAGCCTGACTTAGTTGGCTTGCTCAGTTGGCCTGCAAAGCGGCGGGATCATTTCCGCCGCTTTGTTTCAAGCGAAGTGCTTATCTGCAACTTCCAATAAATTACATGTGGAAGGCGTAGCGAAGAATCAACAGCAGCACGATGGCGCCAACGATGGACATCAGAAAACCGGCGGGGTGGAATTTGCTGCCCGGCGGCGGTCGGCTTATCAGATTGCCGATCACGCCACCGATCAGCGAACCCACGATGCCGACAACCACAGTCATCCAGAATCCCATGTGTTCCGCGCCGGGAATCAGCGCGCGGGCAATCAGACCGATGAAAAAACCAACGATGATGGACCAGATCAGATGAAACATATCCGTGTGTCCTCCGCGAGAGTTGGGTAGATCTTTCTGAGGTTGGTTGGCCTGCATTTCGCCGGCCGGTGCCCCCGGGCTGGGACGTGTCGAAGCGCTGGTGGCGTGCGCATCATGCATGGGCTACCCGAGGAATGCACCGGTTGGCGTACACCGGCTTTTCGGTAGTCGACGGATGACGCGCTGCCGCATGCTAAAATTCTCAGGTTTTCTGCGTTCATATCCTTAAAAGGAACAGAGAAAGTCATGCCCCAACTTGCCCAACGTGTCGGTCGTGCCAAACCCAGCGCGATCATGGTCATTGCGGAAAAGGCAAAGCAGCTCAAGGCTGCCGGCCGCGACATCATCAGCTTCTCGATCGGCGTGCCTAACTTTTTGCCAGGTGAGCATGTGTATGCCGCGGCGCGCGACGCTTTATCGCACGATAGTGGACAGTACGGCAGCAATCGCGGTCCCGATGCTTTGCTGGATGCGTTCCTCAAGCACATCGAGGTGCTGGGTTTCAGTGGTTATGGCCGCACGAATGTTTCGATTGGCATCGGTGCCAAACACGTGCTGTACAACCTTGCTGAAACACTGCTCGACGAAGGCGACGAGATTTGTTTTCCGGCGCCCTACTGGACCACGTACCACGACATCGCCGACATCGTCGGTGCCAAGGTCAACGTGCTGCCATGCCCTTCGGTGCAGAACTACAAGCTTGCACCAGCACAATTGGAAGCGGCATTGCAGCGCAAGCCGAAGATGTTTCTGTTCAACAATCCGTCCAACCCCACCGGCATGGTCTACACGGGCGAAGAAATCGCTGCGCTGGCCGACGTGCTGGCAAAGTATCCGGACACCTGGATTGTTACCGACGATATCTACAACTCGATGGTCTTCGACGGTATCGGCTATCACAACTTTGTGCTGGAAAAGCCCGAGTTGCGCGAGCGGTTGATCTTCATCGACTCCGTGTCCAAGACGTATGGCATGCCAGGTTGGCGCGTTGGACTGATTGCCGGGCCAGAGTCGGTGGCCAAAGCGGTCACTACGCTCAACTCCAATCACATCACCAGCCTGCCGGAAGTGATCACCGCCGCCGCGATTGCCGCGTTTAGCGGACCGCAGGACATTCCGCAGGCCAAGTGCGCCGAATTTGCCGGCAAGCGTGATGTGGTGGTCGACGCGCTGCGCGCGATTCCCGGCGTCATTTGCCCGCGGCCGCAGGGGGCTTTCTACGCGTTCCCGGACATCTCGGTGGCGTTCGGCAAGCGCCACAATGGAACGCTGATCAGCAACGACGTGGAATTCTGCGCTGCGCTGCTTGAAGCCAAGGGCGTTGCCTGCGTGCCGGGTTCGGCGTTTGGCGAGCCGCGGGCGCTGCGCATTTCCTACACCTGCCCGACGGTCCAGCTCGAGCCTGGCCTGCAACGCATTCAGCAGTTCTTTGCCGAACTGGTCTGAGCGCCTCGATACCTGCTGCGTGACCTGCGCGCGTCGCTACTAGATGTGTCTTCCCCCGTAATCACTCATCGCTCACTCAAGGAGCCAACCCCATGAAAGCACCCGTTCGAGTTGCCGTCACCGGCGCCGCTGGCCAGATCGGTTATGCGTTGCTGTTCCGTATCGCTGCTGGCGACATGCTGGGCCCGGATCAGCCGGTGATCCTGCACCTGCTGGAAATCACCCCTGCGTTGCCAACCCTGCAGGGCGTAGTGATGGAACTCAACGACTGCGCGTTCCCGACGCTGGCCGGTGTGGTTGCTACCGATGACGTCAACGTAGCGTTCAAGGATGTCGGCTACGCATTGCTGGTCGGCGCCCGTCCGCGCGGTCCTGGCATGGAGCGCAAGGACCTGCTGGAAGCCAATGGCGCGATCTTCGGTCCGCAGGGCAAGGCGCTGAACGATCACGCCAAGCGCGGCGTACGCGTGCTGGTGGTCGGTAACCCGGCCAACACCAATGCGCTGATTGCCCAGCAGAACGCGCCGGATCTCGATCCGAAGTGCTTCACCGCGATGGTGCGCCTGGACCACAACCGTGCCCTGAGCCTGCTGGCCGAGAAGACCGGTGCGCACACTACCGACATCAAGAAGGTCACCATCTGGGGCAATCACAGCTCGACCCAGTATCCGGATCTGCACGAGACCACCGTAAAGGGCAAGCCGGCGCTGGAGCAGATTGACCAGTCTTGGTACGAAAGCGATTTCATTCCGACCGTGCAGCAGCGCGGCGCGGCCATCATCAAGGCGCGTGGTGCGTCGTCGGCTGCATCTGCCGCGTCGGCCGCGATCGATCATATGCGCACGTGGGCACTGGGCACCGTCAACGGTGACTGGGTTTCGATGGGCATCCCCTCGGACGGCTCGTACGGTATCGCGCCGGGCGTGATTTTCGGCTACCCGGTGACGGTGAAGGGCGGCAAATATGAAATCGTGCAGGATTTGAAGATCAACGCCTTCTCGCAATCACGCATCGACGCCACCGAAAAAGAACTGCGCGAAGAGCGCGCCGGCGTCGAGCATCTGTTTGCCAAGAAGTAAGCGCAGCGTTTAGTTTGAAGCACGGCGGGTCGGCTTTTCAGTCGGCCCGCTTTTTTCTTGCATGTTACAAGGGATCCAGAGAGGAGCTCATCGATTGCCGCTGACGCAGTGCGGGAGCGTGTAATTTGCCGGTGCGCTAAAATGGCGTTTTGGATAAAGCAGCCATGACGAAGAACGCATCTCCCGGCGCCCGTTTTCGCGCGGCAGTCGCTGAAGAACAGCCGCTGCAGGTCGTCGGCGCGATTACCGCCTATGCAGCACGCATGGCCGAGCGCACTGGCTTCAAGGCAATTTATCTGTCCGGCGGTGGTGTCGCTGCCAATTCATTGGGTATGCCCGACCTGGGCATCAGCACGATGGAAGATGTGCTCACCGATATCCGCCGCATCACCGATGTCTGCGAACTGCCGCTGCTGGTCGACGTGGATACGGGTTGGGGCGGGGCGTTCAATATTGCGCGAACCGTTCGATCGCTGATCAAGGCCGGTGCAGGTGCGTTGCATATCGAGGATCAGGTCGCGGCCAAACGCTGCGGTCACCGTCCCGGCAAGGCCATCGTCTCGAAAGAGGAAATGGTTGATCGCGTGAAGGCTGCAGTAGACGCACGCACTGACGATCAGTTTGTCCTAATGGCGCGTACCGACTCCATTGCAGTCGAAGGTCTGGCATCGGCGATCGAGCGCGCGCAGGCCTGCGTCGAAGCGGGCGCAGACATGATTTTCCCCGAAGCTATCTACACACTCGATCAATATCGCGAGTTCAAGGCAGCTGTGAAGGTACCCATCCTCGCCAACATCACCGAATTTGGACAGACTCCGCTGTTTACGCGCGACGAACTGGCCAGCGCGAACGTTGACATCATCCTTTACTGCTGCGGCGCGTATCGGGCGATGAACAAGGCGGCGCTGAATTTCTACGAGACAGTGCGTCGCGATGGCACGCAGAAGGCTGCAGTAACGACCATGCAGACTCGCGAAGAGCTATACGACTATCTCGACTATCACGCTTACGAGCGCAAGCTCGACGAGCTTTTTGCCGACGGCAAATCCGGCGACTGATTGCACAACGCGCTTTTCCTTCTTGCTTCGCCGGCCTACCGGCGCAGTTTCATCGATCGAGGGTTTATCCATGAGCGAAACCACGCAAACCGTGCCCAAGGCCAAGAAATCCGTCGCGCTTTCCGGCGTGCCGGCCGGCAATACGGCACTGTGCACTGTCGGCCGCAGCGGTAACGACCTGCATTACCGCGGTTATGACATCCATGATCTGGCGGCCAAAGGCTGTTTCGAGGAAGTGGCCTATTTGCTGGTTCACGGCGTGTTGCCGAACTGGACCGAACTGAATCACTACCGTGCACGCTTGAAGCGGCTGCGTGGGCTGCCGGCGCCGGTAAAGAGCGCGCTGGAGCTGCTGCCGGCCGCTACGCATCCGATGGACGTGATGCGCACCGGTTGCTCGGTACTCGGCACGGTGCTGCCGGAAAAGGACGATCACAACGTCACCGGCGCTCGCGAGATTGCCGATCGCCTGATGGCGAGCTTCGGCTCGATGCTGCTGTACTGGTATCACTTCAGCCATAACGGCAAGCGCATCGAAACGCAGACCGACGATGACTCGATTGCCGCGCACTTTCTGCACCTGCTGCACGGCAAGAAGCCCAGCGATCTGCACGCGCATGCGCTCGACAAGTCGCTGGTGCTGTACGCCGAGCACGAGTTCAATGCCTCGACGTTTGCGGCGCGTGTGATTGCCGGTACTGGTTCGGATATGTATTCCGCACTTACCGGTGCCATCGGCGCACTGCGCGGACCGAAGCATGGCGGCGCGAACGAGGTGGCGATGGAAATCATCGCGCGCTATCGCAATGCCAATGAAGCGGAGGCGGATATTCGCGCCCGCGTCGAGCGCAAGGAGATCGTGATCGGTTTCGGTCATCCGGTGTATACCGTGTCCGATCCGCGCAATGAGATCATCAAGGAAGTCTCGCGCAAGCTGTGCACGGATGGTGGCAATCCCACGCTGTTCGAGGTGTCCGAGCGCATCGAGAAAGTGATGGGTGAGATCAAGAAGATGTTCCCCAACCTCGACTGGTTCTCCGCCAGCGCGTACCACATGATGGGCGTGCCCACGGCGATGTTCACGCCGCTGTTCGTGATTGCCCGCACCTCGGGCTGGAGTGCGCACGTGATCGAGCAGCGTGAGGATGGCAAGATCATTCGTCCCAGCGCGAATTACATCGGACCGGAAGACCAGGCCTACGTGCCGATCGACAAACGCTGAACTGATCGACAGACGTATAAAAGGGAGCCCATCGGCTCCCTTTTTACATGTGCTGCAACGGATTTTTGCATGTGCGCGAGTGGCATCAGTTCTGCAGTAGTGCGTGCAGATATCGCGCGCAGCGAAAGGAAATCGGCTCCTCCACAGAGTCTGCACACGGCTCTCTTTAAATTGGCATTTCCTGCACTGATCAGTACGGAAATGCCCAATGAGTTCACTATTTAAATTTAATCTCTCACGCCCTCGTTTGCGGCGCCATCACTTTTTGATTGCGCCCCTTCTTTTGGCAAGTTCCGCATCGTTCGCCGACGTGTCGCCAGCCCTCGATCGCTTCGACCTTTCACTCGGCGGCTACTACGCCAACACCGACACCACAATCGGCGCCGGCGACAAGAGCGGTCAGTTCAAGGGCAATGTGAATCTCGAGCGGGATCTTGGCTTCGAAGACCACAAAACCGTTCCGCGTGTGAAGCTCGATTTTCTCATCGGTGATCATCAGGGGTTTTCGTTCGACTACTTCAGCATCAATCGTTCGAGAACCAAGACGCTCAGCGACGATATCAGCTACGGCGGCAACGACTACGACGCCTCGGCTTCGGTTCGCGGCAAACTCGATTTCGACTTCGGCAGCGCGGCGTATCGCTGGTGGTTTGGCAGTGGCAACGATGTCTTTGGCCTGGGCATCGGTGCGGCTTATTACCGTGTGCGCGCCGGCATTAGCGGCATTGCCACGCTGGATGGCGAAAGCGCCCAGGCTTCGACCAGCTATAGCGAAACCGCTGGAGCGCCTCTGCTACAGCTAGGCTGGCGGCATGCTTTCAACGACAGCTTGCGCGTGTACTTCGACGCGTCGGGCGTCAAGAAAAACGGCGGCGATCTCAACGGCCATATATATAATGCAGCCCTGGGCCTGGAATGGTATCCCTGGAAAAATCTCGGATTTGGTGCGGAATATGCGTATACCCGCATCAAACTCAACGACGAGCAGGATAGCTACAACGCGAACCTGGACTTGAAGCTGCACGGTCCGTCGGCGTTCGTGAAATTCCGCTTCTGATGGCTACCGCTGAATGATTGACCCCGAAAGGTCACGGTTTCCTGACCGTGCCCTTTCTTGAATGTCGAAAATTTCTCAGCCTGAAGTGATCAGCCTTGAAGTGATCAACATGCAGTAATCAACATGAAGTGATGCGCCGTCGACAACGCTGCATCAACCAGCCACCGCTGCACAGGCTCACCACCAGCAAGACCTGCAGGCCGTATGCCGCCCAGTCATGGGCATCAAACCATCCGGAAATCAGATGGTCGCTAGCGATCATATGTGCGGCAGTCCACGCGATGGCTGCTGCGCCCAAGTAGATGATGATGGGGAAGCGCTCGATCAGTTTCAGGATCATCGTCGAGCCCCATACAACCAGGGGCACACTGATCAACAGTCCCAGCATGACCAGCCCGAGGTGGCCCTTGGAGGCGCCAGCGATCGCGAGTACGTTATCCATGCCCATGAGTGCATCGGCAACGATAATGGTGCGCAGCGCGCCCCAGAAACTCTTCGACGCGCTGATTTCATGCTTGGCATCATCGTTCTGCAGCAGCAGTTTCCATGCAATGGGAAGCAGCAACAGACCGCCTGCGAGCATCAGTCCCGGTAGCTCGAGCAGATGAACCACTACCGCCGTGAGCAGCAGGCGTATGGCAATGGCACCAAAGCTGCCCCAGAACACTGCCTGTTTCTGCAGAGCTTTGGGTAAGCTGCGTGCGGCCATCGCGATGACAATGGCGTTGTCACCGGCCAGCACGAGATCGAGCAGAATGATGGCCATCAGGCCAGAGAGAAAGTCGGTGCCGGTCAGTTCCATGAGCATTTCCATGCGCGTAAGACAATGCGGAGAAAACGAGTGCGCGCGACCCGTTTTCACCGCAAAAGTCTCGTTCGCAACATGGCTGCCGCAGTGACCGGAGCAAGGCATTGCTCGTGTTGACGATCACTGCACTGACGCGATGACGACTGCGTCGGGAACTACTCCCTTTTGGGATGTGCGGTTCGATTGTCGGTGTGGATACCGTCAGGGTCAAGCGTTCGACGTCTGGCAGGCAAGAATGCTGTGGCGTGCGACAGTCGGCTAAAATGGCGGCTTTCCCTGCCGCGAGAACAGTTCATGAGTGCGCACGATATCCGTTCTGCCGTACGTCCCGATCCGGACCAGCCACTGGTCGACATCGCCGATTACGTGATTGATCACGCGGTCGATTCAAAAGAGGCTTACGACACGGCGCGCTATATGTTGCTCGACTCGCTGGGCACCGCGATGCTGGCGATGAAGTTTCCCGAATGCGTGAAACATCTGGGTCCGGTCGTACCGGGCGCAACCTTGCCCGGCGGCGCCCGCGTGCCGGGTACCAGCCATGAGCTGGACCCGGTACAGGCGGCGTTCGCGATCGGCACGCAGATCCGCTGGCTGGATTTCAACGACACGTGGCTTGCCGCGGAGTGGGGTCATCCTTCTGACAATCTGGGCAGCATCCTGGCCGTTGGTGATTACCTCAGCCGCAAAGCGGAGCGCGAGGGTGGCCAGCCGCTTACCGTGCGTGACGTCCTGGGTTATGCGATCAAGGCACACGAAATCCAGGGCTGCTACGCACTGTTGAACAGCTTCAACCGGGTGGGGCAGGACCATGTGATCCTGGTTCGCCTTGCCTCGACGGCTGTTGCCACGGCGATGCTTGGCGGCGGCAAGGAGCAGATTGTCACCGCCGTCTCGCACAGCTGGATCGACAACGGTGCACTGCGCACGTACCGTCATGCACCAAATACCGGCCCCCGCAAGAGCTGGGCCGCTGGCGATGCCTGCCGTCGCGCGGTGACTCACGCTATTAATGCTGTGTATCGCGGAGTTGCCGGCTATCCCTCGGCGCTGTCAGCCAAGACCTGGGGCTTCTACGACGTGGCCTTCAAGGGCAACGCCTTCGAATTCGAGCGTCCGTTCGGCAGTTACGTGATGGAAAACGTGTTGTTCAAGATCAGCTATCCGGCCGAGTTCCATGCCCAGACGGCAGTGGAATGTGCGATGGAGCTGCATGGACAGGTAGCCGGGAAAATCGACCAGATCGAAAAGATTGTCATTGAGACCCAGGAAGCCGGTTGCCGCATCATCGACAAGACCGGGCCGTTGGCGAACTACGCTGACCGCGATCACTGCATCCAGTACATGGTCGCCGTGCCGCTGATCTTCGGCCGCCTGGTGGCTAGCGACTACAATGACGAAATTGCCTCGGATCCGCGCATTGATGCGCTTCGCGACAAGATGGTGGTCAGCGAGAACCCGCAGTTCACCAAGGACTACTTCGACCCCGATAGGCGCTACATCGGCAATTCGGTGCAGGTGTTCTTCAAGGACGGCACCAGCACAGACAAGGTATCGATCGATTATCCTATTGGGCACCGCAAACGTCGCGCGGAAGGTATTCCGGTGCTGCTCCGGAAATTCGAATCTGCCATGCGTGACCATTTACCAGCGCATCGTGTCGAGGCCATTCTCGAGGCGACCAAGACCCCGGAAACATTGGACGCTATGCCGTTACATCATTTCCTCGGCCTCTTCACATTGTAAAGACGAGGTGACTGGAATATTAAGCGTGTGCGAAGGGAATCAGTGGCTTGATTCGCTGGGTTGAATGAATTGGTTTAGCGCTGGCGTGGTTTTGAGGGATTATCTCGGTGGGTTGTCAATATGAAAGCCATCGAGGTTTCCTGAATGAAGTCTCACCGGGGTGATTAAGTTGCCAATGTGTTAACGTGCCAACCACTTAACGAATTTGCTACACTCTCCACCGCTTGTTGCATGAACGCCAGGCACGGGCTTGAAACCCTGAATGACGTACTTTAGTTCCGATACGCGATTTCCGGTTTGATTTGAACGGACGCGAAAAAAAACCTAAAAATGAGGAGACACCTGATGAATCGTAAGGGCTTATATTTTCTGATCGCGCTGGCCCTGGGCGGCGTAGGTGCCGTTCATGCGCAAGACGCAGCCGCTCCAGCCGGTGACAGCTCCGCCTCGACAGCTCCGGTCTCGAGCTTTGATGACCGTTGGTACATCGCGCCGACCGTCGGCGGTTACTACAACGATGACAAGCGCAACACCAACAGCCGTCAGTTCTACTACGGCCTAGGCTTTGGCAAATTCTTCACCCCGAACCTGTCGATCGACCTGTTCGTTGACCGCACCAAGCGCAAGATCGACAACGGTCCGGCGAACGGTGGTGGTCAGAGCAGCAATTCGTGGGCTAGCAACGACGTTGGCGTCGCCGCTCGTTACTATGTTGGCGACTGGAACGCTTTCCGTCCGTACCTGTTGGCTGGCGTAATTGGCAGCCACCACAACAACCCGTATGACAGCGGCTGGGCTCCGGCTGCCGAACTCGGTGTTGGCGTGTCCAAGACCGTTACCGACAGCACCGACATCCGTGTCGAAGCCGGTTACCGTTATGACTGGGACGACAAGACCAGCGAGAACGCTGCTTTTGCCAACACCGGCAACAACACCAACCGCAATGGTTATGGCGACGCGTTCCTGGGCCTGAGCATCGTCTCGCGCTTTGGCGCCCCGCCGGCCGCTCCGGCTCCGGCCGTTGCTCCGCCGCCGCCAGCACCTGACTGCTCGAAGACCGTCGTCAACGGCGTGAACCTGTGCGACAACAAGTGCCCGAACCTGCCGGAAGGCACGATCGTTGGACCTGACGGTTGCCCGCAGAAGGTTGTTATCGACCTGCGCGGCGTGAACTTCAAGTTCGACTTCCCGAAGAAGGGTCACGTGAAGGCAAGCGAAATCGGCAAGGCACTGGCCGTTCCGACTGCTGACTCGTTGGCAGTGCTGAACCAGGCTGTGGATACCCTGCAGCGTTACCCGCAGGTGCACGTGACCGTTGCTGGCTACACCGACAGCAAGGGTACCGATGCGTACAACCAGAGCCTGTCGGAGCGTCGTTCGCAGATCGTGTACGACTACCTGACCAGCCACGGTATCGATGCTAGCCGCCTCGACGGCCCGATCGGTCACGGCAAGAACGATCCGATCGGCGACAACGCCACGGATGCCGGTCGCGCCCAGAACCGTCGTACCGAACTGCAGGTCAAGCAGTAATAGACCGCAGCAAGTAAATAAAGAACCCGGCTTCGGCCGGGTTTTTTTATGCGCGGTTGCCAGAAATTCGTTTATGAGGTCCACGTCTGTGGAGTGTCGTTAATCAATCCTTGTAGCGCCGCAGTCAACGCCGATACGCTACGTGGATGCCTCGCCCCATTTCTCGTTCCATGCGGACAACCGTAACCGTCAAATCACCACGACACGGTTTGGCGCGTGTGCTGTCCAAAATGGGTGTCTGTTCACGCAGTCAGGCCGAGCAGTGGATTCGTGACGGTCGGGTAAGCCTTGACGGTCGGGTAGAGCGCGACCCGCAGTTTCCAACCGTGATCGATCGATCCGTGATTGCGGTGGATGGGGTCGACGTCAAAGCTGCTGCGCATGTCTATGTGATGTTCAACAAACCGCGCGGGTTGGTCGTCAGCGCCATTGACGAACGCGGTCGGGACACCGTCTACACCGCACTGGCTGCCGCAGGTTTGCCGTGGCTTGGGCCGGTCGGGCGACTGGACAAGGCTAGCGAAGGCTTGCTATTGCTCAGCAATGACACGACATGGGCGTCCGGCATTACCGATCCAGTGACCCACCTGGACAAGACGTATCACGTCCAGGTGGCCGGGCAACCGGATGATTCAGTGCTTGTCAAAATGCTCTCGGGCGTCAACGAGTCGGGCGATTTGCTGAAAGCAAAACACGCGGTCTTGCTTCGTGTCGGTGAAAAGAACGCCTGGCTCGAAGTCGTGCTTGACGAGGGCCGCAATCGCCACATTCGTCGTCTACTCTCCGTACTGGGATTTGACGTTCTGCGATTGATCCGCGTCGCTATCGGCCCACTGGCACTGGGCGACTTGGCCAAAAGTCAGTGGCGCCAGCTCACTGCCCAGGAAGTACGTGAGCTGGATACACGGCTATAACAGTAAACGTTGTTCCGCGGTAAAGGTTACCCGCCGATCACACCCAGCTGCTTTCCAACCTTGGTGAATGCGGCAATCGCCTTGTCCAGATGCTCGCGCGTATGCGCTGCGCTCATCTGCGTACGGATGCGGGCCTTGCCTTGCGGCACTACCGGGAAGAAAAATCCGGTGACGTAGATGCCTTCCTCGAGTAGCGCCGATGCCATGGCCTGGGCCTTTGGCGCGTCGTAAATCATCACCGGCACAATCGGATGCACGCCAGGGCGAATATCGAAACCCGCCGCGCTCATCTGCTCGCGAAAGTAGCGCGTGTTGTCCTGCACCCTGGTGCGCAGATCGCCAGCGGAAGCCAGCATCTCGAACACCTTGATGCCAGCGGCGACCACATGGGGTGGCAGCGAGTTGGAGAACAGGTACGGGCGCGAACGCTGACGCAGCATCTCGATCACTTCCTTTCGGCCGGTGGTGAAACCGCCCAGTGCACCGCCAAGTGCCTTGCCAAGGGTACCGGTGAAGATGTCGATCTTGTCCATTACACCGTGCACTTCCGCCGCACCACGGCCATGCTCACCAAGAAAACCGGTGCAGTGGCATTCGTCGATATGCACCAGTGCGTTGTATTTCTTCGCCAGCGCGGTGATTTGATCCAGCGGCGCGATAAAGCCGTCCATCGAAAACGCGCCGTCACTGGTGATCAGCTTGGTGCGCGCGCCAGCGGCGTCAGCGGCTTGCAGCTGTGCTTCCAGATCGGCCATGTCGCAGTTGCCATAGCGGAAGCGCTTGGCCTTGCACAGGCGGATGCCGTCGATGATCGATGCGTGGTTGAGCGCGTCGGAGATGATGGCGTCTTCTTCGCCGAACAGCGGCTCGAACAGGCCACCGTTGGCATCGAAGCAGGCGGCATAGAGGATGGTGTCCTCGGTGCCAAAGAATTCGGCGATCTTCGCTTCCAGCTGTTTGTGCAGATCCTGCGTGCCGCAGATAAAACGCACCGACGCCATGCCGAAGCCGTGCGTGTCCAAGGCATCCTTGGCGGCCTGGATCACATCGGGATGATCCGCCAGGCCAAGATAATTATTGGCACAAAAATTCAGCACCTTGCGGCCATCGGCCAGAGTGATTTCCGCCGACTGCGGTGAAGTGATGATGCGCTCGGCCTTGAACAGGCCCTGTTCGCGGATGGATTCGAGTTCGCTCTGGTAGCGCGCCTGGCCGGGGTAGCTCATGGGGAATTCCGACGGTGAGAAAGCGCCCATTGTGAGCCCTCGACGTCCATCGGAAAACCTCAGGCGTTCGCATCGCCCGGCAACGCTTATCAAACCTCAGTGCAAGCCGAAATCCACGCGTGTGGTAAGCCCCTTGTCGTCGATGCCCTTGGCATCGAGTTTCGGTGCCAGCACGAACAGTCGCTTGTCGGGAATCTTGCCACGGAACCAGCTGCGCACGGCATCTGCACGCTGCTGCGCCAGATGACGCATCGCATCCGTATCCGTCGGAACATTGGCTTCCAGCATGCTTTTCATCGTGTCAGGTGGCTGCGATTTGGTCAGGCCGATCAAGTCGCGCGGCTTTTTGAATTTGGCGTGTTTGTACGCTTTCGCCAGATACTTGTTGTAGTCATCGGGACTCAGTGGCGCTTCGGCGCCGGATGCCTTGGCATCGTCCTTGTCACCTTCGTCGTCGCGCTGTTCGGCTCTCACCAGTTGGTCGACTGTCACGGTGCGCAGGCCGCTTTCGTCCTTAGTCGGGTCGGTACGGCCGATGATGTCGAGGTTCAACGAGGGCTTGTCTGTCAGCGCTTTCACGATAAGGGTCAGCCTCTTCTGGGCGTCTGCACTTAGTTCACTGCTGCCCGGAGCAAATTCCACATAACCCAGATCCTGCCCGGAGCTGCCGCTGAATGCCGAAGCAAGCAGCCGGAACGGTGCAGTCACGGCCCGACCGATCAAGTTGACGAACGCGTGCCAGACCAGCCCGCCGATGCTGAACTTTGGATCATCCAGCGAACCGGATACCGGCAGATGTACGTCGATGCGACCCTGTGAATCCTTCAGCAGTGCTACTGCCAGCTTGACGGGCAGGTGGCTGATGCCCTTGCCCTCGATACGATCACCGAAGGTCAGCTGGTCGATGAAGATATGGTTGTCGGCCGAAAGCTTGCGTTGGTCCAGCTTGTAGTGGACGTCGGCATTGAGCCGGCCCTTGGTGATGGGATAACCGGTATATTTACCCGAATAGGCGCTGAGATTCGTCAGTTCGATGCCCTCGGCCTTGCCGCTGATGTCGAGAAACGCCACCGGCGCGAGCGGGTTGATCGAGCCCTCGATATCCACCGGCGAGTTGTCGTCGAGCTGACCTTGCAGGCTAAGGTCAGCTGGCGGCCCGGCATCGGTACCAAAGCCACCGATCTTGCCGGTGAGCTGGGTGATATTGGCGGTGTAGTTGGGCTTGATGAAGTTGTCGGTGTAGTTGAGCTGGCTGTTGGCTACGGTGATGGCACCGATATGAACCTGTGGCGCTGGTATGTTGGCCGCGATTGCCGGGCTGGGTGTGCTCGCTGCTGGCGCCGGCACGGTCTCGGCTCGGGTCACCGACACCGGCGCGGCGGCAGCGGGATTGGTGATCACATCCTGCGTATTCAGCCGTCCATTGGCGTTGATGATCAGTCGTGCGTAGACCTGATCCAGCGCCAGCGTACCGATGGAAATCTTGGGTGCACCATCGCCAAGTTGCACGTTCAGGCCACTCAGTGTGAGCGCCTGCCAGCGCAGAAAATCGTCGCCGCTAACCTTGTCCTGCACGCGCACGCGTCCCAGTGTGACGCGGCCGCGGTAGTTCACTCGCGATTGGTCGCCGTGTTCCATATAACGCACGCGCCCATCACTGCTAAGCAACGCGCTGCTGACAAGTACATTGAGTGGCACGCTGCCGTAATTCTCGAACGGTGCCAGGTCAAGCCGTGTGGTCTTGATCTGCAACTGTGCATTCAGCGGTTGCGGCGTCACGGTACCACTGACTTGATAGTTGCCGCTTTTGCCGATCGTGCCCGATGTGTCGAGCTTCAGCAGTTGATGCATATCGTCGGACAGACCGTCGGCCTTCAGCCTGATCTTGCTGACCTTCAACGTCTGTGGTTTGCCTGGCATTTTGTGATCAGTCAGCGCCAGCGCACCGTCATCAAGAGTGAAGTGGTCGATATGCCAATGCCATGCGCCCGAAGCTTTGGCTCCCTTGGGTACTTTTTTATGACCAGCAGTGGCTCGTGTCGATGACGCTGATGTGGAGGAGCCCGACGTCGAGGAAGCGAGTTCGGCCAGATCAATATTTCCATTGGCCAATCGCTGCGCGTTAACCGTCAGTCCCTGCATGCTCACCGTACCGAGCTTTGCCTGCTGTTTGATCAAGTCGAATTGGTCGAGACCCAGTTGCAGGTTTTTCCAGTGAACCTCCGAATCCTTGTGCTTCTTCGGCATCAGCGCGACATCGCTCAGCGTGATCTGCGTGGTGCTCAGTTGTGCGTCGAATGGGCCACTCCACTGCGCCTGTAATTGGCCGTGCGCAGCAAGTTTGCCGCTAATGCTAGCGGCCAGAGTGGGGTCGCCAATGGCCTGTAGCGGCGCAATATCCACACCATCCAGGCTTACGGCACCGTGGAATTGGCTGGCTGCAATATCGACCGTGCCCTTCGCTTTCAGACTGCCGCCATTGAGCTGCGCGGCCATATCGATAGTGGCCGCCGGTGCTGCCACGGTCGACAATCCACTGATGCTGCCGTGCAGATTTTCCACGCTCAGCTGCGTCGGTGACGTGCCCGTTCGATCGACGTAGACCAGGTGACCACCGGTCAAGTCCATCCGCGCAATGCGTACGGCAGTCGTGCTGCCATCCGTTGGCTTGCCGCCACCGAGCAACGGATCGAAGTTGCTGTGTCCACCGGCGAGGCTGACGTAGTGCAGTTCCGGCTGATCGAGCCGCAACGTACCAAGCGTGTAGCGCGATAACAGCGGTTGCACGTCGGTCAGCTGCGCCTGTGCCTGTTGCAGACTGAGCAAGGGCGTCGAGTCTTTGCTGTTCGCGGCCAGTTGATCCAGCTGCAGTGTGCCGGTGAGGCTGAGTTGCGGTGTCTTCGGATCGGCGATGAAGTGCAGATCCAGTTCACCCGACAGCTGCCCCTTTGCCACTGCCACTGGTAGCGGCGTAGGTACATAATCGAGGTAGCGGGGCAGGTCGAGATGATCGATATGGAAATGCATCACCGACTCGCGCGTGCTGGCGAATGGTTTGATCTGGCCGGCCAACCTGACTGCGCTGCCATCTACCGTCATGGCCAGCAGCGGCTGCACAAAAATATCGGTGTCGCTGGGCAGGCTGGCGATAAACGGAATGCCCAACTCCAGCTGAGCGATTTCGTGATGCGCCTTGAGTACACCGTCGTCGAAAACAATATCGCCCTGATGCACGCTGATGTTGTAAAGCGCGAATCGCGCCGGCGACGCGTCCGGTTTCGCTGGACCGCCCGTAAACTTGTCGATCAGGTCGGAGAAATTGAAGTGCTGCGGTGCGTCCCGTGACAGCAGAATCCGCGGTCGATCAAGCTGCAGCTGATCGAGAATCGGCGCAAGCCGAAACAGCGAACTCCACGAGGCGTTGATGATCAGGTGATCGACATCGACGAAACGGCTGTGACCATCGCGATCGCCGATATGCAAACCGTCCAGCGCAAGCCGCAGCGTGAACGGATTCAGATGCACCTGCTGCACGGTGACCGGTCGTTGCAGTGCAATGCTCAGTCGACTCTGCAGCTGGTTGCGGATCAGCGGCGGCGCCGCAAAAAAGCCGAGCAGGCCGAATACGACCAGCACGATGGCGATGATGCGTACTGTCTTGCGTACCCGATGGGATCGATAGAGTTTGCCGGCCGGCTCGCGCCAGGCGGTGGGATGTGACCATGAGAGCAGCTTCCATTTCCGCATTTGACCGTGCTCCAGCTGTTTGCGAGTCGTCGCGCGCGGCCGGCATGGCGGCGCACCTTGTCCCTTCGCTACGGCTCCCTGACATCCTGATGATAACTCTACGCCCGCTGCGTGTTGCTCGTCCGCTTGCCAGTGCGCTTTTTCTTAAAGCCAAAACGACAACACCCCGTCAAGGCGGGGTGTTGTGTTGGGGATTAAAGCGCCCGACTCAGTGCCAGGAACAAACCACCTTGCCGCATACGCCAGCATCCATCAGGTCAAAGCCCTTCTGGAAATCGTCGATGGCGATCTGGTGCGTCAGCACCTTCTGCAGCGGAAAGCCGGTCAGCACCATCTGAGTCATCTTGTACCATGTCTCGTACATGCGACGGCCGTAGATACCCTGCAGCGTAAGGCCCTTGAAGATCACCTTGTCCCAGTCGATGCCCGCACCGCGCGGCATGATGCCGAGCATGGCGATCTTGCCACCGTGGTACATGCAGTCGAGCATGTCGCCGAAGGCTCGCGGGTTGCCGCTCATTTCCATACCGACATCGAAACCTTCGATATGCAGGTCGGCGATCGCTTCCTTCAGCGACTGCTTGGAGACGTTGACTACACGTGTGGCGCCCATATCGGCGGCCAGCTTCAGGCGATAGTCGTTGACGTCAGTGACGACGACGTTGCGTGCGCCGACATGCTTGGCGATGCCGGCGGCGATGATGCCGATCGGGCCGGCGCCGGTGATCAGCACGTCCTCACCAATCAGGTCGAATTCCAGCGCGCAGTGCGCGGCATTGCCATAGGGATCAAAAAACGCGGCCAACTCGGACGGAATCTGATCCGGAATCGGCCACAGGTTCGAGGCCGGCATGGCCATGTATTCGGCGAATGCGCCGTTGCGATTCACGCCAATGCCTACGGTGTTCGGGCAAAGGTGCGTACGCCCGCCGCGGCAATTGCGGCAATGGCCGCAAACGATATGCCCCTCGGCCGAAACGCGGTCACCAATCTTGTAGCCAGTGACGCCGGGGCCCATTTCGACGATGCGACCGACAAACTCATGGCCGATGGTCAGGCCTGGCGTAATCGTGCGCTGCGACCACTCGTCCCACTTATAGATGTGCAGGTCGGTGCCGCAGATCGCGGTCTTTTCCATCTTGATCAGTACTTCGTTGGGGCCGATCTCGGGGATCGGTACCTCTTCCATCCAGATACCCTGTTCGGGCCTGCGCTTGACCAGGGCTTTCATTGTCTGCTGCTGCATGGGAGATCCAGGGATGGGAGTGAAGGCAATCTCGAATTATAGATCGCCTCGACCTTCCGGCGCCCTGATGCGCCGCATCATTGGTCAACAAATCCTGCGAAGGTTCAGATATCCAGGCGGTCGTAGCTGCGCTTAAACACGATGGGTTGCTTCACCGTTGGCGTGGTCCATTGCTCGGTCACCGTCAGATGATGGCCATCGGACGACTTCACCCAGTACTGGTCCAGATGCGTGCCGCCATCGAACTGCATGGTAATCAGCAGGCCATCAGGGTAACTACGCGTTTGCACCACCGCACCGCCATTGAGCGATTGCTGCGCGACCCCATCGAGCCTGGCCTCCAGTCGATCGCTGTCGCTCAGCGCCACCTGCACGTGTTTCGCGTCCTGCTGCACGTTGAGTATGGAGTCGTTGGCAAGCAGGGGCGGTGGTGTATCGACGATCGGCGACGTGCCGTCGCTGCTTGCCTTGCTCTGGTTGCGGTTGCCGCCGTGGCCGTGGCCGCCACCACCCGTACCTCCGCCCATGCCACCACCACCTCCCATGCCGTGTCCGCCGCCGCCACGGCCGCCCTGCGAATTGGAAGCAGTGCTTGCCGCGGGGGTGCTGCTTGACGAGGCGCTGGCCGGCAGTTGGGCGGCGGCTTCTTCACGTTTTCGCTCGACACGCAGGCGTGCGGCTATGTCCTCCGGGCTATCGCTCTGTTGATCATTCAATCGCCAGATGCCGCTGAAATCAGGCAGGGCCGGCGATGCAGCCCGCGCACGTTCCATCACGGCAAGCATGGTGCCAGCGAGTAGCAAAAAAGAGAGGCATAGCGACTTCGACAATGACATGGGCGGCTTCGTGATGATGGTGTCGGATCGTTCCCGTCACGCCTGATGCAGGCATGGCGCGCGCCTCGATATAAGTACGAACGTATAGCAAAGCATGCAAACGCCCGGTCCGGGACATCCGTTGACGGTGCATCGATTGCGTAACAGACCTTTACAATGCGTCGATGCCCATCGATCAGCGCCCGCTTGCCATCTTTCTGATGGGTCCCACCGCCTCGGGCAAAACCGCGCTGGCGTGCGAGCTGAGCGAACGCTTTCCGCTTGACCTGATCAGCGTGGATTCCGCACTGGTCTATCGCGGGATGGACATCGGCACGGCGAAGCCGGATGCAGCCACGCTGGCGCGCTATCCCCATGCGCTGATCGATATCCGCGAGCCATCGCAGCCATATTCCGCTGCCGACTTTTCCACCGATGCGCTGCCGGTGATGCAGCAGATCAGCGCGCGGGGCAGGGTGCCGCTGCTGGTCGGTGGCACGGGGCTGTATTTCCGCGCCCTGCAGCAGGGGCTCTCCGATCTACCCGATGCCGATCCGATTGTGCGTGCACGACTATTCGCCGAAGCGCAGCAGATCGGCTGGCCGGCCATGCACACGCGTCTGGCCACGCTCGATCCAGCGGCCGCGTTGCGCATCGGCGCCAACGATGCGCAACGCTTGCAACGGGCGCTGGAGGTGATCGAAATTACTGGCCACCCGCTATCTGAACTCCAGCAACGCGGCCATACGCGCTTTCCCTGGCGCGTGCTCAAGCTGGCGCTGCTGCCGGAGGATCGAGGCGTGCTGCATGCGCGCATTGCACAGCGGTTCGACACGATGCTGGCTGAGGGCTTTCTCGACGAGATGCAAACACTGCGTGCCCGCGGTGACCTGCACGCCGATCTGCCAGCCATCCGCGCCGTCGGCTATCGGCAGGCTTGGGAACACCTGGAGGGTGCCATTGATGCCGCCGAGTTCCGCGACCGTGCGATCTTCGCCACCCGCCAGCTCGCGAAGCGGCAAATCACCTGGCTGCGCAGCGATGTGGGTGCTCGCGTATTCGATCCGGATCGACCGCATCTGCTTGCCCGCGCGGTTGATGCCGTGCAGCTTTTTCTGGGGCAGCTTCCCTAGGCAATTCGGCTCAATCGGGAGCATCGTGAAAATCCGCAGGCGTGCCACTTCCCCAGTATGCGGTCCCCTACGCAAAAAGCCCCTTTCATCAGACATTTAAAAGCGGTTAAGATCAAGGTCATGTTGGGCCGAGGCGCCTTTGGCGTTTTTTCTCGGACCTGGTCGCACCAAGGGGAGAATAAGAAATGTCCAAGGGACAATCGTTGCAGGATCCGTTTTTGAACGCGTTGCGTCGCGAGCGCGTGCCCGTGGCCATCTATCTGGTCAACGGCATCAAGCTGCAGGGCACGGTCGAGTCGTTCGACCAGTTTGTGGTGCTGCTGCGCAATCAGGTCAGCCAGATGGTCTACAAGCACGCCATCTCCACCGTGGTGCCCAGCCGCAACGTCAAGATCGGCAACGGCCACGATGGCCCGGATGGTCACGACGGCCATGCCGATGCGTCCTCGGCTGACACCGGCGCTTGATTGACGGGGCGTCAGCCCGCATGAAGTGGGTAGGTTTCCACTAGGCCACACCCACACGTGTTTGATAGACAGAAAAGAGGCGATCGCGCCTTGCTTGTGCTGCCGCACTCCCGTGCCGAGCACGATACGGTGCGTCGTGGCGAAGAATTCGCTGAGCTGGTGAAGTCGGCGGGTGCCGAGGTGCTCGGCACCATCGCTGCCCGTGTCGAGAATCCCAACCCGCGCTATTTCATCGGCACCGGCAAGGCCGACGAAGTAGCCGAGGCTGCGCGGGCCGTTGGTGCCGATCTGGTGCTGGTCGATCACGAGCTGACGCCGGTGCAGGAGCGCAACCTTGAAGAACACCTGGGTATTCGCGTGGTCGACCGCGCCGGCCTGATCCTTGACATTTTCGCCCAGCGGGCGCGTTCGCACGAAGGCAAGCTGGAAGTGGAGCTGGCCCAGCTCAAGCACATCGCCACCCGATTGGTGCGCGGCTGGACCCATCTGGATGCCCAGCGCGGCGGCGCTATCGGTAACCGCGGCCCGGGTGAAACCCAGCTCGAGCTCGATCGCCGGCTGCTCGCCGAGCGCGTCAAGATGCTTACCAAGCGGCTGGAAAAAGTGCAGACCCAGCGCACCCAGCAGCGCCGCGCGCGTCTGCGCAACACCGTGCCGCGCGTGGCGCTGGTCGGTTATACCAACGCCGGCAAGTCCACCTTGTTCAATGCGCTGACCACGGGCGAGGTTTACGCCGCCGATCAGCTGTTTGCCACGCTCGATCCCACCGTGCGCAAGCTGGAAGGCCTGACCTGCGGCCCGGCCGTGCTGGCCGACACGGTCGGCTTTATCCGCGAGCTGCCACACGATCTGGTCGCCGCTTTCCGCGCCACTCTGGCCGAGGCGCGCGATGCCGATCTGCTGCTGCACGTGTGCGACGCCTCGGATGACGAGCGCGACCGCCTGCATCACGTGGTCGACACCGTGCTCGAAGAAATCGATGCCGGCGGCCTGCCGCAGCTGCAGGTGATGAACAAGATCGACCTGGTACAAGGTCTGCCCGGCGACTCCGCGGGTGATGATCAGGCGGTGGCTCGTACTTTGCCATCAAGCATCACACCGCGCATCGATCGCGACGCCGCCGGCAAACCGACGCGGGTCTGGCTGTCCGCTGTCACGGGCGAGGGCATCGAGCTGCTGCGTCAGGCGCTGGGCGAGCTGCTCGGCGGCGAGCGTATTCAGTCTGGTCTGCAGCTGCCGCTTTCCGCGGGTCGTTTGCACGCTCGGCTCAAGGCAGCCGGTGCGATCACCGGTGAAACGGTGGACGAGCATGGCTGGCAGCTGCGCATCGATGCCCCGCGCAGCGTTATCGCCCCGCTCAGTGGCGGCGATGCCACCGAGACCCAGCTATTGCGTGAACTGCTGGCCGAGGCACCCTCGCCGTAAGCCACTGAGCCCCAAGGTCGCGGACGACGGCAACACACTCTGGTAGAATCCACGGTGTTTGTGCGGCCAAAAACCTTTCGGGCAGCACCCCGTTTCGACAGTATTGGCGACCTCACATGCGCTATCCCCCTCAACGTGTGTTCCGGCCGTGGTTGCCGGCCTCCCGCCTCCAAGGAGACTGACAGTGGCATGGAATGAACCCGGCGACGGGCAGAAGCGTGATCCGTGGGGCAAGAACAACCGCAAGCCGGACGGCAAGTCGCCGCTCGACGATCTGTTCAAGCAGGCCAAAAAGCTGCTCGGCTCACCCAAGCAGATGTCGCGCAACCTCATCACGGGTGTCATCGTGCTGCTGGTTGTGGGCCTGCTGCTGAGCAGCTACACCGTCATCGAGGCCCGCCAGGTTGGCGTGGTGCTGCGTTTTGGCGGTTACTCGCGCACACTCGGCCCGGGTTTCCATCTCAAGCTGCCGCAGCCGTTCGAGTCGGTCGAAAAGGTCGACATCGCCCGCGTGCGCTCGGTCAACGACAAGGTCACCCTGCTGACACGCGACGAGAACATCATCGCGGTGGATTTCACCGTGCAATACCAAGTGACCGATGCGCAGAAATACCTGTTCTCGCTCAACGATCCGGACGGCACCGTGCAGACGGCAGCCGAAGCCGCCGTGCGCAGCGTGATCGGTGGCAGCACCATGGATCAGATTCTTTCTGGCGGCGGCACGCCGCTGGTGGGGCAGGCCAAGCAGGCTGTGCAGAAAACCTTGGATGCCTATAGCGCAGGCATGCAGGTCAGCGACGTCAGCTTCCAGAGCGTGGCGCCGCCGAAGGACGTGAAAGACGCTTTCGACGACGTCAACAACGCCCGCGAAGACAAGCAGAGCAGCGAAAACGCCGCCCAGGCCTACGCCAGCAAAGTGCTGCCCATCGCCCGCGGCGACGCCTCGCGTATCGCGGCCGACGCCGAAGGCTATAAGGCCGAGCGCATCGCCCGCGCCGAGGGTGATACCACCCGCTTCAACCTGATCCTGAAGGAATACAAGGGCGCGCCCGAAGTCACCCGCCGCCGTCTGTACCTGGAAACCATGGAGCAGGTGATGGCTAACAACACCAAGGTCGTCGACGGCTCCGGTGGGCATAACATCATCAATCTGCCGGCGGTTAGTGGCGATACCACCAGCACGGTTCCAGCGACGTCGGCCACCGTCAACGCGGTTGTGCCGGCATCCGTCGATGCACCGGTAACCGACGACAAGGGCAAGCAGCCATGAACAGAATCATTATTGCTGCTGTCATTGCGCTGCTGATCATCCTCGGACTCAACAGCCTGTTCGTGGTCAAGCAGGGGCATAGCGCACTGTTGCTGCAGTTTGGCCGTGTGCTGCGTTCGGATTACCAGCCGGGCCTACACGCCAAGATTCCGCTGATGCAGCAGGTGGTGGAATTCGATAACCGCATTCTGTCGCTCGATGCGCAGCCGCAGCAGTACATCACTGCCGAAAAGAAAAGCGTCAACGTCAACTTCTATGTGAAGTGGCGCATTGCCGATGCCACCGCCTATTACGGTGCCACTGGCGGTGATCCGTTGCAGGCCGCGCAGCGCTTGATGCCGCTGATCAACGACGCCCTGCGCGCGCAGTTCGGTGCGCACAAGCTGGACGAGATCATCGACGGCGGCAGCCAGCAGATTACCGAGCAGTCGCGTACCTTGGCCGACGCTGCTGCGCGCAAGAGCCTCGGCATGGAAGTGGTCGACGTGAGGATCAAGGGCATCGACCTGCCGGACGAGGTCAACGCCGCCGTCTACAAGCGCATGCGCGCCGAGCAGGTGCAGGTCGCCAACCAGCTACGCTCGGCCGGACAGGAAGAAAAAACCAGGATCCAGGCCGATGCCGATCGCCAGATCGTCGTACTGAAAGCCGATGCCGAGCGCGACGCCGAAAAAGTACGCGGCGACGGTGACGCCCAGGCCGCCGCCATCTACGCGCAGTCGTACGGTCAGGACCCGGAGTTCTACAACTTCTACCGCAGCCTCATTGCGTACAGCACCGCATTCAAGAACGGCAAGGGCGTCTTGATCCTCAAGCCGGATTCGGAATTCCTGCGTTACTTCGACGATCCGTCGCCGAAGCGCTGAGCCAACATCATACTGGCGCAATTTGCCGGGCTGCAAAACGTATCAATGACGTCGCCCCAGCAGCGGGCAACACCAACGTGAGCGAGAAAATCATGGGTAAGTCAGTAGTTATCTTGGGTGCCCAGTGGGGCGACGAAGGCAAGGGCAAGATCGTTGACCTGCTGACGGAGCGCGTCGGCGCCGTCGCCCGTTTTCAGGGTGGCCACAACGCCGGCCACACGCTGGTGATCAAGGGCAAAAAGACTGTGCTGCATCTCATCCCTTCAGGCATCCTGCGCGACGACGCGCTGTGCCTGATCGGTAACGGCGTGGTGCTGTCGCCCGCCGCGCTGATGGAAGAGATCGCCGAGCTTGAGGGCAATGGTGTCGAAGTGCGCTCGCGCCTCAAGATCAGCCCGGCCACGCCGCTGATCATGCCGTACCACATCGCGGTGGATAAGGCGCGCGAGATCGCCGCTGGCGGCAAGGCCATCGGCACCACCGGTCGCGGCATTGGCCCGGCGTACGAGGATAAGGTCGCCCGCCGCAGCATCCGCGTAGCCGATCTCATGTATCCGCACGAACTGCCGACGCTGCTGAAAACCGCCGTCGACTACCACAACTTCATTCTCACCCAGTGGCTCAAGGCCGAGCCGGTCGATTACGACACCGTGCTCAAGGACGCGCTGGCCTGGGGCGAATACATCCGCCCGATGGTCGACGACGTCGCCACCATCCTGCATGACGTGCGCAAGAGCGGCGGCAACATCCTGTTCGAAGGCGCGCAGGGCGCACTGCTCGATATCGATCACGGCACCTATCCATACGTCACCTCCAGCAACACCACGATCGGTGGCGCACTGGCCGGTACCGGCGTCGGCGCCAGCGATATCGACTACGTGCTGGGCATTTGCAAGGCCTACGCCACGCGCGTCGGCAGCGGTCCGTTCCCGACCGAGTTGAACGACGAGATGGGCGAACGCCTGCGCAAAGTCGGTAACGAGTTTGGCGCCAGCACCGGCCGTCCGCGCCGCTGCGGCTGGATCGATCTGGTCGCGCTCAAGCGTGCCACCCAGATCAACGGCATCAATGGCCTGGCCATCACCAAACTCGATGTGCTCGACGGCCTGGACACCATCAAGGTCTGCATCGCGTACGAGTACCGCGGTAAGCGTCGCGAACTGGCCCCGCTCGATGCGGACGGCTGGGACGAGTGCAAGCCGGTCTATCTGGAATTCCCCGGCTGGCAGGAATCCACCGCCGGCATCCGCGACTGGAACCAGCTGCCGCCTGCGGCCCGCGCCTACTTGCGCGCCGTGGAAGAACTCTCCGGCTGCAAACTCGCCCTCGTCGCCACCGGCGCCGACCGCGAAGACACCATCGTGCTGGATGATCCGTTTGCCTGAGCACGAGCTTGAGGTAATGGTTGAACAGAGAAGCCCCGCGTCGCGGGGCTTTTTTGTTTCTGCGCGAAAGTCTAAGGATGCAACGAAAAAGGAACGATGAATTCCGGACCTGTCGTATGCTTCCCGATACTGGAAAGTGCACGAGCGCCGCAGCCAGAGCTGTGCTGTTTACCTAGGAGCGAGCATGCAGCTGTACGCAGGAATGGCAGGGAATTTCGTACAAGCCGCAACACATAATGCGATAGCCTTGCGCCTATCTGACGCGTTCTTTGAGCACTTCAGGTATCGCCCTTCTCCTGGCGAATTCCAGTCCTGGCAAAATTCCCTGAAGTCGCTGGCTAGCGTCATTGAAATCGGGCAGCTGAGAGACAGTGGTGTGCTGCTTGAGTTTCAGTTGCCACTGACTTCTCGTCGACTCGATGCCTTGATCACCGGCAGCCACGGAAAGCGCCAACGCGGTGTGATCGTTGAACTGAAGCAATGGAGTCAGTCGGAGCTGGGCAGTGCGGATGATCTGCTGCGCACCTGGGTCGGCGGCAGCCACCGTGACGTATTGCATCCGTCGGTGCAGGCTAATCAGTATCGACGCTATCTGACAGATATGCACGAAGCTTTCCAGGGTGAAGACAGGGTCTCGCTGGATGCTTGCGCCTACCTTCACAACTATCACCCCGAAGGTGTCGATCCGCTTTTTGACGAGCGTTCTGAGGCGGTTCGCCGACTGGTCCCCGTGTTTACAGGGGGCGATACGACGCGCTTGGCAGAGCATCTTGTCGATCATCTCGGCTTGGATGGTGGCGAAGAAGCGTTGAGCCGCATCGTCAATAGCCGTTATCGTCCGGCCAAGAAGCTGCTGGCGCATGTGGGGCAGGTGATCAGGCAGGAGCCGGCCTTTGTCTTGCTCGACGAGCAGCAGATTATCTTCAGTCAGGTACGCTCGGCTGTTGAATCCGCGGTGCGGGATCATCGCAAGCATGTCTTTCTTGTACACGGTGGCCCAGGCACGGGTAAATCGGTGCTGGCGCTCAATCTGCTTGCGGAGTTGTCGACCCAGGGGCTCAATGCGCAGCATGCCACCGGTTCGAAAGCGTTTACCAGGACGTTGCAGAAGATTGTTGGAACCCGAGCGGGACAGCAATTCAGGTTTTTCAATAATTTCGTACACGCGTCGCATAACGACATCGATGTACTGATCTGCGACGAAGCACATCGCATACGCTCCACCAGCAACCATCGATTTACCAAGAAAGCGGACAAGTCCGAACGACCGCAGATGCAGGAATTGATTGAATCGGCCAAGGTCACTGTATTCCTGGTGGACGACCAGCAAGTAGTTCGTCCTAACGAAATCGGTACTTCAACCCTGATTCGGGAGTTTGCGAGCCGCCAGCAATGCATGTTGCACGAGAGCCGGCTCGAGGCGCAGTTTCGCTGCTCGGGATCGGAGGCATTCGTGGGTTGGGTGGACAATACCCTAAGCGTGCGCAAGACAGCTCATCCGATCTTTGATCAGGCGCAGGAAACTTTCGAGATCCTGATTGTCGAGAGTCCCGAGATCCTGGATACCGCGATCCGCGGCAAAGCAGCCGAGGGTCATTCGGCCCGCCTGGTCGCCGGCTATTGCTGGCCTTGGTCGACAACTCTCGCAGCCGACGGCCAGCTTGAAAAAGACGTCAAGATCGGCGACTTCGAGCGCCCATGGAATGCACGGGCGGATATGAAAGGGTTACCCGCAGGCATTCCCAAATCCGATTTCTGGGCCCACGATGCAGCAGGGATCGAGCAGATCGGCTGCATCTATACGGCACAGGGGTTCGAGTTCGACTACGTCGGGGTCATCTGGGGCAGGGATCTTCGATACGATCCAGCGACCAGCGAGTGGATCGGAGATCGCGCCGTCTCGCAGGATGGAGAAGTAAAGCGTCGTGCGGAGGGCTTTCTGGCTCTGGTCAAGAACACGTATCGTGTCTTGTTGTCTCGTGGCATGAAGGGCTGCTACATCTACTTCGAGGATCGGGAGACCGAGAAGTTCGTGCGTAGCCGTATCGAGAATCTTGGGCTTGCACCGAAACTGTCGATTGATAAACCCATACGGGAGATGGTTCCCGAGACACCCATGTTCGATAGCAGGCCGTTTCAGGTTCTGCCGGGAAGGGATGTTCGCCCTTGGGAAAATGCGGTGCCGTTACTTGACCTAAAGATCGCCGCGGGCGATTTCAGCGATGCTCAGTCATTGGAAGAGGATGCGCTGGAATGGGTAACCCTGCCAGACCATATTCGTCCGCAGCCAGGACAATTTGTTGCGCAAGTCGTAGGTGATTCGATGAACCGCAGAGTGCCCAATGGGACATGGGCGCTATTCACAACGAGCATGAGGGGGAGTAGACAAGGGAAGGTCGTACTTGCGCAGCGGCGTGAACTTGGCGACCCGGACGAGAGCGGCCGCTATACCCTGAAAATATACGATGCACGCAAGCATGAGGATGACAGCGGTATCGTCTATGAGTCGGTCACACTCAGACCGGATAGCACGGATGAGCGTTATCAAGCGATCAGCATCGATCTCCATGATGACGACCAGGCGCGGATCATCGCCATCTTAGTGCTTACTTTGGTTTGAACCACCGAAGTGGTTTCACTTTCAACCATAAAACTTCTATGGCCACGCATGCAAACGTAACAATGGGAGTTATTCAAGAATGAGCGAACATGCCGTGGATGTTCTTGGCGAGTTGCGGGATCTTGTACGTGAATTCGTTCGCGAGCGTGACTGGGAAAAGTTCCATACTCCGAAGAACCTTGCAGTCTCGCTAAGCGTCGAGGCGGCCGAGTTGCTTGAGCCATTCCAGTGGCTTGCCACGGGTGAAAGCGGCGAGTTGAGTGCCGCGAAACTCGAACACGTCCGCCACGAGGTGGCGGACGTGTTTATCTATCTTATTCGCTTCGCGGACCGATTGGATATTGATTTGTCATCGGCAGTTCGGGAAAAAATTGCGCTGAATCGAGTGAAGTATCCGGCTGAGAAAGTTCGTGGTGATGCGCGCAAATACACCGATTATGACTAGAGGTGGAGATTCAATAGTCGATGATTTGCAATGACTCACCTTGTCACCGTATTTGTAGCGGTTTTTTTAAGGTAGAGAAATCGGCGGCTTAATTGTCAGATAGACGATTGACACGCCATCGACAGCACTACGCGCTAAATCGGAGCACTGTCGCTAGTCGACGTCACAAGCGGGAGCATTGCCATGGCTATTGAGAAAGCACGCGCTGCAGCGAAGAAGGACAAGCGCGAGGGCAAGTCCGCTAGTACGCAGGCGGGTGAGTATGTGCATGAGGTGATCGAAAATATCCGCAAGGGCAAGCACGGTGCGCGCTCGACCAAACAGGCGATTGCGATTGGTCTGTCCGAGGCGCGGCGTGACGGCATCAAACTGCCGGTGTCGAAAACAGCCAGCAAGACGGTAAAGAAAAAGGCCGCGCAGGATACGAAGGCGGGCAAGCATCCGCACAAGCCGTCGGCCACACGATCGAAGGCGATCACCAAGGCGCTGAAGAAGGAAGGCCACATCGCAGCGTCCATCAAGGCGCTGTCTGCGCAAACCAAAAAGGCCAGTGCCAAACGCACGGCTGCATCGCGTTCGGCTGCCGCGAAAAAGGCGGTGAAGACGAAGGGTGCAGCAGGGCGATCCGCCGCCGCGAAAAAGGCTGCGCGCACGCGCAAGAAAGCCGATTGAACGACCCGACCGATGTTCTGTCGAGGAGCAACCACGTGACACAGCAGCAACCCGGTGAAATTCCGATACCGCGTCATCCCGAACCGATTGATCCGCCGGTTGATCCGAATGGCCCGCGGCCCCCATTGCCGCAGCAAGAGCCACCGGTTCCACATCCGTATTCTCCGCCACCGACCAGGCCCGAACCAAGCGACCCACGCAAGGCGCCGGTGATCACGCCGGGCGGCGTGCCGGAAACACCGATCAGCAAACCACCGATTCCCGGCAAGACGGGTGATGCGACGTCGTGACGTGCGGAAGGAATCGTATGGCTAGCAAATGCGGTGCCGACGCGTGAGGTCAGAGTTCCTCATTAACGACCAGCGTGAAGCAATATGAAAGTTCGGTGCGACCCGGTTTTGCCTTTTGACCTTAGATGCATACGCATGGTCTGTGCAATCGATGTGCAGCAGACCCTGCACGAACAAGATTGTTTGAGCGATCAAAGGCACTTCAAAGGGAACCTGTGTAATCTGCGTTGAGTTGAATCCACGCCATCCCGTTTTCATGAGGCGCCCATGTTCAAGGAATACACCCGCTACGACGCGAGCGGTCTGGCCGAGCTGATCGCCTGCGGCGATGTTTCGTCGACGGAGGTATTGGAGGCTGCGATGGCAAGAGCGGCCGAGGTGAATCCAAAACTTGCGGCGATCTGCATTCCGATGGATGCGATGGCGCGCGAGCGGGGAAAGATGTCTTTGCAGGGTCCGTTCGCCGGCGTGCCGTTTCTGATCAAGGACATTGCGCAGGATTACGCCGGCGTGCCGACCACAGCCGGGAGCAGGGCGCTGCGCCATTGGACGCCGACCAGGCATGCAGAAATTGTGCAGCGGTTTCTCGATGCGGGGCTGGTGATCTTCGGCAAGACGTCGACGCCCGAGTTTGCGTTCAAGGGCGAGACCGCGCCGCTGATCTGGGGCAGCCCCACGCGCAACCCGTGGGATCTCGACCGCACACCCGGTGGTTCATCCGGCGGTGCGGCGGCGGCCGTGGCTGCGGGGATCGTGCCGGCAGCGGGTGCGTCGGATGGTGGCGGCTCGATTCGAATTCCTGCGTCTTACTGCGGATTGTTTGGGTTGCGCCCTTCGCGTGGTCGTGTGCCCAGCGGGCAGGCGCATGGCGAGTTCTGGGATGGCGCATCGAGTCAGCATGCATTGACGCGCAGCGTGCGCGACTCGGCGCGCATTCTCGATGCCATTGCTGGCGCTGACGTCGGCGCGCCATTCGCGATCGCACCGCCCGAGCGCTCTTACGCGGAAGAGATACAGCGGCCGGCGGGCAAGCTGCGCATTGGCTACAGCGTGCAATCACCACTGGGTACACCGGTGCATCCCGAATACGTGCAGGCGGTGATGCGCACGGCAAAGCTGCTCACCGAACTTGGCCACGATGTGGAGCCTGCCCAGCCCGAGGTCGATGGTCAGGCGCTGGCGCGCAGTTTCATCACCATGTATTTCGGCCAGGCGGCGGCGAGTATTGCGCAGGCCAGGCGCCTCACTGGCGCAGGTAACGAGGCGTTCGAACTGGAGACGCGTGTGCTCGCGTTACTCGGTCGTACGCTTAGCGCCGGTGATTATGTAGATCAGCGCGCGCGCTGGAACGACTATGCGCGTGCGCTGGGTCGTTTTCATCAAAGTTACGATCTCTACCTGACGCCGACAGCGGCGCAGCCACCCAACCGCATCGGTGAACTGGCCACGCCGCCGCTGCAGCAGGTCGCGGCAAAAATCGTGCTGGCGCTGGGCGCGGGCAAGCTGCTTTTCAAAAGTGGCATGGTCGACAAATTGGTGGCGACGAGTTTGCAGCGCGTACCGTTTACCCAGCTGTCCAACCTCACCGGCACGCCGAGCATGTCGGTACCACTGCACTGGGCACCGGCAGAAACGGGTGGCGCAGAACTACCCTATGGCGTGCAGTTTGTGGCGCGCTTTGGTGATGAGGCGATGCTGTTGCGCTTGGCCGCGCAACTGGAGCAGGCGCAGCCGTGGAGTGAGTGCAGGCCGCCGCTGCAGTAAGGCGGATCCCTGATCCCTAATGGCGAAGTACCACTGCCGTTGGTGAGCGCGCTGAAGATCGGATGGTGGCGCTGATCTTCAGCGCGAGCTACAGACTGTTCTTCGCTTCTGGCATCATCACATCAACAACACTTCCAGAAAACAGACAATACAGGTGGACGTCTAAAGTGACGTATCGCCTTGTGGCGAAATGGATCGAGCTGTCAAAATTTCTCGGATGACCTTTTGGGGGGCTTGTTGAAACAATATTCCACGCCAACTTTGCCGCCGTTGGTTGAATCCCGGCGACTATCGGTACTGCATTCCTACGATATTCTGGACACGCCGCGTGAGGCAGCCTTTGACGATATCGCTCGCATCGCGTCGATGGTCTGCGGCACGCCGAGGGCGTCGATTACCCTGATTGACGCCGAGCGGCAGTGGTTCAAATCAGAGATCGGAATGGGTGGGTCGGAGACGCCGATCAATGCGTCGATCTGTATGCATGTCATGCTGGAACATGATGTGTTGATTATCCCCGATATCAGTGTCGACGCACGCTTTGCCAACAACCCCTTGTTCACCGACGATCCCGGTCTGAAGTTTTATGCCGGCGCACCGATCACGACGGCGGACGGCGTCTCATTGGGTACGGTCTGTGTGGTGGATACGATCACGCGCATCTTGACGCCTGAGCAGATAGACACGCTGCGCATGCTGGCGCGTCAGGTAATGCTGCTGCTTGAGTTACGCAAGATGCTGAAGAACAGCGAACGTAGCAGTGACTACCGTGCCCACCTGTTGGCGAATGCAGCGCACGAACTGCGCCAGCCGCTGTTTGTCGCATCGCTTTCGGTGCAGAGCCTGTTGCCGGACGCGGCTCCGCAGCAGATCAAGCGCCTGAAGCTGGCCGATGTCGGTATGGAAACCATCAAAAATGGCCTTAATCGCATGCTTATTGCGGCTAGTGTCAAGGCGACTTTTACGTTGGCCAATTTCGCCGATACAAACCTCGGCGATATTCTTGAATATATCAGTGCCAATTTTTCGCCGGCCGCCGAACACAAGGAGATTCGCTTTCGCGTGATGCGTACGCGCCTGCGGGTGATCAGTGACGGCGCCCAACTCGAAACGCTGGTTGGCAACCTGGTGGCCAATGCGGTGAAGTACACCGAAGCGGGCGGACGGGTTGTCATTGGTTGCCGCCGTCACTCCGATCACGTCGCGCTGCATATCATCGATACAGGTATCGGCATGGCGAACGAAGCCATCGATGCGCTGTTCGAGGCTTTCCGGCAAGGGGAGGAGAGGTCCGGAGGACATGGCTTGGGCCTATGGATCGTCAAGCGGACGGCCGAGGCGTTGGGTATTACGGTGCAGGTGCGGTCCATCCTTGGCCAAGGGACGCATTTCACGCTGCGCATTCCTGCGTTGCCATCTCCTGATGTGTCCGATGAACCGGTGATTCAAATAGTCTGAGCAGACTATTTGAACGGAAGCATGTCAGGGCCGAACGTGCGCCAATTGCCGTCGGCACCCTGAATGGCGATACACGCCTGGTCACCACATTTTTTGACGGCAGCGTTGGCTGATTGCATCGCGAACGCAAGTGCAGCGACACGGGAATCGAAGTCCTTGCGGCCTTCGGCCAATCCATCCAGATGCCACGTTTGTGTGTTCCCCTGTTCGTAGGGAATCTCGTAAAAAATCATGGCTCACTATCCTCGAGCACCACGTGCGGTGCGATTATCGAGATAGTCGATGCATTGCTGGCGTGAGGGCCAAGTGTGTTGCATACGCATAAAGCGTGATAGAGATCACTCATCACGAAGAGGCATTTCTGATTTCTGTGTTGATGAATAATCGATTGGCGCTGAGCAGCATACAGTGTTGGCAATGTCGGCCCGATCGACGTCCGGGATCGAATCAGCGTATTCGATCAGTGCTTCTGACGACGGATGCGACGGGCTGTCCTGATTCTCGGACTTGTTCAGGCACTTGTCTTCGCCGCTTCTTTACAAATGTGGCTACGGTTCAGGCGCGCGGCAGTGCAGCAAATAGTCGGCCTCGAAACATTTGTGCGCAGCAGTTGCATGGTGGACACGGCCAACCACTGATCCACTAACGCAGTACTTCAGCGCGATGGACCGAGCAGCGCCGCACGTGCCGTAGGCGACGTGAATACGCAGGTCACATCATGCGCACAGTCGGGGATAACCACGACGGCTCGATGCTTGTTCGGCGCGAGAAGCTGGCGATCGTACGCAGCGTAAGCCAGCCCGCGCTGCAGTCGAAAACTGCCCTGCGCTTCGGCGGCGCAGGATTTGTCGAGGATGTGCGAGTACGTACCTCTGCCGGTACCGCTGTCTTGTGCAGCTTCCAGATAGAAGATGTCAGCGCTGGCGTAATGCGCGCGTGCAACTGATGCTGCGCGCTTTAGTGAAGCAGGCAATCCATCAGTGCCGTATTTCCATTGATTGACGGTGAGGCAGGCATTGATCGGTGGAGCGAGATGGAAGCGGCAGCTCGCATCTGCACAAGTGGATCCACTTGTCGTATCCCCATCTGCGACAGGTCGTACACCGTCGAAATATAGCCACGTTCCCGGATCGGCGACGACGTAACGGATGGTTACCTTGCTGGAAACATCCGCTGCCGCAAAGCCAATGTAGTGCTGCACCATCTGCGCACCGGCGGAGAAGCCAGCGATCGTTACCACGCGCACCGTTGGCCACCGTCGCGTGACTTCAACGACTAGCGCATCCAATGCGGTGAACGAGGTTATGCCGCGTGCGTTGTCAGCTTCACCACCATCCAGCCAGCTGGCACAGGTCCATAGAAGATCGCCGGTCTGCGCCGTGGGAACGCCGGCTGTCGAACACTTGCTGGCTTCATCAGGCGATACCTGGAAAACCGGCGCGATAACGACGGGGTTTTCCCTGGAGTTAGCCAAGCTTGATGCAGCCAGCGCTGCATTGAATGTGATGTTGGCATCGCGCGGATGGCCGTGGATCACGATCAGTGCCGAACGGGGTTCAGCTGGCCCCGCAGCAGCTTCCGCTGATTGCGATGCGTAGTAGTGCAGCTGCCCCGAACCCGGTGCGGGTTGAAACGAAAAGTAGCAATCATTGGATGCCTGCTGCTGGCAAGAAGGTACTGAGGCCGCATGTGCCGCTATCGGCAGCAAACCAAGCATTACCATGCCGATAACGGTGCGAAGAAAAAGCCGAACAATGGAACTCAAACCGTGAGCATGCATGAGGCGTCATCAAAGGCTTTGGTCTAGTCAGCGTAGAGCATGTTCAACGCGTGGGAGAAGGAGCGTTGCCAGAGCATATTGCCTGCCTTCATAAACCTGATGGGTTGAGTCCTATCGGAAGTTTCCCTCAGGCGAAACGCGGTCTGAGCGCGTTTGATGCGGTGTGCGGTATCGCGGTGCATCGTAGACGCTTCGCCGATGCTAGGCTTTGACGCTATCGGGCATCGTATGCTCACACTGTCCCCGTTTCCGCTGGAGTTGCACTGTGATGAAACGCATCGTCCGCACCTTTGTCGCATTGGGGCTTCTGCTGGTCGCATCGCTTGGCGCCGCACAGATCCAGATCAAACCGCTGAAGGACGCGAAGCCGAATATTCCGGTGACGATCGGCAGCCATCCGCTGACGGCGGACGATTCAGGTGTATGGCTCGATGGCCTGTTTCCCTACGGACTGGCCAAGAACAATCTGGCGGCGGCGGTCGTGGTGGTGGTGAAGGATGGCCAGATTCTTGTGTCCAGGGGTTATGGCTACGCCGACATTGCGGCGAATAAAAAGGTCGATCCGGCAACCACGCTGTTTCGTCCGGGCTCGATCTCCAAGACGTTCCTGTGGACGGCAGTGATGCAGCTGGTCGAGCAGGGCAAGCTCAATCTCGATGCGGACGTGAACCAGTATCTGGATTTCACCATCGCGCCACGCGACGGCAAGCCGATCACGATGCGCGACCTGATGACGCATACGCCGGGCTTCGAGGAGACGCTGAAGAATCTGTTTTCGCATGATGACCAGTTGCCGATGAGCAACGAGGCGTGGCTGAAGGAGTGGATACCCGAGCGCGTATTTGCGCCGGGCGAAGTGTCAGCGTATTCGAACTATGGTGCGGCGCTCGCCGGCTATATCGTGCAGCGCGTTTCCGGCCAGCCGTTCGACGAATACATTGAGCAGCACATCTACCAGCCACTAGGCATGCAACACGCCACGTTCCGCCAGCCGCTGCCGGCCAATCTCAAGGGTGATATGGCCAAGAGTTATGCATCGGCCAGCACACCGCCGAAGTCGTTCGAGATGGTGGTAAGCGACCCGGCCGGTGGCATGTCGGTAAGCGGCGAGGACATGGCGCGCTTCATGATCGCGCACCTGCAGAACGGCACTTACAACAACGTGCAGATTCTGCGGCCGGAGACGGCAAAGGCGATGCACGATTTCACGCACTATTCGGTGCCGGGGCTGATGCCGATGGCGCTGGGTTTCTATCACATGGATCGCAACGGCCAGACCATCATTGGCCACGGTGGCGATACCGAGCTGTTCCACAGCGGGATGATGCTTTTTCTGCAGCAGAACGTCGGCATCTTCGTCTCGATCGACGGCGACAAGGACGGTGGCCTGCGCAAGCAGCTGCTGGAAGCCTTCACCGACCGGTATTTTCCAGCGTTGCCGCAACTACCGCAGCCGACGCTGGGTACGGCACGGGCGCATGGCATGTTGCTGGCCGGTCGCTATATCGGCAGCCGCGGGTCGTTCGACAATTTTCTGTCGATCGGCAATCTGCTGTCGCAGCCGAAAATTTTCATGACACCGGACGGCACGTTGATCACGCCGGACTTCAAGAATATGGCTGGGCAGCCGCGACACTGGCGCGAGGTGAAACCATTTCTATGGCTGGACGATGCCAGCGACAGCCATCTGGGCGCGCTGACGCAGAACGGCAAGGTGCGCTGGATTTCGTTCGATGAGGCATCGCCGGTGGCGGTGTGGATGCCGGTATCGTTTTGGCAGTCAGCCGCATGGAATCTGCCGCTGCTGTATTTGTCACTGCTGGTGTTTCTGCTGACGGCGCTGCTCTGGCCTGTCGCGGCGCTGGTGCGCTATCGCTGCGGCAAATCCTTTGCGCTTATCGGCGCGGCTCGGCGCTGGTACCGGCTCAGCCGAGTGGTAGCGATTCTGCATCTGCTGTTTGCCGCTGGCTGGTTGCTGGCGTTGCTGCAGTTGAATATCGGCATCGCTCATTTCAACAACGCATTCGATGGCACGCTGCGCTTGATTCAGCTGATTGGTGTGCTGGCGATACTCGGCACGGTTGCTGTGGCGATGAATGCCGTTTGCGCGTGGCGCCAGCCGAGCGGCTGGTGGCGCAAGACGAATAGTCTCTTATTGCTGATTGCTTGTCTCGCCGCGATCTGGTTTGCCTTCAGCCTGCATCTGCTCAACGTGCATCTGAACTACTGACCCGCATGCGCAGGTTGATCAGTAGCGTGCGAGTTTGGTTTCCAGGCGCAGCCGCTTGCGCAGGCTGGCGAGAATGCGTGGATCGGGAAAGGTCTTGAGCGCGGCGCGCAGTACCTGGATGTCCTGCCGCCAGCCCAGCTGATCGGCGAGGCGGGCCAGTGCCTTGGCGGACTTGCTTTTGTGCGTATCGCTGGTCTGAATCTTGCTGCCGGCTAGTCGGTTCAGTGCATGAATCGTATTCAGCTGCAGTCGCAGACGTCGCACGCGTCGTCGCCAGCGGTGCAGGCTGGCGGGGGTTCCCTGTTCGGCGGCGTCGTGTTCGGACTTGTTGACCCGGCGATGGCTTTTCTTGATGGATAGCTGCAGCGATTTCTGACTGACGCGTTTCCAGCGCAACTTGTCGAACACGATGGCGATGTCACCTATCGCGGCGGTACGCCGAGCGAACGCAGGATCTTTGTTCAGCTCGGTTTCGAGGAGAAGGTCTCGCTGCACGGCCAGCACTTGCGCCGCGATCGCCCATTCACCCGTCTCGTCACCAATCGCCAGCTTTTCGGCCATCGCCACGACGACCTGCGAATCGCGCAGCGCCGAGAGGCGCTTGGCCTGATTTCGTAGCGCGATGTCGATCTTGGCCGTTTCGTGCCCAACCGCATCGCTGACCAGCGCGAGCAGGCTGCGCAGGCGGCGGATGGCCTTGCGTGCCTCGTGGATGCCGCGGTGCCGATCCTTCCTGTTGCCCAGTGCCTTGGCGATAGCCTTGCACTCCTTGCGGGCGAGGGCGGCCAGAAAAGTGCCTGTCACGGGTGGCGTATCGGCATTCATGAATCGGACGATCCTGGCTGACGAAGCGCCAGTGTACGTTGCAAACGCTCGAACCATGACAGTTTTATGGAGGTAAGCATCGATAAACCAACGGATGACATATGCAGGTCATATTCGGCTGCTTAAGTCGGGGGACTCATCTCTACCGGTGCGCCACCATGAACAGCACGACCAGCTCCGACCTGATCGACAGCGTGAAGGGATCACCGAATCAACGGCTTTTCGGGTTCGGCATCTTTGGCCTGTGTCTGCTGATCGCCGCCATTTACGTGGGCGTGCAGCTCAATCACGACCTGACGATCATCCCGTCCGGCACGGCGACGAGCTATTTCCTGCTGGCCACCGCGCTGCTGATCGCGCTGGGTTTCGAGTTCGTCAATGGCTTCCATGACACCGCCAACGCAGTGGCCACGGTGATCTATACCCGCTCGCTGCCAGCGAGCTTTGCGGTGGTCTGGTCGGGCGGCTGGAATTTCGTCGGTGTGATGGTCTCCAGCGGTGCAGTGGCCTTCGCGGTTCTGCAGTTGCTGCCGATCGACCTCGTGCTCAACGTGGGGTCGGGTGTCGGCTTTGCGATGGTGTTTGCGCTGCTGATCGCCGCGATCATCTGGAACCTGGGTACGTGGTCGCTTGGCCTGCCGTCGTCCAGTTCGCACACGCTGATCGGCTCGATCATCGGCGTAGGCCTGATGAACCAGTTGATGCACGGCGGCGCGGCCAGCAGCAGCGTCGACTGGAGCCAGGCCTGGAACGTGGGCAAATCGCTATTGGTATCGCCGGTGGTTGGCTTCGTCTTCGCGGCGCTGCTGCTCTACGCGCTGAAACTGCTGGTGCGCGTGCCGGCGCTGTATGCCGAGCCGAAGGGCGAGCAGCCGCCACCGTTCTGGATCCGCAGCATCCTGATTCTTACCTGCACCGGCGTGTCGTTCGCCCACGGTTCCAACGACGGCCAGAAAGGCATGGGCCTGATTATGCTGATTCTGATCGGCACGGTGCCCGCAGCCTATGCGCTGAACCGCACCGTGACGCCGAGCGAGACACAAACCTTTATCTCGGTGGCGCATCACGCCAGTGAAGTGCTGGGTCATTACACCACCGGTGCCACGCCGGTGGCGTCGCCGCGCGACGAGATCGAGCATTACATCAATAGCCATCAGGTGACACCAACGACCTTGGTGGCAGTGCGTCAGTTGACCGATACCATCGGCAGTCAGGCCGGGCAAAGCCCATCGTTGTCGGACGTTCCGCAGACCCAGGTCAACAACGTGCGCAACAACATGTATCTGACCTCCGAGGCATTGCGCCTGATGGCCAAGACCAAGCAGCCGGCCTTCGCGCCGGCGGATCAGGCGGTGCTCGACAACTACCACACCTTGCTTGACCGCTCGACCAAGTTCATCCCAACCTGGGTCAAGGTGGCGGTGGCGATCGCGTTGGGCCTGGGCACCATGGTGGGCTGGCGGCGCATCGTGCGCACCGTCGGCGAGCGTATCGGCAAGCAACACTTGACCTATGCGCAGGGCGCTTCAGCGGAACTGGTGGCAGCGATTACCATTGGCGCAGCCGATCGCTTTGGTCTGCCGGTGAGTACCACGCATGTGCTGTCGTCAGGCGTTGCCGGCGCCATGGTGGCGAACGGTTCTGGCCTGCAGTGGAGCACCGTGCGCAGCCTGTTGCTGGCATGGGTGTTGACCCTGCCGGTCTCCATTGCGCTGGCTGCCGGTCTATTCTGGGCATTCCGCCACGTGTTCTGAACTTGTGCGGCCGATACCGGTGTTGCACGTTTGTGCGGAGCCAACTACCGGTCCAGCGTGTCTCAAGTTCAGGCGAGCGTGCGCAGCTTTGCCTCGCGATCCCACTGCCGAGTCTTCGCGGCTTTGATGAAGCCCTTGGTATCTTTGGTGTCGACGACGCCGGCGTCCTTGGCAATACCGCCAGCCTTCAGTACGGCCTGTGCTCCCTCATCGGCTGCGATACCTTTGAGGTGACCAAACGCTTCGCGTGCGAAATCCACTGCTGCGGCCACTTTGGCGAGCTGCTTGCCGGCAGCATCGGAAAGCACCAGGGCAATGGCATCGAATACCAGTGAAGGTGTGCCGGCCAGCTGACCGTCGGCGGCGATCGACTTGCCATCGCTGAGCTTGATACCACCGACGTGGATGGCTACCAGCTTGACTGCACCGCCCGCTGCCTCGACGGCCGTTTTCAGCGCCTTGATGGTAGTTGCATCGGAGCCATCGTGAATGAGTATGCCCACCGTGCGGCCTTTCAGCGTGTCTTTCATCTTGCCGATGATCTGCAGTGCGGGCGATACCTTGCTTTCTTCGGCCTTCACGGCGGCGGCCGGAGCGGGTGGTAAAGCATCGAGCCCCAAACCGTCAGCGACGCGACGAGCAAGATCCTCGCCAATATGGCGAAGATGTCCCACGACCGCTTCACGCACGTGCAGGGTTTCTACTTTGGATAGCTCAAAGACCAGTGCCGAAGCGATATGCGCCTGCTCGTACTTGGTCTGACTGCGGAAAAACTGGCGTGCCTGGCTATAGTGGTCGGCGAAGCTTGCAGGGCGAATGCGGCCTTTGGCGCCGTCCGTGTCCACCACGGCCGCGCTGTGAAAACCTGCCGGGTTTTCGCGCGGTGAAGTTGGGTCGAGCGAACTCGGTTCGTAGTTCACGCGGCCTTTAGGCACCTCCATCTGCATATGACCATCGCGTTGCTGGTTGGCGTACGGACACTTTGGCGCGTTGATCGGCAGCTGGTGGAAATTGGGTGAGCCCAGACGCGACAACTGCGTGTCGAGGTAGGAATGCAGCCGCCCCTGCAGTAGCGGATCGTTTGAGAAGTCGATACCCGGCACAACATGCGATGGGCAGAACGCCACCTGCTCGGTTTCGGCAAAAAAATTGTCCGGGTAACGGTCCAGTACCATGCGGCCAATCACGGTCAGTGGCACGAGTTCTTCCGGAATCAGTTTGGTCGGATCGAGGTGATCGAACGGAAACGCATCGGCCTCTTTTTCAGTGAACAGCTGCACGGCAAGTTCCCACTCGGGATAGTCTCCGGCCTGGATCGACTCGAACAGATCGCGTCGATGAAAGTCCGGATCCGCTCCCGCGAGCTTGACTGCTTCATCCCATACGGTGGACTGCAGGCCGAGCTTGGGACGCCAGTGAAACTTCACGAAGGTCGATTTGCGTTCTGCATCGAGCAGACGAAAGCTATGAATGCCGAAGCCTTCCATCATGCGCAGCGAGCGGGGAATGGCGCGATCGGACATCGCCCACATGATCATGTGCATGGATTCGGGCGTGAGCGAAATGAAATCCCAGAACGTGTCGTGCGCCGAACCGGCCTGCGGAAATCCACGATCAGGTTCCATTTTTACCGCGTGGATCAGGTCGGGAAACTTGATCGCGTCCTGGATGAAAAACACCGGTATGTTGTTGCCGACAAGATCCCAGTTGCCTTCCTTGGTATAGAACTTCACCGCGAAGCCGCGCACGTCACGCGGCGTATCAATCGAGCCCGCACCACCAGCCACGGTGGAGAAACGCGTGAACAGTGGGGTTTTCACACCGGTCTCGGTGAGGATTTTCGCAGTGGTGTATTTGCGCAGCGACTTGGTCAATTCGAAATAACCATGTGCTGCCGAACCACGCGCGTGCACGATACGTTCGGGAATGCGTTCGTGGTCGAAGTGGGTAATTTTTTCGCGGAGGATGAAATCTTCCAGCAGCGTCGGCCCGCGCGGACTGGACTTCAAGGAATTCTGGTTGTCCGATAGCGGTAAGCCCTGGTTGGTGGTCAATGGCGGATGTCTGCCGCCGGCAACCTGATGCAACTCGTCACCGTTACCGCGATTGTCGCGGGTGGCTTTGTCATTAGCAGACTTCGAGGACGACGGGTTGAGTTTTTTCTTCGCCATGATTTTGTTCCAGTGCGCGATAGTGAGTGATCGGCGCAGTGGGCGCGATGGCTCGAAGTTATGCCTGACAAGGTGAATGCCCTGTGGATTACTTGGCAAGAAATCGCTGTTCCGGTTTACGATCACGATCGATATCGAGCATGTCGCAATCGCTGATCAAGGCGGTGTATCGATTTTCTCCGCGAGTTCGATGCTGCGTGGCGCCGCCAGTCCGCCGTAATGGGCGTCAATCTTGTCGAGCAAGGTCCGCGCGTCATCGCGCCTGCCATTGGCAAGCAGTGTAGTCACCTGCTGCAGTTGATCGGTCAGTTGCCTCTCGATGTATGCGCGACAATCGGCGAGTTGGTCCGGGTTGTGTTGCGTATCTTTCTCAAGCATATGCAGAGCATGATCCAGAACTGCCGGATCGATGGGTGCATGCCATGCCCATGGCGCCGTCTCGATATCCACATTTGAAACGCACCAGGTCTGCATCGATTTTCGGCTAAGCACATCCATGGCAAGATTGGCATCGTCATGCTGACCGGTCACATAGACCAATCGTGTCGAGTCCTGGAACTGTCGGAACAATTCCGCCGGAGGTAACGGGATCTGTTCGCCGATAGGATCGCTACCGGCATCCAGCAGCACTCCATGAAACAGATCCGGATAGCCAAGTGCAACGCGCATGGCCACCCGTGAGCCGCCGGAAAATCCACCGATGTAAATCCGCTGCGGATCGATCGGATAGCGTCGCATGATGTTCTGCGCTGCAAGCAGGGCCAGCGGCTCGCGGCGATCGATAAGGTTGGCGTCATTACCCGAATTTGCCGCGCTGACAAAGATCACACCGTGGCGATCCAGCGCCGCGATCCATGGTGCAGGAACGATGGCGTCTTGCCACGGCGGCACGAATACCAGCAGCGCATAACCGTGTGGAGGTACCTTGGCAGGTACATAGACGGCGAATCTTTCATGCGCGAGATCGACAGGCTGTTCGCGCATGGCCTGATTCGAGCGCATCGATTCCCGATGTACGTGCAACGCGTTCAACGGACTCAACAGGCGCCGTGCCAGTTCGGCACTGCGCGAGAGCGGCGAATAGTCGGTGAACACAACATTGCGAAGCAGGCCGACGGCTGCTGTCGGCGTGTCGCTCGCGACCGCGTGCAGCGGTATCGACAAGGCACTGAACATGAACAGGCATCGCGCGATCATGCGGGTAAAGCTAGCATCGAAGACAAAAACGGGCGTGTGCCATGCGGGCGCCACAGACGGTTGAATGTGGTGGTTTCCGTCTGGACAAATCCATGGCGTGTCGGGCGCAGCTGAGCAAGTACGGATCGACAAAGATGGCGGCAAAAAAAAGGCCTCGCATGGCGAGGCCTTTTATCAAGCGGGAGGATCAAGGAGGCGTCAGGCTTCCACTTGTTCCTTGTACGCATCGATGGGAATACAAGCGCACATGATGTTCTTGTCGCCGTAAACGTTGTCCACTCGCGCTACCGGTGACCAGTATTTCTGCAGCTTCAGGCTGGGCAGCGGAAAGGCTGCCAGCTCGCGCGGGTAAGCGTGCGTCCATTCGCTGGCCGACACGGCCGTCGCCGTATGCGGGGCATTCTTCAGCGGGTTGTCCTCGCGATCGAGTTTGCCTTCCTCGACGGCGCGGATTTCTTCGCGGATCTGGATCATCGCGTCAATGAAGCGGTCCAGCTCGTGCTGTGACTCGCTTTCGGTCGGTTCGACCATCAGCGTGCCGGACACCGGGAAGCTCAGCGTCGGTGCGTGGAAGCCGAAGTCGATCAGACGCTTGGCGACGTCCTCCGCACCGATGCCGGTGGCGTCCTTCAGCGGACGCAGGTCGAGGATGCACTCGTGCGCCACCAGACCGTTGCGGCCGGTATAGAGCGTCTCGTAATGCGGGGCCAGTCGCTTGGCCACATAGTTGGCGTTGAGCAGCGCCACCTGCGTGGCCTTGCGCAGGCCTTCGCTGCCCATCAAGGTGATGTACATCCACGAAATCGGCAGGATCGAGGCCGATCCGAAGGGCGCCGCGGATACCATGCCCCCGAAGCTCTTATCAGGAGTGCGGCCATGGATGGACGCTGCTTGATTTTCGCCGACAAGGATGTCGGCACTAATGGCAGTCTTGGGCAAGAAGGGAGCGAGATGCGATTTCACTGCGCAGGGTCCCACGCCCGGGCCGCCACCGCCATGCGGGATGCAGAAGGTCTTGTGCAGATTCAGGTGCGACACGTCCGAGCCCCACTTGCCGGGCTTGGCCACGCCGACCAGCGCATTCATGTTGGCGCCGTCGGTATAGACCTGGCCGCCGTGCTGATGAATGGTTTCGCAGATCGCCACAATGTCTTCTTCGAATACGCCATGGGTGGACGGGTAGGTGATCATCAGCGCGGCCAGACGATCGGAATACTTTTCGGCCTTGGCGCGGATATCGTCGATGTCGACGTTGCCGTTCGCATCGCACTTGGTCACCACCACCGTCATGCCGCACATCTGCGCGGAGGCCGGGTTGGTGCCGTGCGCGGATTCGGGAATCAGACAGATGTCACGATGGCCCTCGTTGCGCGAACGGTGGTACGCACGGATCGCCAGCAGGCCGGCGTATTCGCCCTGTGCGCCGGAATTCGGCTGCAGGCTCACCGCGTCATAGCCGGTGCACTCGACCAGCATCGCCTCGAGGCTGTCGATCAGCTGCGTGTAGCCCTGTGTCTGCGAGGACGGCGCCAGCGGATGGATATTGCCGAACTCGGGCCACGTGACCGGAATCATCTCGGCGGTGGCGTTGAGCTTCATGGTGCAGCTGCCCAGCGGGATCATGGTGCGATCCATCGCCAGATCCTTGTCGGCCAGTGTGCGCATGTAGCGCAGCATTTCATGCTCGCTGTGATGCGTGTTGAACACCGGGTGCGTGAGGAACGCACTGGTACGGCGCAGACCGGCCGGCAGGGCGTCGTCGGTGGCGGCGTCGAGCGCGTCGATGTTATCGATAGCCACGCCAGCGCCGAACAGCTTGGCCAATGCGATCACGTCCTCGCGTGTAGTGGTTTCATCCAGGCTGATGCCCAGGCTCTTGCTATCGATGCGGCGCAGATTGAGATGCGCTGATTCCGCCTTGGCATGGATGACGTCGGCGTCGACGTTTACTACATGTAGCGTGTCAAAGAAATCCGGACCCACGGCAATGCCGGCCTTGCCCAGCGCACCAGCCAGGATGGCGCTGAGGCGATGCACGCGACGGGCGATGCGGGTGAGGCCTTCCGGACCGTGGTACACGGCGTACATGCTCGCCATGACCGCCAGCAGCACCTGCGCGGTGCAGATATTGGACGTGGCCTTCTCGCGGCGGATGTGTTGCTCGCGTGTCTGCAGGGTCAGGCGGTACGCCGGCTTGCCTTCGGCATCGATGGAGACGCCGATCAAACGGCCAGGCATCGAACGCTTGTACGCATCGCGACAGGCCATGAAGGCCGCATGCGGGCCGCCGTTGCCGAACGGCACGCCAAAGCGCTGCGAGTTGCCGACCACGATATCCGCGCCCCATTCGCCCGGCGCGGCGATCAAGGTCAGCGCAAGCAAGTCGGTGGCGACGGCAACCAGGCCGCCGCGCGCATGCGTGGCATCCGCGAGCGCTTTGTAGTCGTTGATCTGGCCGAAGGTGTTCGGGTACTGCAGTAGCACGCCGAAGCTATCGACGCTGGCGGCTTCGGTATCCTCACCGATGTGCAGCTCCAAGCCCATCGCCTCGGCGCGGGTGTTCAACACTTCGAGTGTCTGCGGATGCACGCCGCGCGACACGAAAAAGACGTTGGACTTGGACTTGCACGAACGCTTGGCGAGGGTCATCGCCTCGGCTGCGGCGGTGGCTTCATCCAGCAGGGATGCGTTGGCGATCTCCATGCCGGTAAGGTCGGCGCACAACGTCTGGAAGTTGATCAGCGCCTCCATGCGGCCCTGCGAGATCTCCGCCTGATACGGCGTGTAAGCGGTATACCAAGCCGGATTCTCGAGGATGTTGCGCAGGATGACGTTCGGCGTATGGGTGCCGTAGTAGCCCTGGCCAATAAAGCTGCGGAACACCTGATTCTTGTTGGCGATGACGCGGATCTTGGCCAGTGCCTCGACTTCGGTGATCGCGTGCGGCAGCGACAGCGGCGCGGACGATTTGATCGCAGCCGGCACGATGGCATCGGTCATCGTTTCCAGCGATTCATGCCCGATGACGTGCAGCATCTGCGCGATCTCGGCATCGTTGGGGCCGATATGGCGCTCGATAAACGCGTGATGATGCTCAAGCTCGCGCAACGAAGGGGTACGAGAGAAAGACGAGGTGGACTGGGTCATGACTGGAGGCATCCAAAGGCAACGTGCCGTGCCGCACGTAGGCGCCCCTCTGTCCTTTTGCCTGAGAGTTTGGAAATGCCGACCGATCGATAGGATCGCGGCGTTTCGTGCACCTTCGGCGCCGGATTCAACCGGTCTCTCCAGAGTGTTTGCGCGTGGTGGTACAGGAGCCTGAGCGATTACGGGCGTTGCGTCTTCGGCAGCGGTACAGCCCGTTCCGGGGCCGCCCACTTCTCCCACCATGCGTTTACCCCATGGATTATACAGACAGCACAGCAGGATATTCGCCAGCGTGCCGGTCGCTGCATCAGAGCGTCCGGTGCGATGGGTTAAAGGCCGAGTTCGCTCAGAGCCTGTTCAAAATTTCCCCGGTGCAGACTACGTGGAGAGGATGAACAGGCTCTTACGCAATACGTTGATCGATCATGGCCTGGCGACATGCCAATGAACGGGTCCCTGGCAGGGGTTATCACCATCATCGCCACAGTGGCCAAACAATCCTTGCAGCAGGTCTTCCGATGGCGTCCACTCGCCGATCGCCGGATGGATGAGCATCGCCTTGCGTGCCGTTAGCCAGTCCCCGCTCAGCGCCGCCTCGATGGCCGCGCGCTCATAAGCCTTGACGGATCGCACCAGGCCTTGCACCGCGTCCGGCAGCGCTTGCGTAGGGCATGGGATAATGGAATCGCGCGATATGTCCGAGGCGATCTCCACGACATCCTCATCGGGCAAACTGGGCATCGCGCCCTGGTTGAGCGTATTGACGACGATCTTTGCCGGCTTGGCGCCGGTCAGCGCGCTCATCACATCCATCGCAATGCGGTGATACCCCGAGCTGACCCGGAACGGGTCCACCTGCAGGCTCATTCCTTCATCGAACGCCGAACCGGCCTCGGCTTCCAGCTTCATATACGAGCCCGATCGCTGGTTGAGATAGGCCGCATAGGCTTGCACGGCTCCGTGGCCGTCGCCCTTGCCCAGATGGCTTTTCAGCGCGCCGACAAGCGCGTGGTTGAGCTTTTCGATTTCAGTGCCGCGGCTGGATCCCTGCGCCCGTTGATTGGTCAGTGCGCGTTGTCGCTCGTAGTAAAAGAAAAGGTATTCGGTAGGGATCAACCGCAGGGTGCGAATCATCTTGAAATCGAACAGCGGTGCCAGATACAGCTTACGCAGCAAGGCATTGTCACCGAGAAGGCGATCGATGACTTCCTCGCCTCGCCAGCGCACGCTGCGCACCCATCCCAGGTGGTTCAGTCCAACATAGTCGCATTCCAGCTCGTCGCTGCCCGCGCCGAGCGCGTGCGCGATATTGTGAAAAAGCTCGGTCGGGGTGTCGCAGATACCGACGATCCTGGCCCGTGTGTGCGTGCTCACCGCCTGTGTGACCAGGCCGGCGGGATTGGTGAAGTTGACCAGCCAGGCGTCGGGACTGAGTCGTTCGACCAGCCGCGCCTGCGCGATCGCGATCGGCACCGTGCGCAGCGCCATGGCAATGCCGGCCGGTCCGGTGGTTTCCTGCCCCGAGTAGCCTTTATCGATCGCCGCGAGTTCGTCGGACGCGCGCCCGGCGATACCGCCGACGCGGATGCTGCTGAGTACGAAGTGGGATCCCTCGATGGCCTCTTCGAGGGAGGTGGCGCCGCGCACCTGCAGGCTACCGCCGAACTCGGTCACGATGGCTTGGCCCAGCGCGACCATGATTTGCAGACGGTCGGCATCGGGGTCGTACAGCACCATCTCTCCGGCGCCGAGCGCTTCGGAAACCTCGTTAACGCCATAGACCACCAAGGGCGCGCGGACGCTCCCGCCTCCGATCAGGGCGACTTTACGTCCTGTGTAAGTACTCATAAATAGCTCCTTAGCCGTGTTGAATCCGGGAGCCCTTCGATGGCACCCGCTTGGGTGGTGCACAGCGCACCGCAGATGCAGGCCCGACGCAGGCAGCCGTCGATCGGCTCGGCATCCAGTAACGCATCGATAAACCCGGCATCGAAGGCATCGCCTGCGCCGGTGGTGTCAAGGGCGGTAACTTCGGGTGGGGTCGCGTAGTGCACGACATCGGGGTAGACGGCGAGCGCGCCTTTGTCGCCGAGCTTGACGACGGCATGATCGAGCCCGAGCTGCCGTGCCCATGCAATGAATGTTTCTTCGCTTTCACTGCCGGCAAGCAGCGCGGCTTCTTTTTGATTGGGCAGGAAATAGTCGATTTCCCCGAGCGTGGCCCGATTCGCCGGATCGCCCAGCCATGCCGGACTGAAACCGACGTCGAGTGAGGTCGTGCAGTGCGCTGCCTTTAGCTGTGGCAGCACAACGGCGGCTCGCTCACGCGGCAGCGGCATGGCGAAATGCACGTGCCGTGCGGTGCATAGCTCGGCCACGATAGCGCTGTCGCCAAGCAGGGCAGCGAGATGCTGGTTGGCGCCCACATGGGTGAAGAAAGAACGATCTTCGCGAGTCGAAACGCTTACGGTAACGCCCGTGCCGGTGGCATCGGAAACCAGTCCGCTGGTGCCGAGATGGAAATCTTGCAGTCGCTGCGCGAACCAGGGTCGGTCGTTTTCTCCGATCAAACCGATCAGCCGCGTCTTGCGCCCCAGCCGGGCCAAGCCGCAGGCGGTATTTATCGTGCCGCCGCCCAGTTCGCGTAGATAACTTTCCGCGACGACTTCTTCACCAGGCTGCGGCCAACTGGCGAAACCGCTGAAAATATGGTCCGCATAAATTTCGCCAATTACGGCGACATCCCAAATTTTCATGGATGCCGAAATGGCCATGTGTTCTGTCTCCATGCTTGCAAAAAAAAGATGACGCTGCCGCCGAGCAGGGCGATGACGCCCGCCAGCACATACCTCCACGGACTGGTGAATGCGATGTACAGCCAGCCAATCAGGCTGATGACGATCGGCCAGGGATACAGCGGCATCGCGAAGGTATCGGGGTTGCGTTCCTTTCGCCGCCGCAGGATGACTACGGCAAAACACTGCGCGATGTACTGGAACATGATCTGTATCACCATCAGCGTGGCGATCAGTGCGTCGAGCGAAAGCAGGCAGGCGAAGGCGGCCGTGATGCCGGTAAACAGCAGCGCCACCGTCGGAAACCGCCCTTTCGGATGGAGCCTTGCGAACACGCTGAAAAACTGGCCCTCGCGGGCCGCCGCGAACGGTACTCTCGAATAGCCCAGCAGCACGACCAGTGCCGATGCCCAACTGGCCACGATGATGAGAATGACCGCTAGGGTGCTGCCCAAGTGGCCGTAGATCACTTGCATGAAATCCGCCACGACGGCCTTGGATTGCGCGGCCTGCTGCAAGGGCAGAACGCCGATGATGGCCATGTTCAGCCCGAGATAGAGCACCGCCACGATAGGGATGGAACACAGCACGGCCAGCGGAATGGTTCGCCGCGGGCGTTTTATTTCGCCACCCAGCATGCACACATTGTTGTAGCCGCCGTAGTCGTAGACGGCGATCAGCGCCACCGCGCCGAACCCGAGCCAGAACCCGTTCGGTGACTTGGTCGTGGTATGCATGAACTCCATGGCCAAGCGCATATTGAAATGCAGCAGGCCGCTGCCCACGATCCACACGCAGGCGCCGATCACCAGCATGCTGACCAGCAGCGAAAGGTGCTGCACCGAGTCGATTTTCCGGTACAACACGGCGGTGTTGCACAGGCAGAGCAGGGCGGCCGCCAGCACCTGCTGCCAGTGCGTCATGCCAGGCAGCAGAAACGCCAGGTATTGCGCAAAACCGACCGCGGCCGAACCGATCGACAAGGGTGCGGTCAGCAGCGTCTGCCACAGATACAGAAAGCCGAACAGCTGCCCGGCTTTTTCGCGTCCGTAAGCCTCCCGCAGGTAATGGTAGGGGCCGCCTGATTCGGGAATGGCCGAACCCAGTTCGGCCCAGACCATGCCGTCGCACAGGCACAGCAGTGCGCCCACTATCCAGCCCAGCAAGACCTGCGGACCGGCCAGTGCCGAGAGCGCCAGCGGGATCGTGATGAAGGGGCCGACTCCCACCATGTTCAGCAGGTTGGCCGACAGGCCGCCCCAGAAACCAATGACACGCGGCGGGGCCGGCTGGGCGGTTGATGCAGTATGCGGTTCAAGAGCGGGCTGCAACACGTGTCATGCCCCCTGGACGTCGAGGGAACTCGACGAAGCTTGCGCGATGGATGCGCGTACGCCGCGATGGCGGACGGGGACTGTGCGTGACCGCGTCATGCGAAGGTCGGCAGCAGACGATCGGCACAATGGATCGTTGTCGGCAGGGTCTGGTGGAGATCCAGCACGACTACCTGGTTGACGCCCCTATGCAGCCATTCGCCGGGACAATAAAGACTCTGCTGCGGACCGATGTGCCAGTATCGACCCAACAGATGGCCGTTGACCCAGACGTATCCCTTGTTCCATGCACGCATGTCCAGGTAGGTATCGCCCTTGGCGTTCATCTGCAATTCGCCCAGAAAGAACAGTCCGGGGCGCAAGGTCGGCGCCTGCAGCGGTTTGAGTGACGCCGGCAGCTGGTCGTCGAGAGCGAGGCCGTAGACCTCCCAGTCCTCGATACATACGCCATCGAGATGGACGTTTCCTACCAGGCCCTTGCGATCGCCCAGCGGCGGACCGAAGTTCACGTGCCCGAAGCTGTCCACCAATATCTCCAGCAGCATGTCCTGCCGCTCGGTGCTGGCGGGCAGGGCATGATCAGGCCGTGTGTGAAGCTTGGGATGCCGCATGCGTGACACATGCCCGATCTCCTTGCCATCCACGTGGATCGTGGCGTAGTCCCTGACCCCGTCGACATGCAGTTGCGTGGCGCGAGCGGTGCGCTTGCGGTAAAGCACCAGACCCTGATCCTGGCCCAGCACTATTTCGTTGGCGACCGGTCTTGTTACCTTCGCCGGCGTGGCGGGGAGGTTGTCCCAGAGTGAAGCATGCGGCCGCGCCAGCGCATCGGCGAAGCCCGCCTTGGGCGTTGGTGCCGGTACTGGCATCGACCTTGATGGCGCTTGCGCCAGGATCATCCTGCGCAAGGCGAAATAAGCCGGCGTCGGATCGCCCTGTTCATTGATGGGCGCGCCGTAGTCATAGCTGGTGATCACCGGCTGGAAATTCGAACCGTCGTCGTCGGCATTGGCTCCGGCCGTCAAACCGAAATTGGTGCCGCCATGGACCACGTAGAGGTTGAACGAGTATCCGCGTGACATGATGCTGCGCAATGCGCTGACGCAGTCACGCCGGGCGAAATGGCGCTCGCCCCAGTGCGTGATCCAGCCTGGATAACATTCGCCGACCCAGACCGGCGCCTCGTGGGCGAAGGTATGTCCAAGGGCCAATACCGGCGGCGTGGCGCCGTCCAGCCCCAGCGCCGCGCCGGGAAGATAAGCGCGGCGGCGCTGCAGGTCGGGCCAGCCATCGGATACCGTCCATGGCCCGTCGATGCCATGCGCTTTCCAGAGATTTCGGATGGCTTCCAGGTAGCCCACGTCACTGGCGAACATCGAGTACTCGTTTTCGACCTGCAACATCAGGATCGGGCCGCCGCGGGCGACCATCAACGGGGCGATGCGGGGCGCCACCGCATCGATATAACGCTGCACGCCGGCCATGTAGCCGGCATCATGCCGATCGCGCAGGCTGACGTTCGGATCGCGCAATAGATAGGCCGGCAGCCCGCCCATGGTCCATTCGCCGCAGATGTACGGCCCGGGCCGCAGATAGACCCACATCTGTTCCTGCTGGCAAAGTCTGATGAAGGCGGTGAAGTCGCGGTTGCCCGAACTCAGGTCGAATACGCCCGGTTCACTCTCCAGATAATTCCACATCAGGTATATCGAAATCGTATTCAGTCCCATGGCCTTGGCCATGCGAATACGGTGCAACCAGTGTTCCCTTGGAATGCGCGACGGATGCATCTCGCCGCTGTATATCCGCATCGGCCGGTCGTCCAGCACGAACTGCCGATCGGTAAAAGCGAAACGGTGTGGCGCGCCATCGGGCAACCGCTCGGCCTGACTCTTCGCATACGATCGCATGCCCGCAGGCAACGTCGATGCCCATGCCGCGAGCGGCGCGAGCACGGTCAGGCCGAGAAAGTCACGTCGCCTCACGATGCGGCCGTGGTGAGGGTTGCAACGGCCGGGCTGCCGGCGACTTCGATATTCATCGGGCTACGCTCTGCCTAGCTAGAAGGAATACTTGACGGTGAGCAGGGTTGTCATTCCGGCGTCGACGATGTCGGAATTGATCAGGCTGTTCCTGCCTATATGCGCCCAGTAGCTATAGTTGCGGGTGAGGTTGGAGATCGAAAGATCTGCCCGCCACTGGTGGTCGAACTCGTAACCGGCGTGCAGGTCGACACGCCGCAGCGGCCGTATCCACAGGTCGTCCCAGGGCGCGCCCTGATTCAGAAAATCGTAAGACGACAGGTACGACCCGGTGTAGCGGTAGCTCAGATCCAGCGAAAAACCGTTTTTCTCGTAGAACAGCTGCGCATTGGCCATGACGTCGGGGGCATCCTGTATGCGCTGGCTGGAAAAGCCCACTTTGCCCAGGTCGACCTTCGAGCGCTGTTGCGTGTAGTTGACGCTCGCACCCAGGCCGTCGAAGGGCGATGGCAAGGTTTCAAACTTCTGACGCAACATGACTTCCAGTCCGTAAACTTTGCCATCGCCGCCGTTTTTCGGCGTCTTGTAAAAGATAGTATTGCTGTCGCTGGTATTGGAGTTGGCCTGGCCGCCGCCGCTGTCGTAGATGTAGTTGCTGATGCCCTTGTAGAACCCCGTGAGCGAGGCGAACCCGCCGTGGTCGGTCGTCCACTGGCCGGAAAGGTCGACATTGGTGGACTTGATGGGCTTGAGGTTCGGATTACCCTCGGTGATGGTCGTCACGCCATCGGAGGTGTCGATCTGCGCTCCGCCGCCCAACTGGACGAAGGCCGGCCGGGTGTAGCTGTACCAGACCGATGCGCGATAGACGGTATTCGGATCGGGCCGATAGTTCAGCAGGATGCTCGGCAGCGGTTCGTTGTAAACCGTATGGTTGTTGGAGAAGTAACCGGGCAGTTCGTTGCCTTGCGCATCGGTCGGCGTGGTCCAGAAGGTATTGCGGATGGCCGTATGTTCGAAGCGTACGCCAGGGATGATTTCCAGCGTATCCCAATGGAACGTCGCCATCGCATAGGCTGCGCTGACGGCCTCGGTGCCCCGCATCGTGTCGCAGTTGTAGTTATTGATAGCCAGGCTGCTGCAGGTGTCCAGGTCGCTCGGTTGCAAGTAGCGGCTGATCAGGTTGGCGACCGCCGACTCGCTGACCTTCGGCGTGCTCCAGTCGAATTTTCCCGGAAAGATCGAAGCGTACGAGCCGTTGAAAATACCCAGATCGCCCAACGTCGTAGTGCCGTCGTCGATGCCGCTGGTGGACCAGTCCCGATCGGTGAATTTGCGCGAACTGTCGCTGTACTTTAAGCCGAACTGGATCGACGAAAGGATGCCGTCGGTGAAGTCGTAATGGAAGTCGATCTTGGCCCCGCCTTTTTTCTGTCCCGAATAGATCTTGGTCACTTCGCCGTAGTCGTTGGCGTACATCGACGGAATATGGTTGACCTGGTTCAGGAGTCCGGACGTCAACTGCGGGTAGGGAAAGTTGTCGGCGCCGTAACCCAGTATCGAGCTGCCGCCATAGGCGAAGTTGGCCTGCGAATATTTGTCCTCGCGGCCGTCGATTTCAACGTGATCGGGCCGGTCGTTATCGCCGAAACTGTAAAAGATATTCGGCGAGATCGTCCAGCCGCCCGCGGTCTTGTCCGCGCCAAACTGAAACGTCGCCAGATCGGCTTTTTCGGGGTTGGTCTCGAACCAGAAACGGTTGGCGATACGCCCGATATTCGGCGTGTAAATTCCTGAATTTCCGTCCGCCACATACGTCACGTTCGCCGGAAGCAGTTGCGTATAGGTAGTGTCCTGATCGGTCAGCGCGTAGGCATAGGTCATTCGCGCATACGCCTGAAGCGTGTCGTCGACCTTCCAGTTGAAAGCGACGCTGCCGCCATAGCGGCGTTCGTAACCCGGTGCGATGCCTACATTCAAGCCGGTGCTGGTGAGGTTGCGGGCCGGGTCGTACCCTGGCGCGCTCGTACCGTCCTGGTTCGCATGCAAAAACGCCCAGGAGCCATCGTTCAAGGCGCTTTCCGCAGCGCCGACTTCACTGTTGGCAAAAACCCGGTAGTCGTAATAGCCGCTGGCATACACGCCGAACTGTTTATCGGCACCGAACTTGCTCTGGAATTCGCCTGCCAACCCGCCGCCCAGGCCGCTGTCACCATAGTCGCGGGCGCGGCTTTCCGAGCGACCGCTGACGGTAATGCTACCGCTGCTGTCTTGCTTGTAATCGAACGCGCTCGGTGTTCGGAAGTCTATCGTGCCACCGATCGCGTCGCCGTCCATGTCGGCGGTCGAGGTCTTGTTCAACACGATGGTCTGCAGTCCAGAGGGTGGCAGCAGGCTTAGCTGGACGCTTCGGCTATAGGGCATACCCTGGGCCACATCGACGCCATCAATCAGATTGACGTTGTATTCCGAGGGCAGGCCGCGTACCGAAACGAACATGCCTTCGCCGCGAGCGGCACCATCGATGCCGCCGAAATAGCCGGTACCGGTCGTCGTCACATTGACGCCAGCCATCAATCCGAGTGCCTCGGCGACGTTGTGCACGGCGGTATGCTGCAGGTCGTTCGCAGACAGGACGTCCACCGTATTGGTCGCGTCCATCTGCATGCGGCCCGCATCGTAACGATTGCGCACCACGGTGACGGCTTTCAAGTTGAAGGTGGTCGCTTTCGTGAGATTTACCGTGAGCGCTGCCGTTTCCTTCTTGGCGACCTCCACTGGTGTGGTGACTTCCTCGAAGCCGGCAAGGTTCGAGACCATGCTGTACTTGCCGGCAGGCACGCCGTTGATCACGAAGTGTCCCGCTGCGTCGGATTCGGCCTTGTAAGGCGTGCCGGCAAGGCTCACCAGGACGCGCGCCAGCGGCTGCCCGGATGAGCCCTGATGCACCTGTCCCGTCAGCGTACCCGCGATTAACGGCGTCGATGCCAGAACGCCACCCAGTGCGGCCAGAATGGTGCGTGACAGGAATTTCCTGCTCGGATAGTTCTTGCTTTGCATGCGTGTTTCCCCTGCTGGAAAGTGTCGAAGAGCAACGACGTAAACGTCAGTTGTCCGATCCACTGTTCATTCCGAGCGGTTGGCCAGTCTTCAGCTCATGACAGTCAGCGCTTGTCACGCGTGCACAGGCACGCGGTGACACGTTCAAGCGTCGCTGTTTTCGCAGGCGCCGATCAGATCAAACAGTTGCGCGCAAGGGTCCGATCGGTGGGGAATAGCCTGCCAGGCATTTCGAGCGCGAGCGCAGGGCGCTCAGCTTGGCGCGGATACGAATGGAAACTTTGATGGCTGCAAAAGGCGTACGCCGCCGTTCGTTCGCGGGCACGCGGCTCAAGTTCGTGGTGGTTGAACTTTGGCAGCTCATGTAGCTGTATCCCCAGGGTTTCCACGAGCCCGAATTCCTGTTGCAGAAAGATTCGGGCTAGCGAGTTACCACCCCGGCATGTCGATAAGACGATACCGCGGTGGCAGCGTAGTCATACCGCATACGGCGGACGCGCGTCAACTGCTTACTTTCTATCAGCGATAGGTCGGTAAATGCCGATCGAAGAGATGATGCTTGTTCTGGGATTCGCTCCATGTCGGCTGGCGCGCGGTTCGCTGCGAGCATGCCGGCCGTTTGTATGTCAGACGTTTGCAGATGTACCGCAACACTGGCTTATAGTCATCGGCACTGTCATTGCGGGTTTGTTTGCTTCCGATCCGTCGTTGAAAATGTTCGTGTGCCCGGTAAATCCCCGGGATGGTCTGAGCTATTCAACCTAGGCAGAACCGGCCCAACCGATAGAAACAGGGAATGGAAACAGAGATATGAGGTGGTGTCTCCAAGACCTACAGGCGGCAGCGCGCGGCTTGCCAAGGCAGCCAGCGTTGCCGGTGCTACGCACTGCCGCTTGTGCTGAAAAGACCAGACACTCCTCGGGCCAATACTGAATAGATATTCGATTTCAAGAGGATATTCGTGCAGTTGAAAGCGAGCTTTCTACTTACCGTAAAAATGCTGGTCATTGCGCTCGTGATTTCGCCGATGGCATCAGCGCAATCATCCTGCATGCGGGAAAATGTCTCCGGTACGGGCTATTTGCATCAGCATTGACGGCAAGCTTGGACGCTTTGGAGGCGTCGCGCCGGGAGAGCGACGCCCACAATGTGGATCACGTTTGTCTGCGTGTGCAGAATTACGACGAAGCATCGATCCTGGCGCATCGCGCGACGCATGGTGTGCGCATCGGCGAGGTGGGATCGCGATACGGTGCGGAAGGTGAGGGTCCGTCGATCTACCTGTTCGATCCGCAGGGCAATATGATCGAACTGAAAGGTCCGGCGACCATCTAGAACGTCACGGGTTTTTACAGGCCCAATGCGCTCAGTTCGGGCGCGTCATCCGGCCGACGACCCAGCGGCCAGTGAAACTTGCGATCCGCCTCGGCAATGGGATGTTCGTTGATGCTGGCCAGACGACGCTGCATCAAGCCCTCTTCGTCGAATTCCCAGTTCTCGTTGCCATAAGCGCGAAACCAGTGGCCGCTGTCGTCGTGGTATTCGTAGGCAAAGCGCACGGCGATGCGGTTGCCGGCAAAGGTCCACAGTTCCTTGGTCAGGCGGTAGTCGAGCTCCTTCGCCCATTTGCGTGCCAGAAACGCTTCGATGGCTTCGCGGCCGTTGATGAACTCCGCGCGGTTGCGCCACTGGCTGTTGGGCGTATATGCCAGTGCAACCTTGGCGGGGTCGCGGCCGTTCCACGCGTCTTCGGCCATGCGCACTTTCTGGATCGCCGTGGCTTCGGTGAAAGGTGGCAGCGGCGGACGTGACATGGTCGAACTCCGTTGAGCAGAAGTTCTTATCGTATCGCTGATTGGCCCGCCAGCCGATCGCCCAAAAGACGAAGGCCGCCTTTGTGGGGCGGCCTTCGTTTACAATTGGTGCCCGGGAGAGGACTCGAACCTCCACGGAGTTGCCCCCGCTAGCACCTGAAGCTAGTGCGTCTACCAATTCCGCCACCCGGGCAGGGTGTCACCCGGCTGTACAAGCTGCGTGAGCCGCGTAATGTAGGCACCTGCCGGTGGCTTGTCAACTCTTTTTCACCCTATTCATCGCGTCGTGTCATCCTTCGCAGCGCGAACACCTCAAGGTATTTTAGTGACCAGAAAAACACCCCCCCAGTCCGGCAAGGGCCAGGCCGGAAACGGACAGGACTCCGGCCCGACCAAAGGCCGGGCGAAACCTGCCGGACGAGCCCCGCGCACCAGCGGCCCATCGAAACCGCGCAACAAGGCTTCCGGCGTTGCCGCGCGTGATCCGCATGCGGCGCGCGAAGCACAGAAGTACGAGCACCCGATTCCCAGCCGCGAGGCGATTCTTGCGTTGCTCGAGGAGCGCGGTGAGTTGTTGACTGAGGCGCGCATTGCCGAGGCGCTGGAAATCTTCGATGAGACCGATCTCGAGGCGCTGCGCAAGCGGCTCGGCGCGATGGTGCGTGACGGCCAGCTGCTGCTGGGGCGTCGCGGCGGCTATGCGCCGACGCAGAAGCTCGATCTGATCGCCGGCGTGGTGATCGCCAATGCCGAGGGCTACGGCTTTCTGCGTCCCGACGCGGGTGGCGATGACCTGTATCTCTCGCCACAGCAGATGCGCGCCGTAATGCACGGCGATCGCGTGCTGGCCAGCGTTGTCGGTATCGATCGTCGCGGTCGTCGCCAGGGCGCGATTGCCGAAGTGCTGCAGCGCCGCTCATCGCGGCTGGTCGGCCGCGTGATCGTCGAGAACGGCGTGACCTCAGTGACGCCGGACGACCGACGTATCCATCAGGAAGTGATGATCAAGCCCGGCGAAGAGCAGGGTGCTACTACGGGTCAGATCGTGGTGGTCGAAATCACCGATCCGCCGACCGCTCAACGCGGTCCGAAGGGTGCGATCCGTGCGGTGCTGGGCGAACGTCTGCAGCCGTCACTGGTGGTGGAGATGGCTATTGCCAGCCACGACCTGCCGCACGAATGGCCGCCAGAAGTGCTGCGCGATGCCGCGCAGGTCGAGCCCGAAGTCAGTGCTGCCGAGCGCGAGGGCCGTACGGATATCCGCTCGCTGCCGCTGGTGACGATCGATGGCGCCGACGCGCGCGACTTCGATGATGCGGTGTATGCCGAGCCCAAGCGTGGCGGTGGCTTCCGCCTGATCGTGGCGATTGCCGATGTTTCGCACTACGTGCGCCTGGGCAGCGCACTGGACAAGGAAGCGTACGAGCGCAGCACCTCGACGTACTTCCCTGGGTTCGTGGTGCCGATGCTGCCGGAGACACTGTCCAACGGCATCTGTTCGTTGAACCCCAAGGTCGAGCGGCTGTGCATGGTCTGCGACATGCAGGTCGATGCCGAAGGCAATGTAGTCAAGTCGAAGTTTTATGACGCCGTGATGCGTTCGCACGCACGACTGACTTACGACAAGGTTTGGCAGGCGGTGGGATTGCGCGAAGAAGATGCTTTGCAGGAAGTCGCCGACGTGCTGCCGCAGCTGGAAAATCTGCACGCGCTGTACAAGGCGATGGTGGCGCAACGCAAGCGGCGTGGCGCGATCGACTTTGAAACGCCGGAAGTGAAGTTCCGTCTCGACCAGACCGGCAGCGTGGAGTCGATGGGCGCGACCGAGCGCAACGACGCGCACAAGCTGATCGAGGAATGCATGATCGCCGCCAACGTACAGGCAGCGCTGTTCCTGGAGAAGAAGAAAATCCCTGCGTTGTTCCGTGCGCATGAGCCGCCGCCGGCAGAGAAATACGAAGATCTGCAGCAGTTCCTGCGTGAGTTCAAACTCAGCATGCCGTCGGTCGATCGCGTCACACCAGCGGACTTCTCTGAAGTGCTGCGCATGGTGAAGGATCGCCCCGAGCGCGAACTGATCCAGTCGGTGCTGTTGCGCTCGCAAAGCATGGCGGCGTATCAGCCGGATAACCGAGGTCATTTTGGCCTGGCGCTGACGGCTTATGCACACTTCACCTCGCCGATTCGTCGCTATCCCGATCTGCTGGTACACCGTGCCATTCGCTACGCGCTGACCAACGGCAAACCCAGCGATTACAGCTATAGTCCAGCCGAAATGGCGGCGATGGCAATTCACTGTTCGCAGCGCGAACGCCGTGCCGAAGAGGCCGAGCGCGATGTTGACGAGCGTTTCAAGTGCGCGTGGATGGAAAAGCACATCGGCAGCGAGTTCGAAGGTGTGGTGACCGGCGTGACCTCGTTCGGCCTGTTCGTGGAGCTGGACGAGTCAAAGGTGTCGGGTCTGGTGCACATCAGCCAGCTTGCCAACGACTACTACCACTTCGATGCGATCCGCAAACTGCTGAAAGGCGAGCGCACCGGCACGCAGTTCCGTCTCGGCGATCATGTGCGCGTGCAGGTGCTGCGTGCGAGTCTGGAAGATCGCAAGATCGATTTCAGATTGGTACCTACGCGAGCTGTTGCAGCTCCAGCCCAGGCACCTGGCAAGGCGTACAACTACGCAGCGAGTGGCGAGCGTTATTCCTTGCCGAAGAAGCCTGTAGCTGAAGCGAAAGCGCAGGGCATGTTTGGCCGTGCGGCCAAGGCCATCGGCCGCGCTTTCGGCCGCAAGGAATCCGAGGTTCCGGAAGCGCCCGTGCGCAGCGGACATGGCGATAACTTGCCGCCGACGCGTTCTTACTCGTCTACCAGACCTGCCGAGTCCGGCAATCGCCCGCGCCGTGGATCAGCTCCTGCCGATTCAGCGTCGAATCGATCGAGCGGACCGAGTCGCGGCAAGGGGCAGAGCCGATCCAGCCACGCCGCGCCTGCTCCTGCATCAACCCCATCGAGCGGCAATCGCAAGCGCGGCCCGCGTAAACCGAAACCGAAAGGCAAACCATGAGTGAGAGCTGGATCGTCGGGATCAACCCGGTCGAAGGTGCACTGAGTAACGATGCGGAGCGTGTGCGCGAGCTGGTCATCGAGCAGGGACAGCGCAATGCGCGCGTGCTGGAGCTGGCCGAGCGCGCCAAGGCGCTGAAGATTACGGTCAACCATCGTCCGCGCGAGCAACTGGACAAGCTGGCTGGGGAGGCTCGCCACCAGGGCGTGGCGGCCCTGTATGAGGCGCCGCCAATGGCGCATGAGAATGACCTGGCGGCACTGATGGAGCGCGACGGCAGCAATACGCTGGTGCTGGTGCTCGATGGGGTGACCGATCCCCACAATCTCGGTGCTTGCCTGCGCAGCTCGGCCGCCGCCAAGGTGACGGCCGTGATCGTGCCGAAGGATCGTGCTGTCGGCCTTACTCCCGTGGTGCGGCGTGCCTCGGCCGGCGGCGCCGATCGTGTGCCGCTGATTGCGGTGACCAATCTCGCGCGTACGCTGCGCGAGCTGAAGGACGCAGGTGTCTGGATCACCGGTCTGGACGGCGAGACGGAGACATCGATTTACGCGGTTGATTTCAAGGGACCGGTGGCTATCGTCCTTGGCAGCGAAGGCGAGGGTATGCGTCGCCTGACCCGTGAACTGTGCGATTTCGTGGCGAAGATTCCGATGCCGGGCACGATGGAAAGTCTTAACGTATCTGTCGCTACCGGTGTGGTTTTATTCGAGGCCTTGCGTCAACGGAGTGCAGTGAAATGAATCTTTTCTGGCATGACTGGGTCGGTTACATCGGTGTTTTTTTCGTGTTGCTTGCCTACTTGCTGTTGCAGGTGCACAAGATCCGCGGCAACGGCCTTATCTACCAGTTATTGAATGTGCTGGGTGCGCTCGGGGTGATTCTGTCGCTGGTGTTTGGACTGGGTCCGGTCAACTGGCCGGCGTTCCTGATGGAGCTGGCATGGATCATCATCGGCGTATTCGGCATTGTGCACGGCACGCGCCTGCGCAAGCGTGCGCGTGAAGAGGGTCGCACTTTGCCGCTGTGGTAGTTCATCGACTCAGCTGATCAATATTCCGTTGGTGACATGGATGGCCTTTATCGGCCAGCTAAAACAAAAAGGAAGCACATCAGGCGCTTCCTTTTTGGATTCAGGCAAAGCAACGCACAGTGCGTTATTTTTTACTCGCCAAGCTTGCCGAGTTCGGGATTCGAGGTGAAATCGCGCTTGGTGCGCTGCTTGTTCAGCGGCTCGCCGGTGACCTGGAACCACACGTTCTCGGCGATGTTGGTGGCGTGATCGCCGATCCGTTCGATGTTCTTGGCCATGAACAGCAGATGCGTGCATGGCGTGATATTGCGCGGATCTTCCATCATGTAGGTGAGCAACTGGCGGAAGTAGCCGGTATAGGCATCGTCGAGTTCGGCGTCGTCCTTCCACACCTGATAAGCCTTCTCGGCATTCTGGTCGCGATAGGCAAGCAGCACGTCGCGTACTTCCGTGGCGGCAAGTTCGGCCAAGTAGCCCAGGCCGGCCGTGGGCGCCACCGGCGCCACCATCGACAGCGGGATCGAGCGCTTGGCCACATTGGCGGCGTAGTCGCCGATGCGTTCGATATCCGCGGCGATACGCAGTGCTGCAAACACGTTGCGCAGGTCACCGGCCATCGGCGCGCGCAGCGCCAGCAGGCGCACCACGTCATGGCTTATTTCCTGTTCGAGCTGGTCGATCGCGTCGTCATTGCCAACCACGCGCTGCGCGGCGCGCTCATCGCGACGGTCGATCACGTCGATGGCTGCTTCGAGTTGGCTCACCGACAACTCGCCCATGCGCACGATTTCGCCAGTGAGCCGTGTCAATTCGCCGTCGTAGCTCTTGATGATGTGTTCTTTGCCAGTGCTGCTCATAGGTGTTCTCTCATGCTTCGAGTATCGAGTGCGAGCCGGCTAGCGTCTCACTCAAACCTGTTCCTGTGAGGGATTTCCCCGCGAGGAAGAGGGACTGTTTCGACTTAGCCAAATCTGCCGGTGATGTAATCTTCGGTCTGCTTTTTGCCGGGCTTGGTAAAGATTTTTTCGGTGTTGTCGAACTCGATCAACTCACCCATGTACATGAAAGCGGTGAGATCGGAACAACGGGCCGCCTGCTGCATATTGTGCGTCACGATGACGATGGTGAACTCGCTTTTCAGCTCTTCGACCAGTTGTTCGATGCGGCTGGTGGCGATCGGATCGAGCGCTGACGTCGGCTCGTCCAGCAGCAGTACTTCGGGTTTCAGTGCGATCGCGCGGGCAATGCACAAGCGCTGCTGCTGGCCGCCGGAGAGGCCGAGCGCATTCTGCTTGAGCTTGTCCTTCACCTCATCCCAGAGCGCAGCGCTGCGCAGCGCCTGCTCCACACGACCTTCCATGTCGGACTTGGACAGCTTTTCGTGATGGCGGATGCCGTAAGCCACGTTTTCGAAGATGGTCATCGGAAACGGCACCGGCTTCTGGAACACCATGCCGACCTTGCTGCGCAGGCGATTCATCGAATAGCCCGGATCGAGAATGTTCTCGCCGTCGAGCACGATGTCACCCTTGGCCTCGAGCTTGGGATAGATCGCGTAGATGCGGTTGAAGATGCGCAGCAACGTTGACTTGCCGCAGCCGGAAGGACCGATGATCGCGGTGACTTTCTTCTCCGGTATATCCATGTTGATGCCTTTCAGCGCATGGAAACCGTTGTAGTAGAAGTGCAGGTTGCGCACTGTGATCTTGGTGTCAGCCAGCGGCGCGGCCATGGTCTGCGCCGTGTTTACGGCGAGGGCAGAATCAGTCATGGGACACCTTGTTGCGAGAGAAGACCAGACGGGAGCCGAGGCTCAACAGCAGCACGAACATGGTGACCACAAACGCGCCAGCCCAGGCCATGGCATGGGCTGTGTCGCCCGGATCATTGGCGTATTGATAGATGATCTGCGGCAGGCTGGACATTTTGTCGATGGGATTTAGCGTCATGTAGTTGTTGCCGAACGCGGTGAACAGCAGCGGTGCCGTTTCGCCCGAGATGCGCGCCAGCGCCAGCAGTACGCCGGTGATGATGCCCGAGCGCGCGGCGCGGATGAGAATCTGCATGGTCAGCTTCCACTGCGGCACGCCCAGCGACAGCGCCGCTTCGCGCAGCGTGGAAGGCACCAATCGGAGCATCTCGTCGGTGGTGCGCACGATCACGGGCAGGGCGATCAGCGCCAGCGCGACGCCGCCGGCAAAACCTGAAAAGCTGGTCGAGCCATGGGTCAGCACCGTACTTGGCAACACGATGATGGTGTAGACAAACAGGCCCATCACGATCGACGGTGCGGACAGCAGAATGTCGTTGAGAAACCGGATGGTCTCGCCCAGCTTGGTACGGTTGGCGTATTCGGCCAGCCAGGTGCCTGCCAGTACGCCGATCGGCGTGGCGATGGCGATGCCGAGGAAGTTGATGATCAGGCTACCGACCATCGCATTGGCCAGGCCACCCTCGTCACCGTTGGCGGTAATACCAGTGAACAGCTTGAAATTCAGCGCGCTGATGCCCTGGCGCAGGGTCTCCCACAGAATCCAGGCCAGAAAGGTGAGCCCGATCAGCGTTGCCAAGGCACTGAACCCCATCGCCAGCCAGTTGGTGATGCGGCGGCGCAGATAGATGGAGCTCATCAGTTACCTTCCTTGCGCTTCAACTGGCGCAGCATCAACCGAGCGATCAGCAGCACGATAAAGGTGACCACGAAGAGCAGAAACGCCAGCGCCATCAGCGACGATTTCTGCAGGCCCGAGGCTTCGCTGAACTGGTTGGCGATGGTCGAAGCAATCGAGGTGCCGGGATCGAGCAGCGATGCCGAAAACGTCATCGAGTTGCCGATGATGAAGGCCACCGCCATCGTCTCGCCGAGCGCGCGTCCGAGGCCGAGGAAAATGCCACCGATCACCGCCGAGCGCGTGTACGGCAGCACGATGTCCCAGGATACTTCCCACGTGCTGGAGCCCAGCGCATAGGCGGACTCCTTCAGCCGCGTCGGTACGGTCTGGAACACCTCGCGCATCACCGAGGAAATGAACGGGATGATCATGATCGCCAGCACGATGCCGGCAACCAGGATGCTGGCGCCGAAGGGGTAGTCGCTACCGAAGAGCTTGCCCACAAAGGGCACATGCTGGGCCAGCCACGACAGCTTGCCATCATCAGGCTTGTTGCCGAGGTTGCTGGTCAGCCACGGCTTGATGTGCTCGGAAAAGAACGGCGCGAAGACAAACAGTCCCCACATGCCGTAGATAATCGAAGGGATACCAGCCAGCAGTTCAATGGCTGACGACACTGGCGTGCGCAGCCAGGTTGGCGCTACTTCGGACAAAAAAAGCGCAATACCGAAACTCACCGGTACGGCGATCAGCAAAGCAATAAGTGAGGTGACGATGGTGCCATAGACCGGCACGAGCGCACCGTAGACGTCGTTGCTCGGATCCCACGCGGTGCTGACCAGGAAGTGCCAGCCAAACTTGGCGAAGGCCTCGCGACCGCCCCACAACGTGGCTCCCGCGGCACCAAGCAGTGACGCCAGCACCAGCAGGGCACAGCCTTTGAGCAGCCATCGGAATAATCGCTCCTGGCGGGCGTCGCGGTGAGTGCGTTGCTCCACAACACGGGGAGGTGCAATGGTGCCGGGTTGCGCTGACATGTGCGATGCAATCCTCAAGCAAACAGAAAACCGGATGTAACGAAGCTGTGCCAGCTGCCTCTAGCGAAAAGCCGCCCTTCCGGAAAAGGGCGGCGTTGCAGCATGTGTTCTATGCAGCGGGCGATGAAGGCTGGAAGCTGATCACCGCCTGCGATATCACTGCTTGTAATCGGAAGCCCAGTAAGCCTCGATCTGCGAGACCAATGCCGCCGGCAGCGGCACATAGTCGAGCGAGGAAGCGTCAGCCTGACCTTTTTCCAGCGACCACTTGAAGAAGTCGAAGGCTACCTTGCTGTTCGCAACGTTCTTTGGCGTCTTGTACATGATTACCCAGGTGGTGGCAGTAATCGGCCACGCCTGAGCACCCGGTGCATTGGTCATCACCAGATTGAAATCTTTCGCACTTTTCCAGTCGGCGGTTGCGGCAGCGGCGGCGAAAGCAGCGGCATTCGGCTTGATGAAATTGCCGCTCGCATTCTTCAGATCAACCCAGGCCAGCTTGTTCTTCACTGCGTAGGCATACTCAACGTAACCGATGGAACCCGGAATCTGGCGCACGTACTGCGACACGCCTTCGTTGCCCTTGCCACCCACGCCCGTCGGCCATTCCACCGCAGTACCAAACTTCACTTTGCTGGCCCAATCCGCGTTGACCTTGGAGAGGAAGTTGGTGAAGTTGAACGAAGTACCCGAACCATCCGAACGATGGACTACGGTGATCTTGCCGGCCGGCAGCTTGAGGCCAGCATTCAGCGCGGCGATCTTCGGGTCGTTCCAGTTGGTGATTTTGCCGAGGAAGATGTCAGCCAAAGTGGTGCCATCGAGCTTGACCTGATCTTCCGCGATGCCTTCGATATGAACCACCGGCACAATGCCGCCGACTACGACCGGGAACTGCCCCAGACCGAGCTGCTGCAAATCCTCAGCCTTCATCGGGGCATCGGACGCACCGAAATCGATGGTGCCTTCCTTGATCTGTGCAATACCGGCGCCGGAACCGACGGATTGGTAGTTAAGATGATTGCCGGTCTTCTCGGCATACGCAGCCGACCACTTGGACATGACCGGATACACAAAGCTGGAGCCAGCGCCGGTGATATCGGTTGCCTGGGCGGCGACGGCAAACGTCGAAGACACGGCGATCGCGGCAACGGCCGCGAATCGGAACGGAGATTTGCAAGTGATCAACACGGTAGCTCCTTATGAGGGGCGGAGGATTGGACCCCGCCATTTCAGGCCTTTCGTGTTGCAATGAGATGAGATGAATGTTGCAAAAAGATGACAACGCAAGATATTGCTGTCAGGAATTGCGAAAAATGCACCAGGGCCAGCCGAAAAAACTAGCCCAAGCCTGCCTGTGGAACGTCAATCGCAGCATGCTCCTGCTCCAGGAGTTCCAGTTGCCGCCAGCGATTGACCACCGTGCAGAACAGGTCCGCGGTCCGTTCGGCATCATAGACAGCCGAGTGCGCCTCACGGCCATCGAACGTGTGGCCTGCCGCCAGCACGGCCTTGCTCAATACTGTCTGACCAAAAGCGAGCCCACCAAAACTTACGGTGTCAAAGCAGCTGAAGGGGTGAAACGGATTGCGTTTATTGCCGCAACGACGCACCGCCATATTGAGAAAACCCAGATCGAAAGCCGCGTTGTGCCCGACCAGGATCGCTCTCTGACAATCAGCGTCGCGTACGGCCTGCCGCACTGCTTGAAAAATATGATCCAGCGCCAGGCGTTCGGTCAGCGCGCCACGTAGCGGGTTATAAGGATCGATACCGGTGATTTCCAACGAGCGCGGGTCGATATTGGCGCCTGGGAATGGCTCGACATGGGTCGATATGGTCTGATGAGGACGCAGATAACCACCGGCATCCATGGTTACTGTCACAGCCGCAATCTCTAGCAGCGCATCGTGCTCGGCATCGAACCCTCCCGTCTCGACATCGACGACAACAGGAAGAAAACCGCGGAAGCGTTCCGCCATGCGGGCAGGGGAGGTAAGGGGGGTATATGACATGCGATGAGCATAGCATTCACCGTTCAATGCCTTGATCGGTGCATGCCTTAAGAGGGTTCTCAATCGTCGATTGCCCGTTTCCCGTGATTTGCATAGCTGTTTGTGTCGCAATGCAATCACGTATACATCTAGTCATGGCTCCCAAATGCTTCGATAGGAAGCGAGAGTCACTTGAAGCGAAAGTGGCGGGGCATCGGTTGCTTATGGGATGCCCACGTTAAATGCTTGTGGTGCTCGCTGTCATCTAACTGTCATTATTTGTATACGTAAGCGTCACGTATGCGCGGCATGCTGCGCTTCGAGATGGGGCGTTAAGTGAATTTAACAGACACTTTTGAGTGTCGCCTCCGTCGTACGTCTTTACTAACTCGATGCGGAGCTTCTCATCATGCGCAATAAAATCGTCGCCGCAGCCATTGCTGCCGTGCTCGGCACACTCAGCGCAGTCGCGCACGCCGATGATGCCAATATCAATACCTTCAGTGACCTGTTCACGCAGGGTCATGTGGATGGTGAGCTTCGTCTTTACGACTTCAACCGCACCTATGACTACGACATTGCGACGAAGCCGAGTGCCCGCGCCTTTGGCGGCTCGATCCTGCTCAATGCACAGACTGCCTCGCTGGATGGTTTCAGTGCCGGCGCGTCGCTGGTCAGTGCCAATTCGTTGGGCTCGCTGGCCGACAATCCGAAGCGGGTCGATACCACGCTGATGGGGGCCAACGATTCGCTCACGGCGCTGAGCCAGGCCTACCTGCAGTACAAGAATGACTGGGTTATGGCGCGCGCCGGTTACCAGTATTTGAACACGCCGTGGATGGGTAACAGCGATGGCCGCTTGCTGCCTAACTCGTACGAAGCACTGAGCACTGTTTTCACGCCGATCACCGGCTGGAACATTATCGGAATCCGCGAGCTTAGCTACAAGAGCCGCACGTCCGATGACTACTTCAACGACAACAACTACTACGCTGCCCTCTATGAGGGCGACACGCTTTACGGTGGTAACCAGGGGTTGCCGCTGACCGCGAAACAAACCAGTGGCACGTGGGCGTTGGGTAGCACGTATGTCAACGGCGGCCTGAAGGCGCAGGGTTGGTACTACGACTTCCTCGATTTCGCTCGCATGGGCTATGCCGACGGCAGCTATGTTTTCGACACCGGTACCGGTTTCAACCCAGTCATTGGCTTGCAGGGGCTGACCGAGAGCGGCGGTGGTTCGGACAACGTGCTGGTGGCAAACAAGCTCAAGATCAACAACATTGCCGGCACCAACGTGAAGAGCCGTGTCTGGGGTGCCGACCTCGGCGTCGTGATCCCGAATGGCCGCTTCGACCTCATGTACAACAAGGTTGAGAAGGAGACCGGTTCGGTCATCGGTGACGGTTCGATCATCTCGCCGTTCACCGCCAGCTACGCGACTGATCCGCTGTACACGACCTCGATGATCCGTGGTCTGGTGGAAGCCGGCCCGGGCCATGCAACGAAGGCCAAGTTCTCCTATGACCTCTTCGACAAGAAGGTGCAGCTGGTTGCTGCGTATGCGAAGTACACCACCGATCTGAACGGCAGCTTCCACGATACGTACTTCGACATCATCTATAACTTTGATGGTTTCATGAAGGGCTTTCAGATTCGCGACCGCTGGGAAAAATCCTCGGGCGGCCTCAACAACCTGAATCCAGGAAACCAGCCGTTTACGTATAACCGCGTGATGCTCAGCTACAAGTTCTGATCGCCGTTCTCGGAGCAAGGGCGATGACAAGAGATTTGTCATCGCCCTGATGTCGTAGTGTCATCTATGCGTGTCAGGCTTTAGCTGTAACGAGTTATCGGAAAGGAGTTCGACCCAAGGACGGAAAACGGCGGGCACGGCCCGCCGTTTGCTTTTGCGCTACTCATGGAACAGCCGCCACCGGTTGATCGGTTGGCGGCTTTTTCATTTCTGTGCCGCTCCAGCCGCCGCCCAGGGCACGAATCAGATTCACGCTGGCCTGCAGACGGCGGGTGCGAACTTGCTCGGCATTGCGCTTGGCTTGCAGGTAGCTGGTCTGGGCTGTTACCACGTCAAGATAGTTGACGATACCTTCGCTATAGCGGTTCGTTGCGATCGTTGCCGCGTCCTGCGCGGCCGTTGCCGCATCATCCTCGTCATGCGCTTCGTGACTGAGATTGGTCAATAGCGACAGGTTGTCTTCCACTTGCTGAAAGGCCGTCAACACGGTGACGCGGTATTGCCCGGCAGCTTCATCAAATCCGGCTTTCGCCTCGCGCTCGCGACTGCGCCGCAAGCCACCGTCGAACAGACTCAATGCACCAATCGGGCCGAGCGCCCACATGCGGTTGCCAGCACTGAGCAGGCTGCCGTTGCCGGTGTTCTGCCAGCCGAAAAGAGCGGACAGGCTGAAGCTTGGATAGAACGCTGCGCGCGCCACACCGATATCGGCGTTGGCGGCGAATGTGCGCCGCTCGGCGGCAGCGATATCGGGGCGGCGCTGCAGCAGGGTGGAAGGTATTTCGGAGGGGATCATCGGCAGGTCGATCTGAATGTCCGAAGATGGCAGCGAGAGCTGGGACGCTGGCACGCCCACCAGCGTGGCGATTGTGTGCTCAGTAAGCGCCCGCTGTGCGCTTACTTCGGCGGCCTGTGCCATGGCGTCGGATAACTGGTTCTTGGCGCGTGCAACCGACAGACCCGAGGCAATGCCACCTTCCATACGGTTCTGCGTGAGCACGAGACCCTTACGGTAAGCATCCAGCGAATCGGCGAGGATGTGCGCCTGGATGTCATAGCCGCGCAGCTGGATATACAGATCGGCGAGCTGCGATTGCAGGCTCAGCTTTGCCGAGGCCAGGTCGGCGTCGGCGGCTTGTGCTTGCGCCTTGCCGGCGGCTACTTCATTGCGTACGCGGCCCCAGAAATCGAACTCGTAGTCCGCCGAAAACTGCGCGGTGTTGGCATCGTATTCGTTCGGTTGGTTGCTGCCACGCAGCGGACGATTGTTCGACTGGCGATTGTTCGACGGTCCGCCGTCCACACCTAGATGCGGAAACAGACCGGAACGAAGCTCGCCCTCGTAGGCATGCGCCATGTCGTAGCGCGATAGTGCGACCGCCAGGGAAGGGTTGCTGGCGTCCAGCTTGTGCTCCAGTCCATCCAGCGCCGTATCACCAAAGATCTGCCACCAGTCGCCCCGGGCGAGCGTATCGGCGGGCGCAGCAGGCGCCCACAGTCCGGATGCCTCCTTGTAATTGGCGGGTATGGTGATATCGGGACGATGGTACGTCGGCGCCAATGAGCAGCCAGCCACTGCGGTCAGTAGACAACCGGCCAAAGCATGACGTGCCCCAGTCTGCCAACGCGATCGCTGCTTGCAAATGGTGGATAGGATGCGCATGGGGTCACCCCTGCTTCGGCTGTTCATGCGCGGCGGTGTCGCTGGAAGCAGCGGCAGCAAGCTGCACCTTGTCACCCTGTGACAGCGAATCCGGCGGATGGTCGATGATGCGATCACCTAGCTGCAGGCCGTGATCGATTTCCAGCGCGTCACCCAAGTCCATGCCAATGTGGATATCGCGCAGTTGTACGCGGTTGTCCGCACCCAGCACCGCGACCTGTGGACCGGCGGCGCGGAAGATCAGCACGGTTGCCGGCACGGTGATCAGATGCGTGTTGACCGCGACCGGCAGCGTCACTTCCGCGTAATCGCCAGGTAACAGTTCGCCATGCGGGTTGGGTGCTTCGAACTGCGCCAGCAACGAACCGGACTCCTGATTGACCGAGCCCGACGAGCCGATCAGCGTGGCTTTGTAGGTTTCACCTGGATGTTCGAGCACGCTGAGGTTGACTGTCATGCCGGGCTTGATCGATGCCGCGTAGCCTTGGGGAATGCGCACGTACAGACGCATCTTGCTGGTGTCGGCCACGGTGAACAGGGCGGGGCTGTTTTCACTGGTGGATGAGATCAGATCGCCAATGTCGGTATTGCGGCTGGTCACCGTGCCGCTGAAAGGTGCGGTGATGTGCTTGAACGACTCCAGCGCAGCAAGTCGGTCCACATCGGCCTGCGCCGAGAGCACGTTGGCGGCGGCCACTTCGGCCTCGCCACTTTTTTCATCGGCCTCCTGTTTGGATACCGAGTTGGAACTCAATAGATGCTGCCAGCGCTGGCTGGTGACCTGCGCCAGCCGTTGATCGGCCTTGGCACGCACCAGCACGGCCTTGGCCTGTTCGAACTGTTGGTCGAGCTCCGGCGTATCGATGATGCCTAGCGTATCGCCGGCGTTCACCGTGCTGCCGATGTCCTTGTCCCAGCTTTTCAGGTAGCCACTGACGCGGGCATGGATCGGTGCGCTGATCCACGCATCGACGCGGCCGGGCAAGGTCATCGCATGGTTATCGCTTTTGCCCGCTATCGGTGCCAGCTGCACCGTTGGCAGTTCCTGCGCATTGGTCCAGCTGACCAGCTGATGGTAGTCGTGCGCACGCACGGTCAGCCCGATCGCCGTTGCCAGCACCGCCAGCACGAGAACGATGGCGATAGGACGGCCCAGCCGCAGCGGGTGCTGCGCTGGAGCATCGTGGTTAGGCGACATGAGGATTTTCTCCAGGCATCAGAACGGGTGAAATTGGATCAGGTGAAATTGGATCGGGTGAATTGGGATCGGGTGAATTTGAGTCGGCGGAAACGGCGTGCTTTTCGCCGGCATGGACGAGGCTGAAAATCACCGGCACGAACAGCAGCGTGGCAAAGGTGGCAAACAACAGGCCGCCGATCACGGCACGGCCCAGCGGTGAATTCTGTTCCTGGCTCAGTGCCATTGGCAGCATGCCCATGATCATCGCCAGCGCGGTCATGCAGACCGGGCGGAAGCGGGTGAAACCGGCTTCCATCGCAGCCTTTACCGCGTCGCCGTGGATGGCCAGTCGCTCGCGACAGAAGCTCACCACCAGAATCGAGTTGGCGGTGGCCACGCCCATGCACATGATCGCGCCGGTCAGTGCGGGTACCGACAACGTCGTGTGGCTGACAAACAGCATCCATACGATGCCGGCCAGCGCGGCGGGGAGCGCCGTGATGATTACGAACGGATCGAGCCACGACTGGAAGTTGACCACGATCAACAGGTAGATCATCACTACTGCGCCGAGCAGGCCGAACAGCAGGCCGCTGAAGGCCTCGTTCATCGTGCCGACCTGTCCACGCAAGGTGACCAGGGTGCCCTTGGGTCGGCTCTTGGCGAACTGCGCCAGCACCTTGTTGACATCGGTGCTCACCGCGCCGAGATCACGGTCCTGTACCGACGCGTAAATGTCGAACGAGGGCAGGATGTTGTAGTGCGAAACGACTGCGGCGCTGGGTTCGCGCGTAAAGCTGGCGATGCCGCCGAGCATCTGGCTGGACTTGTCGGTGGACGACGTCACCGGCAGCCGCGCCAGGTCAGCCATCGAATCCATCTTGTACTGCGGCGTGGCGGCGACGATGGCGTACGACACGCCGTTCTTCGGATTGAGCCAGAACGCCGGCGCGACCTGACCGCTACCCGCGAGCGAGGCGACCATGCTGTTGGTCACGTCACGCTCGGTGATACCCAGGGCATCGGCGCGGGTGCGATTCACATGCACGTTCAATTGCGGATAGCTGGTGCTCTGCTGCAACCGCACGTCGGCGATGCCCGGTACGGCGCGCAGCTTCTTCATGATCTGCATTGCATACGCTTCGTTTTCATCGCTGTTGCGGCCAGTGATCGATACATCGAGCGGTGCCGGCGCGCCGAAGTTGAGGATCTGGCTGGTCATGTCGGCTGGTAGAAACGCGAACTCGGTGCCCGGGAATGATTTGGGCAACTGCTCGCGCAGCTTCTTGACGAAGTCTGCCGTTGGCGAATGGCCTTCCTTCAGCGAGATCTGGATATCGCCGTCCTGCGGACCGATGGTGCCGGTGTTGCTGTAGACAAGGTTGACGCTGCTCAACGGCAAGCCGATGTTGTCGATCACGGTGTCGAGTTGGTCGGCGGGAATGATCTGGCGGATCGTCTGTTCGATGTGATCGAACTCTGCCGCGGTTTCTTCCACGCGAGTACCCATCGGTGCGCGAACATGCAGTGCGATCGATCCGGCGTCGACATTCGGAAAAAAGTCGCGTCCGAGGAATGGCACCAGCGCAAACGAGATCAGCACGAAGCCCAGAAAACCGAGGATGAAGTTACGCCGATGGGCAAGTGCCGCGCCGAGCATTGCGTAATAGCCGTCACGAATCCTGGTGAAGCGATGTTCGAAGGCGAGCTGGAACGCAATCGCCTTGCGCACGATCACGTTGCGGTGGGCATGATGTTGATCGCCATCGTGGTGGTTGATATAGCCATCTTCCGGATGGTCGCCGCTGCCGCCCTCGATGATGTGGGGCTTCAGCAGAAACATCGCCATGGTCGGCACCAGCGTGCGTGAGAGCACGAACGAGGAGGCCATCGCGAAAATCACCGCCAGCGCCATCGGCCGGAACAGGAAACCGGCGATGCCGTCGAGCATGAACATCGGCACGAACACGATGCAGATGCACAGCAGCGAGACGAAGGCGGGCGTGACGATCTGCGCCGCACCATCGAGGATGGCCGATTTGACGTCCTTGCCCTGCTCGAGATGCCAGTTGATGTTCTCGATGGTCACTGTGGCATCGTCGACGAGGATGCCGACGGCTAGCGCCAGGCCGCCCAGGGTCATCACGTTGAGCGTCTGCCCGGTGGCGGACAGCAGCGCGATGGCCGACAGGATCGAGAGTGGGATCGACACCGCGATGATGACGGTGGAGCGCCAGCTGCCGAGAAAGACCAGGATCATCACCGAGGTCAGCAACGCCGCAATGATGCCTTCGCGCGCGACCGAGGCGATCGCCGATTTCACGAACACGGATTGATCGTTGAGCATCGATATTTTCAGCGAGGGCGGCATCGTCTCCTCGATCAGTGGCATCAGCTTCTTGATGCCGGCGACCACGGCCAGCGTCGAAGCGCTACCGGTTTTCAGGATCGGCATCAGCACCGCGCGCTTGCCATCCACGCGCACCACGTTGTTCTGCGGCGGAGAACCGTCGCGTACGTGGGCGACCTGGCCGATGGTGATGGTGGCGCCGTTGATCGTCTTGATTGGCAGGTTGTTCAGATCGGAGAAGGCTTTCGGACTGTTGTTGAGCTGCACGTGATATTCGTACGTGCCAATCTTGGCGGTGCCGACCGGAATGATCTGGTTTTGCGAGGCCAGCGCGTTGGCGACGTCCTGTGCGGACAGACCTTTGGCATCGAGTGCCTGCGGATCCAGATCCATGGTGATCTGACGCTGCTTGCCGCCGTATGGCGTCGGAATCGCCACGCCGTTGACCGATACAAGCGTGGGTCGAACCTCGTTTTGCGCAATGTCGCGGATCTTGGATTCGGACAGCGTCTTGCTCGACAGCGCCATCTGCAGCACGGGTACGGTCGACGCGTTGTAATTGAGGATCAGCGGCGGCGTGATGCCCGGTGGCATCTGCTTGACCACCGTCTGCGAGATCGAGGTGACTTGTGCCGTAGCTGTACGAATATCGGTGCCGGGTTGGAAGAAGATCTTCACCACGCCGGCACCGGGCAGCGACTGTGATTCGATGTGCTCGATATTGTTGACCGAGGTGGTCAGCTGACGTTCGTAGTAATAGATCACGCGGCCGGACATCTGGTCGGGCGGCAGGCCGTTATAAGTCCACACCACGCTGATCACCGGGATGCCGATGTTCGGGAAGATATCGGTCGGCGTACGCAATGCGGCCAGCGGGCCAGCGATAAGGATGACCAGCGCCAGCACAACAAAGGTGTAGGGTCGTGACAGGGCTAAGCGAACAAGACCGAGCATGGAGGTTTTCCAGATGGCAGCAGCGTTCAATGACCACCGCGGAGAGCTCCGCGGTACGGTCAGCGATTGCCACGGATCATGGCAAGCCAGCCTTTGCTAAACCTTTTTGGATGCTTCGCGCGGCCTGCTGTCAGCTGAATGGCTGTTTGTCGGGTAGCTGGCAATCGGCTGTGATCAACGGTCCGCGCTGGCCATACGGATGCGCACCTGCAGCCCGCTACCGAATGGCGAGGCCAATAGCTCGATGTTTGCCTGATGCAGCTGGATCGCGCGCTGCACGATACTGAGGCCCAGACCATAACCGCGCGATTCGCTTTCCACCTCGCGATGAAAGCGTTCGAAGACTGCTTCACGCTTCTCGACCGGAATGCCCGGACCATCGTCGGAGATGGCGATGATGACTGCATCGCCTTCGCGCTGGATGGCCACGTCCACCTGGCCCCCCGATCCCGAGTAGCGCAGCGCGTTTTCGATCAGGTTGCGAAACATCGCGGTCATCGCCACTTCGTGCCCACTGACCCAGACTTCATCGATGTCGTGTGTGAGGCTGAGCGCGATGTCCTTTTCGGCGATCAGTGCCGCCAGTTCTTCGATCACTTCGGTGGTGAGCGTGATCAGTTGAATCCGTGCGCGCTGCTCGGATGCGGCGCCAGCTTCCAGTCGTGCCAGTGCGAGGATCTGCTCGATCCGTCGTGCCATTCGTGCCAGACCCATCTGGGCACTTTGCAGCATGGCATCGACTTCCTCCGCACTGCCCGCAATCTGCGCGCTTTCCAGATGGATCATGGTGGCGGCCAGCGGCGTGCGTAGCTCGTGGGCCACATCGCCGGCAAAGCGGTGTTCGCGTTCGATGGTGTCTTCCAGTCGCTCGATCTGCTGATTGAGTTCCAGTACCAGCGGCGTGATCTCGCGCGGTGTGTCATCAACGGCAACGGGCTGCCGGCTGCCCGGCAAGCGACTGGCTAGCTGCTCCGTAAGACGGTCCAGCGGCCGCAGCCCGCGCCCGACCGCCCAGCTCACCAGCAACGCCAGCAACGGCAACCCGATGATCAGCGGCAGGCTGTGTTCCATGACCAGCGTGCGGGTGATGGCATGGCGGTTGTCGGAGCGCTCACCGATGCGGATCACCAGTCCAGCCTGATTTTTCAGCGTGAAGATACGCCACGTCTGATCCTGCAGGCTCAAATCGCGAAAGCCGCGCTCGTCGGCGGGAGGCGGCGACAGCGTGGCGAGATTGGCGGTGGCGGCGAGCAGACGCCCATCGGCGGCGTAGGCCTGAAAGCCGACTTCGGGCTCGAAGTTGCGCTCATGCACCCGAACCATCACGCCGCGCAGTGCATCAGCCGGCAGCACGGCGTTGCCCGCGTTGTGCCCCGGCAAAGAGGAGACATGTTCGATCAGTGTTCCCAGTGTGCGGCCAGCCTGTGCCAGGCGTCCGTCCAGCAGGTGATCCATTTCGCTGAGCTCGCGCTGATAGCTCAGCACGCCCAGCGGAATCAGCACGCCGACCTGCACCGCGATGATCAGCCAGGTCAGGCGTGTGCGCAGGCTGGCAGCTCTCATTGAGGTGCGCTCATGCAGATGCGCTCATGGAGCCGCCATGATGGAGCTTCCCTGATAAGGGTGTTCTCATCGATCGGCTCTCCATGGAGCTGCACTCATCGCAGCGATCTCATTTTGGCTCGCGCGGCACCATGTAGCCAATACCGCGCACCGTGGTGATCACCTCGGGACTGAGCTTGCGCCGCAGCCAGTGCACTTGCACCTCGATGGCGTTGCGTTCGACCACCGTATCGAGCCCATAAACGGAGTTTTCGAGCGCATCGCGGCGCACGATGCGTCCGGCGCGCTCCATCAGCACCTGCAGCAGCGCGAATTCGCGCCGGGTCAGGCTGACCTTTTCACCGCGGAATTCGACTTCGGCGGTCGAAAGGTTGAGCCGCATGCCGCCGGCTTCGATCAGGTTGTCGGCCAGGCCCTGCGCGCGACGGGTCAACGAGCGGATGCGCGCGGCCAGCTCGCCGAGGTGGAACGGTTTTACCAGAAAATCGTCCGCGCCCAGATCGAGCCCGCGGATGCGCGTATCGATGGCGTCGCGTGCGGTCAACACCAGGATGGGTGTTTTCACGCCCTGGCGCCGCGCTTCCAGCAATACATCCATACCATCCTTGCCGGGCAGGCCGAGATCGAGCAGCACTAGATCGGCCGTGGGGTCGCGTAGCGCACGAGCGGCCTCGTTGCCGTCACGTAGCCAGGTAACGGCATAGGATTGTTGCTCCAGCGCGTGCCGGATCGCTTCGCCGAGCTGGATGTCGTCTTCCACAAGCAGAATGTGCACGTCGGGCTACCGGTGGCTGCAACTAAGGCGGGCAGGGTTCCAATGCATGGTGGACGAGAATGCTTGTGCAGACCTTTTGGATGAGGACATCGTTAACTGACGTGTTCAGCTCAAGTGCGGCCCATCGATCGAGTCGTTATAGGGCAGTTTCAGGTGCCTGTGGCGAACCACGATCACCAGGATAAGCACGGCGCCGACCGTTCCAAGCAGATCCAGCACGAGCACTCCTGATCGACCCTCATGTACCGTGCCCGTCTTTGCATGGCGTTTCAGGAAGGTCGGCCGAGTGGACCGCAGCCGTCAGCGGTTGTCCAGTGTGGCTCCGGTCAACATGCCGCGCGCCAGCATGCTGCACTGGCGCCGATAGAGGATCAGCTGCCACTGCCGACCACCGACCTGCCGCCAGAGCACCGCCGAGCGCACCGCCGCCAGCAGATTGCTGCGAACCTTCTCGACCACTGCCGGTTGCGCCAGCTGCTGCGGATTGCCACTGACCATCACTCGGGGCTTCAGTGTCGACAGGGTGGAGGCGTACAGCTCGGCCAGCCGGCCGAAGACCTGGGTCGAGCCCTGACCGAAGTGCTCCACCTGACGCTGCGCGGCAACGATGCCCTGCTGCAGCTTTTCGAGCAACTCCGGTCGCCGCGACAGGCTGCGCTCCAGCCGCATCACGGTCACCACCATGCGCGTGACCGACATGTCACGGTCGCTTTCATCCAGCTGCGCAATCAGGTTGCGCAGGCCCAGCCGCACGCCGGAGATATTGCCGTACACGCCAACGACCGATGGCGCGTCGATACGGAAAACGCTGGCCACACTGGCTTCCATGACGCCTTCATCGCAACGTCCTTCATTGGCGAGCTGCTGTGCCAGCGCACAGGCCTGGAACAGGCCGGCAAGGGCGAGCACGCGCTCTTCATTCATGGCAAAGGTTTCAAACACGAGCTTGCGGTTCTCCGGAAACAAACGTTGATGTAGGTGAAGGCGTGAATGCTGGCAGCAAGCCGCCGTAGGGCGCATCGGTGGCGGCGATGATCGCGCCGCCGAGGCAAACCTCACCTTCATAGAAGACGACGGATTGGCCCGGCGTGACAGCACGCTGAGGGTCGTCAAAGCGTACCTCAAGCCCATCCTCCCGGACTTCGACGGTGCAGGGCTGGTCGATCTGGCGGTAACGGGTTTTGGCGGTACACCGAAAGTGCGTGCCTGGGGCTGTGCCGGCCACCCAGGTGGGTGCCTCGGTCTGCAGCCGCTCGGAATACAGCCAGCGATTCTCGCCCCCCTGCGCGATGTACAGCACGTTGGCAGGCACGTCCTTGCCGACCACATACCAGGCTTCACCGCTGGCGCCGTGCCGGCCGCCGATCCCCAGCCCGTTGCGCTGGCCCAGCGTGTAATACATCACGCCCTGGTGCTGGCCGATCAACTCGCCCTCAGGCGTGCGCATTTCGCCGGCGCGCGCAGGAATGTACTGCGCCAGAAAGCTGCGGAAATCGCGTTCGCCGATAAAGCAGATGCCGGTGGAGTCTTTTTTCGCATGCGTAGGCAGCGCGGCTTCTCGCGCCATTTCGCGTACGCGAGGCTTTTCGATCTCACCGACGGGGAAAAGCGTGGCGGCCAGCTGCTGCTGACCCAATGCGTGCAGGAAATAGGTCTGGTCCTTGGCCGCATCCACGGCCCGAAGCAGGCGATAGGCCCCGTCCATGCAGTCGACGCGCGCGTAATGGCCGGTAGCAATTTTTTCGGCGCCCAGCGAGCGTGCTTCGTCGAGAAACGTCTTGAACTTGATTTCACGGTTGCACAGCACGTCGGGATTCGGCGTGCGGCCGGCGCGATATTCGGCAAGAAAGTGCTCGAACACGCCGTCCCAGTATTCGGCCGCGAAATTGCGTGCATGGAACGGAATGCCCAGTCGGCCGCAGACGGCCACGGCATCCTTGCGGTCCGCATCGGTGGTGCACGGGCCGCTGCGGTCGTCTTCCTCCCAGTTCTGCATGAACAGGCCATCGACTTCATGCCCGGCCTGCTGCAGCAGCAACGCCGCGACCGACGAGTCGACGCCGCCGGAGATGCCGAGCATCACCTTCATACGGTCTTGCCCGTGGGCAGCGCAGCGTCGTGATCAGGGAGATAACCGAGCGCGTTCAAGGGTAACCGCTGGCCGGCAAGCCACGCATCGATGCTCATCAGCACCAGTGGGCTGCGCAGTCGGTCGCCCAGCGCAGCGATTTCGCTGCGGGTCAGCCACAAGGCGCGCTGAATGCCAGTGTCCAGCGGGCGTGCGGCATCATGCCTCAGCGCCCTGGCGGCGAAGCTGAAACGGATCACTGCATCGCCGTGTTCGGTGCTGCGCCATTGATGAATGCCGATAAGGTGTTCTAAAGCCACGGTCCAGCCGGTTTCCTCCAGCGTCTCGCGTACGGCAGCATCAAGCAGACTTTCGCCATCATCGAGGTGACCGGCGGGCTGGTTGTAGGCGAGCTGACCCTTCACCTCTTCCTCGACCATCAGGTAACGGTCGCCATCGGCGATCACACAGGCCACGGTGACGTGGGGGCGCCAAATATCAGCATTGGTATCGGCATTGGCAACGGGTTCGATCATGGACGCGTGACAGCACTGGAAAAGTGGCCATTGTGCCATCACCTAGAGGTGTGCCCGAGCCGCTGCAGCTCGAAAAAGCGGCATCCGCTGCGGCGTATACTTCGTATCAAAGATGAGCTACCCAAGAAACCATGGCCCACGAATCCGAACACGAACAAGGCGGCGGTCGCGGTCTGGCGGTGGAAGTCGCCAAGCCCGAAGTGGCTCGTCCACCACTTTTTCAGGTCTTTTTGTTGAATGATGACTTTACCCCGATGGATTTCGTGGTAGAGGTATTGCGAAGCTTCTTCAATCTCGATCAGGAGCAGGCGGTTCAGGTGATGCTGCACGTGCATACTCGCGGTAAGGGAGTTTGCGGCGTCTTTACACGGGAGGTCGCCGAGACCAAAGTGACTCACGTCAACGAATATTCACGCTCACATCAACACCCGTTGTTATGCACTATGGAAAAGCTCTGAGCGACCCCACTTCGTGATCATCGCGGCGCAACTGGCCGCTCAACTTTGCAAGCGGAGACGATCCGAATGTTCAGCAAGGATCTGGAAGTCACCATCGGCCATTGCTACAAGCAGGCCCGCGAACAGCGCCACGAATTCATGACAGTGGAGCATCTGCTGTTGGCGCTGACCGAAAACCAGTCGGCGCTCGGCGCACTGCGCGCCTGCGGCGTCGATCTGCCTAGGCTGTCGTCAGAACTCGAACGCATCATCCTCGAAACCGTGCCGGTGCTGCCGCAGGGCGATGAGCGCGATACGCAGCCGACACTGGGCTTTCAGCGGGTGCTGCAGCGGGCCGTTTATCACGTGCAGTCCTCAGGTCGCAAAGAAGTTACCGGCGCCAATGTGCTGGTGGCGATCTTCGGGGAAAAGGATTCGCACGCGGTGTATTTCATGCATCAGCAGGAAATCACCCGACTCGACGTGGTGAATTACATTTCGCACGGTATTGCCAAGATTGGCGATGACGCGGCGACTAGCAGCCCGAGCACCGAGCGTGAAGGCGAAGAGAGCGGCGAGCCGAAGGGCAATCCGCTGCATGAGTTTGCCAGCAATCTCAACGAACTGGCGCTGGAAGGCAAGATCGATCCATTGATCGGGCGCGCCGACGAGATCGAGCGCACGATCCAGGTGCTCTGCCGCCGCCGCAAGAACAACCCGCTGTACGTTGGCGAAGCTGGCGTGGGCAAAACGGCCCTGGCCGAAGGTCTGGCCAAGCGCATCGTCGATGGCGAAGTGCCCGAGGTGCTGGAAAGCGCCACGATCTGGTCGCTGGACCTCGGCGCTCTGGTTGCCGGCACCAAATATCGCGGCGACTTCGAGAAGCGCCTGAAGGCGGTGATCGGCCAGCTGAAAAAGCAGCCGGGCGCGATCCTGTTCATCGACGAAATTCACACCATCATCGGTGCGGGTTCTGCGTCGGGCGGCACGATGGATGCCTCCAACCTGATCAAGCCCATGCTGGCGTCGGGGGAGTTGCGCTGCATTGGTTCGACCACGTTCCAGGAATATCGCGGCGTGTTCGAGAAAGATCGCGCGCTGGCCCGTCGCTTCCAGAAGATCGACGTGGTCGAGCCCACCGTGGCCGACAGTCTTGAGATTCTCAAAGGCCTGCGCTCGCGTTTCGAAGAGCATCACCACGTCTCGTATACCAATGAGGCATTGAAGGCCGCGGTGGATTTGTCAGTCAAACACATCCCCGATCGTCTGCTGCCGGACAAGGCCATCGACGTGATCGATGAGGCGGGTGCACGTCAGCGCCTGCTGCCCGAAGACCAGCGCACCGGCAAGGTCGATGTGACCGAGGTCGAGTACATCGTGGCCAAGATGGCGCGTATTCCGGCCAAGCAGGTCTCGGCGTCGGATCGGGACGTGCTGCGCAATCTTGAGCGCAATCTCAAGATGGTGGTGTTCGGTCAGGATCCGGCGATCGAGGCACTGGCTGCTTCGATCAAGATGGCCCGTTCGGGTCTGGCCGATCCATCCAAGCCGATCGGCTGCTTCTTGCTGGCTGGCCCCACCGGCGTTGGCAAGACCGAAGTCACCAAGCAGCTGGCGATGCAGCTCGGTATCGAGATGATCCGTTTCGATATGTCGGAGTACATGGAAGGTCATTCTGTGTCGCGGCTGGTCGGCGCGCCTCCGGGTTATGTCGGTTTTGACCAGGGTGGCCTGTTGACCGAGGCGGTGGTCAAGCATCCGCACGCGGTGCTGCTGCTGGACGAGATCGAGAAGGCGCATCCGGATGTATTCAACATTCTGTTGCAGGTCTTGGATCGCGGTGTGCTGACGGACACCAACGGTCGCGAAGCCAACTTCAAGAACGTGGTGGTGGTCATGACGACCAATGCAGGTGCTGCGCTGGCTTCACGGCGTAGCATGGGCTTTGTCGAGCAGAAGCATGATTCGGATGCGATGGAGGTGATCCGCCGCACCTTCACGCCGGAGTTCCGCAACCGGCTGGATGCGATCATTCAGTTCGGTGCGCTCGATTTCGAGCACATCCTGCGCGTGGTCGACAAGTTCCTGATCGAGCTGGAAAGCCAGCTGACCGAGAAGCATGTCAGCCTGGATGTCGATTCAGATGCCCGCCGCTGGCTGGCAGATCATGGTTTCGATCCGCAAATGGGCGCTCGTCCGATGGCGCGGGTGATTCAGGAGAAGGTGAAGCGTGCGCTGGCCGACGAGCTGCTGTTCGGCAAGTTGACGGATGGCGGCCTGGTTCGCTTGAGCGTTCGGGATGGTGAGCTGCAGGTGGATTGCGAAACCATCGAGCCGGCTGAAGTTACCGAGCCAGCGGCCTGAGCCAACAGCTGTTCGGGATCGGCATCTGATTCCGGACAGCTTTCTTGCAACAACGCAAAAAGCCGCGCATTGCGCGGCTTTTTCGTGTCCAGAGAGACCGGCTTTACTGCATGCCGATTACTTCATGCGATACGTGATGCGTCCCTTGCTCAGGTCGTATGGGGTCATTTCGATCTTGACCTTGTCGCCGGTAAGGATGCGGATGTAGTGCTTGCGCATGCGGCCGGAGATATGGGCGATGATGACGTGCCCATTCTCAAGTTGCACGCGAAACATGGTGTTGGGCAGGGTCTCCTGGACCGTGCCTTCCATTTCGATGACGTCGTCTTTGGCCATGTGTTCCGGTAGTCACGCACAGCCGTCATGGCTGCTAAGCCGCCGATTATGCCATGGATAAGCGTTTGGTTAAAGAATCATCAACAAAGTCGGTAAATATCGATCAGGCGAAATATTCATCCAGTTTGCGCCGGATTTCCTGTTCGATCATGCCCTTCATCGGCGAGAGCATCAGCCCCAGCTCCGCGTGAACCACAACCGCGTCGCTGCCGACGGCAATCGTGCCGTTCACGCCGGATCGAGCGAATTTCAGCGTATCGCCTTGCCACTGGCTCTCGGTGGCAAATTTTTCGCGCATCTTCATGGCAACTTTGTCGACCACGGTGCGGGCCTCGGGTATCGAAAGCTGGTGTGGCCGACGGATATCGATTTGGGGCATAACGGACTCCTTGAACGAATGCCGATCTTAAACACAATGATCTTAATGAGGGCGATGCGTCAGGACGTGATGGGCTGCATGGTAAAGTTTTGTTGTCTTTCTACTGGTTGATCCATGCGCATCGAATTTCCCAATGTGGCCCGCGAGGATTTCCATTGGACGCAGGCGCAGCTGACCATTGGTAGCGCGCCCGACAATGACCTCGTGTTGGCCGCATCGCAGGCGGCGGCGAAGCACCTGCGCATCCAGCAGGATCGCCGTGGCCTGGTGCTGCAGGTATTGCCGGCGGCGAGCCGTATCCATGTGAATGCAAGGCCAGTGCGCGAGCGGGCGCTGTTGCGTGCGGGTGATGTGATCAGCGTGGGTGACTGCCGCATGCTGCTGCGTGCCGATCAGGATCCTGCGCTGCGATCCTCGCCCAGTCTGCCGAAACAGATACGTTGCACGGTGGCGCTGCGTGCAGTATCCGGCTCGCTTTCCGGGCGGGTATTGCCGCTGGAGACCAGCCTCGAACTGGGTGCACAAGGCCGTTATCCGCTCGAATTGCCGCAGGGCGAAATAGCCTCGCTGCGTATTCATTGGGAGGAAGGCAAGCTTTTGCTGGAGGTCACGCAAGACTCCGAGCGATTCCCGCTGCGGGTCAACGGGGTCATCGCGAAAAGTCTGGCGCTGCAACCCGGCGATCAGATTGCTGTGGCCATGCACCGTTTCGTGGTCGATGCGCCGGGCATGGAGCCTGAGCCTGAGATCGTCATGCGCGAACCGCCTCCGGCGGCGAAACTGCCAGAAGAGACCGCTGGCCCAACGGGTGAAGTGTGGTGGCTGATCGCTACGGCTGCCCTGATCGCGTTAGGCATTGCGTCGATACTGCTGATCCATTTCTAAGTTGTACTCCTCGGGCGCCAACAGCCTCCTGGTTAGCCATCGCGTTCTGCACCGCGTCATAATGCGTGGACAGTCAATCGATGGATGCAACCGCACGTGAGCAGAGTCTGGAATTTCAGCGCCGGTCCGGCCGCCATGCCGCAAGAAGTGCTCGATCGCGCCCAGCGCGAGATGCTGGAGTGGAACGGTAGCGGCTCCTCGGTAATGGAACAATCGCATCGCGGCAAGCGTTTCGTCGAGATGGCCGCGCAGACCGAGGCTGACCTGCGCACGCTGATGGGCATTTCCGCCGATTACGCCGTGTTGTTCCTGCAGGGCGGGGCGACCCAGCTGTTTGCGCAGATTCCGATGAACCTCGCAGCTGAAGGCGACAGCGCCGATTACATCGATACCGGCCATTGGAGCAGCAAGGCCATCAGCGAGGCGTCGCCATATCTGCACGTCAACGTGGCGGCCAGCGCCAAAGCTGACGACTACCGCCGCATCCCCACGCGCGACAACTGGCAGCTCGACCCGGGCGCGGCTTACGTGCACTACACTCCGAACGAGACGATTCATGGCGTGGAGTTTCATGAGGTTCCCGATGTCGGTACGGTGCCATTGGTGGCCGACATGTCATCGAGCATTCTGTCCGAGCCATTGGACGTGTCGCGTTTTGGCCTGATCTATGCCGGCGCGCAGAAAAACATCGGTCCGTCTGGCCTTGTCGTGATGATCATCCGCCGCGATCTGTTGGAGCGGGCCGGCCGGCCGATGGCGAAGATTTTCCGCTTTGCCGAACAGGCCGCCAACGATTCGATGCTCAACACGCCCAACACTTGGGGCTGGTATCTGGCCGGGCTGACTTTTCAGTGGCTCCATGCGTTGGGCGGGCTGTCGGTGATGGCTGAGCGCAATCGCGCCAAGGCCGAGTTGCTTTACAGCACGATCGATGGATCCAGCGGCTATTACCGCAATCCCATCGATGTTCCGGCGCGCTCACGCATGAATGTCCCTTTCACCCTGCACGACAGTGCACTGGATGCCACGTTCCTCAAGGAAGCTGAAACCGCCGGTTTGCTGGCGCTGAAGGGGCACAAGGCCGTGGGCGGCATGCGCGCATCGCTGTACAACGCGGTGCCACTCGAAGCAGTGCAAGTGCTGACGGCATTCATGCGCGACTTCGCCAAACAGCACGGTTGACTGGCCGGCGATGGTATTTTTCAGGCAAAATGTAATGTGTGATTTGGACTTCTTTACTTCCAGGCAGCGACACAATGACTGATCGTGGTACGACCGATCCAAAGACTCCGCTGTCCGAAATGCGCGAGCGTATCGACAGCATCGACCGGCAGATCCAGCAGCTGATTTCCGAGCGCGCCAACCGCGCGCAGGAAGTGGCGAAGGTGAAGGGCGAGGGGCTGTCGGCGATCGACTATTACCGGCCCGAGCGTGAGGCCCATGTGCTGCGCATGGTGGTGGACCGCAACGATGGCCCGCTGTCCGATACCGAGATGGTGCGGCTTTTCCGCGAGATCATGTCGTCCTGCCTGGCGCAGGAAGATCCGTTGAAGATCGGCTTTCTCGGCCCGGAAGGCACCTTCAGCGAACAGGCCGTGCGTAAGCATTTCGGCCATGCGGCCTATGGCTTGCCCTTGGGTAGCATCGAGGAAGTGTTTCAGGAAGTCGCGGCTGGCCATGCCGACTTCGGTGTGGTGCCGGTGGAGAATTCCGGCCAGGGCATGATCCAGGTCACGCTGGACATGTTCCTCACTTCCAAGGCCACCATCTGCGGCGAAGTGGAACTGCGCGTGCATCAATGCCTGCATTCGCTGGCGGGTAAGCTCGAAGACGTCAAGCGTGTCTACGCGCATGCGCAGTCGCTGCAGCAGTGCAAGACCTGGCTGCGTATCAATCTGCCGGGCGTCGAATGCATTGCGGTGGGCAGCAACGCCGAGGCGGCGCGAATGGCGCGGCATGCAGATGACGCCGCGGCGATTGCGGGTGAGACGGCCGGCAAGATCTATGGACTGAAGACGCTCGCCACGGGCATTGAGGATCGCGCCGATAACACCACGCGGTTCCTGGTGATCGGTCGCTCGCTGTTTCCGCCATCAGGCAATGACCGCACCTCACTGCTGGTCACGGTGAACGATCAGCCGGGCGCGCTCTACGCCGTACTCAGCCCGTTCGCCAAGCACGACGTCAGCCTCAACCGCATCGAATCGCGGCCGGCGCATACCGGCAAGTGGCAGTACGCGTTCTTCATCGATGTGTCCGGTCATATCGATGAAGCCAAGCTGCAGGCGGCGGTTGGGGAAATCAGCGAAACCGCGGCTACCGTTCGCGTGCTGGGTTCCTATCCGGTGGCGTTGCCCTGAGATGATCGATGTGCGCGATACAGCATTGATCGTTGTCGAAGAAATCGTTCTGGAGAAAGTCGTTTGACCATGTCTGATCGAAGCAGTCTTGACTGGAGCAGTCAGCTGGGTCAGCCCCTGCATGGCGAACTCCGTGTGCCTGGCGACAAGTCCGTCTCCCACCGTGCCCTGATGCTGTCCGCGATTGCCGAGGGTACATCGCGTATCCACGGTTTTCTTGAAGGCGAAGATACCCGTGCCACTGCCGCAGTGTTGTCGAAGCTGGGCGTGCGCATCGAGACGCCCTCGAGCGGCGAGCGAGTGGTCCACGGTGTTGGCCTGCACGGTTTGCGCGGTTCCTCCGAGCCGCTTGATTGCGGCAACGCGGGAACCGGCATGCGCCTGCTCACCGGCTTGCTGGCTGGGCAGGCGTTCGACAGCGAACTGGTCGGCGATGCCTCGCTGTCGAAGCGGCCCATGCGCCGGGTGACCGATCCGCTGACGCAGATGGGGGCGCGCATCGATAGCCGCGATGGGCTGCCGCCGCTGATCGTGCACGGTGGTCAGGCCATGCGCGGCATTCGTTACGAATTGCCGGTTGCCAGTGCGCAGGTGAAGTCGGCTCTGCTGCTGGCCGGCCTTTACAGCGAGGGTGTCACCGAGATCATCGAACCGCATCCGACCCGCGATTACACCGAGCGCATGCTGGCTGCCTTCGACTGGCCGATCGACTTTTCGCCAGGTCATGCCAGCTTGGAGGGTGGCCATACACTGCACGCCACGGACGTGGAAGTGCCAGCCGACTTTTCCTCAGCAGCATTTTTCCTGGTCGCTGCCAGCATCGTGCCGGGTTCACACCTGCGCCTGCCGGCGGTGGGCCTGAATCCGCGTCGCACCGGTTTGCTGCATGCGTTGCGCCTGATGGGGGCGAACATTGTCATCGAGTCGCCGCGTGAGAGCGGTGGTGAGCCGGTAGGCGACCTTGTCGTCCGTTATGCACCGCTGCACGGCATCGAGCTGCCCGAGTCGCTGGTGCCTGACATGATTGACGAGTTCCCCGTGCTGTTCATTGCAGCGGCGGTGGCAACGGGAACCACGACGATCCGCGGCGCTGCCGAGTTGCGGGTAAAGGAGTCCGATCGCATCGCGACGATGGCTACTGGGCTGCGTGCGCTCGGCGCGTCCATCGAAGAAACGCCAGACGGCGCGATCATCCACGGTGGCAAGCTTGGCGGCGGTTCGGTGCAAAGCCATCTTGATCACCGTATTGCGATGAGCTTTGCAGTGGCTGGTCTGGTCGCCGAAGCGCCGGTGCGGATCAACGATTGCAGCCATGTCGCCACGTCATTTCCTGGTTTTCTTGAACTGGCGAACGGCTGCGGTTTCGCGCTGCGGGCGGTCGATTAAGTTCGCCGGTTCGCCTTAGGCCATCGTTGCGGCCAGGAGCCTGGGCGGTAGAAACCAAGCGAGCGAGGCAAAGCACTTTTGAGTGGGGTTTTTCGATCATTTGAGGCGAATAGCCGTAGCTATTCAACGAAAAGGAGCGGAAAAGCTGGCCAAAAGAGCGCCGCCGCCGCCGCTTGTGTTTCTGCTGCCCAGGCTCCTAGCCTTGGCTCCCATGCCGAGAGACTCTCATGACTGACGCTGTACCCGACTTCATTGTCGCCATCCCGGCCCGTTACGCGTCGACCCGCTTGCCAGGCAAACCGCTGCGAAGCATTGCGGGCGTGCCGATGGTGGTGCGGGTGGCCCAGCGTGCGCTGCAGGCAGGTGCGAGTCAGGTGGTAGTGGCAGTGGATGATCAACGCATCGCCGATGCACTGGTCGGGCAGGGTGTCGATATCTGCATGACGCGTCCGGATCACGCCTCCGGCAGCGACCGGCTCGCCGAATGCGCCGCTTATTACGGCTGGGCCGATGACGCCATTGTGGTGAACCTGCAGGGTGACGAGCCGTTTGCGCCGGCGGCGGGTATTCGCGAAGTGGCGCGTGCGCTGGCCGAGGACGATGCGTCGATGGCCACGCTGGCCACCGTGATCGCCGAAGCACACGAGCTGTTCGATCCCAACGTGGTGAAGCTGGTGCGTGCGGTCAATGGCCGTGCGTTGTACTTCAGCCGCGCGCCGCTGCCGTGGGCACGCGACGCCTTCGCGATCAGTCGTGACACGCTGCCGGTCGAGCTGCCATTTCTGCGGCATATCGGCATCTACGCCTACCGCGCGGGCTTTCTCAAGCAATACACCACGCTATCGCGCACGGTACTGGAGCAGGCCGAGTCGCTGGAGCAGCTGCGCGTGCTCGAGCATGGTTACGCCATCGCCGTGCGCATGACGCCCGAACCGTTTCCGCCTGGCATCGACACGCTCGAAGACCTGCAGCGTGCCGAGCAGTGGCTGCTGGCGCAGCGCTGATCAACCAGGGCTGATCAATCTATCCGCAGATTGAGATATACGCCGTCGTGTCGTTGAGCTGACGGCGTAGGATCACTCAAAGCTCGTCGCAATCAAAGGCGAGTACGGTCGGCACATCCACGTCATAGTCGACGTCCTTGCGCTCGAAGCCGAACAGCTTGAGGAACTCGTGCTTGTAACTGGCGTAGTCGCTGATCTCGAACAGGTTCTCGGTAGTGACTTGCGGCCACAGTTCCTTGCAGCGTGCCTGTACGTCTTCGCGCAGCTCCCAGTCGTCCAGCCGCAGACGGTGCTCGTCATCGGTCACCGGTGCCTGGCCGTCGGCGCGGTACATATGCTCGCGGAAAAGGCGGTTGGCCTGCTCGATGGTGCCTTCGTGCAGGCCCTTTTCCTTCATCACCTTGAACACCAGCGCGATATACAGCGGAAGTACCGGAATCGCTGCGCTGGCCTGGGTCACGACGGACTTCATCATGGCCACGTTCGCGGCAAGACCTTTCGCTTTGTACCGCTCGCGCAATTCGCTGGCGGTGCGATCGAGATGCTGCTTGGCCCGGCCCAGCGCGCCATGCCAGTAGATCGGCCAGGTGATTTCGGTGCCGATGTAGCTGTAAGCGACGGTTTTGGCGTTGTCCGCCAGCACGCCGGCCTCGCTCAGCGCGTCGATCCAGAGCGACCAGTCCTCGCCGCCCATCACGGCGACGGTGTCTTCAACTTCCTGCTCCGTCGCCGGTTCCACCGAGACTTCGACCACGGCGTTCTTGTTGGTGTCGACCGTGGTGGCGGTATAAACCTCGCCGATGGTTTTGAGCGCTGAGCGCTTCAGTTCACCGCTGCCGGGCAGCTTGCGCACGGGCGAGGCGAGCGAATAGACCACCAGATCGATCTGGCCGCCCATCTCATTGCGGATGATATCGATGGCGTGCTGGCGTGCTTCATTCGAAAACGCGTCACCATTGATCGATTTGCTGAAAAGGCCGGCCTGCTTGGCCAGTTTGTCGAACGCGCCGGCGTTGTACCAGCCGGCTGTGCCGCACTTTTCCGTACCCGGCTTTTCAAAGAAAACACCCAGGGTCGCCGCGCCATAGCCGAACGCCGCGGTGATGCGGCTGGCCAGGCCATAGCCGGTCGAAGCGCCGATCACCAGCACACGCTTGGGGCCGATCGATGGCTTGTCCAGCGCCTCGGTGATCTGGATCTGCTCCTGCACATTCTTCGCGCAACCCACGGGATGCGCGGTGATGCAGATAAAGCCTCGAACCTTGGGATGAATGATCACTCGGTGTTTCCTTTGACGTGGGCCGATCCCCATTTTAGCCTGCTCGATGCCAGTGTGGCTCTGCATTGCGCAACGCGGGTGAATCGTGTCCCGCAGTCCTTGCTCGCGGGGTCTACGGCCCCATCTAAAAAGCAGAATGGTTTTCTCGAACATCTTCACACCATGACTTCATCGATACTCTTCGTCTGCCTGGGCAATATCTGTCGCTCGCCGTTGGTGGCTGCGGTGGCTCGCCGGCGGTTTGCTGACGCAGGGCTGTCGGTCGCGGTGGATTCCTGCGGTACCGGAGGCTGGCACGTGGGGCAGGGTGCGGATCCCCGCTCGATACGCGTCGCCGAGGAAGCAGGCTACAGTCTGCTCGATCATCGCGTGCGGCAGCTGACTGCCGATGATTTCAGTCGCTTCGAGGCGATCCTGGCGATGGACGATGACAACCTTGCCTTGCTGCGCGAACGCAGCCCCGCCGATGACAACGCTCGTGTGAGCCTCTTCCTCGATGCGGCCCGCCTGGACCGGCATGTCCCACCGATCGTGCCCGATCCTTACTACGAGGACCTGGATGCCTTTCGTCATGTGTTGAAGCTGGCGGAGCAGGGTGTGGATGGTTTGATCGGTCGACTTCGGCGCGGCGAGTCGTTGGCAGCGTCATCACGCAGCGCGGCGCGCTAAAGTCTCGGCATGCAGGTTCCCCAACAGCAGTCATTCGACGGCAAAGTCTTTGTTCAGACGCTGACGACCTCGTCTGGCGTCTATCGCTATTTCAATGATGAAGGTGAGCTGCTTTACGTCGGCAAGGCGGGCAATCTCAAAAAGCGCGTCGGCAGCTATTTCCTGAAACCACGGATGGAGCCGCGCATTGCGGCGATGGTGTCGCAGATAGCCCGTGTCGAGATCACAGTCACCCGCACCGAGGGCGAGGCGCTGCTGCTGGAATCGCAGCTGATCAAGTCGCTCAAGCCGCGCTACAACATCCTGCTGCGTGACGACAAAAGCTATCCATATATCTATCTGTCGACCGGCGAGGATTACCCGCGGCTGGCGTTTCATCGAGGCGCGAAGAACCTCAAGGGCAAGTTTTTCGGACCTTATCCGAGCACTTACGCGGTGCGTGAAAGCCTCAGCTTGATGCAGAAGCTGTTCAAGGTGCGCCAGTGCGAGGACAGCTATTTCCGCAACCGTTCGCGGCCCTGCCTGCAGCACCAGATTGGCCGTTGCACGGCGCCGTGCGTACAGCTGATCGGCGTGGACGATTACGCCAGCGACGTGCGCCATGCGCAGATGTTTCTCGAAGGCCGCAGCAACGCCGTGCTCGACGAGCTGGGCGAGGCGATGGAGCAGTCCAGCAAGGCGTTACAGTTCGAACGCGCGGCGATCCTGCGTGATCAGGTAGCGGCCCTGCGCCAACTGCAGGCGCAGTATCACGTGCAGGGCGCCAGCGCTGACATGGACGTGATTGCCTGCAGTATCGAATCGGGCATCGCCTGCGTCAGCGTGCTGTTTTTCCGCAACGGCATCAGCCTGGGTACACGCGATTTCTTTCCGCGGTTGCCGCTGGATGCCGAATCGCCCGACGTGCTGGCGCAGTTCATCGCGCAGTACTACCTCGACCGGCCGGTGCCACGTGAGCTGATTCTCGGTGAGCCGATTGCCGACCAGGCCATGCTCGCCGAGCTGCTGGCCGAACAGTCCGGTCACGTGGTGGAGCTGAAATCCAGCGTGCGCAGCGATCGCGCGCAATTCCTGCAGATGGCCCAGCGCAATGCGCGCGCCTCGCTGACGGCCCGGCTGGCCAGCCGGCAGACACTGGGCACGCGCTTTGACGACCTGCAGAAAGTGCTTGAGCTGGATTTTTCGCCCAGACGGATCGAGTGCTTCGACATCAGCCATACGATGGGCGAGGCCACCGTCGCTTCGTGCGTGGTATTCGGGCCTGAGGGGCCGGAGAAATCGCATTACCGCCGCTTCAATATCGCGGGCATCACGCCGGGTGACGATTATGCCGCTATGCATCAGGCGCTGACCCGGCGTTTCCGCAAGGTGGCCGACGGCGAAGGCGCGAAGCCCGACGTATTGCTGATCGACGGCGGTAACGGCCAGGTAGCGCAGGCATTGGATGTGCTGGGCGAACTGGGCGTCACCGGTATCGAAGTGGTTGGCGTCGCCAAAGGGCCAGGCCGGCGCGCAGGCGAGGAGACCCTGGTACTGGCGCGCAAGGCCGCCGGCAGTCTTGGTCGCGAGCTGCATCCCGGTTCGTCATCGCCGGCGCTGCATCTGGTGGCGGCGGTACGCGACGAGGCCCATCGCTTTGCCATCAGCGGTCATCGCAAGCGGCGCGAAAAGGCTCGCGAGCGCAGCGTGTTGGAAGACGTACCTGGCATCGGCGCACGCCGTCGCTCGGCGCTGCTCAAGGCATTCGGCGGTTTGTCCGGTGTCGAGAGCGCAGGCGTCGAGGAGCTGATGCAGATAAAGGGTATTGATCGTGGTCTGGCAGAGCGAATCTATGCCAGTCTGCATCCGTGAAATTTCTGGTCCGGATTTTGTATTTTCCGCTTGATCCCTGAAGTTTTTGTTCATCCGTTGAAGCTATGCCATGCGACACTGCAACAAACCATTGGACTTCAAATGCGCATCAACCTGCCAACCTGGCTGACTCTCTTCCGTGTCGCGTTGCTGCCGGTGATGGTCGCGGTGTTTTACCTGCCGTTTCCGGGACACAACATCACCGCGGCCATCGTGTTCGTGCTCGCGGCGATTACCGACTGGCTGGACGGTTACCTGGCGCGCCGTATGAACCTGACCTCAGCGTTCGGCGCGTTTCTCGATCCGGTCGCCGACAAGCTGATGGTGGCGGTGACGCTGTTTTTGCTGGTCGAATCCGATCCGACCAGTGGCTGGTCGAGCATCCTGCTGGCACTGACGTCGGCCGTCATCGTCGGTCGCGAGATCAGTGTGTCAGCATTGCGCGAATGGATGGCTGAAATAGGCATGAGTGCCACAGTGAAGGTGGCGCTGGTCGGCAAGCTCAAGACCATCATGCAGATGGTGGCACTGGTGGTGCTGATCGTGCAGCACGAGAAAGAGGCTACTGCCTTGCGGCTGTATCACATCGGCGAAGGCCTGCTGGTAATCGCCGGTATCCTCACCATCTGGTCTGGCGTTTATTACCTGCGCGCGGCATGGCCGATGCTTCGCGGCGATGTGCCTGTGGCGCAAGGCGCCAGCAAGCCTGATCACGAGGCGTGAGGTCAATCGTGCGAAATCGGGAGGCGCGGGGTTGACGATCCGCATTCACGTATTAGAATGCCCGGCTCCAATGCGGGAATAGCTCAGTTGGTAGAGCACGACCTTGCCAAGGTCGGGGTCGCGAGTTCGAGTCTCGTTTCCCGCTCCAGTTTTCAAGCAAAGCCCCGACTTGTTCGGAGCTTTGCCGTTTGGGACTTGCGTGCTGGTAGTTGCTCAAAAAGCGGCAAATCAGAGTGGCATTTGATGCGGCGGGTATTCACAGGCGAGTTGCTTCTGCTATGATTCGCCGCTCAGTTGCGGGAATAGCTCAGTTGGTAGAGCACGACCTTGCCAAGGTCGGGGTCGCGAGTTCGAGTCTCGTTTCCCGCTCCAGTTTTCAGCAAAGCCTCGGACTACCGGGGTTTTGTTTTTTAGAGGCAACCTGCGATCATTCTGATTCGATAAGAATGATCGCGAAGTAGCACGCAATGGCCTGGTGGCAGAGTGGTCATGCAGCGGCCTGCAAAGCCGCGTACGCCGGTTCGATTCCGACCTAGGCCTCCATTGCGTTGTGGCTGCAAGCAGCCCTGAAAACCCGCCGTCGAGCGGGTTTTTTGTTGCCTGCTTTTGCCATGTTGCAACGGCATTTGCGTTCTGCCAGCAGCCTCTGGGCTGAACCATGTTCACGGACATCGCCTGACCGAGCGTGGCATCCTTGTTGTCGACTTGAACGAGAAAGGAGTTCACTTTGGCACGCGCAAACCATCTGGGAGCGGGATTGTTCTTCGTCGGCAGCGTGGCTGCCATGGCATGGGCGACAGCCTCTAGCGCGCCAGTGGCGCGATCGTGGATGAATACATCGCTGTCCCCCGATCAACGCGCGACGCTGGTGCTCAAGGCGATGACGCAGGATGAAAAGTTCCGGTTGATCCGCGCCGACTTCGGTCAACCGAGTCAGGGCAGGGCGATGCCACCAGGTGCGCTTACCTCGGCTGGTTACGTACCGGCGTTGGCTCGCCTCGGCCTGCCGGCATTGCAGGAGACTGACGCCGGACTGGGTGTGGCAAAAGCAGACAAGAGCGGTGGTGCGACGTCGCTGCCCAGCGGTCTGGCGACGGCTGCCAGCTTCGATCCGCAGATCGCCTACGCTGGCGGCGCGATGATCGGCGGTGAGGCAAGAAAAAAAGGTTTCAACGTGATGCTGGTCGGTGGTGTCGACCTTGAACGCGATCCGCGCAATGGCCGCAATTTCGAATACGCCGGCGAAGATCCGCTGCTGGCCGGCACCATCGCGGGTAACGCGGTGCGTGGCGTGCAGGATCAAAAAGTCATCGCCACCGTAAAGCACTACGCGCTCAATGCACTGGAAACCGGGCGCAATACGCTCAGCGCGCAGATCGACGAGCCCGCCGCGCGCGAGTCCGATCTGCTGGCGTTCGAGATCGCCATCGGCATCGGCCATCCCGGTTCGGTGATGTGCGCCTACAACCGCTTCAATGCGGTGTACGCCTGTGAAAACGATTGGTTGCTCAACACCGTGCTGAAGCGCGACTGGGATTATCCCGGTTACGTGATGTCCGACTGGGGCGCCGTGCATAGCGCCGGCAAATCCGCGCTGGCCGGGCTCGATCAGGAATCGGCGGGCGAAGTATTCGACCCGACGGTGTATTTTGATCAGCCGCTGCGCGCGGCCATCGCTTCCGGTGCGGTGCCGCAGTCACGCGTCGACGATATGGTTCGACGCATTCTGCGCAGCATGTTTGCCGTGGGGGTGATCGATCAGCCGGCAAAGGCAGCGCCCATCGACTTCGCCGCTGATGGCGAAGTCGCTCTGCGTGCGGAAGAAGCCGGTGCTGTGTTGTTGCGCAACGAGCACGGTCTGCTGCCGCTGTCGGGATCGCTCAAATCGATCGCGCTGATTGGCGGTCATGCTGACAAGGGTGTGCTCAGCGGTGGCGGCTCGTCGGTGGTGTATCCGCCTGCCGGCAATGCGGTACCTGGTCTGCCGCCGGATGGCTGGCCAGGGCCACGCGTTTATCAGCCTTCCGCGCCGCTGGAAGCGATCAGCCGGCGCTTGCCGGGCAAGGTCCAGTTCAACGACGGCCACGATGTTGCAGCGGCTGGCCAACTGGCAGCGCACGCCGATGTGGCCGTGGTGTTCGTCGAACAGTGGGATGCCGAGTCGTTCGATCGACCGAACATGATGCTGCCCGACAATCAGGATGCGCTGGTCGCTGCCGTTGCCAAGGCCAATCCGCACACCATCGTGGTGCTGGAAAACAACGGGCCGGTAAACATGCCGTGGCTGGATCAAACCAGTGCGGTGTTGGAGGCCTGGTATCCGGGGGCACGCGGCGGTGAAGCTATCACGCGGTTGTTGTTCGGTGAGGTGGCTCCGTCAGGCCGTCTGCCGTTGACCTGGCCGAAGGATGAGTCGCAGTTGCCACGACCGCAGATTCCCGGTGCTGGCTTGGCGTCGATCGGTGTACCTCCGCAAGGCCAGCCTGCCGACACCGTCGACTACCGCATCGAGGGTGCCGATGTCGGCTATCGCTGGTTTCAGCGGCAAAATATCGAGCCGCTGTTTCCGTTCGGCTACGGGCTTACGTATACAAACTTCGGTTACAGCAAGCTGCAGGCGAAATGGGAAAACGGAAAACTGACCGTCGCGTTTGATGTCACCAATCGGGGCGCTCGTGATGGCATTGATGTGCCGCAGGTTTACCTCACGCTGCCTGGGGAAAAGCAGTCGCGTCGACTGGCCGGTTGGAGTCGGATCACGTTGAAGAAGGTCGCGACGCATCATGTGGAAATCATCGCTGATCCGCGCATCCTCGCCGAGTTCGATGCCACGGAGAAAAACTGGCGCCGGCCGGGCGGTAGCTATCACATCCAGTTGGGACATTCGGCGACCTCATTCGAGGGCGACACAAGCGTCGATCTCCCTGCAGCCACCTTCAGCGCCCGTCGCTCCCACGCATCGCCTTGATCATGACAACCATGCCAATCAACCCGATAACCAGCCCGATGCCGGCGCCCCAGAGCGCGCCGTGTTGGCCGTCGACGAAGTAGCCGATACCGAAGCCGATCAGAAAAAACAGAGGTACGGGTAGACAGCCCATGGGAAGTCTCTTCAAGCGCGATGGCTCAAAAAATATACATGACCAGGTGAAATATCGGTCGTTGCTCACACCAGATAGTGGCAACAGCAGTGCGGCTCGTAGCATGATGCGCAATCTCTGACTCAGGACCGGGCTGGACCATGGGCGTAGCGGCAAAATCTGGCGTGTCCAGTGCGATGAACAGCGCAGACGACGGACTGCTTGACGATCAGCGCATGGCCGACGGGCAGATACTTCGCCGTCGCAGCTGGCCACTGCCGGATGCCAAGCGAGCCGTGCTGTTCGTGCACGGTTTGGGCGAGCACAGCGGGCGCTATCGGCACGTTGCCGCCTGGTTCCAGGCGCGCGGCTTTGATGTACGTAGCTACGACCAGCGCGGACATGGGCAAACACAAGGTCCGCGAGGTGCACTGCGCCACGACGACGATTTGTTGACCGATCTGACGGCTGTCTATAACGACTACGCCACCGGGCATTCGAGGCCACCACTGTTGCTTGGTCACAGCATGGGAGGCCTGGTTGCGGCACGTACCGTGCTGGATGGCCGTATCAAACCCGGCGCAATGCTGCTGACATCCCCGGCGCTGCGCAGTTGGGAAGGCGCGGGCATGCGAAAGCTGGCCCACGTGTTGGCGTCGGTGCTGCCGAATCTGCCGCTGAGCAATGGTCTGAAGGTCGACGACCTTTCGCACGATGCCTCGGTCATTGCGGGCTACCTCAACGATCCGCTGGTTTTCAACAAAATTACGCCGCGCCTGGCCGACTTCATTTTCCGCGTAGGCGCCGCCTGCATTGCCGATTCAGCCCTGTTGAAAGTGCCGACGCTCTTGCTGGTTGCCGGTGCCGACAAGCTGGTCGATCCTTCCGGCAGCACCGATTTCGCCGCCGGAGCATGGGCGACCAACCAGCTGACCACGCGCCATTTCGCCGCGCTCTACCACGAGCTGATGAACGAGGCCGAGCCGGCGCGAATCCAGGTTATGAAGCAGATGGGCGACTGGCTGGATCGCCTGCCGACAGCATGATTGTTGCGGCCATCGGGATGCTGTGTCCGAGACAATAAACATCGAGCCATCGATGTGAAGCGGGAGGAGTTGTCGATAGATGTTGTAGCAGCGATAGCGACTGGGTGATGACGCTGATCGATGTGTACCCGGATCAAGTACCGTCCAACCCCAACGCGTATAGCACGAGGTGAGCAACGCCAGTTTCATCAGCCTGCCGGCGGTGGGTTAGGCACCACCCTGAGTAGGGAAATGCAGGGTAGAGCGATCTGTCGTTGCGCAATGCACAAAATGACCGCTAGTATCGAATCGACCGGCGAGAGGGCAAGTCGATGGCCTATACCGCGGCCGTGGGTTCCACCCATTATCGTTTCGAGGACCTGCGCGCGCTGATGGCGTGCGCGTCTCCGCGTCGCTCCGGTGACGAGCTGGCGGGACTGGCGGCAACGAATGAAGAAGAGCGCGTCGCCGCTCGCTTCGCGTTGGCCGATCTGCCGCTGAAGACTTTCCTCGAACAGGCCTTGGTTCCCTACGAGGAAGACGAGGTGACCCGGCTGATCGTCGACACGCATGACGCCACTGCCTTTGCTGCCGTTGCGCACCTCACCGTCGGCGAGTTTCGCGACTGGCTGCTTTCGTACGAAGCGGATGCCGCCACGCTCGGCGCGTTGGCGCCTGGTTTGACGCCCGAGATGGTCGCGGCGGTGTCCAAGCTGATGCGCAACTCTGACCTGATCGCCGTGGCCGCCAAGTGTCGGGTAGTCACGGCGTTTCGCAGCACGATCGGTTTGCCGGGCACGCTGGCGAGCCGGTTGCAGCCCAATCATCCGACCGACGACCCGGCCGGCATCGCGGCGGCCGTGCTGGACGGTCTGCTGTTCGGCATGGGGGATGCGGTCATCGGCATCAATCCGGCCGGCGACAGCCTGTCCGACTGCATCACGCTGCTGAAGCTGCTCGACGATTTGCGCCAACGCTTCGATATACCGATGCAGTCGTGCGTGCTGTCGCATGTCACCACCTCGGTGCAGGCGATCGAGCGCGGCGCGCCGCTGGATCTGGTGTTCCAGTCGGTGGCGGGTACCGAGGGCGCGAATACCGGCTTTGGCGTCAACCTGTCGCTGCTGCGCGAGGCGCACGATGCGGTGCGTTCGCTCAAACGCGGCACGGTCGGCCAACACGCCATGTATTTCGAAACCGGGCAGGGCAGCGCGTTGTCGGCCGGTCAGCATCATGGCGTCGATCAGCAGACGCTGGAAGTGCGCGCCTATGCGGTGGCACGCGCGTTCGATCCGCTGCTGGTGAATACCGTGGTTGGCTTTATCGGCCCGGAATATCTCTACGACGCCAAGCAGATTATCCGTGCGGGTCTGGAGGATCACTGTTGCGGCAAGTTGCTCGGGCTGCCGATGGGTGTCGACGTCTGCTACACCAATCACGCCGAAGCGGATCAGGACGATATGGACGTGCTGATGCATCTGCTCGCCAACGCCGGCGTCAATTTCCTGATCGCGGTGCCGGGCGCGGATGACGTGATGCTCAACTACCAGAGCCTGTCGTTCCACGACGTGCTCGGCCTGCGCCATGCGCGCGGATTGAAGCCGGCACCGGAGTTCGAACGCTGGCTGGCGCAGATGGGCATGCTCGATGGTGAAGGTCGGCTGCCGCCGCCGCAAACGGGCGGGGCGCCGCTGCGACGGTTGCTGGGGGCGCCGACCTGATGAGTGACGAGCGTGCTGTCGATGGGCATATCATTGACGAGCAGGCGCGCGATCCGTTTGCGCGGTTGCGCCAGTTCACCCGCGCACGCATTGGACTCGGCAGAACCGGCGATGCCTTGCCAACGAAGGAGCTGCTGAATTTCCAGGCTGCCGCGAGTCAGGCACGCGACGCGGTGCATGCGGCGCTGGACATCGACGTGCTGCGCAAGGCCCTGATGCCCCGTAAGTGCATCGAGGTCGGCAGTCGCGCCACCAACCGGCAGAGTTATCTGCTGCGGCCCGATTGGGGACGCGAACTGGGCGCGGGCGAAGATGCCCTTGACGCAGCCCGCGGCGAGTACGACCTCGTCTTCGTGATCGCCGATGGTTTGTCGGCGCGCGCGGCGATGAATCATTCGGTCGCGATGCTCGACGCCTGCACTGCACGACTCAGCGACTGGTCGATGGCACCGATCGTACTGGCGACGCAGGCGCGCGTCGGCCTTGGCGACGCCATCGCGCAACGGCTGGGAGCGCGCATGGTCGCGGTGCTGATCGGCGAACGGCCGGGCCTCAGCGTCGCCGATAGTCTCGGTGTCTATCTGACCTGGGCACCGCAGCCGGGGCAGGCGGATTCGCTGCGCAACTGCATCTCCAATATCCACACGGACGGACTCAGCTACGAACGGGCCGCCACGCTGCTGGCGTGGCTGGCCCATGAAGCACGCCAGCGCAAGCTGACGGGCACGGCACTCAAACCTGATCTTTCATCACAGGCGGGCATCTCGGATGAACACAGCAGCAGGCTTGAAGAAAACACTTAGCGGTTTTCACCTATGGGGCATTGCCGTGGGGCTGGTGATCTCGGGCGAATACTTTGGCTGGAGCTACGGCTGGGCCAGCGCGGGCACACTGGGATTTCTGGTCACCGCCGTGTTCATCACGGTGATGTATGTGACTTTCATCTTCAGCTACACCGAACTGACGACGATGATTCCGTCCGCCGGCGGGCCGTTTGCCTACAGCTATCGCGCGTTCGGCGCCTGGGGTGGGCTGGTCGCTGGCTTCGCTACGGTGGTGGAGTTTGTCTTTGCGCCGCCGGCGATCGCGCTGTCGATCGGTGCCTACCTCAACGTGCAGTTTCCCGCGCTGGAACCGAAGCTGGTGGCGGTCGGCGCGTATGTGGTTTTCATGGCGCTGAACATCGCCGGCGTGACCATCGCGGCGACCTTCGAACTGATCGTCACGCTGCTGGCGATCATCGAGCTGCTGGTGTTCATGGGCGTGGTCGCCCCCGGCTTTGCCTGGCAGCATTTCACCGCCAACGGATGGGCCGGTCATGCCTCGCTCGATGCCAAGGCGCTGGGCGGCATCGTGGCGGCGATTCCGTTTGCGATCTGGTTTTATCTGGCGATCGAAGGCGCGGCCATGGCTGCCGAAGAAGTGCGCGATCCGCGGCGCACCGTGCCGATCGCCTATATCGCCGGTATTGGCACGTTGGCCGTGCTGGCTTTTGGCGTCATGCTGTTCGCCGGCGGTGTAGGTGACTGGCGCACGTTGGCCAACATCAACGATCCATTGCCGCAGGCGATGCGCGTGGTCGTGGGCAGCCACAGCGGCTGGCTGCACATGCTGGTGGCGATTGGTCTGTTCGGACTGATCGCCTCGTTTCACGGCATCATCATGGGCTACTCGCGGCAGATCTTTGCGCTGGCGCGCGCAGGCTTTTTACCGACCATCCTGGCACAGCTGGGTGCGCGTCGACGCACGCCACACTGGGCGATCCTGGCGGGTGGCGTGGTCGGCGTGGCGGCGATCTATTCCGATCGCTGGGTGCAGATTGGCGGCCAGCCGTTGACCGCGAATATCGTCACGCTTTCGGTATTCGGCGCCGTCGTGCTTTATCTGGTTTCGATGCTGGCGCTGCTGCGGCTGCGACGCACCGAGCCGTCGCTGGAGCGGCCGTTTCGCGCGCCGTGCTATCCGTGGTTTCCCTTTATCGCGCTGGTGACTGCGCTGATCTGCCTGTTGACGATGGTGTTTTATAACGCGGTGCTGTTCGCGATCTTTGTCGGCTTGTTTGTGCTGGCCGCGGCGTACTACTGGTTGGTTGTGCGCGGGCGAATTGCGCGCGGACAGCCCGGTGAGTTCAGCGCGCGGCGCTGATCGTCGCCACCGGTGACGATGGTTTCGTCGTCGCTTCCTGCAGGCGAAGGATTCGACGCAGTTCGAGGATCGCCGCCGGCGTTTCCTGCACGCTGTGCCACGACGGTATGGCGAGTTCGGAGTCGGCGCCGGCCAGATGCGCGCTGGAGTAGGGCACAATCCCATCGCTGCTCGTGGCCAGCGGGCCGCCGTTGGATTTATACACGCCGACGATGGTGTGATAGCGCACGCGCGGCGAGATCGGCAGATTCTCGGTCGCCATGATGAAAGGATCCTTGTTGCTGAGGTTGTCGATGCTGTTGGGTAGACGGAAGGGCTTGCCGGTCGCCGAGGCATCCTTCAGTACGTCGGACAAATTCGTTACCTCCGCCAACAGGCTTGCTGGCAGCCGGATCAGTCCGCGAAACAGCAGCGCCAGTCGACCTTGCGCTAGTGGAGTACCGCGATGTGGCGAGGCCATGAATACGGCCCGTGTTACCTGTGGCATCGGGGTGAACTGCAGATACGGCGCGAGTCGTTGGCGCAGCTTTTGACGCTTGGCTTCAGACAGGTTGGCGCGCACCGGTATCACGTTCCACAGCTGCTCGTTGCTCGACGACACCAGCAGTCGCGCGATCACGCCACCCATGCTGTGGCCGACCAGCACCATGTTGTTTGACGCGCGTGCCTTGCCCGTCGGGTCGAAGTGCTTCAGCGTCGCATCGAGTGCCTTGCGGATATTCGCCAGGTTCACCGCGACCGGGGCATTGGTCGGATAGTAGACCTCCCACACCTGGTAGTTGCGGCGCAGGTCTTCGTCGCCCATGACTTCGTTCGATACGTTGATCCACGCTTCGGGACTGCTCGCCAGTCCGTGCAGCATCACCACGGTCAGCCTGTTCGGATCGTATGGCTGCATCAGCAACACGCGCGGTGTGGTGATGCCGCCTTCGCGGCCCAGTAGCGAACGGATCGACTGGCTGGCAAATCCCGAGCGCGCCAGCCACACGCCGTATGCCGCCGTAAAGTTGGCGGCCAGCGGCACATCGCGCCCAGCGAGCGTGATGGTGTCGTCGCGATACGGATCTTTGGCCAGTAGCCGAACCTGTCTGGTCGCGAGCACGTCACTCAGTGTTGCCCCATCAAACACCAGCGCACCGGTCATCGAGACATAGTCGGGGTTGCGCCATGGCACGGCGTCGGAGTCGGTATCCGGCGGTGCCATGGCGACGAATTCCGAGCCGAAGCCGTCTCGGGTATAGGTATCGCGCAGCCCCTTGAAGCGCAGGCCCGCGGCGGGAATCAGTTCCACTGGCACCTGCGCGTCGCCCGACAGCCGCACATCGGTCTGCGGGTGCGTGATGGTCCAGCCGGCGACCGAGGCCTGCGTCCAGTCCGAGCCAAGCTTCGGCAGCTCTTCAAAGAAGCGCGTTACCGCGCGCTGCACGGAGAAATTGTAGAAGTCGATTACCTGCACCTGGCGCAGTTCGAACGCGCGATCGGACGGCTTGCGTGCCGTGTAGAAGAGATAGGCGTAGGCATAGCGTGCGGACTGCAGATAAGCGTCAAGCGCTTCGTCATCCATCGCAGCGGCATTCGACTTCGTGTTCTTGATAGCTTTCGCCAGCCAAAGCTCGGAGAGCGCCGAGAGCCGCTGCTCTTCGTTGAGGCCGGTCGATTGCAGAATGGTATCCGAACAGCTGGCGAACGCTTTCTCGCAGCCGTCGGTGGTCAGCGCCACCACGTTCAATGCCTGCACCGTATTGTCGCTGAGGCGCTTGGCACCCAGCACATCAGCGCGGCGGTCGGTAACGTAGTCGCGCGAGGTGACGTGTTTCATGTCCACCATCGCGCAGGCACACAGGCCCAGGAGGCCGGCAAGGGCGATGCCTCGCAGCGTCCATGCGCCTATTCGATAGTTGATCGACATGCTTGCATTCTAGCGGCGCAAAGCCTCACCACAATGACAGCCAGCACCGTTGTGCGAATTGTCATTGCGCCGCCAAACCGGCACGCTTGCAACTATTGATGGGAGTTGTGGCGAAATGACCAAGAGACGCTGGATGATTGGCCGCACCGTGCTCAGTGTCTTTGTCGGCTTGGTCACGTTCGTTTCCGGCGTATGGGGGGCGATGGCGCTGTGGTTTCAATTACCTGGCGGCGCCGTGGTGCGGACCATCGGCAGCCTGGTCTGGGCGATCGTGGTGATTTCGCTGGCCGCTTTCGCGATCAGTCGTCGCAGCTGGTTGCCGCTGGGTTTCTACGTGTTGGCCTTTGGCGCGCTGATGGCGTGGTGGTCGACCATTGCACCTTCCAATAATCGCGTCTGGGCGGACGACGTGGCCCATCTGATGAGCGGCACGATCGATGGCAGCCACGTCACGCTGACCAATGTGCGCGACTTCACCTGGCGAACCGAAGACGACCACGACATTCGCTGGTATACCCGCACCTACGATCTCGATCAACTTGTCTCGGCCGATGCCGTGCTGTCGTACTGGGGCAGCGAGGCCATTGCCCACGCGATGATCTCGTTCGGCTTCAGCGATGGTCGCCACGTGGTTTTTTCGGTCGAGATTCGCAAGAAGCGCGGCCAGCAATACTCGGCTATCGGCGGGTTCTTCAAGCAGTTCGAAATGGTACTTACGGCGGCTGACGAGCGCGATATCATTCGTGTGCGCACAAATGTTCGTGGCGAGGATGACTATCTTTATCCGCTGCGGATGGACAAGGCAGCGATGCGCGAGCTGTTTCTATCCTACGTAAAAGCGGCGAACCAACTGGTGACCACGCCCGCGTTCTACAACACCATCACTTCCAACTGCACCACCATCGTCTATGGCATGGCCCGGCGAATAGACCCAGGCTTGCCGTACGACGTCCGCCTGCTGCTTACCGGTTACCTGCCGGAATACCTGTATGAAATCGGCGCACTCGATAAAAGCGTATCGATTGACGAGCTGCGCAGACGTGGGCGCGTTACCGACCGGGCCAGAGCCAGTCTGCCCACGGATGATTTTTCCAGGGCGATACGTGTGGGTCTGCGCGGACCCTAGGATGAAACTGGCGTGGGCGCATTGAGGTTCAAGCGGAGATTTTTCTCCGGTCGAGCGCGAACGACCAGATCAGCACGCCGATACCAATGAGCGACAGGCCCAGACCCACCCAGCCGGTCGACGTCCATCCATAGCCGGCGGCAATGGCTATGCCACCCAGCCATGCGCCGAGGGCGTTGGCGATATTGAACGCGCTGTGGTTCAGTGCAGCAGCCAGCGATTGGGCATGGCCCGCGACATCCATCAGGCGTGCTTGAAAACTCACTGTCACCATCGTGCAGACACCGATCAGAAACAGTACGGCAATCATGGTCGAAGCCGAGTGCGCCACGAAGACCAGGATGGTCAGTATGAGCGCGGTAAAGGCGTACATACCGATCATCGTGCCCTTGAGCCATCGGTCAGCGAGTTTTCCGCAGACGATGCTTCCCACCACCATGCCAATCCCGATCAAGCTCAACATCAGCGGTACACGCGTCAGCGGCAGATGGGTTACCTCGGTTAGCAGGGGAGTGATGTAACTGTAGACCGCAAATATGCCGCCGAAGCCGATAGCTGCCGCCAGCAGTGTCAGCCAGACCTGCGGCCGCTTCAACGCACCCAGCTCGGTCAGCGGGCTGGCGTTTTTATCCGCTGTCACGCTCGGTACGAAAACATAAATCATCGCGGCCGTAAGAAACGCGATAACCGCCACGGCCATGAATGTCGAGTGCCAACCAAACGTCTCGCCAAGCCAGGTCGCCGCCGGCACGCCAAGCACATTGGCCACGCTCAACCCCATGATGACCTTGCCGATGGCTTCGCCCCGTTTGGATGGCGGCACCATCGCAGCGGCCACCAGCGACGCCACGCCGAAATACGCACCGTGCGGAAGGCCGGCAACGAAGCGCGAGACGAGAACAGCGCCGTAGCTGTGGAAAATCGTCGTCGCAAAATTGCCCACGGCATACAACAGCATCAAGCCAACGAGCAAGGCCTTGCGCGGTGTACGCGCCATCAGGATCGTGATCGCCGGCGCACCCACCACCACGCCCAGCGCATAGGCACTGATCAGATGACCTGCCTGTGGCACGGAAACGCCAAGATCCCTGGAAATCTCGGGAAGCACACCCATGGCGGCGAATTCGGCCGTACCGATCGCCAACCCTCCCAGCGCCAGCGAGATCTCGGCAATGCCGACACCGTGTGGCGCGACGGCGCGAATGCCGGGTTCAGCAGGTGCAGAGGATGACATGGCAGCAGATCCTTGGAGTCGGAGCGTGGTTCAAACACCAGCCCATCGGACCTGTTTGAGACTTGCCCTATGTTAACCCGTGACGGCGCCCCAAAAATCCTGTATCAGTCCGTCGGTACCGTTCCGCCATCGATCACGAATTCCGCGCCGTTGATTGAGGCGGCGCGATCCGATGCGAAGAAGGTGGTCGGTTTGGTTTTGACGTTGTGCGGATTATTTCATCGTGGCTGGAATCCGATCGGCCAAGATCAGTGTTGCGTCACTGCTTTTATCGCCGCGCTCAAATTCAACAGTCATTCTCGTGCCAACTGGCAGTTCGCGTAATTGACGGCGCCAGTCCGCGAGTGACTTTGTGGAAATTGGCGCACCATCGATTGATTGAATGCGGTCATCGACATGCAAACCTGCACGCTCAGCCGCGCTATCTTTGGCAACATCGGCGACTTTCAGCGTGTCACTGTCCGTGAGCAGCCACAGGCCGCTACGATCGAAAGCGTCGGGTTTGCCAAAGTCGGCGTTTGGTGCGAGGTACATTTTCTTGTTTGCATAATCGAATGCAACGACAAAATGCCGTAACACGCCACCACCGAGATTGCCCGCCAGGTCGGGATTCGTGAAGCCACCCTTGGTGCCGGTGAACAAGTCGCCCGCAATATTGTTGATGCTCTGGTTACCGAGCCGCAGCTCGCCCAGCCGAGCCGGGTGTCCGCGTGATGCTCCGCCGACCCCCCAACCGGTTACGCTTTCTGGCGCAGCCTGGTATTTTTCGATCAGGCCGTGCGCATGCACAAACGGGGCGCTCATGGTTAGTGAGTCACGCGAACCCGTGTCGACACTGAGTCGCACCGGTATGTTGTCCAATACGCCGGACACGATCGGCATATGACCATCGAAGTCGAATGCCACTGCAGTAGAGCCCGGTGGTGGTGAAAATTTCTTCGGATCAGAAAGCGTCAGCTGCCTTTTTGCGTAATCTATTTTTACGCCGAATCGCTGGAACATCTCGTAGCCAACAAGACCATCTAACGTAACGCCTTCGACCTTCGGCAGTTCACCTAGATCAACTACTAAGAACACCGGATTTGCGAGGGTTGCCGTACCGACGCTTACTTGCTTCGCGCGAGCAAACGCCAGATCGATGCTTTGCTCTCCCACTCCACCTGCGGCCATTTTGCCTTCGCTGTTCAATCCGAATTTCTTCGCCGCCGATGGCGTGAGCAAGTTTTGACCGCCGGTATCGACCATGAAACGTGCTGGCTTGCCATCCACTGCGCCGTTGACATAAATATGGTTGTTGACCAGATCAAACGAAATGCTGGTGATGCCACTGGCGTCACCGATATGCGCAGTAGAGACCATTGCAGGGACGGCAAAGTCGCTATTGGATACCGCGATATTGGCATTGATGTGGTCGATTTGGATTTCTTCGTGGTTGCGCGGATCCGTGCGACCGGCGGCGTCGGTCAGGTCGGTAAGATAGCGAAACGGCAAACGCACGCCATCGACATCGCGATAATCGTCAAGCACCGTCGTTGAGATGTCCTGACCTTGACGTTGGACGATGCGTGCAAGGAGACCGGTGTCAGCCGCGATCCATAACGTGATTGGATCCCCCTTATCAGGCGTTGCTTCGATAACGCTATAACTCTTGCCCTCAAGCTCGCGTATTTCCACTTTTCCATAGACTGCGGCAATACGTTGCGGATACCAATAACCATGCGCATCGACCCACGCTGAGCTTCGCGCGCGCCTGATCGCTTCAGGAGCATCATGCACGGCGACTTCACTACCAGGCTCGCGTTCCCACGATCGCTTCCCGTCATAGCCTTGCGCACCATCAATCGGGCCGGCCTTGTAGCTTTCGCTGGAGCGGCCTGTCAGAAGATCCTGAGTTATATGGAATTCACCGTTAAGCCCGCCTGCTTTCACTGTGCCGACGCTCTGCAGTGAATGTACGCCGTCCCATATTGCACCACCGCTTGCTGCCTTGAAGCGCTCAAATACGGTACTTGCATCGTCGGCGTGAGCCATCACTGCAAGAAATAAAGCAACTGTGCCAAGTAATGCCTTTAAGGGCAGTCTGTGCGTCATGTTCGTCTCCGTTTTGACGATTCAGGTGCTTGTGCGAAAAAATGCTTAATTGAATAATTTCATTGAATTTCAAAATGGACAAGCCAACTGATGGCATAGAGAAAGCTTGTGAACAGCCTCATTGAGGATGCAAAAGATCGCTGCGCTGACCACGCCAATTCGTGCTGAACTTGCTACTGCGATTCAGGCCTTGGGTGTTGCAGCGATGGTTGCGGAACTCGCATCACAACTCGGTCGGCGCGAAGATGGCCTCTATTACCATCTTCGTGCACTGCTGCAAGTTGGTTTGGTGCAGGTGCGATCTAATGCTGCAAGCACGGCCCAGGCACACCGGCAAACTCATCGCCTTGCACTGGATACTGACTACGCTCGACATCACGTCGGCGCGGTGCAATCAAACGATACCAATGGTGAGAGTAGGGCGAGAGAAATTCAGCGACGCGCATGAGTTGCGTCGACGCACTGTAGTGTTTGTGGTGGTGCTGAGCTGTTACTTTAGCTCGCTGCTGGTGCTGTCATGGCGTCAAGCGACGTGCTCTGGCGCATCAAAAATATGCAGCGCCGCGTATTGAAGCAGCATGATGGTTTTGCCGTCGACGATCTCGCCGTGACGAACCATCGCCAGTGCTTCATCGAATGGAAGCTCCAGTACTTCGATGTCTTCGCCCTCGGCTTCAATGCCCCCGCCTGTGCCAACTTTCGATGTCGCATCGTACTCAGCGACAAAGAAAAACAATTTTTCGGTGACGGATCCTGGGCTCATGAACGCTTCGAAGACTTTGCGCACCTCACCGACGCGATAGCCTGTTTCTTCTTCCACCTCGGCGCGGATTCGCCGCTCTGGCGTGGCTTGATCGAGCAGGCCAGCGGGTGCTTCGATCATCATGCCGGTGTGGCCATTGACGTAGGTAGGGAAACGAAACTGACGGATCAGGACAATCTGCCGCGAGGTCAGTTGATAGAGCAATAACGTGGCACCGTTGCCACGGTCATAGGTCTCGCGTTGCTGGCGCTGCCAGCGGCCATCAGCGCGGCGGAAATCGAATACCGTCTTCTTCAACAGATACCAATCGTCGGACAGCACATGGCTCTCGATGACGCGGACCCGATCGGCGGTTTCAGTCATTGCACGACTCTTGTCTGGACAGGACACGCGAAAAACTTTATTGTGCATTATCGTGCAATGTCAATTATTTTCGTGCATATATCATGCTGACAACCCATCGCAAAAAAGCCATTCTCGCCGCGCTCAAACGTGACGGTCAGGTTATTGCCAAGGCACTTAGCGAATCCTTCGGCGTGTCCGAAGACACCATTCGTCGAGACTTGCGCGAGTTGGCCAGCGATGGATTGCTGCAACGAGTGCACGGAGGTGCATTGCCTTCATCCCCAGCCGCAGCCGATTTTGTACAGCGGCAGCAGATCAGTACGGTGGCCAAGTCGGCCATCGCGCGCAAAGCGGCAGAACTGATCTTGCCCGGACAGGTCGTCATCCTCGATGGCGGCACCACGTCGGTTCAGTTGGCAAAGCAGTTGCCTTCAACGCTTCAGGCAACTGTTGTCACGCACAGCCCCAGCATCGCCGTTGAGCTGGTTGGTCATCCCCACATCGAGGTGGTGCTGATCGGCGGTCGCCTGTTCAAGCATTCGGTCGTTACGGTAGGAGCCGTGGCAATCGAGGCTATCGGACATATTCGTGCTGACGTGTACTTCATGGGTGTCACCGGCGTGCATCCCACGGCAGGACTGAGTACGGGCGATCTGGAAGAGGCGTACATCAAGCGTGCACTGGCTGCGCGTGCCGCCGAGGTTGTGGTGCTTGCCTCGGCAGAGAAGATCAACGCTGCCTCCGCCTACGTCATAGCAGAAGTCACCGCGGCCAACACCATTGTGGTCGAACGCGAAACGCCTGAAGCATTGACGGCGCCGCTAGCTGCATTGGGCATCACCATCCTGCGTACCTAGATTTACGGCAACGAGCGATTCGGGATCGCTACTTGTTCTTCCGTCAGCTGATTGCGTATTCCGATCAAACCCGCCGCCGATTCCACACTCAAGTCGGCCACCGGAAATGCTGTCAAACCCACCAGCCAAAATGCTACCAAACCCGCCACCCCGCGGGTGATTGAACGGCATGCTCTAGTGATTCCTTCCGGTCGGTGAAGATCTGGCAAGAGACCACCGCGAAGATCTGCGCGACCATCCCAGATCGGCCAAGAGCGGACGTTCAACGTTTGAGTTAAGTGGCGGCGAAGCCGTCCACCTTGAATAAATTGTTGGGCGGGAACTGGAGTGGACATTTCATTGACCAAGTCAGCCATCCGGCCCAGACGGCAGCGCAAGTGGTCACTACTTCTGACCATCGCCGAGCATTTCTCCAAAATTTAGGGATAAATCCGCTGCGGAATAGCCTCTGCGAAGAAATCGGTGACTCGTCGCACGCGCGCCGGCACGAAGCGGCGTCTTGGCCAGATGAGGTTTATGTCTCTGGCGTCGCTCATGAATTCGTCGAGAACGGTGATGACGTCGGTATCTCGGAGATCATCGGCAAGGGAGACCTTGGCAAACCGGCCGATTCCGACACCGGCTAGCACACCAGCCCGGATCGTTTCGACACTGTTGGACGTGAGATTTCCGCGTACGGCCACGCTAAATCGACCTTCTGGCCCTACAAAAGGCCAATGCGTTGGCTCCGTCAAGCCGCGATATAAAAGGCAATTGTGATCGACGAGCTCGGCGGGGGTCTTTGGTATTCCTCGTTGCTCGAAGTAGCGGCGAGACCCGACACATACCAGAGGAGTGCTGGCCACGCGCTTGGCGATCGCGTCAGGATCGCTCACGGGTCCGACGCGTATCGCAAGATCAATTCCATCTTCCGCCATATCTCGCACGAAGTCCGAGAGAACGAGATCTACTTGAAGGCCGGGGTGGAGTGCTAACAGGTTGGGGATAAGGGGCAAAATATGAAGACGACCGAAAGTACCTGATGCAGCGATCCTGATTAGACCCGAGACATTATGCGTGCTGTTGGTCAGTTCGCTATCGGCGTCATCCATACCGTCAAGAAGTGGTTTTGCTCGATCGTAGTATCTCCTCCCTTGGTCCGTAAGCGTCACGCTACGCGTATTTCGGTTAAACAGCACGACGCCGAGGCGTTGCTCGAGCGCGCCGATAGCTTTACTGACCGCCGACTGTGAATCGCCGGTTCTACGCGCGGCGGCGGTGAAACCGCCTGCTTCAACCACGGCTATGAAGGCGCTTAATTCGTGGAATCTATCCAACCCATTCGCCTTGAGAATTAATGTTATTGAAATCTAGGCCATTATCAGCGGTTC
>NZ_JACHCO010000008.1:0-252797 GCF_014207165.1 Rhodanobacter sp. MP1X3 | reverse complement strand
CAGCAAGGTGACGCCATGGGCACCGCAGACGTCAGCTTTGAAGCCGCGCCAGGCACAGCGTTCCGCACCGATGGCGTCAAGACGGGTCGACTGCTCGAAACCGTCAGTGGGGGCCTGTCGGCCGAACTCCGTCATGGTTGGACGGCCAGCCTCGACGGTACCTATGCTCACGCCAGCCACGAAAACGATCGCGGCGTAAAAGCCCAGGTCGCGTTGGCGTTCTGATCGAAGATCCGCCAGATCAGGATCCAATGGCGCACAAACCTATCGGGATGAGGTGATGAGCGGCGTCTTACTGAGCCATCGGTCGTCGATAACTTGTTCGATCATGAAGCACGCAACGCCCGCGCGTGAGATAGTTGCACCATACACGTTCGTGAGGTCGGTGGTCGCCGTTACCTTACCGTTGCAGTTGGCAGCTTGTGGCGTCTTCTGCAGCTTAGGGTCACTGAAGCAGAGCGACGCCATCAAGGCACTCCCGATCCCAAAATCTAATTTCTGTGCAGCGCCCAACCTGCGGTTAGCTGCCGTTTATCCGCGTTTTCATCGGCTGAACGCTTACCCGCCGATTTGACGTTTACGATTTCGATGCAGGCATTACGTTTCGCCGCCAGAGAAAAGTTGGATTCCGGTTGCCATGGCTCCATCTCCGCGCTGTTTCCAACTGCGCTCTGCGGTTTTCCGTGGACCCCGCGAAAGCGCAATGCTGGCGCGGTTTCGCGCAAAAAGCCTTGAACTTCGATCAACGGCGTTTGGCCGTTTTATCCCCGAAATTCTGTAACTAGACGCTGCTGAAATTACCGATGACGTCGTTGCCTTGGTTGCAGGCGTCGTACTGACCATGGGTCACCGGGTGTCGCCTACGGTGTCCGGCGGATCAACTTACGGCCTCTCTTTCCTAGTGACGAACGACGCTGAAGATATTCGCGAAATGCTGAAGCCGAACGACGCCAAAATCCGCGAAGGCAACATTCTGATCTCCGTGCACACGGAGGACAGCAAGCAGCGCGACGTGGCCAAGGAAGTGTTCAAGCGCAACCATGCTGAAGACATTTTTAGCGCGTCGGAAGCGAAAGCCAAATAAGTCAATCCGTCTGAAAACTGAAAAGCCGGGCCGTGTTGGCCCGGCTTTTTATCTCACCGCCTGCCGCCATTGGGCAGCTTCTGGCAACCAATCATGAAAGTTGCCGATGCATTTGCTTCTCGGGGAATTCACTGCGCGAAGCTCAGCTTGCAGCATCGTCCGGGAGAATGACCGGAGAATGACCATGATGCAGCTCTATCCACCCATCCCCATGAACACGCCCAAGGGCGAAGGCTTCGCGCACGTGATGTTGGATTACGGTCCCGAATCCGATCTGTATTGGGTGGTGCTGATCACCGACACGGGCGAAATATGGACGTATGCCAATCGCTACGTTCGTGCATCGAAAACATCACTCTGGGTCGCACTAATCCAACTCAGCCCATGGCGCCTGCAGCGGTTCTGCCTGGTGAACGCGTCCCTATGAGGCCGCGGGCGGTTGAAAGCTTTGAACCAGTTTGACCGCCGCTATCTGCTGAACGAAAGGTCGGGCAAGAATGCATTTTTCTATGTTCTTCACGACGCTTCGCCCAGTGTCGTAAACAACATCAATCAACCTCAAAGGTTTACTCGCATGAATGAAGATCAAGTGGAAGGCACCGTCAACAAGGTGGCCGGCCGCATCCAGGACGCGGCCGGCGCATTGACGGGCGACGCCGACCAACAGGTCAAAGGCAAAGCGCGCGCGGCGGCTGGCGATGTTCAAGCCAAAGCGGGTGATATGGTTGAACGCGTGCGTGAGTGGGCTGCCGATCGTCCGCTCAATGCCGTGTTGATTACGGCCGGCCTGGCGTTTCTGTTGGGTCGGTTGACGGCGAACTGTGACTGAAGGTGACATCGAGCGGACTCTGCCGATCGGTGTGCACGATAAAAAGCGGCTTAAAGGCCGCTTTTCCTTTGTCAGGCGATCGCGGCGCAATATCACGATCTCTCGACCCCGCTCGGGCGAGAGTGCAACACCGCGGCGGCTCTGGGGACGAAGAGAGCCAAGCAGTCAACCGTTTGCGCAAGAGGGAGACATCATGAATGAGACATATTCGACACCACCGCCTTCGTCCAAAGAAAAGGGAGGCATTGGCTACGTTCTCTTGTGGCTTATGGGCGTTCCCATTCCGTTGCTGATCTTATTTGCGCTGCTCAGAGGCTGCGCGTGAGCTGAGAGGCGGATCGCTGTATTCGCCCCACACAAGCCAAACCATTCGGTTATCGGGAGAAGGATATGTCTTACTCACCCAGCGGCGACGCGGTCGCGCTGAAACACCCCGCCATGCGGTTCCGCGCGGTCATCGCCGGTTGGCTCGTTGCCACCGCAGCAGCGGGCTTGTTGTATGTCGCCGGTTTGGCCTTGGGCTTCGCCAGTTTCGACGCCTGGAACGCCGCCAGGAGTGCGAAAGGCATTGGCATCGGCACGGCCATCTGGATAATCGTTACGTGGATCGCGGCACTTTTCCTGGGCGGTATGTTTGCCGCGTGGTTCGACGGACGCAATGACGACACTAGCGGCGCGTTGCATGGCGTGACGGTCTGGGGCCTGTCCCTGACGGCGACCGCACTGTGGCTTGCCATGGGTCTGGGTCATGCGATGTCGGGATACCCCGGGGATGCACACGGACCCGGACCCGAGGGTCATGGCGGACCTGCAATGATCCCCGCGGTCAGTGTGCTCGACGCGAATATTTCGTATCAACTGACCGGCGGCGAGCACGGTAATTCATCGCCGATCGTCACCGCCCTCCTCGCTGGTCAAGACGATGTCGCCGCCGCGTTGATGGCGGCAGATACGGGCACCGGCACCGAGGCAGCGGCTGCCTCCCTTCAGAAACTGACACCGCAGATTGATGCTGCCCGATCGGAATCAAAAATGGCGGCCGAAAAAACAGCCCATTACCTCTCGCTGACCCTTTGGATTGCTTTCCTCAGTGGCTTCCTGTCCTTGTTGGCGGCAGCCGTCGGCGGCTGGCTTGGCGCTGGGCAAATCCATCGCGTCTACCACCTGCGGAAGTATCCGGCGCGTCGATTGCACTAAAGGCTAACGGAGGACCGTAGAAAAAAAGCCGGTCGCAATGACCGGCTTTTTCTTTGAATGCTGTGCACGAAGTCAGTGCTTTTGGGCGGCATCGCGCTCTTTGTCAGCGGCTTTCCCCACGGCGTGCTGAACTTTACCGGCGTTCTTCTCAATGTTGCCGGCCGCTTCCTTGCTCTTGTTGCCGGTCACCTTGCCAATCCCTTCTTTAACGGCGCCTTTGACTTCATGCTTCGCGCCTTCGGTTCGGTTCTTGTCCATCGTGCGGCTCCTCGGAGTAGCCGCAACGTTGCGGCCTCCTCGTTATAGGCACGCGCCAGTCGTGCTGACGTGAACTTTAAACACAAAAAAATGCCGCTTTCTGGAAGCGGCGAATCACAGGGCTTACTGTGTAACGAGTTTGGCTGCACGGTCGCTAATATGCCGCCCATGACCATGCCCCCATCCAGATCAAAGGCTTCGATGCCCCTTCCCCTTTGTCCTGGAAACCAGGGAAGCGCCAACCTGTGATCGCGACGGTCGGCAGCGAACCGCCCGAACGCTGGATCCTAGTGTTCGACGCGGAAGTGGCGGAGCGGAGTGATGTCATCGCAGAAAGCGCGCCGAAGATCAAGAAAAACACGTTGGTATTTTTCGCTTTTCGTGAAAATGTGCGCAGTCCGTCAACCATGTTTCGAGAGCTCACGTTGGTCGTCAACATGGCCTACGCCGCCATCTTGGTGACGGACATGTTTCCCACCGACCGCTTCGCTCCATAGACGCCGACCGGTCGCTGGCGAGGCGTGGTCCCTCGGGCGATGACCGTTAATGCAGGGCGACGCACAAGGCTTTAGTTTTTCCAACGTAAAACAAGCCGAACAAGGTCAAATGCCTGCGTATCCACCCAACGCATAATCATCATTCACAGTCGCTGCGCCCTTGCCGCCGATCACACGCGGCTTGGGACCGGCCATGGTGGGCGTGGCACCGCGGCCATCGGGAACCAAAATCAAGAAGCCAACCGATGGCTCACCGACCTGCTCAACGCTGACTTCAATGTTCGAATGGGTTTCGTCTGGGAGAGACGGAAAATCGAAGGGTGGACATAAACTATTTCCTAATTACAGCCATAGAGGCAATCGGAGATCGCGCGTAACAATGTTCAAGACGCGTCAATCGCGCGCGCATCTTTCAGCGTGCGGCCAACGCCACGCAATGACCGAAATCGCGCATCTAGGTTCATATAGCTTGTCGTTGCAGACAGCCACGCAATCGATGTGACCGACAGCTTGGTCAGTGCAGCCTCGATCTCTTGAATATATTTTTTTGCGCAATGTCGCCCCGGCGTAAAATCGTCATCAGGCAATCCAGCACGTACTCTGCTTCACTGCCCTCAGCGACCCCAAGGATCAGCTCGGCTCGGTCCTCGAATTCCCGGTAGAAACCGTGCATATCGGCCTTCATGTAAGGCAAATCCAATTCAAGCTGACGCAGCAGCGCATCCAGTTCAGGGCGCGAAGTCATCGACGACGCCAAATTTAATGAGGATACGGCTGAGTTCGGAGGTTGCCCATTCGACATCCTCGGGACTGGCCTTACCGGTGATTTCGTCAGCGTAGCTAGAAAATTCGGGGTAGAAGTGCGCCTTATCGGGATATTCTTTGACCAACCACGGCATGTTGGCCTCAAGCTTAATCAGACGGCGCTGCAACTCTTCTCTGGTGGCAAACATTCAAAGGCACTCCAAGGACAAGCCTGCAGAATAAATGCCGCTCGCATCAACAAACGATGAAGAACGGATCTGCGCCCGCGGACGCTTTTACTCCGGAACAGCGCTCGTCAGCTTGGCCTAGCTTTTGTGTCGTCGCACGAATGCATCATCGATGTGTTCGATCAGGGCCTCAACGCCGAAGGGCATCTGGATGAACGCGTGGTGCCCAGGCAAGCCTTGGATATTTGACCGCTCGTCGGTAGATATCATCACGATGGCCACTTCGGGATGGGCTGCTGCAGCCAGATCGGCAACATGTAGGCCGTGAAGTCGCCTTTTAGCCAGACGTTGGTCAACACAAGATCAATGCATTTTTCGGCCGCGATCCACGTGGCCACTCGCCCAAAGTCGCCCGTGCTTAAAACTCTGACATAGGGCAACCTTTCGACAAATGAGCTGAGGGTTATCAGAAGATCGGGATGGTCGTCCACGATCAAAACAACGAGCCGGTTAGGCATGAGCTCTCTGAGGAGGCGTGATGCTCGCCCACGCCCACATTAGACCCTATTCAGACGGGTGTCGTTATTTATCTACACGGTTCGATCACGCGTTTACAAATAACTGGCGAAGGGAAATTAGCTTCTGAAATCGGCGCGCACTCGCAGGCGCGTTCGACATGCCAGATGATCAAAAGTTTGTCTACAACATGTAAGCGATCAAGCCGCTCGGCAAACCCGACGACACGCCGGCCCCGTCGCCTTTCTCACCAGCGACGATGCTCGCTTCATGAACGGGCAGCACTCGTGACATATGGCGACTTGATGGGCCTCTAAGGATCACAAGGCGCGACATCGGCTCGATAAACCAGTAACGGCGATCTTAAAATGAATCCTAGGCATCGTCTCCGGCGGTCGAGCGACGTCATGACCTGTATCAGCGCTCCGATCAGTGGTCAACCGGAACAATGACCAGCTTCACCGGAATCCGTAGCTCACGACATGGCTCATCAGTTGTGTGGGCCGAAGCGATAACCTTAGAGCCAAGAGACGTCGAACTCCGGCGTTAACAGGTTTGACCTCACGTAGGATGCCTCGATCTTGGCAAGCAACCGGAACTCGTCGACAGTCGGATAGCGACGGAGCAAACGATCGGCCTCATTGCGGACACGATCAGGCAAGGATTCGTCCGCGATTAATTCCTTGAGAAGCACCCGGTTTGTAGAGGGTTTCGCGCGCGCTCGTCGGGCATGGTCATTGTCAGTTTCCACTTGCCCGTGATGTCACCCCTGCATGCCGTGCACTCGCAGCTGGTTTGTGGGCCAACGGCTCACTCATGGGCGGAATGTATTTTTGAAGTCCGCAAAATTGTCACCTGCCCCTCTACAAGTGACCTAGAGCTCAGACTTCAATCGGGCGAGTTCTTTAGTTGCCATGGCGGCTGAAATGCATTTTTAGCGTTTAGAAAAGCATGTCTCGTTCACGCCCCAAGCCAGAAAATAATCTTCAGCCTACGATCGGAAGTGATGATGAGCAGCGCGCAAAAGTTCGCCCCGCGGGGAGGTTGGTGCTGCACAGGAAAGACACGGCTCGTTGGCACGCTTCACGATGTCATGTCATGGACCGCGGCGAGGATCGATTAAGTGCGTCGCACCATTCTATCGGTCGTATTGATTGTGCTGTCGGGTCGCATTTGGGCGGGTTCCGGTGCCTATGTTGTGGATGATGCGTCTATCACGCCCGCCGGAAAATGTCAGGTGCAAAGCTGGTTTCAAGTTATATCCGGTGGACAGGAAACATTGAATGCCCTTCCGGCCTGCAGCACGGGACCGGTGGAATGGTCCCTTGGCCTAGGGGCTCAGAACGCCCCCTATGAGCATCAGGAAAGTCCGGCGGTCAAATGGATGATTATCGATCCCGATCATCATACGATTGGAGTCGCCGTTAATGTTGGAGCCACTTGGGGCAACGGTCATGTCCTCAACCGTAATGGTTACGTGGCGCTTACATGGACGCCGGACCAAGCTAGACGATGGGCGGTCAGTACCGATATCGGCTCGGTCTATGCCAAAGGTAGTTCTTGGAACACCCTGGCCGGACTTAGCGTCCGCCACAAACTTACCGACCAACTAAGTATTACGCTCGAGCGCATGCAGCATTGGAACGGAGGAGCCAACACACAAGCGGGCGTTCGCTGGACCTTTCACAATGGCGACAGCGTTGATTTGATCGCGGGCAAAAGCGAGGCTTCAAGCCATGACCACTGGCTTACGGCCGGGCTCAATGTCGCACTTTAGAAGATGGTTCAATATATCCAATAGACCAGCTTCTCCATCGCCCCCAAGACGACCAAACGAGCAAGTGCTCTCAACCGGCGAGCCAGACTCGAATGAGTGATAGGAGCTTGTCTATGTCGAGGGGCTTTGCCACATAGTCGTTGGCGCCCGCTTGCAGGCACTGCTGCTGATCGTCCGGCATGGCCTTGGCAGTCAAAGCGATGATGGGCAGCTTTGCAAAGCGCGCGTCTTGGCGAATCTCGCGAGTGGCGGTCAATCCATCTTTAACCGGCATCATGACGTCCATGAGAACGAGATCCACACTTTTCTCAGACTTACTGGCAGATGCGTCGAGCATGTCGATGGCCTCCTGACCGTTACGCGCGATGGTGACCACGCAGCCATGGGGTTCGAGAATGCTCATGAGGGCGTAAACGTTGCGCACATCGTCTTCGACGAGAAGTATTCGCCGTCCCTCAAGCGCTGCATCACGGTGCAACGCGGCGCGAATCATGCCCTGCTGCTGCTCTGGCAGTTCGGCGATGACCCGGTGCAGGAACAGCGACACCTCATCAATGAGTCGCTCGGGCGATCGGGCACCCTTGATAATGATGGAGCTCGAATAGCGCCTCAACCGCTCCTCTTCGGAAGACGACAGGACTCGTCCCGTGTAAACAATGACCGGGGGAAACGCGTATACCTCCTGGCTGCTAAGGGTTTCCAGGAGCGCGAAGCCCGATGTGTCCGGAAGGGACAGATCGAGCACCATGCAGTCGAAGGTCTGATTCCGGAGCAGCGACAGACAGTCAGCCGCCGTGGTGGCGCCCACGGTTTCGACGTCCGCCGAGGCAAGCAGTTGGCAGATGGCATCGAGCTGGACGGCGTCGTCCTCGACCACTAGCACCCGACGCGGCCGCTGGGACAAGCGTGCTTCCAGAGCATTGAGCACCTGGACAAGCTCCTCGCGCGTCGTCGGCTTGATGAGATAGCCGACGGCACCGAGGGCGAGTGCGGCGTGCGAGTGGTCTTCCGCCGAGACGACATGGATGGGGATATGCCGGGTGCGAACGTCGTGCTTGAGAATGTCGAGTACGGACAATCCGGACTGGTCCGGCAAACCAATGTCGAGCACGATGGCGTGGGGCATCTGTTCGCGGGTCGCCACCAGCGCTTCGGCCGCCGTGGAAGTGACCAGCGCCCGGAACCCCATCTCGGTGGCTAGATTGCTTACGATGTCGGCGAATACACCATCGTCTTCAATGATGAGAATGAGACGGCGAGGGTCGGCCGGCTCCCCCTGGACGGGCTCCTCAATGCGGAGCGAAGCCGACGCCGGCGCAGCCCTGAGACGCTGGACTGGCAGAGCGGCCTTCGGGACCTGGGCCGGAAACGCGGATGTGGCCAACACCATGTTGAATTCTTGAGATATGAGTCGGACAGGAACGGTGAGCACAAATGTGCTGCCCCGGCCGGGACGGCTTGCAACCGTGATGTTCCCGCCGAGCAGGCGCGCGAGTTCAAGGGAAATCGACAGACCCAGACCGGTACCGCCATACCGTCGGCTGATGGAACCATCGGCTTGCTGGAACGCTTCGAAGATGCGCGCCTGCTGGTCGGCTGTAATGCCGATACCGGTGTCCGTCACTGAGAAGACGATGGTTCCCTCTTGGGCCGGACCGACGTCCAATGTCACGCCACCGGACTCGGTGAACTTGAGGGCGTTCGACAGCAGGTTTTTGAGAACCTGTTCAATGCGCGTTCGGTCGCTTTCGACAACAGCTGGGCAGTCGGTCGACGCCGAAATCGTCAGCGATAGCCCCTTATCCAGGGCCACCGGCCTGAACAGCGCCGAGAGGTCATTAAGGAGACCTTCCACGGGAAACGCCTCGCCGCGCATCTCGACGTGCCCGGCCTCGATCTTGGACAAGTCGAGGATGTCGTTGATGAGCATCAGCAAGTCGTTGCCGGAGGTGTGGATGGTCCTGGCAAATTTGACCTGTTCTTCGGTCAGGTTACCGCTCGGGTTGTCGGCAAGGAGCTTGGACAGAATAAGAGCGGAATTCAGTGGCGTGCGAAGTTCGTGACTCATGTTCGCCAGGAACTCGGACTTGTACTGGCTGGCGCGGAGGACTTCGCGGGCCTTCGCTTCGATGGCTTCGTTGGCAAGAGCTAGTTCGTCGCGCTGCGCTTCAAGTTGCTGGGACTGTCCGGACAAGTGCGAGTTCGTCTGCTCGAGCTCTGCCTGCTGCGACTCAAGTTCGTGCTGCGATGTCCGCAGCGCCTGACTTTGCTCCTCGAGTTCCTCGTTGGAAACGCGTAGTTCCTCGCTCTGTGTCTGAAGGGTCTCCGACTGACGGAGGGTCTCTTCGAGAAGCCTACTCAATTCGGCGCGATAGGCCGCCGAACGCAGCGCAACGCCAATGGCCGACGAGGCCTGTTCGAGGAGAGTGACGACATCTGCGCCGACGGGATTGAAGAAACCCAGTTCGACGACACCATAAACCGTGCCGTCATTAATACCGGGCGCAATCACTAGGTGGCGCGGTGAAGCTTTGCCTAGGCCCGACCCTATCTTGAAATATCCCTCCGGCACATCGGTCACGACCACAACACGCTGCTCGTCGACTGCGCGACTGAGAAGGCTGCCCGATGCGGTATTGGGACCACCGGCATAGTCATCCGGTGCAACACCGACAGCGCCCACTCGCTCGAAACCAGCGGCAGTGGGCGTGAACAGGATTCCGGCTTCAGCGCCGAGGAAGCGAGCCAGGAAGGAGAGGACGACGCTCGCGAGCTGACCGATGTCCTTGTCGCCAGCCATGGCCACACCCAGTTCAAGCCGCCCGGCCTGCAGCCAGGCATCACGCTCCCGGGCAGCTGTATTGCGCCGAATGAGGATGGCGACAAACAGCGTCAGTGCGATGCCGAGAAGCGCGCTCGCAACCCCAGAGGTCAGCGCATTGCCGTAAGCCGCTTCCATTTCCGCGAGACGCTTCGCTCGCTGGTCAAACTCCACGGTCCGCATGAAAGCAAGCCGTGAACGAATGTCGTCCATGGCAGCCTTGCCCCGATCAGTGTTGACTACCGCAAGTGCCGCTTCCAACCCTTGGGTACGCCGTAGTGTGATGGTCTCATGAAGTTCGTCGAGTTTGTCTTGAACGCGCACAGCGAACTCTTTTAGCCGGCTCAACTGACCCGCGTCGCCCGCCATGGTCGTTCGCAAGGCATCCATGCGAGCCGGAATGATGCCGAGCGCACTCCGGTACGGTTCGAGGTATCGGTCATTACCCGTAAGCAAAAAGCCGCGCTGTCCTGTTTCGGCATCTTGAACGCTTGAGAGAATGTCCCCAAGCGCTCCGACGGTTTCCTGGGATCGGATGACCAGTACGTTGTCATTGCGAATAGTGCGGATGTTGGACCACGCAACAAGCGCGCTGCAAACAAAAAAAGCGACAACGATAGCCAGTGGAATGAAAGTACGCGCATCGGCGCGTGCGCGATTCGTGGGGTTGCTGGACATGGTGCTCACAAGCTCTCCCAATTGGGTTGCTGAGACGTGCCGCGAGGCAAACGGACCTCGAACCGGACGCCGGATTCAACGTTTTCGGCGTGCACAGAACCCCCGTGCGCGCGGACAAACTGATCGACAATGTAAAGACCCAGACCAAGCCCGTCGCTGGGATTGAACGCGCCTTTAAAAGGTTCAAACAGCCGGGGAAGGAGTGCGTCCGCGATGCGGCCGGCGTTTTGCACGGAAAAGACGAGCATGTCCGCTCGAGTCCCATTGAGGTTGACCGAAATTTCCGTACCTTCCCCATACTGTACGGCGTTACCGAGCAGATTGGCGACAACCTGCCCCATTCGCACCTCGTCAAAGCTGCCCTGCAAGTTCCCATCGGTCGACAGGTTAATGACGCGATCAGGGTGTACGCGGTGCACCTCGGCGACCACTTCCTCACAGATCAGCCCAAGGTCTCCGGATTGCTGATCCAAGGTCAGAATCAATGAGCGGATGCGTGAGAAGTCAAGCATTTGCTCAATCATGCGCGCCATACGATCGGCACTCACTCTGACGAAGGACGCTGTCCGAACCAACGTCGTGTTGGCGGTTTCCTCTAGAAGCCGATCAGCACAAAGGCGGATGGCCGACAGTGGCGTCCGAAGATCATGGGTAAGCACGGCCATCATGGTTTCGTTAAGTCCGAGCGAGCGCTCGAGCTGCTCGTTTCGCTTCTCCAGTTCAAGGCGTTGCTGATAGAGCTGGATGAAGACTCCGACCTTGCCGACGATGACCCGGGGCTCGATGGGTTTGTGGAGAAAGTCCACCGCACCCGTGTCGTACCCCTTGAAGGAGCGCGCGGGATCGCTGGGCGAGGCGGTTAGGAAAATGATGGGCACATGCCGCGTGCGTGACGAGCCCCGGATGAACTCGGCAAGGATAAATCCGTCCATCTCCGGCATCTGGACATCGAGAAGCGCCAGGGCCACGTCGAACCGGAGCAACAGCTCGAGCGCTTCGGCACCTGACGAAGCCTTGAGGATAGTGACCTCGTCCCGAGCCAGAAGCGCCTCCATCGCCGTGAGGTTCTGCGGGACATCATCCACGATGAGGATGTGGGTCATGCGCGGTGATTGCGGTGCAGTGACCGGTGCGTCGTTGATGAAACTCACTTGAGACTCCCCTGAAGCCTGTCACACATCTCTTGCAATCGAAGGATAGCGTCGGCACCGGCCAATGCCAGGGCCGATTCGGGCATCGTGGATGCAATAGCCTCCGAGGGGCACTGCACCCACGCTTTCCCGCCCAATTGCCTGACCAGCGCCATGCCTCTGCTGCCATCGGCACTGGCACCCGTGAGCAGGATGGCCAGCAATTCCCGTTCAAACACGGCTGCCGCCGATTCGAACAACACATCGATCGAAGGTCGGGAGAACTTCACCGGCTCATCTATCGACAGTGCGAGCGTCTCCCTGCTTTCGACTAGTAGATGATAGTCGGGCGGCGCAAAGATCACCGTACCGGGCCTTATAGGCTGCTTGTCCTCGGCTTCGAGGACTGGCAGCACGCAAACGTTGCCGAAGAGCTCGGGTAGCATGCTAGGGCAGTCGGGGCGGATGTGCTGGACGACGAACACCGATGGCTTGAATCCTTTGGGCAGGCTTTCAAGCAGGACGCGCAGCGCCTGGATGCCGCCGGCCGACGCCCCGATCACCACAGCCCGGAACTGGTGGGAAAGGTCGTTGCCGGTCATCACAACACCTTTCTCCGGTAGATGCGCTGCATGGAAGCGAGTGGCTCAAACATCTCTGCATGCGCACCGAACTGGAGGGATTCCTTGCTGCCCAGTCCGAGAAACCCCTTCCGGATCAGTGCATCGCAAAAAAGGCCTACAGCACGATCCTGCAGGGCGCGATTGAAGTAGATGAGCACATTCCGGCACGAGATTAGGTGCACTTCGGAGAACACGGAGTCGGTGGCCAAGCTGTGATCGGCAAAGACCACCTGCTTGGTCAGCCGCTGGTCGAACTTCGCATTGCCGTATGCGGACGTGTAGTAGTCAGACAGGGACCCGCGCCCGCCGGCTGCAAGATAGTTACGGCTGAACTGCGCCACGCGTTCCGCCTGGTAAGTCCCGCGCTCTGCCTTGGCCAATGCTTCGGGATTGATGTCGGTGGCATAAATCATCGATCGCTCGAGCAGACCCTCCTCGGCGAGAAGGATGGCCAAAGACCACACCTCTTCCCCGCTGCTGCACCCGGCTACCCATATCTTGATGGACGGGTACGTGATCAGCACCGGCACGACCTCTTCTCTGAGGGCACGGAAATACGCTGGGTCACGGAACATCTCCGAGACCTGCACCGTGAAGTACTGGATGGCCTCGGCGAAGAAAGCCGGCTCGTGGATGATACGGTGCTGCAGATCACTGACTCGCGCGCACTCGAACCGGGTCATCGCTTGATGCACCCGGCGCCTGAGGGAGCTCAGCGCATAGCCACGAAAGTCGTAGTGATATCGGAGATAGACCGCGTCCAGTAGCAGTCTGAGTTCGAGGTCGAAAAGTTCGGTTGCTTCGTCCATCACCGACGGACGTCCCGGGCTGGAGAGAAGACCAACGAATGGCCAACATGGACGGCACGATCACTCTGATCGCCGACGGGCTGCGCGCAGGCGGGAACGGCTGTGGTGCTAGCCCGGCGGTATGGGTTCATGGAAGTAGAGACGAAAGATGGATGTGAATTTAACTGGATTTTCCTGTGAAGACTTTGTGAGAGCTGTGTCGTGGTCGGTCGTCATGGTTGAGCATGTGCACTTGCTTCAGACAGCCCCTTCGGTTTAGCGGAGACCGAGCATACCGACGGCGACACGCGACAAACCGTGGCGCTGCAATTCTCCAATACCAGCGCGGCGAATGCCTCTCTGACAAGGAGACTGGCAAGACATCGGTGCACTAGGGTCACGTTGAACCCAAAATCACACATCTGGTGGAAGACCACAGCACCGCCTTCAGGGACGCGTTGAGGATCGTGAACGACGGAAGATGCCCTTTGAGAATTCGCCCAACGTTTTCACCGAAGGCACTGCAACTCGAAAGAATGGGTACGTTGCATTCACATGCTCGCAGTACAGAATTCCTGAGTTAGCGCCGGGGTTGCACGAATCAATCGTGGTGAGCGCCAGAAAGGGAAATCCAGCTTGAAAGAGAGCGCCATGACCAGCACGAAGAAGTCGCTGTGGAGCAAACTGGGAGCGGGCCTTATCACAGGCGCGGCGGACGACGATCCGAGCGGTATCGCAACCTACTCGCAAGTGGGCGCCGCGTTCGGATACGCCACCATTTGGAGCCTCTTTCTCGCCATGCCCTTGATGATCGCTATCCAGGCGATCAGTGCGCGTATCGGCTGCGCGACGGGCAAAGGTATCGGCTCAAACATGCGTCAACATTATCCGCGCGGCGTGGTCTATGCGCTGATTCTGTCTGTGGTGGTGGCCAATATTATCAATTTGGCAGCCGACATCGGTGCGATGGGAGCAGCGCTTAAATTGCTCGTCGGAGGCTCCGCGGTGCTTTACGCCGCTGGCTTCGCGATTGCCTCGCTTGTTCTTCAGATATGGATTCCCTTCTCGCGCTATTCGCCGATTTTGAAAGTATTGACTCTCAGCCTGTTTGCGTACGTCGCCACTGTGTTCATCGTCCACGTGCCGTGGGTCGAAGTGGTCAAGGGCATCGCGATGCCAAAGGCAAAATTTGACGCAAAGTATGCGGTGGCCATCGTCGCGGTTCTCGGCACAACCATCAGCCCCTATCTTTTCTTTTGGCAGGCGGCCCAAGAAGTCGAAGAGATTCGATCGAGTAACGATCGCAAGCCACTCAAACGCGCGCCGGCACAAGGTCTGGAGGCCATTAAGCGCATCGGTATCGATACATCGATTGGCATGGTGTTTTCCAACGTCGTCGCTGGCTTCATCATTCTCACGGCTGCCGTGGTCCTTCATGCACACGGCAAAACCGACATCAATTCATCTTCAGAGGCAGCAGAAGCTTTGCGCCCCATCGCCGGACGGTTCGCTTTTTTCCTGTTCGCCGCCGGTATCGTTGGCACGGGGCTGCTGGCCGTCCCCATTCTTGCAGGTTCAACGGCTTTCGCCGTCGCTGGGGCAATGGGCGAACCCTATGGTCTGGAACAAAAGCCGCGACAGGCAAAGCTGTTTTATGGCGTATTGGTATTCGCCAGTATCGCCGGCATCGCGCTTAACTTCACGCCCATTGATCCAATCAAAGCGTTGTATTGGAGTGCCGTTATTAATGGCGTGGCCGCGGTGCCGTCGATGGTCATGATCATGCGAATGAGCACCAATGCCAAAGTCATGGGTAAGTTCACTTTGAATACGTCGTTGAAGGCCTGGGGCTGGATAGCAACGGCGGTGATGGCAGCGGCGGCTGTCGTCATGTTCGTTACCTGGGGAAGCTAATGCTGTGGATTCGCCACTGGACAAGCGATGAAAAGACCGTCGCTCTTTGTTGGCTTGCGGGCGCACCTGGGATACCGAGATAGGGCGTAGGTTTACAGCTAAGAGATGCGTTGGCTATGTGTCCTACTCAATATGCGGTCATTTCACTTAAGGACGACGCGAGCGTGAATAAAGTCCTTAACGATTTTTCAATGGCCGTTAGGCGCCAATTTTCTCGACGGGGTAGCACGTGCAGACAAAGAAAGTTGACATGGTCGAGCAGGTAAACAGCCAGCTCCCTAAAACCCTTACCGGCATCAAAGGTCTTGACGACCTTACTTTTGGCGGCCTGCCGACGGGACGGCCATCGTTACTGTGCGGTGCGGCTGGCTGCGGAAAAACGCTTTTCTCCATGACCTTCCTCCTCAATGGAGCCATCTCCTATAACGAACCTGGCGTCTTCCTGAGTTTCGAAGAACGCCCCAAGGATCTCGAGGACAATGTCGCCTCGCTGGGTTTTCGTGTCGCCGATTTAATCCAGGAAAAGAAGCTCGTTCTGGACCACGTTCACATCGAGCGTTCGGAGATTGAGGAAAGCGGTGAATACGACCTAGAGGGACTATTTGTTCGGCTTGGTTTCGCTATCGACTCGATAGGCGCGAAGCGTGTTGTACTCGACACGATCGAGGCACTCTTCTCTGGACTGACCGATTCAGCGCTTTTACGCGCCGAGCTGCGGCGTCTATTTGGCTGGCTCAAAGACAAGGGCGTCACGGCGATCATTACCGCGGAACGTGGCGAGGGCCAGCTAACCCGCTTTGGCATCGAAGAATATGTGTCGGACTGTGTCATCCTGCTCGATAACCGGGTAGAGGACCAAATCACCACACGCCGCCTACGGGTCGTCAAATATCGCGGTTCTGCCCATGGCACAAACGAGTATCCGTTTCTCATTGACGATGAAGGGGTCAGCGTTCTTCCGATCACCTCGGCTGGCCTGAAGCACAAGATTTCGCGCGAAGCCGTTTCCACCGGTGTGGCCGATCTGGATGCGATGCTCGGGATAAATGGCTACTTCCGGGGATCAAGTATTCTGATTTCGGGCTTGGCTGGAACGGGCAAGTCGACTTTTGGGGCCGCCTTCGTCGAAGCAGCCTGCAAGCGCGGCGAACGCTGCCTTTATTTTGCATTTGAGGAATCGCCGGATCAGATCGTGCGGAACATGAGCTCGGTCGGCATCGATCTAAAGGACCATCTCGACGCAGGACTGCTTCGCTTCGAAGCCGCACGGCCGAGCCTCTATGGGTTTGAGATGCACTTGGCACGCATGAATCGGGACATCGAACGATTCGATCCGCAGGTTATCGTTGTCGACCCGATTTCTGCATTCCGGGGCCCTTCGTTGGAAATTCACGCAACGTTGGTGCGACTGGCTGATATCTGCAAGGCACGGGGAATCACCGCGGTATTCACCAGTCTCTCGTCTGTCGGTGATCAGATGAGCGAGAGCGAGCGCAGCGTATCGTCGTTGATGGACACATGGATTTCGCTCGCCGATATGGAGGCCAACGGCGAACGCAATCGCGTTCTCTACATCCTCAAATCTCGCGGCATGAACCATTCGAAACAGCTGCGCGAATACCGGCTTTCAAAAGCGGGTATTCACTTCATGGACGCCTACGTTGGACCTGACGGTGTGCTCACCGGGACAGCCCGGCTTGCGCAGGAAGCCAAGGAGCGCGAATCCGGCATGGCACGCCAGCAAAATACCGAGAAACTCCGCCGCGAACTCACGCGAAAGCGTGAGGTGGCTAAACGTCGCATCGCCGAATTGCAGGCCGATCTTGCACGCGAAGAAGACGAAGTGGAGACGATCATTAGTCAAGAAGAGGCCAGAGAGGCGATGCTGGGTTCAAATCGATCGGAAATGGCCGTTGCGCGAGGTCACCATCATGACTAATAAAAATTTAGAGTCGTCTATTGATGTTGGCAGCCCTGAGTCAGGCGCTTACAACCTTCGTCTCTACGTTGCAGGCCAAACGCCAAAATCACTGGCTGCCATCGCCAACTTGAAAGCCATTTGCGAGGACCATCTTTCTGGGCGCTATTCCATCGAGGTGATCGACTTGACCATCACACCACAACTCGCGGCCGGCGATCAAATCGTTGCTTTGCCAACATTGGTCAGAACGCTTCCGCCTCCGCTTAAGCGTGTCATCGGTGATCTGTCGAATACCGAACGTGTGTTGGTAGGTCTCGATATCCGCCCAAGGGTGGTCACACTATGACAACTGGAAAAAGTGAGACATCAACGGAATCCACGCGTTACAAGCTGCGCCTCTTCATCACAGGGTCGACGCCGCGATCGACGCACGCAATCGAAAACATGCAGAAAATCTGTAAGGAAAATCTGGAGGGTCAGTACGACTTGGAAATCATCGACGTCTACGAAAACCCGGAAGCAACCAGAGATCTTCAGATTATTGCAACACCCACCTTGGTCAAGATCCTGCCTGAACCGCTGCGCCGAATCATTGGTGATCTGTCAGATAAGGAGCGTGTGCTTGCCGGTCTAAACCTTGCCCCATTGGCGCCGCGAAAAACCGTCTGACATGAGTGAAAGCGATACCCATGCGGAACTGGTATCGGCCCTTGTGCGGATTGCCGATCTTGAAAGTCGTCTTCGTGAGGCCGACGAAACGCTGGACGCCATTCGCAATGGCGACGTTGATGCGGTTGTGGTCGGTGGCCCCAATGGCCAGCAAATCTATACACTGGAAAATGCCGATCGCCCCTATCGATTATTGATCGAACAGATGCAGGAATGTGCTGTCACGCTCGGCGCGGATGGAGCCATTCTTTATTGCAACCAGCGTCTGTCTGCTCTGACGGGCATACCTCGTGAAACGCTTGTTGGACGGCACCTTCAGGAATTCGTCATTCCCAACGATCGAGCCGCCTTTGATCAACTGTTGACACAAGGCCTCAACTCTCGACGTTCGGCAGAGTTTTCTTTGATTGCAGCCCAGGGCGAGAACGTGCCCGTGAATATGTCCGTGGCCGACCTCCCCGTCGCTGAGGACATGCCTTACCTTCTTTGCGGCGTCATCACGGACCTAACCCGCAGCCGTAAGCGCACCGATGAACTGGCCGTAGCCAATGAGCAGCTAGCCACTGAGATTCGAGAACGTCGTCGAACGGAAGACAAGTTGCAACTCGCTCTGGATGCGGCCGATATGGGCAACTGGGACATGGATTTGTTGACCGGAAAGACCACGCGTTCCGCTCGTTTTGACCAGATCTTCGGCCATGCTGATCTGGACCATTGGACGATCCAAACCAGTGGTGATCTGTTTGTCGACGACGATCGACAGGCTGTCGCGGAAGCCTTTGCCGCGGCACCGGTCAACGGCACCGTCGATCTGGAAAAACGTATTCGGCGCCACAACGATCGTGCGCTTCGGTGGGTGCAGATTCGTGGGCTGACGTACTACAGAGACGGCCAGCCCATTCGAATCGCTGGTGTGGTGTCCGATATCACCGATCGCCGGCTGATCGACGAGCAACTTCGCCAAGCGCAGAAGATGGAGGCGATCGGCCAGTTGACCGGCGGCGTCGCACACGATTTCAACAATCTTTTGATGGTCATCGCGGGAAGTCTAGATCTTTTGGAAAGTCGAGTAGGAAACGACGCCAAAATCTCACGGTATCTGAGCACGGCGCGGCATGGCGTGGAGCGCGGCGCCAAGCTCAATCAACAATTGCTCGCCTTCGCCCGCCGCCAGGATCTGCGCGTTGAATCGGTCGACATTGGTGCCCTCCTTCGCTCGTTCGAAAACTTGCTGGATCGTGCGATCGGGGAAACGATAGCCGTGACCATCAACGATCCCGATGACTTGTTTTACGGACGCACCGATCCACACCAGCTGGAAACCGCGGTACTCAACTTGGCCATCAACGCCCGTGATGCGATGCCCCAGGGCGGCACGCTCAAGATTTCTACGCACTTTCGGACCATTGGTTCCAAGTCCACCTCACCCAACAATGCCACGGCAGGCGACTACGTCGTCGTCACCGTCTCGGATACGGGTTCGGGCATGCCGCAGGACGTCGTCGCCAAAGTTTTCGAACCGTTCTTTACGACAAAGGAAGTGGGAAAAGGCACGGGGCTGGGTCTGAGCCAGGTATATGGTTTCGCCAAGCAATCCGGCGGCTTTGTGTCGATCGATAGCGTGGTGGATGAAGGCACCTCGGTCTCCATTTATTTGCCACGCACTGAGGCTCCTCTGAGCCCCAATAAAGCCGATCCGGCCAGTGATGAAGTAAAAGGCCAAGGCACAATCCTCGTCGTGGAGGACGATGACGATGTTCGCGAGATCGCAAGCAACATGCTGCGCGAGTTGGGCTATATGGTCTTCGAGGCCAACCGCGGACGAAGCGCCTTGACCGTGATTGACTCGGGTGCGCCGATCGATCTGGTGTTTACCGACGTCATCATGCCTGGTGACATTGGCGGCATTGATCTGGCGCGTGCGATCAAGGCCAATCACAAAAATATTTCCGTGCTGCTCACGTCAGGCTACACCGCGCAACGGTTCCAAACCGATGGGATTGACGAGGGGCTGCAGATTTTGCGCAAGCCCTATAACCGGGTTGACCTCTCCTTGGCGGTCAAATCGGCCATCGGTAGCGGCAGTTAATCTATTCGACGCCACATGACCTTGCTTCGCGTTTATTAGTTGCAATGCATCACGCGTTGCATCCGTCCGCGTGAATCCGCCCTCTCCTTTGCATCACACCGCTTCGACTTCTCCGGGAACACCCTGACTTTACCGCCATCCACATGGGAGCGAAGACGCGGGGCGGTTCCTACCATACGAGAGGGAGAAATCATGAATCAAGAACATTCGCGGACACCGCCGCCTTCATCGAAGGAAAAAGGTGGCATTGGATATGTCTTGCTTTGGCTGATGGGTGTGCCTATTCCGCTGCTGATTTTGTTTGCGCTGTTGAGGGGCTGCGCGTGAGCGCCACGCTGTCTTACCTCAATAACGCGATACCTGCCGCGGACAATCAGCTCAACGGAGAACATCATGTCTTACACGCCTGATCATTTGCACAATGAGGTTGTCATCAAGCACCCCGTCATGAGGTTTCGGGCCGTCGTCGCGGGCTGGTTGGTGGCAACGGCCGTCGCAGTTCTGCTCTATGTTGCAGGCTTGGCTTTAGGATTTGCCAGCTTTAACGCCTGGAACGCAGCGGGTAGCGCCAAGGGCATCGGTATCGGTACGGCAATATGGATGATCGTTACGTGGGCGGGCGCGTTGTTCTTGGGCGGTATGTTCGCCGCGTGGTTTGATGGTCGCAATGACGACACCAGCGGCACACTTCATGGCGTCACAGTATGGGGACTGTCGGTCACCGCTACGGCCGTCTGGCTCGCGTTAGGTCTTGGCCATGCCATGGCGGGCCATAACAGCACTATGGGCGGCCCAGAAGCTGACATGCATGGTGGCTCCGCCCACGCAATGACTCCTGCAGTCGGCGTTCTGGACGCCAACATCTCATACCAACTAACGGGTCGCGAACGCGGAAATTCAGCGCCGATTGTTGCTGCACTTCTAGCTGGTCAAGACGATGTCGCCGCTGCGCTTTTGGCAGCAGACACGGGCACCAGCACGGAGACGTCGGGAGCGGCGCTGCAGAAGCTCACACCGCAGATCGATTCAGCGCGGTCGGAATCGAAAATGGCAGCTGACAAGGCCGCCCATTACTTGTCGCTGACCTTGTGGATCGCCTTTCTGAGCGGCTTCCTTGCTCTGCTGTCCTCTGCGATTGGTGGGTGGCTGGGTGCGGGACAAATCCACCGCGTCTATCACTTACGGAAATACCCAGAGCGTCACTTGCGATAAGTCCCAAACAGCCAGTGCTGAAAACGAAAAGGCCGGTTGATCTAACCGGCCTTTTTGTTGACGTACTTAAATTTACTCAATGCCTTTTCGCGTCCTCGCGAGCCTTGTCAGCGGCCTTACCTACGGCGTGCTGGACTTTGCCGGCATTCTTCTCCGCATTGCCAGCAACTTCTTTGCTCTTGTTACCGGTTACCTTGCCAATCCCTTCTTTTATGGCACCTTTCACTTCGTGCTTGGCGCCTTCAGTTCTATTCTTGTCCATGGTCGGTCCTGAATAATGCCGCACCTTTGCGGCGGGGATGTTATAGGGACGCGCCAGTCGCGCCGACGTGAACTTCCACGCAAAAAACTGTTCCATTAAGCGCGGCGAATCATCGGGCTTACTGCGCAAACGTGAACTCGATCTCATCGTGTCGGGCGCAGACGATCAAGCATCGGGCAAATAGCCAAAACGCAAAACGATCAGCAATACAGCTTTGGTAACAGCTCATCCCTAATGAAAATCTCTCGATCGCGCATCGAGCGATCCGAGCCAATGGGTCAGATCGCGCAAGTGATGGGCGATCAAGTGGCACACGCCATCCTGAACTTCCCACTGTCCATCGATGGCCAACAGTTGGGATTCCAGCAAAACGCGCCGCTGCCGTTCGGCAATCTTCCGCCACACCACAACGTTGACCATGCCGTGCTCATCCTCGATGGTCACGAAGGTAATTCCGCTGGCCGTTTGTGGCCGTTGGCGCATGGTCACCATGCCTGCGATGCGCACGTGGCTTTTATCCGGACGCGTGCGCAGCGTCTTCGAGTCGGTGCAACGTGCCGCCTTCAATCGTGCTCGGATCTGGCGAAGCGGGTGTGGCCCCAAGGTCAGTCCGGTACGGGCATAGTCCGCCAGAGTGTTTTCTGCTCGAGTGGGCGCAGGCAATACGATCGCCCGCTCCTCGGGACTGGCGTTGCCAAACAGCGGCAACTGCGCCTCCACCCCGGCGGTCGCCCATCGCGCACGATGGCGATGACCGGCTAACCCGCGCAGCGCCGACGCATCGGCCAACCGCTCCTGATGAGGCTTGTCCAACTGAGCACGCGCGCACAGGTCGGGAATGTCATCAAAGGCCTGCTCTTGCCGAGCCGCTTCAATGCGCCGCGCGACGTCTTCGCGAAAGCCCCGCACTTGCCGAAAGCCCAATCGAATCAGCGGCGAGCCATCGGCCTGTCGCGGATCGCTTTCCAGCGTGCAATCCCAGTGGCTGTAACGCACATCCACGGGATGGACACGAATGCGATGCCGCTGGGCATCCTGGACGATCTGACTGGCCGAGTAAAAGCCCATGGGCTGGCTGTTCAACAGTGCGCAGGCAAAGGCGGCTGGCTCGTTTGACTTGAGCCAGCACGAGGCGTAGACGATGCCCGCAAAACTGGCCGAGTGTGACTCAGGAAAGCCATAGGAACCGAAGCCCTTGATCTGCTCGAAGAGCTGCGCCGCAAACTCGACGGTATACCCCCGTTCGACCATGCCGGTCATGATGCGCTCGCGATGCTTTTCCATCCCGCCGTGACGCTTCCACGCGGCCATGGCACGTCGCAGTTGATCGGCTTCACCGGGCGTGTAGCCGGCTGCCACGATGGCCAGCTTCATCACCTGCTCCTGAAACAGCGGCACGCCCAATGTGCGCTCAAAAACTTCTTTGAGGTCGTCGGAGGGATACGTCACTGGCTCTTCGCCGCGCCGCCGCCGCAGATACGGATGCACCATGTCGCCTTGAATGGGGCCGGGCCGCACAATGGCCACTTGAATCACCAGATCGTAGAAGTTCTCGGGTCGATGCCGCGGCAGCATCGACATCTGCGCCCGGCTCTCGATCTGAAAGACGCCCAGCGTGTCGGCGCGCTGGATCATCGCGTAGGTCTGAGGATCTTCCGATGGCAGGGTAGCCATGGTGTAGTCCTGCCCTCGATGCTGGCGCAGCAGGTCCAGACATTTACGCACGCAGGTCAGCATGCCCAACGCGAGGCAATCGACCTTAAGCAGCTTCATGGTGTCCAGATCATCCTTATCCCACTGAATGATCGTGCGGTCGGGCATCGCCGCGTTTTCCACGGGCACCAATTCGCTCAACGGTGCATCGGCGATCACAAACCCACCCACATGCTGTGACAGATGCCGCGGCTTGTTCAGCAGCTCGCCGGTGAGCCGAAGGACCCGACGCATCACGGCACTCTCAGGATCAAAGCCGCGCTCACGAAGTAGGTCGGCGATATCCGCGTGGCCATCCCACCACGCAAACACGCGACTGAGCTGGTCCACCTGATCCAGCGGCAGCCCCAAGGTCTTGGCCACATCGCGCACTGCACTCTTGCCCCGATAACAAATGACGGTGGCGGCCAGCGCCGCCCGGTCCCGGCCATATTTCGCATAGATGTATTGAATGACTTCTTCGCGCCGTTCGTGCTCGAAGTCGATATCGATGTCCGGGGGTTCGTTGCGCTCTTTGCTGATGAAGCGTTCGACCAACAGGTTCATGCGTGCTGGATCCACTTCCGTCACGCCCAGCACAAAGCAGATCACGGAGTTGGCGGCCGATCCCCTGCCCTGACACAGGATGCCAACGCTTCGTGCAAACCGCACGATGTCTTGAACGGTCAGGAAATACGATTCGTAGCGAAGGTCCTCGATAAGGGCGAGCTCGTGTTCAATCTGAAGACGGACTTTTTCGGTCGGACCCTCAGGCCATCGCCAGTGCGTGCCCACCTCGGTTAACTGACGCAACCAACTGATGCCCGTGTGCCCCTCAGGAACCAGCTCGGCGGGGTAGCGGTATTGCAGCTCGGCGAGCGTAAATGTGCAGCGCGCGGCGATCACCGCACTCTCGGCCAACAGCGCTTCGGGGTAGATTGACGCCAGCTTGGGTAGCGCGCGCAGGTGTCGCTCGCCGTTGCGCGCCAGCACTGCGCCCGCTTCGGCGATCGGCAAGCGATGGCGGATCGCCGTGAGGGTGTGCTGTAACGCCAAACGCTTGCGGATGTGCATGTGAACATCGCCCGTTGCCACCATCGGAAGGTTCAGCACATGACTGAGGCGTTCGAGCTCGCGCAGCCGCTTGGCGTCATCGGGACCGTGATGAAGTTCAACCGCCATCCATGCGCGATCGCCAAATCGATCGCGCACCCAACGCCCCTGCTCCACCGCCAGCTCGGGATCGGGCACCCACAAGACCAACGTGCCAGGCAGCCCGTTGTCGAGATCCGCGCAACGCAATCGATACGTACCTTTTTCAGAGGCACGCCGTCCCGTGGTGATGAGCTGACACAGCGAGGTATAGCCCTGCTTGGTCTCGCACAACACGACGATCGTGGGGCCATCGACCAACTGGATTTCGCTGCCGACGATGAGTGGCATCCCGGTGTCGCGTGATGCCTCGAGCGCACGCACGATGCCCGCCAGCGAACACTCGTCGGTGATGGCCAGCCCGCTATAGCCACACGCCTTGGCACGCTCAAACAATTCGCGCGCACTCGACGCGCCACGTCCGAACGAAAAGTCGGAGAGGCAATGCAGTTCCGCATACGCGCTCACGCAAACCAGCCGTGAATCATCCATCCCGCTTGCTCGCCCGGTGGGCAAAACGCCCAAGCATGCTGACCCTGCGCGGTCTCGACGACGTAGTAATCCCGACAGACCTCGCCGTCATCCCACCAGCCGGTTTCGAGCCGCTCGGGTCCCGACAAAATCAGCGGTGCCATCCCCCGCAGTGGAATCGGACGATCCAGCAGCCACGTAGGGCGTGGATGGACTTCAACGGTCACGTACGCGCTAGCAGCGACCTGTTGCGCCCGTTCCGGTCGTGGGTCGGTTGTGCTTCCCAGGCGATAGACGGCCGAATCCCCCAGACGGGCACGCAACCGTTCTCGTAGTTGTTCAATAGGCAATGCGTTCGCGGGCCGCTCATCGAAAAGATCTCGACCGACTGGCACGAAAGCCGGCAGATCACGCGCAATCAAACGCAACGCGATCACGGGTCCCGGTAGCGCCACGTGTTCCAATCGGCCACGGGCAAACTCAAACAGCATGCCGGCATCGCGCTCGGCGGCAAGCAGACCCACAGAAATATCCGTATGGCCACCATCGCGATGTTCAAGCCGCAGCAGGAACCGTTGGACACCGCCATCACGACCAGCCAAATACGCCGCCAGGTCACCCGTCATGCGGCGAACAGGAAAGACCAGCATCGCTTGATTTTCTACTTCGTGAAGCAACTCGATGCGCAGATCGAAGACATCCGGCGGTCGAAAGCTTTCCAATCCCGACGGGATGTCACCGGTCAGACGATCCAGCGTCACCAACAGTTCGGCGCCGAAGCGTCGGCGAAGGCCATCGCGCGGGAGCGCCATGAGTTGGCCGAGGGTTCGAACGCCCATCCCTGGCAAGCTGGCGGAGGATGCAGGAAGACGACTTTTGAGGATGGGTACGTGGCGAAGCGCACCTCTGAGCGTGTCGGCGGTCAGCACCGCTTGCCCATCGCTCACGCCGGCCAACACGTAGGCCGCATGCGGTGTCGGTGCGGCGGCGATGCGGTGCCGAAAACCCAGATCCGTGAGGTCTGAACGCAGGAGCGATTCGAGTTTGGGCCAGGGGCCAAACAACCCCATGCTTTTGTTTACCTCCAGCACGATGGCATGGGGTAGCAAGCAAACCTCGGAGCTGTAACGGTAGGCGACAGCGGCGAGAAACCGATGCCAGTTGTCGACGCCGTCCCTGTCGTAAGGCACCGCATCAAACTGAGCCAACAACGCCTGTGCGGCGGTCAGTCGTTGGCCGATTCGCAAGCCCGCCGCACGCGCCGATTCATTGGCGGCAACGATCGTGCGTGCATTGACTGGTCCATCCACCAAGACCAACGGTCCGTCGTTGGGCCGGCGTCGGAGGATCCCATCCAGTGCCAGATGCGGCAGTAAGAGACACGCCCACATCGCCGGCCGCCATCAATGCACGTGGCGCGGGAGGGGAATGGGCTGGCTGGGCACGTTGGCACCGCGACATTTGCGCACCCAGATCTGAGCATGCGGCGTCGCTTCCAGTTCCAACCGCAGGGCGGCGGGTGACGCATTGGACAGATGGCGACGGTCGCGAAATACAAAGGCCAGTGCCTTGCCGGTATCCGCTGCCACTTGAAGTCGGCGTAGCGCACGATCGTCCGCCCGATGCGGCCACGCCAGCACCGCCGAACAACTGCCCGAACGCAGGCATTGCTCGGTTGCCCAAAGCACATCGTTCTCCGCCGAATTCACAATCTCCACTCGGCGCATGTCCACGCCGTGTTGCCGCCAACCCGCGACACAGGGCACGTAGGGCGGTGCCACGATCACCACGCTGCGCTTGTTCTTCGTCAAACGCGCCAGCGTTGGCAGCACCAGTTGGAGTTCGCCCACGCCATCCACCGGCAACAGGATTTCCGAGAGTGACGCGTCTGGCCAGCCGCCCGTCGGTAACACGGCGTCCAACGCATGCCAGCCCGTCGGCTGATCGCCGGTGGGAACCGGTGCTGCCCGTCCACGCCAAACTTGACGTGCATCGAACATCGAAGAAAGTTGAACCACGGCGCTCATCAGCTGCCCCGCAACAGGCCTGCAAATAGACCTTCAATCGCAAAGTCTTCCGTGGGGTCCACATCGATGGGTTTGAAGCCGGGACTGTTCGGCATCAATCGGATCACATCGCCTTTCCAGTGAAGACGCTTGATCGTGAAGCGGTCGCCGTCCACGCGTGCTGCAACTACTTGGCCATGGCGAGCCACGGGCGTGGCATGCACCGCCACCAGATCCCCATCCAGGATCCCCTCCCCACGCATCGAATCGCCAACCACTTTCACCAGGTAGTCCGGTCGCAAACGAAACAGCGAACGGGACACGCGCAGGCTGCGATCGACCCGCGCTTCCGAAAACATGGGTTCGCCCGCCGCAATCCGGCCGATCAAAGGAAGTTCCAACGTATCCGCATCCATTGGATCGGGTTCGCGCACCAGCCGAATGCTCCGAGCGTGGTTGGGTTCGACCGTCAGTCGGCCCTTCGCTTCCAGCGACCGGACGTGTTTGAGCACCGCGCTGACATTGCCAATCCCCAACGCATCACCGATTTCTTCCAGTGTGGGCGACTGCCCATCCCGCTCGATTCGTGCGCGGATGAAAGCCAGGACGTTCGATTGGCGACTGGTGATCTGGATGGTCATGGTTCGCATAGTTTCACCTAAATAGGTGAAAATGGAAGATAGAAAAATGCCGCGTTGATTCGCTCCAAGCGGATCAATGACTTACGTCGCCGATCGCATCCGACTTTGAGTGCGGGTTCGTCCCAGCGTCGCGCGGAGCGATCTCACGGGATGAGATAGCTCCCGGATTAACTCCTTCCACCGTCCAATAGGCCTTCCCATGAACGCTCTACCCGACCGCTATGCTTCCGACGAACTGGTGCTGCGTCATCCCAGCGATGGCCGCACACTGGCTCAGCGCCTCTCGAAGCGGTATGCGGCGAGGATCACCGGTGCATTCATGGTGCCGGGGCGCGAGGGTTCATTCGCGCAGCTGCCGGATGCTCTGCCACGAGCTCTCGCCGAAGCCCTGCGCTTGCGTGGCATCGACCAGTTGTATAGCCATCAAGCTGAAGCATGGGCGGTGACGCAATCGGGCGCCCATGCCGCCATCGTCACGCCTACGGCCTCCGGCAAGTCGCTCTGCTACACCCTGCCCGTCATCACTGCCGCGATGACGCAGCACGCCAAGGCGCTGTATCTGTTTCCGACAAAAGCGCTGGCCCAAGATCAGGTTGCCGAGCTACTCGAACTCAATCAAGCCGGTGATCTGGGCGTCAAAGCCTTTACCTTCGATGGCGATACCCCGGGCGACGCGCGCCAAGCCATCCGGCTGCATGGCGACATTGTGGTGAGCAATCCGGACATGCTGCATCAGGCGATCTTGCCGCATCACACCAAGTGGGCGCAGTTCTTCGAGAACCTGCGCTATGTCGTGATCGACGAAGTGCACACCTATCGCGGCGTATTCGGCTCGCATGTGGCCAATGTGATTCGTCGGCTGAAACGCGTGTGCGCATTCTACGGAGTCACCCCGCAGTTCATTTTGTGCTCCGCCACGATCGGTAACCCGAAGGAACACGCCGAAGCGCTGATTGAGGATGCAGTCATCGCGATCACTGAGAGTGGAGCCCCCACGGGTGATAAGCATGTGCTGCTATGGAACCCGCCAGTGGTCAATCCGGATCTCGGCCTGCGTGCTTCGGCGCGTTCGCAAACCAATCGCATTGCACGGCTGGCCATCAAGTCCGGGATGAAAACGCTGGTGTTTGCCCAGTCACGCACGATGGTCGAAGTGCTGACCAAGTATCTGAAAGACGTGTTCGACAACGATCCACGCAAACCCGCGCGCATTCGCGCCTACCGGGGCGGCTACCTTCCCAAGGAACGACGTGCCGCGGAACGCGAGATGCGTGCCGGCACCATCGACGGCATCGTGAGCACTTCAGCACTGGAACTGGGCGTGGACATTGGCAGCCTCGATGTCGTGGTCCTCAACGGGTATCCCGGCTCGGTGGCTGCTACATGGCAGCGGTTTGGACGCGCGGGTCGGCGTCAGCAATCCGCGTTAGGCGTGTTGGTGGCCAGCTCTGATCCGTTGGATCAATACCTCGTGCGTCACCCTGAGTTTTTCCAAGGTGCCTCACCCGAACATGCGCGCATCCTGCCCGATCAGCCGCTTATTCTGCTCGATCACATCCGATGCGCCGCGTTCGAGTTGCCCTTCGTGGGCGATGAGCTGTTCGGCAACGAGTTGGCCACACCCTGGCTCGAAGTCCTCGGCGAGGAAGGCGTGCTCCACCACGAAAGTGACCGATGGGAATGGATCGCCGACAGCTATCCCGCCATCGCGGTGTCCCTGCGTTCGGTGTCCGACGGTAATTTCGTCGTTGTTGATCGCACGAACGGTCGGCAAACCATCATCGCGGAAGTCGATTTCACTGCGGTACCCGTCACGCTCTACGAAGGTGCCATCCATATGATCCAGTCCGTTCCCTACCAAGTGGAACGACTGGATTGGGAGGGCCGCAAGGCGTACGTCACACGCACGCAAGTGGACTACTACACCGACGCGATCGACTACACCAAGCTCAAGGTACTCGATTGTTTTGACACTTCTTCTGCCGGCTGTGGCCAAGCCCATCACGGTGAAGTGCACGTGGTGCGGCGTGTGCCAGGCTACAAGAAAATTCGCTTCTACTCGCACGAAAACATTGGCTACGGTCGGGTTAATCTGCCTGATCAGGAACTACATACGACCGCCGTCTGGTGGCAGCTCGCCCAAAACGTCTTGGGCGCCGCCTTCGAAGATCGTCAGCAGGCGCTCGATGGTTTCTTGGGCGCTGCTTACGCTCTGCATGTAGTTGCTACGGTGGCCGTCATGGCGGAAGCGCGCGATCTGCAAAAATCCGTGGGCAGCGGCGATGGCGCATGGTTTGTCAGCGCGGATATCAGCGGGCGTGGGCAACTTCGCGGTGGAGACGGTCAGCCGACCACATTGGCTCCCGATGCGCCGTTTACACCAACGGTCTATCTCTACGACGCCTTCCCCGGTGGCATCGGCCAGAGCGAGCCCTTGTTTGAACGCCGTGAGGATTTGATTGCACAATCGGTCACCCTCATCGAACGTTGCGACTGTCGCGTCGGCTGTCCTGGCTGTGTCGGCCCTGTGTTGGCTGCAGACGAAGACGCGGCAACCACACCCAAGGCCCTCGCGCTACGCGTCTTGGCCTTACTGGTTGCCTTATGAGCGTCGCCGTCGACAAATTGCGCTTGCTCCGCGCGCAAGCGGGACAGACTTCGACATCAAAGATAGCCACGCCGACGATGCCTGCGAATGTGCGCCTCTTGCTCCAGCGACATGCGCAGCTCAAACAAGGGCTAACGGTGGTGCGCGCATCGCGCGACCGCGAGGTGCCCGGAGAAGAAATCGCTCCAGGTCTGCGCTACACCGAAGCCTTCATGGATTGGTTACAACCTCCCTCATGGATTGACACGACCTTTGCTCGATGGATCGATCCCGTTCATCACGGCAGGCTTTTGCATTTCGATACGGAAACCACCGGCTTAGCCGGTGGCACGGGTACGCGTGCCTTTATGATTGGTGCGGCCGATTGGGTCGATGGGCGATTTCGGTTGAGGCAACTCACCATCACTTCGATGGCGGCGGAAGTCGCCATGCTGCGGGTGTTTGCCGGATGGTTCAACGAAGACACCGTACTGGTGAGCTACAACGGCAAGAGCTATGACGCGCCGCTGCTGTCAACCCGTTATCGCCTCGCGCGACTGCAAAACCCCCTGCAAGGTCTAGGTCATCTGGATCTGCTTCATCCCGTTCGCCGACGCTGGAAAGGAGCTTGGGACAACTGCAAGTTGGCCACGGCTGAGCGGCAGCTGTTGGGCGTGGTGAGAGAGGATGATTTACCGGGATCTGAAGCCCCCGCTGCATGGCTAACGTATCTGCGAGGCGGCTCTGCTGCCAACTTGCGCCGAGTCGCCCAACACAACGCACAAGATCTAAAAAGTCTCACAGGTATTTTGCTTCACCTAGCGACAATGTCTCAAACGTAATAGGCCATTTCTCGCGGTGCCATCGGCGATGGCCATCAGAACGGCGCAAGCTCGTAAAGTTTGTCTCAATGACATCCGCTCCACGAACGGCGGAGCAGTCTGGATTTCATTGACGATTAGGAGGCATCACGATGGCGCTAAAGGCTTACGGTTTGAACTGCACCCTGAAAGCAGGGCCTAAAACATCGTCCACGCAAAAACTATTGGACCAGTTGCTGAGCTCTCTGGAAGAACATGGTGTCAAATGCTCGTATGACCGCGTTGTGGATCACGACATTAAACCCGGTGTCAGCAAGGATGAAGGCAACGGTGACACGTGGCCGGCGATGCTCAAAAAGATTATGGATGCGGACATTTTCGTTGTGGCTACGCCAATATGGATGGGCCAGCCCTCCAGCGTGAGCAAACGCGTGATGGAGCGCTTGGATGCCGTGCTCGATGACATTGACAAGCAGGGTCGCTATCCGACTTTCGGCAAGGTCGGCATTGTCGCCGTGGTCGGTAATGAAGATGGTGCTCATCATGTTACCGCCGAGATTTACCAAGCGCTCGCTGACGTCGGATTTACGATACCCGGAGGAAGCAGCACCTATTGGGTGGGCGAAGCGATGGGTAGGAAAGAATACAAAGGCCTCAAGAGCACGCCAAAGAAAGTTGCGGAGGCTACGAAGACCTTGGCGAGCAACGCTGCACACCTTGCGAAGCTTCTGAAAAAGTCACCTTATCCGGCACCGTGAATATGTCGAAATTCCCCTGCCTTTAGATTTAACAGGAGGGTTGCCCTTTGGAAATTTTTTACATCCCATTAAACGCCGATGCAAAGCATGGATGGACGATTCCCATACCACGAGACGGTGAAAAGCAGTTTGCCACTCGTCTGGAGGCGCTCGCTTTCGCCCGCAAGCTTGCGCAAGAGGAGAGCTCCATCAAGCGCGAAAATAACTACCTTTGCGTGGAAGGTGGCGACAGGAGATGGCGACTATTTACGGCTGACCTTATGCCCGTCGCCGAGTAAGGACGGTTGCCTGAATTCAGATTTCACGCCGATGGCCGCTAGCGCGAATAGAAAGCGATGAAGTCAGAGCCTGCGCAAGAAAACTTTTTTAACCTTCCCCGCCGAGCACATCAGGGGCGCACATTCGTGTACGTGCTTCGATGCAAAGGAGAAGATTTACTCAAGGTTGGCTTTTCCCATGATCCGATAAGTCGGTTTCATACGCTACATCCGAAGTTCTACAAATTCTTCGACTTTAACGAAAGCCTGTTGATCGAAACCGACCGGATTAAGGAAGCGCGTCGTCTTGAGCGACTCTTTATCGAGCGTTGGCCTGAGCATCGCGCACCAGCGCCACTGACCATAAATCCTCAGGCCGGCGGACATACGGAGTGGTTCCGCGGTATTGGCGATTCCATTACTACGGTCGGAGAGCGGCTGACCGAACGCTACGGCCATCGCATGTATTCACCATTATTTGGCTGGATCCGTGACCGATTGTTGGAGCGAACCGATTTGCTCTTTGCATGGTCCGACCGCATGTACCAGATTATCGACTGGCAACTGCAAAATCAGCATGCACTGGTGCGAGATACAAGCTATGCCGATAGCCTCCGCGACGCACTCGATGCGGTCGAAGCGGTTGGCATAGATAGCGAACCTCTGGTGCCCGAATCCGTATACCAATGGTATCTGACGCACCGTTTAACGCTGTGATGCCGCGCAGCTGCATTCTTAAATCTTGATACGAACATTGCGCAGAATAAATTCATGGTTCAGCCCTCTCTCTTCTGCACTGATTCCGCGCCCCTGTTGAGCGGTGACGAGGGAGAAGTCAGTTACTACCCGAACGTCATATCATCGGAAAAGGCGGCTCAGTGGTTTGCTTATTTCCATGAACACATGGCATGGCAGGCCGAGCGTCGTCAAATGTATGACCGAGAAGTCGACGTCCCAAGACTTCATACCCATTTTTCGCTGAGCGACAACGTGGACCCGCCACTGCGTGAGGCCTTCGGCTTAGTAAGCCACTATCTCCACACGCCTTTCAACAGTGTCGGTATGAATCTGTATCGGAATCAGCACGACAGTGTGGCTTCGCATCACGACAAACTCGAATTCCTCCGAGCCGGTCAGCCCATTGCGATTCTTTCACTGGGCGCCACACGTCGAATGGTTATCCGCCAAAAGAAAGTGTCTCGTCGGCACCTGAACTTCGATCTGGAAGAGGGAAGCCTCCTTGTGATGTCGTGGACAAGCCAGTTGCACTATGACCATGGCATACCCAAGGAACGTGACACCGTCGGGCCACGAATCAGCCTCGCATTCCGTGTAAGCGGAACGTAAGGTCGAGCTACCAATTCGAGACCAGCCCATTTAGTTTGATGGGCCACCCATCACAGGAAGTATGGCTCCGGATATGTAACTGGAGCAGGAAGGCGCGGCAAGGAAGACATAAGCAGGCGCGATCTCCTCTGGCTGTGCTGGACGCCCCATGGGGCTCGATTTGCCGAAATCTTTTATTTTCTTGGATGATTGATCGGCGGGGTTGAGTGGCGTCCAGACGGGTCCCGGTGCCACCGCATTGACGCGGATGCCCTTAGCGACGAGATTTCGCGCAAGCGCTTTGGTGAACGCGTGGATGCCGCCTTTGGTCATGGAGTAATCGAGCAGATTTTCGTTACCGAATAACCCCGTCTCCGAACCGGTATTGATGATGCAATCACCGCTTGTAAGATGGGGAAGCGATGCCTTGGCCATGTGGAAGTAGCCGAACAAATTTGTTCTCAAGGTTAGGTCGAAGTGCTGTTCGGTAATGTCTTCCAATTGATCCGCATGCTCCTGAAAGGCTGCGTTATTGATCAGGATCGATAGTTTTCCGAGCTTCTTGATGGTCTTCGCAACGGCTTTCTTGCAAAAACTGAAGTCCCGCACGTCTCCATCTATCAATAAGCATCGGCGACCTTCGGCTTCTACGTAATCCCTAGTTTTTCGAGCGTCCTTATGCTCATTCAAATACACAATGGCTACGTCTGCCCCCTCCCGTGCGAAAAGCACCGCAACAGCGCGGCCAATACCCGAGTCGCCACCGGTGATAATGGCGACGCGACCGTCCAGTTTGCCGCTGCCATGATAAGCAGCGGCTTCAAACTGCGGCGCTAGAACAAGATCAGCTTCCAAGCCAGGCTTTCGTAAATGCTTCTTGGGTAATGGATTGGTCGGATAATTTTTTGCACCGGCTTGTGCCGGCTTTTTGGCTTTCTTTCGACTGTTCTTGGTTGCGTCTTTTGCATCCGTCGCACTCTGGATTCGGCGTTGCTGGCGCGCCGTTTTTAAAGCAGCCCTTTTTGTTGATGCCATGCTTATCTCCACCTTTCCGCTGTTACCCGATCGAGCGACGGGTGCAGCGTCATCATCAGCCACATGAAATGAAAGCCACGTCGCATGCGAGAGAGCAAAACGTGAAGGCAGGTCTCCTTCTCACCGCCTGCAATGAGTATTGGTCTGTGCATCTACCTCGGAATGAAAATAGGCGATTCGGCGAAGCGTTAGAGAGATTGAAGGCGGAGATGGCCGACCTAAAGTTCTCGGTACTTTCACAGACGCGGTCGCACTTTAGCGGCAGTTGCCGGAGGCCACCCATGCTTCAACTCAACCCGCCCATTCCGATGAATACGCCTAAAGGCGAAGGGTTTGCTCACGTGATGCTCGATTACGGCCCGGAGTCTGATCTGTATTGGGTCGTGCTGATCACAGAAACCGGTGAAATCTGGACCTATGCCAATCGCTACGTGCGAGCGTCAAAAAACATTACGCTCGGACGAACAAACCCTACGCTTCCTATGACCCCAACGGTGGTCGAACGCACCCCGATGAGGCCGCGCGCCGTGGAAACATCGGATAACGCGTGAGTCTCCACGACTACCAGCGCAAACGCGATTTCAGCAGAACCTCGGAACCCAGTCCCGATGGTCCCAAAGGGAAAGCGAGCCGCGCGATCTTTGTGGTCCAGCTGCATCATGCCAGTAGCCGTCATTTTGACTTTCGCCTCCAAGTTGGCGACACCCTGAAAAGTTGGGCCGTGCCCAAAGGCCCCAGTTATGATCCCGCGGTTAAGCGTCTCGCGGTCGAGGTGGAAGACCATCCTGTGGCCTACGCCGATTTTGAAGGCGACATTGAGGAAGGCTACGGCAAGGGACACGTGGATCAGTTCGACAAAGGGGTATGGGCGACACAGGGCAATCCAGAGGCCCAGCTTCAAAAAGGCCACCTTGAGTTCGAGCTGTTCGGAAAACGCCTCAAAGGTCGTTGGCACCTGGTTCGCAGCGGCCGCAAAGAACGGCAGCCGGCATGGTTCCTCATCAAAGCCAAGGACGCGTTCGCGGGTGACATCGAAGCCAACGATCTTCTGGACGCAACCATGAAGGCGAGCACTCGCAAGGCGGCGAAGACACCGATCACGAAGGTCGCTGCTAAAAAGGCAACCTCGCGGAAAAGGGCCGCGCCGAAGCCAAGGGCGGTGGGAAGCTTAGCGCTCGCGAAATCGGCAGCTAGCTTGGAAGGTGTCGTCAAGGCACGGCCAAAAGCTGAGTTCTTCCAACCCCAACTGGCGAAACTGCACGAGCATCCACCTGCCGGAGATGAGTGGATTCATGAGGTCAAATGGGACGGCTATCGTATCCTCACTACGGTCACAAATGGGGTTGTCCAGCTCTGGTCTCGCAATGGCTTGCCGTGGAACGACAAGCTTCCTGAAGTCGTCCAGGCTATCGAAGGGCTAGGTTTGTCTTCGGCGCAACTGGACGGCGAACTGATCGCGCTCGATAGCAAAGGTCATAGTGATTTCAACGGGCTGCAGAGGACGCTTTCAGGCGACGCGCAACTCCCATTGGCCTACATGATCTTCGACCTGCCCGCCTTCGAAGGCCTAGATTTATCGCGTGCGCCGTTGATCAAGCGAAAGGCATTCCTCAAACGATTGCTTGCTCACGCGTCGCATCCATTGGTCTTCGGCAGTCACAGCGTGGGCAATGGCGAGGCAGCATTTGAGATGGCCAATGAGCAGAAGCTTGAGGGCATCATCTCCAAGCGCGCGGATGGTGACTATCACGCCGGCCGTAGTGGCGATTGGCTGAAGGTTAAGCGACTGGAGAGTGACGAGTTCGCCGTCTTGGGCTATACGCATCCCAAAGGCAGCCGCACGGGTTTTGGTTCGCTTTTGTTGGCGATGCCTGATCCAAAGAATGCACGCGGATGGATCTACGTGGGCCGAGTCGGCACGGGCTTCACTGATACTCAACTGGGCGATCTCGCCAAGACACTCGCCACAAAAGGTTCCAAGCAGCCACCGGTGCCGCTCACCGCGGTCGATCCGCAACTGAGGGGTGCACTCTGGATCAAGCCAACTGCCGTAGTCGAAGTGTTTTACCGCGGCATCGGCAATCATCAGCTGCTCCGCCAGCCGAGCCTAAAAACCTTGCGCTCCGACAAAACGCCATCTGATCTGCGTGACTCCGATCGAAGCGTGCCAGCGACGAAATCATCTAGCAGACCCACGAAAAAGTCCAAGGCCATAACGACGGCGGCCATCAGAATCACACACCCGGATCGGGTGGTCTACGCCGACGAAGCCATCACCAAGCAAGATGTCGCCGATTACTACACCAAGGTCATGGATTGGTTCTTGCCCGGCGTGATCGATCGGCCGACCTCAGTGATCCGCTGTCCCGAGGGCACAGCCAAAGTGTGCTTTTTTCAGAAGCATTTGATTCAAGGTTTGCATCACGTCGGAAGCACGAAACTCAAGGAAGAGAACGGCGCACAAGCGGTATATATCTATCCGGAAAGTGCCGTCTCAGTTATCGAGTTGGTCCAATTCGGTGCTTTGGAGTTTCACCCATGGGGATCCAAGGTAATAGACACTGACAACGCCGATCGCATCGTGTTCGACCTGGACCCAGGACCTAACGTGCCATGGGATCGCGTGGTCACTACCGCACGTTTAGTGCGCAAGCTGCTCTTGCAAATGGGTTTGGAATCATTAGTGCGCACGACCGGGGGCAAAGGCCTTCACGTCGTTGTTCCACTCAAACCTAGCTGTGCATGGGACACCGTCCGGACCTTCGCCGAGGCGTTTGCCAACACCCTTGCGAACGCACACCCGCTGGAGTTAGTGGCAACGGCAACTAAAGCCAAACGTGGTGGAAAAATCTATGTGGACTACCTGCGCAATGGACGTGGCGCCACCAGTGTGGCGTCCTATTCGCTTCGCGCACGACCGCATGCGCCCGTGGCCACACCATTGCGATGGGAAGAGCTGGGCAAGATAAAAAGCGGCGCAGCGTTCACCATAAAAAACCTTCCAGCGCGCCTCGCCAGACTACACAGCGATCCATGGAAAGCTCTCGCTTCTATTAAGCAAGATCTATCAGCGGTGATGAAAAAGCTGCAGCGTTCGCAGAAAGCTTAGATCTTCCGCCTCATCCCGCCCTTCGGACAACCTTCTTAACCGCTTTCTTGGCAGATTTTCTTGGCGCAGCCTTTTTTGCCGTCTTCTTCGCTTTCGATTTAGCGCCGCCTCCGGCGCGCCTCTTGGCCGGTGTCCTTTTGTTGGTGGCCAAGCTTTTTTCCAACAGCGCCATGAAGTCGACAACGTTAGTCGACGTGCCATCGGACGCGTCGTTGTCTGCATCGTCCTTGGCGGGCGTGACCAGACCCTTTGACTTCATGCGCTTCGCGATCACTTTCTGCAATCGCTCGCGAAATTCATCTCGAAAATCGCCTGGCTTCCATTCACCCGACATCGACTCGATCAGCTTCTCCGCCATATCGAGTTCTTTCGGAGCAATTCGATATTGGGAAATCCCACCCTCGGGAATCTTGTACTCCGACACATCGATCAGCTCTTGCGGAAATCGCAGAATCATCAGGACAAGCGCCTTATCCTTTGGCATAACGGCGGACAGGTATTCCCTGGTCCGGATGATCACTCGGGCAATGCCGATCTTCCCGGTCCGCTTTAGCGTTTCGCGCAGCAACACGTAACCTTTCTCAGCCTTCTTACCAGGAACCAGAATGTAAGGCTTTTCGTAATACTCCGGCCCGATAGAAGAGGCATCCACGAAGGCTTCGACTTCAACCGCCTCTCGACCTTCAGAGGCAGCGGACTTTAGATCCTCTTTCTCCAGCACGACATAACTCCCCTTCTTGTATTCGAAAGCCTTGACGATGTCCTTCCAGGGCACCTCATCACCGGTTTCAGCGTTGACGCGTTCGTAACGGATCGGTGTTTTGCTGCGGCTATCGAGCATTCGGAAATGAAGATCGACGGTACGTGAGCCCGTCATCAGGGAGACCGGCACATTCAACAAGCCGAAGGACAGAGTGCCAGTCCAAATGGGGCGCGCCATGACCGATCTCCGCAGGGTTGGTCGCATGAAGTTAAGGACCAACCGCGTGAACCGCCTGTGACACTCGAAAGCCACTTACACAATTCTAGATCGCCGTCCGTTCACCGCCCCCCGACAGAGCCCGCACTAGCGTCCACGCCTATTGCTGCTCATGCCGAGCAACGGTAGACAGAGGGCTCCACTCATGAAGCAACCAACTGACCAAGGCAAAGCACGTTGGCCCACGTCCGAGGGCTATCTTCCAGTCCTCCCGCAAAATCCAGGCGAACCCGGGCAGCTGCCGTGCACGTGCGAGGCCGCCTGCATAGAACCCGACTGCAAAGGGTCATGTGGTTGCGAAGCATGTTGGTTGGCGTGGCTCGTTTACCACGACGATCACGCCATATGGGATGACGAGGGAAACTTGGTTTTACCTAAGGACAAGCAATTGGAAGGTCCATGGCGACGGATCAAGGAACCTGGCTTGGTGCATGCCCGCTACCATTCCCGATCAGACACGATCTGACCCTGAAAGCTCGGCGAGCCAAACGCGGCGACGAATCGATATCAAAATTTCTCGGACAATACATTGGTCTTCACGTCTTAGAGTAAGTCCGAAGATCGGTTGGAGGTACTCGGTTATTTTCTCAGAACCGTTGCGTTGTCCTCGGTGAAACCAAACTTTACAGGTGCCAGTTTCTGCGGGCGCCGCTTCGTTATCTTCCGCTACCCATTGTTCAACTATTAATCACCGGAGGTTGCGAATTTTGGGGTGAGTTTGCCATGACCGCGATACGGCGGATTCAGCCACGACATAGCTGCTTCCAACTTCGGATACTGCAAGCGACGAACGAGAATTGTTTCTCTACAAAATTTGCACAAGATTCTCTCTAGATTGCCATTCTTAGATCAGTCAGTACGGAAACGCCCCATGAATTCGAATCCTTCACAGCTTCGTTTGCGCTGCCGTCACCTTTTGATTGCGCCCCTTCTTTTGGCCAGTTCCGCATCGTTCGCCGACGTGTCGCCAGCCCTTGATCGCTTCGACCTTTCACTCGGCGGCTACTACGCCAACACCGACACCACGATCGGTGCTGGTGTCAGAAGCGGTCAGTTCAGCGCCAAAGGCGATGTGAATCTCGAACGTGATCTCGGCTTTGAAGATCACAAGACTGTGCCGCGTGTGAAGCTCGATTTTCTCATCGGTGATCATCAGGGCTTTTCGTTCGACTACTTCAGCATCAATCGTTCGAGGACCAAGACGCTCAGCGACGATATCAGCTACGGCGGCAATGACTACGACGCCTCGGCTTCGGTTCGCGGCAAACTCGATTTCGATTTCGGCAGCGCGGCGTATCGCTGGTGGTTTGGCAGTGGCAACGATGTCTTCGGCCTGGGCATCGGTGCGGCTTATTACCGTGTGCGCGCCGGCATTAGCGGCATTGCCACGCTGGATGGCGAAAGCGCCCAGGCTTCGACCAGCTATAGCGAAACCGCTGGAGCGCCTCTGCTACAGCTAGGCTGGCGCCATGCTTTCAACGACAGCTTGCGCATGTACTTCGACGCGTCGGGCGTCAAGAAAAACGGCGGCGATCTCAACGGCCATATATACAATGCCGCCCTGGGCCTGGAATGGTATCCCTGGAAAAATCTCGGATTTGGTGCGGAATACGCATATACCCGCATCAAGCTCAACGACGAGCAGGATAGCTACAACGCGAACCTGGACTTGAAGCTGCACGGTCCGTCGGCGTTCGTGAAATTCCGCTTCTGATGGCTACCGTTGAATGATTGACCTCAGGAGGTCACGGTTTCCTGACCGTGACCTTTCTTTTTGAATTGTGTCGGATCAGTTCTTCATATTCGCCATAAAACCGGGAACGCGAATAGTTTAATCGCGCGTCGATCACCTCGTAGTTTTCCCCACACAGGTCTTTCGGCAGATGGCTGGCCATCAAATGCACGTTGCCATCGCACCGAGCGAGGTTCTAGCTGCTAACTAACGGTCAGATTTTTGGCAACGTCGCTATAAGGCGCCGACGAGCAGCGGCCGAAGACCGGTGAAAGGCGACGATGACAAGAGCAAGGTCCTCGTCTTCCGCATAGAAGTAGGCGATTGGCACATTCAGTACTTGGCCGAGTTTACCTAGCGTGCTCGAATCCGGGGTGTGCTTGCCGCGTTCGTACTGATTCACGCGGGGAGAGGCGACCGAAGGATCCATACCGGCTCGGACACCGAGTTCCCGCTGGGATAAACCGGCCTCAGCCCTTGCCGCGCCTAAGCGGGCCGCAACGACAGCTTCCTTTTTGCCTCCACGCGCCACTGATACGCCTACATTCGCTGGGTGACGAGCAGCTTCGTGGGCGTGGGTTTGCCTGCATACTAAGAGTTCCTTAATATAGGGGCGCTTTTTGTCTCTCTTGCACCCATGCCCGGTGCACCGCTCTTCAACGAACCTAGGTTGCGCCGTGACTCCGAATGACTTGACCGCCAGCCTCTATTTCTCGGCGGCCGTGAGGGTGGGAGGCGATATTTCCCTGACGCGCCTGCTTCCGCTGGACGCGCTGCACAAACCGCTCGCACCGCACGATAATTTCTCCCAGCGCGTTCTGCTGTCACTTCATGCGTTGGGCGTCATCGAACCAGAACTCTCATTCGCTCACGCAGAAGATTGGCTACGGGCCCGAGACTGGATGCACTACGGCTTTGAAAGCATCGCGTGGCGTATTCGCTGGGCACCAAAAAACTGCTTACGCCAGCACGAAGAGGTGAAAGAACTTCTCAAAGACATTGAGTTGTCCGAAGAGGTCCTGCAGGCACTTTTGGCGCTCTGGGAGGATCTGGCCCAGGCGGAAGTCGCCCAGTACGCGCGCTGGAGCTTGGCCAAATCCGGCTACAACCCGGAATGGACCAATTTAGCAACCGACGTACTGCGCCGCGCGTTAGAAGGTTTCAGCGTCAACCAGGTGATGTACTTGATCTACCTGGCCATGCGCAACGTAGCAACCACACATCAACAAGGTGGTTCGGATGCCGCGCGTCTGGGTCGCGTCTTTGCTGACTCCATTGCTAACTATGCCCAGCGTGCCCATGCCGAACGCTGGACTGTTCGTGGCATGACACGACCAGCTGAGCTTCCAATGAGTACTTTGGCGTTGATTTTCGCCCACGAAGTCACGCGGCTCGACGATGAGTATCTGACCTTACGACCTTCCATGGATTCACTACTGGCAGCGATGACAAGGCATCGGACAGTTCACTAACCAAGCGAGCAAAATATTCGTAGTGTGATTGGCTGCACTATTTAACTCATCGATTCAGACCTCTTTCCACCAAGCCCGAGCCAGATCATCAACATTGCGCGAGCGCTCAACATTGCCCTTTAGGCTGAAGTCTTGATGACGGCGAGCCATTTTCCCAGCTGCGAGTTGAGGCATCACTTAAGCGCAGTAGCCGACTTCTGATTCCGGCCCCACACCAGTAGTTGCGGTTCGTTTCTCGCCAAGAACATAGCCAGCACGATGATCGCGCTCACGGTTGACGACAATCCGGGGCCCTGGGGTATGGTGCGCAATTCCCGTTTAGTCTGCGCGGTGGCAGGGGCCACCGCGTATTGCGTGCACGATAGCTCAACTCCAGGACACCATGACGGCTCCCTCACATCGACTTTCGATTCTGTCGGCGGAAGAAATCGAGGATCTCTACTCGCCGCCTCGGTTCACAGACAACGAACGCGCCGTCTATTTTGTCCTGAGCGAGGAAGAGCAAGCTTTCGTCACCTCCCGGCGCGGTGCGATAGGCGTGTACTTCATCGTGCTCCTCGGATACTTCAAAGCGAAGCGACAGTTTTTTGATCTCGATACCGAGTTAGTACATGCTGATGTCGCGTATCTCGTGGCGCGGTACTTCCCTGACATCCGCGAACGTCTTGTGCAACTGCCAAGCCGGCCCACATTGGCAGCGCTCCAGGATAAGATCCTCGAACTTCATAAGTTTCGACGCTGGCATTCGGATGTCAAACCGGCCGTCCTCAAGCGTCTGGCGCAACTCGCCATCCGCTCAACACATCCGCGCTACCTCGTTCGCGAAGCGTTACAGCATTTTGAACGTGAGAGCATCGTCCTTCCACCGTACTCTGTGCTGCAGGACTGCGTTGGCGCAGTGGTCTCCGCAGAGCGAAACCGACTTACGTTCCTTCTGAAGAAGGCGCTCACGCGCTCTGCGAAGGAGCATTTGAAAGCGTTGCTCGAAGCCGATGGTTCGATGTATCGCATCAGCGTGCTGAAGCAGGACCTCAACGATTTCAGCTACACCGCACTGAAGGAAGAGGTATCACGCAGGCAGGCGTTTCAGCCACTCCACGCTTTTGCGGCCAAGTTCATTGCCGGCGTGGGCATCTCACAAGAGAGCAGCAAGTACTACGCCTCCTTGGTCGCGTACTACACGGTATACAAGTTACAGCGCATGGAACCGCTGGTGGCACGCCTGTACCTACTGTGTTACGCCTACCATCGATATCGAGAAATCAACGACCATCTGGTCGAGGCGTTTACTGTGCGCGTGGAAAACTACGCGCGCGCGGCCCGCCAGGCGAGCGACGACGCAATGCAACAGGCTCTGATCGAGGGCAGCCAGAGCCTCAAAGCAGCTGGCGAAATCCTGAACCTCTTCGTCGACATCTCGCTTCCCGATTCAGCTAGTTTCGGAGCCATCAAGACTAAAGCTTATACATACCTCTCACCAGAGCGCATTCCGGTCGTCGCGGACTACATGCGCAACATCGCCTTCGACAAGACGGGTTTCCAATGGAAGTACTACACGTCGCTATCACTCACGATCAAGAAAAACCTACGCCACCTCTTTGTGGAACTCGACTTTGCTGGCCGTGTCGAGGATGCGCCGCTCATGGAAGCAGTTGCGTTCCTTCAGGAGCACCTCCGCCAAGGGCGCTCACCGCGCCAGATCGACGTGAGGGAATTTCCAACCACTATTGTGGCGAAGCGCTTACGCCGATACATCTTCATAAAGGACGAAGACAGCAGCAAGCGACGTCTAGATGTCGATCGCTACGAGTTCCTGGTGTATCGGCTCCTGTGCGACGCCATCGCTGGCGGCAACATTTACGTCGGGGAGAGTAATGAGTATCGACGTTTCGAAGACGATCTCATCAGCGATGAGCGCTGGAGGCAAAAGGACTCCATTCTTCGGGACCTCGCCGCACCAATGCTCAGGGCTCCGATTCAGATCACGCTCGATGGTCTACGGACAGAACTCGAAGAGCTCTATGTGCGAGTCAACGATCGCATAGTCGATCGCTCCAACGCGCACATCAAGCTACGAGGACAGGAGAAGCGTCGCTGGAACCTTATTTATCCTTCCGCTCAAGACTCCGACGAAAATCCCTTCTACAAACAGCTCCCAATTGCCGGCATTGCAGACCTCTTCTGGTTTGCAGCGCCGCGTACGGGATATCTCAAAGCGTTCACCCACGTGATCGAGCGGTTCGTAAAACAGGCTCCAGATCCCCGTGAGATCCTGGCATGCGCCACTGCGATGGGGACCAACATGGGCCTGTTGAAAATGGCTGAGGTCTCCGGCATTAGCTACTCGAAGCTGCTAAACACAGCGCGAAGTTTTTTTCGTTCCGAGACAATTCGCGCCGCTAACGACCATGTAGCCAACGCCACAGCGACGCTGTCGGCGTTTCCGCTGTTCAATATCCGCAATGAAGTACATTCCAGCAGTGACGGGCAGAGATTCGAGACACAAGTACATACTCATAAGTCGCGTTACTCACCCAAATACTTCGGACTGAAGAAGGGTGTGAGCGTCTGTACGGTTGTGGCCAATCATGTTCCGATCAATGGAACCGTCATCGGCGCACATGAGCACGAAAGCCACTTCGTGTTTGATTTGCTCTTCAATAATACGACGGATATTCGCCCAGAATGGCACTCTACAGATACCCACGGCACTAACCAGATCAACTTCCTCGCGCTGGCGTGTTACGGCTATCAGTTTGCGCCACGATATCGCGACGTGCAGTCGAAAGCCGAAAAAATCGTTGGGTTCCATGTTCCATCGCATTACGGCAAAGCGCTCGTCAAACCGGCTCGCAAGATCAACGAGTCCCTGATCATCTCCGAGTGGCCTAACATTCAGCGCATCCTGGCCTCGTTAGGGCAGAAGGAGGTCACGCAATCGACCATTGTCCGAAAGCTCAGCAGTTACGATCGACAAAACCGCACGAAGAAGGCGATGTGGGAACTCGACTCAATTTATCGCACGATCTATCTGCTCAAATTCATCGATGATGTGGAATTAAGGCAGAGTGTCCAGAAAGCGCTCAACCGCGGTGAGGCATACCATCGGTTTCGCAGAGCGATTGCGTTCGTCAATAGTGGTAAGTTCCGCGTCCAGACGGAAGAACAGCAACAGCTCTGGAATGACTGCTCGCGCTTGATAGCCAACATCATCATCTTCTACAACATGTCGCTGCTATCGAGGATCTATGATCAGATGGTAGCAACAGGTGACCTCGCAGGTATCGAATTACTGAAAGGCGTAGCGCCTGTCGCATGGCAGCACGTCAACCTATTTGGGAACCTCGAGTTCTCTGAGCGGGACGCTCACGTTGACCTTGATGCATTAGCCGCACTCTTCGCAGATCCGGCCAAATGGCTCCAGACGGCGATGGAAGCAGCGGAAACAGGTTTTGATTGAAAACCTGCCCAATTATTCAATATAAATACTTGATTTATAAGAAATATTTATCTTATTTTACATTTATGGGGGTTGGGTAAACCTGGCCAACTTCCTCGGAAGGCAGTTAAGGCTGGCACTATCTTCGAAAAGGCCCTCAATAGCTGTACAAGGTCTCGGGTTATGCGCCACCACCCAGCACTGAAACATCGCACGTCAGCTGATCTGCATCCTCATTGGCTAAGTCGATCACTGCTAGGCAATCATCCGAGAAAACTTCTGCAGGAGTTCGCGCGTCATTCGCCAACGTAGCAAAGCGTTCCGGGTTTTCCTGCACCTCCTTGAGTTTGGCGGCCCGCAGCTCAAGCGCTTGCACGCTGAGGCGTTTGCGGGGCTGATAGAGCCAGAATGCGCGTTCCCAGCCACTTTTGTCATAGCGCGGATGTAGACCAGGCTGGCGCGCCAGCGCTTCCATCAGCTCTAACAGCTGCGGGTGTACCAAGCCGCTTTTCAGAAACTGGAAAGGCGGATAGCGGTAACCGCCGCGGTCGCGCCCTGCCCAGACACCAAACATCGGCGTGTCTTCATTTCCACGATCAGAGGTGGCTTTGGACTCCGCATGGGCATTGGCGGTGAGGCCCAAGATGCTTCCAATGGTTTCGGAATCCGGCCAGTTCTGCGCGAGGAGCGTCTCGCGAAGGTTCCAGATGGCCGCTACGTCATCCGCGTTTGGCCCGAAATCAGTTGATGCATGCATGCATTTCTCCCTGACCCAAACGACCCGATTAGTGTGATTCTGCGCCTGATCGATGCTGATGAGGTAATCCCCCCACCAAATAGCTGACGCCAGAAGTGGAATTTTCTCGTAGTCTGACCCGAGGAGGTTCCATGAAAAAGTCTCGATTCACCGACAGCCAGATCCTGGCGGTGCTCAAGCAAGCCGAGGCCGGCACGCCGGTACCACAGTTGTGCCGCGAGCACGGCATCAGCTCAGCAACGTTCTACAAGTGGCGCAGCAAGTTCGGCGGCATGGACGTATCGCTGATGTCCCAGCTTAAAGAGTTGCAGGACGAGAATCGGCGCCTGAAGAAGATGTACGCCGACGCGCAGCTCAGTGCGGAGCTGCTGAAGGAGGCGATGGCAAAAAAATGGTGAGGCCATCTCAACGCCGGGAGATGGCCCGATGGGTCGTGGAGAGTGGGCGCACAAGCATCCGGCACGCCTGCCAGACGTTCGCGCTAAGCGAAACCGGCTATCGCTATCAGGCCAAGACGCGCGAGGAAAACGCGACGATCACTGACTGGCTGGTCCGGCTGACCACCGCTTATCGCGACTGGGGCTTCGGCTTGTGCTTCCTGCACCTGCGCAACGTCAAGGGATTCAGCTGGAATCACAAGCGGGTCTATCGCATCTATAGGGAGCTGGAATTGAACCTACGGATCAAGCCGAAGAAGCGACTGCTGCGTGAGCGACCAGAACCGCTGTCGGTGCCCGAGACGATCAACCAGACCTGGTCGATGGACTTCATGCACGACCAGCTCAGCGACGGGCGTAGCTTCCGTCTGTTCAACGTGCTGGACGATTTCAACCGCGAAGGTTTGGGCATTGAGGTCGACTTGTCGTTGCCATCGGCGCGCGTGATCCGCTCGCTGGAGCAGATCATAGAGTGGCGTGGCAAGCCCGTCGCGATCCGCTGTGACAACGGGCCCGAATACGTCAGCGGCGCGTTGCTGGGTTGGGCCGCACAGCGCAACATCCGGATCGATCATATCCAGCCGGGCAAGCCGCAGCAGAATGCCTACGTCGAACGCTACAACCGAACGGTGCGTTATGCATGGCTTGCACGAACCTTGTTCGACTCGATCGAACAGGTGCAGGACATGGCCACCCGCTGGCTATGGACATACAACCACGAGCGCCCGAACATGGCGCTCGGCGGCATCACGCCCATGCAGAAATTGGCGCTTGCCGTGTAGCTCCACTTTTGGTGCCAGCTAAAAATGGGGGGATTACCCTACCCCCGATAACAGCGGCTAATCGCCCTCCCCCGAGGTCCGGAATCGGCCAGAAGCAGACGTTCACAAGATGCATGTTGCCATGGCTTTCGTATCTACCCGAGCCCTCCATCAACTGCAATCGCACCGCCCGTCATGTAAAACGTCTCGGAATACGACAAAAAGAACCGCACGAGCTACCTCTTCGGCTTCGCTCCCACGTCCTAGCGGCACCTGTCCTTCATGATGATGTCTAGGGAGGTGCCAGCCCAGCCAACGGGCTCATCACCATGTCATCGCTATGGTTGGCCCATGGATATGGCAGGGAAGATTATCGACCTCCTGTCGATGCGTGGGCCCAAGGCTTCAATCTGCCCGTCAGACATTGCGCGCGCGCTGGCTGACGGTGAGATGGCGTGGCGGGCACTGATGCCAGCCGTGCGTGAGGCGGCCGCATCGTCATCACACAAGGCGATCAGCGAATTGACCCCAATGACGCCTATCGCGGCCTCGTACGACTGCGGCGACGGCCTGCATACCGATGAGCGCACGGGACACCCGCCGCCAAAGGCTATAACCGGCTTCGCCCGATACCGTTTGGATACGCACAAGCGGACCATAGACATGGCCGCCCGACTTCCACAGTCGGGCCAACCATCTAGACATACCGAATAACACGAGGCCTCATTCCAGTAACGATAACCTCCTTACGAAATTTGGCTAGCATCTATTGGATAAAAACTGCTTGCGCAATCCCCTCAATGTGAGGAGGTGTCGCCACCCCCAGGCGTTACGATGCTGGACACCGCCAGTTTCGGATTGATCCTGCGGATCGTCGGACTTTCCCCCGGGTCAGCCGTGCGGGTTATCACCGCGATCAACTGCTCCGGCGTCAGCTTGGGGTCGATCGCAAGTAGCTTGGCCGCAAGATTGGTTACCTCGGGCGCCGCCATCGAGGTACCCGACATATGGACCTTGGCACCACCCGGCACCACGCTTTCGACTTCGTAACCATCGGCGTAAACGCCGATATTCTGACCCGTGCTGGTGAAGTTCGTCTGCTGGCCCGCCTGGTCGACCGCGCCCACGACGAGCAGATTCGGCAGTTTGAATGAGGACGGGATTGTCTCCTCGAACGCGTTGTCCGAGTTGTTGTTGCCGGCGATCGTCACGAAAAGAATGTCGGGCGCGCTCTTGAGCGCCGCGTAAAGACCATCGCGCTCCATGTTGAAATAATGTCTGGCGAACGCTTTGCGCTCGTCCGGCGTCTTGCCGATTCCATTTTTTTCCAGAAGATCTTCGTAACTGGATGGGCGAGACCACCAACTCATATTGACGACGCGGATGTGATGGGCGCGGAACCATGCCACGGTATCGCGGTAGGCCGCCACATTGCGCTTCAACTCCTCGTCCGTCGGTGGCGCGGGTACTAGCCGGGTGTCGTAAGTGATGCGCGCGTTGACCAGACGAATGGCTGGGTTTCCGCTTGCCGCAATACCGGCCACATGCGTACCGTGCATGTAGGACTCCAGGCTGGAGTAAGCCTGCATGAAATCTTTCATCTGGGCTGGCGACATGGCGGAAGCCTGCTGACGGAAGGCAGCGGCCGCGGGGCTATCGATACCGGTCTGAAGGTCGGAAATGCCGTTGGAGTCGGCCACAATTTTCGAATAGACCGCTTTGTCCTGCGCTGACAATGGCGCTAGCGGCTCGTGCGTTGGACGGTAGTCAATATCGTAAGCTGGCCCCATCAACTGCTTATTATCTTTCGAAAGAAGCAACTGCCCGGGAAACAGCGACGCATCGAAGCCGGAATCCCAGATGGCTACTGGCATCGGCGTCAGCTTGGCGTCTTGCTGGAGTACCGCGTCGCGCGCAGACCAGATGTCGGCTTTCTGCACGGCGCTATGGTGGATGTAACTGTCCGTGGCTGCCACGATCTGCGTGCGGCACGGGACGATGACGTCCATGTTCGTACGTGCAGCCATCAACTGCCACGCAGGCAGGCTTGAAAGCGTATGCGAGCGATCCAACGTCGGCTCGATATCTTGCGCGGTCATACCAATGACGAAATTGTTATTGGCAACCTGGGCCAGGCCTTTCAAACGCGTTTCAGCAACGCCGACGGTCGCCCATGGCAACGCATCCAATTTCTTTGCATAGATGCTTTCGAAACTTTTTGGGCAGGTGCCCGGCGACGTGCCGTCCGCCATGCGCGCCTCTAGAAAGGCCTGCGGCGCCAGGCCCGCGATAAGGCGAGCTTCTTCTTTGTCTTGGTGTGATCGCAGTTGCTCAATCGTCGCCAATGCCGCCTTGTCTTCCTTACCCGAGGCGATCTGTGCGCCAAGCTTTGCCTGCAGCAAACCACGCAGCGTGGCGCTGTCGTGGATATCGTAATCATTGAGCACGCGATCGATGTCGACGCGCATCTGTGACACGGTGGCTTCGAACGAAGCCGGCGGCGATGAAAGCACGTCCGCGACCGTGCCTTTTATCGGATAGGAAAACTGCGGGAGATCGTCGATGGAACGCACCTCCTTCTTAGTCTGCCCGTTCGCTGCGCCCGATAGTGCCAATGTGGTCAGCGCCACGTTGATTGCCCTATTCAACTTCGACATGCTCACATCCCTCTTCTGGTGAATGCACTGCAGTAAACAAAGCTCGAAACCGGGAAATGGCCCGCTAAAAAGTGCATTGAAGACCCGAAACGGCCCCAGTAGCCTCCGCCAGGGTCGAATCAGGTAAGTCGCATGAATCGGTTTTATCCCCGGAACAGTCTTGAATAAAAACTGGAAAAGCCTGAGGAGCTGCCAATGTAGGCAGCTGCAGCTTTTCCCTTCCAAATCGTAACAACTTAATTGCGGATGTACAAAAGCCGCAAGAGATTCCCCAGACGGCTTGATTCCTATCCGAGCTGTAAAAGCCAGCGCCGAGCCAGAGCTCAGGCGCTCAGTCATGGCAACTTCAACTTATCAGCGGGATATCCCCAGTTCCTATCTCTGAAGCTACAGTCCTCCTGTATTGCGTTCACTCTAAGGCAATCTCAGGAAATCCGCATCCAGATAGTGGACCTTCACGACCGGCAGCAATGGGTCGGAAGCGGCCGCCCGCCCTACCCCCGATAACCCGCCCTAATCGACAGAGAACGCACGCGCGTTTGGTCTACACGCGTCGCTTCCGAATGAAATCGGCCGACCAAGCGATAACACTGAAGTTTGTTTTCTGGCAGCAGAGAATGCCCCGCCGTCTCAGGTACCGTAGAACTAGACTCAGGTCCGCAACCAGTTGCATGAGCTTACTGTTCTCCTCCTCCACTGCCTCAACCGGTTTCGTGTCGTAGCCGACGATCAGGCAAATGACCTAGCATCGCTCGGTCGCCAGCGCGATGGGGTATTTTCAGGCAGGCTCGGCGTCAGATAACCCCGCCACTCGATTGCTAGTATTCGCAGGCGTTTAGCATAGACCTTCGACCTCAATCATAAATCCTAGTCGCCCGTTGACTAAGTGACGATCGTCATCTAGTCTCACGTAACGATCGTTATTTAAGTATTAGTACTCATAAACGCACGTCACGTGATAGCAATTTCTTACTGGAAGCCTATAGGCATCTCTAAATCGAGCGTCTTTATAACGTGAGTGTTCTGCGTATGCCGGAGGCCAATTGATGATCAGCCTGTTTGACAGAGAAGAACACAGTGCTAAGCCTGATCGACTGAGTGATCCGAGACGCGTATTCGATTGAGTTGATGATTGGGCCGTTAGTATTGTATGTCCGATGACGTCATAGAGTATTCGCTGTTGGATCGCGCCACCCTCCAGCGTTTTGCCGGTCTGGAGATCAGCGACTAGTTGGCACTAGCTGACTTCGTTGCACGTGGTGGTCATATCATTGTGGAGTATCTTTTCACGAATAAGAAGTATTGAAAAATCTTTCAGTTTTACAATTTGTAAAGTTTCGTTGTTCGATTAAACACGTGCGGAATGACGATTCTTAACTTTCATCATTTGCTGGAATAAATGTGATGTCGCCAGATGTAGGATCTAAGACATCCCCACTTCCTGAGTTGATTCAGATGATATGGGGATTTATGGCTAGCCAGGCTATTTATGTTGCGTCTTGCCTTGGAATATTTGATTTTTTATCAAATGGTGAAAAGAGTGCAAATGAACTAGCCATAGATTGTGAAGTTAACGCGGATGCACTGGGTAGGCTGTTGAGCTTTCTCTCCTCGTTAGACTTGTTATTCGAGAATAGCAGTGGGCATTATTCTCTTACTGAACGTGGCGACTATCTACGGTCCGACCATTCACAATCTATACGAGGTATGGCTTTGCTCTATGGGCAATCTTTTTTCTGGGAACCTTGGGGCAACCTGCTAGAGACGGTCAAAACTGGGAAGCCCGCCTTCGACAAGATCTATGGCGAGGGCTTGTTCGACTACCTTGAGAAAAACCCATCTGCAGCTGCGATCTTCCATATCGCCATGGAAGGTGGCAGCAAGATTAGCTTGCAGTCGGCCCTCGACACCTACGATTTCTCCATCTTCGAGAAGATAGTGGACGTGGGCGGCGGGTCGGGGGCGTTTCTGCGTGGCATCTTGGAAAATAACACGCGGTCAAAGGGAGTGTTATGCGACTTACCTTCTGTTGTGGAGAGGGTTAAGTCAGAAGATCTACCATCTAGGATTGAAGTAGTATGCTCCGATATGTTCGTATCAGTTCCCAAAGGTGGGGATGCGTATATATATAAACGCATTCTGCACGACTGGGACGACGATGAGTCAGTGCGAATTTTGAGTAACTGTCGCAAAGCAATTGTTCGCCACGGACGACTTTTGGTTATTGAGTCCGTATTGAAACCGTCTGGCCAAGCGGATCCCGCGCGTTGGATGGATATAAATATGCTGGTTATGCTTACAGGACGAGAGCGGACCGAAGAAGATTACCGGCGTATATTCAAAGCAGCGGGTTTTACATTAACTTGTGTGACGTATATCGGTCGGGAATCGATCGTTGAAGGACGTCCGTATGAGTAGATGTCCCCTCGGCAAAGGCCTGTCTCTTTATCGCATCTCCGAGTCGACGCTTGGAAGCATTTGATACGACTCATGCAGTCGTACCCGGTCGAGCCCACAAAGTGTCCAATTATGGACGTCCCGTGCGCTTAGTGTTGGAAATATCTTCGGGTCATATTCCCTGCCGCTTTCGGCGCAGGCTTTGTTTCATGGCAATCTTGATACCTAGCAGCAAGCTGCAGGGGGATTATCCACCCAGGTTGGCTACGATCAAGCACGCTCATCATGCCGATGGAGGGGCGTGGACGGTTTGCTACGTTGCTCTATCCGCCGCAGCAACTGCCATTGCTCGGTGTTCAACACTCTGTCACAGGGAACGGACGAGTGCTACTCATTTGCGGGACGCGTATTGGCCAGTCCGCCTTCAAAATGTCGCTCGATGGATCTATGAGCGGTTTCAGGTGAGCACGCGACGCGCTTGTGGGCTGGCCTCACATTTTTTTGAATCACCTCATACAGGATCTGCTTGCCCAAGGTCAGGTCTTCGACCAATCGCTTGAGACGGCTATTCTCTCTTGCAGCTGCTGCAGTTCAGCTGCACCCATATTCGCGTACTTCTTCTTCCTAACGTAGAGCGTCGCTTCGCTGATGCCCATCGGCCGGCGGACATCGGCTACCTAGGTAGGAGTTCTTCATCTCCTAGAGATTAACTTTGACTCGCTTTTTCGACACCACTAAAAAGTAGAGTTACGGTCGCTTCATTCCAGACCCAGAAGGCTCAAAGGTGGAGCGATGAAGAAGTCACGATTTACCGAAGAACAGGTTACCTACTGCTTTCGGCTGGTCGAGTCCGACACCTGGGGTCTGATGAGCACCCGATGTTCAGTGAAGTAATAAAGTAACGCCAGCACTGGCAGCGCAAATCCGATCCATGAAGTAAACAGCCAACCAGACTTCGTGAAAGTCCACGCGCCGACGGCAGAGCCCGTGGCGCCACCCATAAAAAAAATGGCGATATATATGCCATTGAGCCGGCCTCGGTATTCTGGGGCCAAAGCGAAGATTGCCCGCTGGCCAACCACAAAATTCATCGATACCCCAAAATCGAGCACGATGGCGGCCACCACGAACATTGCTAGCCGGGTCGAAAAATCGCCCTTTCCATACGTCATCAAGAATGAGAGCGCCACAAGCAAGATCGCGAAACCTGTAAGCAGTCGACTCAGCCCCTTGTCGGCAAACTTTCCCGCAATCGGCGCTGCAATCGCACCGGCAACACCTGCCAATGCAAACCACGCAATGCCAGCTTGCGACAATCCAAATTCCGGCCCAGCCAACAATAGTGGAACGGTCGTCCAGAATAAGCTGAAGGCGCCGAACAGGCACGCGTGATAGAAAGCGCGTCGTCGTAACAGCGGCGTCTGGATAAAAAGCCGTAGCATCGACCTGAGCAATGCACCGTATGTCAGGCCGGGCTCGGGGCGCCGTGCTGGCAGCAAAAGGATCAGCACACCAGCCAGAACCGCCATGCCGATAGCTGCCAGGTAGAACACTGTGCGCCATGAGCCGAGATGGGTCAGGAAGCTCGCCGCGGGACGCGACAGCATAATCCCCAGCATAAGGCCGCTCACCACTTTTCCGAGCGCGTGACCACGCGCGGCCGGCGCGACAAGATGTGAGGCGTAAGGCATGACGATCTGCGCCGCGACAGCGCTCAACCCGATAAAGAACATTGCCAACATAAAGATCGGTGCGTGCTGCGAGATGCCGGCAACGAACAAGGCAAACGTGCTGGCGATCAAAGCCATGACGATCAGGCGTCGATTTTCAACGATGTCAGCCAGCGGCACGACAAGAATCAGGCTCACCCCATAACCCACTTGGGTCATCGTGACGATTAATCCCGCTGACTGCGGGGGCAGACCCAAGGCTCCGCTGATGGGGCCAATCAACGGTTGAACATAATAGAGGCTGGCGACGATCATTCCGCAGGCAGTCGCCAACAACAAGGTGATCCACCTCGGCAATAATGCCGTCGTTACTTCAGGCTCTAGCTGCTCGACATATGCCGTTTCTATGCATTCCGTTTCCATCTAGCGTAGCTCTTCGCTGACTATGGCGACGTCGGCGCTTACCTCTCCGACCATCATGCCGTCGTCACCGGAGAACGTGATTCCATAAAATGACTTGCCTGCGACATCGACAGGTTTCCTGCATCCAAATGGCCCGACTTGCGTACGATCAACATCGCGAGTTCCAATGATTGCTCGTAGTTGAGCCGCGGATCGACCATCGATTTATATGCTCGGGCAAGGTCGGTTTCATTGAGATCGCGCGCACCGCCGATGCATTCGGTGACTGCTTCGCCAGTAAGCTCCAGGTGCACACCGCCCAATCGGGTTCCTTCCGCGGCATGGATGTCGAACGCTTGTTCCAGCTCGCCACGAATATTGTCGAAGCGACGCGTTTTGTAGCCATTCGACGTGCTTTCGGTGTTGCCGTGCATCGGATCGGCCACCCAAAGAACGCGCCTTCCTGCACTCTGCACGGCGCGCAGCAGAGGTGGCAACCCGCTGGCAATTTGCGCATAGCCCATGCGGTGAATAAGGGTCAGACGTCCTGGTTCGTCGCCCGGATTGAGTACGTCAATCAGCCGCAGCAGCGCGTCAGGCTCCATCGAAGGTCCAACCTTCACAGCGATCGGGTTGCGTATGCCGCGAAAATATTCGGTATGAGCACCATCTAGGGCCGCCGTACGCATGCCGATCCAAGGAAAGTGCGTGGACAGATTGAACCAGCCGTGGTGACGCGGCACCTGGCGGGTCATGGTCTGCTCGTAGTGCAATAGCAAAGCCTCGTGGGACGTGAAGAAATCCACGCGTGCACAACCATCAATGGGTCCCGCCAGCGTTTCCATGAAGCGCAGCGAGTCGCCGATATTCACGACCATATGGCGATACTCGGCCGCCAGCGGCGCATGTTCGACCCAGGCTAGCTCCCAGTATTCCGGATGACGTAAATCAGCAAAGCCGCCATCGACCAGAGCACGCACAAAGTTCATGGTCAGGGCCGAATGCGCATGCGCCTGCGTTAATCGTCGTGGATCAGCGAGGCGCGCCTCGGGCGTAAAAGCCAATCCGTTGACCATATCGCCGCGGAAGCTCGGTAGCGTCACGCCGTCGCGTGTCTCGCTATCGGTCGAACGCGGCTTGGCATATTGCCCGGCAAAACGCCCTACCCGCAACACCGGCATCTTGAGCCCGTGCACCAGCACCAGACTCATTTGCAGCAGTAACTTTAACCGGTTGGAAATGATCGGGCTGACGCAATCGGCAAATGCTTCCGCGCAATCGCCACCCTGTAGCAGAAAACTTCGTCCTTCCTGCGCTTCGGCCAACGCATGCTTTAAGGCTAGCACTTCATTTGAGGTCACCAGCGGCGGAAGCTGACTCAGCTTGGTGGTTACCCGAGAAAGCTCGTTCATATCTTCGTACTGCGGCTGTTGCAAAGCGACGCGCCGCCGCCATGAGTCGGGAGCCCAGTCTTTGATGGGGTTCGCCCGTGGATAAGGGAAATTCACTGCAATCGTCACGAGCCAGGCTCCCTATTCAAGTGCGCATGCTCGTCCGCGAGAATCGCAATCGGCCCGGTTCATGCGCGTAAATTTAAATAAACAAGCTACGTATCGGTCTTCATCATTTCGCTCCCCGCAATAATTTCAGCACTTCCGCGCAATATCCTCTTCCTTTTTGATAAAGATAGTCTTGCCCGACCAGAGCTATATTTCGTTCAACTCGTCTTGGTCGCCAGATCCGGATCCAACGCCAGCTTCGGAGAAACGACTGGAACGGTCAGCATCGTGCTCACTAGCGACATGATCAACAACGCCGTAAAGGCATCATTCGAAATGATCCCCTTGTCCAGCAGGATATTCGCGAACACGATGGTGATTAGCGACTTGGTTTGTAGCAGCCAGCCGATGATCGACGCTTCGCCGTCGCCCCACTTCAAGATGCGGCCGGCAATATGCACGCCGATCAATTTGCCCAGCACTGCCGCTATCAGCAGCAAGCCGGCCACCACAAACACTGTCAAACCACCGATCGACCAATTCGTTTTCAAGCCAGTAATGAGAAAGAACACCGGCATCATCATCAACAGCACGTAATGCCGCAGCAGATCCATCTTCTTTTGATCGAACCAGCGCAGATCAATCACGGCGCCCGCCATGAATGCGCCGACCATGAAATGTAGCCCCGCCCATTCCGCGCTGAACGCAACAGTAGCCAGCCATATAATCGCCGCGAACCAGCGATCAACTTCCGATATGGCTGCCATGAGCTTACGGAAAAGAACAGTCACCACCCCAAAGCTCACCAGAAACAGCAACTGGGTTTTGAGTCGCTCGAGATCGAGCATGACCACCGCCAACACAGTCCAGATCAGAACATCGTCCAAACTGGCATAGCGCAGAACGCGCTGACCGATGGGCTGGCGGAGCAATTCCATCTTTTCCAAGAAAACGATCAGAATCGGCAACGCGGTGATCGAGCAAGACATGCCTATAGCGAGCGTGAATTGCCAGGTATGCGCCTGCACTCCGATCCAGCCCGGATGCTGCGCAAGAAGAAATCCCACAATGCACCCTAGCGAGAGGGGGACGCCAAGCGCGAGGCCTGCCGTAATGCCGCTCTCGCGCCGGTAGCGCCACACATTGCTAAGATCCAGTTCCAAGCCGGCCACGAATACGAAAATCATGACAGCCCAGGACGCTATGCCGTTCAAATTCTGAATCGTGACTTCACTGAAAACCTGTCTGTAATAGTCTTTGAAATACGCCCCCAACGCGCCGGGCCCAAGCACAATCCCGGTAACGATCTGCACCACTACCATCGGGGCGAAATAGTCGGTTCGAAAATAACGCCAGATCAGGAACGGAATACTGAATATGATCAGCATCGCGATCAAGAATGCTTCTGGCTGCGTGATATGAAATGTCACAACAAACTCCTGTCAGACACCGAAGTCCAAACGCTATAGCCCCCAGGTACGGCGCACCTCTCATCGGCACGCCGCACCTATTCAATTAGCAAGGGCCGATAAGCGCCTCCAAAGAACACCAGCGGCTTGCCTTCCGTATCGCTGGAAAATTTGTCGACGATGGCGATAAGGATGTCGTGATCGCCAGCCTCCATCCTTCCCCAACTGCAGCATTCGAAATGTGCCAGCGCTCCCTTGATAAAGGGCGCGCCGTTCCCGGAGCTCGAATAATCCTCCGGGCTCATCACATGGTCTCCCGCCCTCGCATACCGATGAGATATATGTGCCTGACGATCCGATAGCACGCTTATCGAGTAGCTTTCCAGATGTGAGAAAAGTGGATAGCACAGCGATTGCTTCTTGATGCTCCACTGAATCAGGGAAGGATCCAGTGACAGAGACGAAAAGGAATTGATCGTCATGCCGATCGGTGCACCCACGTCGTTGACAGCCGACACGACGCAAACCCCGGTCGTGAAACGGCCCAAAGCATTGCGATACTGCTTCTCCTCAAGGTCCATAGCGCCACCCTTCGTATCATCGTATTCGCACGTCTGCATGCCGCTTCCGGCATGCAACCCTTGCTCGGCAGAATTACCCGATCGCCGCAAGTTCCGCCGGCTCTTCGTCATACTCATACATGTGCATGACCCTTCTCGGATGCACACCGTGCATATCGGGATCGCCGTATTTGCGGAAGTTAAACGGCTTCATGTCTTCGCGAATGAACTTGGCGAGCGCCTCGGCATCATCCTGGCTCACCACGTCGAGCTTCGAGTACTCGATGACCTTGTTGTAGATCGCCTCGAACTTCTTGACGAATTCCTTATCGCCGGCGCTCAACAGAAGGTGGTTGAGGTCCATGGCCTTGCCCGCACCGCCCTTCTCCAGATAGCTCTCGGTACCCATGAAGCAGAAGAAGCAGTAGTTCTTGAAGATCTCGAAGTGCTTGAAGGTCTTGTACATGCCGTCCACCATCTTGGCGACATGGAAATATTCCGTCTTGATGGCTTTTTCGTAATCGAGCAGCAATTTTCGTTCGAAATGCTTCTTGGGGAACATCTGCGTGTGCAGGATGTCGACCAACCGGTGCACGGACATGAATGTTGCCGCCAGACCCGTGCTGAACCACGCATCCAGCCCGTAAGCGGATGCCGGCAACATCGCCCAGCGGTCTCCAGCCAGTTCCTTGTTGATAAACTGCAGCCGCTTGGTCTTGATAAACGGCATCAGGGTTTCGCGCCCTTTTAGCAGCTCCGAAACCATGGGGTACTTGTCGATGATTTCCCAGAATTCCGCGCTGGCTTCCTTATCGTTCATCGGATACAGATCAATGTCCAGATTGACGCCGACACTGGTCACCCCGTTGTCGAATGGAATGAACCATATCCAGCCACCATCGAAGCAATGATGCTGGGTCGCCCGCGATCTTGGCACCGGCGAACGATCCGCGTAGGCAGGATGCTTTTTGATGGTGTCGTCGAAGGCGCCGATATCCTTGAAATGGGTAAAGATGCACCGGCTCTTGAGCGGCGTATCCAAAGCGTCGCCTTCCAGCTTGAGATCGAATTTCCGGCCGATCACGGAATTGAATCCGGTGGCGTCGATCACAAAGTCTGTCACGACGGTATAGCTCACCTCGCCCTTCTTGCAGTCGAGTTCCGCGCATTCCTTCTTGAACACGATGTCTTCCACCGAGGTCTTGTCCGAGTACTCAACGCCATACTTGATGGCGATATGGACCATGCGCTCGTCTGAATAGGCACGGTTGTATTGCGCATCGACTTCCGGCGTCTGGACGATCACTTCCGGAAACGGACCGTATTGATCGGGAGTCGTCTGACCTTCCTTGTGCACAAAGTACTGGAACAATTCTTTTGGACCGCATACGACATCTTTCTGCGTAGCGATGATGCTGTCGTAGGTCGACATCTGGTCGATTTCGGGAATGTCGTACTTACGGCTGATGTACCGCATCTTCCTGCTCAGCGCCGGCGTGCCGGATTCCCCCAACGCAAATCGACGATGGGTCCCTCTCTCGATTAGCAGTACTTCGTAGCCGAGTTTTGCCAGCACCAAAGCACACGCGCTGCCGCCCATTCCACTGCCGATAACCGTGACATCATATTTCTTCATGACCAAGATCCTCGTGACGATTGGCTACACCGATCCGTCTCCGCCGCTTTGCGGCGGAGTTCCGTGATCGCGTAAATAGAGAGTCGGCTGCTACGCGGTCTGCGCTTGCGGCTCCAATTGATCGGCAGCGATCTTCCGGCCCTGCGACTCAAGCCTGCGCCGAAGAATTCCTGACAAAATACCGTCGTATACGCCAGCGCGGGCATCCAGCATGCGCATGGCAGCGGTGTAAGTCTTCTCGAAATCCGAACGAGAGCGGATATAGGGAAGGCCCGCGGCGAACCATCCATCACCGTGCGATTCATCCAATTCGCAATGCACTACGAAAAACTTGACCAGCTTCTCGCTCAATCCACGCTTGCGAAGATTCGCCAGAATCCTCCTCTGCTGCGCGGGAATCGTCAGCTCGAGTGCCCCCATGCCGCCCAGGCCATACTGCAGACCATCCGCGAACCAGCAAAGGTTCATCTTGGTATTGAGCAGATGATAGGTCTCCGGATTCCAGTCGTCCTCTCGCGCACCGCCGAAGTGCTCCATCAGCGGCTCGAACAGGTTGGGATGCGCCTGCTCAAAATCGCCTTGGCCGAATTCGTCGTGCAGGTTTTCGTACAGTTCCTCGCGCATCTTGAATGGCACAAACAGACTGTATGCAGCAACATGCAGATGGAAACGCTGCATGTTCACTCGATAGTTCGACAAAAAGTAGCGAATTTCCTCATCGCTTAAATCATTTTTGTCGAAATAGACAAACAATTCGTGGTCGGTGACACGATGCTCGTGAATTCGAGCCTTGAGCCATTCGATGAACTCTTCCGCGTCGACGATGTGCGCCGGAATATGCGCCTTGGGGGCCATTTCTTTTTCGACATTCTCAATTAGGGAGCGAATCTTCCATTCCAGCTCGCCTCGCGGGGTGCCCAAGGCAAAACCTTCCGACATCAACTTGATGTTGAGATGGAATAAGGTTTCCTGCAGCGCGCCCCACAGGGGAGATCTTTTATTGGAGAGAGCCTCCCTAACGATCCCGTCGACTTCGCCGATATATCCTAACGATCGCATCACGTCGAATTTTGCTTGCGGATAGCTGGCCAACTGTTTCATATATAGTCCTTAATAGAAATGAAATAGGGGGAGATAAGCAGCGATTTGACGTCAAACCACTCCCAGCTTAGCCGTCTGTCGCTTCATGACTTCGTCTTTCAATACGCCTTTAATGACTTTTCCCGTCGCTGTCTTCGGAATAACAGCCTCCAGCACAAGGCCGGGAACCTTGAAATCGGGGAGATTCTTCCTGCAATGATCCAAGATCGCCTGTTCATCGACTTCCGCATGGACAGCGCGCTCGTAAAATAAAATTATTATTGGCTTTTGCCCCTCGCCGTCCATGCCGACGACGGCCACGTCCTTGATGCCGGGGAGCTGGCTTGCTAAGTTTTCGATTTCAACTGATGAAATGTTTTCCCATCCATAGGGTGTTTCTACGTAGATCAAATCCTTCATGCGATCCTTTATTTCCAGATAACCATCCGGATGCACCACCGCCATGTCGCCGCTATGGAACCATCCATCCTTAAAGGCATTTTCCGTTGCACGCAGATTGTCGAAATAACCTTGCGCAACGGTGTTGCCAGCCATCAGCACCTCGCCCAGCGTTTCGCCATCCCATGCCACATCGCGCATGTTCTGATCGACAACCCGAAGACCGATGCCTGCATGAATCCCTGCGATACCCTGGCGTATACGCAGCTTCATTTGACGCTCCTGGGGTAGGTAATCCCATTCGTCGCGCGCCTCGCAAACGACAAAAGGTCCGCAGGTTTCATTCAAGCCGTACTGGTGAATTAGATCGACGCCTAGTCCCTTCATGGCTTTGATCAGGTGCGGTGTCGGGCTGGCGCCGCCGGTCAAGACCGTCACCCCGTGCAGTATCGACGCGTTGAACATCTCGTCCGTCAGATGGCGTACCAGCCGCGGCGAACCTGCAAGATGCGTAACATGATTCGACATAATGCCGTGCTTCAGCGAAGCCGGCGTCAGCTGGATCGCATGCTCGTCAACAATTTGCCTTGCACCCACAGCGACCGCGGCCCACATATGTCCCCAGCCATTGACGTGGAACATTGGTAGCGACCAGTAGTACACCGATGACGAAACCAGGTTCATCATCATCACTTCGCCCAAGGCATGCAGGTAGGCCGCGCGGTGGCTGTAAATCACCCCTTTCGGATCGCCCGTTGTTCCCGACGTGAAGTTGATGGCGATCGGATCGTTTTCCGAACGAATGTATCGATCGAGCGGGATAACGGAATCGTACCTATGCTGCTCGACGTCGAAACACCGCGATTTGGTGTCGATATCATTTGGTTCCGACGACGCGTCAAGCAACACCACGATGTGACTGGACAATTCCTTAAACAGCTCGCGATGCTGACGAACAAGTGAACCGCTCGCCAGGATCACGCGTGCTCCGCTGTAGAGAATCTGCTTGCGGATGTCCTGCGAGGGAAGCCACGGATTGAAGGAGACAATGATGCCGCCGACCGCAGGAATGGCGTAATGAGCTTCGATGGATCGCGTGGAATTATGGGTAAGAAGCCCCACCCGGTGACCATATTCGATACCCAGGCTTCGCAATAGCGCGGCCATGCGGCGGGCACGCAGCAACAGTTCTCCAAAACTGATATCGCCATTACCGGACGTCACTGCGACCTTATCTGATAGATAACGGCCGCATCGCTCCAGGAATGTAACCGGAGTCAAATTCACAAAGGAGTGCGTATTCTTCACGTCGTTTCCTCTCGATCCATCAAATAGAAAAAACTCTTCGAATAGCGATTATTCGGTGCTATCTAGGTAATTTTCCGGCGATCGTCCTTACGCCTTCCGCGGCGCATGCTTCATCCTTATCGCCACCGGGAGCACCGCCGACACCCAGCGCAGCGACGATCGCGCCATTCGCCTTAATCGCGACCGCTCCGGGCAATAAAGCGATGTTGGGGATGGTTAAAAAGGACGGCTCGCTCGGCTTTCCGTTGAAGGCGGCGGCAGCCTGGGAGCTGGTGTCAAATTTAAACACCGGCCCCAGCGTCACGACCGTATAAGCCTTGCGGAACGCGGTGTCCTTGGTGTGAACCGTGCTGCCGTCGCTCCTCAACAGGACGCGCATCTCACCGCTCATATCGACCACAGCGGCACCAACGTGATATCCGCGCGCTGCGCAATATTCAACCGCCCCTTGCGCCGCTTGCAACGCAAGATTCAACGGGAGCTCATATTGCTGCTGTGCATGTACTTCGCCACCGAGCGCACATAGGGCTACCGCCAACCATACCAATCGATTCATTTGCCACCTCTAAAAAATAACGGCTTATTTGACGAGCAATGACATCTTATGAAGAGCATGACGATGGAACAGACCGCTACGCGCTTAAAACGGATCCGTACTTGCATCGATCGATTCGATAAATTTCACCAACACAGCCTGTGCTTTGGGATCGAATAGCGAATCCGTTTGTGCCGACAATCCGGCACTGCGATGATTGACATCGGAAACAACACATCTCAGCGTTTCGCAGGCTCCGTTGTGGTAATACGGCTGTAGGTTGTAAGTCCCCAGGATGGACGAGACGCTGTAGCCCGATCCCTTGCCGTCGCCGTTGAAATCGAAGCCAAGTGCCTTCAGCCCGCCCGAATCCGTCTCGACACCGCCAATCGCCGGATAGCCTTCGATTGCATTGCCGGAACCGGTGACGTTCAAGTTGTACGAATTGATACTTTTCAAGTATCGGTACAGGAACTGCGATTGATTGGCGCCAGTGGACGCGGCCTCCGTCTCGATATCGCTATCAGCCGGCGGTGAGATGAAATCCTTGGAACTTGCGCTCCACTTACCACTGGAATGACAACTGCTGCATCTGGCGCGCTGAAAAAGTTGCCGGCCCGCGGCGATATCCGCTTCGTCGACACCGCCAGCCGGATCGCCGCCGCGCATCAACAACTCCTGCTTCGTCAGCGGGCGGCTGGGAGTACGAATGCCGTAATGCTGCCATTCTTTCATTGCATCCAGTCCCGGCACTTCGACCGTGCTGCCCGGCAACTCCACCGTCGGCTGGGGTCGGCCCGCATTCGGCACCGTGAAAGCCGTCATGATGCACGGAGCTTCGGCAAAGTCGTGCCACTGGCCGATGACTAATCCATGGTCGGGATCGATCGTGCTTTCGGTAACGGACGGATAACCCGGCGTCACCACGCAAGGCAAAGCTTCGGTCAACGGACCGGGACCCGAGACATTCCGCGTGTTGAAGTCGGCGTCCTGCACTTCGTCGAAGATCGCCGAAGCGTCGATGATGCGCTGATCAAGCGGATTTCTTGGATTAAATGTGCCATTGAGAGCCAGGGTTTTTCGCGGGCCGGTATTGAATTGCCAGATCACTCCATCAGTCAGTCCTACCGGATGGCAGCTCGCGCAGCTCTGCCGCCCTTTCTCGGACATGCGATTCCTGCTTGATCCAATTCCTGAGGGATTGACGAAGTTGCCGCGCGAAGAAAAGAACAACTCCGCGCCGACCAGTATTTTCTCGGCTTCCGAACCCGGCGTCGGCAGGCTTTCTGTTTGAATAACCTTAACGACTTTGTCGGCATCGAGATCGACCACCGACACATTGCGCGAGACATAATTCAGCACGTAGGCAAGACGGCCCGCTTTATTGATTACCAGGCCGATCGGATTCTTGCCAGCATTCTCGCCGCTGGTTGCCAGCACATCTGGATCATTGAGATCGACATAACGGGTGGTTGTGCCATTGACGGTAAAGCCAAGCGCACCGTTATCGAGCACTCGCAGCTTCACTAGCAGATCGCTGCCGCCGGAAGCCACATAGGCATAGCCGCCACCGCTCTGCGTGGTAAAGGCAATCGCATCCAGGTTGGCGAAATAAAGCTCTTGCTTGCCGGACTCGGGAACCCTGCCACCCAAGTGAAGATTAAGGTCGCCAGCGTCGCCAGGCTTGCCTTCAACGTTATCAATCGCGTTAACGAAAGCCTGCGTGTCGGTCTTATAATACAAAGGACCTGAAGGAGACGCCGCAATATTGGGAAGATATGCGGCCTGTCCACGTATCACGATGCTGTGCAGCTGATTAGGGAACGCGTAGGTAGCATTCCCTTTCGTATCAAGAAAGCCGCTGTTCTGTGGCGCCATGCGGACGACCACCGGATTTGCCAACGCAGTCGCCGCTGTGCTCCAGGTGTCCATGCTTAGTCGGCATACGACGCCCTCTTTCCCCATATCGTCGCGCTGCACGCCACCGGTGGAGGTGAACGATAGGTAGCGCGTAACTAACAGATAGCGGCTGTCCCCTGTGATGGCCAGCGCACCCGGCTGAAAGTGCCTTTCATGATTGGGTTGATTGCACGCACTGTTTCTCAGGTCGTAAGTACCCAGGATGCGTTGGTCTTTGGCATCGATCCAGGTGATGGTGTCTTGGCTGCGGTTTGCGACCAACACTCTTTTGCCGTCGGGCGAGACCACGACGCTTCTCGGTTCCGACCCGGTTGTCAGTCTGCCGTCCTGAGCTGCGCTCCGATCCAACGCAGCGAAAAATCGATTCGGGTCGGCATTAATCACTTTGATCACGGAAATCGTGCCATCGGCAGCGTTGGCCACATAGGCGTATCGTCCATCAGGCGATACGGCTACGCTCCTAGGGTCCCTGCCTACCGCAATTGTTGCAATCACTCGCTGGGTGTCGGTACGAACGACTGTTACGCTATCGAAGTCCGGATTCACCGACCACAGAAACAAGTCGTCCGAACTAAGTGCTATCGGACTCGAATAACTCGACTTCAAGCCACCGAGGTCAGTTGAGCGGGAGCTCTGTGCATAAGCCGAAAACACCATCGCATGCAACGCAACGCCTAACAACAGCAACGCATAGCGGCTGACTTTATGCACAACACTCATATATGCGTGAAACATATGGCCAATCCCTTTAAGCCGAATAAGTTTTAAATGCCTGTATATCATCCAGCGAGCCCCTCCCGCCATGCATGGCAATACGTGCCTGCGCCTTGCGCAACCATCACCGCGGTGTTCGGCTTTTATATAGCCCCCACAAACCCTCAGCTTCGGACGAAGTCGTCATTATTCCGAATGACTATCAATCCCTGCCTCGAATAACCAAAAAATTCCGCGCGCCATCTGCGAATCATGCTGCCATGATCCGTATTATTAAGATTTACATATGAAACGACACAAACATCACCGGTTACTAATATGTTACTGCCGGATCAGCTAGGCAACTTACATAAATATGCTACTCAAAAAGCATTACAGATTAATAAAAAAAAGAAACGATTTGGATTGCATTACATAATTCTCGATGTTACGATCGAATTACATGAAACGCATCAGTTCACTATTTCAAATAGAGCACACCTACAGAGTGCTTAAGATGCAGCCTATGGCGCATAGAACGAGGCTTACCGCTCTTCAGCAACCATTTTTCGAACGCAATAAAAGCACCACCATTACAATGAATGGGCAAATCCAACAAATCCATCCCCGTCGATGGCCATTGAAGCCATCCACTAATTTTCCATAGCAACATAACTATCGTTATCCGATCTTACATAACGATAGTTATGCTGTCAACAATATCTACGACTGAATCTACAGCGATTTGCAAGCCATGGATTATAGAGACGAACAAAAGAAGTTGACGCGTCAGCGCATTGTGGACGCCGCAGGTCGCGGTTTTCGCAGAGGCGGCTACGGCGGCATCGGCGTGGATGGGCTGGCGAAAGAAGCTGGCATGACCTCCGGTGCGTTCTACGTACACTTCGATTCGAAGAAAGCGGCATTCCGGGAATCGATGCTCTTGGGGATCGCCGAGTTGCACGATGGCGTGAAATATCTGCAAGCCGAGCACGGTGCCGCGTGGTGGCCCGAGTTCGTGCGCTACTACCTGAGCGTCAAGCGCACCTGCGACCTTTCTGATAGCTGCGCCTTGCAAAGCTTGCCGCCGGAAGTCGCCCGACTAGACGACTCGCTGCGCGAGGAATTCGAAGCCGGCCTGCGCCGCATTGCCAAGACCATCGTGGAAGGCCCTTCGTCACCGATGACACCTGCAGACGAAGATGCTGCTTGCGCGGCCCTGGCCTTGCTCACCGGCGCCGTCACTCTGGCTCGCGCCGTTGCCAGCGAGGATCTAGCCGAAAAGATCGCGCAAGGCGCTCTGCGCGTATTGCTGCCGACATCGGCAAAGAAGAAAATAGTGGCGGCGAAGAAGAAAAAGAAATAATCGACTCGCTGCTTTTATCCTTAAGTATTGCGCCTGCGTAAGCTGGGTTACCCGGACTTGATCTGGGGTAACCCAGCATCCAAAGCTAAGCCCTCGCTGTGCAGTTCAGCATCCACTGCACGCCAAATTTATCGGTGAATTTTCCGTAATAGTCACCCCAGGGCTGCACCGCCAGCGCTGTCGTGACATTGCCTCCTTCCGACAAGCTATTGAAAAGAAGCTCCGTTTGCGCCCGATTTTCGAGCATGAAGATCATGGCTGAGCCCCTCATAGGCTCGGCATCGTCATTGTCCGAGGCAAATAAATTGACGCCCTGCCCCTTAAATTGGGCATGCATGATTTTTCCGCGCATCGCTTCCGTTCGCACCGGCATGCCGTTCTCGCCATGGCGGACCATGGAGACGACCTTGCCCATACCGCACTCGGTATAGAACCGCAGTGCTTCTTCGCAGTGCACCGTAAAAAATAGATAGTTTGAAAGTTGCATCGCCGCCTCCGTTTACAAATACACCGCAAACTCGTTATTTAGGAACGGCTGCATCTTGTTCGACGTCTCAAGCCATTCCCGGTACGGATCGCTGCGTTTGACGATACCGCTGCCCGCGTAAACGCGCACTTCATCGCCGGTCATTCTCGCTGTGCGAATAGCCAGCGCAAAATTGGCGTCATCACCTAAAGTGAAAAAGCCAAAGCCACCGGTAAAGAAACCGCGCTCGATCTGTTCGTGACTGCGTATGCGCGCTCCACTCAGTAGCACGGGTTTCCCCCAGATCGTCGCCGGTGGATAAATCGCGGCCAGCAAATGAAACACGTTGATGTCAGGTCTAAGCTGACCAGTTATGGTGCTTTTGAGATGCTGCACATAACCAAGATCGAGGACGCCTCGCGATTCAAGCTGCTCGATTGACTCGGGAATGCATACGCTACTCAAATTATCGTAGAACATGCGTGCCGCGGTCTCGTGCTCCTCGATTTCCTTACCATCGCTAAGCAGCTCGTTACGATAGCGCTCGCTCTTGTCCTTGAAGTTAGAGCCTTTTCGCGTACCCGCCAACGGTTCCACCACAACTTTTTCGCGCTGCTTCTTTACCAGCATTTCGGGCGAAACCCCGACCCATGCATCGCCACCGGACCATCGAAAGACGTATTCGTAATGAGCAGTTTTCTTCCCTGAGGCAGCCATCTGCAACAGCTCGACAGGCGAAAGCTCGGATTGGTGGAACAGCCTCACCTCGCGGCAGATCACCACCTTGTCTAACGCTTCCTGCGAGAGCTCGCCTATAAGATCTACCAGGTTATCGATGTACTCCCTGCACTCGGGTATGTCCCTGCGACGACTCACCCTAAGCTGGCTACTGGGCGATATGTCGCGCGGGAGGTCGACGATAGCTCCACCGGGATACGGACATTCCTTGCTGTCGAAAAAACTGAATTGACACTCTTCGGCACTCACCCGGCACGTTATGCGCGGTATGGTGAAGATCAGCGGCTCCTCCAGGTTTTCCGGGTGAGTGCCGCATCGCCATCCGCCAAGCAGAACGGTTGAAGGCGGCAATCGATGATGCCCTGAGAGAAAGGAACGCAGTTCGTCGATAAAGCTCGCCGCATGGCGAAACACTTCCTCGTGCAAATCGCCGCCGTCGAGCCGATAGGTAGATTCACGCTCGACGACATCCCGATGCATGAGCCGCATGCGAAGCGTGCTGCCCTCCTTGTGCGTCTCGACCTGGAACTCACTGCCCACCCCGATGATCGAGAGCGTTTCTTCTGGCGATACATAACTGAATAAGCCAAGGAATTCGTTTGACAGGCCCGGGTACAGAATCTCAAACCGTTGCGCGATGGCTGCGCCGACGACACCTGTCGCCAGGTCCGGATGTGGATTGTTGAAAGTTTGGTGCTGCAGCGTAGTCACTGAATGCCCCTGTACGCACGCGCCAGATCGCTACAGACATGAAGTACCTGGAGGAAATCGAGCCGCGAAGCACGCGATGCAACACCTTTTTCATGTTGTATTTGCGTGGCATGTTCAATTTCCAGCCGCAGGCCAGCCAACACACTGCCCTCGTCGGCGTGCAGCAGCCCAGTATGTTCGACCTCCGCGATGACATCGTCTATCAGCGGGCAGGTCTCGTCATGTCGGTCCACCGAATTTGCCCACCATGGATCGCACATCCATACCGCCGGCGCCGCCGCTTCTCGCAGCACCTGTATTAGATGTCTCAACCCGCTCAATTGCCTCCCAAGGCTTGTCACCAGCACGATCTTGCCCGGTTCCCGGGTAGGATTGAGTTGCATGTAGATGTCGAGAAGCTGTGCTGCCGAAAGTTGCGGACCAACACGTATCCCTATCGGGTTGAGCACGCCCCGCAGAAATTCCAGATAGCTGCTACCCGAAAAGAGATTGATGCTCTCGAGCCACAGCAAATGCGCGCTGGAGGCGTAAAATCCATCAGCGATGCTGCCACGACGGACCAGCGCCTCCTCGAAGTGCAGGTTCGCACCTTCGTGTGAGATGTACGGCTTGAATCTACCGTGGCGAATCGCCCTCAATGCGTGCAGCGAAGCCTCGTAGGCCATCAGCATGCGGTTGGCGTTCGGGCTGCGTCCGCGCGGATCTGGCGAAACTTCATTCACCATGTCCCCGTAGTAACTCGTCATCGTGATGCCGTCGATGACTTCAGTCGGGTGCACGCAAGATCGCGCATAATTGCCGGCAAGCACACCGATTGGCAGCACCGGCATGTCGAGCATGATGGTCAGATACTTGTGCACCGATTCAAGGTTCTTCACCTGTTCGCGCACGAGACCGGAACCGACATCCTCGAAACACTCCTCGGCATTGCCAAGCTGAAGGACAAACACCTGACCCTCTGCCGCCGCTCGCAGCTCGACCTTAAGCGCGTGCACTTCCGCCGCGTCCACTAGGCCCGGCAGGCGCGACAAGCTCGTCACGACCGTGGCGAGGTTCTCCTCCTGCGGGTATGAGGGCATATGCTTCGGTTCCTTGTCACGCCACCCGTTCGGAAGCCATCGGCCGTGTTCCTGCGACTCATGACTATTCATATCCTTTCGCCCGTATGGAGAAGAGTAAAGAGTGGATCGCGTGTTAGGTCGGATCGATCAGAAGGTGGCGCCGCCGTCGACAACGAGGTCATGCAAGGTGATGTGATTCGCCTCGTCGGAAAGCAGAAACGCGACAGCCTTGGCGATATCCTCAGGTTCTGCAATCTTTCGCAAAGGGATACCTGTTCGATACAAATTCTGGTCGCCGTCAATCAGCTTGCGGTGCCGCTCATCCGGATGCCCAGCCATCGCTGCCAGCATGGCCGTATTGGTCGAGCCAGGAGAAACAACGTTGCAGCGGATACCGTGCTTGCCAAGTTCAAGACCCATGCATTTAGTAAGCATCGCGACGGCAGCTTTCGATGCGCAGTACGCCGACATGTTTATACGCGGTGTCGCAGCTGCATTGGACGCAATGGTGACGACTACGCCGCCTCCTCGCAAAATCATCCGGCGGGTGACGCTATGCGATACGAAAAACGTACCATGCACATTGATGTTGAATGTATCGGCCCATTCCTTTTCCGTTACGGCCTCGAAGGAACGCGTAAACAGCACGCCGGCGCCATTGACTAGGCCATCAATCGGGCGCTTGCTTTCGATATGGTCCACAGCTGCATCGACGCTATCCCTTTGTGAGATATCAACTGCAACAGCCTCCATGACGGGGCCGGCCTTATTCATCTCGATGGATAGCTGTGTCAGTCGCTCTCGATGGATATCCAATGCGTAAACAAACGCTCCCTCATCAATCAGCTGGCGGGTCACAGCTTCGCCAATACCCTGCGCAGCGCCGGTCACGGCGATCGTTTTCCCTGCGAATCGTTGTCGCATTGACCGCCCCTATTTTTATCCCGCACCTTTGGGCGACGATTCGCCGCAACTGATTCGTTTAGCTTTCACAAAACTTCCCAGCGAAGCCAATGTTCATTACTTGGGATGACGGCAAAAATAACCAATGTCCGTTTTAAATACGAACATTAAATGTGCCAAATAATCGTCGCCATCAAAAAAATGATATTTCAGGATGTTACATAACGATCGCTATGCAGTCAACTCGAACACCACATCAGCCGACGACAAAACACGTCCCGAGCAATGCGCAACGTGCCGCAACGCCATCTCATGATGATTCAACGAAAAATCGCCTAGTGCGTCCGAAACGAAGAATGGTTTGATATCCGCCATAAATGCATCCGTCGCGGTAACCAGGCAACCGATGTGCGCATATACGCCGCAAATGATGAGCTGGGTGCGCTGGTGTTTCCGTAACCGATCCAGTAAATCGCTCCGAGCAAAAGCGCTGTAGCGATGCTTTACCAGCACCTGATCTTTCCCTTCAACAGGCGCTAGCCCGCGCACAATCGCCTGCGCCTCGCCTTCGCTCGGCATCCCAGCACCCCAGAAATCCAACAGCAGTCCCCTGCTTTCCATGGCTTGTCCGCCGGGCTGCGCGGTATAGAAAGTGGGAATTCCAAGCCGATGGCATGCCTGCCTAATGACATTGATGTTCATCACGATCCGGTTGACGAAATCGGTCGACTCGTAGGGCTTTAGAAAATAATTCTGCATATCATGGACTAGCAACGCTGCATTGTTTGCGTCCACTTTCCATGGAAGTGGCGTACGAGCAAGCGCAACATCGGTAGGTAGCTCGTAATGCTTGATCTTGGGAATAGCCATCCGTGCCCTCGTTTTCTTGAATTTCGCTCTTTCAATCAGATTGAATTATTTTTGACCTATAAACGAACTTGTCCGCATATTTTGATATAAGGCATATCCATCATTAACCAGTCACCTTGGCGAAAACCATGGCATCAACCATCGCTCTGCAGAAATCCGAACTTATCGACAAAGCACATGCGTCGATGGAGCAAGTGTTTGTCGATCAAACATGGACCCTGCGTCAAAAATTGGCCTTGACCTGTCGCATTCTGTTCGATGCCGGCCACAGCTCGTCACTGTCCGGACAAGTCAGTGCCCGCGCCGTGCCTAACGGCACGTTCTATACCCAGCAGTTCGGCCTGGGACTTGATGAGATACGTGAATCGAATCTTGTTCACGTCAACGAAGACCTCGAAGTGATCGACGGCAGGGGCATGGCAAATCCAGCTAACCGGTTTCATGCCTGGATCTATCGGCACCGAGCGGATACACGCTGCATCGTCCACACGCATTCCCCACACGTCTCGGCGCTATCGATGTTGGAGACTCCTCTGGTGGTGTCGCACATGGATTTCTGCCCGCTTTACGATGATTGCGCATTCCTGTCGTCCTGGCCTGGTGTGCCGGTCGGAAACGAAGAAGGTGAAATCATCACGCTCGCACTCGACAACAAACACGCGGTACTGCTTGCCCATCATGGTTACCTGGTTGCGGGAAGAACCATCGAAGAAGCATGCATTCTTGCCCTTCTGATCGAGCGCGCCGCTAAAGCCCAGCTACTCGCCATGGCCGCAGGAGAAATCAAACACCTTGCGCCGGAGCTCGCATTGGAAGCCAGGACCTGGATGACCACTGAGAAACGCTATGCGGCAACCTTTGCCTATTACGTCCGCGCTGCCCTGCGCCATCACGCCGACTGTTTGACCTAGATCACAGCCCCCTGCCCGTGGGCGGCGCTCCGCCCACGGGGCCTGAAGCATTGCAAAACACACGCACAACTTCAGCTACTTTCGTTGATCACTCATCAATACATCGATCGATGCTTGCATAACCCTCCTAGCTAAAGTTATCGGAGCATTCCGCTTCGGTGGATAAGAACAACCCACAAAATAGGAATATCCATCCGGCTCATCACGAGCGGCTGCGCTCAACGTTGGGGAGGAACATCAACCTCGGTCGTAGCGATAGTCGTAAGACCGTGATTGTTAGAAGCGATATAGGTAATCGTGTAGTACTGCTCAGTACCGCTCTTATTCGAGAAATCAAGATCAAAGCTGTAATCCGCTTCGCCGATATGCGCGTTCCGCACCGACTTGTTGATGTCGACATTCTTGTCCGAAGAAACAATGGACATCAATTCGGCATGCGACGACGGATCGCTGTAGTCCTTGAGATGGTGCTCGATGAAAACGTGCCTGAAGTCGTGCATAGCGCTAAGTGAACTGCTCCCCGCCACGTGGGAAAACACATTGAAGATCGGACGCGGCGTAAAGGTCAGTCCCCTAGCCTCCGACAATCCATCCGGATTTCCGTCCGCGATGATGCCCAGGAATTTACCGGTGACACGGTCGTACTCCATGACCTGGTTAGTACCGGTGCTGACTACATACAAATTGCTGTTGGGGCCACCGAAGCGAATCGCGTGCGGATCGACAATGCCGCCGTATCCAGGCGGAACGAATATATCCATGAAGGCCAGGGTCTTGCCATTGAAACGCAGTACTGCGTTGGTCCCCGCGCTCCCTACATATAGATTACCGTCGGGACCGAACTCCAATCCAATCGGTTGAACCAGATCGCTGGGATTCGGAGGTGCGATCGCACCGAGAAATTTCTTGGTCTGCAGGTCATAGTGCAGGACGCTGTTGGTGCCGCCGCTGGCCATATACATGGATGTCTGATCGAACGTTTGCATGAAGGGCTGGGTTAGGCCACCGTCCGCTTGATCGTGAGTGGCGAAGACATCGATGAACTTGCCATCGCTGTCGTAGCGCAATATCTGATTTAAGGTCGAGTCGCCAACGTACACCTTGTTATCTGGTCCGAAATTCGGGGCCGAAGGTGAGATCAGCCCACCGTTGCCCTTGTCGATGTACACACCTTTATACGCACCGCTATACCCATCAAAACGCAGCACCTGCCCCGATCCGGATGCAGAGAGGAACAGGTCGCCGCGAAAGCCGATCTGCGATGCGACCGGTCCGGATACAGCGGCAATCACGCCGAGAAACTTGCCGGTATCCTCATTGAACGACATGACTTGGTTGCTACCAAAGCTGCTAATGAAATAGGTCGCATAAGGGTCATTGGAGTCATTGCAATAGCCTGCTTGAGGAACTATGCAAGCTCCCAGCAAAGCCGTGGCTATCAACAGCGAAAAGGCTTTCCGCCCGGGGCTGGCCACAAATCCTTCAACATGTGAAGCAACTCGGGAAAACATAAACATCACCTCCTGTGTGGGAAAAAGTTTGTCTGTTTTTCGCAAGAGCGGCTGCGACGCATCAGCTCGCTGGGCCAGCCCCTTTCAGCTTTCGGCCGTACTTGTCTACGTTAGGCAACACTTGCCCATGCGTGACTTGATGTCTCGCATAACGCTCATTTCAATGTGCCCCCACTTGCGTTATCTTTCTAGAAGATAACGATAGTTATTTGACTATAGATAACGATTTACATCTAGTCAATAGAAAATGTGCATTAAAAATCGGATTGGCGCGCAAGATTAAAAAATCGACGTTTAGATCGTGACAATTGATGATTCGAGAGCTTTTGGCCATATCACTGTAATGTGGATATGCCTTCACGCCATCGAATAAAACAACATCTGGTAGATCAGATGGATGTTGTGATACGCATCACATGGCTTGTATACGAAATATTTACACCTGTCGCATATTTTGCGGCATTCAAAAACAGATTACGGAACATTTCAATAAGGTGGACGTGACTGTATCCATCGTTTTTCAAGCACAAAAAAGTATCAAATTGCAGTCCATTAGAGGAAGCCACAGGAGGATCCATGCGAACTACTTATAATCATCAAACTCTCTTCACTCGCAATATGTCTGGACTGAAGACGCGCCGACTGCCCGCACAAACGCTATTGCTCGTCGCGATGTTATGCGTGACATTACTCTTTGATGCGAGATTTTCGCATGCTTCGGAAGTAGCCGCGGTCCAGCCGATCACTCGCTCAATACTTGAACGACGGCCGATACTCGGCACTAATCTGGAACGGGAAGTCATCCTCGTCGCCTTTCAACCGGGGGTGATCGCGCCGCCGCATCACCATACCGATGCAGGCTTCAACTACGTCATCGAAGGCACGGCTGAATCGGGTTACGGCAACGAAACACCCAAGCTCTATCATGCCGGCGAAACGTTCCTGGATCAGGCCGATGTGCCGCACACTGTTTTCATGAACCCCGACAAAAACAAAGTGCTACGGTTTCTGATCGTGGCCAGCGTCCAGGCTGATAAGCCTTACACCATAGTGCCCTAGCCGAAGATTTCGGGCTAACTGATTTCGCAAACCAAAAGCCCGTGACTGGCGTTGCCACGGGCTCAGCAAAAGATGATGCTTGTGTTGCCGCTAGTCGGAGCTCAGGCACTTATTGCCAGAGCATCGCCCCCTGACTGCTGTGGAGGAACACCGACTTCCGTCGTGTTGGGCTAAGGAACCGTGTAATCGCTGAGACGAATCCGTATTTTATTAGCATCGAATATTTGTATTAGCTACTATCCATTCCGCCAAAGTGCTTTACAACGGTTAGCTGGACTTTAAAGCTGATAAATAATTAGACGAAGCCCTACAAAAATTCACACCTCAGCTAGGGATTGAGCATTGGAACAACTTGCTAACTAGCGAAAGGCCTCATACATGGGGCCTTTCGCTAGATGCTTGCAACTTATTAGGCGGCCGGAGCGCCACTCGTCAGCTGTGCATTGGTCAACGCGTGACCAGCAATGCCCCACGCCCCATCCACGGCATGTACGACATTCACCCAGATACGATCCTTAGGTTGTTTACCCTTGGACGCCTCATGGACGATATCGGTGGCTTCTTCGATATAGCCCTGCTGGATTTCACGGGTCGCAAAGGCAAACCCCGGAACTTTCCATTCGATAAACACTACCGGGCCTTCCATCGACCCAGAGAACGTATGGTCCTTGGGCACCACGTGGATCGAACCGACGATATTGCGCTTCAGATCCAAATTTTCAGACTGTCCATGCCACTTGAGCATGCAATCAGAGAGACGGGAAAACGTTGCCTTTTCGGTTCCTTTCGGCAGAACGCCTTCGGTGAGGGTCAGTGTGAGCGGCATGGGAGTCTCCCGATAGTAGTTAGGGACACACACAATGCGTGACCCTCACGAGCGCATACATAACGATCGTGATTTCATCATAAATAACGATCGTTATTTAGTCAACTAACGGCTGGGACGTGATTCAGGTGCAGGCCGACACAACTCTACAGTCTCGGCCTTGCTATCAAGCGTCTCCTGCTCTGTCGTGTTGAAACGACGAAGCCTGCTGGCGATGATCTGATCTCGAACATGGTGCGTCTCACATCAAGGAGAAACGCCCCGAGAGTAACCGTGTGATTTTACTTAGGGTAGGCCTTTTGGAGGCAATAGGGAGGATCTTGGCTACTGACACGGTTAAGGGAGCTCGGCAGCATGCTCCGACCTAGGGGCAAAGAAGCCACGCATAAAACGCATGTACTCTGCTTCGGATGTTTCACGCCGCGCCGTGATGAAGGGTTTGATGTCATCGGTCAGTACGTAGCGCAACTGATCGGATTCATCCGTGGCGGCATTAAAAATGCCTGCGGCAACCTTCTCCACCGCGTCCTCGTCGGCACCGTTCCTGAAGCCGCTGTAGATCCTGCCCATGTCTACGAGGAAGGCATCGTAGTCATCCGGTGTAGTCGAGTGCTGGGCTTCAGAGCCGCTGCGTGACGGGAATCCGGTGCTTGGCGCCGCACCGGGTTCGACGATCTTTACCATCACGTTGACCGCGGCCAATTCGTAGGAGAGCGCCTCGGAAAAACCTTCCAATGCGAACTTCGACGCGTTGTAGAGCGAGGCCATCGGCAAGCCGAACACCCCGACGCCTGAGCTGACATTGAGGATTACACCCGAACGTTTGGCACGGTAATGCGGCAGGATCGCGCGGACAACATCCATCGCGCCGAACACGTTCACCTCGAACTGCTCCAGCACCTTGGCGCGGGGGATACCTTCGAACACGGCATTCATACCAAAGCCTGCGTTGTTCACCACCACGTCGATGCGGCCGAAACGCGCGATGCCTTCTTCGATCGCGGCTGAAATGCTGGATTGATCCTGCACGTCCAGGCGCGTTACCAGCACTCTTTCGAGTCTGGCTAGGTCGGCGCCGGCCTCAGGCCGGCGCATGGTGGCGATCACATTCCAGCCGCGGTCGGCAAAGACACGGGCTGTCGCCTCGCCAAAGCCAGAGGAACAACCAGTGATCAGTACGGTGCGGGTCATGCTCATGCTCCTGAAAATAAGATTCAAACTTCAGGCTACGCGCCGCGCGTTGATATTAGAACCCGTACAATGTGATACAAGATGATGAGAATTACCGTACAGTGAACACCTTCGGCCTGCACGAGTTCACGGCAGTGAACGCTGTCGCCATCCATCGCAGCTTCCGCAGCGCTGCCGCGAGCCTAGAAGTATCCCCATCTTCGCTGAGCCACATTGTTGCCAGCGTCGAGCGGCGACTCGGCATTCGGCTATTTCAACGAAATACTCGTAACGTTTCCCTTACCGAAGCAGGCGAAGCTTTTCTTTCGCGCATGCGGCCGGCGTTGCGCGAGATGACTGATGCCATCGATAGCGTGAATCAGTTTCGCGATAAACCCACTGGGCAGCTACGACTCAACTCGTCGGCATGGGCGGCTGGCCGGGTGTTGCCGATCATTCTCGACTTCATGCACGAGTATCCTGATGTGAAAGTGGATGTGGTGGCTGACGGACGATTGATCGACATCGTCGCCGAGGGCTTCGATGCCGGCCTACGACTGGCCGAGGCGGTACCGCAGGACATGATCGCGTTACCGTTGGGTGGCGATGAGGCGCTGATCATCGTTGCCGCACCGGCTTATCTGAAGAAACACGGTAAACCGAAGGCGCCCGCTGACTTGCTGGCGCACGACTGTATCTGCGCGCGTTTACCTAGCGGAAGCATGATGCGATGGGAAGTACAGAAGGCTGGTGAACAAAGCTGGGTGAATGTCAGTGGTCGACTCATTCTAGGCACCGCCGAACTCACACTCAAAGCAGCCGTGGCGGGCGCAGGTATCGCATACGTTTTGGCGCGCGATGCCGAGCCACTGGTCAAGGCAGGCAAACTCGTGCAACTACTCGCAGACTGGACACCTCCGTTTGCCGGCATCTGCCTGTACTACCCGCGGCAGCATCTCCCGACTGCCACGTTTCGCGCGTTCGTCGATTTCCTTAAATCACATCCAGCAAGGGAACATATCGGCAAACAACAGGATCGGCGTCGCCGTGCAATCAGTGGCTGAATTGACGCGCTTGTCCGCCCCCGTCCTGAAATACGTGCGGCGCGGACTGGGCTTTTGGCGGTTCGATTTGAGTGATTACGAGTGCCGCATGAGCGCCACCACCGAAAAGGCACAAGCGACGCTTACCGACTTGCAAAATAGCGTGAATGCGTCGATTAAATGAAGGTCGACGATCAGCCAGACAGAGACAAGAACCAGCGCACCACGACAGACTGATGACCATCGCTAGACTGTCGCGACCGAGCTACGAGATTGACTGGCAAGGAATGTGACACATCAGTGTTTCACTCCATTGAGGATCGAAGATCCAGCCCGCCCTAGCCCCGATAACACTGGCTAATCGTCTTGCCCTAGCGAACTTGTGCCCCTGGAATCGGACGTCGCGCACATGTCCAGCGTTAGGGGGCAAAGTGTCCGTGTTATCGGGGTAGAACGCCTCTCCAATAAGTAGCTGGCTGTGATCAAGCGCTGGCCGTCTTGCGCATTAAACTTGCGCAAGCCACTATGCGGCCTGACACGGGGAAGCCCTATGAATTATCTTGAGCTGCATCACTTCTTGCCGCATCTCAACGAGATCTTTGCGGCCACCCGTAATAGTGAATCACTGTCCTTCGTGTTGGTGGAAGCAAAGCCGCTAGGCACGTCATCAACTTCCCGTCAGCCCTTTAGTCTCCTGTTCTTTTGTGAGGGAACGGAAGTTATGCCACAAAGCATTTACCAGCTAAGGCATTCCAGCATTGGCGAGTTCGGAGTCTTCCTCGTGCCTATCGACCGGAATGCGAAGGGAGTGGTCTATCAGGCGGTCTTCAACTGATCCGCTGACCAGCGCATGGCCAGGTGCGAAGAATTTTCGCCCTCGTCGTCGACCACCACGAAACCCAATCGTTCGTAGAGGCTACGTGCACCGGCATTGCGCCGATCCACATGCAAGCTCATGGCTAGCCCAAGCGAGGCGGCAGTGGATTGAGCGTGCGTGATCAACGCACTGGCAATTCCCCGGCCCCGGGCCGCTTCGACCAGCGCGATGTCGATGATGAGGAATCCGGGCGGTTCGCGCAGCAGGTATAGCCGTCCGATCGGTTCGCCCTGACGCTCGATCAGCAGAAAATCCGCGTTAGCGAAAAAGCCGACGTAATGGCGATGCTGCAAGTCGAACTGGTCGTCCAGAAACTTCTGCTTGAACTCGGCCGGCCATGGCACGGGCGCCAGTTCGGCGGCGCGCGTCTGCGCGTAGAGCATGCGCAGGAATGGAATATCAGCATCCACAATGGGACGCAAGGTGATAGCGCGCACACCAAGTTCCGCCGACGCGCGCAGCCTATCGCCACGCGCGTCTGGGAATGAAGGTAGCGCCACGCCGTTCAACCGAAGCTTGGGAATACGCCCTGCAAAGCGATGCAGTAGTTCAACGCGAGATAAGGCTGGCGATTTTCATGTGGCTGTCCGCCGCCGGTCACACCGATCGTTATCGGCGCAAAGCTGGTATTGGGCGTTACGCCGCTTACGAACGGGTTTACATTTTCCGGCGGTATCGGTGCGTAATTCGCAGCGGGCGACGCACTTCGCTTGGTCGTATCGGGTTGATTGAATACATTCAAGCTATGGATATGCGAAGGGATGGTGGTCTGGGTGAGCGTCACCCCATTTTCCCCGAAAGTCTCGCCGGCAGTGCGCGGACTCAAGCCCGGCCCCGTGCCCTGGCTGCATGGCGCTCGCGCGATGAGATTGGGCAGATTGAAGGTGGTTGTTCCGTTGCCGCCGTAGTAGGTTCCTATCAGCGAGAACAGCGCACTGAACTGCCTGATCTGCAAGGTCGCACCGTTGCACAACGCCCATCCCACAGGCGCGAAGTTGAATGCAAACAACTGGATTTCGCCCAAATAAGGTTCGGTCACATCGTTCTCCTCAAGATTTTAGCATCGCGGCGGTTCGATCCATGTGTTCGATTCAACCCTGCGACGGGTAAATGCCGGCCCAGGCAATACAGAACGATGCGGTCAACGTCGGCATCGTATTGTCGTGCGGCAGGTTGCCACCGGTTGCGCTGATTGCCGTGGGAGACATGCCGTATGCATGAGCGCCAGTGAGGTCTTTGGCATACATGAGATCGCCGCTGACCGTACCCAACTCAACGCTGCTCGACAGCGCGTTCGTCGTACCCAGCGAGGTCGTCGCCATAAAGGTATGACTGTGTGACGGTAGATTAGGCGATAGCAGCGTCACGTTCTCAGTACCGCTGGATTCGCCGAGAGCGCGTGGTGTCAGACCAGCCCCCCTTCCCATATCTATCGGAAGCCGCCCGCGCAGATCGGGAACGGCGAACGTATTAATGCCGTCACCACCAAAAGTGGTTCCCAGCAAGGTGTAAAGCGCCTCGTATTCCGCAATGGGCTTGAGGCTGCCATCGCAGGCAAACCAGCCGCTTGGAATACGTGGGAAAGCGAACAGCCGGATTTCTCCGAGATAAGGCGTGCTCATGGTTTGGCTCCAGTGCGAACTTGGATGCGGAAACGTGTCAATTACGCGACGGGAAAATGCCGTTCAACGCGATATTGAAATTAAGTACGCAATAAGGCTGCATGTTCGCGTGTGGCGTATTGCCACCCGTGAGCCCGATCGTCTGGCCGTTCAGCGGTACCTGCGGTCCCGAGGACGGCGCATAGATCGATTCCGATCCGCTACCGGCGTACAACGCGTTCGTTGGATTCTTGACCGCGCCGGCATTGGTCGAGCCGAGCGCTGTATGTGTATGCGGCGGAAGATTTGGCGACAGCAGCGTGACCGTTTCGACGCCGCCAAGCTCGCCCTGCACATACGGCGTAGGCTGCCAGGCGGGATCGACGGAACTCCCCGCGCCTACCGGCGTTCGCCCCTGCAGATTGGGCAATGCGAAGGTGGTTCGGCCATCGCCGCCATATTGCGTTCCCAGCAATGAGAACAGTGCCTGATTTTGACTAATGGGCAATAGTTGCCCGTTGCAGGCCGCAAAGCCGCGAGGCACTAAACCGAACCCCGCGAGCATAATTTGCCCGAGATAGACCTGAGCCATTGATATTCCCCCCTGTAGGATGCGCTTCCCCGGCGCGGCGCTAAATGTGCTCCAGGCTTGTCGCACTTACAAGGACATTTTTTCTTGCGTAAAAAGCAAGTTTCGTAAATATTTACAGGCACTGTTATTTGTGCCAATTCCCTGCTTCAATAGACTGGGGAATAACGAAAGCTGGAAGGCTTGTCGCGGGTCGAGGCAGGGAGCGCTCGACTACCAAGGTCTCCCGGACTCGTTACTGCAGTGACATCGCAATGATGTCAAACGCTGTAGAAAACAGGGAACCGGGGCCAATATGTTGAATCGTTTGTTTGAGCGCGCCATGGCGCGTGCAGGCAGGTTCTCCCATCTTCGATTGAAGATGAGTAGGTATCGTCCATCCAGTTTGCTTGCGCGTCTGACGATGCTGTTGCTGATTGCTTGCGGCCCGTTGTGGCCAGACCTAGCGCACGCCGGCGGGCCAAGCACCGAATGTCCGCCGACGCAGACGCAGACCGTGGCAGCCGGCGGCACCTTTACGGTCAGCCTTATCAGTTGCTCCCAATTGGGCCTGGATGGCCTTCCCGTACCTCCGTCTCATGGATCAGTGCCCACTGTGAATCCGACGGGCGGAAACGGCACCGGCGTGGTCACCTATGTCAACGATGGCCTCGGCGCACTTAGCGATACCTTCACCGTGTACGACGACGAAAACGGTGAGATCGTCTTCAACGTTACCGTCTTGCCGGTCACCTCACCGCTGACGGTTTCGCCGGCATCGCTGCCTACGCCGGTGATCGGCCAGTCTTACAGTGAGACCCTGAGCGCCAGCGGCGGCAAGGCACCTTACACTTTTTCGGCCACTGGGTTGCCGCCCGGGCTGACCTTCAATACCAACACCATCTCCGGCACGCCAACCGGCACCGGCTCGTTCGTGATCGCGGTAGTCGTGACCGATTCGACCACGCCGACCGCGCTCGGCGTCAACAAGAATTACTCGGGCAACATCGCCGAACCGGTGTTGACAGCAGCACCGCCGCCTGCGGCAGCGGTGGGTGTGCCCTACAGCTATCAACTGTCGATCAGCGGTGGTACGCCACCTTATTCGAATTACGCGCTGGTGTCAGGTCTGCCCGCCGGCCTCAGCCTCTCCAGCAGCGGCCTGATCACCGGCACGCCCACTGCGGTCGGTACGACCAGCTTTAAATTCACGGTACAAGACAGCACCACCGGCCTCTCTACTTTCTTCGGCACGGTGACCGCATCGCTGACCGTCAACGCGGTGCCGCCGATCACGCTGAGTCCGTCCACGCTCGGCACGCTGACCGTCGGCGTGCCGGTGAACCAGACGATCACGCCCAGCGGCGGCTCAGGCGTATCGCCCTATACCTTCAGCATCAGCGCGGGTACCTTGCCGGCCGGCCTGAGCCTGTCCACCACGACCGGCGTGCTGTCCGGCACGCCGACGGCCGGCGGCAGCTACAGTTTCACGATCGGCGTGCAGGATGGCGGCGCCGGCACCGGCTCGCTCGCCTACAGCGGCACAGTGCAACCGGCGACTGTCGTGCTGACGCCGACCACGCTCGCAGCCGGCACGCAAGGAGCAGCCTATAGCGCAACCATCACCGCGAGTGGCGGCACCCTACCTTACACTTACGCGGTGTCCGCCGGCTCGCTTCCCACAGGCGTGACCGTAAATAACAGCACCGGCGCGCTCAGCGGCACGCCGACTGTCTATGGCAATTTCAACTTCACCGTCACCGCCACGGACAGCAGCGGCGGCACGCATTATTCGGGCAATCGCAGCTACACACTGACGATCAATCCGAGCGTGCCGACCATCACTCCGGCCAGCTTGCCCAATCCGGTCGCCGGCGTGGCCTACAGCCAGACGCTGGCAGCCAGCGGCGGCAACCCGCCCTATACGTTTGCGATCAGCAGTGGCAACCCGCCGCCGGGGATTTCGTTGCTCGGCAACACGCTCTCGGGTACGCCCACCGCCACCGGTGTCGCGACTTTCACGGTCCAGGTCACCGACGCCGCCGGCACGACCGCGACGCGTACCTATTCGCCGAACGTCGCCGCGCCGACGATCACCATCACGCCGGCGACCGTGCCCACGGCGACCCTGCATGTGACGTATTCGCAGCCGCTCGCCGCACAAGGCGGCACAGCACCGTATACCTTCAGCGTGGCCAGCGGCGCTCTGCCGCCCGGCCTGCAGCTGGGCACCGATGGAACCCTGAGCGGATCGCCGAGCGCTGGCGGCACCTTCAATTTCACGGTCGCCGCCACCGACTCCACCCGCAACGGTACCTACCAAGGCACCCGCAGTTACGCGATGACGGTAAGTGCGCCGACCATCACGTTGACACCCGCCAACGTAGCCGCGGCTACGATCGGTACGGCCTACAGTCAGAGCGTCGGTGCAACCGGCGGCACGGCGCCCTATACGTTTGCAGTCACCAGCGGCAATCTGCCGGCTGGATTGCAGCTTAATAGCAGCGGCGCACTGTCCGGTACGCCTACGGCGGGCGGTACGGCCAACTTCACCGTGACCGCGACGGATGCCAACACCAATACCGGCAGCGCCACGTATTCACTGGTGGTGAATACGCCGACGCTGAACTTCACGCCGGCGGCCGGCACGCTCAATGCGCCATATGGCAGCGCTTACTCGCAGAGTTTCGCCGGCAGCGGCGGCACCGCACCGTACACGTTCGTGCTGAGCGGCACGCTGCCGAACGGTCTGAGCTGGAATCCAGCCACGGCGACGTTGTCGGGCACGCCGACCCAGCCGGGCAGTTTCCCCGTCTCGATCACGATGACCGATAGCAGCACCGGTAGCGGTCCGTTCTCCAAGACCAACAACTACACGGTGACAGTCGCCGCGCCCACCATCGTGCTCGCTCCCGCGACGCTTCCGTCCGGTGGTGTCGGTACGGCCTACACACCGACCCAGCTCACGGCCAGTGGCGGCATTGCGCCGTACACCTACTCGATCATCAGCGGCACATTACCCGCTGGCCTGAACCTGAGCGGCAGCGGCACGCTCAGCGGTACGCCGACGGCAGCCGGAAGCTTCAACGTAACCGCGCGCGCCACCGATGCGAATGGCAGTTCCGGCCAGCAAAGCTATACGGTGACCATCGCCGTGCCGACCGTGACGTTGAACCCGGCGACATTGCCAGTGGCGACCGCCGAGGTGGCTTATTCGCAAAGCCTCAGCGCCACTGGCGGCACCGCGCCGTACACGTATTCCATCAGCAGCGGCGCGCTGCCGGCCGGCCTGAGCCTGGATCCCGCAACGGGTGCGTTCGCCGGCACACCAACCGTGGCCGGTACCTTCGTCGTCAGCGTCACCGCCCACGACAGTAGTACAGGCACCGGTGCGCCGTTCTCGGCAAGCCGCAACTACACGCTTACGGTGAATGCGCCGAGCCTCACGCTGACGCCTACGACCTTGCCGCAAGGCAAAGTGGCGGTTGCTTACACACAGGCCACCTTGTCGGCTTCCGGCGGATCAGCCCCATACTCCTATGCAGTCACCTCGGGTTCGATGCCTGCCGGGTTAATACTCAGTCCAGCTGGCGTGGTGTCCGGTACGCCGACGACCGCCGGTTCGTTCAGCGTCACCGTAACGGCCACCGACAAATTCAACTTTGCGGGCGCTCAGGCTTACACCATAGTGATCGGACAGCAGGTGCCGATTGTTTCTAACGGCGCCGCCAGCACCAACGCCAACACCGTCGTGACGATCCCGGTGACGAGCGCAGGTGGGCCGATTACCAGCGCCGCCGTGACACAGCAACCGGCGCACGGCACGGCGACGGTCAACGGGCTGAGCATCGTCTACACACCGGCATCGAACTACTTCGGCGCCGATGCGTTCAAGTACACCGCGACAGGCTCAGGTGGCACGTCCGCGCCGGCGACGGAAACCATCACGGTCGTTGCCGGTGCCGTGCCGGTGGCTACTGCGCAGTCCGCCACGGTGCTCGCTGGCAAGTCGGTCACGTTGCACGCCACCACAGGGGCCGCGAATGGACCCTTCACTGCCGCAGCGATCACCACACAACCGCCCTCCGGCACGGTGGTCGTCCAAGGCACCGATCTGGTCTACATCGCAGCGGCCGATGCATCTGGCACGGTCGGTTTCGACTACACGCTGTCTAACCCTTTCGGTGCCTCCAAGCCGGCGCATGTCACCGTGACGATCAATGCGGTGCCGGTCGCACCCACGCTCGGGGCCACGACGACCGCCGGCTCGACGGTGCAGATTGATCTCACCGCCAGCGCGCACGGCGGTCCGTTTACGGCGGCGACGCTGGTATCGATTTCGCCGGCTAACGCCGGTTCGGCAACGATCAAAGCCAGTGGCACGGGCTACATGCTCTCGTACACGGCCGCACCGACGTTCGGTGGTGCCGCGGTGCTGCGTTATACGCTCGCCAACGCGTATGCCACTTCTGCGCCGGGTACGGTGACCGTCAACGTGACCTTGCGCAGTGATCCATCGAAGAACGCTGAAGTGCTCGGCGTGCTCGATGCCCAGGCGGATGCCACACGTCGCATGGCGATCGGGCAGATCAGCAACTTCCAGCGTCGTCTGGAAGCACTGCACAGCGGCAGTGGTGGTGGTGGCTTCAGCAACGGCATCACCGCGAGCTCGGCGGACAGCATGCGCCGCCCCGACGCGATGAGCGATCTGAACAACGATACCCAGAACGGAACGACCCGTTTCCTGGTCTCGCCGGACGCGCCGACGTCGACCAGTCCGCTGATGGGACCGAGCGGCGGCGGCACCACGCTGGGTGGTTTCTCGATCTGGACCGGCGGTGCCGTGAACTTCGGTAAGACCCAGCCGGGCACCAGCGACAACGGCGTCGACTTCACGACGCAGGGTTTGAGCGTGGGTGCGGATAAACAGGTGACCGAACGACTGGCGGTCGGCGTAGGCGCCGGCTATGGCCACGACGATTCGGACGTCGGTCAGCACGACAGCCGAAGTACCGTCAACAGCTACAACGGGGCGATCTACGCCAGCTTCCGTCCGACGGAGGCGCTATACACCGATGCATTGCTCGGCTATCAGTGGCTGTCGTTCGATGCGCGTCGCTATGTCACCGATGACAGCAACACCGTGTTCGGCAATCGCGATGGCAAGCAATGGTTCGGATCGTTTTCGGTCGGTTACGAACACCATACCGACGACGGCCTGCTGTTCACGCCTTATGGGCGGCTGGACCTGGCCCACGCGAATCTCGACGCCTACACCGAGCACGGCGACGCGACCTATTCGCTCGCGTATCAGCGGCAGACGGTCAAGACCAGCACAGGTACTCTTGGTGTGCTGGCGCAGTGGTCGGTCAAGAGCGACTACGGTGTATGGGCTCCACAGCTGCGCGCGGAGTTCGGTCATGACATGCAGGGATCGAGTGAAGCCACGATGCGCTATGCCGATCTGCTGAGCGGACCGCTATATCAGGCGACCTTGCTCAATCAGTCACGCAACCACACGTTGCTTGGTGCCGGCATAGGCCTGCAGACCGTTCAAGGCTGGACGTTCCGTGCCGAGTATGAGAACTACCTGGACAACACGAGCAAGGACAACCAGTCGATCCTGCTAGGAGTGGAGAAGAAGTTCGATCCGTAGGGAACGGACGCGAGTCAAGCTACTACTGCAAACGCGGCGTGACTCGCCCCGCTGCTACGATCTTCCAAGGGTACACGACAGGAACGTGTCTCTTGCTCCCATGTCGCGCCCACAATGAGCTGCTGCAGGTTTGGCTACAGGTAGAAAAACGTACCGGGGCCAGTTTTGTTCTTGGCCCATGTGGTGGACAAAACAATCTTCACCTGCGCCTACGAAGACGGACGTCTGGACATTCCAGAGCACATGCTCTTCGAGTTCGAGCCATTACTTGAAACCTACTAGTGTCCGCTCTGAGTGGAAGCGGACATTTGAGGGGGCTACTCTCTACCGTAGGCCGGTTCAAGATTTAGGAGGCGGTCAGTTTGATCCTCATACCCTCTGCTCCACCATCTTTCAATTCCCTTCGTTTATCCACTAATTCCTGCAAATTTCCAAGCGTCTCTCTGCGCTCGGCACGGAGAGACTTGGTGCTCTATTTGTGGATTGAGTTTCTACGAAGGTTGTCGAACAAAGTACTGAGTACTAAGGACTGCAGCCCACGAGCAGCGGTGCACACTCCGCCCGGGTACCACCATCTTTAATACAACTTTGATATAACAAGACACACACGCTGGGTGGAGGCAGTATTTGAGCTCGAGCTTGAGCTCCGCCGCTATATCCACTCACGCCCAATGCAGCGAGACCGACGATCACTGATAACACGGCAGACGATGAAACGATTTTCATAACGTTCTTCCCGTAAGTTAATGAGTACATCGCATAGCTCGCCGTTGCAGCGAGCTCCCCAAACTATACGCCTTCGATCCGAACGGCGCGCTCCTTGGCAACACCGGCATCTGACTCGCGATTGCATTCTTTACCCAGTGAACCCGAGAGCGTTTTCGCGCGACGTGGTAGACGCCCTGCTCTTCGCTTACGCCGGCGTGCGAACCGCGCGTCGGGTTGAGCTGCTGCGATTCCACCTGGCGGATGATTTCGCGTACGGCGCGCGCGTCGTTGAAGATGGCATGCCCCAGTAGCGACAGCGTGTGGTCGGCCAGCTCGGCTTCATGGCTGGCGTTCACTACATCGCCATGAGCGGTAATCATGTCGATCAGCTGGTTGAGCATATCGACCTGATCGAGGGTCATGCCGAAGGTGTAGCACGCACTCGCGTCGTTGGGCATCACCTCTGCGGCGTCACGCGTCGCAGCGACGTCGGCCGCAGGCGCTGACTCGCTTTCGCGCCAGTAGGCCGGAAACGAAAGGTCGTTCAGCACGAGACCCACCTGCTCCGCCAGCAATTCGAGGCAGATCGCCACCTGCCCCACATGGATCTCTGGGATCCATTCCTGCTGCACGTCCGGCGTGCGCGGTTGCGCGATATGCGAGAGGAACTCGGCGTACTCGCGCAGCTTCTTCAGCCGGAGCTGGCTGTCCTCCGGCAGAAAATAGCCCACCGTTTCCCGATCATCCGAATCGAACGTTGACATGGCCGCCTCCTCATTCCGTAGAAGTGCCCGTCCACAGCGTTACGCCGGACGGGAAGTCGGGAGGTTAGAAACCGCTAACAGACGGCGGGCGTATTCCCCTTGCGGGTGTTGTATTAGCCGCCCTCCCGACGCAGGCATCGCGTCGGTTGTACCCATAAGACACATAGGCACAAAAAACCCACCGATTTGTCGGAGGTGGGTACCGCTGTTAGAGGAGTTTCTACGCTCCTTGACATCGAGTCTGCTATCGCTGGTCGACGGTGTCAACCGCTGTGCGCTAACGACATACTCGTCGATTCCAAAAGGTCCGAAGTCTTATTCCCGCCCGCGATATCAGCGGCATCGTGCTGGATGGACCGTGCCGCAGAGATGATTCTTCAGCAACAAGTTCCTCAACGAATCGAATGTCATTCGCCCGCCCTGGCATGCGATGGCTATCCCAACGATCGGGATCATCAGCAGTTCCTGATCGCACCTGGTGGATCGATCCGGCGTGGACGTCGGACGCATCCCAGAACATGCCATGAGGCATTGGGTACGCGTAGTAACCGCTCGCACAGTTGGCGTGGCGACCATCCATCCACGCCCTCACCATCCTCGAGGAAAAGTTGAGGCCGCGCATCGCGTGCCGCCGCAGCTGCTCGGCCTGGCGTCAACGGGTACGACCGGTTTCGGCTCAGTGATTCCGGTCGCTCAAGTGTTCGCGGTCAACAAGCTGCAACCGCTGCGGACACGCTTCCAGCAGCTCAATGAGTGAATGGCTGGCGCCGGGAATTGTGAGGATGCCTCAGACTCTGAGCCCTTTGTCTAGCCCCCTTTGTCTAGCTTGTTATCCTCAAAGGGATAACTTTAAATCCTCTTCGAGCATCCCCGAAGTGAGATTTTCTATGGCCATGTTCTCTGTTCGTGCAGCTCTCGTATCTGCAAGATCGGCGGCCCTATTGATTCTTATAGGATGGCTGGCCTTTTCACCCGCGATCGCACTGGTTGTGACAGCCGGACCGACGACGGTTGCTCGGCCGGTGAAGATTGAAGCCGTCGATCAGTACTTGACTTGGCGGGGCGGCGTTGTATTTAAGAAAATGAGTTCTGCGCATATATCCGGCAGCATCGTCGATGGAGGCCTTCCTGGAACGAAGGAAGTCTGGACGACTCGTCGAGGTTTGTACTGGGAGCGCGAGGACCTCGACTCAATTCAGACCGCTGTTGCTGTCGCTGAAAGTGGCGGGTGGAAGACGAACCTGAGCGGTCAGGCGATCACGCTGTCGAACAGTGAATTGACCACGATGCGGCGTGAATCGGCGCTGCTGTTTGCTGGAATTTTCGTTGGCGAAATGCACGCGGGCGTCAGCGCAAGGCCCGACGAGTTTTACGACAAGACGCTATGGCATATCTTTCGAGTTTCGTTTGGTGACGAAGATACGTTTGACTTCTTCATTCAGCCGTCCTCGGGTCAACTCGGTGCGATCCGCATGACCGAGGATGGACGTTCCCGTATTGTTGTCTATTCCGATTGGAAGATGATCCAGGGCGTGCAGCAGCCATTTGCGCAGAAAGTCAAATCGGGAAACGAGGCCAGTCAGACGGATTTGCATGCCAGCCATGTCGTTCTGAATGCCGCATTTCCAATCGAACTTCTGAATCGGCCCAAGGACCTCGCCACAAAGACATTTTCATCTCCGTCCAATTCGAGTGGATGGATCGACTTCAAATTCGTCGATTCCAAACGCATCTTCATACCCGCACGGGTTAATGGACGAGAGGCGATGCTTCTGCTGGATAGCGGAGCAGAAACGACAGTTGTTGGGCATGAGGTTGCAGATGCCGCTGGCATCCGTTGCTCTGGCGAGATTGGAATGGAGGGCGCTGGCGGATCGGACAATGCCGCTCTTTGCAAAGGCATCTCAATCCAACTCGGCAATGCAAGGATAAACGGGATTGTAGCGACAAAGTTAGACCTCGATGCCATCGGTCGGACCGTAGGCGTTCCGATCGCAGCGATTCTTGGACAAGAAGCCTTCAACGCCTTCGTTGTAGACATTGACTTTGAGAAGCGAAGAATTGCCTTTCTCGCCCCAGACTCGTTCAAAGTGCCGATAGGCGCTCAACGCGTGGTTCTGAAACCGATCGCGGGCAATCGCGTACTCGACATTTCTGTGGAAGGAAAATCACCGATTCCTGTTTTCTTTGATCTCGGCAACGGATCTCCGCTTGATCTCTTCCCTTCGTATTGGAAGCCACAACATCTTCTGAGCAACCGGCCTCATACAGATTCGGAAACCGGCGGAGCTGGAGGCAAGAAACCAGTCGTTGTCGCTACGCTACGGACGGTATCCCTCGCGAATTTCACTTTCCATGACGTACCCACGAACTTTACCGCGGAAGCCGCAACTACAGAGAATTCGCTTCGGGTTAAAGGCAATTTGGGTATACCGATTTTCAGCCGCTTTCATCTAATGACCAACTATGCCGCAGATGAACTGTATCTGTTTCCGAACTCAAAGGACTTTTCAAATCCATTTAAAAGCCCTAAACATTGAGTAAGCCGCCGCTTCGTTACAACCCATTTGAGACGGATCGTGAGCTAAGCCAAACACTTGGCCCGGCGAATGGAGGGTAGCCTGAGTTTCACTTTCAAATGTCCCCGATCCATTCTGCTATCTTCCGATGCGGCGCACTTACATATGCACAGGAACGCTGGCATTGAGCCCGATGTAGTGGTCCGCGCTGGATGCTTCTTATTTAGACATCTATCTTCTATCGGAAAACGTCTATGTTCGGAATAAGGATTGTTCGCGCCGTCACCCTACTCGCGGCTTCTCTGGCACTTCTATCGCTTTTTGACATAGCCCACGCGCAAACCGTTGTCATTGGCGTGAATGCAGTCAATCCTCTGCGCTCTAGTGTTGCCGATCAGAATGCACTTATTGCGCAACTTAAGACTGCCCACGTGCGGATTATTCGCTGTGGCATCAGTAGCGATGCGAAAGGTATCGATTTCGCAAAGCGTCTGTATGCGCAGGGGATCAAGATCCAGCTGATCGTTAGCCCCGAATACTCACCGAATGCACCGGTGCGGCCCTACAAACCCGACGAATTCCCGCAGATGTGGGGCGGCCACCCGCTGTCTTCTGCCGATCCGACGCTTTCAAAGGCCGCTTTCCAGACCTTGTTCAACAGTCTGGATGCCAACGGCATTGGGTTGGCCGGCGTGGAGTTGGGCAATGAGATAAATTGGGCCGCTTTTAATCCGGAATTTCCGCTACCTGGCGAAGGAAAAACGTTTACGCTTTCCGATCTTTCGAATGATCCGGAAGGCAAGCAAATCGCCAAAGGGTTTGTGCAGTACCTGAAAGTAGTAACCGTACTGAAAGATGTTCGCGATCATTCAAAGTTGAATCGACATACACCGATCATTTCCGCGGGCATGGTTGACGCCGTGGATGGCGCCAAGCTTTACAACAACAAAAAGGAAGACATGGTGGGTCTATCGGCCACCCTCACCTTTCTTCGACAGCACGGCCTCGATTCGCTTGTCGATGCGTATGGCGTGCATACGTATCCTTCGCCTGGCCAACCTGGAAATTCGTCAGCGGCGGCGCAGCGCACCGCTCATTTCATGAATGTAGCAATGGCCGAATGTCGTCCGCGAGGCGCCGGTGGCGGCAAGCCATGCTGGATCACGGAATGGGGATTTCCCAATTCAAGTGCAACGTGCCCGATCCATGATGAGAGCCGCACCCTGCTCGTCAAGGAAATGCGCGCAAACTTTGCAACGGTCGTCGCACAAAAGCGTTTGGCTGGATTCACCTACTTTTCCTGGGATTCCGACCCGTGGTCCAAATCCGTTGCGGCGGACAGCGTTTTTCGTTGTGGCGAGTTAACCGAAGCGGGCAAGTTGGCTGTCGCTCCGATGTGAATCGGTAACGAGCAGATTGAACATGCGGCGTGTTTTCAATCGGAATTTCTTTGACAACAGCGTTGTTGTCGGTCGGTTAGCGCCAGCAATTTTCTCAGCATTGCGTCGCGGGATTGCTGATGTTCGCTGTGGGTCCAGGCTGTGTGAAACAGATTTGCGCCGACACCGGCAGTGAAATTACCACATCGAGACCCGCCGTCAGTACCCATCCGGTTGTTAGCCGGACTGGACACAGATAAGCTGCGATGGAATCAGCGCATTGAGTGGGGCATCCAAGCGCATCAAGGATGTATAGCGCAGTTACACGTCAGCACAGGGACAGACGAAATGGTTGACACACTAAAGCAGACAGACGGTGCCCTGTTCGGCATCGTAGTGCTCGTCGGTATCCTCGCTCTGCCAGTTGTTTTCATTCTTGGCAGTACATGGGCCTCAGATCATCTCCTCTCTCCTCTCATCGCTATTGGTTGGCTAGCCGTGGCGCTGGATATCTTGATACTTATGCCGCTTTCCATTTTCAAACGGCTTCGCGGCTTCACGGGCTCTGTAATTTTTATATCTTCCTACGTGTTTGGCTTGGTCACGTGGTTGCTAGGGTTCGTCCTGACCTATTCTCTCTGGGGCTTAGGCGCAGTCATCATCGGCCTCCTATTTTTTGGCGGCGGTGTCATCCCAATGGCACTACTAGCAACAATGTTGAAGGGTCTTTGGGATCCGTTCTCCACGCTACTCGTGCTGGTGATTATTACTTTTGCATCACGAGCCATAGGTTTTTCAATTGCCTCCTCAGACAGCGAGTAGTGGCGTCTAACTACTCGTCCAAGCGGATCATGCGTATTGTGCGATGCCGTTGCCAAACGACCAGTTTTCCTTGGCCGTCTCTAGCAGATTGATAAACACGTCCTCGGGGCGAAGTCCCGGAGCGATGGCGAGTTTCTCTGCTACGCATCGAAAGAATGCTTGTTTCTGCGTTACCGAGCGAGAGTCGCGGCAAGCAATCTGAATGACGACCAGATCATCGCTTCGTACGATATCCATATAACGAGGATCGCAGTCGAATTCATCGGCATCATGCTGGCTAACCAAGATGAAACGATCGTTTTCTGGCACATCGAAACTTTCACGCATGGCGGTGTAGATGCTGTCACGTACAGCAGCAATGTAGGCCGAGGGTTTGCCGCGGCGCATGGCGATGCGAACGAGGGGCATGAGCAATCTCCTGATGGTTAGTGCTTTGCTGAAGGCTGGGAAAGATGACCGACCATGTAAACATCAACACCATCTTCCACCGATGGATGGATGTTGCTTTGCCACAGTCGAAAGCGCAGCAACGTCCAGGTAGTGGGGTCATAGGCACGAATCGTTGCGATGGCGCCACGCTCAAGATCCATCTGCGCACCGATGCTTTCCGAATCGCGCAGCTCGCCCAGCGAGGCATGCGCGGCGATGGGCAGTATTTCACGCGTCGCATGGGTTGCGATGGACAGATCGGGAGCCGTTTCCGCACACCACACCGACCAGGTATGCACGATGGGACGACCAAACGATTCGACGACACCGGCGAACCCCGTGCCACCAAGAAACGTATTCATGCCTTGCGTGTCGTGCCACAGATAAAACGGTGCATACAGGTTTTCCCGATTGCCCGCGCTGCGATCAGCGTAGAGGTAAGCCTTGAACGACAACTGCGGAAAATCGTCCGTGAGATGCCCCCGCTCCGCAATGCGCCGCCGAATGATCTCCATGTCGTAGTCGGCAGGCAGAACTATGCGGTACTGCATCGTGATCATGGCGTCTTCGCTTCATTCATCACGGTGCGCAGTGCCGATACTGCCGATGCCGCATTTGGCCATCCCGCATAGAAGGCAAGATGGGTGATCAACTCGGCCAGCGTGTCGCGACTGATGCCGTTGTCCTGCGCACGCCGCAAATGAAACGGGAGTTGTTCGACCCGGTTGAGGGCGATCAGCGCCGACACCGTGGCGAGGCTGCGCTCACGTGGCGTCAAGCCGGGGCGCAGCCAGATGTCGCCGAACAGCGTCTGGTCGGTGAGTTCGGCCAGCTTGGGAGCCAGGTCGCCCAGGGATTGTTGGCCATAGTGAGGATCGAGGGACATGGGTGGCTCCGAGTGGTTTGACGGAACCTACCTTAGCGATCCAACATGATGCTGAAAATCGGGAATTAATGAATTCATAATCCCGTAAAGCAGGATGGTTATATGCAACGCATCACCTTTGATCTGGACGTCATGCGCAGCTTCGTTGCCGGCATCGAACTGGGCAGCTTTGCCAAGGCTGCGGAGCGGCTGGCCCGATCGACCTCTGCCGTGAGCGCGCAACTGAAAAAGCTGGAAGATCAGGCCGGTACGCCGCTGTTACGCAAAGCAGGTCGTGGCATGGCGCTGACCGAAGCAGGCGAAACCATGCTGGCTTATGCACGACGTCTGCTAGAGCTCAACGATGAAGCGGTCAGCGCTATGCGTGGTACTCAACTCGATGGTGCCGTGCGCCTCGGCATGCAGGAGGATTTCGGCGAGAACGTGCTGCCGGAAATATTGGGTCACTTCAGGCGCGCGCATCCGAAATTGCGGGTGGAAGTGCACATAGCGCGCAATGCGGTATTGCTGCAGTCGCTGGGCGCGGACCAGCTCGACTTGGCTTTGGCTTGGGAAACCGAGCCTGGCACGGCGCATGCCGAGCACATATGCACGTTGCCGATGCGATGGATCATCGGTGATAGCGAACAAATTGCCACGCTGCGCGAAAGTGACGAGCCGCTGCCGCTGGTGGTGCTCGATGCACCTTGTCTGATGCGAACGGCGGCGATTGATGCGCTGGATCGCGCGGGTATTTCCTGGCGTATCGCTTTCACCAGCGCGAGCCTGGCGGGAACCTGGGCTGCGGTGAAAGCTGGCCTGGGCATCAGCGTGCGCACACCACTAGGTTTGCCGTCGGAGCTGCGTGCGCTAGATGCGCATAACGCACATCTTCCCTCATTGCCAACCCTTGGCCTTGCGCTGTATCGCAGCGAAGCGGAACCGTCACCTGCCGTGACTCGCCTGGCCGAACTGATCCTGCAGCGCCTGCACAACTCGGTCCTTGCGTGAGTTGTCGATACGCAATCAATAGAAGCGCATGTCACCTCATCTTTTTTGTACTGCAGTGAACGGCCTTCTCATTAGTGCCACCGCCTGGAAGGCCAAATAGAGCGCTCAGAGATGCGCCGGAAGATAGTAAAAATGGCACCCGGCATGGCTAGTAGAGCAAGCGGCCATAGCTACGGCGCTTTTCGATCGTAGTAGGTTGAGTCACTCACAACTAGGTGATCCTTGATCGTGTAAACCGACATGATTCGAACGCTGATGGGTTTGTTTCCTGCATCTTTCAGATGACCGGACAGGACAAACTGAACGTAGACATGGTTCGCCGCACTTTCGATGGTGACGATGCTGTCTTTCGCGTCGGGTATGGCGTCGAAAATCCAACGGTATGTATCGGCGATCTTCGAGTTGCCAAGGAGCTCAGGATAGTCTGGGCTACGCAGGATTGCATCGCTGGCGTAGAGATTTTCGATAGCGGCAGCGTCGTGTCGATTGAATGCCGAAAATTTCAACTCAACCGTCCTTATCGGCTCAAGCTCTGATGTGCCGGAGCCTGACGTAACCGGACTTTCGACGGCTAGTGACGCGGGCCTCGTTACGCTACATACAAAGCAAGCAAAGCAAGAGAGAAGAATCATCGTGACTATTTTCATAAGCATGAGCTCTCGGTTCGTGTGGTAGTAGGATGAGCGCCAGGGAGGTTGCACATCGCTGAACAACCTCATCCTTGCGCCCCCTCCCCGGAAATCTGCCCTCTTATTGCATCGCGAGTCACGCGAAGATGATTGGAAAAAGCCGACATCCGAATACGCAGCAGGTCGCCCCAGACAGCCCGCTTGATCGGAGTGCATTTGGACAGGGCTGTGGTGTATTGCACCATTCGCCTTCGCCAGGGACTTATCAGCACAGGCGCCATGCGCCACCGAGTGAACTGACCGAGTGGGTCGAGCATTTCTGGTTGGAAACCTGGGATCTTCGGGGGTGCTCGCCACAGACGCGGATCGTGCTTCCGCATCCGAGCGTACATCTCGTATTCGCACCCGGCCGCTCGAAGATTTACGGTGTGCAGTTGCGTCGCTTTACCCGTGAATTGAAAGATAAGGACAGCATTCTTGGCATCAAATTTCGCCCGGGCGCGTTCTATCCATTCTTCGGAAAACCCATCAGCACGATCGCCAATTCGTCTGTGACCGCAGAACACGTTTTCCCCGATGCTGTATCCGCTGAGCAGCGTGTACTGATGTGCGGCGATGATCACGCCATGGTGGAGGCTGCTGCAAAATTCTTGATCACCCACTTGCCCGCGCGCGACCCTAACGTGGGAATCGCGCGTCGCATCGTTGATGCCATAGCGAACGACTGTGCAGTGACACGCGTGGAGCATCTCACCACCCGTTTTGGCCTGCCAGAACGCAAACTTCAGCGACTATTCCATCGATATATAGGCGCGAGCCCACGCTGGGTCATCAAGCGCTATCGTGTGTATGACGTACTCACTCAGCTCACCGCAGGCGAGCCTGTAGCGGGCGCGACACTCGCACAGAACATGGGCTACTTCGATCAGGCGCATTTGTATAACGACTTCCGGAAAATGATCGGTTGCTCCCCTGGCCAATATCTGGAATCAAAGTAGTGTATGTCTGCGTCGTGCATGTCTGCCCTGGGTCAAAAACGGGGACTAGAGATAGCTTATTGCGCTACCCTCGATAACGCACCCTAATCGCCTGCCCTGCGCCACCTGGCTAACTGCGACTACTTCCTCATCAGTACCAACGATAAGGCGAAGTTATAGCACGCGCCGTGCGCTCATATTCAATTGCCCGTATAAATGGCCAAATGAATTTGCTAGATTGAATGGGACGCTTTGCAAGGCGGTTGCATGAAGGTAAGGCGTCCGTGGGGAGCTCGTTGGGGCGCGGGGTAAAAGCCGCGATGAATTTTACAGAAGCTGGTTCAACTGACTTTGGGAGTATTTCCAATATGACGAATTTTGCAAACGGTATGTCGCGCACTTTTACACGTGGACGTCTAGCAGTGGCGTTGGCATTGGCGATCGGTATGCAAGGCCTGATGGTCGCCCCTGCTGCGCACGGCGCTGATGCCGCGGCGTGGGCGGCAACCCGCACGCAAGTGCCTGATACCGCCGATGCCGCCTTTAACGGCTATGCGGCGGATCAGGAGCTGGTGTCCATTACCGTAGCGTTGAAACTGCGTAACAAGGATGTGCTGGATAGCTATACCCAAGAGCTGTTCCATCCCGGTCCGTCCTACCACCAGTTCCTGACCAGCCAGGAGAGCGCGGCGAATTTCGCGCCGACCCAGCAGCAGGCCCAAGCCGTAGCGGATTACCTCACCCAGCAGGGCTTCACCCATGTACAGATTGCACCGAACCGTTTGTTGGTGACGGCTGACGGCACGGTGGGTGCGGCGCGCAGCGCATTCCACACCGAAGTCGGGCACTTTACCCGGAACGGGCATAGCGGCATTGCCAACACATCCGATGTCCAGGTGCCGGCGACTCTGAGTGGGCAAGTCGATCAAGTACTTGGCCTGCAAACGCTGCATCAGGCGCACACATTCTCGTTGCCGGCATCGCAGCTGCGTCCTGCCTATACCGTTGTTTCGGTGACCGGCAATTCGTCGGCGCACGCGTATTATCCGCAGGAGTTCGCCACGGTTTACGACGCGGGCAGCACAGCGGTAGCTACCAAGACAACGGTGGCGATCATCGGCTGGGGCAGCATGACCAATGCAGTGAACGACCTGACCCAGTTCGAAAGCGGTCAGAAGGTCACTGCCGTGCCGACTTCGATCGTCTCGACCACGACCAAGAGCAGCAGCGACGATAGCGGTCAGGGCGAATGGGGCATGGACGCGCAGGCCATCGTCGGCGTCAGCGGCGGCGTGCAGAAGCTGATCTTCTACACCGATGGTGGCACCTACAGCAGCACCAACGGTTCCAGTGGCGCCAGCAACAGCGGCCTGCTGCAGGTGATCAACAAAGCAGTGAGCGACAACACCGCCAAGGTGATCAACATGTCTTGGGGAGAACCCGAGTGCGACGGTGCGCCAGGCTTCGCGGACTCGGCATTCCAGCTTGGTGTAACGCAGGGACAGACCTTCTCAGCCGCGACCGGCGATAACGGCTCCTATCCTTGCCCGCTGAACGGTTCGGCTCCTGAAAACGGTGCTTACGGCAGCAAGACCACGCTCTCGGTGAACTACCCGGCGAGCTCGCCCTATGTAGTAGCGGCCGGCGGCACGACCCTGAGCACCAGCACGTCCGACGTCTACACCTCGGAGGCCTCCTGGCCCTACAGCGGTGGCGGCATCAGCGGTTCCGAAGCCACGCCGAGCTGGCAGTCGAGCAGCTATCCGCATCGTGAAGTGCCGGATGTGGCTTTCGACGCGGACTGGACGAATTCGCCGATCATCGTCTACTTCACCAAGAGCTCGACCTCCGGTATCTCGCAGTCGGGGTATTACACAAACGGTGGCACCAGCCTGGCCTCGCCGTTGTTCGTCGGTTCCTGGGCTCGCCTGGAGACCGCGAATAACAACGGTCTGGGTTTCGCCGCGCCGGCGCTCTATGCCTATGCAAGCAGCTTCCCGTTCCACGATGTCACCACTGGCAATAATGGCTATTACTCGGCCACCACCGGACGAGATAACGCCACCGGCTGGGGTAGTTTCGATATCCAGGCGGCAAGCACTTTCATTGGCGCAACCCCTGGCTTTATCACGGCCACCAATCCCTAAGTAATGCAGTAGTCGACGCCCAGGAGTCCGCTCGCTGCGGGCTCCTGGTTTTTTGCGCAGAAATTAGCAGGCGGTCAGTGACGGCCGTATTCTAAAGTCGACTGTCACTCAAAGCGGGGGATGTCGGTAGGACCGCGTTATGGACAGACATTCACCGCAGCCAGAGCACGACATGGCCCACGATAAGGCGGAAAGGGCTGGAGTGATTAGCCAACTCCTCTCAACACATCCCAGTACGCCGGGATTCCCACGGCCTGTTGAAGGTGCGCAATAAAGAGTTTTGCCTTCACTTCATGAGAACGCCCTGGAAGACGGACAGCATGGATGGCCGGCCGGGCACGCTGTGAAGGCTGGGGTATATCGGCAAATAAAGGGATCAGCCGACCGGCCTGAATATCCTCGAAGACAAGCCAACTGGGCAATTGCACAATCCCCAACCCGGCCAGTGCCCCTTGGAGCATGCCTCCCTTGTCGTCGGTACGCAGGCAACCACTAACCGGAAGTGGCTGGTTTCGGTTGACACCTTCATAGCACCACGCTCCCGCCGCTGCCGGCATCGTTGCCACCGTGATGCAGTCGTGGTGCAACAAGTCGCCAAGTTCTTCAGGCTTTCCCGCATGCTCGATGTAGCTGGGACTCACACACGTAATTTGGCGTAGTGGCGCCAAGGTCACTGCGTGCAGATCACTATCGGGAAGCAAGCCAATACGAATCGCGACATCAAGGCGACGCTCTACGAGGTCAATGACTTGATCGCTGAGATGGAGCTCGATCTCCACACCGGGATAGCGCCTCAAAAAATTCGCGATCGCCGGCGCCAAATGCAGGCGACCAAAGATCGTAGGCGCCGTTATGGACAACAGTCCACGCGGATCGTCGTTGGCCGACGAGATGGCTTCTTTCGCTTCCGCGAGTTCGTTGAGGATGTTACGTGCGCGAGGCATGAACTGCTCACCCGCATCGGTGAGCACGACCCGACGCGAACTGCGGTGAAACAGCCGAGAACCGACTTCCGCTTCAAGCCAGTCAATTTTGCGTGTCACCGATGACACGGCAACAGCCTGCTTCTTCGCTACCTGAGAAAAGCTTCCGCAGGCGGCGACTGCCAGAAAATCATTGAGCGCATCGATCATAAGGCTTGCCATTCTATCCAAATATTATTGCGTATTTCGCAATAGATATTTGCATATTTTCTTATTGTTCCAATTATCGCAACGATACAAACTCTCGCCGACCGACAAACCCAACCCTGTCGGGCTAACGGAGAGCTCGCGCAATGAACCTCAAGTCTTTACCTACCCGCTTCCTTCGCAACACGGTGCTCGCTTTGGCACTGGGCACGTTCGGCGTTGCCTTCACTGCCGGCCCGGTGAGCGCAGCGGCACCAATGGTCAAAACCCAAGCGCCGGGTTTCTATCGCACCATGCTGGGCGATTTCGAAATCACCGTCATCAGCGATGGCACCGTGGATCTGCCCGTCGACAAGCTTCTGAGTGAACCAGCGGCACTGACCGATGCGACGCTCAAGAAATCGTTCTTGGGCTCGCCACTGGAAGTGTCCGACAACGCCTTCCTGATCAATACGGGCTCACGCCTGGTGCTTGTGGATACCGGTGCCGGTACGTTGTTCGGCCCTACCCTTGGCAAACTCATCGCCAACTTGCGCGCTGCAGGTTACGCACCCGAGCAGGTGGACGACATCCTGCTGACGCATATGCACCCTGATCATGTAGGTGGCCTCGTCGCAAATGGACAACGCGTCTTCCCCAACGCCATTGTTCACGCCGACGAGCATGAAGCAGCGTACTGGCTCAACAAAGCCAACATGGATAAGGCTCCCGCAGATTCCAAGGGCTTTTTCCAGGGTGCCATGGCCTCGGTACAGCCCTACATCGACGCAGGGAAATTTCAGTCGTTCAACGGCAACGCAGAAATCGTACCTGGCGTGAGATCGATGGCCAGCCCCGGCCACACGGTGGGCCATACCGCTTACCTCGTCGAGAGCAAGGGCCAGGATCTACTGCTGGTAGGTGACTCGATCCACGTCGGATCCGTGCAGTTCAACAATCCGTCGATCACGATTGCTTTTGATACCGATGCGAAGGAAGCCGCTGACTCGCGAGCCAAAGTGTTTACACGCGCCTACAAGGACGGTGCGCTTGTCGGCGCTGCCCATCTCTCTTTCCCAGGCCTCGGTCATGTGAGTGCGAACGGTAAAGCGTGGCAGTGGATTCCGGTGAATTACACGACTGAGTTGCACTGAAGGTCAAAGCTTTTCTCCATCTCGTACTAAGAGAGGGGGCTGTCTGCCCCCTCCTCTTATCGCCTGAAACCGACCGATCGAACAACTTCCTGATTAGATGATCAGGCAGGCGTTGACTTGGCGAGTACTGAAGCTGCTAGATCGCGCTCTGCCATAAGTATTTTGAAGCTGTACGAGACCAATTGATGGCGCTTAATTGGTTTGTAGGTCCGCAATAGGGCGGCACAATCCATCGATGAGATCGCTGCCGGTCGAGAGAGCACCTATGAGCGTATGAGCTGCAAAAACGGCCATCTCGAGAGATGGCCGTCTGTGTTTTCTCTATAGCGAGCGTTGGAGCTTTTAGCGAATCACGCTACTCGTTTCGTCCTCAGAGGCAACCCGGCTGGGTTGCCACGGATGCGGGAGAGTTGCCAACGGCCACCGTCGTGGTCACCGTGTCATTGCTCGTGTCGATCACAGACAAATTGGCGGAATTAACATTGGCTACGTAGAGACGCTTGCCATCAAGGCTTACCGCTTCGGCTTGAGGAGCCGTCCCTACCGGCACCGTGGCAATCGTCTTGCCATTGATGGCGTTGATCACGGAGACGGTGTTGTCGTTGAAATTGGCTACATACAGACGAACGCCCAAGGGCCCTACCGCTACGGCGTTGGCACCATTCCCGGCCGGGTACGTGGCAGTCACAGTGTTTGAGTTGGTGTTGATCACGGAGACGTCGTTGGAACCAAAATTGGCTACATACACTTGTTTGCCGAAGGGTCCGACCGTTACGCCAAAAGGATTATTCCCCACCGCTACCGTGGCGGCCACGGTGTTGGTCGCCGTATTGATCACCGAAACGGTGCCGTCTTGTTCATTGGTCACGTAGACGTGTGCGCCATCATGGCTCACCGCTATGCCGGAAGGGCTGTCTCCCACCGCTACTGTGGCGGTCACGGCATTGGTGGCCGTGTCGATGACGGAGACATTGCCTGCATTCGCGTTGGCCACATAAGCCTCTGCCCCATTGGGAGTGATCACGATGGCTGCAGGAGAGCTGCCTACCGCCACGGTAGCCGTCACGGTGTTGGTAGCGACGTTGATCACGGACACATTGTCGGAACTGAGATTGGCCACGTAGACTTGCTTGCCATTGGGGCTGAGCGCTACGCCCGCAGGATTGGTCCCTACCGGCACGGTGGCCATCACGCCATTGCTGGCCGTGTCGATCACCGAGACCGTGTTGCCAGTTTGATTGGCCACGTAAGCATTGTTGTTTTTGGCTGCGGCAGGCAGCGCGACACTTGCCATCAGCAGAGGAAGCACGCAGCGGCTCACGCCGGCGGACCACCGGCGCCCTGAGGCACGCGTCTTGAATCTTAGTTGATCAGTCATCATGGAACTCCTCAATTGAAAGTTATGGGCGCTACGCAGCGCCCGGCAAGAAACCATCTCGTTGCGTCGGTATTCGTACCGTTGAAGATGTCTTCACCGGGAAGCTTGTTTGTTGTTGCCCCCTGTCGCGCACGCCTCAGACGAGGACTGCAACGCGAAACATTTCATTGGTGCGCGTGTTGTCGCTCAACGTTTACAGCCGTAATGCTCACGATCACTACAAGTGCCGATGCTTGCGAGACCCGCTCGTATCACACTGCGGCACTTGCAAACTGTGCGCTTACGCCATGAAGAAGGCATGACGAAAAAAAACATCTATTTATGTTAATTGCCACATTTTTGTCATTGCGAATTTTATTCGGATCGAATGAATCACGAGAACTCGAAATACATAACGTCCTCTGATCGAGATGGCGTTTTAATAACGCAGCAATCGCTGCGACGACGTTAATGAAGGTTTCGGCTTGATGATCTTTGCTCGTGCCGCGTTTCGCGTTTTTAAACCGGCAAAAAAGAGGAGAGAGCGATGGCTCTCTCCTCTCGTGCTTTATGAAACGTGGAACTTAGTGCAGGCAGGCACCCGGGGAGGTCGCGGTGAAATTAGTACCGGCATTGGTGATGTTCAGGAATGCCAGGCCCGTGCCCGATCCGACGGTGGTTACGCTACCGGTGATGGTAGCGTTGTACGGGGCGTCCACCAGTTTCGCCGTGCTGGCCAGGTCCGTCGATATATTGCCCTGGGCGTTACCCAGGAAATACGAAACGGCGACGATCGGATAGCTGGTCGACGGCACAATGCCACCGCGGCTACCGGGAATCGCATAATCCGTCGGCGGCACCAACGCAATGCACTCCGTGCTGGGAGGGCTGGTGAGTGCCTCAACTTGGGCGGTACCGTTGGTGGCATTGGTGGGGTTAATGACTTCGTTGTAGACCACATCAGTGCTGCCGATGACAAGCGGGGTGCCGAAGTTGGCTGTCGGGCTCTTGCTGGCCACATCGGCAAGCTGCAGGGTTGTCAAGCCTAGCGCGAGGGCATTGGCCGTCTCGACGTAACCGACGTTGCCATTGCCGGTGGCAGATGCAATGGCATTCGCTACGCCCGAATTACCGCTCGTGCCGGTCCAGTTGCTCGGCAGCGTTGTAAAGAAGTTGGAGATTACGCTGCCAGCTGCGGGTGTACCGCCCGACCCCGCCGTCGTAGAGCCGAAGGTTTGGCTGGTTTCAAAGACGCTTGAAAGCCCGGCGGGGCTGCAGTTATTCGACAGATAGTTGCTGAGGCTGAAGGAGGTGCCGCTGCCATCCGAGCGGTACTGCACGTTGATCGCAGTGGCAGGAATCGAGTGTCCCGAAGGCAAGGTAAAGGCGCTGGCCAAATGCGAGTCATTCCAGGCGGTGACCGTGCCGGAGAAAATCTGGCAGACCTGCGTCGCGGTAAAGTTCACTTCCGAAGCAGTCACCTGGGCGCCTGTGCTGTCCGTCAAATTGAAGCCAATGCCTACTGCGCCCGCAATGACCGGAAACTGCGTGGGAAAGTCGGAAGCGGAGCCATGACCGGTTTGGTAATTGGACACATCCGTCGCAGCCAGCGGTGAATCGGCCGCCGCAAAGCTCGGCTGGAGCAGATCCGTGCGGCTCACTGCCGGAGCACCGAAACCGTTGACGACACCATTGGCATTCTTCGCACAGTTAGTCTGCACGCCATAGGTGTTGGCTCCGATCGTGCCTCCAGCCAGGACATCCTTGCCCGCGCCACTGCCGGTCAGGCAGTAGGAGACACCGGGGTTGCCCGTCTGTGCCGCATACACGCCGAACAGCGAACCTGCAGCGATGCCGGTGCCGGTGCCGGTGCCGAAAAGTTGCAAATTGCCCGAGGCAGCATTGCTGCCCACATAGCCGACCGATGGCAGCGTCGCGCCGCCACCCACCAGCGTGCCAGAAGCGTGCGAAAGTCCGGCCAGAACCAACGCGATAGCGCCAACCACCAACTTGGTGCGGGTGCTGAACTTAGTAAGTCCGAATGTCATGGTCTTTCCCCAATTACGCATATACCTCCGAATTAGAGGCCCGTACTTTGTACATCCCGGCAATGACAACGACATTAAGTATTAATGTCGCCAAATATTCCAATTGAATTACACTATTTTTTATAGAACAAATCAGTTATGTCATATTTTCAGTAATATAATTAATATGCGACGGCTCGCACGAATATTCAAATTACACTATTTTTTATGACTAACTTCACGTTTTTCAGTCAATATTATTTTATAATCCTTTGGGGAGTTATATGTATCGGTATCTATCCAAATAACTTCGTCTCACGTCCAATACAGCGTGCGCTCACGCCTTGCATCGCTTTGGCTATTCGCCTACTGCCGAATGATGTACTCACGCAGCATGGAGTAGATCTCGCGATCAAGACTGGCCTGCTGCATCAATACGGCAAGATCACTCTCCTGCATTTCGCTCAGCACGCAGCGAACAGCGCTACGTCTGCCCTCAGCGCACCAGGTGTTCAAAATGATGACTAGGGCTTTCAACGGAGATTTCCTCCCTTTGTATGCAGCGTCCTGACTGCGTTGCCATTGCTTTTTCAGCGAATACGTCAGGCGTGCGCTGAAAGCCCGATCCGAGACGATAAGCAATTGACGCAGCTGCTCCATTTCACAGGTGGCAAGCACAGACTCGGCCCTGTCGTACTGTCGGAAATTGGAAAGCTGGATGAGCGTTTCCAGGAGCGCACTCTGGTTCAATGTGAGTCACCTCAATCCATTGCAGTGAACCGGTTCACTGCGAAGGGAGCACATCGCCTCCCTCGATATCGATTTCCGTGAAAACGACGGCTACGACTATTCGGCGAGCCGTTTACGTTCGCTTTCGGTCAGCGACTGCTTGCGCGCCTCGCTGAGATGTCCCGCGCCAAGCACTTGCACAGGGCTGTTTGGGTCGTAGCCGCTGCCGCCACCCATGATGCTTGAGCTGCTGTCGCCGAAACCAAGCACCTCGACCGAGATGATTGATGGCAATTTGCTGAGCGCATCATTCTGCTGCTGATTCACCATGTCCTGCGCCACCTTGCTCACCGCGCCGGCAGCGGCGCTGGCGGCAGTCAGCCCGCTGATGTTCACCGTCTGCGCTACCGGCACGCCAATCTTGCTGCCTTGCACCTGGATGTTGACGGCGTTCAGCACTTGCGCAGCGGCCACGTAAATGTTGCCGGAGACACGAATGCCCGCATCGCCGGCATCGACCGTGCCACGCGGCGCGACCAGGTAAACATTGCCCGCTGCTGCACCTGGAATGGTTTGCAAGGTGGCAATACCGGCACCGCTGACTTCGCCCTGGGCATCGATCAGGCAGAAAGCATCCAGGTCGCACAGGTACGTGGGCGGCGGTACCACCGCTACGGTTTTCGCACCCTGGCCCGCATTGATGTCGCCGTTGGAGCTCCAGATCACCATGTTGCCGCCCTGCTCGGTGAAGATGCGGCTTTGCGCCAGCAGCAGGCTGCGGTCGGTGAAGATATTCACATCACCCTGCTCCAGGGTGAGCACGCCCATGCTGTTGGGGCCAGCGACGACAGCACCGCTGGAGTTGGTAATAACGGGGGGCGCATCGACACTGCCGATCAAGGCCTGCCCGCCCGGACCCAGGATGTTGATGTTGCCGCCCTGCTGGGTCTGGATGGTGGAACTGCGAATATCCAGATCGCCCGTATCCACCGTTTGCGCTTCGCCATTGAGGCCGCCCGCGCCCGTACCATTGTCGGTGTAGCCGAGCGAAGCGGGAAACAGGCTGGAGATGGCGGCATAGCCGCGCACGTATTGATGGTAGTAGGGACTGCTGGGGTCGTTGTAATCCACGCCTACTTCGGCCAGCAGCTTGAAGAACTCCTGCTGCACGAATTGCTGTTGTACATAGGTAGGCAATTGCTGGAAGGCGGACTCGGCCTGCGACGTGGTCAACACCACGTTGAGCTGATCCTGGGCGAAACCGGTATCGACCGCCTTGCCGTCTTCCTGCTGTTCGGTGAATGTGACCAGGTCCGGCAGCAGGCTGCCAAAGCCATCCACGCCATTGGGGTTACTCAGATACTGGGTAAGGAAGTTGCTGGTTTCGATGCCAGGCCCCACACCGAACAACACATCGATGCTGGCGCCATCGTGCGGCAGATAGGGGTTGAGCGCGTTACCAATGGTTTCGATACCGGTTGAACCCTCGCTGGCACCTGCGTTGAGAATATCGGCCTGACTGGTCAGCGGACCGATATTGTGGCCCGCCTCCACATCCAGCGTGCCTACGCCACTCAGTTCAATCACAGGTAGCAACTGGTAATTCAGGCCCGCCGGAGTGAAAACACTCAACACATTGGGGTTGTATTCGGTATCGTAGATACTGCCGCCCGCCGCGATCCGAGTGATATCCGATGCATGCGTTTGCTGGCCGATAAACGAAAGATCGACGATATCCTGGCCCGCGTAGACCAGCGCCGGCTTGTCCGGCTCGATAAGCACTTGGTCCACCTGGATGCCATTGGGTGCCGCCGTGCCATCGGTGATGCTGCCATTGAGCGCATAGATGTGTGCCGGCGTCGTGTCGGCGTCATGCAGACCAGCCTGGTGCAACACACTGTCATACCCGGATATATTGGCCGTCGTTCCAGAATCCATATAGACAAGCAAAGATAGAAATCTGTAGTTCGCACTATCGGAGCCTTGTGGCTGCAAGGGTGAGGGCAATACCGAGGCATTCGCATCGATCAGGCCAAAAGCGTCTACACCGGCGCCATTTAAGTCGTAGTTTTGCTGAGCAAAATTGATCGAATCGGCAGCCAGCAGGCTCAGATTGCCGATGGCGGAGGGATACAGCCCGCCCGCCGTGAGCACATTGATATTCCCGTTCAGCGCAGTGAAATCGAGCGTCGAGGGCAGTACGCCGAGGTCAGTGTCGGTCACATCGTCACCCAGTACCTGGGTTTCCCAGGCGAGGCTGCCCAGTGTGAGGTTGCCGGAGGCGGTTATCGCCTTGACCGCCGAGCTGGCGCTGTAGCTTTGCTCATCCGGGATTATATTATTGGGAGAGGCATAGGACGGGTCGAGAATATCCGCGATATCCACACCATCGCGGGCTTGCACGGTCCACTGCGCATTCTGCAACGCAAGCAAGGTGGAAACTGGCGTCGTAAGGCCGCTAAGCGAAATGCCGTTTGGACCCGTGCTACCACTCGGTAGCACATAAGAAAAATCGGATCCGATCGAGCCGCCAGCGGACAGACTGCCCGTTCCATTGGCGACGAAGTAGCTACCGCTAAGAATGTTGCCGCCCGCGCTGACAGTCAGATTGCCGCCGCCCACGCTGGTGATCGCAGTGTCAGCCGCGTTGGCGTACCAGGTCGTGGGTAGCGAGACCGAAAGATCGCTGATATTGCCGCCCGCGGTAACGGTGACATTGCCGCCCACGCTCATCACACCCTGATCGAAATTGGCGAAATTGATCGACGAGCTGGTGGCGCTGTTGCCGGTTTCCAGCCACGGCCACCAGAACTGGCCGATAAACGTGCCCGCCGTGCCGGTGATGCTGCCGGTGGTGTCGTAGACCTGCTCGATGCCGTTGATATTGGCGCCGGCACTCAGCACAACATTGCCCGCATTGGCGGGATTGACCTGGCCAGTGACCAGCCAATCGGGTACGACTCCATCGTTAGAGGGGACGACTGCCGTCACCCCGGTGCCTGCCGTGGTTCCCGCCGCAGGTGCGCCCGCCGTGTAGACCGCAGCAGGCGCAATGGAATCCTGCCAGTCGATATCGCCTGCCGCCACGATATCGATGGAGCCGGTACCGGTGCGCACCACGGTCGGGAATTCCAGCGTTTGGCCGTTGCCGCCAGCGGCGGTGTATTGCACGGCGAAGTCGCCGTTGAGATTGACATTGCCTGCGCTGGTGTTCGCGACGACGGAAAGCGGGTTCGCACTGGAGAAATTGGCGCCGGCGACCCATTGGTAAGTACTGCTTGATCCGCCCAGCAAAGTGGCCGAAGCCAGCGAAACCGGATTGCCCAGGCTCGGCATGTTGGACGGCGAGTTGTTTGCCACCTGGGGGATGAAAATTGCGCCACTTATTGGCGAAAAGGGTGCATAGAAGAACTGCGAACCAAAACCGCCACTAGAGCCCAGATCGGAGGCGACATAGTTGTAGTAGGCGTTGTATCCATTGATATAGGTGCCGTAATCCGTCGAATACTGCGCGTAGCTGCTGACTGCCTCCGAATTCAGAGGCGACAGCAGGGGCGCGGGTGTTTGAATCTTTGAGAGCGGAAGGTTGAGGTTGGCATCGTCATTGCTGTCGTTGAAGTTGCCGGTCAACCATTGCTGATAGGCCGTCACATAAGCGGCGTAGCTCGAATAAGCACCGATTTGCGGCCAGGACAGGTTTTGCAGGTTATAAGGAAGGAAAGCGGCCACATCCGCCTGGTTGAAGGCATTCGACCAGGTGCCAGGTTGACCTGCACCCACGGTCTGAATGTATGTCTCGTAGTTTTCGTAGTACGCCGTGGCTTGGTTTGGCTGCGGAGCAGTTATCGGCTCATAGAAATTGGGAATGTTGGGGTTGGCAGCGTTGAGATTGGTAATGCTGTTGGGTCCGTCTATGCCGGAGGTAACTGGGTCCCAGAAAAAGGTCACTCCGCCATTCCACAGATTATAAGAAGGTTCGTATCCGCGCTGAACTTCCAGACTGTCGTTTTCCAGATAATTGATCGTGGCGTCATACAAATTTAAATCCGTGGCATACAACGAATCGCTTCCGCTCCCTGTAGTAGGTTCTGGAATGGGTACCGTAGTCGGCGCCCCATCATTCTGCTGATAGAAACCATCGGTAACGCTGGCATCGATATTCACGTTGTGCAGAGCTAGTACCGTCAGCGTGGGCGCGGTGCCTGAGGCGGAAACGGCAGGATTGGCGCCATAGCGATACGCCAGCTGGATCGTGCCATCGGCTGCGGTAATACCGGCGCCCAGATTCCAATTGGTAAGTACCGAGATGTCGCCACCGTTGATGGTCGCATCGGGATTGATCAACTCGATGCCAGGGCTGATCTGCAGATTGGCAATGCCTGCGTAGCGATTGCCGAAACTGTAGCCCGGCTGCTCCACATAGCTCATCAGGGTGCCCGGATCGCCGGCGTTGCCGCCGGCATAGCCGTAGAAGTCCTGATGCGCGGCGTTGACTGCATCCGGCACGAAGTAGTCGTTGCTCAGATAGGTTTGCAGCATTGCGGCCGTGGTGGGCGCCGTCAGCGTACCGCCCGCCGCGTTGTACCAGGTGCCTGCAACCATTTGCACCGGGGCGCCGGGAACTAAGCTTGCGTACCAGCCAGCAGGATCGATCAGGCCATCGAAATGTTGGGTGGGATTGGAGCTGGTGTCATCCGTGCTCCACGCCGCATACGGCACGATGAACACATTGTCGGCGCCAGTGATCGTTGCATTGCTGGCGAAGGTGATCGGCACATCGCCATTGGCCAGCAGCGGCGCGCGCAGGCTCACTATGCCGCCCACGTCGGCGGAGCCACCGGCAACATTGACGATCGCATTGGGCCCGAACACGATGCTGCCTGCACTGCCTGGCTGCACGTTTTCGTAGCCATACGTGGTGTTGAGCGTGCCATCCGGCATACCGATCGTGCCGATCTCCACGATGCCACCGAATTGCCCCGGCACACTGCTGGTAGCGAGCAAACTGCCGTTGACGGTGACGCCATTGCGACCATACAGCTCGATTTCACCGGCGGCGTTGCCGGAGACGTTGACCGTGCCTTCGATATCCACCACGCCGGCATTGGCGTTGACGGCACCGCTGCCGCCATTGGCGGTCAGGTATACATCCTGCGCCACCAGGCTTTGGCCGGCTGAGAGCAGCAAGTTGCCGGCACCGCTGGTGATGGAGATGCCGCCGGTGGTGCCCGCGCTGCGCGTTAATTGCGCCAGTCGATCCAGATCCAGCGCGCCGCCGCTACTCACGCTGAAATCGCCGCCCTGATAGCCGCTGACAGCGCCACCCTCAAAGGTACCATTCAGCGTCGCGAGATTATCCGCGGCAATGCTGAGGCTGCCGGCCGTGCCGCCCAGCGGCGCGCCAGCGAAATTCAACACCGCACCAGAATCCACGATCACAGAACCCTGGTTCGAGGTGAGCGCAAGGCTGCCACCCGCCGCATAGGTCGTGACGTCGTAAAAGGTTTTATTGACGCCAGCAGCGTCGACGTTGGCGCCGCCGCCAAGCGTGAGGTCGCCGCTGGTGGCAGTAAGGCCGACTCTACCCGCCAGCGCATCCACGCGCGTGCCCAAGGTAAGCGTGCCGCCACTGAGCGCCAGCGCCCCGCCCAGATTATTGTCGGTCAGCGCAGTACCGCTGGCGCCGTTGATGGCGAAGCTGCCCGTCGTGGTCAGCGCGGTATCGGCGCCACTTTCGGCCAGCAGGATCGGTGTGTTGAAGCTGACATTGGCCGCGCCGAAATCCATGCCACCGTTGCCTTGGCCGGTGATGCCCAGGCCGGCATTGGCGGTTACGCTGGCAAAGCCCTGTATGACGCTGTTGCCAGCGGTGAAATCCAGCTCGTTCGCGCTGAGCGTCAACTGGCCCGAGCCCGCTGCAGGCGCAACGGTCCCCGTGCCGACGGCATTGCCCAAACCCAGGGTGCCCGCCTTGATGCTGACCGTGCCGCCGTCGCTGACATAGGCATCGGCGTTGAGGTCGAGGGTCTGCGGCAGATCGATGCTGACATTGCCCAGAAAGTCGATGGCGCCGCGACTGTTCAGGGTGACCTGGCTGGCATCGTTGAACAGGCTCAAGGTGTCTGGGCCGATTACCAGACCGCCAGTAGCGGCCGTCGCGCCGCTGCCGATAAAGCTGATCTGGTTGGCGGTGGCCTGGATATTCTGTGCGGTGAATATCGCGTTCGGATCGACACTCGTCGCGCCGGTGGTATCCATGGTCAGCGAACCGCCGCCCTGCACGGTGGCGCCCGCGTCAATGGTGAGATTGCCCAGGGTGATTCCGGAAACATCATCGCGGGTGATCGGGGCGACGCCGTTCTGCGAGACACGCAGCAGCGCACCGTTGCCGCTGACGGCGGCAATACTGGCGCCGCTGCCGTTCGTGCCCGCATCGCTGCCGAATAACAGAGGCGTGGTATTGGGTATACCGGCCCCTGTCGCAGCGAGGTAACTGCCCGGCTGCAGCACGATGCCTTGCGCTCCCGGATCGCCATTGCCGCTGGCGACCAGCAGGATCTCCTGCCCTTGCAACGGATCGGCGCTGTCGTTGGACAGCACCACACTGTCGGCGATACTGGTGATCTGGTAACCGTCGCTGGTGAGCTGACGCGTGCCACCCAGCAGCAGGCTGCCCGCACCCAGCGCAGTCAACTGATCGGCGGAGATCTGCAGATAGTTGCTGCCCAGTGATGTGGAATCGGCCCCGGTCACCTGGATCGCCTGCGCCGCGATGTCTACCATGCCAGGGCGCCCAGCGTTCGCGGGCGCATTATCCAGGGTGGCGTTCAACTGTAATTGCTGAGTCGCGCTCAGCACCAGATGGCCGCCATCGGCAGGCAGCGATGGCGTGACCGTACCGTTGCCGGCGGCCTGCTTGGTGAAGTAGCTGTCCGCGCTGGTGAAGGTGTACTGCGAATACTGTTGCCAAACCGGTGCCGACTGCACCAGGAAGGTGGTGTTGGTGGATTGATGCGCACCGTCCAGGGCGTCCGCGAAATAACCCGTGATGCTTAGCGTGCCATCGGGCAGCACAGCATTCTGGCCCAGCACGCTGTTCTGCGAACTGGTGTTCTGCACCACGCGGTAGGCCCCCGGCAACGTTGCATAACTGGCTGGCAGCAAGGTGTAGTAGCCGGCAGCCAGGCCGGCGATGCTGGACAGGTACACCGATTCGCCTACGGCTGGGCCAGCGCCTGTATCCGGGGCGTTGGTCGTGGCCGCATCCTGCGGGCTGACCGGCGCGGTATAGCCAGGCACGATCGCGTAGATCGCCCGCCCGTCGGCGTATTGCGGCACCTGCACGCCGGCGGTGCTGTTGGCATAGCTGGTTTCGTATTGGGTCAGTACGTTGACGCTGCCACCCGTGCCCGGCACCCATTCCGATGCCTGCAAGGTGCCACCACCACTGATATCGATGGTAGCGCCGTTGTTCAGCGACACGTTGTTGCCTGCAATGGTGATGGACTTGGCCGGCGGCGCGGTCAGTGGCGAAACCGCATAGCCGGGAGCACCGGCATAGTTCCAGTCCAGGCCATCGATGGTGCTGCCATAGGGTACCGTTTCGCCATCGAGCGACACCGACGTGAGGCTGCCGGCGCCGAGCGTGACACTTTGCGTGGCAACCAGAGTCCGACCGTCAATAACAAGGCCGAAGGCGGCCTGCGTGGCACTGGGGTTCTGTACCCCAATGATGAGGTTGCCGGAAGGCACCCAGACCGTGCCGTCCTGCGCGATGTTGTCGGCATCCAGCAACAGGCTGCCGCCCGCCGACAGCGGCGCGCTGGCGGTGCCGTTGCCGAGGATGGTAAGCGTGGTGCTGAGCGCCTGGCCCTGCGCGTTGGTCAGGCCCGAAGGGTTAGCGTCGATCGCAAAGGAGTAGTTGCTGACCGGGTAAAGCTCGGCTGCCTGCAAGGTGATGTTGCCGGTGCTGAAGAGGGAGCCGGGAAACACGTTGGCGTTGGCGTATTCAAGGTCGATGGGTTCGTAGAAGCGGATGGCGTTGCTTGCGGTGAGGTTGCTGTTGGCCCACCCCTGCAAATTGATCTGACCACCAAGGTCCATGAAATCGGCATGGATGTCCAAGGTACCGTCACCCGCCACGGGGCTGTGTTCGGCCGCCGTTGTGCCTATAAGGCCGGTAACTTCTACATAGGGCGCGCTGATCTGTACCGTGCCGTCACCTACGTTGTAGGCAGTGGTGCTGACGCCGGACAAGTCCTTGCTGCCCGCAGGTAACGCGGTAAGGGTCAACGCATTCGCTTCAAAACTTTTGCCCAGCGAGAGAGCGATATTGCCGGCAAAGCCGATTGGTACAACGGAATAGAAATTGGCATTGTTGATGGCTGCTCCCGCCGAAACATTGGGACCAAGGCTGAGGCTGGTGATGCCCGAACCATCCAGGTGATCCAGCGCGAAATACAGCACGCCGGCATTGGCAGTCCCCGCTATCTCGCCACTCGGCTGCAGACCGGAGCCGGGCAGCAGCAGACCGGATTGCTGCAATACAATCGCGGTGGCGACAGGCATTGGGAAGTGGCTAAACCCCGCTCCATCCATGCCGACGATTTGCAAGCTTCCGCCTTCGGCCTTGGAACTACCCGCCTGCGCCGACAGGTTACCATCCGCATACAAACCCGCAGCACCCAGCACGATCGAACCGGCGTCGCTCCATACCGGCGTGGGTATGTAGCCGGTTTCGGCGCCGTTGAGCGCGCCATTGGCGACAGGCAGGTCGTAGACATCGGAGCTGCCCGACACATCGATCAGGCTACCCTGCTGGGTAACCACGTAACCTTGGGCGGAAGTCAGGCTGACACTGCCGCCGTCCAGCACCAGACCGGTGTGCGGGATATAACGCGTCGCCAGCCCGAGGCCCTGACTGTCGCCGGGCACGACCGCCGCCAACGGATCAATCAGGGACACCCCGGCAGCGTTCAGGACCGCATCCGCTCCCAGCCATACCTGCGGCACGTTTAGGTCGTAGCCAACAGGCGTAGTAGTGATATTGATGGTGCCGCCAGGTGCATCGATCGTGCCGTCCACGATGCTGGACTGAGTCCCGGCCAGCGTGATCCTGGCTCCCGCATCGGCAGAAATCACTGCCCCCGTACCCACCGTCAGCGCGCCCGTGACACCGGGATACGTCGCGTGGACCGCAGGACCAGCGCTTGTTTGATAATTCCGGTACAGGCCCGCGTTCAATGAGAAGCCGGGGCCGTTGGAGTCGCGGGAAATATAACGCAGATAAGGCGCCAACTGTCCCACACTGACATAGGCGCTATCGGTCGACACGCTCTCGCCATAGATGTCCGTGCCGGTGGGCGCGGCCAGCAGCGCGCTGACATTGGGCAACAAATTGTCACGGCTGACCTGCACCATCGCGCCGGGCGCGATATTGGCGTCGGTAAATGACGTAATCGCATAGTTATCGAAGCCCTGACCCGCAAAGAAAGAGGGCGACAGGTACAGGCCATTGCTCAGCGCCAGATCGTTGGTACTGCCACCGATCTGGACATCGATGGCCTGCAAGCTGAGCGTGCCACCGCCGCTAAAGCCGTAGGCGCGCAAGCTACCGTCCAGTACGAGCTTGCTCTGCCCGAGGGATGCAGGCAGGAAAGAATTTACGGCGTTGAAGCTACTTACCCCCTGATCGGCGTAGTCGATGAGACTGATACTGCCGCCACTGCCATCGGGTACACCATTGGTCAACTGCAACTGACCGGTGCTATTGACATAACCGCCGCTCGAAGCGTCGAGCAGGCTGCCGGACTGCAGCACGATCGAACCGGTTTCATCGGTTTGAACTGCAGGACTGCTAGGTTGGTCCCGAACCGCGATATTAGATTGGTCCTGAATGAGACTGATGTTGCCGCCGTTGATGTAGCTATCGCCGATGTAATTGCCGGCCGAAGCGTGCGCATCGTTGATCCATAGCCCGTCGGTACTTAGCACCGCGCCGCTGGCAATGGTGATGTCGCCGGGCACGATCGTGCCTGCAAGGCTGGTCGGATCGACAAAGTAACCTTGACCTGATCCCGTCAAGGTGATCGCGCCAGAGGGTGCGCTGATTTCACCCAGAATGGTGATGGCGTTTGCCGCAAGCTGGACCGCCCCCCCCGGCCGCACGCTGAGCACGGTGCCAGCCTGCTCCAGAATCTCGCCACCGATGCCCACCGGGAGACCGCTAGTGTTACTAGCGTACGAAGTGGAACTTAGGCTAAGCGTGCTGAAGCCCGCCTGCTGCACCAGATTGGCCGAGACCGGTACCCAGCGCGACAGGTCATACGGGTTGGTGCCAGCGGGATCGTCGTTGCCAAGCACGGCCGACCACAGCGTATCGACCTGGAAGCCGGGATCGATCTGCTCGATCGGCGCTACCGATTGTTGCAGCAGGATGTTGAGCCCAAGTGCCTGATCAGCCGTGTTCGTCCCATTGACCACGCTGATATCCAGCGTGCCGCCGTTGGGCTGCGCGCCCTGTACTACCTGATTGCGGCCAGCAAACGCCTGCGCGCTGATCTGTCCATCCAGCGTAAGGGCATAGCCCGTCGTGATATTGAGCGTGCCGGCGTTGCCGCCTTGGGCAAAGCCGTTGTCCCAGCGCGTGGCGCCCGTCAACAAAGGATTGCTGAAGTTGGTGCTGACGCCCCAGCGGTTGTCGATAACATCGTATTCGCCGGCGAAACCCACATAGTCCAGATTGGGATCGGCGTCGGCGATATTGTAGACGCGACCATCGGAGGCCAGCAGATTGGGCGTGGTGATCCAGCCGGGCTGATAGGCAACGTAACCGCCATCCAGGTTCAGTTCGGCGCCGCTGCGCACGATGACCTGGGTACCGTTGAAGTTGATGGTGCCGCCATTGGTCATCAGCTGGTTGACGGTGCGCGGTACATCGTCGACATAGCCGGAAACATTGAGGACAGGGCTGCCTATCCAGGCGAGGCCGTTGGCCGTGGTACCGCTTTGGGTGCTGTCTACCGTGAGGTTTTCGGTATGGTAGAGGAAGCTATCGCGCAGCAGGGGCGAGTTGGCCAGCTCGTTCTGGCCCACCAGTGGAATGGTGACCAGTAGCGCCGAGATCGGCAATTCGACATTGGCCAGCCCCGAGACATCGATGACCGCGCCATTGTCGACATAGACGCGGCCACCCAGCGGATCGGTGTAGCCATTAGTGAGATCGTCCTTGGCATTGATGGTGAGAATGGCATCAGGCGCTTCCAGCAGCGAGCCAGACTGGAAGTCAATGATATTGCCGCTGAGGGTGAGGCTGCTGCGGGTGAAGGCGGCGGTAGCCGCGGCGGTGGACGTGGTGGTCGCGCCATCTTCTTCCGGCAATACCGCAGTGATGGAGTTGGGGCCGAGTAACAGCGTGCCGCTACGAGGATATTCTTGGCCATAGTAATCATCCTGGGCGTTCAGAACGATGCTGCCCGGATAGTTGAGGCTGGTGGAGGCCAGTGCAACGCCATCCTGGGTCACGTTATAGCCGTCCATTTCCACTTCGCCGCGGCGTGATTGCAGCAGGCCGGTATTCGTGGCGGTGCCTTCCGGGTAGCTCGAGATCGTTGCCAGGCTCCCAGGCCCCGAGGGCACCACGGACAACGGCAGCGTGGTCTTGGTCGCATTCAAGTTTACGAATTCTGCGCCCGCCGCCAGGATCACCTGCCCCTGGTCGTCGACGATGCTGCCGGCATTGGAGACGTTGGGCGCGGCCAGCAGCACAAAACCTTGCGTGCCGCCGGTGATGGAGGCGCCATTCTGCACCACCACATCGTGGTTCTTGCCGTCGGTGAAAACGCCGTTGACCAGGAAAGGCGTAGCGTTCGAAATGGCGTTGATGCCTCCACTGAGAAATTCGCTGTTGCTGGTGGCAAGGTCGCTGCTGAAAAGATCCAGCGAACTGGCGATCAGCGACTGCGTATTCACCTGGCTGCCGGCACCAAACAGGATGCCGTTGCGATTGAGCAGATAGACCGTGCCTTCGGCCTTGATCTGACCGAAGATCTGACTGGGCACGCCGCTGGGATCGACGATGCGGTTCAGCACGATCCAGTTGTTGTTGGAGCCGTTGGTCTGGTTGCCGCCGCTTTGATTGAAATAGAGCGTGGTATTGCGACCGACGTTGAAGCTGTCCCAGGTCAGGATCGCTTTCTGTGCAGTTTGCTTGACCTGTACAGTCACCTGTCCATTGGCCGTGGATTGCGTCGGCGCGTTGGCGTTCTGCCATAGCGTTGGATCCGTGGCGGCGGCAGCGGCCACCTGCAGGCCACCCTTGACCAGTCCATTAGGCACCGGCGAACTCAGTTTTTGCGCAGCCTGTTGTGCTGCTTGCTGGATCGCTATCTGAGCGGCGACGGCCTGGGCGGCATTATTGAGGTTAGCCAGCGACTGTTGCACCGCTTTTTGCTGCAGCAGTTGCGCGGGTGTCTGGGCCGCTAGCCCCTGAATGGTCGACCCGGGTACGGTATTGACCGCTGTTTGCGCCGTCGTTTGTCCTTGCTGCTGCGCTAACCATGCTTGACTGAGCACCGGCGGTCCGCCGGCATGTGCCTGCATGGCTGCCAGCGAGAGGACCGATGCGATCGCGGACGCCAAGGGATGTCTGGCGCTCATCGTGCGCGACGATGGACGTAGACGTTTGCCTGAACCGATCGGTTGAATCACGAGAACATATCCCCTGGTGTATGTCGCACAACACAAAGCCAAGCCTTCGGCGGTTAGACCGATGTCTGCGACACCGACTGAACCATGTCATCAAAATTTAATGTGCACTGTCGTTTTCGTTTCACACCGGTTTCGCATGACGCCGCGCCATGAGCGAATTTGTGGCAATAGGAAGTCAGCATTCACGTCTAATGAACGCCAATCGGAAAACCAAACAACGTTGTTGGCGGCGGCGCTGGTGGTGGCCGCTGTGGTGTCACTGAATGGCCGAGCTGATTTCCCATCCGGTTGCTGAGCGCAGAAAAATTAAACTGCCCAACCTGGCGATTGCTCGGTTCGCGCGTCACGGCGTCCAGTTCGCTCGCTTGACGGGTCGGCGATCTGTTTTCCGCTGGGATCAGCCGACGATTGAGGCAATCGTATGACAGCGCTTGGTGACCATTGACGCTCACGTCTACGCACGACGCAGCGACGCCTGGCGGCACATCGACACTGGGCTCGACCTGCCCGACTGCCGGTGCCGCTGCCGCACAAAGTAGGTACAGTATGTGGACGTGAATCCGCATCGCCGATACCGCCTCGGTTCGAATCAGGGTGACGAACGCGTGTTGTTGCCTGTCAGCGGTGCTTCCAGGTCGAACGAGATCGTCGTGACTTTCGCATCCACACCCTGCACGACGGCTGCCGTCAAATCGTTCGACATGTTGCCGCCCAGCACAACGTTACGATCGAGCAACAAGCCGCAACCTTTGCTTTGATAAACGCTATTGATGACCGGCTGCGCCTCCTGCGCGATGCGAGCAAGTATTTTCACGCGCGTCGCTTCTACTTGCTTGGTGACCGTGGCGGCATGGGCCTGCATCGTCTGTACACGTTGCGACAAGGCCTGCTCGTGCGTCTGACGCTGGTCGGGGCTTAGCGACGCAGCTTGCGAACGGAAAGCCTGTACGTCGGCATCAATCGGCTTTCGTTCTCCATCGAGCTCGGCCTGCGCCTGATCGGAAATTTGCTTCAATCGCGCGGAAGCTGCCTTGCCGATCTTGGCATTGGCGAATATCGCCTCGCGAGACAACAGACAGACCCCTGCGACGGCCGGACCACTTGATGATTGGCTCGCGCTGCTCTGGGCATGCGCAGGCGATACCGACGTACTGCCCAAAATTACGCTGGCAACCATCAACAAAGTGATATCGAAACGCATGGCATACCCTCGTGGAAACACTGGTTTGAATAAGTGAACAAAAATGCGCTTTGAGTCGTTGCCATACAACGGTGTCATCACGGCTTCTTCGTACTCACCGCATTGGGGTCGTAGCGTTGTTCGTACAGCTGATCGCCATACCCTTGCGCCGCGTTTTCCAGCTTGACTCGCGACGATTGAGCGAACGGCTCGCGGCTGGATAAAACCGTGCGCACATTTATATGACTGTACGCATCGAGAATTTCGCTACCCACCTTGTATAGCTGGACGTTTTTCGCGGTGCATGTGGTTACCTGGCCTCGTGCCACTTTCAATTGGCTGGTCAGATCGGCTTCACTTGCATCCTGCGCTTGCATCTGCACTTTCAACTGAGCAAGTGTCTGGTGTTGTTGTTGCAACGTTGCGTCGTCTGCCGCTCGCGCGGCGTGTTCGCGAGTCAGTTCCGATGCGTCGCGCCCGGCGAGTGATTGCTTGCTTGCCAGCTCATTTTTCGTTGCCACCAACGCCTTGCGTGCCTCATCGCGCTCCTGCTCCAATGTAGCCTTCTGCGCCTGCCATTGCGCTTGTTGGTCCTGAAGATTCTGCAGCTGGCTGCGTGTGTCGCTGAGTTGGCCGCGCAACTGCTCCTCCAGGGTTTGGGCCGTGGCGGAATGTGTAAGCATCAGCAAGCATAGGATGCTTAATGAAATCACGAAGCGCTTCATCATTCGATCCTCAGAATTTTGTGCTGAGCTCAATCTGCAACACATCGATGGCCAAGGGTGGGCCGTACACCTGCTTGGCATCGTAATAGCGAGCCGATAACCAGGTACGCGGTGCAATGCCGTAGTCGGCGGTGAAAATGAAGCCTTTGTTGTTGGTGCCCCCAAGGTCGAAGTTCGCGTCTGTCAGACCATCGAGCATCGAATCGGGCTGTACGTACTTGTAGCCGAGCGCGATGTTCCATTCGTTGGCTGCCATGGGATGCGGCGTGCCGACAATGCCGCGCACCAACCACGCAACCGGCCCGCTTTTGTAGGGGCCCTGAGTGGTTGCCGTTGCACCGCTTTGATAGTTGTTGATGGGTTGGCCCAAGCCACCGGGATACCGATTCAAAGCGTCGCTTTCGTGGTAGGCCATATTGCGTGCATAGTCTGCCTGGAGACGGACCGATGTCTCACCTAACTTGAAGTCGAGCTGGTTGTAGAAATCGGCAACGTGATAGTTGTAAGAGAGGCCGACAAACTGCGGCTGTGCGTAATTGCTTGGCGATGAAGGGTCCGGGATGATGTCGCGAATCAAGAAGACCGTGTTGCCCTTTTGCATGAACTGCGGCGCGGTGTCATCCGTACTGCAATAGTTGATCCCGGTGTAAAGGGCGCACGGTGAAGAGAGCTCGCCGCGCATGTGATCGAAGTAGTAGTAGGCCAGCGCCGACTTGAATTGGGTATCGTTATCGATCTTCCATGTCGCGCCTATTTGAGCGGCCGTCATCCACTTTTCATTGCTTACGTTCTTGTCGTAACCAAATGCCTCCGACGGTGAGTCAGAGGAGGTGTATTCAATAGGAAATGCGCCGACCGTTGCGAACGAGTTGAGACTATCCGTAAAGGGCAGATCGAAGTGGCCTGCAACGCCATCGAAATTCAGCTCAGTCGAATAAATAAGATCCGACACCACAAATGGCTGCGCCATACGGCCAGCCGTGAGCGAACCCCAATCGGTGGGCTGCCAGCGAATCCAGGCTTGATCCAACCAAAGGTCCTTCTTGGTCAAGCCGCCGCCCAACGTCTGTGTGGTGGACACCGGGTTGTCGTCGCTACCCGAGCCGATGCGAACACCTGCGGTTACCGTATCGCCCAGTTTCACTGCAACGCCCAGGTGAGCCTGCAGACGCAGCATATTCAGGCGATCCTGCTGGGAATTGAGAATGGGCGGATTCGCGCCCTGCGTGATGCTGTTGATGTCGAACGGGCCATTGCGATTGAACGCACCGTAATCGATGAAGTACGGGGAGTTGTTTCGGCTGTAAAACCACGATTCGTCGCGCACATGCACGTCGCCATACCAACTGATACGGTCGAGCCATTCGGGTATCGCGTTAGGCGTGGCCCAATGTTCGGTCTTGGCTTGCGCAACCACTTCTTGCTTGACTTGATCGCGTATTTCGTTGCGCACACTTTCCGGCACGTATGCAACACGCACATCACCCGGCTGCGCGCCATCGGATGGGGGCGCTGCAGAAACAGCGCTGCGTGCCTGTGCAGCTTCTGTATTGGCCTGCGCAAGCAAGCCATCCGCATCGGCCTGGGTGATCAAGCCTCGCTTCACCATGAGTCGAATGAGATTGACCGTTGCATTTGGCGACGGCGCGGCGGCATCTTGGGCGAAGACCGAAAGAGCTGCGCCACTCAGCAAGAGGCCGACGGATAGACACAGCAATCCCCGGCGTAGACGTCGGGGATCTCGGGCGGCAATTTTAGACTTCATCAGATTCTCCAATACGGTTGCGCGGCGATCGTGCTAAATGAGAAAAGTGGGGCGATGCTGTATTCATCCCGGTCGATGGCCGCGCATCGCAACGCGCACCGGCATGCTCAGGCTTGGCGGCGGTGGTGTGTCGATGTGCAGGCTACGCAGTACGTCGAGTAGCGCGTTATCGGTGGCCTGTATGCCACTGGAATTGATCAGCTCGATACGCGTAACACTGCCATCGGCGGAGAGCCATAGCTTCGCGTGCACGTCAAAGATCAGCCTTCGCGTGCGGTCATCGCGTTGAATCGCTTCTTGCAGCGCGTAGCCCAAATATTGCTCGTAGGACGAACCGCCCACGCCACTGCCGCCATTGCTGCCGACCATGCCGCCACCGTCGCCGGCAGCGATGTTGAACGAGTCGTTGCCTGCTTGTGCCGGTGCATCGATGCTCACTTGCTTGGCGACATCGGGTGCCTGTTTCGGCGCCTCGACCGGCTTGGCCGGTTCGTTTGGCTTGGGCAACTCCTGTTTGACTTCCTCGAGCTTCTTGGGCTCGGGCGGCTTTTCTTTGGGCGGCGGAGGCGGTGGCGGCAACGGCGTAATCGTTGCGATGCGCGGCGCTTCTTTGCGAACGCCGACTTGATGGCGGGCAAACGTCCAGATCAGCCACGCTGCAACAAGCACCATAGCGAGCGCGATGATGCGCCCACGCCACTGGCGCCAACGCGATTGCTCTGGATACCCGGACTCATACATCACAGCGCTCCGGGGTCAGTTGGACTTTTTGCCAGTCACGAGCCCGACCTGCGAGAGATCGAGGCGACGTAACAGGTCAAGGATGTCCACCACTTTCTGGTATTGGACATTCGAGTCACCCTTGACGATGACGGGGAAATCCGGCGTGAGCGCCTTCTGCTGGCGCAGCCGCTGCTCCAGCTCATCGATCGTCACCGGAAAGGCGTCCAGAAAGATCTGTCCACTCTCCGACACCGTGATCGCCTTGGTCTGCGCCTTGGCCAGGCTGACGGACGCGCTAGCCTTGGGCAGATTGACTTTGACACCTTGCACCGCCGCAGTAGTCATGATGATGAAAATCACCAAGAGCACATAGGCCAGATCGAGCATCGGCGTGATGTTGATGTCGTCGTAGGGCTTGTCTTCTTCCTGGGCTCGCATGTGCGTTTCTCCTAACCATCAACAGTGGATTGATCGATGGCGCGGTGAAGCTCCGCGAGGCGCGTAACGAACTCGTCCACGAATACCTGCATGTTCGCGGTCACTGATTTGTTGCGCGTCAACAGATAGTTGTAGCCAAACAGCGCAGGGATCGCGACGAACAAGCCGGCTACCGTCGCGAGCAACGCGGCAGAGATACCTGGCGCGATCGCGTTGATGTTGACGTCACCGGCGGCGGCGATGGCGGCGAACGTGATCATGACGCCGACGACCGTGCCGAGCAGGCCGAGGAAGGGACCGCCGGAGATGGCAATCGTCAACATCACCATCGAACGCGACAATGCCTGGTTTTCGCGCACCAGCGTCGAATCCATCACCGCCCGAATGGCCTCGATGGACTCGCTTGCGATCACGAGTCGGCCATTGCTATCGCGGCGACGCCACACTTCTTTGGCGCCGGTTTCATACAGTCGGTAAAGGGAGGAACCCATGAGCCCCCGCTGCTCACTCGGGGTCACCTTTCCGTCAGCAAGTCCCAGCAGATCGCCACCGAGCTCTCTAAAACGGCGCAGGAAGCGATCGTTGGCGTTAGATACCAGCGACACATAACGCCCGCGCTGCCACATCACCACCCAGGAGATCAGGGCCATGATCATCAGTGCGCCAATGACCACCCACGCATCGACCGTGACTGACTTGACGATGATGCCGAAGTAGCCAAAACCGAATCCAGATTTCTTCTCGTCTTCACCATAAGCAACCAGCTTTGATTCAGCGCCCTGGGAAAGTGCATCGGCGGCGATGAGAACCGGCGAACGCGCGACACGCGAAAGTCTGACCTCATCCATCTGACCCACGAACGAGGCGTAAGGCACTGCAGTTGTACTGACGTTGGCAAGGTCACCGCCGATCGTCGCGCCGGCATTCAATGCGGGCAACGTTGCGGACAGATTGGCGTAGCGCTTACCGTCGACATACAGCACGACATCGTTGCCGTTCGCAGTGACGGCAAGGTGGGTCCACACCGCAGGCTTCAGTGGAGTGCCCGCGACACTGCGCTGCGGCTGATCACCGTCCACTTCAACGAAAGGCGCGCCGGCGTTGATGCCGATAAGGAGTGCCTTACCGTCCTGTCGATGGCCGTACAACAACGTCTGTGTGGTTGGTAACGCGTCAAGCTTGATCCAGGCACTGAACGTGAAGCTGCCACCTTGCGTCGTGTTCAGCGACGCGCTACCCGGAAGTGTCAGCACAGTTGACCCCTCGAAACGCGCAGCGCTTCCGATGACGCCGCCATCAACAATGCGAGGAGTTCCGCCGACGACGTTGTTGCTATAGGCGGTCGCGTCTTTCGGCGCAGTGCCAGTCTTATCGTCAAAGTGGTACACAAGCGTGTAGTCGGCATCGAACGTCGCCGCTCCGCTGCTCAGCGCGGGTGCCTTGTCGTTGCCGTAATACATCCATACGGTTTGCTGACCACTGGCCGGCAGTTCGGGAACATCCAGCCAGATTTGCGCCACACCCATGACCGGGTCGAAGCTTTCGATCTGATAGTTGAGCGGCGTCTTGCCGTCACTGGCGACAAAGCGAAGATCAGTTCCTGTCTTTGTCACACCGTCAAATTGGAAGTTGCCCGGATGCAGCCGAATGAGCAATGGCATACGGCCCGCCGATTGGGCCAGGTCCGCTCCCTTCGCCGTGGTGTCAATCGTGATTGGTTTGCGATATGACCAATCGTCGTTCCACCACGACGTGTCGGTTGCAGTGCTCAGCCGCGGCATCAGCGCGAGAAAAAGCGCGCATGCAAAGATCAGGTAACGCATGGTCAGTGAACCTCTGTCCGAATGTGGCGATGTATTTACGGTGTCGAGACTTCTTAGAGCCCAGCCTTGACGCTGAAAAGGAGTTGCCCGTCATGCGCCTTGGTCTGCACGCCATTTCTGAGCGGATAGGCGTATTCGACTTGGCCATCCAAGTAATGAAACACGGTGAAGCGCGTACCAACGCCCGTACTCAGCAGCGTGAAGCGCCCGCGCTGTCCCGGTAGCGGATCGATCAACTGAAGGTGTGCGCCATCGAAAAAGGCATGGAAGCGCCAATCGTTGGCAAAGCTACCCAACCATGCATTGATGGATGGACTGCGCAGTTCAACGGAACCGACGCCGCCGGTATCGGCGGTCTCTTCGGCTGATAAGTAACCGCGCACGGTGGTTTCGCCACCGGCGGCAAATTGTTCGCTCGATACCAATGGCGCATCCGCCACTTGACCGCTGAAACGCGTGACCAGTGAGTAGTCGCCGGTGAATAGGCGCGAGTAATTGAAGTCGGCATGCAGGTACGCGAAGTTGTCGCGCGCGTTGAAACGTTGATTGTCGAAGGCCGAGTTTTCGCTTCCCGCCCCGCGCAAGCCGAAATTGCCGGCAAGGGTGAAGCCGGTTGTCGATTTTTCGCCAACATGTTGACCGGTATAAGCGAGCGTCAGCGGAACGTAGGTCAGGGGCGCTTTTTCAGTCTCGCCGCCGAGCGTGATGTTCTGGTCAAAGTGCTTGCGGCTAACGCCAAACGACACCGATTGCGTGTATTGGCCCAGTGCTGACAACTGCAGGGTCGCCTGCAAACTGAACGCTTCGCCCTTGCCCAGTACGGTGGTACCGCCCAATGTGTTGGCATTGCTGTTGGACTTATATCCCGAACCGAGCAAACTCCAGTCGCTGCTGAGTGGCGCCAAATAGGAGAGCGCATAGACCTCCGTCGCGCTTCGATCCTGCGGCGCAACGATATACGACGCCGAAATGGTATGGCCCAGCTGCCAAAGATTGTCGTAGCGGATGTTGGCGATCGTGCGCAAATCGGGCGTATCGGCACTGTGGTCGTTATCGACTTCGACGCTGCCATGCAGCGGATTGCTGTCATCGACCTTCAGTGTCACATCCATCGTCTGTGGCAGGCTGCCGGGACTGAGTACCGGAACGACTTGCCGTCCAGGCTGTCGATTGAGATCGGTCAATTGTTGTTGAACGTTGGTGAAATTAGGCACCGTTCCTTCGGCGAGCGAAGGCACCGCGTCGCGAATGGCTTGTGGCGAATGATATTTGGCGCCAACGACGCGCACATGACCGATCTCGTTCTCCGAGACCTTCAACAAAACGACACCACCCTTCACTTGTTGTGGCGGAATTTCCACCACGACTGATTGATACCCGGTCGACTGATACAGCTTTTGCAACGCATCGCGCGCGGCGTGTACATCCGTCATGCTGCGTCCTGGACCAAGAAAAGGCTCGACTGTTTTTTCGATATCGACGGCACCGAGCAACGTATTGCCACGCACCAGATATTCGTTGATCTGATAGGTCGACGGTGCCGGCGTCGGCACAGCTTTTGCTGCATCCTGCGCCGTGGCGTAAACAGGCAGCAAAAACGCGACGGCAAGCGCCAACGGGCAACGCACGCCAACCCATGGATAAATTCCCCTCCGCATGCTCATGCCTCGCCCTGATCCTGATCCTGAGTCATTGATTCAGCTCCATGTGCAAAGCGACTTGGTGAAGCTAGCGCAAGGTAGATAACCGAATCACGACAAGCACGTGTCGGACTCAAAACATCAAATGAATCGGTGTTGGCAGCAGTACCCTGAAAACCCCGCAGATGGGTTGGCGATGCGCCGTAATCGCCGCTCAAGGCCTGAACTGCTGCGCGGCCATTCCGTGCGCACGGGTGTTCAGTGATCGACAAAAATATCCTGCGACCAAACGGCGTTGATGCCCATAACGATCGCGCAGCTTCATTTCCGCATGTGGTAAGTGATCCATTCACGCGCCTGGTTTTTCTGATTCGATTGGCCACGCAACATTTACCCTTGAGGGCCGGCGCAATGCCGCCCCACGATCAAATAGAGGATCCCCACGCAGTCGTCGAACCGTTCGCGGTGTATTTGCTGGCTGTACCAGGCGTCCATGCCTTCCAGTCATCGTCCTTGCATGGATAGACAGATGACAGCGTGTACGACTGAACCGTGTCATTAAAATTTAATTTGCCGACACCAATCCAAGCGCAAACGACGCCTCAAGACATCAAAGCGTCATACAGTTAGAAAGATTTGGCCTTCCCGGTACGACTTAACTGAGGACGACGATGCCGCCGGGCAGTTCGATCACGCTGGCGCCATAGGCGTCATGAATCAAGGCGGCGACGTCGCCGAGTTGGTTGAGCGAAAATCTGGCCTGAACCTTTCGTGCAGCCAAGCGATCGTTTGCCAGAATGAGTTTTCCCGGGCGATAACGATTGATTTCCTCGATGACATCCGAGAGCGGCTGACCATCGAAGATCAGCACGCGTCGTCGCCATGCCATGGTCAGATCGGTATCGGCGTGGCTCAATGCGTCCATTCCGCCGCGACCGTAATCCACGCGCTGTGCTGCCATCAGAGATGCGCGCTTGCCGCCATACTCTAGTGTTGTCACGCCATCCAGACCCGTAACCTGCACTTGCGATCCCGTACAGCGAATATTGCATTGTGTTTGCCCAGATACCTGCACGCGTCCTCCGCCGGCGTAAACCGTGAATTGACTTTGCGCTGCACCGGAGGTCTTGATGTTGATCTCGCCGCTGATCAGGTCGAGGCCAACGGCATGTCCTGCGGCCTTGCGCAAATTCATCGTGGTCTGCGTGTTCATCACGACGATCAGGCCCGGACTCAGTTCAACCTGCCGTTGCTCGCCCGTGCCGGTGCGGTAGTCCGCAGACATGTCCGATAACGATGGCCACAGTTGCAACGGCGGTCGCACCAGGAGGAGCGCCGCCGAGGCGGCTACAGCGCCACCGAGAAAGGCCCGGCGCGTCATTCGCCTAGGCTGCATGCGCGGCACCGCCGAGATGGCAGTGACAGAGGTAGCGATTTGCGCTGCCTCACTCGAAGCCACCGCTTGCGCAGCGGGCCCAAGGTTTTCCCAAAGACGTCGGGTCTGGGCGAATGCCTCCACATGGGCGCGACTTTGCGCGCACCACTGCTCAAATGCGCGCGCGTCTTTTGTGGTGACCATGTCCGACTTCAGATGCAAAAGCCAACGCTGCGCTTCGCGACGCAGGCCCGCTCCGTGGTTGGGGACGTTATCGAACAGTTTCATGCTTCTAAGACTCTTTTCCAGCGCCGGGACCGAACCGTTGGGTGATTTTTCGATCAAGCCGCTGCCCACAATGGAAAAGTGCCTTTCTCAGCTCTTTCCCAACCATGCGCACGGAAATGCCAAACCTCAGCGCAAGCTCACTCAGCGGAACGTCGTCCAGCCGCGCTGCGGTCAGAATTTCCCGCTGACGGGAACTCAGCTCTCTCAACGCCTTTTCCAGCGCGTGCACTTCAAACTGTGCGTGCACAATCCGCGCGGGATCCAGGGTTTCGGCGCCAACGTTCAGCAATTCTTCCACCTCGCTCCCCGTCAAATAGCGTGCATCGACCTGACGCTGATCCGCGGCGACGTTAAGTGCCATTCGGAAAAGGTAACCAATCGGATTGCTGAGTGCCGCTCGACTGTCCCCCATTCGCTCAATGCGCAGATAGGTTTCTTGCAACGCGTCGTTGACGAGATCATCGGAACCGAGCCGATACTTGAGGCGCCGCCGCAGTTCGGAGCGCTGTTCGAGGAACAAGCGAAGCAACGAAAACGGCGAATGCTCCATGACAGTTCTTTTCTACTGCACTGCGTGGTCGGTTGTAGCGCAACTCAAGCCCGACGCAGCGCCTCGTGGCATCAACAGCACGGTCAATGGTTCTGGCATGGTCGAGGGAGGCGCGTCGAGTGTCAGTTGCTCTAACGCTCTCACAACCTGAGCGCTACGCGCCTCGGTTGACACGCTCAATAGGCGGGTCTTCTTCACGCGGCCATCGGCGGCTATCCATAGCTGCAGTGCGAGGCGGTAATTTCCTGGGCGCGTCTCTGGAGACCGGCAGAGCGCCAACTCGATCGGTTTCTGTATTCGTGCCGCATAGTGGCTGATGATGCTCTCACTGCCTTCTGCGACAACATCGAGTTGACCCAATGCGCTGTTTGGACTGGCGTGAACAGCCGGATCAGCCACCTTCAGAGTGAAAGCTTGATCGGAAGAATAGCTTGCTGTGAGACCGGTCCCTATCAGTATTTTCAGCAATGCATCCACTTTGTTGAAGTCTCCGAGCACTCCTTTGGAACGCACCCCAGCGGTCATTGCATCATCGAACAATACCGCTTGTCCGGTGACTTCGCTGTACTGCCTGAGCGCGGATAGAAGCGGCTGCGGCGGGATGTTGAAACTCACCTTCTCGATTTGGTTTTTTTTGTCCCACCCAGGAACCTGATACGGCAATGCCTGGTATGCCAAACATGTTTCCGAAAGCATCAGCCCAACAAGACACAGCATCAGTCTGTGCTGAAATTGTTTGGCTGCACTCTTATTTACGCGATGACGCGCCACATCCCCTCTCCGAGCGGAACTGACAGGTTAAGTGCGCGATATGACAATGGGGTGACGATACTTGGAAGCTTCTGGCGATGCGCCAAGACAGGCGACAAGACGTCAGCGTTTGAAAGCTGGCTTATCAGGTCGACGTCCAGCCTCGTACTGAATCCTCCAATCAGAACGTTGCCAAAAATCGGGATCGGTGCGAGTCCTTCAATACGCGACAGCTCGTTCCGAGTTCTAGCCGTCTATCGCGTCCAGGGAGACTATGATGCCTGAGGCGAGTCGCGTGACTCGACTATGAAACGCGTCTTCGCCAACGCCATTGTTCACGCCGACTCAGTTGCACTGATCGCAAACATCGAAGCGTAACCTGGGTGAACACGCGACAGGCTAAGTCGCATGTTTCAAGCCGGCAGCACGGCAATCGGCAGATACGCCGCTAGGCATATTCCAACCTACGACGTTGCTACAAGAGTTACGACTTCCAGCGACGGTGCGAATACATGCGTGCGATACCTCTAAGGGGAGGGCTAGGCCGGAAACACCCTCCCCTCATCCGCAATTCCAGCTAACTAGCGCAGAAGACAGGTCACCGATGAAACAACTGCCATGTGGTACGAGCTTGGGGCATCGATGAGACAGTTCGAAATTTTCGGTGACTGCCTTCTGCACGGTCACGGTAACCCAACGCGATTCAAAGCGGCATCGCCTCATAGGCCAAGATACTTGTCTTGAGCAGTCCATTTGCCGTGGCATTAGAGAATCGGCGTGTGGCTTCTACCCTGCTCAATACGTAGCGTTATGTGCTTGTTCTCGTTGTCGATGTCTCGTCCATTCCACATTGCCAAAATCAAGCGGTGTTGTGTGCATCCTAGCGCTAAGCTACGGCCCATAGTCAGAAGACGCACCCACATGCAGTAATCGATCACCCGCAAGCTGTTCAGCCTTATTCCGAGACTTCTCCCAGGAAGATGTTTGGCCTAGCGCCTGGTATACACGTGCCTCAACCCAGGCGGCGCGCCAATCCGTATTACTCCACATGGAAAGACTGCCACTGACTGCTATAGCCTGATCGAGATGCCCGATGTCCAGGAGCATCAGCGCGTAGGATTTACCGACACTTACAATAACTTCTGGTACACCCAGCTTCTCCGCGGATGCCATGGCCAGCTTGAACTGCTCGACAGCCTTGTCATGATTCCCTTCGATCCAGTACTGAGCGGCAATCGCGCGTATCACATAGATGTGGGTCCAATCGTCCTTCACCGATAAGTGGGTTTCCCACTCGACCATGGCCGAGACGTCATGCTTGGCCTCATCGGCCTTACCTGCACGCTGAAGGGCAGATATCCGAATAAGCCAGGTTTCTGCGTAATCTCGCCGATCGCCTTCCGCTAATGCGGGCGTCAGCGCTTTCGAAGCCAATGACGCTGCGCGCTCGTTATTTCCCTGGTCCAGAGCCACCCTGGCGAGCAACTTGTTTGTCTCGGCAATCTGTGCGGCATCGTTCTTGGGATCTGCTTCGTTGACGATCAGCTCACCAAATGTAGCGGCTTCGGATGTTCGTCCGTTATCGGCCAGCGCTATAGCACGCACCATGGTTAATTCGCGGCGCATCGGCGCGTCGATGAATCCAAAATCTCTCTCATTCACGGGCCAGAAGCGATCCGTCGTGCCCAACTCGTCGGTGAACTTCAACAGCATTTGCTGCGCGTATGCCAAACCATCCAATGTAGACGGCAACATGGATCGCATGCCCATTCCATGGAACTGGTCATAAGCATTCTGCAGCAAAGATACCGCCGCGTCGGGCTGTGCTCGGCGCTCAGCGAGAAGTCCCATCTCGAAATCCGCCTTGGCGGCACCTACGGCATCGCCCGACAACGCGTAGTTAACGCGGGCCCGGCCGAGATCAGAGGTCGCATCATCCAATCTCCACAGCATCTGTTCCACATAGGAATGATCCAAATAAGCGTTCGCCAGCGCCTCAGTGTCTTTCTGCTCCTGCAGCGTATGCAGCGCTTCAGTGAGTTTGGCCTCGCCTTCGACGTCTTGGTTTTTATCGCTGTAAATCATTCCGAGCTTTGTCAGGATTTCCCCACGCAAGACGGGCTCTTGTTTTTTATCGGTTAACTGCTTCAACAAGGTCGACAGGCGTTGTTCGCACGAGTCCTTTTTCCCTTCATCGCAATCGAGCGAAGCCACCGTGTAGGCAAGTTCCGGCTTGTTACGCAGGTCGGGCGGTGCCATATCTATCAGTTCGCGCGCGGCATATGGTTGGCCGGCCAACCTTGCCGCATCGATGCGCTGCATGTATTCCAATTGCGAGTCACTGGCAACACGCGGCCCACTCGCTCCCGCAGCGTAGCCAAGCTGTGCAAGCAGCAAATCGCTGGCAGCACGAGACGCTTCCAATACATCACTGGATGACGACTCAGCTCGCCATATATGTCCATCCTGGCTCCTCGCATCCAGATGAACACGCCAGCGATTACCTGCCAATTCGACATGTGGACGTATCACTAAAGCAAATGAAGAAAGCCCTTCACCCGAAGCATCAGCGCGCTCTTTAAGTAGTTCCAATACGGCTTGACTGGTTTCTGTGGGAATCTTTGCCTCGTGCAGTCTTGTCGATATCAGATCCATCAAGCCGAAATGCAGCCATTTCCAATCTTCGGGTGCATTGACCTCCACGGGAAGCACGATCGCCGCACTTTTGTTGAAATGAATAGTCGCTTGAGCCTCTTTTGGGCGAAGCCTCTGCTCTCCCGCGTAGCCCGCAGCAAGAACGAGCGCGAGAATCAAAGCAACAAAGAGGTAACGACGGACTGGCCTCACATGCGGCAAAATACCGATCGCGTCATCGTCATCCACGTCACCCGCAGCTTCCGAAACGAGGCCATATGGTTCGACGCCCGAATCATGTTTCACCGAAGCCGGCGCATCAAAAGTAACCGTAGTATCGAGCATCCAGCGGTAACCAACGCGTGCGATGGTCTTTATACAGCGCTGTTGCTCATTGCCGACATCGCCCAGCGTGCGCCTCAAGCGGACGATGGTCTGGGCCAGGAGATTCTCGCTTACGTCAGTACGTCCCCACACTGCGGAAATCAATTCGTCCTTTCCGATGGGACGCTCGCGGTGCTCGATGAGATAAACCAGGCAATCGAAAGCGCTCGCAGAGACAAAGAGCGGCTCGCCATCTCGGCTCAGCTCTCTGGCAACAGGGTTAAGGCAAAAATCGCCGAACTTATAAATCTTGGCTTCCATGCGGTGAATCATAGGCCTGAAGGGCTTGCCATTTCAGCGATGCAAGATACAGGCTCAGCCTGAGGGCTGAATATTCAGAACGCCACGCTCGAACGCAAGCTTGCCGGTTTGGGCGAGTCGCTTCCGTTGGGACTTGATGACTTGACCGAAGCGACTTTTGTTGCGGCCTCCATGCTCCGAGATTCGAACGTGGGTTACCGGCTGATACCCATGTATGCCTATCTATTGGGGCTAACGTGTTCTTCGTCACGTGCAATGGGTCGCAATGTGGCAGCGGCGTCCTCAATTGACAAACATCTGGCACCTTGCGGCGATAGATGGCCTGTCCGCAAAACGCGATGATTTGATCGCAATGTCTGATAACAAGCAGACACGGCCACATGGATGTCAATTTGGTGCGGATTGCACATGACGCAATCTTTTGGAGCCACGCACAGGCTCCCGATCGTTACAGGGGCAATCCATGAATGACAGATGCTTGCATCGCAGGCATGCGGCAGGTTTTACGTTGATCGAGCTGATGATCGTGGTGGCGATCATTGCGATCCTCGCTGCCATCGCCATGCCGATCTATAGCAACTACGTCACGCGTAGCAAGCTTACCGATGCGCAGAACGGTCTGAGTGCCACGCGTGTCCTGATGGAACAGTACTACCAGGACAACCGGCAATACCCGAGCACGAGTAACTCGGCCAACTGCGGCGCGAGCATGCCCGTGTCGCAGTATTTCAGCTATACCTGTTCCGCGACCACGACGACCTACAAAATCACGGCCAGCGGATCTTCTCCCTCTACCATCAATTTCCAGTTCACTATCGACCAGGCCAATAACCGCGGTACCTCCTACGCTGGCAGTTGGTACACCACCCCAACCACTACTTGCTGGGTGACCGCTCCGGGTGTGTGCCAATGAGTCGATCCGGACAGCGCGGCGTCAGCCTGATCGAGCTGATGATCGTGATTACGATCACGGCCATCCTGGTCATGCTCGGCATTCCCAGCTTCCAGCAGTGGATGCTCAACACGCGCATCCGCAGCGTCACCGAATCGATCCAGAACGGCTTGCGGCTCGCCCGCAACGAGGCATCGCAGCGCGGCGCCGACGTGCGCTTTCAGTTGATCTCCAGCAGCAACTGGCAGGTCTGCACCTTACCTGTCAGCGCCGCCAGCGCGGCGGCCGCCACCGATTGCAGCAGTGCCTCAAGCACAGTACTGCAGACATTCAATTCGCCCGGCAGCGCCAGCAACGTGCAGGTCGGCGCCACGACGGCCACCAGCAACGTAGCCACCAGTGTCTATAGCGGAATCATCAGCGGCGGCATTCCGGCCGGCATCACCTTCACGTCGTTGGGCCGTCCATCTGACTACGGCAATACATCGATTCTGCGCATCGATGTCACCGCCGCCGAAGCAGCGCTGCAGGCGACCAGCCGACGCCTCGTCACCACGATCTCTGCGGGCGGAATGGTGAACATGTGCGACCCGGCTATCACGCTCAGCGCCAACAGCCCGCAGGGGTGCCCATGAAATACGTAAACCCTCGATTGAACCGGACTGGGCTTGCCATATCCCGTCGCGGCTTTGTCTTGCTGGATGCCTTGGTCGCGGTCGTGATCTTTTCGATCGGCATTGTTGGACTGGTGGCATTGCAGGGCTCGGCCATGCAGATGACCAGCGCCGCCAACTACCGCATTGATGCCGCCATGCTGGCCGATCAGCTTATCGCGCAGATGTGGGCCGATGGCGCTCCCAGCGACTTGGCGACCGATTACATCGGCAGCGGTGGCAAAGGCGATACCAAATATTTGACATGGCTCAGCAGCATCGATTGCACGTCGACATCGCACGTGACGGGATGCCTTCCCGGCGTTCCAGCCAACCCTCCCAGCATCGAGATCAGTCAGCAGGCCATCACCAATTCGAGCAACGCTCAATATCAGGTGACGATCACGATCAACTGGCAGGCGCCCGCCGATAGCAATCCGCATAGCTATGTATCCATTACCGACATTGGCTATTGATCCCATGCAACGCTTACGACTACATCACTTACGACAACAGGGTTTCTCGCTGATCGAGCTGATGGTCGGCATGCTGGTGAGCATGATCTGCATCCTGGCGATCATGTCGGCTTTCGCAGTCTACGAAAGCCATAAGCGCACCACGACCAGCGGCAACGATGCTCAGCAAAACGGCAGCTATGCGTTGTATGCGATGGAGCGGCAATTGCGTACGGCCGGTTCGGGGATCGTGCAGGGCTTTAACTACAGTCTATGGGGCTGCCCGGTCAGTGCGTATAGCTATACAGGCAGCAGCACGACGTCAACCTTGCCGGCCACGTCCCTGCCCGCTCCATTCAGCACCTCCAGCTGGCTTCTGACTGCACGATTGGTACCGGTGTTGATTGCGGCCGGCGGCAGCAATCCGGATGTCATCGGTACGGTCAGCGGCAACTCGGCGTTGCAGGTTTTCCAGATCACCGTCAGCAGCACACCCTCGGCAAGCAGCGTGGTGGTCAGTAATGCTCTGGGCATCCTGACGGGCGACTATCTTATAGGCACGTTGTCCAATGGCACCTGTGCATTGGCGCATACCCACAGCGCATCGCCGACGGCGCAGGTCAGCAGTACCACCATCGCGCTGGATATGACCAACAGTGCGCCGACTGGCCTGATCACCGCCACCAAGTTGTTCGATCTGGGCCCCTCGCCCGCTTTCACCCTGTTCGGCGTCGATCCCAGCACCAACTCATTGGTGTCGTACGACCTGCTGCAACGGCCGATCAACAATAATGCCGCCACCGTCATGCCGATCGCCGATGGCATCGTGCAGCTCAAGGCGCTGTACGGCATCCACAATGTTGGCGATACCAATCCCAACCAGATCGATCAGTGGGTACAGCCCACCGGCACCTGGGACATCGGCACGCTCACCGCGAGCACGGCTGCGGCACAAACGGCTATGTCGCAGATCCAGGCGATCCGCGTTGCGGTAGTCGCGCAAAGCCGATTGCCGGAACGTTCCACGGATTACGTCGGCAGCACGTCGCTGACGCTGTTTCCCGATCTGTCGTCATCGTTGCAATACACCGTGACCACGCAGACGCAGTATCGCTACAAGGTTTACGACACCACGATTCCGATCCGCAACGCACTCGTCACCATGCACTACTAAACGACATGAATATTCCCATCACGCGTTCGATCCGCCATGGCCGCCGGTATCGGCAACAAGGCATGGTTTCCACCCTGATCGCACTGATTGTGCTGGTTGTGTCGTTGCTGGCCGCGATGGCGCTGATGCGCTCGGTGGACACCAGCAACACCATCGCCGGCAGCCTCACCTTCCGCCAGGGCGTGTTGCAGGAAGCGGAGCGCGCCTATGTGGACGCCCAGCAAAAGATCACCTTTACCCAACCCACCAGCGATACGGATAACGCCCCGCTCGGCTATTACGCCGAGCCGCAACCTGCCACCGCGCGATCCGCCGGCGACGTGCCCAACGTGCTGGTGAACGCAGTCAGCGGCAGCATCGGTAGCGTCACGCCACTCAACAGCACCGACAACAGCGTGACCTATGTGGTCGAGCGGCTGTGCCCGACATCCGGCGCCGCCACCGTCACGGGCTGCATCGTGTCCGGCGCTTCGCTACTTGGCGCCACCTCGTCCAACCAGACATCGGACAACCTGACGCCCTTCGACAACGGTGCCTATGCAGCCTTTCGGCTGACCGTGCGCGTCAATGGCTCGAAAGGAACCAGCGCCTACGTGCAGACCATTCTGCGCTGATCCAACGGCGGCATCGTCGCCAGCACGACCACCTATCTATCGGCATTACGGAAGCGTCCATGTCCAAGTTACTTCGCGTACTACACCGGCTTTATCTTGATCGCGTACTGCTTGCCTGCGCGGTCGCATCGATGGTCGTCGGCCAGGCTACCGCACAGACGACGCTTTCCGATACGCCCGTGTACAGCACGTCCAACGTACCCGCGAATCTGATGATGGCCCTGTCGGTGGAATACCCAACCGGCACGGTCGGCGCCTATACGAATGCGACCGGCTACTCGCCGAGTACCACGTATCTCGGCTATTTCGATCCGACCAAGTGCTACGACTACAACAACAATACCGGCGCGGGCTATTTCCTGCCGATCAACACCTCCGGCCCGACTTGCAGCGGGCACTGGAGCGGAAACATGCTCAACTGGGCGTTGATGACCTCACTCGACGAGTTCCGCCAGGCACTGACCGGTGGCAATCGCGTGATCGATACCACCTCGACAACGGTGCTGGAGCGCTCCAACCTCAACGCGGCACAAAGCAGCACCAGCAATTTCCCCAACAAGCAGATCGGCAGTTCGGTAAACGTGTCGCCCTCGACGGTGATCGGTGACAGCAATTACGCGTCATTGTCGAATGTGTATCTGGAGTCGGCCGGGCAAGGTATCACTTTCATCATTTCCAACAACAGCAGCTTCCGCAACACCGGCCAGACCAACGGCATCAACAACCAGGCGACCACCTACAATGCGGAGGTGGCGGTCTGCGTAGCCAACATGTTGGAGAGCAACTGCAACTCGGCGCACAAGTCTACTGATTACGTAGGCGCCGGCGCCTACAACAAGCCCGAAGGCTTGATCCAGCAGAACTACACCAAGATCCGTGTCGGCGCGTCGGCCTATGCCTTCCTGAATGGTAGTACCCAGCCGAATGGCGCCGTGCGTGCGCTGCTGCGCGACAACGGTCCCACCACCTATAACGGCTACGGTGCTCGCCAAACCAACAGCTACGCGGAATGGGACAGCAAAACCGGCATTTTCTATACGAATCCGGATGCGGCCGACTCCATCTATGCCACCGCGCCCGGCGGCGGCGCCTTTCCCAAGAGCGGTGCCATCAACTATCTGAACCAGTTTGGCTATCAGGTTAATTACGAGCTATACGATACCGTCAGCGATCTCTACTGGGCCACGCTGGCCTACTACATGCAGGTGCCACTCGACTCGACCTATACCGCTGGCCTCAGCTCGACCAACAGCGCCGATCCCAGCTTCCCGGTCTTTACCGGTACGCCAGCCAACTCATCCAAGAGTCCGACTGTCAACGATCCGATCCAGTACACCTGCCAGAACAACGCCATCGTCACGATCGGTGATTCGCATACCTGGTATGACACGCGCGTGCCGACCAGCGCGCCGGCCAGCCAGATAGGCGCGACAGGAACGCCGCTTACGCCATTGAGTATCGGGGGCACCGTCGCCGTGTCGCTGGATGCTTCCGTGTATGCCACGCAGCTCGGCAATCTGCCTTTGATCGAGGCGCAGGGCACGACGGCCGCCTCCAAGACCATGGCGCAGTATCTAGGCGTGACATCTCTGGGCACCACCTTCGAAGTCAGCAGCGGCACCGGACAGGCCACCTACAACATGGCCGGCCTCGCCTATTACGCACATATCAACGACATTCGTGGCGACGTCTCTGGCAACCAGAAAGTCTCCACGTATACGATCGACGTGCTGGAACCCGGCAGCTACGACGGACAAACCAATGAATGGATCTACGCCCCTACTTCGCTAGGCAGCGGTCCCGGACCGAACATGTACTGGCTGGCTGCCAAATACGGCGGCTTCAACGACATCAATAACAACGGCATTCCGGCCAATATCCTCACCTGGCACACCAATAGCACGACTGCCGCAGCCCAGAATCTGCGCCCGGACAATTACCTGCCTGGCAACCAGGCGAACTTGATCCAGTCCGGCCTGCAGCAGATTTTCAACAATATTGCATCGACAGCTTCGCAGACCGGTTCGGGCCTTACCGTCAACTCGACGCGCAGCCTTGCCAATATCACGGCCGGCACGGTGCCCTACTACGCTCCGGTGGCGGGCTTTCCCGCGTACACCACGCAATACACGCCCGTGGTGTGGACGGGTGACGTGTCCGGTTTCATAGCAACTACCACGGTGGGCAGCACCGTGACGGCGGCCAGCGGCAGTACGCCATGGCATGCGCAACTTCAGTTGGACACGCTGACCCAGAGCACGTCTTCGTCAGGCGCCACGATCATCGGCTGGGATACCGGCCGGCGCATTGTCACGTGGAATGGAACCACCGGCGTACCTTTCCGCTACAACAGCCTTTCGGCGTCCGAGCAATCGGCCGTCAACACGACCGGCAATGGTGCTGCGCTAGTCAATTACCTGCGCGGCGACAAGAGCAACGAAGGCGCTTTGTTCCGCTCACGTGGCCATATTCTCGGTGACATCGTGGATTCGTCTGCTGTGCTGGTGCAAAGCGCGCTGTCGCCGTCTTACTCGGAAACGGCGAATCCGGGATATACCGCCTTCACCACCAGCATCGCCAACCGCCAGCCAGTGGCGTACGTCGGCGGTAACGACGGCATGCTGCATGCGTTCGAAGCGGACTTCCAGTCCGCAACCACCACCAATCCGGTGACCGGCGGCGGCAGCGAATTATTCGCCTACGTGCCGAGCCTGCTTTACAACGGCCCCAATAGCACGCCGCTGGTCGATGGCTTGCCTGCCCTGGCCAATCTCAACGGCATATCCGCCAACAATTTCGCTCACCATTTCTATGTCGACGCCACGCCGCAGGTCGCCGATGTCGACTTCACCTTGACCGGCAGCGGAAGTGCGTCGCCCATTACCACGACAACCACCGCCGACTGGCACACGATTCTGGTCGGCGGACTCGGCAAGGGCGGCAAGGGTATCTACGCACTCGATATCACCAACGTGCCGCAAGCCGTCGACACCACCAGCAGCGCGAGCGTGGAAAGTACACAGGCCGGCAAGGTATTGTGGGAATTCACCGATGCCGATATGGGCTACAGCTACGGTGCGCCCCTGGTGGTGAAAACCCGCAAATATGGCTGGGTGGTGATCATGACGTCGGGCTACGACAACACATCGGGATCGGATGCGCTGCAAGGCCACGGCATACTGTACGTGCTGAATGCCAAAACCGGGGCGCTGCTGCAAAAGATCGATACCGGTGTGGGCGGTACCAGCAATCCAGCCGGTCTCACCCAGGCCGCGGCCTATACACAGGATGTCACCGACAACACCATCGATCAGATATATGCGGGCGATCTGCTCGGCAATGTCTGGCGCTTCGACCTGACCGAAGGCGCGGCTACTGGAAGCTATCCGTCACCAACCCTGTTCGCCACGCTGACCGATCCGTCCGGCAATCCGCAGCCGATCACTACCGCACCGCGCATCGAACTGAGTCTCAGCGCCAACCAACTGAACACGCTCCGATGGATTTTTGTCGGCACGGGCCAGTTCCTCAACATTACGGACCTCACCAGCACGCAGCAGCAGACCATGTATGCGCTGCGCGATGGCAGTGGCACCACACCGTCGACGGCTGGCTTGCCGGTGGTGCGGAAAGACCTGGTCGCCAATACCAGTCTATCCACCGGCCTCACGCTGAGCGACAGCTCGCTGGGCTGGTACTACGACTTGACTGGTTCGGCCGGCAGCGGCGGCGGTACCGAACGTATCGTAATTAATCCGACGGCCACTGCCGGACTGGATATCGTTGCATGGGGTACGGTGATACCTTCCAGCAATCCCTGCTCGCTGCAAGGCGCGCTGTACGCGACCAGCTTCGCGGGTGAATCGGTCCTGCTCAGCAGCAGCGGCGCGACGGTGCCCTATCTCACCACGCAGTCCGCAGTGACCGGCGTGCAGTTGGTGCAAGGAACGACAAGTACGGGCGCTACGGTTCCCTCCCTAGGATCGAGCACATCCTCAGGCGCGAGCCAACTGCAGAACCTCAATGCCACTCTCCCGCAAAACCAGGTCAAGCGCGTCAATTGGCGAGAGATACTCAACTAATAAAATTGCCAGCGTTATAAAAAAACAGCCCTTTGCACGGAGCCGGTCTTGTCGTTTTGAACCCGAGCACGTTTCGATTTCGAAGCACCCGCCGAGGGCAGCCCAGGCGTCGAGGTCGTCCGTGAGCTGCGCAAGAAACTCTCCGATCTGACCATCAATGTCCTCGGGATCCCTGCTTTCTACACTTGCCTGTATTGGCGAAACGCTCAATGCCGGTGCGCAACCCAATGTATGCCATCGCGAGACATACGACACAGTGCAATTTAGACGTGTCTCACGCTTCGAAATAAACCTGACCCCAATTGACAGCTATTCGACCCTCAAATGCGATGGTTAACTTGAAGGTCTGACGCGATCATTCCGACCTACCAAGACATCGCGATAACGAGGTGGGGATAAACCAAGCGTCACCGCATTCGTCGACGTCACTCACAGCGATAACTATCGCTCGGTTACACCCATGCATGATTCAAACATCATCACCACTAGCGCCAATAAAGAAATGGCGGAGCTTCGTGTTATCTGCGATAGAGAGCTGACCGAACTCTCGCGGAACTACCCTGAAATAACCTTGGCCGTAGTAGCGAGTGCTGATGCTCGATTGATCAGTTTCAAGTCGGCAACAACGAGAGACGGCAATCGCCTTGCAGCCATGACCGGATCATTACTTGGCCTGTGTGAATCCTTGGCCAGGGAACTGTCGGCCGGCGCTTGTCGGTCCACCATTGTCTCCATGGACGACTACACCTGCATCATTGTGCACATCGCAGGACCTCAGTATCCGCTGGTTCTAGCCATCGGCGTTGACCATAGCATCATGCTCGCGCTTTCACGCCGCGTTGCCTTGGATCTGGCCGCACGTATTTCCTCGCGCATGTATGGCTCCTCGTGAACCTGATCAGATACGTACTCCATTCGTTCTATTCCCCATGGAAAGCATCACATGAAAAATTTCAGCCTCGAGTCGCTACGGAGCATTGATGGCTATGTTGCCAGCGCCTTGGTCGACGAAGACAGTGGCATGTTGATGGCTGGCGACAGTGTGTCCAGCATAGACCTGGAACTGGCGGCGGCCGGCAATGCTGAAGTTGTACGTGCCAAGCGCAAGGTGACCGTATCCCTCAAGCTCAATGACACGATCGAAGACATTCTCATCAGCCTCGAGCGTCAATATCACCTCATTCGCCCGCTGGTGTCGAACAAGAATGTCTTCCTGTACGTGATCATCGACCGTCAGAAGTCGAACCTGGCAATGGCCAGACACCACCTGAAGGCTTTCGAGAAAACGCTGGATTTCTCCTGAGGTAAACACCCCCGTAATACGGGGGGAAGAAAGGTAATCATGAATATCCAGATAGGTGTAGCAGGTCTGCCGGAAGAACTTGAGCTTCGCTTGTCGCTGGCTTGTGGACTGTTGGCGGCTTCCCAGATTCATGTCGACATACAAGAGTGGAAGGGGCGGGAAAGTGACATCCTGATCGTCGATCTGGATAACGGCTATGGACGACTGGCATACGAAGTCGCGATACGGAGCAAGCTGCCTGTGCTCGTCTTTGCACACAACGATGGCGCCGAATACGCGAGCGAGTCGCGACTGGACCGGCAAGCGCCAGCGGCGGTACTCGCCCGGATGCTGCAGGAAAGGCTGCTGCCTGCAACAAAGAGTTCGCTCGACAGCTTTCAAGGTTTGCTGGGTATCTGCCTGAGAGAGGCTGAATGTGGTCAGGACTTGCTCGTCAAGTGCCTGCTCGTCAAGTGCAGCAGCATTACTTTGGTACTGCGGCATGCAGCCAGCCGTATTCACGCGTGTTCGACTAGCGATCTGCACGCAGCAGAAGCACGTCTACTGGACAACACTTGGTTGTGCAGTACGAAACCCGCCGTGGGTGCCCATGAACACGAATGGCTGGTCTCCCGCAGCCTGGATAGTTTTCTGGTCAACGCTTGCCTGCGGCATGAGTCCAGTTTGCCAACCTTGGAGGGTAACTTGTATCGGCTGACTCGATGGCCCGATCTCGGCAGTGTTAGGGATGACCTGGACTCGTTGCGCCTTTCTTCCTTGCTCTATCGTTCGGGCCGGCCTGTTGAAGCCTTGAAACAACACACCAACGTCTCGGCAAAACGCATCAACGCTTTTCTTTGGGCGACGCTGGCCAGTGGCGCATTGGTATGCGACGACGGCAATATCGCCACAACGCTCACTCAATCCACATCTTCTCCCGCCACTGCCTCCGTCATTCAGCGCGTTGCAAGGCATTTCGGGTTGAAGCTCGGTTATTCGCATGTTTGATTCTGAAAAAACGATCAAACTCCTGTTTGCCGGCCCGGTCGGTTCCGGCAAAACGACAGCCATACGCGCTATCTCCGATACCGCACCCGTCTCTTCCGAAAGGCCATGGATGGATGCCAGGCCAGGGGGGAAAATCACAACGACCGTCGCCCTCGACTACAGCACGATCCAGCTGAGCCCCAATGAGACCTTGCACGTCTATGGTCTACCTGGTCAGGATTACCTTGATTTCATGGGTCCGATTGTCGGACGCGGTGCACTCGGAGCTGTATTGCTGCTCGATGCCTCATCTTCATCGCTCGGCGACGATTGCTGTGCCGTCGTTGAAAGTTTGGCGCGCATCGACCCGAACCTCAAATTCGTCATCGGTATCAGCAAAACGGATATCACGCCCACGTTCTCAATGGCAACCATGCATGCTCTTACACGACGCATGAGCTTGTTCGTACCGATTTTCAGTATTGACCCACGTGATCCAGCGCAAGTAAGGCAACTGGTTCGAGCTTTGTTGTTGCTTTAGAGCATCATCTCCATGGGGCCGTTACGCTCCAGCATGTAAGGCAGCTTGGCGCGGTATTGGCTGGGGGACTCGCCCGTCCAGCGTCGGAAAGCACGGGTCAGATTTGCCGCATCGGAATAGCCTCGACGATTGGCAATCTCATCGACTGTCATCATCGTATTCAACACGTCACGCAACACTTCCTGCTTGCGCGCCTCATCAACCAACTGACGGAAATTGAACCCAAGATAGCGCAGCTTTCGTTTCAAGGTCCGACTAGACATGCATAGTGTCTGAGCCATTTCCTCCATACCGAGATAGGTTCCGTCTTCAAGTGGTAGCCGATTCTTTATGCGCGCAACCAGGCAATTGTTTTGACCATGCATGATACGTTCGCGTTCGCATTGCTGTCTTACCTGGCGCGATACCAGGGCATGGGCGGTTGGCAACACGAGGTCGAGATAGTCGCTTGGCATACGCACTTGGCATAACCCCGTCGAGAACCGCATTTTTGCCAGACGATCAAGATACGCAAACGTGTAAGAAGGCTGACCTCCTCTGAACCACATTTCAATATCCGGAAGCGCTTGTCCCGTCAGTTGCGTACCGAGACATGCCGTCATGGTTGCGAGCCGCTCGAGGGCGCAGTTTCGCATGGTTGCTCCCGGGGCTAGATCCTGTATGTTCAACTCCGCCAGTCCATCGTGCTCATGCAGATCTATGCAGAATCCCGCGGTGCGCAGATCAAGGTATTCCGCCCATAACCGCAGTGCATCCCGCAGGGTACGGCTGCTCATGAGCCCAAGCCCAAGAAGTCCATGCCAGGTGAGCGTGCAGCACAGCCCAAGTTCGAACCCCAAGCCAAGGTCGGCGGTCAGACGTACCGCATTGGCCAGCAATGCAGCATCCTGTTGCGTGGTCAGCCGCATGCCCCCATCAAGTTGGGCGGTGCTAATGCCCGTATCCTCCAACGCCAACTCCATGGATATATTCCGCTGCTCCAGAAGCTGAAGCAGCCCAACAGCATATTCTGCCGAAACGTCGGCCCGGTACCATTCGTTCATGTTCTTGCCCCCGTACAAGAGCCGAGAGCTACTTACCGTCACAGGTTAATGACGTGCGCCCTCATGGCGGCGCGGATGTTCAAAGGAACGAGTCAGAAGCGCATGTGGTTTGCATGCGGGAACCATGCGTTTGGTATGACAACCATTCAAATCAACAGGATATGTAAACGACACAAATCGCCTTCCCTACTTCCGCGCGACTCGGCTTGGCCAGACATTATTGGATAGGGTCGGATAAGCCAGGTGCTCAGCACCCGGTCGTAGGCCAGAACAGATGATTGGCCGAACCGGAATTCGCACCGTTATTCGACCAGCAGCGCTACGCCCGAAGGAAGGCCGAGATGTCCTTCTGCGATTGCTGAAAATGGGCCAGTCAGAGGCTTGCGCCTAGAACAGGGTCAGCCGCACCCATCAAGTTGTTGAGGCAACTTGCACCACTCTGTTTCTCTCCTACGGTTTCGACAGATCCCGGCGCTCGAAGTCACTCCCCAGGCCTGATCATGCCGTTCCGCTACGCGGAATCGCCCCCATTGATGGGCTGGTCAGTTAGCGCAACACCTCGCTCGCTCCCGCAACCTTCACACTTGCTTGATTTCGAACTTCAAGTGTTGCTCGCATCAGCGATATCTATGCAACGGTTCGGCTATCGCTTGCATGCAACAGCTAGGCGTTCAATGAGATCAGAAATCTCAGTCTTCAAACGCCTCAATGGTCTCTCGACGTCCGAGAAGAAAGGCATCGGCGACAAGTCGTAGCGGACTGGTGTCTACGTCGCTGCACTTGGTGCGAATGAGCGAGGCAAAGTGTGTATAGAGTCCTGGGTACTCGCAGTCCTCGCCATGCTGGGTGCCGCTCGGTAACTCAAGCACCGCGCCACCATTCGCCAACTTCAAGATTCCTGCATCGGTCTCAACGACTATGTCCCAGCTCTGTGGACCGGTCTGCCGCCAATCAAGATCCATTGTGATCGGTACACCAGCGGTATCGCGAAATGTCATTTCAGCGGCGATAGGCGCGGAGCGGTTGGCAGGGGTAGACAGCACAGCGGCCTGGAGGAAAAAGGGACGCGGCAAAATATGCGTCGCGATTGACAGTGCATTGATGCCCGGATCGAATACGCCAAGACCGCCAGGCTCCCAGATCCAAGCCTGCCCGGGATGCCAGACGCGGACATCCTCTCGCCAGATGATCGACACGCTATCGATCCGTCGTTCGGAAAGCCATGCGCGGGCCGGCGCGACGCCAGCGGCAAAGCGCGAATGCCAACCAGCAAATAATGTCACGCCGGTCTTGCGCGACAGCTCCTCGAGTGCAGCGACCTCTGCCAGCGTTGCGCCAGGCGGCTTTTCGAGAAAGACGTGAATGGAACTGGCCAACGCCTGCTTAGCCAATTCATAACGGGCCTGTGGAGGAGTACAAACCACGACTGCATCGACCCCCGACCCGTCCTTGAGCAGTGCATCAAGGTTTTCGTAGTGATCGATACCCTCTATACCCGAATTGCCAGGGCTGACGGTTGCGGCCAAACGGAAGGCCGTGTCGGCAGCAATCGCCGGAAGATGCTGGTCGCGAGCGATCTTGCCCATGCCAACCACCGCAACACGTATCGGACCCATGCTCAGAGCGCCTTGATGATAAAAGTTTGCGCAGAAGCGAGCGCCAGCCTATTGCATAGCGGCAGGGTGAAAGGTGCAGCCTCGATCTCGAACTGATCGCCCACTTGCGTTTTTATTCCTTCGGAGAACGACAGTGTGGCGGTACCAAAAAAATGGACATGGATATCGCCTGGCTGTCTAAACACGTCGTACTTGAAATGATGCGCCTCCAAGTTGGCGAAACTGTGCGACATGTTTTCCTCGCCGGACAGGAACGGCTTTTCCCAAAGCACCGCGCCGTCCCGACGGATGCGGCTGGTGCCTTCGATCTGCGCCGGCAGCGGACCGACGAGCAATTCGGGTCCCAGTGCCGCCTGCCTCAGCTTGGAGTGCGCCAGCCAGAGGTAATTGTGGCGTTCGGTGACATGATCACTGAACTCATTGGCGAGGCAAACGCCCAGGCGAAAAGGCGTCCCGTCTTCCCCGATCAGGTAAATACCCGCCAATTCAGGCTCTTCACCGCCATCTTTCGCGAAAGACGGTGAGGTCAGCGGCTCGCCCGGACCGACGAGGCCAGTTCCGTTGCCCTTGTAAAACCATTCCGGCTGGCACCCGGTCTGGCCGGGTGCAGGCTTGCCGCCCTCGACACCTTCGAGAAATATCCGCATCGAATCTGTTTGCGTCTGAGCCGCAGCAGCCTCACGGTGCATCTTGTCGCGTCCTTCGGCGGAGCCCAGGTGGGTGAGGCCCGTGCCGGTCATGAACAGATGCGCTGCGTCCGGGTGATCGATCGGCGCCAGCAGCCGGCCACCGGCCAGTTCGGCGGCGATGTCCACGGTTTCCCCGAAACCGCAATCCGCCACCGCGCCAGCGAGATCGGTGCCCATGGCGATCGCCAGGTTCGCCAGCGATCTCACGCTATCGACTCCGACCACGAAAGCGTCGCCGTTGCCGGTGGAGGCGATCACAGAGCGATTTCCGCCTGCGTCACGATGTTGCAAAAGGCGCAAGGTCATGTCGTTTCTCTCTTCATAGGGTTGCGGCACTCGCAGGTTTCCGGAGCGCGGTAAGGCATGGGATACGTAGCGCTAATCTAGTGAGTCGGGATCCCGTCCAGCAGTCGCGGTGAGCCGGCGTCATCGCGTAGCACGGCGGGCAGCAATCGGGGCGAGAAGTTCTGATAGGAAACCGGCCGCAGAAAGCGGTCGATGGCAAGACTGCCCACTGAGGTAGAACGTCCATCGGAGGTCGCCGGATACGGTCCGCCATGCACCATCGCATGGGTAACCTCCACACCGGTTGGCCAGCCGTTGACCACAATGCGTCCGCTTTTTCGCTCCAACAACGGAATCAGCGCTGCGGCCATTTCGGTATCTCCGTCATCCATCTGCAGCGTCGTTGTCAGCTGTCCCTCCGCCGCCGCCAATACCGACTGCAGTTCCGCTTCATCAGCGCAGCGAACCAGCAATGAAGACGCGCCGAATATCTCTTGCCCAAGCGCCTTGTCGGACAAAAACGACTGACCGCTGGTCGAAAAGAACGTGGCGCGACCGTCGTTGACGCCATCGCCGGCGGGTCCCTGGGCTATGGCCTGTACATTGTCATGGTGCTGAAGCGTATTGATGGATTGTTCGTAGGCGGAGTGAATTGCACCGGTCAACATCGTCTGCGCAGCAACCGCGGAAATAGCTTCAGTGGCAGCCGATACGAAAGCATCAAGTCCGTCGCCCTCGATCGCCAGCAACAGGCCTGGATTGGTACAAAACTGCCCTGCGCCCATGGTCAACGATCCGACAAAGGCTGCACCAAGCTGCGCACCGCGCGCGCGCAGTGCCTTTGGCAACAGCAGCACGGGATTGATGCTCGACATCTCCGCGTAAACGGGAATGGGAATATCGCGGGCTTGCGCCAGTTTGACCAGCGCCAGGCCACCAGCACGCGATCCGGTAAAGCCTACCGCGGTAATCGCGGGATCCTTGACCAGCGCAGCGCCCAGTTCGATGCCCGGGCCAACCAGATGCGAAAACACACCCGGCGGCAGGCCGCTGGCCTTCACCGCGTCATGTATGGCACCGGCGACCATCGCGCCGGTGGCAGGATGGGCGGGATGGCCCTTGACGATGACCGTACAGCCTGCCGCGAGCGCAGAAGCCGTGTCGCCACCGGCCGTTGAAAAAGCGAGCGGAAAATTCGACGCACCAAACACCGCAACTGGTCCGAGCGGAATTCTCCGCAACCGCAGGTCGTTTCGTGCCGACGGTGTCGAACCAGACGCTACCGGGTCAATGCGCAAACCCATCCAGTCGCCGCGCCTCAGCACACCGGCAAACAGCTTGAGCTGCGTTACGGTGCGGCCACGCTCTCCTTCAAGACGTATACGTGTGAGGCCACTTTCCCGCATCGCGGTCACTATCAGATCGTCGCCCAATGCTAGAATTTCAGCACCGATACGTTCGAGAAAAACGGCCCGGGCTTCGGCATCAGTCGCACGGTATGCTTCGAACGCGGCCTCCGCAGCCAAACAAGCGGCTTTGACCTCGGCGATTCCGTCCGTTTCGAAAACTGAGCCAAAGGGCTGACCGGTTACAGCATCTATCGAGCGAAACTCAATTTTCTTGTCACCGGTCAGCTGGGTCTTGTCGTCGTTCAACATTATGTTTCACCACAATTAATTACTCAGACAAATAGATTAAGTCGCGTATGCTTGCTTTGCAATGCCGGCGGCTTTCCTGAGACCCTCGGGTAAGCAAGCCATTGATGGTTACGAAGGGATGAGCTCTTGAGCAAAACGACCGCGCCAACAGAACCCATCAAGCCTGTCCGGGAGCCGCGGGGGACGGGGCGACGCCTGTACGGCGCGATTGCCCATAAGCTGGGTGCCGCGATCCTGGCCGGTGAATATCTTCCGGGTGACGTGCTCTCCGGAGAAATCGTGTTTTCCGAATTACTGGACGTATCGCGGAGCGCGTACCGCGAGGCGATTCAGGTTCTTGCCGCCAAAGGATTGGTTGAAAGTCGACCCAAGGCGGGTACCCGCGTTCTACCGAGAAACCGCTGGAATCTGCTCGACCCGGAGGTATTAGGCTGGGCATTTGCGGGGCAACCTGATATTGCCTTTGTCCGCAGCCTGTTCGAACTTCGCGCGATCGTTGAACCTGCCGCGGCAGCACTTGCTGCGGAGCGGCGTGACAAGGCCGCCCTCAAAAGCATGCGTGATGCACTGGCCGGCATGACCCGGCACACGCTCGCCAGCGAAGCAGGCCGACTCGCCGATCGCGATTTTCACAACGCCATTCTGCTTGCCACCGGCAACGATGCGCTCATCGTGCTCAGCGCCAGCGTGTGCGCTGCAGTGAGCTGGACAACGCAGTTCAAGCACCGCCAGCGAGCCCTGCCCCGCAATCCCATCCCTGACCATCGCCGGGTGCTTGATGCGATTGCCGCCAGCGACTCGGCCGCCGCCAGCGAGGCGATGCGGGTGCTGGTGGAACTGGCGCTGGAAGATACGCGCCAGTCGATGCAGCCGTAGGCTACTTCGCTACAAGCCCATTTTCAGCGACCGCCGGTGCGACGCTTGTTGTAGACGTCGAATGCCACGGCAGCCAGCAGGACGAGTCCCTTGATCAAGGACTGGTATTCGGTGCCGACGCCGAGAATCGACATGCCGTTGTTGAGCAGTCCGATGATGAGTCCACCGACGATGGCTCCCGTGACGGTACCGATGCCTCCTGTGACGGCGGCGCCTCCGATGAATACAGCCGCGATCGAGTCGAGCTCGAAACCAGATCCGGCGCTCGGGCTCGCGAGGTTCAACTGGGCAGTGAAGACAAGCCCGGCGAGAGCCGAGATCACGCCCATGTTCACGAACAGCAGGAAGGTGACCCGCTTGGTCTTCACGCCGGAGAGGGCCGCCGCGTGCAGGTTTCCGCCGATGGCATAGACATGACGACCGAAGACGGAGCGCGCCATGACCGCCGCATAGACGACGATGAGCAAACCGAGGATCACCAGAACGATCGGGGTTCCGCTGTAGCTCGCCAGCAAAAAGGCGATATAGATGATCAGGAATGAGCCAAAGGCCAGCTTGAGAATGAACCACCAGAGCGGCTCGGACTCCAGTCCGTACTTGTGGCGCGCCCAACGCTGGCGAAGCGAGCCGAAGATCAGCACGATCGAGGCGAGCGCACCGAGACCGAGCGTAAGCGGCTCGTAGCCACTCGTTCCGAAGCTCGGCAGAAAACCGGATCCCAGCCGACGAAAAGCCTCCGGGAAGGGCGATATCTGCTGGTTTTGCAGCGCGATCTGCGCTGCCCCGCGAAACACCAGCATGCCGGCAAGAGTGACGATGAAGGCAGGTATTCGGAAGTACGCGATCCAGAATCCCTGCCAGGCACCAACGAGCGCACCGAGGATCAGGCACAGCACAATCGCGATCGGCCACGCAATGTGCCACTCGGTGATCATCACCCCGGCCATGGCGCCGACGAACGCCACCACCGAACCAACGGAGAGATCGATGTGGCCGGCAATGATCACCATCACCATGCCGATCGCAAGGATCAGGATATAACTGTTCTGGATGACGAGGTTGGAAACGTTGATCGGGCGTAGCGTGATGCCGTGGGTCGTTATCTGAAAAAACAGCACGATCACGATCAGAGCGGTGAACAGGCCAACCTGGCGAAGCTGGCCGGTGAGATAGCTCAGTACCCTCCTCGCCTCGCTGACGGGTTTCGTCAATTCGTTAGACGTTGTCACTGGTGCACTTCTCCCGCTCTCTTGTCATGTGCTGCATAAGGAATTCGGCGGTCGCCTGCGAGCGCGGAACATCTGCTGTGATGCGTCCCTCGGCGAGGGTGTAGATGCGGTCGCACACGCCGAGGAGCTCCGGGAGCTCCGACGAGATCATGATCACGCCTTTGCCCTCGTCGGCAAGCCGATTGATGATGGTGTAAATCTCGTACTTGGCGCCGACGTCGATACCGCGCGTCGGCTCATCGAGAATGAGCACCTCGGGGTCAGCGTACATCCACTTCGACAGCACGACTTTCTGCTGGTTTCCGCCCGACAGTTTTCCGGTGATCGAGTCGACACTCGGCGCCTTGATGTTCAAGCTCTTGAGGTACTTGCCGGCAACCGTCGCCTCCTTGTGGTCGTCGACGAAACCAAACATTCCCGCGAGCTTGCCGAGCGCCGATCCCGACACGTTACGGGTGATGTCGTCGATGAGGTTGAGTCCGTAGCGTTTGCGGTCTTCTGTCGCATAGGCAATGCCATGCTGGATCGCCTTCGACACGGTGCCCGTATCGATTTCGACGCCACGCTTGAAGACCTTTCCGCTGATCTTCACGCCGTAGCTCTTGCCGAACAGGCTCATCGCAAGCTCGGTGCGCCCTGCCCCCATAAGCCCGGCAATACCGACGATTTCGCCAGCTCGGACGGAGATCGAGGCGTCCTTGACGATCTGGCGGGACGTGTCGATCGGATGAAACACGTTCCAGTGTTCGACGCGCAACAGTTCCTCGCCGATCGTCGGAGTGTGATCCGGGTATCGACTCTCGAGCTCGCGCCCGACCATTCCTTTGATGATCCGCTCTTCGGTTATTTCGTCCGCATGCATGTCGAGGGTCTCGATCGTGCGTCCATCCCGGATGATCGTCACCTCGTCGGCGATCGCCTTGATCTCATTCAATTTGTGGCTAATGATGATCGACGTGATGCCTTGGCTCTGAAGCTGTTTGATCAGCTCGAGCAAATGCGCCGAATCCTCGTCGTTGAGAGCGGCCGTCGGCTCATCGAGAATAAGCAGCTTCACTCGCTTGGAAAGCGCCTTCGCGATCTCGACAAGTTGCTGCTTGCCAACGCCGATGTCGGTGATCTTGGTGATCGGATTGTCTTTGAGGCCCACCCGCGCGAGGAGTTTGGATGCCTCGAGGTTGGTCTTGTTCCAGTCGATCCAGCCATTCGTCTGTTGCTCATTGCCGAGAAAGATGTTCTCAGCAATGGAGAGGTACGGACTGAGCGCGAGTTCCTGGTGAATGATAACGACGCCAGCGGCCTCGGAATCGTTGATGTTCTTGAAATCGACCCTCGCGTCTTCGAAAACGATCTGGCCGTCGAAGCTGCCCGCGGGATACACGCCGCTGAGCACCTTCATGAGGGTTGATTTACCTGCGCCATTCTCGCCACAGATGGCATGAATATGGCCGCGTTTGACACCGAGCGAGACGTTTTGCAAAGCCTTGACGCCCGGAAACGTCTTCGTGATGCTCTGCATCTCGAGAATGTTGGTCGTCACGTTTTCTGCTTCTTCCTTAGATAGAAGAGTGTGGATGAACGAAACAGCGCTGGCGGCGGGTCAGCCGCCGGCCAGCGCTGGTCGATAAGCGAAACTACTGGAGTTGCGCCGCCGTGTAGTAACCGCTGTCGACGAGTACTTTCTGGTAGTTCGCCTTTGTGACCACGGTCGGCTGGAACAGGTAAGTCGGAACGGTGATGACCTTGTTGTTATAGGTCTTGTCATCGTTCGTTTCCGGCTTTTTGCCGGTCAGGATGTCGTTAGCCATGACAGAGGCCTGGTCGGCGAGCTGGCGCGTGTCCTTGTAAATGGTCGAGTACTGCTGGCCGGCGATGATCGACTTGACCGTTGCGGCCTCGGCATCCTGTCCGGTAATGACCGGCAGCGGCTTGGTGGACGTTCCGTAACCGGCACCTTGCAGAGCCGAGATGATACCGATCGACAGGCCGTCGTACGGCGAGAGAACGCCGTCGAGGGTCGCCCCGTCCGAATAGGACTTCGCGATCAAGTTCTGCATGCGAGCCTTGGCGGTTGCCGGATCCCACTGCAGCGTGGCGACCTGGGTGAAGCCGGTCTGACCACTCTTGACGACAATGGACCCATCGGCGATGTACGGCTTGAGGGTATCCATCGCTCCGTTGAAGAAGAACGTTGCATTGTTGTCATCCGGGCTGCCAGCGAAGAGCTCAACGTTCAACGGGCCCTTCTTGTCAGTCTTCTTTCCGTCAGCATCGATGAATCCGAGGCCGGTGAGCAGGCTGGTCGCCTGGTCGACGCCGACCTTGTAGTTGTCGAACGAGACGTAGTAGTCGACGTTCTTGTTTCCGGTGAGCAGGCGGTCATAGGAGATGACCTTGATACCGGCTTTTGCTGCCGCATCGAGCTGGTCGCTGAGCGAACCACCATCGATTGACGCGACGATCAGGATCTTCGCGCCCTTGGTGATCATATTGCTCACCTGAAGAACCTGTTGTGGAATCTTGTTGTCGGCGTACTCGAGGTCGACCTTGTAGCCGAGCTTTTCGAGGTCGTCCTTGACGGCGTTGCCATCCTTGATCCAACGCTCGGAAACCTTGGTCGGCATGGCTACTCCGACAAGAGCTCCCTTGTTATCGGATGATGCGGTCGTTGTATCCGTGCCCCCGCGTCCGCCGGAGCAGGCGGCGAGCGAGAACGCGAGTCCCATCGTTGCGATGCCGATCAGTAGTTTGCGTGCCTTCACTGTGGGTTACCTTTCAGTTGATTTCTGGACATCTTCATCTGTGTGGTGTTGATGAATCCGCATTGTCCGGGTACGGACTCCCTGCCGCCATCTTGGGCACAAGCGGCCAGTTTTTTTGATAACTCTTAGATCCGGGCTGCAAGCCGGTAGACGCTGATGCGTTCGTCCAGACTCGGGTCCTGCAGCTTTTCAACATCGCACCTTACTTATTGTGGCGGGGCGTTGCACGTGGAGATTGAGATCGCCTCTCGGTGGATGTCGATGACGGGGGGAAATTCTTTACTGCAGCGCGTATCATGGCTTATCTTGTCTGAGTAATAGACTATCGACGCAACCAACGTGCGTCAACGGCCGCCTCTCGAACCGATAGGAGTAGATATGAACATGCAGCTTAAGATCACCTCTTTAGTCGTTTTCGCCGCGTTGTTTCTGTCGAATGAACACGTTTTAGCAGCCGAAGCAAGTCGCGCTGCAGCAGGCCAGCTGAAGGACGGCACCAGCGTTGACGCTATTACACTGAGTAATTCTCACGGCATCAAGGCGAGGATTCTCGCGTACGGCGCCACCCTGCAGTCACTTGTCGCACCCGACCGGAACGGCAAGCCAGCCGATGTCATCCTCGGCTACGACGATCTGAGTTCGTATGTCGATCATCCCAATTTCTTTGGTGTGACCGTCGGGCGTTATGCAAACCGCATAGCTGGTGGTCGATTCATGCTGGACGGCAAGAGTTACCAGCTGCCGCTCAACGACAAGACCAACAGCCTGCACGGCGGCGGCAATGGCTTCGATAAAGCCTTGTGGAAAATCGTTTCGGTAAAAAGCGGCCCCGTGGCCAGCGTCGTTCTTGCGCATCGCAGCGCGGATGGCGATTCGGGTTATCCCGGCAATCTCGATGCCACCGTGACCTATACGCTCGACGAGAAGGGCGACCTCGGCATCAAATTCGAGGCGAAAACGGATAAGCCGACCATCGTCAACATGACGAACCATGGCATCTTCAATCTTGCCGGCGAGGGCGCTCCGGATGGCGCGATGAATCAGCGCCTCACCATTCCGGCGAGCGCTATCACGCCGGTCAATGCAACGCTCATACCGACCGGCAAGTTGCGTCCGGTCGCCGGTACAGTGTTCGACTTCCGCACCCCTCGCGTCATCGCCGAAGGCCTTCGCGATGGTCGCGATGAGCAAATCATTTTCGGTCGCGGCTATGACCATAATTTTGCGCTCGACAAGGGCGTCACCAAAACGCCGGAGCTGTCCGCGCGGCTGGAAGATCCCACCTCCGGCCGCGTATTGGAGGTACTGAGTACCGAGCCAGGCGTGCAGTTTTATACCGGCAACTTTCTCGACGGTACGTTCATTGGCAAGCACAGCCATGTCTACCGGATGGGTGACGGCGTCGCGCTGGAACCGCAGAAATTCCCCGACGCGCCAAACGAGCCCGGTTTTGTCTCGGCCCGCGTCGATCCGGGCAAGCCCTACGTGCACGTCATGATTTACCGTCTTTCCACGCTTCCCTGAGTGATCTGCAGCCCGCCCATGACAAATACCGCCCAACCCAAGCTTCGTTCGCGCGCATGGTTCGACAACCCCGACAATATCGACATGACTGCGCTCTATCTGGAGCGATACCTGAATTTTGGCCTTTCCCTTGAAGAGTTACGCTCAGGTAAGCCGATCATCGGAATCGCGCAGACCGGCAGCGATCTATCACCTTGCAATCGCCATCACCTCGTCTTGGCCGAACGACTACGGGACGGCATCCGCGAAGCGGGGGGTATCGCGCTGGAGTTCCCGGTCCATCCGATCCAGGAAACAGGTAAGCGTCCGACTGCGGGCCTGGATCGCAACCTTGCCTACCTCGCGTTGGTCGAGGTGCTTTACGGCTACCCGCTCGACGGCGTGGTACTGACGATCGGCTGCGACAAAACCACGCCCGCTTGTCTAATGGCGGCGGCGACGGTGAACATTCCTGCGATCGCCTTATCGGTCGGACCCATGCTCAACGGCTGGCACAAAGGCGAGCGCACGGGTTCGGGAACCATCGTCTGGAAAGCACGTGAGCTACTTGCGACGGGCGCAATCAATGAAGATGGCTTCATCAAGCTTGTCGCTTCATCCGCGCCATCCACCGGCTATTGCAACACGATGGGAACCGCAACAACCATGAACAGCCTGGCGGAGGCGCTTGGCATGCAGTTGCCAGGTTCCGCTGCGATCCCCGCGCCTTACCGTGACCGGCAGGAAGTTGCCTACCATACCGGCAAGCGCATTGTCGCAATGGTTGCGGAGGACCTGAAACCGTCTGACATTCTGACGCGTGAGGCGTTTCTAAATGCAATAGTCGTCAATTCAGCCATTGGCGGATCAACGAACGCACCGATTCATCTCGCAGCAATCGCCCGCCATATCGGCGTTGATTTATCGATCGATGATTGGCAGACGCACGGCTACAAGGTACCTCTCTTGGTCAACTTGCAGCCCGCTGGCGAGTACTTGGGCGAGGATTTCTATCATGCTGGCGGTGTTCCGGCAGTGGTAGCGGAGCTGATAAAACAAGGCTTGATTCACGAAGATGCGATTACTGCCAACGGCAAGTCGATTGGTGACAATTGCCGCGATGCAATTAATGAGGACGAACGCGTCATCCGCCCGTTCGCCGACCCGCTGAAGGAAAACGCCGGCTTCATCGTCCTGCGAGGCAATCTGTTTGACAGCGCGATCATGAAGACCAGCGTCATCAGTCCTGAATTCCGCGAACGTTATCTTTGTAATCCGGATGATCCTGATGCGTTTGAAGGACCTGCGGTTGTGTTCGATGGGCCGGAGGATTACCACCGCCGCATCGACGATCCAGCACTCGGCATCACCACTAACACGCTACTGTTTATGCGAGGCGCTGGCCCGGTTGGCTACCCTGGTGCAGCCGAGGTCGTGAACATGAGACCCCCCGCCTATCTTATCCGCGAGGGAGTCCATGCTTTGCCGTGCATCGGAGACGGACGTCAGTCGGGCACATCGGGATCGCCATCCATCCTCAACGCCAGCCCCGAAGCGGCAGTGATGGGCGGGCTGGCACTCATCCGCACCGGCGATCGAGTCCGCATCGACCTCGGTAGGGGTACCGCCAACGTACTGATAATCGGGGACGAACTCGCTGAGCGCCGGCGCGCGCTCAGCGAGGCCGGTGGTTATCCCTTCCCCGCCGCACAAACGCCATGGCAAGAAATTCAGCGCAGCACCGTTGGTCAGATGGAGACCGGAGCGATCCTCGAGGGTTCTGAAAAGTATCAGAGGATCGCACAGACCAAAGGTCTGCCTCGGGACAATCACTAACCACGCCGATCTATATTCATCCCAAGGCGCGCGGCACTTGAAATCCTCACCATTCGCTGGCTGTATCTAGCATCAGTTTGACCGGTTGAAGTCGGTGTACTTGTTCATTCGTGTTCGGCCTCTCTACTTTCTCCAATGCCCGGACTTTGATTCTTGATGCAGCCTCTTCCGCTATCCCGGCAATCTTGAAGAACGCCATCTGCTGCACGAGTTCCTGCGTCAGCTCAAGCGCCAGCCGACTCGCCGCGCTTGCCTCTTCGACCAGCGCGGCGTTTTGTTGCGTGACCTGATCAAGGGCTGTGACAGCATCGTTGACTTGTTCGATACCGGAGGACTGCTGAACCGAGGCAGCGGCGATCTCACTGACGATATCGCACACTCTGGTGGCGCCGGTCTGTATGGTTTCCAGTGAATGACCCGCCTTTCGCACCAGCTCTGCGCCAACGCTGACCCGCTCCACAGTGTCGTTGATCAAGGACTTGATGTTCTTCGCAGCACTCGCGCTGCGTTGAGCGAGGGACCGGACCTCGGTGGCGACTACCGCAAATCCTCTGCCCTGATCGCCAGCGCGTGCTGCCTCGACCGCTGCGTTGAGAGCAAGCAAGTTGGTCTGAAAAGCAATTTCGTCAATGAGCACGGCAATTTCGCTGATGCTTCGGCTCGCCTCCGTAATGAGTTCCATGGCACTGCTGGCATCGACCGCGATCTTTCTGCCGGCGATTGCATCACTGCGCAGCGATGTTGCAATGTTTTGCGCTTGTCCGGCACCTTCGGCGTTTTGTTTGACGGTTGCCGTCATCTCTTCCATTGATGTGGCTGTTTCCTCCAGGGAAGACGCCTGCTCCTGGGTGCGGCTGGAAAGATCATCATTTCCTGCCGAAATATCCCTGGCCGAATGCATTACATCCGACGCGTTGTCGCGAACCTTGGCCACGATGGCCGTGAGCTGAGTATCCATCTGGCTAAGCGCGCGAAGCGTATCGCTCAACTCGTCGTGTCCGGTGATAACCAACGCCTCGTTAAGCTCTCCTCTGCTGATGCGCTCGGCCAGACCTCGCGCCCGCAACAGCGGCTTCATCACCGCACGCGTCAGGGCAATCCCCGAAAAGAGCACGAGCATGGCAGCAACAACCAGTACGAGAAGTGTGATGATAACGGTCCGATGTCCGCGAGCTGACGAATCGGCGGACGCCTGCTGCGCCTGCCGTACGTTTTCATCGACGATTTTTCCGATGAGCGACGTCTCTTCGTCGAAGCTCGACTCCACCGAATGCAACATGAAATCACTGGCCTTTTCATGCTGGTCGGAATTAAGCAGCTTCAGCTCTTGCGCGATTAGATCGCGAGTCTGCAGCCGCTTGGCGATAAATGTCTTGTCCTGTGACATTTCGATATCGCTGTTAACCAATGCGGGATAGTAGGCCGACCAATGCTTGTCCATTTCCGCCATATGGGTCTTGATGCGGCCATCAGCTGTTGCAGCCGCGTCGGGCGTGCCGGCCAGCAATGCCTGATTCAGAGCAGTGCGGTCCAAGAAAATGAGATTTCTGACCTCGCCGAGATGAACGATAGGCATCAACTGCTCGCGGTACATCGAGCTTAAATCCGCTTGAGTCCGCTCAAGAGACCACAGGCCAAATGTGCCTACTGCAATAGCGATAAAAAATGCTGCAGCCATGGTCGCAATAATTCTTAGTTTGACAGTGATACGCATGCACAACTCCTCGGTCATGCCAGTGGTATCGGCATGTCAGAGCACTTGCTTAAGGTGACTTCGTCGGCATTCGCAGCAAAGTCGCATCGTGACAACCGGCACGCGATTAAACCTTCATGCACTGTGGACTGCCCCGGGAATGTAGGCACTTCCGTCTATGACTGCCTCATCCCTACCCCACCAAGCATTTTTCTTTGCGGGTGTTCGGTGATTTTCGTGAATAGCTCCAATTCGACCCTGGCAGATACCTCCACTCCAGAAGCGATGCGGGAAGGCGTGCCTCTGGCCACCAATGACGGAGAGTGGTTAGCGCCATTTCGGCGGTTTCATGCCGCCCGACTTCGCACTCTTCAAGCAGTGTTCGCCATCGATGCCCATGTTCAACAATCCGCAGCAATCCAGATTTCGAAGGATGGACATATTGCGTCAACACGATAGAGCTCCGAGATTTCGAGAGCACCAGCGTATAAATCAGCCATGACATCCTCCTTGTCATTCTGAGGCAGTGAAGTGACTGAACGTGTCCATTCATTTCCGAGCAAATTCTCGTGATCCGTCGAAACGAGTGGATTGTGCCAAGCGCGAAGAACCAGGAACTAATTCGCGGAGGCTGCCGTATGACCTTCCTGAATCTGTAACGCTTCCGCCTCGTGTTTGCGAGTCAGTACATTACGTTGGGCATAGAGATATGAGCCCAGGAGTGCGACCTTGTAATTGTCGCTTTCAACACCCTCCTGTGTGCCGTAATCATGCAACAAGCGCAACTCGCGCTCCGCCTCGTCCAAGTCCCCTTTGGCGATCGTCTGCTCTACCTCCTGGCAAGCTGGTTCGAAGGCCGTGTGAAGGCGTTCGAGTGCCGGCTTATTGTGAGGATCGAGCTCCAGGACGCTTAGATAGAATTCGTATACGTTGCTTCCCGCCGGCGCGACTAGCCGGTGGTCATGGAATGCGCTATCGGCAAGGCCGAGTAGAACGCCAACGCCATTCGATTCGTCGGTTACGGCGCTTTCCTCGCTTGCTTTAGAGGACGCATGCAGATGCCATAGGACGCCGGCTATCAGCACGATAGCAACGAAAACGCCGGACAAGAGAATGATTCGCTTACGGCGGTCGCTAGCAAGGATATGAGACATGACACCTACATGAAATTTGACTGCATCTCAGGCATCTCTTTAAAGAGGTCCTCGGCAGTCAACCAAACTAGTTAGGCTTTGTTGCATTGTGATGAAGCATCGGCGTACGAAGCCGAGGTAGGTACACCTCGCCAGCGCCAGATGCACAATCCAGTACTCATCATCTGCCGCACCGTCAGTCGCCGTAACGGTCTAGTCACCACTTTTTCTCAGCACTTCCCCGGTGACCTCGATCTCCAACAGCGACTCGGCCAGCAGCTTCTTCAACCGTGCGTTCTCCGTTTCCAGTCCCTTGATTCGCTTGGCTTCGGCCAGCGTCATGCCGCCGGACTTGCTGCTCCACAGGTAATAACTGGCTTCGGAGAAGCCGTGACGTCGACAAATATCCTTCATGCCAATCCCGGTTTCCACTTCGCGCAGAGAGCCGATGATCTGTTCTTCCGAAAAACGCTTCTTCACGTCCGATCTCCTTGCGTTATGGGATCGGACGCTACTCAATACCGAGGGGACGTCGTCAAGGACCCACAGGTGGCGGGTCGTTCGTTACCTGCGGATCACAGTTGACGGGGTGATCATGTTTTGTGTCATGTACAAGCAACGAAACGACAGTGAGTTGTTGGTAGGTATTTCGATGGACAATTTTCAACTCGGCGCCGTCCTCGCGAATTTCCAATTCATCTAACTGGTCCCTTGTATCGGTCGAATATAAATTAACGATGCGAAACCGCGGTTGATCTTCCTTAGCCAACCGATAAACGATCTCGGTATCGTGTTCCGTCACGTGGATCAAATCCGGGTCAAACGTATAGTTGTAACGACCACCGCCGGTGTTGCCGTCACCGAGCAGGCTATCCTTGACAGTGAGCGTTACGTCGATTTGAGAAGAACTGGAATTCATGTTGTTCAATGCCTCGACTGACTGGTTATTAGATACGACTCGAACATGGGTAATTGGTACCCGGAGTGGTTCAGTCGCTGTAGATAAACGCTTGCGTCGTTACGATGTCCCATGAGAATAGAAGCGCGCACGTAGGGGTCGAGCAATCTTGGATCGTAGCTGGTCAGAATACGCGGTTCCAGGTTCTTGATGACGTCAGACAAGTAGGCACTCATGGCGACACGATCCCCGCTCGCCGCCGCAGTTTCACTCGATGTCACATCGAGTATCGCTCCCATCACGTGTGCTGAAACTGTGGCTTTCGCATTACCTTGCGCTGGCATGTCTTTCCATGCAGCGGCTATCAGTCTGCTTGCCTTGGTTGTTTGACCTTGCCCTAACAGGACAACACTTTGGTAATTGTGATCCAAGGCCAGCAAGATATGCCAATCAGCGACCTTGGGGTCAACCGCCAGCAGCCTCCGCAATATGTCCTCAGCCTCTGATAGTTTGCGTAACGCCAGGCGCGGATTGTTCATTCCGTAAGCCAGCCAACCCTGCTGCAATAAAGCATAGGCAAGATCACGCTGCCAACTCTGGTTGTCTGGAATCTCGTCTACAAGCTCGCTGAAGCTCGCTGTTGCGTCCGAGTAATCCATGGCGGCCTGAGCTGCAAAACCCAGGTCGGCTTCTGCCTTGGCGACATGAAGGTCTGCAAGAGCATTGCGATATCGCCATAAATTTGTCGGAGGACCCGTTTCCCGCCCCGCAAGCACAGCTTGCCTCTCGGCTTTGAGTGTGGCGAGCGTCAGACGCAAGTTACCCTGCTGTTGTTCGGCCAATGCCAGCCAACTCAACGTATCGGCAAGTTCCAGGGATACCTTGTGATCCGTCGCGTGAATTGAAAGGATGCGCTTTTTCAATGCGACCGATTGATTGAAACGCGTGACAGCTTCGTCCAGTCGATCGACTTGAAGGGCATGGGTACCGAGGCAATTATTCGCATAGGACAGTTCCAGCCAAGCGTCAGATGCTGCGGGTTCCAATGCTGCACGTTGTTCGGCATCGGCAAGGTAAGCCATCCACGCAACATAAGCTTCGTCAGGGTGATTTCTCCGCGCCGCGACCTGACCGCGCCAGAAATCCAGCTTTCCAAGTTCGGCATAAATCGCGGGAATTCTCGGATAGTGTGCGGACAATAAATGCAGACTCGCGTCTGCAGAACCAAAGGCTTTTTGGGCGGACTCAAGATCCCCTCGGGTAAAACGAATTTCTCCGACTTCGCGTAAAGCACGTGCCTGCCGCAGCACATCATCCGGCTCGCCCGTTTGCCATCCATGACTGAGAACTACCATGGCACGTTCGGTCACTGCATCGAGCAGATCCAGCCTACCCAAGGCATCAAGTCGCTCATGCATGTCGCCCAGCATGAAGTCGAGCAGATCTTCGGTATCCGCACGTCGCTGCTCCGCACTCGTTTCAGCGCGCCGCGCCGCGATGGTCGCCAACGACGAAAGCGCCGCCAGCGTCCCGATGACCGTGCACGTAGCGACGAGCAGCATGGTTCTTATGCGCGCCCCACGCAGACTGCGGCGCACGAAAAGACGTTGCTCACCGATGAGTGGTGGCGAAACAGAGTGATAGAGAGCCCGCGCATCGGCCAAGAGCAGACCACGCGGCAGAAGGTGTTCCTGGCGCCGTCCTTCGTTAAGCCAGCGCCGCGCCATTTCCGCGATGCGCGCACGTGAGCGCAACATCGTGCGGTGCGATTCGACCCAGTCTGCCACACGAGGCCAGTGTCGCAGCAGGGCCTCGTGTGCAACCGTGAAACACGGCTCTTCTCCTGCAAGCAGGCTGACGAGGAGGTGCATGTTGACCAGATGCTGCACGACCTGACGTTGCGCTTGATCGGCGAGATCGCTCCAACGTACCGTGCACGCCGTAACCTCATCACTGTCGCTGCTCACCGCGACCAGACGCTGCAAGACAGATGTAAAGGCATCAACGGCGCTGACATCGAGTCGCGTAAACGCGCTTTCCGCTTGCCGCGCAAGGGCGCCTTCCAACCCGCCAAGTTCCTGATAGGCCGTAAACGTCAGCAGACCATTGGCTTTACGCAGCTCGTAGAGGGCCTGCAAGGTGTATTGAAGCAGAGGCAACGCCCCAGGTCGGCGACACGCACTCTCCAGCAGTGCATCATCCAGTTGTCGTTCGGTCACCGCATCGCGCTCGAAGGACAACCCTGCCGCAAGCGCGGGCAGGCGAATCATCTGCGCAATTTCGCCCTCGGTCGGCATCGGGACATCGTAAAGGCCACCACCACGCTTGAGAGCGAGTAGCTCGGGGATTTCCATCAGCCGTGGATAGAAGTCATTTCGGCATAACGCCAAAACCATGACATGGCCGCTTTTCGCGAGTTCTGCCAGTGCCTGGATAAAGGCCGAGCTTTCAGGAGAGGTAACTTCCGGAGACGTTAGCAACGCTTCGAGCGTCTCGACCACAAGAAGCACGGCATCTCCATCGCGCTTTTGCGTGCCATGGTGGAGGCTATAGGCAATACGGTCGAGAACACTTGACATGTCCTCCCGCAACGCAAGGGCGAGTGCTTTTCGTTCCACGTCGAGAAAGATTGGGCGACCGGAAACTTCCCAGCGCGTCATGGCGGCGGCCAGTGCCTCGTGCGGCGATAGGCCTTGCGATCTGGCCGCAAAGCTGGTCGAAGCAACAGCCCGGATACCACCACTACCGGCTTCTCGAAGCAGTGACGGGATAACCCCGGCATGCACCAACGATGATTTGCCGCTTCCACTTGGGCCTGTCACAAGAACAAAGGCACATCCACCATTCCACTGTGCACGCAGTGCAGCCAGGAGCTCCGAGGTGGCCCTGGCCCGTCCGAAGAACAACTTGGCATGCTGAGCATCGAACGGCAGCAGGCCTCGAAAGGGCGAACCCTCGGTCCAGGTATGCATTGACGGCGAACCCCGCAGGCGCTCATCGGCAAAAGCGACCTCGGCGATGACCTGGTAGCCACGTTTGCGCACCGTGGAGATATAACGCGGCGTTCTTGCGTCGTCCTTCAGCGCCTTGCGCAGCAGAGCTATCGTCTTGTGGACAGGGTTGTCACCGTAAAAGGTCCCATGCCAGCAATCGATCAGCAGTTGCTCGGCACTGACCACCGCACCGCCTGTACCGGCGAGATAGGTCAGTACATCCATCAATTTGGGTTCGAGTACGACGCGCTCCTTCCCCCTTTCCAGCGATCGCTGGGCCGGACGCGCGATCCAGTCGCCAAAGCTGAAAAATGCTGCATCTCCCTTGACCGACATCGCGATTCCACCCCTGGACCCCGGCGCGCAGTGATAACGCGGTGAGGCAAGACAGTCAAACCGTCAATCGCGAAAATCCATACTACTTTGCAATTCGCATTCAACAGCAATAACTCTTTGATCGGCAAGGCCAAGTGCAACCGTAAGGTTTTCGGAAGGACGTGGGCGCGCATCAAGCGCGACGGTCATGCCTCCTGATTGCGGATGCCCTCCATGCGCCACCTACCGTCTGGCCTCAGATCTACCAAGACCCGCCCAAAATCCACATTGCGCCCGTGTTCGAAGTACCTGCTCGCCCGACGATCGCTCGTTGACCCGGAATTGAATCCCGTAGCCTTGCGCTTGCATGATGAGGCTGGTCAATGGCTGGCCTTGGGCATCCTTCAAATTGACGTTATTCGTGCGACAAGACCCGAGCTACATGAGTTGCTCAGTCAACTGCGAACTAGCCTGGAACGCGCCGCGCAGTCGATACGGGAGATCACACAGGGGCTTGAAACAGCGCAAGGCACCAGCTCCTTGCTCGCGACCATAGTGCATGCGTTGACCGTCAGTCCCTGGGCACCATATCCACTGGAGCGCATCCTGCATCCCAAGCTTGCGGAATTCACCATCCATGCGGCGCCACTCGCACCGCGGGCTATCTGCGAGTTGGTGGGTAACGCCCAAAGGCATGCCTTTGCAACGCATATCCAGCTGAGCGTGTGGTGTGATGACCATACGTTGCATATTCAAGTCGACGACAACGGCATCGGTGCAGCCACGATGAGCGACAGCCAGCATTTCGGATTGCGCAGTCTGCGTCACCAGGTAGCTCGAGAAAAAGGGAATCTGAATGTTCGAACGCGGCCCGGTGGTGGTACCCGTGTTGCGCTGGACTTGCCGTTGCATGATGTCGACACCTCGCTTGCGTATAGCCAGTCATGAAGCCTCGAAGCGTTCTTCTGGCTGACGACCACGTATTGCTGCGCGAAGGCATCGCGGCATTGATCGCCCAGCATCCGACATTCAAAGTCATCGGCTGCACAGGCGATGGCCGCGACTGCGTGCGCATTGCCTTGCGCGAACAACCTGACCTGGTCATTTTCGACTGTTCGATGCCTGGACTCAGCGGCATCGAGGCCGCGCGACGCATTGCCGCTCATGATGAACAAACAAAATTGATTTGTGTGTCCATGCACGAAGAACCCCATTGGGTTCGTTCAGCTTTCGACGCCGGCGCGCACGGCTATGTGCTCAAGCGCTGCGCCTTTGCAGATCTTATCGAAGCGATGGAGACAGTATTGAGTTCGCGCTATTACGTCAGTCGCGACGTTGCCCATGTGCTTGTGGATACGTGTCGCACACGAGTCCGACCGAAAGTCATGGACGGCATCGAACTCAGCACACGTGAGCGCGAGATCACGCAACTTTTTTCCGAAGGCTATTCCACACGCGACATCGCCGAGCGCCTCCATGTCAGCGTAAAAACCGTGGGCACGCATCGCGAACACATCATGCTTAAACTCGGCCTGCATGGCATCGCGCAACTAACGCGCTACGCCTTGCGCGAGGGCCTGACCACGCTGGATATCTAGGCTGGATATCTAGCATGCCAGACCATCGTCCACGCACTACGTGGACGATGGTGGCATTTCTTCAGGGCAGGATTTCTGGCGTGCAAGCTTGCAGCGCGATCAGGTCGGACGACTTGCAAAAAGCCCTGTCGACTGCTGCATGGCTGAAGCCCATCCCGCGTTCGATATCCTGGATCGAGTTTGCGTGGATCCCTTCCCTCTTAGCGGAGCGAAGCCAGACCTTCATGTTTGGGCCGTTGCCGATTTCAAATGCTGCCCGGTTCGCCAGTACCTCGACGAAATCCAGCAATGCGTCACGTACCGCCGCGCGACGACGCTCGTTCTGCCGGCTGGCTAACGCCTCTTTGGTCGCAAGAATGAGATCAGCGTGCACCTGAGGAAAAGCCGTGCTGACTGCGCGTTCCCTCAGAAGGTCGGTGGCGATTTCGATATAGAGCGGATCGGGAACGATCAATCAGGAAAATGGAACGGTGCAATCAGCATTTTCCCGATGCTGCGCGGCGTGAGTGATGGCGATAGTGACGTCACCGGATGCATAGCGCTTCCGGCTTCGAATCCGCACTCCGGGATACACGCCATGGCTGACTTCAAACTCTTTTTTCCGACACTGCTGCAGCACGAAGGTGGCTTCGTCAACGATCCGGCAGACCCGGGCGGTGCGACCAATAAGGGCGTCACGCTTGGAACGTTCAAGGGATGCGCTCAGCGGCTGCTCAATATTGCGCCGACGCTTGACGCACTGAAGGCACTGAGCGACGACCAAGCCGGCGTGATCTACAAGGCACTGTACTGGGACCCGATCAAAGGCGATCAGATCAGCTTGCAGCCGCTCGCCAATATCGTGTTCGACTTCCAGGTCAACGCGGGTAATCGCTCCGCGAAACTGCTGCAGCAAGTACTGAACGATCTTGGCACGACACCACCGCTCCAGGTGGATGGGTCCATCGGCAACGGCACGCTTGCAGCCTTGCGAGCCATCGACCAGAAGACCGTGTATGCGCGCTTCAAGCAATACCGGGCGGACTACTACCGCAACCTGGTCGCGCAGCGTCCTGCCTTGCAGAAATTCCTCAAGGGCTGGCTTAACCGGGTCGACTCTTTCCCCGACCTGGGCGCCTGACACCTCGCCGCATCGACGTTCGCATCTTGGAGCACATGGCACATGGCAACCCAGACTTCTCTTAACGACCTGATCGAAGCGATCGCCGGTGCGGTGACCGATGCGCAGGATCGTATCGAGCAGCATCAGATGTCGCACCTGAGCGACTTCTTCGACGAAGACAACCGACCCAAAAGCGTCGTCATCCGAATGCCGTCGTTGCATCCGAACGCCAATGAAGGCGACGAAGATCTTTACCGCGCGCCGATCTTGCCGCTGGTCTCGACCAACGTGCTGCGCATCAAGGACGTCGAGATCACGTTCGATGCGGACCTTGGCAGCCTCGTCGATGACGAACTGACCACCGGCAGCACAGCCGGCACGCCTTCAGATGACGAAACACGCGGCTGGCGTGTCAAACCACAACCAGGCAAGCGCGCTCTTCAGGTCGATACCGCAGTCGGTGCGCCGAATCGCAAAGGCGGCTCGGTCCACGTGGTACTCCGCGTCGAAGGCAGCGAGCCCACTGATGGAGCCGCGCGCTTGATGAACCACCTCGCGCAGACCCAAGGGGTCTTCCAGACGTTCAAACCAGGCGATTGAACATCGTCTTATGGATGAACCGTGACGCTCCATCTCGTGCGTCGCGCCATATCAACTTGTAAAGGGAGTAAATATCATGGCTGACGAACTCGTCAACATGTCCAGTCAGTTCAAGGGTCTGCCGATGGGTGATCTCATCGGAGGGCCGCTTAACGCTGCCTGCGAAGCACAAGTCAAACTGGCTCAGGCCACTGCCGACTTCATCAAGATCATCGGCTTTCTACCACCCGCAGCAGGCAGTACCGACCCGAACGCTGTCGGCGGTACCCGCACTGCAACTTTCAAGTTCAAGCGTCCGGTCGACAATCCAACGCCTGGCGCCGGTGGCATTGCCGAAGAAGAGGTCGAACTGGAAGTGCCGTTGCTGGCCATTGTGAAGGTGCCGAACCTGAGCATCTCCACCGTCGACATCACCTTCGATATGGAAGTGAAGTCGTCGTTCTCGCAGGCCGAATCGGAAGACAAGAAGGGCGAGTTCTCGGCCGATATGTCGATCGGTTGGGGCGTATTTTCCGCCAAGGTCCATGTGGCCGGCTCGGTGGCTACGCACAAGGAGAACACGCGCAGCTCGGACAACTCGGCCAAGTATCACGTAGCCGTGCATGCCGAGGACAAGGGTATGCCCGAAGGTTTGGCTCGCGTCATGGACATTCTCCAGACCGCGTGCGTACCGCGTCGCATCAGCGCCCCGGTTGCCGTGGCCGACGACACCAAGAAGGTTCCCTGAGATCTCTGCCTTTGATGCGCGGCGTCGAGACGACGCCGCGTATTCATCCTCACCTGGATCATCCCATGTTCGATCTCAGCGACGTCAAATACATCAAACGTGTCGTAGTCGGCAGCGACAACCCGAACCAGATGCGCTCCGAAGCCCAGGTCGAGGAGGCGCGTGCGCTACTCAACCGCTGTCTCACCGATACGCCGAAGGGAACGATTGTCGGTATCGAAAAGAGCTTCACGATCCTGCAGATCGGCGAACACCAGGTCGTCTTGCAGTGGCTCTGCTATCACGTCGGCTTTCCACGCAAGCCCATCTGGTTACAAGAGAACTGAGGGCACGCCATGACGACATGTACCTTCGACACGCTGCTCTGTGCCGTGCAAGACGCGGTTGTCGGCGCCAATGCAGCTATCCGCCGACGTCGCGAAGCGCTCTTCGCAGCGACCGGAAAACTACCGGACTCGAGCGAGCATGTCTTGCGCGTAGACATACCCGAAAGCCCCGCTGCCAACGCGCCTTGCTCACCTATCGCGATACCACTGAACCTTTTCCGCGACCGGCGTATCCCGAGCATCGCGATGATGTCAGTCGAGTTCGATTGCACCATACATTTTCGCAAGCGACGCGGCCAGACGGTACGCGAACTGACCATGTCGCTGGACAGACCTCGTTTTTTTTGGCTGTTGCGCAGACCCCAGCATCATGTGCGCATCTCGTATCTGTCTGCGAATGGATGGCAGCCGCAGGTAGAAATCAATGGACATTTTCTCACCATGCCTGCCATTCCACGAGCCACTGGAAACTGAGCCATGCAACGCCTCAAACATCTGAGTCTATCCCCAGCGTTTGAAGCGGCCTTGGTCGAATGCCTTGGTGCCGAGCTTCAGCTGCAAAAGCCTTCCTTCCATTGGTCAAAGGTAGCTCTGTCAGTCAGCCTGATTGCCGTACTCGTCGTCTTAACTGCCTTGCTTATGGCCTTTATCCACCACTAGCCAACACACCAGGAGATTCCCATGTTCCGTTTCAACTTAAAGTCCCATGCCATGGTCGCCGCTCTGCTGCTTTGCGTCTGCGGGAACGTGTTATCGCAACAAGCACCGGCGCCGGCGGGCAGATGGGATGGCGTCATACGTTCCGACACAGCTCGCGTGCATGTCGACGCTAACTTCAACCCGAAGCTCGCCAGCCTGCATTTCGATGAGCCATTCAACTGCAGCATCGATGCCAGCTTCCTCGAGGCGGATAAAGACGGCAGCCACTACACGTTCAAGCCCTCGGTCAATGGTGGTCAGTTCTGCCAAGGGCTTTATCCCGGCGAACTACTCGTGAGCACCCCATCGGCTACCGCTCTGTCCCTGTCGCTGAAGAACAAAAAGGCTGCGTGGACCGGTACCCTGACGCCCACCCAGGCTGCACATTGACCACATTGACCGGAGATGTGCCATGGATTCAAGCCTCCTCACGCAATTTTGGCTTCTACTCGCCGGTGTCGGCGGGGCGTTTCTACCCGTTGCACTCAGCAATGGGGCATCTTCGCGAGGGCGAGCACTTGCTCAAGTGAGCTGTGGCGCCCTGATGGCAACGTTCCTTGCACCAGCCCTGGAACGGCACTTCTTTTCGACCTCCCCTCCAGAGGTCAACGCCGGCATTTCGTTTTTTATCGGCTGTTTCGGGCTGAAGCTCGCCGAGCTGGCGCAGAAGCTCATCGATAGCCGTGGCGAAGCCTTGGCCAACCGCATCATCGACCGTATCGCCGGCACTGAAGAGAGGAAATAACCATGACACTGATGATCGTAAATCTCGGCTGCAGCCTGATCATGACCGCCTGCGGATTGTGGATACTGACCGGACGACGCATGTCTCGTTTGGTCCGCATCTTCTGCGCCCTGATCGCCACCGGCGGGAGCGTTAACGCCTTGGGCATGATCGCTGCGCTATGCAACCTCGGGAACTTCGTTTACGGAGATATCTGGCCAGGCGAAGTCATTGTCAATATCGGTACTTCGGCACTGATGATGCGTTGCACTTGGCGGACACTGAACTCGCAAAGCCATGCAGCAAGCCCGAATCCAATTTAAATTCTTCAACACCCAGTACAAGGTCGTTGTCTTAGCGTGAGCAGCATCTTTTCGCCGCGATGACTTCCCTAAGAGCCTGTTAGAGATCGTAAACAGGCTCTGAAATCTACCCAGAGATCGATCGAGGCAGACCCCCTGCCCCGTCCAACCATTGTCGAAGATCTACGCGAGATCGTGAGCAGACTCTCGGATCCTGAGCGACACCGGTTCTGTCCCGAGAGTCGTGTATCCATCATCAAAGAAATACCAGACATCGTATCGACCGGGCTGCAATGGCGTGCTACCCGAGGCAGACAACATCACCGAACCTACCCCGCGTGGCGCGTAGACCCACTGCAACAGGTTCGCCTTCGTAGGTTCAGCGCCTGCCGGATATACGCCGAGCCAGTTCTTCGGCCGATGGTGCCAAGGTGGAACGGCATAGTCGAACCGTAGCGTGCTGTAGGCATCGCCTTGAATCGAGAACAACGCCCCGAAAATTTGGGTATTACCAATCGCCGGGTCGGTCGTCAGGCTGCGCAGCAACTGCTGTACACATCCGGCAACACGTCTGAAATAGACCGCGTCGCCTGCCAGCCGAATACTGACGTCGTACCAGCCAGAGCTGCCCCGCCATTCGACCGTTCGCTCGCACCTTGCATCGACCCTAAGCTGGATCGGGTCGTTCTCGTAGTACGCGTTGTCCGTCAGCTGAAAGACGCTGGCACTCGAACTGGCTCGATTGTCCAGCTTGATAAGAATATTGCCGTGCAAGGCATGATGCGATGTGGTGACTTCCGGTACCCGCCCGGACGGCACGATCGTATTCACATCACCGCGGAACTCACGCAAGAAACCGTTGGGACCATACACCGCCAAGTCGTACAAACCATCGTCCCCGACAGACATCGGCGGCTTCGCCAGCAATGACTTGCCCGCCTCGATCGTGTAGTGGAATGGCTCCTGATTGCCCGACATCGGTTTCGAATAGGCGATCAAGGCAACGCCGACATTTCCCGTGTTGGCGAAGAAAAGCGCAAGGCTGTCTGTATCTACCTGGCTAACGGCAGAAAAGGCATAGCCTAACCGGCATGCCAATCGTGTCAGCGGTGTTTGTATCGGAAACACCTGGGGATTGGGCACGGCAGCTTGAGTCGTGCCGTTCTTGAACGTCGTGACCGTGTTGATCGGCTTTGCGGACATTCGCATGAAGTCAAACGCTTCGGTCAGATCACCGCAGACCGACCTGCGCCAGTTCGAAATACCTTGGCACCGAGTACTTCCGTGCGCAGCGTCTTCCGTTCCGAGCCCTTTTGCGATCGACCACTGCTCCAGAAACTGCAGTACGGACGTGTGATCGCAAAGTTGCGAGTACACCTTCCCGCCCACTGTCCACGGAGAGACGATCAACATAGGCACACGGGGACCCAGCCCAACCGGGACCGACGCATAGTTCTCCGCTGCGCCGGCATCGGCCAGCGTCATCGCTCCGTAATGTGCGCTGATGGCGGGAATCGGCGCCGGCACATGATCGAAATAGCCATCGTTCTCGTCGTACATCAACAGGAAGACGGTTTTCTGGAAAACTTCGGGATGGTCATTGACCAGTACGTTGAGCAGCCGAGCGGTGAAGGCCTCGCCATCACCCGGTGATGCACTCGGGTGTTCACAGAATTGGTAAGGGGCCACGATCCATGAAACACGCGGAAGTCCGGATTTGACCGTGCCAAGTGCAGGATTGTCCGGCTCCATGCCTGCGGCAACATCCTTGGCGAATTCGGCGATGATGGCATCGCCCGTCTTGCCCGAAGCGGCGGCAAAAACGCGTCCCCGCTGATACAGCGACTGGAAATACGGATCACTCGACTTGTCGATCGGCGTGCCACTGTTGTCGATCCGAAAGTTCTTGAAGTACTGCAGATAGTTGTCACCGTAGTTGTCGTACTCCTGATAGATCTTCCAGGTGATGCTGTTGTCCGTCAGCGTTTCTGCATAGGTCTTCCAGTCGGCAATACCGGCAGCAACGGCGGCACTCTTCGCCTGCGGAGATTGTCCGTACATCGCTGGTGTGATGTCGGTATTGATATCGCACTGAATATCGGAAACGTAACCGCAGCTGCCGTAGTTGTCGGGGAAGTTCATCGGCGGTGGGACGGTTCCCGACCAGAGGCAGAACCGGTTGGGATCCGTCGCCGAAAAGATCGAGCAATGGTAGGCATCACATACGGTGAAGGCATTTGCCAGCTGGTAATAGAACGGCAAGTCATCCGAGTTCAGGCAACCCATCGATTGCCTACTCTTCAAGGGCACCCAGGTATCCCAGTTGCGCCACGTATCCTGGGATGCCTTCCAGCTATGGTTCAAATCCGTCATGTACTGGAACTGCACATTCCCGGGCTGATTGAGCCGGAACGGCAGAACATAGCTAGATGATTGCGCCGCTCGATCGGTGTTGTACCAGCCAACCGGTGTGGTCCAGTCGGCATAGGGCACACTCGCGCTGAATCCTCTTGAATTCGGATTCAGTCCCTCCGGCTGATACCACACATAGTTTCCGCTCGGCATCGGTGTCGGCCGGGGATCACCGTAGCCACGCACACCGGGGAGCATGCCGAAGTAGTGATCAAACGAGCGGTTTTCCTGCATGAACACGATGACGTGTTCGATATCCGCCAGGCTGGCATTGCCGGTGGGATTGTTAGGCTCGATCGCGAGGGCCTTTTCGATAAGGCCTGGCCAGATCGATAGCGCTGCCAGCGCGCCAGCCGACCCTGCCGTCATCTTCAGGAAGCGCCTGCGCTTGATGTCGTCGATCTCGCTCATATCAGGTTCCAGATCGTTGGCTGAAAGATGCCGTCAATTCGCCATTTCACTAGGGACTTGTTGCAAGCAAAGGTCAGTGGTGTGTAGGGAAGACGCATTGTCGTTCCCAGTTCTCAGTTTGGAACATTGCTTTCAGCAGGCAATCAGGCTCGCCATAGCCTGGTTCTCTATCGGTGCTCACCCTGCGCAATTTCTGTTCTTACTACGTACGTGAATGACGCTTGAGAATCTATCGGCCTAACGCCCTCTTTCGACGTGAGGCGAACACTGTCGATGAGTGGGACTAATGCTGCGTTGACAGTCGAATGATCACGTCAAGCATTGTCCGATCGTCCGTAGGTTGATCTCTATACGCCCCGAGCGCCAAGCCGTGGCGCCGGCAATGACAAGCGTCAGGGCTCTCCGCATTACGGTTGATCTATGCATATTATTTAAGCGACGGATGCAAAGATCAGCAATCAATCTTCAAGGTTTGGCTGAGGATACCGTTGTCGTTCGATCCTCTTTCTCAACGGGCGCCGAGGCCATGGTGCGATAGTCGCGCGGCGTCATGCCCACGGTCGCCTTGAACTGACGGGCAAAAGCGCTTTGGTCGACAAATCCGCAAGACAGGCCGATCGAAGCGACACTGTCGTTGCCCTGAAGAGAACGCATCGCCGCCTCAATGCGTATCTTGGTGAGTACCTGCTGCGGAGTCAGTTGAAATACCCGCCGAAAGTGTCGCTCCAGCTGAGCAATCGAAAGCGCCGCCAGTTCGGCCAACGCCCGCACTCGCAGGCTTTCCGCGTAGTGTTCATTCATGTAGTTCAGTACGCGACGCAGACGATCGTAAGTCGGGTGCCGGCCATCAGGCTGTCCCAAATCTCGCGAAATGCCGATGACGCCACGCACTTCGTCGCGCACGATGAGCGGACGCTTGCACGTCAGACACCAGCCTGGCGCACGGTTGCTGAAAATATGAACCTCCAGCTGATTTTCGATGAGTTCGCCGCTGAGCACGCGCTTGTCCTGGGCTGCGTATGAGCCGCCCATTGTCGAGGGGAAAAGCTCGGTCACGCTCTTGCCGATCACTTGATCACGGCGCTTGAGACCCAGTCGCCTGACCAGGGTCAGGTTGGCATGCGTGTAGCGACCGGCGACGTCTTTTACAAAAAACACAACGTCGGGCAACGCATCGAAAAGCGGTTCTATTTCATCGGCTGAAATCTTCATACGATTCGAGCGCTCCACAACCAGGCCAAGAGGAATACGCCATGGGGCCGGATCCTGTCACGCCCCATAATAGATGGTTTTACACGACAAACCGCAAGCTTTTTCGCTTATCGCTGACCACGCTGGCGACATCAAGACTATGCTGAATTCCGCACTCAATACCAACAAGGCTTTCTAGACGCCCTATGCTCCCGAAGGCGAGCATGGCGACATGCAGACCATCGAATTCATTGACTCGCACACCGGCGGCGAACCCACTCGTGTAGTGATTGCCGGCTTTCCTGATCTTGGCAACGGCCCTTTGGCCGAGCGACGCAGCCTGTTTCGCGAAAACTACGATTTATGGCGCCAGGCGATCGCTTGCGAACCCCGCGGTTCGGACACCATGGTGGGCGCCTTGTTGCTGCCTCCCCAGGATCCCAGCGCCTGTGCCGGCGTCATCTTTTTCAATAACGTCGGCTACCTGGGCATGTGCGGCCACGGTACGATCGGTCTGATCCAGACACTTCGTCATCTGGAGCGCATCACTCCCGGAAAGCATCTGCTCGAAACACCGGTAGGCATGGTGGGCGTGGAGTTGTATCCGGATGGGCGCGTGGCTGTCGACAATGTCGAAAGCTATCGTCATGCCAAGGACGTCGCGCTGGACGTACCCGGTTATGGCATTGTCCGTGGCGACGTCGCCTGGGGCGGTAACTGGTTTTTCATCACCAATGACACGCCGTTGCCGTTGACGCTGGCCCATCAGCGTGGATTGACCACCTATACCGAAGCGGTTCGCGACGCACTCGAGCAAGCCGGTATCACCGGTGCGCTCGGCGCCGAGATCGACCACATCGAGATCAATGCGGCGTCCGCACAGGACGATGCCGATGCAAGCAATTTTGTGCTGTGCCCGGGCATGGCTTACGACCGTTCGCCATGCGGCACCGGCACCAGCGCCAAGGTGGCTTGTCTGGCCGCCGACGGCAAGCTGGAGCCGGGACGCGTCTGGCGTCAAGCCGGCATCCTGGGCAGTGTCTTTGAAGCGCAGTACACCCCTGGCTCGCAGGGTGTGCTGCCAAGGATTACCGGCAGTGCGCACGTCACCGCACAAGGCCAGCTGTTGCTCGACGAGGCCGATCCGCTGGTCTGGGGCATCGGCGCTACGTGAAAAGTCATGACCTGATCATCGTCGGTGCAGGTATCGTCGGCGCTGCCTGTGCCGACTACGCCAGCGCCGAAGGCCTGCGCGTGGCGATCGTTGAACCGGGTCCGATCGGTGGTGGTGCAACCGCCGCCGCCATGGGCCATCTGGTCGCGATGGACGATGACCCGGCCGAACTGGCACTGGCACATTATTCACTGGGTCTATGGGAAGCCTTCGTCGATCTGCCGCAGGCCGAGTACAGCCGCTGCGGTACGTTGTGGGTTGCCAGTAATCAGGCTGACTACGCGCGCATTCCGGACAAACTGGCACGCCTGGCCGCTGCGGGTGTGCAGGCCGAACAAGTCGACGCCGAGCAACTCTATCGGCTGGAGCCTGCGCTCGCCGCGGGCCTCGCGGGCGGCATGCGGGTGCCGGGTGAATCGGTGGTGTATCCACCCGGTGTGGCGCAATACCTTATCGGTCAGGCGATGGCACGCGGCGCCCAACTTTACCGCCAGCGCGCTCATCAATTGAACAGCGGCGGCGTGCGTCTGACCGATAACACACAGCTCAGCGGCAACGTGTTGATAGCCACCGGCTGCGCACTGCCGCAGCTACTGCCGCAGTTGCCGATGCGCAGCCGCAAGGGTCACTTGGTGATCACCGATCGCCATCCTGGTCTCGTGCATCACCAGCTGCTTGAACTGGGTTATGCCGACAGCGCGCACGGCAGCGACGACAGCAGCGTGGCCTTCAATGTGCAACCACGGCCGACCGGGCAGATTCTTATTGGATCATCCCGTGAGTACGGCAGCGAGACCGCGGATATCTCGATGACGATGGTGCGACGCATGCTGGCGCGCACTCTCCAGTTCCTTCCCGGTTTGAGCGAACTTGATGCCATTCGCATCTGGACCGGTTTTCGTCCAGTCAGTGTGGACGGCCTGCCTTACCTGGGAAGAGCTCCGCAACACGCCAACGTATGGGTAGCAGCCGGCCACGAAGGCCTCGGTGTCACCACTTCGCTGGGCAGCGCGCGCGTGGTGATCGATCAGCTGCTCGGACACGTCACAGCGATCGACCCACGTCCGTATGACCCCATGCGGGTGGCTGCATGAATGCGCCGCTGATACGTCTCCAGATCAACGGCTGTACGGTCGAGGCACGAGCTGGCACCAGCGTGGCCGCGGCCATCGCTCAACACTCGTTGATTTTTCGCCGATCGACGACGGGACAACCGCGCGCTGCGTTCTGCGGCATGGGCGTGTGCTTCGAATGTCGCGTCGCGATTGATGGTATTGGCCAGCGGCGTGCATGCATGGTGCCGGTACGCGAAGGCATGCAGGTATCGTGCGATGACTGATCGCTATGACGTGCTGGTCGTCGGTGCCGGACCCGCGGGTCTTGCTGCCGCGCATGCTGCTGCCAGTCATGGTGCACGCGTGGGCCTGATCGATGAACAGATGACCGCCGGTGGCCAGGTCTGGCGTCAGGATGTGCAGCATGCTTCGCCTGCGCTGGCTCGGCGAAGCATCGGCAGGACGCTCGATCATCCTGCGATCGATTGGCTGGCGCAGACGTGCGTGGTGACCGTCGAAGATGGTGGTTTGCTGGTGGAAGATCTCCAACGTGCGCGGCGACTGCACTATCGGGCTCTCGTTTTGGCGACTGGCGCACGTGAATTGTTGTTGCCGTTTCCCGGCTGGACGCTGCCTGGAATAACCGGTGCCGGTGGATTGCAGGCGCTGGCCAAGCAAGGCTGGCCGCTGGCCGGACGACGCGTCGTAATCGCCGGCAGCGGCCCGCTTTTGCTGGCGGCCGCGGCGACGGCAAAACGGCATGGCGCCCACGTACTCGGCATCTACGAACAATCCTCCACTGAAAATATCCAGCGCTTTGCACGAAGCCTGTGGCGCTGGCCGGCCAAGGCAGTTCAAGCCATGGGTTTACGAGCCCAGCTTGCCGGTGTGCCCTATCGCTGTGGCAGCGTCGTACGTCGCGCTCACGGCGAAACCGAACTGCATGCTGTCGATGTGGATGGCCCACGCGGAATCGAACATATTGCCTGCGATCAGCTCGCGGTCGGCTACGGCTTGCTGGCGAATGTAGAACTCGCTCAGTCGCTCGGCTGCACCCTGCAACTGCAAGGTGCCCATGCCTATGTCGATACCGATCGATACCAGCGCACCAGCGTCGAGGGCATTTATGCGGCCGGTGAGTTGTGCGGCATCGGTGGACGCGACACGGCACGCATCGAGGGTGCCATCGCCGGGCATGCGGCAGCTGGCAAGACGGCCGATGCCGATCGCCTGCTTCAGTCACGACAGCACGCCCGCCATTTTGCCGACGCCCTGAACCAGTGCTTTGCACTCGATCCAAGAGTGCATGCCCTGGCACAACCGGACACCCTTGTCTGTCGTTGCGAGGACGTTTCACTCTCTGCTTTGGATGGCTATACGGATGCGCGCAGCGCCAAGCTCGCCACCCGCTGCGGCATGGGCGCCTGCCAGGGCCGTATCTGTGGCGGTGCGCTGGCTGAGCTCGGACGTTTTCCACGCAGCGGACAACGACCGCCGCTTTTCCCTGCCCGGCTGTCTACCTTGGCCGGCACAAATTTTTCTTCCATCAATAAACCTTGAGGATTTACCCATGAGCAATTCCCTCTGGCACGGCGTACTGCCCGCCATCACCACCCCCTTCCACGCTGACGGCACGATCGACCACGCGTTCCTGGCCAGCCATGCCCGACAGCTGATCGACGCAGGCTGTAAAGGCATTGTGCCACTGGGCTCGCTGGGCGAGGCAGCCACGCTGAGCTTTGAAGAGAAGCTGGCTATCCTGAAAACGCTGGTCAAGGTGCTCGCTGGCCGCGCGCCGGTGATTCCCGGCATCGCTTCGCTGTCCACCGACGAAGCCGTCAAGCTGGCCAAGGAAGCCAAGGCCCTCGGCTGCGGCGGATTGATGGTGCTGCCGCCGTACGTGTACTCCAACGATTGGCGCGAGATGGGTGCGCACGTAAAAGCCGTGATCGGCGCCACCGATCTGCCCTGCATGCTTTACAACAATCCGGTCGCCTACAAGACCGACTTCACGCCGGCGCAAATGGCCGAACTGGCTGCTGAATTTCCGAACCTGCAGGCAGTGAAGGAATCGTCCGGTGACGTACGACGTTTTGCCGCCATCCGTTCGCTGCTGGGCGATCGACTGCAGCTGCTGGTCGGCATGGATGACGCGATTGTCGAGGGTGTCAGCATGGGTGCGGTTGGCTGGGTGGCCGGCCTGGTCAATGCGTATCCCTTTGAGTCGGTGAAGCTGTTCGAACTGGCCCAAAGCGGCGGTGCAAAGGCCGCCGAGTCGCTATATGCGTGGTTTTTGCCACTGCTGCGTCTGGACACGGTGCCGACTTTTGTTCAGCTGATCAAACTGGTGCAGGAGAAAACCGGAACCGGCAGCGAAACGGTACGCGCACCGCGCCTGCCCGTCGCCGGCGCCGAGCGCGAGGCGGCACTCAAGGTGATCAATCACGCCATTGCCACCAAGCCGAGCCTTTGAAATGAGTGCATCGGAAAATGTGCTGATCGGCGGTCGCTGGCGCGCATCGCTCGATCCGCAGGGCAGTTTCCGGGCCGAAGATCCAACGCGCGCCACAGCCATCGGGCCGAGCTTTCCCGTCAGCGGTGCGGAAGATATCGAATCGGCCATCGCATCAGCGCTCGCCGTTGCTGATGAACTCGCTGCGTCACCCGCTGATCGCATTGCCGACTTCCTCGATGCCTACGCGGCAGCGATCGACGCCGACGCCGACACGCTGGTCGCACTGGCACATGCCGAAACTGCCCTGCCGGTCGAACCACGACTGCGCTCGGTGGAATTGCCGCGCGCCAGCGGCCAGCTTCGTCAGGCGGCCAGCGCAGTGCGTCATTACGGTTGGACGGATCCGGTCATCGATACCCAGGCCGGGCTGCGTGCGCACCGCGCGCCGCTCGGCAAACCGGTGCTGATTTTCGGCCCCAACAATTTTCCGTTCGCCTTCAACGCCATCGCAGGCAGCGATTTCGCCTCAGCCATCGCCGCGCGCAATCCGGTAATCGCCAAGGCACATCCTTCCCATCCAGCAACGAGTCAGCGGTTGGCCCAGCTGGCACACATGGCGCTGGTCGATAGCGGCCTGCCTGCGGCGGCCGTGCAGATGCTCTATCACTTCGACAACGCACTCGGCTTGACGCTGGCCGGCGATGCACGACTGGGCGCAATCGGCTTTACCGGCAGCCGCGCTGGCGGATTGGCGCTGAAAGCTGCTGCTGACAAGGCCGGGATACCGGTCTATGCCGAGCTCTCCAGCATCAATCCAGTGTTCCTGCTACCCGGCGTGCTGGCCGAACGCGGCGAAGCGCTGGCGCAGGAATTCTTCGCCTCATGCGTGATGGGCAGCGGCCAGTTCTGCACCAACCCCGGCGTCGTGGTGGTGCCAGCGCAGAGTGATGGTGATGCGTTTGTTGCCGCTGCAACGGCGCACTTCGCCACCGCCACGCCCAGACCGCTGTTTTCCCGCGGTGTGCAGGAGTCACTCAGTCGCGCGGTTGCTGTGCTGCTGGCAGCAGGCGCTGAACTGCTGGCCGGTGGAAACATCGGCGATGGCGACGGTTATCGTCATCAACCGACTCTGCTCAGTGTTGATGCAAACGTATTTATCGCGCACGCCGATGCATTGCAGACCGAGGCCTTTGGGCCGGTCAGCCTGCTCGTACGTGCTGCCGACAGCAGCGTCATGGCGAGCGTCGCCGGCGCTTTTGAAGGTAACCTCACAGGTACGCTCTACCGCGCCGCGAACGGCAGTGATGACCTTGCCTGGTCAGCCATCGCGCCTGTTCTGCGAGGCAAGGTCGGTCGGTTGATTGCCAACAAGATGCCGACCGGCGTGGCGGTCAGTCCCGCGATGAATCACGGTGGCCCGTACCCCAGTACCAGCCACCCGGGCTTTACCTCGGTGGGCATGCCGGCGGCGATTCATCGTTTCACCGCCCTGCACAGCTACGACAACGTCCCCGATGCGCTGTTGCCGATCGAACTGCGCGACCGCAATGTGGCAGGTGTTCAGCGTCGGGTTGACGGCCTCTGGACCGAGCGCGATGTCGGTGACCACGCATGAGCGCGGTGCTGCCTGCGAGTCGACAGATTGGTGGCCTCACGCTCGATGAGGCTGAGGCCACACTCAGTCCCTGGACACAGCGGGCGGCTCCCATTGACGCGGAGGAATATCAACGTCGCCTGGAGCAGGCGCGGCGATTGATGCGCCTGCATGGTGATGAGGCGTTGCTGATTACCGCCGGTCATTCACTGCGTTACTTCACCGGCATACCATGGGGTGCAAGCGAACGCCTGGTTGCCATGCTGCTGACCCTGAAAGGCGATCCGTTTGTACTGTGCCCCGCGTTCGAGGAGGGTTCGTTGCAACACGCGTTGAAGATTCCGGCACAGACACGGCTATGGGAGGAACACGACGATCCCCAGCAATGTGTGGCGGACCTTCTCGCTGCGCATGGTGTTCGCCGACTGGCGCTGGATCCCGCGGCACCGTTTTTGATTTACGAGCGGTTGCGTGCTGTCATCGGTGGTTGCGAGGTGGTTGACGGCAGCCGGGTCGTGGATGGCTGTCGTATGCAGAAATCGGCAGCCGAACTGGCCCTGATGAGCCAGGCCACGGCGATGACCTTGCAGGTGCATCGACTGGCCGCCGGGCTGATGCATGAAGGCATCAGCACCGATGAAATCCGGCGATTCATTGACCGCGCCCACCGCGCGCTGGGCGCCGATGGCGGCTCGACGTTTTGCATCGTGCAATTCGGTCACGCAACCGCTTACCCGCACGGCATACCCGGCGAGCAGCGGCTGAAAGAAAACGAGCTGGTGTTGATCGACACCGGCTGCAGCGTGGAAGGGTATCAATCGGACATCACGCGCACCTACATCTTCGGCCGACCCAGTGTGGCGCAGGCGCGGATCTGGTCACTGGAACAGGCGGCGCAGCGCGCTGCCTTCAAGGCGGTAAGGCCGGGCGTGGCTTGCGGCGAGGTGGACGCCGCCGCACGACGGGTACTCGAGGCAGCGGGTCTGGGTCCGGATTATCGGCTGCCCGGCCTGCCGCATCGAACCGGCCATGGCTGCGGACTCAGCATCCACGAAACACCGTATCTGGTACGTGGCAACGAGACCGCGCTTGCGCCTGGCATGTGTTGCAGCGACGAGCCGATGATCGTGGTACCCGGGGAGTTCGGCATCCGGCTGGAGGATCACTTTTACGTGACCGAAAACGGGGCGTCCTGGTTTACCGCGCCATCGCCCGCCATCGACGAACCCTTTGCCGCAGCCTGATGACGCAGCTAGCCTTCAGCTATCTTCGGCATCACAACTATGCTCAATTCCGCATGGTGCGGAAACAATGTTTTCTATACGCCGCGCCACCTGGCGGCGAGCATGGAAGTCACACCATATCGCCGAATGCCCATGTCATGACTGCCCGGATACCTTGATGCCATTGAAATTGATCTGCTGCGGCCTCGGTCTGCAACTCCTGTTGGGCAGCAACATGGCCATGGCGGCGATGGTGAAAACATCGGTGCAACCGATCGGCCCGTCGTCCGATGCCGCTCATGCGGGCAGCAAGGCAGACAATGCAGGCAAGCGCTTCCATGACCTCTATACCAGCGAGTGGCAATGGCGTCAGCTGCAATTTGCCGGCGCTGACGACGAGGACGGCCCAGCCCAGGCAGCCAGCCACCTGCCCAAGGTCGATGCAGCTACGCAGGCCATACGCGAAAACTACTGGGCCACGGTGCTCAAGACGCTCGACGCGATTCCCCGCAGCCAGCTATCCGACGAGGACCAAGTCAACTACGCCGTCTACAAGCAGCAGATCCAGGTACTGCTGAGCGACCAGCGCTTCAAGACCTGGCAGATGCCGTTCAATAGTGATTCCGGCTTCTGGAGCGACCTGGGTTTTACCGCGCGCGCCACGTATACCAACGCGCAAAGCTACGAGGATTATCTGGGCAAGCTGCGCGACATACCGCGCTACTTCGGCGAACAAACCGCCAATATGCGGCTTGGCCTTGCACGCGGATTCAGCCAGCCGAAAATCATTCTGCAGGGGCGTACCCAGTCGATCAGCAACATCGTCGATGCGCCCGGCGAGAAGAATCTTTTCTACACTCCTTTCAAGCAGATGCCGGCGACCATTCCCGCCGCCGAGCAGGCGAAGCTGCGTGCCGAGGCGCTGGCAACGATCAGCGGTCAGGTGATTCCTGCCTACGCCAAGCTGCTTACCTTCATGCAGAAGGAGTACATCCCGCACGCGCGCACCGATATCGCGGCCGAGGATCTACCTGACGGCAAAGCGTTCTATCGGGCGCAAATCCTCGAATACACCACGCTGGACATGAGTCCCGACGCCATTCACGCGCTGGGCCTGCAGCAGATGGCCATCATCCATCAGCAGATGCTCGATACGATCAAGCAAACCGGCTTCAAGGGCAGCTTCCCCGACTTCCTGCATTTCCTGCGTACCGATCCGCAGTTCTATGCCAAGACCCCGGACGAACTGCTGAAGGACGCGGCGTGGATTGCCAAGCAGGTGGACGGGAAGGTCGGCGACTATATCGGCCGGCTGCCGCGACGTCGCTTTGCGATCGAACCGGTACCGCCCGATCTGGCACCGATTTACACGGGTGGTCGCGGTGGTCCGGGCATCTATCTGGTCAATACCTACAACCTGCCCTCGCGCCCACTGTATTCGCTGCCCGCCCTGACCCTCCACGAGTCCTCGCCAGGTCATGCCCTGCAGATGCCACTCGCTGCAGAAACGACCGGTCTTCCCGACTTTCGCCGCTACAGCTATATCTCGGCCTACGGTGAAGGCTGGGCGCTTTACTGTGAATACCTCGGTCAGGAGATGGGCATCTATCACACGCCGTACGAACAGTTCGGCTATCTCAGCTATCAGGCGTGGCGAGCGGCGCGTCTGGTCGTCGATACCGGCTTGCATCACCTGCACTGGACGCGCCAGCAGGCGCAGGATTATCTGCGCGGGAACACCGCGCTGGCCGACCACGAGATCGAAACCGAAGTGGACCGCTACATCGCCTGGCCGGCGCAGGCGCTGTCCTATTACCTGGGTGAAATGGCCATACGCGACGACCGCACTCGTGCCGAAAAGGCGCTGGGCCAGAAGTTCGATATTCGCGCGTTTCACGACGCTGTGCTGTCCACCGGCTCGGTGCCGCTACCGGTACTCAACGAACGCATTGACCAGTTCATCGCCAACGGCGGCAAGTCGCCTTACACCACGCCATCGCCCTGACCGGTGACACTCACGTCACACCCGGATGACCCTATGCCTCGCCAGGGAAAGTTTCAGAAACAGCTCAGCTTGATCGACCTGACCCTTATCGGGCTTGGCGCCATCTTCGGTTCTGGCTGGCTGTTTTCTGCCAGCCACGTTTCCGCCATCGCCGGACCGGCAGGCATCGTGTCCTGGCTTATCGGTGGAGCTGCCGTGCTGCTGCTCGGCCTGGTCTATTGCGAGCTTGGCGCTGCGTTACCTCGTGCCGGGGGCGTGGTGCGTTATCCGGGATATTCGCACGGGGCTTTGCTTGGTTCGCTGATGGGATTCATCACGCTGATCGCGTTTTCCAGCCTGATCGCGATCGAGACTGTGGCTTGTCGCCAGTATGCCGCCGCCTGGTTTCCCTCTCTGAGCAAGAGCGGCACCGGCGATCCAACCCCGCTGGGCTGGATCGTGCAGTTGGTCCTGCTGACGGTGTTCTTTCTGCTCAACTACTTCAGCGTGAAGACGTTCGCCAAGGCGAACAACATCATCAGCATCTTCAAATTTATCGTCCCGCTGCTGGTGATCATTGTGCTGCTGACGCACTTTCAGCCGCACAACATGCAGGTGCACGGCTTTGCACCGTTTGGCTTTGCCGGTGTGGAGGGCGCCGTTTCCGCCGGCGGCATTATCTTCGCCTATCTCGGACTCACACCGATTATCTCGGTGGCCAGCGAAGTACGTGATCCGCAGCGCACGATTCCCATTGCGCTGATTCTCTCGGTAGTGCTTTCTACCGTCATTTATGTGCTGCTGCAGATCACCTTTCTCGGCAGCATCCCCACCGCCATGCTTGCACACGGCTGGAGTGCCATCGGCACGGAATTCTCGTTGCCGTATCACGATATCGCTCTGGCGCTGGGCATCGGCTGGCTGGCTGTGCTGGTGGTGTCCGATGCCATGATCTCGCCCAGTGGCACCGGCAATATCTACATGAATGCCACACCGCGCGTTATCTATGGCTGGGCGCGCAGCGGCTCATTTTTCAAAGTGTTTACGCGCATTGACAGCCAGTCAGGTATACCGCGGCCGGCGCTATGGCTGACCTTCGGACTGTCCATTTTCTGGACACTGCCGTTCCCCTCATGGGAAGCGCTGATCAGCGTCGTTTCCGCCGCACTGGTGCTGAGCTATGCGGTCGCACCAATCACGGTTGCCGCACTGCGTCGAAGCGCCCCCGGACTGCCCCGTCCTTTCCTCGTGCATGGTTTCGCCGTACTGGGTCCGCTGTCATTTATCGTGGCGGCGCTGATTGTCTACTGGTCGGGATGGACTACCGTGTCATGGCTGCTCGGACTGCAGCTCGGCATGTTCGTCATTTATATTCTTTGCAAGCTCGGCGCGCGCGCCGACCGCAAGCTGCTTGCCAGAGAGGTGTATTCGTCGCTGTGGCTGATCGCTTTCTATGCCTTGATCATCGTCGCCTCTTATCTTGGAACATTTGGCGGAAAAGGCATCATCGGACACCCATGGGACTCTCTGACGGTCACCCTCATTGCCCTGCTCATTTATTACTGGGGTGCCTATACCGGCCTGCCATCTTCCCAGCTGGATCTGGGCAACGAAGACGACGATTAGCAAATCCGCCAGACACCTGCTTTCTGCGTTTGCTGCCGGAGCCGTCGACTGGCGATGCCGCGGATCTCAGCATCTGGCCGTCCATGGCAACATGCCATGGCCTATGCACAAATCCGCATGCCCCGCGAATGAATTCGACAAGATGCAACGCTCATTCGCGTTGCATCATTAATTTTGGGACCGCGCATTTTCATACCTCCAACCTCCCCTCTTGGAGGCGCGAACTCTCCTGTGCGCGGGCCCCTTTTTTGAAGAACGTAATGATTCCGCATCATTCGGTGGAGTATTGAGAACCCATGGATCGTCGACGCTTTCTCCAGGGCCTCGCTGCGACCGGCGCAGCGGTCGGACTTTGCGTTTCCGGGCGCGACCAGATCGCCGACGCATCGCCGTTGCCGGCAGCAGCTGGCAGACCCGTGCCGTCACCGATACGTATCCCTTTGGCCAGTATCTCAACGAGCGGCCACCATGCATGGGGCTCATTCAAGCAGGCCAACCTTGACTGGCAGGTGTTCGAGGATCTCAGCCATCCCGATGGCGAGCTGACGCTCGTATGTGGTGATGTGGCCTGCGTCCTGGGCAAGCGCACAGAACCGTCCTTTGCCGCCGACGGCGCACCCTACTTCGGCATGAAACTGGCGGACATTGCGCTGGCCGGAGCCGACGTGCTGGCCGATTACCTGCTCGCGCACGGCGAGCCCGACGAAACGCAGGTACGCCTGGCTGCACCGCCGGTCGCCTCGCAGCTCAACCCCGAGAACTATTACGGGCGCCTGCCCTGGACGACCTTCATTGGCACGCGGCAATGCGCGGACACGATGCCGGTGTATACCTCCGGGAGCACCCGCACTTATCACTCCGACCAGATATTCGCCGAACTGCACGATCCCAAACGCGTCGCCCGACGCCGCGAAGGCCTGCTGGGCGGCTGGATGCCGGCCGTGCATAAAGTGGTGCCGATCGACGAGGGGCGCTGGTACGACGTATTGGTGTTTGCCGATGTCGATGCTACCGATCGATTCGTGGTGCAGACCTGGCATCGCACTGCACTGGTCGAACACGGCGCGATCAGCAAAGTCTCCTATGGCCACAGCTATCCCAGCTATCCACCGCGGCGACTGCCACCGGAACCGGCAACGTTCTATACGGCCCTGCTGCGTTTTCATGATTACTGGCAGGCCGAACTGAACGGCACCAGCATTGCTTCCATACCCGCGCCAGGTTGGAACGATATGGCGCACTACGCGTTTGCCCGCGAACTGGTAGTGCGCCCCGACGGCACATATCCGAAATATGGCGCCGTGGATCGCGACTACTACGGCAACGAATACGACGGCTTCCAGGACACCTTCACCAGCTCGCTTTACGCCAACCTCGAATGGGGTCGCTTCGAACAGGCTGCCGCCGTACTGGACGAATATTTCAGCGACTTCGTGCAGGCTGACGGCATGATCAACATGCGCGGCGCCGAAACCGCGCAGTTTGGCCTGACGCTGTCGCTGCTGGCGCGCTATTTCAACTACACCGGTGATCGCGCGCTGATTCTGAAGCACAAGGCGAAGATCGAAGCCACCGCGCAGATTTTGCTGGAGCTTCACGACGAGAGCCTGAAGCTTGCCAGCAGTGATCCCGGCTACGGTCTGATCCATGGCTGGAACGAATCCGATGCCTGCCTGTTTCCCGATCCCACGCTTTGGTGGAAACCGTACTACGCCAACAGCGCCATGGCTGCGCGTGGACTGCACGACCTGGCAAACGTGTGGCCGACCTTTGTTGCTGGCGAGGCGAAGGACGCACACGAATGGAAGCGGCGCGCCGACAGCTTGCGCGAACAGACCGTACGCACGCTGCGCGCCAATATTCGTCATGATCTGAAGCCGCCCTATGTTGGGCCGCTACCCGGGGTAAAACTGACCTTCCGTGAATCGCTGGCCAAGGAGAATCCCAGTGAACAGCAATGGCCGCACCGGGCCTACGCCGAGTTGCTGCAAGCCGACGTGCTACCCGATGATCTCGCTCATCTGGTGATCGACTGCATGCGCGGCCACGGCGCCACCAGTATCGGTGTCGTCGCAAATATTGGCCCAGTCGACAAGGACAGTCGCGATATCCTGGGTTTCATTTCCTACGGCTACGCGCAGCAGTTGCTGCGACTCGGGCGTATCGACGAATACCTGCTTTTCCTCTACGCCCATCGCCATCATGCGCATACGCCGGGAAGCTGGACCGCCGGTGAAGTCTCCGACATCAGCGGCGGCATGCCGCTGTTCTGCATACCTGCGCAGATGACCATTCCGCTATTGCTGCGCTGGACCATGGTGTTCGACGACAGCGCTGGAGAAACACTCTATCTGGGTCGAGCGATTCCCCGCACGTGGATGGCCAGTGGCAAATCTGTCGGCATTGAACGCGCGCCAACGCGCTGGGGCAACGTCAGCTTCCGGTTACAGATCACGGGTAGCAATGTCATCGAAGGCGAATTGACCCTGCCTGATGGCAGCAGCCCCAAAGACACGTGGCTGAGCTTGCGCGTGCCCGCTGGCAAACGTCTGATCGAAGTGCATCTGGATGGCGTTGCCTCAGATGCCGCCGAACACCGGGACGCTGCCATTCGCATACGCGGCAAGCCCGGTCAGCGCATCGAGGTGCGCGCCCGCTTCGTCTGACACGTCACCTCTCCATGCCCGGTCGCCATGCCTGATACGGCAGCAGCGTGCGGTTTCCATTTTTCGGTTTCAGAAAACCGCACAGCGTGTCTCCCAGCAAGATCGTCGCCATGGCTATCGGGTTGGCGATAACTCGTTTCGATGACCACAACATACAGACGCCACGATCATCGCAGACGGCCATATCCCGCACGGTTTCTGCCAACAAGAAATACGTATCTCCAGCGTATCGTTACAGCCGCTCGCAAAAACTATGCGGAATTCCGCATTCAACTCCCCCAAATGACACAAGACGCGACGCCTGTGTGACGGCACGATGAAATTGACTATCGAGGGTAGTCAATGAATGCGCTACATCTTGACCAGAGATGGCGCGGCGCAGATTCGGGGAGTGGCATGCACGACAACATCGACCAACGCAGGAGGTTTATCAAAGGCGCCGCAGCCATGCTTGCCTCTGCTGTGGTCGTACCAGCGACGCGCGCCTTCACTCCCGATGTAGCTGACCCCAACACCACCGTCGCCGCGACAGCAATAGCATCACGCGAAAAGCCCGTGCAAAGCATGCACGACTTTCCGTTGAACCAGGTGCGGCTACTTGATGGGGATTTCGCCACCGCAGCAGCAGCCAATTTGCGCTATCTGCACAGCCTGCCCGTCGACAGGCTCGCCCGAAGCTTTCAATTACAAGCCGGACGGCCCTCCAGTGCGGTAGCGCTGGGCGGCTGGGAAAAACCCGATTGCGAATTGCGCGGCCACTTCAGCGGCGGCCACTATCTGTCCGCGGTAGCGCTCGCCTACGCCAGCCAGGGCGATGAAGTGCTCAAGGCGCGGGGCGACGAGCTGGTTTCGCTGCTGGCAGCGTGCCAACAGTCCAACGGTTATCTGAGCGCCTTCCCGGAAAGCTTTTTCGATCGCCTCAGCAGCGGCCAGAAAGTCTGGGCACCGTTCTACACCATCCACAAGATTCAGGCCGGCATGCTCGACATGTACCGGCACGCCGGCAATCAGCAGGCGCTGGCCGTGGCCACCGGCATCGGAAACTGGACAGTGCGCTGGCTCAACGGTTTCTCCGATGCCGAACTCGCGCATATCCTGAAAACCGAGTACGGCGGCATGAACGACTCGATGTACGAGTTGTATGCGATTACCGGCAACGGCCGCTATATGGATGCCGCACATCGCTTCGATCAAGTCTCTCTTTTTGATCCGCTAGCGGCACATCGGGATGAACTTCAAGGGCTGCACAGCAATACCCAGATTCCCAAGATCATCGGCGCAGCACGCCGCTACGAATTGACCGGCGACCCTCGCTATCGGCGCATCGTGGAATTCTTTTGGGAAACGGTAACCACCCAGCGCCGCTATGCCACCGGTGGCTCCAGCAACGATGAGTTCTGGAAAACCGGCCCCGGTGATCTGAAAGGCCAGCTGGGCCTCTACGCCGCCGAGTGCTGCGTGGCCTACAACCTGCTCAAACTCACTCGTCACGTCTACGCCTGGAACGGTGACCCGCGCGCCTTCGACTACTACGAGCGCACGCTCTACAACGCGCGCCTTGGCACACAAGATGCCGATGGCATGAAGCTTTACTACTATCCGTTGCAGCCTGGCGCCAACAAGTTCTACAACTCGCCCACCGATTCCTTTTGGTGCTGCACCGGTTCCGGTGCCGAAGAGTTTGCCCGCTTCAATGACAGCATCTATTTTCACGAGGGGCAGGACCTTTACGTCAACCTGTTCATCGCCTCCGAATTGAGCTGGCCGCAGGAGCAGTTGACGCTGCGCCAGGAAACGATATTTCCGCGCGAGCCATTGACGCGCTTTACGCTGGGCCTGACAGCGCCGACACATCGCGCGATCCATTTGCGTATCCCCGAATGGATCGGGCCGGATGCCGCCGTGCGCGTGAACGGCGAAACGCTTGGCGTGTTCGCTTCGGCGGGAAGCTATCTGACTTTGCGCCGCGAATGGCGAAACGGCGATCGCATCGAGCTCGATTTACCGATGCAACTTCATAGCGAAGCGTTGCCCGGTGATGACGATCAGCGCGCGATGCTTTACGGACCACTGGTACTCGCTGCGCGACTAGGCAGTTCAGGGCTGACGCACGCAATGCAGTACTGCGGCTATGACGCTGCACCGAATCCCGAACCGAAGGCACAGCCTGCGCCGGAGATTTTTGCCAGCGCGACGCAGGACATGAACTGGGTACGCGTGCTCTCGACGAGTGAGCTGCGTTTCGAAGCAACAACCCGTCAAGGCACTTTGACCGTCGCGCCGCTGAATGAAATTCATGCTGAGCGCTATGCGGTTTACTGGAAATTCCAGGATGCATCGAGCGCTGATGTCTAGCGATTGAAGAATCCTTTCGGTCGTCATAAAGACGGCCAAATGAAAATCGACGAAGTGGAGCGCTCAGGCGCAACTCATCGTCCACGTCATGACAGGGTATCGCTGGCGATCACTCGCTGCGCCTGATGGACAACGTGAAATCTTCATGCCCGTCGTTCCGAAATTCGGGGCGTTACGGCGGAGCATGCATGGATGCAAAACCGTGTCGCCGAATCTACCGATCCAGGCATGCGTCCCCCAAGCCAGTCACCCATTTACCCATTCAAGTGAGGACATCATGCTCAATGTATCTACCATCCTGAACGACCATCCGCCATGTCGACGCCCCTCGCTAATCGCGTATGCGGTGCGGACCGCTCTCGCCGTTGGATTGATGGGTAGCGTCGCCCTGCACGCTCAAGACACGAGTACCACGCAAGACAGCAACGATGCCACCAAGAGCGGCACCAAGAATCTTGACGCCGTGACAGTCACTGGTTCGCTGATCCGTCGAGTGGATACCGAAACCTCCAATCCCGTCGTGACGATTGACAGCGCACAGATCGCTGCCAGTGGCAAACCAACCGTCGGCGATTTGATTCAGCAACTGCCGTCGATGGCCGGCAATGCCACCAATCCAGGCATCGACAACGGCGGCGGCACAGGAGCATCGACAGTGTCCTTGCGAGGCCTCGGCTCCAACCGCACGCTGATTCTGGTCAACGGTCATCGTCTGGCCTACGACGACGTCAACATCATTCCCTCATACATGATCGATCGTATCGAGGTACTGAGCGATGGCGCCTCGTCGGTGTATGGCTCCGACGCGATCGGTGGTGTCGTCAACTTCATCCTGAAGGATCACTACAAGGGCGTGCAGCTGACCAGCGACTACGGCATCAGCTCGCATGGTGATGGCAACCGGCGCAACTTCAGCGCGATGGGCGGCATCTCCGGCGACCGCTGGAACCTGCTGGTCGGCGCCAGTCAACAGAGCCAGAACAGCATTTCCTCCAGCGACCGCAGCTTTTCCAAGTATGCGCTTGCTCTGAATAACGGCAGTGTGGTGCACCTGGGTTCGTCAGCCACACCCACGGGTCTGGTCGAGAATGCCAACGGCACCTATGTGACGCTCAACAGCGGCGTAACTGGCGCCACCACGCTGGCCGACTACCACACGTATACCTCGGCTGATTCGTACAACTACCAGCCGTACAACCTGGTCGAGACGCCGCAGGAGCGCACCAACCTATCGTTGGTCGGCGACTTCAAGATCACGCCAAATGTCGATGCCTACGCCAACGTCTTCTACAACAAGACCTCGTCGTCCTCGATCATTGCGCCGGTGCCGATCTTCGCCAACTCCGACGATTTCTTTGTCTCCAAGAACAGCTACTACAATCCCTTCGGTGTCAATTTCGGTACCGACCGCAGCACCGGAGAAAGCTATAACGACCTCAACACGCGCCTGACCTCACTGGGCAATCGCGATTTCGCCAGCCAGACCTATAACCTGCAGGTGACGCCTGGCATCAAGGGCAATTTTGGCGATAGTAGCTGGCAGTGGAATGCCGATATCAACTACGCCAAGGTCAAGCAGAAGACCGAAAACGAAGGCTTTATCGATTACGCAGGTCTTGAGGAGGCGATCGGACCCTCGTTCAAGGATACCGATGGTGTAGTCAAGTGCGGATCCGCCGGCAACGTGATTTCCGGCTGCACGCCGATCAATATTTTCAACATCAACGATCCCACGACAATTGCTGCGCTGAAGAAACTGATCGTCAATCCGGTCACCGAATACAGCTATACGATGAAGCAAGCCGAGGTCAGCGCCAACGGCGAATTGTTCAATCTTCCCGCCGGCCCGGTAAGTCTGGCCGCAGGTTTCTCGTATCGCAAGGAATCGCAGTCCGATACCACCGACACGCCGATTGCCACCGCCATCAGCGACGGCGACTACGCTGGCCTGTGCGGCGTGGTGGAAGACTGCGGCACAGTGCTCAGCGGCAGCTACAACGTCAAGGAGGCCTACGTCGAAACACTGATTCCGGTGTTGTCGCAGAAGCCGTTCTTCTATTCGCTGAACGTCGATATCGGTTCGCGCTACTCCGATTACAGCGTGTCGGGGTCGACCACCAACAGCAAGGTCGCGCTCGAGTGGCGCCCAGTCGCCGATCTGTTGCTACGCGGCACAGTTTCGCAAGTGTTCCGCGCACCCAATATCAGCGAACTCTATTCGGGAACGTCGGGCGGCGCCTATGCTGCAACCGACATCTGCGATGGCTATACCGGCGGTCATGCCGCCGCCTGCGCCAACGTTCCCACCGACGGCAGCTTCCAGCAGAACAACGCACAGCTGGGTGTCAAGAGCTCGGGTTCGGTGGCTGCCGGCTACGACCTCAAGCCCGAATACGGCAAGTCGTTCGACTTCGGCCTTGTCTACGATCCTCATTGGCTTCCGGGTCTGTCGTTCAGTGCCGATGTCTGGCGCATCAACCTCAACGACACCATCGTCGATGGCCTCGATCCCAGTACGATTCTCAACGAGTGCTACTACAGCGAAAAACTCTGCAGCCTGATCCATCGCGCCGGCAACGGGCAGATCACCTACATCAATCTGCCGACCGTCAACCTTGGGCAGACGGCCGCCAAGGGTATTGACTCAACGATCCAGTACAGCTTCGCCACCGATACTTATGGCAAGTTTGCGGTCAGCCTCAACAGCACCTACACGGCGCGCTACGACGTCGATACCGCGCCGGGCGATTCCAGTGTGGCAGTCACTCACTGCGCCGGTTCGTATTGCTCGGTGTACGGCGAGTTCCCTCGCTGGCGCGGCCTGGGTACGCTCAACTGGAAACTCGGCAACTGGGGCGCCAGCTGGACGATGCGTTATATCGGCCGTACCCGGGTAGGCAGCGACGATCTCTCCGAGGGCTATTCGGCCGACGAAAGCATTCCGGGTGTCGAACACAAGATCGGTGCCTATACGTACAACAACGTTTCGGCGAGCTACGACTTCACCAAGTATCACACCACCCTGTCGGCGGGCATCGACAATCTTGCCGACAAGACGCCGCCACTGTTCTATCAATGGGGCAGCAACTCCAATACGGATGCCTATACCTACGACCAGATCGGCCGTTACTACTGGGTGCGTGCCACAGTTACGTTCTAACTCTGCAGCAGATGGCCGGCGCAAGCGCCGGCCATCAAGGACTACTGATGGTTTTTACCCCCATGTTTCGAGTACGACTATGGGCGGGGTGCATTGGCATCCTGCTTGCGTCACAGGCTTGCGCCACAGAACAACCCAGGCTGGTGCAACAGCAGGGGCGCTTCGCGCTTTTTGTCGATGGTGCACCCTATACCGTGATGGCCGCCCAACTGCACAACTCCAGCGCATGGCCCGAGATACTTCCAAGCACCTGGCCCAGCGTGGAAGCACTGCATGCAAATACTTTGGAAGCACCGGTTTACTGGGAGCAGTTCGAACCCCAACCTGGGCATTTCGACACCACCAATATCGATGCCTTGATCGATCAGTCGCGCCAACATGGCGTACGCCTGATCCTGCTCTGGTTTGGCAGCTGGAAGAACGGGCAGATGCATTACGTGCCCACCTGGATCAAGAACGACCCTGTCCATTACCCGCGTGCGCTGGACGAACACGGTGAACCCGTGGAGGATCTATCGCCTTATGCCGACGCCAACTTGCAGGCAGATAAAACCGCATTTGCGGCATTGATGCATCATCTCAAGCAGAAAGATGGCCAGCAGCACACGGTCATCCTGGTCCAGGTAGAAAACGAGCCTGGCATGATCGGCACCATTCGCGATCACGGTGCAGCCGCCAATGCGCTGTTCAATGACAAGTTGCCGGAACAGCTCGCAGCGAGCCTGCACAAGCCAACCGGCACGTGGAGCGACGTCTTCAGCGCCGATGCCGATGAGATGTTCAACGCCTATGGCGTAGCGCGCTATATCGATCAGGTGGCCGCCGCCGGCAAGGCGGAATATTCGCTGCCGATGTATGTGAATGCATGGCTGCGCTACAAGGGCAAACACCTGCCTGGCTACGATTATCCCAGCGGCGGTGCCACCTGGAACGTGCTGGATCTGTGGAAGGCCAGCGCGTCGCATATCGACTTTGTCGGCACCGATCTTTACAGCACCGATTACAACGAATTCACCAAGGTGGTCGATCAATACGCGCGATCCGACAACCCCGCATGGATTTCAGAAACAGGTTACGAGGCGGGCAACGCGCCATATTTCTTTCACGTACTCGCCAAAGGTGGCATCGGCTTTTCGATCTTTGGTGTCGACAACGACGAGGACACGCCGAAGCGGCAGGCCGCAACCGCCGCGCACGCTCGCAACTTCCAACTGGTCGGGGCGATGCAACGGCAGGTGGCGCAGGCGGCCTTTGACGGCCAGCTCTTTGCAGCGGTGGAACAGCCTGGCCAACCGCAAAAGACGTTGGATCTCGGCCGCTGGCAGGCCAGGGTTTCTTTTGGCGCTCCCATGTGGGGAGACGCGCCTGCCGAGCTCCCCGGCAATCCTTCCGCCGATGGCCACCTGCTGATCATTCGACAAAGTGCCACCGAGTTTCTGGTGGCCGGCATCAATGCGCGTGTGGAGTTCGAGCGGCATGACGACGATCATCGTCACGGCCAACTGCTTCGCGTCGAGCAAGGCAGCTTCGTCAACGGCCAGTGGCAGGTAAAGCGCCTCTGGAACGGTGACGAAACCGACTATGGACTCAATTTCGGCACACAGCCCACGATGCTTCGAGTAACCGTGGGAAGTTACTGAAAAAGCCTCTCGCTCTACTGTCGAACGTGGCGAGGTGATCAACAGCTTTGCTGTTACAACGCCACCGGCTGATGTGTCTTCATCGATTGCCGCAAGGCGATGGCGATTCGGGTCGCCTCGGCCGCGTCTTCCAGGGTGAGATCGAACGGTGTGTTATCCAGCACCGCATCGACGAAATGCACGCACTGCGCGTGGAAGGCATCACCGAAACGCTCGAAGAAACTGGGGGCAGACAATGCACGCACGCCGTGCGCATCGGCGATTTCGACACGGTCCATGCGTGGATTGCGGCCGATACTGAGTTTGCCGGCAGTACCGGTGATATCGGTATGCGTGTCGTGTCCGTGGGCCTGTGTGCGCGAGGCGTGGAACATCGCCATGCAGCCGTTTTCAAATTCGCAGATCGCCACACCGTTGTCGATGTCGCCCAGCGCCTTCAGCTCTTCGTACACGGCAACCGTACCGCTGGCATACGCGCGAATGGCCTTGGGACGGCCCAACAGCCAGCGCGCCAGATCGACGTCGTGCACGCTGCAGTCCAGGAACAGGCCGCCGCTGGTCGGTGCGAATTTGACGAAGGCGCCGCTGGGATCGAGCAGGTCGGCGGTCTGCGAATACACCATGAAGGGTTTGCCGATGACACCTGCCTCGATCTGCGCTTTGGCATCGCGATAGCTCGCATCGAAATGTCGGACGAAACCGACCATCGCACGCAGCTGCGGATAACGCGCCGCGTGTGCCACCGTGCGCTGGCAGGCTTCCAGCTCGAGCGACAGCGGCTTCTCGCAGAACACGTGCTTGCCGGCATCGAGCGCCTGCTCGATCTGATTGGCGTGCAGTGATGTTGGTGTCACCAGAAACACGGCATCCAGCGCGGGATCGGCAAGCATCTGGGTGTAATCGCTGTAGCTGCTTTCCACGCCCAGCGTGTCACGTGCCCAGTTGATTTCTTCTTCCAGCGGGCTGCATACGGCTGCCAATCTCGCACGCGGGACGTTGCGCGCCAGGTTTTCCGCGTAGCGCCGGCCCAGCCGCCCTAGCCCAGCCAGGCCAATGGTAAGAATTTTCTGATTCATGCGGGAACTCGATGAGATATGTCAATGAAGAGCAGGCAAGCGCGCCCGCGATTTTTGATCGTCATGCAAAGGCACCCGTCGTGGGAACGCTCGATGCGCAACCGCGAGGAATCACCCTCCGGGATTCCTCGCTTCCTGATACCCGCTCACACGCTTATATGGAGCAGTCCAGCGCCTTGCCTTCCTTCCATGAGCGCGTGGCCAGCTCGGCCAATTCCAGCGACTTGATGCCATCGGCAATCGTGGTGCGCACCGGTGTGCCGTTGCTCAGGGCGTCGAAGAAATGCGCGATCTCCAGCGCATATGCATCGCGGTAGCGCTCGAGAAAAAAGTGCTCGGGTTTGTCGGTGCTGATCGACTGCTCACCCCATGCCACCACCTGGGTCGGACGCACGTTGCCGGCCTGCAGCAAGCCCTTGCTGCCCAGTACTTCGAAGCGCTGGTCGTAGCCGTAGGCGGCCCGGCGTGACGTGTTGATCTGGCACAGACCGCCGCTTCTGGTGCGGATGGTGACGGTGGCCTGCGTGATATCGCCGGCCGCAGCTACTTCGGGAAAGCCCAGGCTTCCACCAGTGGCATACACGCTTACCGCCTCACCACCGAGAATCCAGCGGAAGATGTCGAAGTCGTGGATCAGCATGTCCTTGAACACGCCACCGGAGCGCTCGATGTAGGACACCGGCGGTGGTGCCGGATCGCGGCTGGTGATCACCAACATCTCGGCATCACCGATTTCGCCGGCTTCCAGGCGCGCTTTCAGCGCAGCAAACGTCGGATCGAAGCGGCGCTGGAAACCGACCATGCAGACTACGCCGGCTTTCTTTACCGCAGTTTCGCACTCACGCGCGCGCTGCACATCGAGATCGACCGGCTTCTCGCAGAAGATCGCCTTGCCGGCGGCCGCAGAGCGCAGGATCAAGTCGGCATGCGTGTCGGTGCTGGAACCGATCACCACGGCGCCGATGGCTGGATCACTCAACGCCTCTTCCACCGACACCACCTTGGCGCCTAGTTCGGCGGCCAGCGCGTCGGCCGATGGCGCATGCGTGTCGACCACGTATTTCAGTTTTGCCTGCGGGTGACGCTTCACGTTGGCGGCATGGATCTTGCCGATACGGCCGGCACCAAAAACGGCTACTTCAATCATCGTATTCTCCAGGGGGTGTGGTTTCTTCAACAGTCAGTTCAAGCTTGTAAGCCAGCGCGACAAACAGCGCCTGGCACAGGCAAATGGTGCTCGTCAGCGCGCGAAAGGCGAAGGCACTCCCCTCGCGAACTTTGAGCAATACGCTGGCGTGGCGGGCCAGTGGCCCCATGCCGCTTTCGGTAATCGCCAGCACCTTCGCCTTGTGCTGGCTGGCTATGCGCGCGCAGTAGAGCGTTTCTTTTCCATAGGGAGGAAAGCTGATGGCGATCAGCACATCGTTCTTGCCAATGCTGCGCATCTGCTCGCGATACATGCCTCCCAGACCGTTCACCAGCAACACGCGCTTGTGCGTGTGCTGCAAGGCATAAGCGATATAGCTGGCGATGGAAAAAGCACGGCGCACGGCGACCACGTAAATGGTATCGGCCTTGACCAGCAGATCCACCGCGTCCTCGAAGCTTTTCGCGTCAAACTCGCCGGCCAGATCGTCGAGCCCTGCCCGGCTGGCATCGATGAAACGCAGTGCCATCTGCGCCGGCTCCATCTGTTCGGGCCCATCCTCGATCACCCGGCGAATGCGCTGCTGGTAGCTGCGTGCCGGTGCGACTTGCGCCGTGTGTTCGCTGCGGAACACGGCCTGCATCTCGCTGTAACCGGAAAAATCGAAGCGCTGCGCAAAGCGCACCACCGCCGACGCATGCACACCGGCCCCTTCGGCGACCTCGTTGACACGCTGAAGCATGATGTTGGCGCGCTGTTCCTCGACATAACGCGCCACGTTCTGCTGCTGCCGCGGCAAGGCATCGAACTGCTCGGCAATTCGTTGCATCAGCTGTTCGACACCGCTGCTCTTGGTCATGCGTTCGGGTCCATTCGTTACGGCGGTTTGGTCACTGCAAATGTGACGGAGAGGCGCATGTTATGCATCGAATGGAATATTTATTCCAGTTTTTTTTATTGTGCAATGCAAATTGCAAATTGAAAAAAGTGGGTCCATCCTCGTCCCAGCTTCGAAACGCCCAGCCTGTCAACAGGCATGGCCCGATCTGAACCGAGCCGGCAAAACCCGGCCCAAGCGACTGGAGAGTGGCATGCAACTTCGGAAAATTTCCCTCTGCCTGGCAACCCTGCTGGCCGGTATGACCTTGACGCCAGCACTGCTGGCCGCCGACGGTCCACACGCAAATGAACGCTATGTCATGGTCAGCCACGGCGCCGATTCCGATTCCTGGTGGAACACCATCAAGAACTCGGTGAAACAGGCTGGTGAAGACTTCGGTGTACAGGTCGACTACCGCAATCCGCCCAACGGCGACCTGGCGGATATGGCGCGTCTGCTGGAACAGGCAGCCGCACGCAATTACGACGGCGTCGCGTATGACATTGCCGACTATGACGTGCTGTCCAAGCCCGCTGCAAAAATCACTGCCAAGGGCATCCCGACAGTTACCTTCAACTCCGGCACCATCGAAGAAAGCAAAAAGCTCGGTGCGATCATGCATATCGGTCAGCCGGAATACGCGGCAGGCAAAGCCGCCGGCGATCGCGCCAAGGCGCTGGGCATCAAGTCCTTCGTCTGCGTGAACCACTACGCCACCAACCAGGCCTCGTTCCAGCGCTGCAAGGGCTTTGCCGACGCCATCGGTGCCGACTTCAAGAGCTCGATGATCGACAGCGGCATGGACCCCACCGTGGTCAACAGCAAGGTCACGGCCTACCTGCGCAACCATCCGAAGACCCAGGCCATTCTCGCGTTGGGCCCGAACGCTGCCGAGCCAACCGTGCAGGCGCTGAAGCAGATGCATCTGAACGGCAAAATCTATTTTGGCACGTTCGATCTGTCGCCCGGCATCATCAACGCGATCAAGGATGGCACGATCAATTTCGCGATCGATCAGCAGCCGTACCTGCAGGGCTATATGTCGATCGCCGCCGTGGTTATCGCGCATGAAGACAAGACGACGGACAAGGACAAGATCATCGCCACGCTGAAGGCCAATCCGAAGTTCCAGATGCGCCTGAAGGAATATGGCCTGGTGCCGGTCTACAACGCCGACGGCGTCAGCTCAGGCCCGGCCTTTGTGACCAAGGACAACGTGGCCACGGTCGAGAAATACGCCGGCCAGTACCGCTAAAGCGCGTTGACCGACCGATCGTCTTGCAGCGATCGGTCGGTCAACGGCCAACACACCATCCCTCGCGCAAGCGCCGGAGATTTCATGAGTACCACGACTTCCGATATGGCCATGACCCTCGCCAAAACCCTTCCGTCGAACGCCACGCTGAAGCAGCCGAACACCACCCCACCCGGCGCAAACCCCGCTACGCCGAGTGATGAGCGCGTGCGGCGCATCTCACCATGGCGTGCACTGCTGAATCGTCCCGAGCTGGGATCGATCGCAGCCACCATTCTCGTCTTCGTGTTCTTCGGTGTGTTCGCCGGCGACTCGGGCATGTTCAACCTCGACGGCATCATGAACTGGTCGCAGGTGGCCGCTTACCTGGGCATCATCGCTGTCGGTGCCTGCATGCTGATGATTGCCGGCGAGTTCGATCTGTCGCTGGGCTCGATGATCGGCTTTGCCGGCATGATGCTGGCCGTGCCATCGATGTTTTTCGGCTGGCCCATGTGGCTGGCCGTGCTCTTTGCCTTCGGTGGATGCATGGCGCTGGGCTGGTTGAACGGCTACCTGGTGATGCGTACCAAGCTGCCCAGCTTTATTGTCACGCTCGCCTTCATGTTTATTTTGCGCGGACTCACCATCGTGCTGTCGACCCAGTTTGCCGGCAGCACCATTGTCAGCGGCGTAGGCGACAAGATCGCGCAGGACCCGGTGACCCATGCGCTGTTTCAGGGCACCACGCTGCAGGGGCTGTTTGCCTGGCTGGCACAGGTTGGTGTGATCGACAAACTGCCTAGCGGGGAACCCGTCGTCGCGGGCCTACCCAAGGTGCTGCTCTGGTGGGCGCTGGTGGCCTGCTCCGCTGGGTTCATATTGTCCAAGACACGTTTCGGCAACTGGATCTTCACCGTCGGTGGTGATGCCAACGCGGCCAAGAATGTCGGCGTGCCGGTGCGTCGGGTCAAGATCAGCCTGTTCGTGTTCACCGCCTTCTGCGCCTGCCTGTTTGCGGTACTGCAGGTTTCCGATGTCGGTTCCGCCGCGTCGGATCGCGGCCTGCAGAAAGAGTTCGAGGCGATCATCGCCGCAGTCATCGGCGGCGCCCTGCTTACCGGCGGCTACGGTTCGATTCTCGGCGCCTGCTTCGGCGCATTGATCTTCGGCGTGGTGCAGATCGGCATTTCCTACACCAACGTCAACTCTGATTGGTATCGCGTGGTGCTCGGCGCGATGCTTCTGCTCGCGGTGCTGTTCAACCATTACATCCGCTCGCGCGCAACGACCGGCAAGTGAGGATCGACTGATGGACACTCAAGTGAAAACTCCAAACAGCAGCGACGACTACATCCTGCAGATGGAAGGCGTCAGCAAATTCTTCGGCACGGTGATCTCGCTCAAGAACGTAACGCTGCGCCTTCGTCGTGGCGAAGTACATTGCCTGCTCGGCGACAATGGTGCAGGCAAGTCGACGCTGATCAAGACACTGGCCGGGGTACATAAACCCAGCGAAGGCCGCTATCTGGTCGAAGGCAACGAGGTCAGTTTCAAGTCGCCGCGTGAGGCGCTGGATTGCGGCATCGCCACGGTATACCAGGATCTGGCGCTGGTGCCGCTGATGAGCGTGGCACGCAATTTTTTTGCCGGTCGCGAACCGACCAAGAAACTGTTCGGCATGATCCCCGTGCTCGACATGCAGCTCGCCGCCAGTACCGCGGTCGACAAGCTGGCCGAGATGGGCATCCACGTGCGCTCGCCGCATCAGCCGGTGGGCACGATGTCAGGTGGGGAACGGCAATGTCTGGCGATCGCCCGCGCGATCCATTTTGGCGCGAAGGTCTTGATTCTCGATGAGCCGACCGCAGCGCTGGGTGTCAAGCAAAGCTGCAACGTGCTCAAGCTGGTGCACAAGGCGCGCGAGCGCGGCATCTCGGTGATCTTCATCACCCATAACGTGCATCACGCATACCCGATCGGTGACAGCTTCACCCTGCTCAATCGCGGACAGTCGATGGGCACCTTCGCCAAGAGCGACATCAGCAAGGAGGAAGTGCTCGACATGATGGCAGGCGGCACCGAGATCCAGAGCCTGGTCGACGAGCTTGAGGGCCGTCAGGCCGCCTGAGTAGTTCAAGTAGCACCGCCCTTCCCCCATTGCCACGTCGAGTTTTTGCACCATGACTGAACACTGCTACGATTTGATTTGCCTGGGCCGACTCGCTGTCGATCTCTATGCCCAACAGCACGGCGCGCGTCTGGAGGATGCCTCCAGCTTTGCCAAATATCTTGGCGGCTCTTCCGGCAACGCCGCCTTCGGTGCGGCGCGACTCGGGCTTCGCTCGGCGATGCTGACGCGCGTGGGCAATGACCACATGGGGCGGTTTCTCACCGAGACCTTGAGCAAGGAAGGCTGCGACACCAGCCATGTTGTCGTGGACCCGGCCCGACTGACCGGTATGGTGCTGCTCGGTATCAAGGACCGCGAAACCTTCCCGTTGATTTTCTATCGCGAAAACTGCGCCGACATGGCATTGTCGGTGGACGATATCGACGAGAACTTCATTGCCTCGAGCAAGGCGCTGGCAATTACCGGCACGCACCTTTCCACGTCCGGCACGCTGGCTGCCAGCCGCAAGGCGCTGAGCTTCGCGCGCAAGCACAACGTGCGTACCGTGCTGGATATCGACTATCGCCCGGTGTTATGGGGGCTGACCAGTCGCGGCGATGGCGAAACCCGTTTCATTGCAGATGACGGCGTCACTGCGCACCTGCAGGGTGAACTCAGTCAGTTCGACCTGATCGTCGGTACCGAGGAGGAATTCCACATCGCCGGCGGCAGCAAGGATTTGATTACGGCATTGAAAGCTGTACGCGCGGTGAGCAACGCAGCGCTCGTGGTGAAACGCGGTGCGCAGGGCTGCAGCGTGATCGAGGCAGCCATTCCTTCAGCTATTGACGACGCACCGACTTACAACGGAGCGCAGGTCGACGTACTCAACGTACTCGGAGCCGGGGATGCTTTTATCGCCGGTTTTCTTTCGGGCTGGTTGCGCGATGAGTCGATCGAACGCTGCTGCGCCTATGCCAATGCCTGCGGTGCGATCGTTGTGTCCCGTCACGGTTGCGCGCCAGCGATGCCGAGCCGAGCCGAACTCGACTATTTTCTAGCTCACGCCGAACGCCTGCAGCAGCCGGATCGCGATGAACAACTCGCCCACCTGCATCGCGTCAGCGTGGCACGACCGCACTGGGACGATTTGCACATTTTTGCGTTCGATCACCGCAGCCAGCTGTTTGAGCTGGCGAACGAGTCGAGCACCGACGAGTCACGCATCCCCAAACTGAAACAGTTGTTGGTGCAGGCTGTGGCGCGCACCGAGAAAAATCTGGGACTGACCCAGCGCATCGGTTTGCTGTGCGACGGCCGCTATGGCCAGGATGCACTCAATGACGCCACCGGCCGCGGCTGGTGGATTGGCCGCCCGGTTGAACTGCCTGGTTCGCTGCCGCTTGAATTCGAGGCTGGCCGCGCGCTGGGCAGTGAACTGATCCAGTGGCCGGTCGAACAGGTGGTCAAGTGCCTGGTGCCGTTCGATCCCGATGGCACGCCGGAACAGCGGTTGGAGCAGGAAACCCAGCTGCACGCGCTTTATGCGGCCACCCGTGCCAGCGGCCATGAACTGCTGCTGGAAGTGATTCCGCCAGCCAATCCCGCTGTGCAGGTGAGCCAGGGTGAGCGTGTGCTGCGTTCGCTCAAGCGCATCTACAACCTTGGTATCCGCCCCGAGTGGTGGAAGCTGGCGCCACTGCCGGCGCAGGACTGGGCGGCGCTCGATGCGCTGATCGCCGAACGCGATCCACACTGCCGCGGCGTATTGCTGCTTGGCCTCAACGCGCCGTTTGCCGAACTTGCCGCCGGCTTTGCCGCCGCCGCACACAGCCACAGTTGCCGTGGCTTTGCTGTGGGCCGCAGCATTTTTGTGGAGCCGGCACGTGCCTGGCTGCGCGGTGACATTGATGATGCTGCGCTGATCGAACGGGCAAGCAACAACTTTGCCGAACTGGCAGCGTTGTGGCGACAGTCTCGGGGAGAACGTGCGATATCCACATCTTCGGTTGAAAAGGCACATGGGGTGGAGGCCACCGCATGAGTGACACCGTTCGACTGACCATGGCGCAGGCGCTCGTACGCTATCTCGCCGCGCAACAGGTACGCGATGACGATGGCCAGATCGTATCGTTGTTCGGCGGTGTGTTCGCGATCTTTGGCCACGGTAACGTCGCTGGGCTTGGCGAGGCACTCCATCAGCAGCGCGAGATCCTGCCAACGTATCGCGCGCACAACGAACAAGGCATGGCCAATGCCGCCATCGCCTTTGCCAAGGCGCACATGCGCCGCCGCATGATGGCGGTCACCAGCTCGATCGGACCGGGCGCCACCAATCTGGTGACGTCGGCCGCGTTGGCTCACGTCAATCGGCTCCCTGTTTTATTGCTGCCCGGCGACATCTTTGTGTCGCGCGCACCCGACCCGGTTCTGCAGCAGCTGGAAGATTTCTCCGATGGCACGGTCAGCGTCAACGACTGCCTGCGTCCGGTATCGCGCTATTTCGATCGCATCGTGAAGCCCGAGCAACTGCTCACCGCGTTGCCGCGTGCCCTGCGCGTACTGACCGATCCAGCTCTGTGCGGTCCGGTGACGCTGGCGCTGCCGCAGGACGTGCAGACCGAAGCCTACGACTGGCCGGAAAGTTTTTTCGCACCGCGCATCCATGCATTCCGCGCGTTGCCCGCAGCACCCGACGAAATTGCCGCTGCGGCAGCTGCCCTCCGTGCGGCCAAGCGTCCCGTGCTCATCGCCGGCGGAGGTGTGCTCTATAGCAAGGCCAGCGCGTCATTGCTGAGCTTCGCCGAAAGCCACGGCGTCCCGGTCGCCGAGACGCAGGCCGGCAAGGGCGCGCTGGCCTGGGATCATCCGCTGCAGCTGGGGCCGGCAGGCGTATGCGGTTCCACCGCAGCCAATGCTTTGCTGGCCAATGCCGACGTCGTGCTCGCCGTAGGCACGCGGCTGCAGGATTTCACCACCGGCTCCAACGCGCTGTTTGCTGGTGCCCACATCATCACGCTCAACGTCAACGGCTACGACACGCTCAAGGGTGGCGGGTTGGAAATCCTTGCCGATGCGCGGCTTGGCCTAGATGGGCTTTCCAGCGCATTGAATGGCTGGCGTACCGACAGCCAGTGGAACGGCAACGCCAAGCATGAAGCCGACGGCTGGCGCGATATCGTCAGCACCATCACCGAACAGCGCGAGTTGCCGGATGGCACTCTCCCCTACGACGGTGAAATCATCGGTGCCGTGCAGCGCTCGCATCCGCAGTCGATGCAGAACGACATCGTGGTCTGCGCGGCGGGCACGCTGCCGGCGGAGCTTGAAAAACTCTGGCGCACGACAACTCCTGGCGGCTATCACATGGAGTACGGCTACTCCTGCATGGGCTATGAGATTGCCGGCGGTCTGGGCGTAAAGATGGCCAAACCCGACCACGAGGTCATCGTGATGCTGGGCGATGGCAGCTATCTGATGCTGAATGCCGAAATCGCCACCTCGGTGATGCTGGGCATGAAGCTAATCATCGTGGTGCTCGATAACCGTGGCTACGGCTGCATCAATCGTTTGCAGCAGGCCTGTGGCGGAGCACCGTTCAACAATATGTGGGACGACTGCCTGCAAGGCGAAGAAGGTGCACCTGCCATCGACTTTGCCGCCCACGCACGTGCGATGGGTGCCGAGGCCGAGCACGTCGGCAGCATCGCCGAACTTGAGCAGGCGTTGACGCGAGCCCGTGCAGCCAAGCGGACTTATCTGATCTCGATCAATACCGACCACCGCCGCACCACCGAACAAGGTGGCACCTGGTGGGAAGTAGCAGTACCTGAAGTATCAACGCGCACGGCGGTACTCGATGCACGCCACGATTACGAACTAGCCAAACAACAACAGCGGTCTCATGCCGCGCAAGCAAAATTAGAGCAGGTGAAATCCGATGTCTGAGATTCTGGAAGTAAAGATCGGTATCAATCCGATCAGCTGGAGCAACGACGACCTGCCCTCGCTGGGCGGTGAAATACCGCTATCCACGGCCTTGAGCGAAGGCCGCGAGATCGGCTACCAGGGCTTCGAACTGGGCAACAAGTTTCCCAAGGACCCCGCTGCGCTACGCGAGCTGATGGCCGGCTATCAGTTGGACGTAGTCTCCGGCTGGTACTCCGGCCGTCTGGCCACGCGATCGGTGGAGGAAGAAATTGCCGCCGTGGAATCGCATCTCAACCTGCTCGCCGAGAATGGCTGCAAGGTGATGGTCTACGGCGAGGTCGCCAACGCGATCCAGGGCGAGCGCAAGGTGCCGCTATACAAGCGTCCGCATTTTGACGATGACGCGTTCAAGCGCTACGGTGAGCGGCTCACTGCGTTCGGCAAACACTTGCTGACGCGCGGTGTGCGACTGGGCTATCACCATCACATGGGCGCCTATGTTGAATCGCCGGACGATATCGATCGCGTGATGGCTTACACCGGCGAGGACGTTGGCCTGCTGTTCGACTCCGGCCATGCGTATTTCGGCGGTGGTGATCCATTGACCATTCTGGGCAAGCACATCGGCCGCGTCTGTCACGTTCACTGCAAGGACGTGCGCCCGGCGATCATCCGTCATGCGCGTAATCGTCAGTGGAGTTTTCTGGACTCCGTGTTAAACGGCGTATTCACCGTACCGGGTGATGGCGCCATCGATTTCGCCGGCATCATCGAGCTGCTGCGCAAAAATCATTACAAGGGTTGGCTGATCGTCGAGGCCGAGCAAGACCCTGCCGTCGCCCCAAGCTACGCCTACGCCAGTCTGGGTTATCGCACGCTGCGCGGACTGGTTGACGGCGTCCGCACGAAGGAGGCCGCATGAGCCTGCTGGTCAAATCGACCCCGAATGGTCGCGCTATCGTCAAGGTCACACCGGAATCAGCCGGATGGAAGCATGTCGGTTTCGAAGGCGTGCGACTCGCTGCAGGCGAATCGCTGAATCTCGATTTGCCATTCGACCGCGAAGGCTGCCTGGTCGTGCTTACTGGCCGCATCGACGTTTCCGTAGGTGAAGAGAACTGGAAGAATCTGGGCGGCCGCGCCAGCGTATTCGACGATCGCTCGACCGATGCGGTCTACGCGCCGCCCGGTTCGACGTTTGTGATTCATGCGCACGACGCTGCCGAGCTTGCCCTTGCGAGTGCGCCGGCAACGGGAAAGCATCCAGCACGATTGATCCCTGCGGCAAGCATGAAACGCATGGTTCGCGGCCAGGGCAGCAACACCCGCTACGTGTGCGACGTGCTGCCTGAAACCGAACCGGCCGAATCGCTGCTGGTGGTCGAGGTAGTGACACCAGCCGCCAACTCATCCAGCTATCCACCGCACAAGCACGACACCGATAACCTGCCGGTGGAAAGCTCGCTGGAGGAAACCTATTACCACCGGATCGATCCGCCACAAGGTTTTGCCTTTCAGCGCGTCTACACCGATGAACGCGATCTCGATGAATCGATGGCCGTAGGCGATCACGACGTGGTGATGGTGCCACGCGGCTACCACCCGGTGGTGATGCCGCACGGTTACCGCGGCTATTACCTCAATGTAATGGCTGGCCCGCATCGCGAGTGGCATTTCAAGAATGATCCGGCGCACGACTGGCTGATGCCGCGCTGATTGTTTTGCAACAAGCCAGACCGTCTTGATCCAACAACGCTTTTCATGGAACCACCCACTATGTCTGCCCAACTCTCCCCCTCCCCTGCTCCCATCCATATCGGCCACTACATCAGCGGCCGTCATCAGGCTGGCAAAGGTTCGACCGTCCCGAGCTACAACCCGGCCAGCGGTGAAGTGATCGGTGCTGTGGCGCTGGCCGATACCCATGAAGTGGATGTCGCCGTGCAGTCTGCATTGGCCGCCTTTCCCTCGTGGTCGCAGACGCCGCCGCTGAGGCGCGCACGCGTGATGTTCCGCTTCAAGGAGCTGATCGAGCGTGACATGGACAAACTCGCCGCTGCGATCACCCGTGAACACGGCAAGGTGATGTCCGATGCCAAAGGTGAGCTGGTGCGCGGCTTGGAGGTGGTGGAATACGCCTGCGGCATTCCCGAACTGCTCAAGGGCGACTACACCGAGCAGATCGCCAACGGCATCGACGCGTGGACCATGCGCCAGGCGCTCGGCGTATGTGCCGGCATCACACCATTCAACTTCCCTGCCATGGTGCCGATGTGGATGTTCCCGATGGCCATCGCCTGCGGCAACACCTTCGTGCTCAAGCCGTCCGAGCGCGATCCTTCTACGGCACTGTTGCTCGCTGCGCTGCTTACCGAAGCCGGTCTGCCCGATGGCGTATTCAATGTCGTGCAGGGTGACAAGGGCGCCGTCGACGCGCTGCTTGATCACAAGGATATTCGAGCCATCAGTTTCGTTGGCTCGACGCCCATCGCCGAATACATCTATGCGCGTGGCACTTCCAACGGCAAGCGCGTGCAGGCACTCGGCGGCGCCAAGAACCACATGATCGTAATGCCCGATGCGGACATGGATAAAACCGTTGATGCACTGATGGGCGCCGGTTATGGCGCCGCCGGCGAACGCTGCATGGCTATTTCTGTGGCGGTTGCCGTTGGTGAAACGACAGCCAATACGCTGGTTGAAAAATTGGCGCCCAAGGTGCGTGCATTGCGCATCGGCGACGGCATGGACGAGACGATCGAGATGGGTCCCGTCGTGACCAGCCAGCATCGCGACAAGATCACCGGTTATATCGATGACGGTGAAGCGGCTGGTGCGGAATTGGTGGTTGATGGTCGCGGCCATCGCGTCGCTGGCTGCGAGCAGGGTTTCTTTCTCGGCGGAACGCTGTTCGATCACGTCACGTCATCGATGCGCATTTACAAGGAAGAGATATTTGGTCCCGTGCTGTGCGTGGTCCGCGTACCCGATTTCGCCAGCGCGCTGGCGCTGGTCGATCAGCATGAATACGGCAACGGCACAGCGATCTTCACCCGTGATGGCCACGTCGCACGCGAATTTGCGCATCGAGTACAGGTCGGCATGATTGGCATCAACGTACCTATTCCTGTACCGATGGCGTTTCACAGTTTCGGTGGCTGGAAAAAGAGCTTGATGGGCGATCACCATGCGCATGGCCCCGAGGCAGTGCGCTTCTACACGCGTCAGAAGGCGGTGACGCAGCGCTGGTTGGCAGATAAAGAGATTGCTGGCGCCGAATTTGCCATGCCGACGCATTGAGTCGTGATTGCTGCGCATGGTGGCGGTTATTTTTCCTGCAACGCAACATGAAAAAACACAATAGGCATCACGTACTTGCTCATTGAGCGCAGTGATTATTCGTTCGAAAATGCCGGTAACAAAAAAATAATAAACATTAAAAGTGACAGGCGAATTTTCACTTTTGTCTGTTGAAAAATTCACAACGCAACAACGCAACAAATCGCTTCACCATTCGGCATATCACCATTGGGAGAGATGGCATCATGGCTTCAACACTACGCAAAAAACCGCTCGCTTGGGCAGTAGCATTCGCTGGCCTGGGTCTGGCCATGGGTCTCGTCGCTCCGCAGGCGCGCGCGGCTGATGATCTCACCACCAGCCCTTATCTTTTCGGTGACTGGAATGGCGAGCGAACTCGTCTCGCCGATGAAGGCATTACCTTCGATCTCGGCTACGGTGGTGAAGCGGCGCATAACTTTACCGGCGGCGACGCCCACCTGACCCGTTACACGGACCAGTGGAAAGGTGGCGTGGCGCTGGATCTGGACAAGCTGTGGGGCTGGCACGGCGCCACCTTCCGCATGATGATCACCGATCGTAACGGTCGCAACCTCGGCGCCGACGCCGATATCGGCAACAACCAGCTGATCCAGGAAGTCTATGGTCGCGGTCAGACCTGGCACCTGACCGAATTCTCACTGGAACAGAAATTCTTCGACGGCGCGCTGGTAGTGAAGGCCGGTCGTCTGCCAGTCGGTTCAGATTTCGCCGCTTTCTCCTGCGACTTCCAGAACCTTACCTTCTGCGGCGCACAGCCGGGCAATATTGTCGGTAATTACTGGGTCAACTGGCCGACCAGCCAGTGGGCCGTCAACATCAAGCTCAATACCACCAAAGAAACCTACGTAATGTTGGGTGCGTATCAGGTCAATCCGAACTACGTGAATAACCAGTACGCCGAGAGCAAGGGCCTGATTCCGGACTTCCCCGGCGGCACCACCGGCGCCCTGATTCCATTGGAATTCGGCTGGGCACCGACCGCCGACGGCCTGCCGGGCAGTTACAAGTTCGGTGTCTGGTACAACACATCGAAGGGCTCGGACCTCTATTACGACATCAACCACGATCCGGCTGGCGAAACAGGCCTGCCGGCGCTGCAACGTGATGGCGAGTACGGCGCTTACATCAACTTCATCCAGCAGGTCAGCGGTGACGCGGGCGGCACTGGCACGTCGATCTTCCTCAACGTATCGCAGGCGGATCGCAATACGGCAGCTACCGATCGCCAGATTTCGCTGGGCATGGAATACAAGGGTCCGTTTGCACGTGCCAATGACATGATCGGCTTCGCGGTGGGCGCCACGAATGCCAACAGTCGCTATGCCGATTACATCAAAGAGAACAATGCCCGCACGGGAGAGGACGTCATTGTCGGCGACGGCAACGAATACGTCACCGAGTTGTTCTACAGCTGGTCGCCGATTCCATCGGTCTACCTGCGCCCCAACCTGCAGTACATCCTGCATCCGGGTGGCACCAGCGAGAACAGCAACGCGTTCGTGCTCGGCCTGAAGATGGGCTTCACGTTCTGATTTCATCGTTCGACGGTGTTATTGAGTCGGCACCAAAGAAAAAGCATCCCGGCCTGTGCCGGGATGCTTTTTTACGGCCAACCATTTATCGCTGAACTGGCATACGTTTTTGTCGACGACAAGCATGCGCGCCATTTGATATCGTCAATCCAGAATCATCCTGGATTCCTTCGACTTAACACGTCTTTATTTATGCTAATTCTTTTTTTGCTTCGCGGCGGCTACGGTTTCCTATGACACGCATCGTTGTTGTCGGCAGCATCAACATGGATTTGGTCACGCTGGCGCCGCGCTTTCCGGCACCAGGCGAAACCTTGACGGCTGATCACTTTCTCACCGTACACGGCGGCAAAGGTGCCAATCAGGCCGTGGCAGCCGCTCGACTCGGTGCTCAGGTGGCACTCATCGGGGCACTCGGTGATGATGCGTTCGGTGGCCAACTACGGCTAGGGCTCACGGATGAAGGCATCGATCTGGAACACGTCCGTTCGATCGACAACTGCGCCAGTGGCACCGCGTCCATCACTGTGGCGCAGGGCGACAACCATATCCTCGTGGTACCTGCTGCCAATGCCAGAGTTACACCCGAGCAAGTCGAGCACGCGAAATCGCTGATCGAACGCGCCGATGCGGTGCTGGTGCAGATGGAAATTCCTCTTGAGACAGTGGAAGCCACCGTACGACTCGGTCATCAGCTTGGCGTGCCGGTGATCCTCAACCCCGCTCCCGCTCAACCATTGTCACCCGAGTGGCTGAAGCTCGCCCGCTACGTCACACCCAACCAGCATGAACTGGCGACGCTGCTAGACGCCGATTCGAGCGAAGATTTTCGTGCGCTGATGCGGCGCGCCCCTTGCCCCGTCGTGCTGACGCGCGGCGATGAAGGTGCCTGGTATAGCGAAGACGGTGAACCGATGCATCAGCGCGGGTTTCATGTCGACGTGGTCGACACCACGGGCGCTGGCGACACCTTCAATGCGGCGTTGGCTGTTTTTCTGCACGAAGGTCTGGCCATCGCGGTGAAAAAGGCTTGCGCCGCAGCTGCGCTGTCCGTGTCACGGCTCGGCGCACAAGGCGGTATGCCGCGATTGTACGAGGTCGAAGCACTATTGGAACAGCAGCCATGAGGCGATCGGGACTTCTGCACGCCGAACTCAACCGGCTGATTGCCGCGATGGGCCATACCGACACCCTGGTCATTGCCGATGTCGGCCTGCCCGTTCCTCCGGGCGTACCTTGCATCGATCTGGCCGTGCTGCCGGGCATACCAAGCTTTGCGCAGGTATTCGGCGCCATCCACGCAGAGCTTGCCGTGGAAGCGGTGACGTTTGCCAGTGAAATCCATCAGCACAACCCCGCGCTGGTGCGCTTGAGTGACCAACTGAAAAGCGAAGGCACGACGGTGGACGAAACCAGCCACGAATCGTTCAAGCAGCGCTGTGCGCAGGCGCGGGCGGTAGTGCGTACCGGCGAAACCGCACCGTATGCCAATGTCATCCTGCATGCAGGTGTCACGTTTTGAATTCGCCCGTCCCCAGCCCTGCCATCAGTACGCCTCTCGTCACCATGCGCGGCATCCGCAAAGCTTTCGGTCCGGTCAAGGTGCTGGAAGGCGTTGACTTCGAGCTGCTGCCTGGCGAAGTGCATGCGCTGATGGGCGAGAATGGCGCTGGAAAATCCACACTGATGAAAGTACTCACCGGTGTGCACAAGGCAGACGCCGGCGAGATCGAAGTAGATGGCCAAACGGTATCGATGGGTTCGACCACGGATGCCGAGAAACACGGTATCGCGATCATCCATCAGGAACTCAACCTGATTCCCCATCTGAGCGTGACCGAGAATCTTTTTCTGGGTCGCGAGCTGAACACCTTCGGCTTGCTGCATCGGCGCGCGATGCGCCAGCGTGCGCGCGAATGGTTGGCCCACGTAGGCATGCAGTCGATCGATCCCGACCTTCCTGTAGCGCGACTCTCGGTCGGCCAGCAGCAGATGATCGAGATCGCCAAGGCGCTGGGCCAGAACGCTCGCGTGCTGATCATGGACGAGCCGACCGCTGCGCTCAGCGAACGCGAAACCGATACGCTGTTCGCCTTGATCCGCGAGCTGCGCAGCAAGGGCACCGGCATCGTCTATGTATCGCATCGCATGGAGGAGATCTTCGTGCTGTGCGATCGCATTTCGGTGCTGCGCGATGGTCATTTCGTCGGCAGTCGCCCAATCCCAGGCCTGAGCCTGGATGAGGTCGTGCAGATGATGGTCGGCCGCAGCCTCGAGGCACGATTTCCCACCCGTGAAGTCACGCCTGGCGAGATCCTGCTCAAGGTCGAACAACTCGGCGACAAGCATGTGCATGACATCAGCTTCGATCTGCGCGCCGGTGAGGTGCTTGGAGTTGCCGGATTGATGGGGGCGGGTCGCACCGAGTTGGCCCGGTTGCTGTTCGGTCTGGACAAGGCGACTCATGGCCGCGTGTTGCTGGACGGCCAGCCCATTCATACCCGCACACCAGTACAGGCGATTCACGCCGGCCTCGGTTTTGTCACCGAGGATCGCAAAGCCCAGGGACTGGTGCTGGATCTCAGCTTGCGCGAAAACATCAGTCTGCCGCGCGTTCCATCGCGTGCCGGCATCATTGATCGCGCGACGGAAAAGCGACAGACCCAGGGCCTGATCGAACAGCTGAAAATCCGCACCCGCGACATGGAGTTGCCGGTGCGAGCGCTATCCGGCGGCAATCAGCAGAAAGTGGTGCTGGCCAAATGGCTGGCACTGAAACCACGCGTGCTGATTCTCGACGAGCCGACCCGTGGCGTGGATGTCGGCGGCAAGGCCGAGATTTACCAGATCATCAATCAGCTGGTGAAGAACGGCGTGGCGATCCTGATGATCTCCTCCGAGCTGCCCGAGGTACTGGCGATGAGCGATCGCATCCTGGTCATGCATGAGGGGCATGCCACCGCCCTGCTTGATGCCGCCACGGCCACCCAGGAAACCGTAATGCTCGCCGCCACCGGCGGCCATTGAACATGATGAGTACGAATGTAATGACCAACAGATTTTCTTTTGGCAACGGCGCTGCGCTGTTGCAACGACTGGGTTCGGTGATCGGCCTGCTATTGCTGCTGATCGCACTCAGCGTACTCAGCCCCGACTTTCTCAATGCCGGCAATCTGCTCACCGTGCTGCGCCAGGTATCGATCAATGCGTTGATCGCCTTCGGCATGACTTTCGTGATCCTCGCCGGCGGCATCGATTTGTCGGTCGGCGCGATCCTCGCCTTTACCGGCGCGATCACCGCCGGTGTGATGGCGTCCGGCCACGGCATGCTACTGGCTATTGGCGTCGGCCTGGGCCTTGGTCTGCTACTGGGCGTGATCAACGGCGTGCTGGTCTCGTGGGGACGCGTGGCGCCCTTCATCGCCACGCTGGGCACGATGACCTTGCTGCGTGGTCTGACGCTTTCATATACGCAAGGCCAGCCGATTGGCGTGTCCAACAACAGCTTTGCATTGCTCGGCGATGGCTATATCGCGCATCTGATTCCCAACCCGGTGGTGTGGATGTTCGGCGTGTTTCTGCTCTGCGCGTTCCTGCTGCGCGGCACCGTATTCGGCCGTCACGTGTTTGCACTGGGCGGTAACGAAGAAGCTGCGCGGCTGTCTGGCGTACGTATCAACGCGATGAAGCTGGGTGTGTATGGCCTGTCGGGCCTGCTTTCCGCATTCGCCGGGATCGTGCTCACCTCGCGCCTCTACTCGGCACAGGCCACCGCCGGCAGCGGTTACGAACTGGATGCCATCGCCGCCGTGGTGCTTGGCGGCACAAGCCTGGCCGGCGGACGCGGATGGCTGTTCGGTACGCTGGTCGGCGCACTGCTGATCGGCTTCTTGAACAACGGCCTCAACCTGCTTGGCGTGTCGTCCTTCTACCAGCAGGTGGTCAAGGGTGCGGTGATTCTTGTCGCCGTATTGCTGGATCGTCGCAAGTAAATTTTCAACGACGGCCAGCGTTTTCCGCGGCCGTCGCTTTTCCATCGATCGTTTCTCGAACATCCATCGGAGCACATCACATGCGTAAATTCGAATTACTCGCTGTCTCGGCCCTCACCCTTCTCGCCGCTGCCTGCAGCCAGCAAGGTCCGGCGGATTCTTCGGCTCCGTCAGCGGCTTCCAGCAGCGCCCCGGCTGCCGCCGCCGGCAAGACGATCGGCCTCGCCCTCTCGACCCAGAACAATCCGTTCTTCGTGGCACTGAAAGACGGCGCGCAGAAAGAAGCTGCAGTAGACGGCTACACCCTGACCGTCGTCGACGCGCAGGATGATCCGGCCAAGCAGATCTCCAGCGTCGAGGACCTGATCCAGAAAAAGGTATCGGTGATCCTGCTTAACCCAACCGACTCCTCAGCCCTCGCCGGTGCAGTCAAAGAGGCCAACAACGCGCACATCCCGGTGATCACACTGGATCGCTCCGTCGACAGCGGCCAAGTCGTCACCCACATTGCCTCGGACAACGTGGCGGGCGGTGACGATGCGGCCAAGTTCCTGATCAAGGCACTCGACAACAAGGGCAATGTGATCGAACTGCAAGGCGTACCCGGCACCTCCGCCGCGCGTGACCGCGGCGAGGGCTTCGACGACGGGATCAAAGGCTCTGGTCTGAAGATCATCGCCCAGCAGCCGGCCAACTTCGATCGTGCACAAGGCCTAAGCGTCACTGAAAACCTGCTGCAGGCTCACCCCGATGTGCAGGCGATCTTTGCGCAAAATGACGAGATGGCGCTTGGCGCCGTGCGTGCGCTCGACGGTGCCAAGCGCGCCAACGTACTCGTTGTCGGCTTCGACGGCACGCCTGATGGTATCCAGGCCGTCAAAGACGGCAAGATCGCCGCCATCGTCGCGCAACAGCCACAGCTGATCGGTCAGCTCGGCGTCAAGAGCGCCAAGAGCGTAATCGACGGTCAGACGGTTGAAGCGAAAATCTCGGTACCACTGAAGTTGGTCACCAAGGACAATGCGCAGTAAGCAATAGCGCGTTCTCCCCCACACGAATACGGCGGACCTTGCGGTCCGCCGTATTCGTGTGGGGGCAGTTGCCTATGGCACCATGCCGAAAATAAAACGGCGCGCCATGAAATGACACGCCGTTCTTTTATTGATCCCATTCGCCCAGCTGATGGACTAACCGCGGTTGGAGCCTGACAGCACATCCACCCAAACGGCCAGCACTAGGATGCTGCCTTTAACGATCATCTGCCAGAAGGTGTCGACGTCCATCATCGACATGCCGTTGTCGAGACTGGCCATGACCAGCGCACCGATCAACGCGCCGTGCACGGTGCCGGAGCCGCCGCGCATCGAAGTGCCGCCAATGAAACAGGCGGCGATGGCATCGAGTTCGCCACTGGTGCCGGCCGAGGGTGAGCCCGCGGCGAGGCGCGCGGTATTGATGACGCCAGCGAAGGCGCACATCACACCCATCATGGCGAACACAGCCAGCTTGACCCGTGCCACGTTGACGCCTGACAAGCGCGTCGCTTCCATATTGCCGCCGACCGCATAGATGTGTCGGCCGAACACGGTCTGGGTGGAAATATACGAGAAGATACCGAGCAAGCCCAGCAGGATCATCACCGGCACCGGCACACCGCCGGCATCGTTGAGCATGCGCAACGAACCGATGATCACCGCACCGATGACCACCAGCTTGACAACATCCATCCACACCGGCATCTGCTTCAATTCGAGCTTGTTGCGACGGCGACGGCGCATCACTGTGATGGCCAGCAGCAATAGAAAAATCACGCCACCCAGCACGCGCGACAGGCCAATCGGTACCAGGCCCTGTCCCAGATAAATCAGGTCATCCGGCACCGGCGCAATCGTGGCGCTGTGGGTAATGCCCAGCAGGATGCCGCGAAATGCCAGCATGCCGCCCAGACCAACGATGAAGGAAGGCACGCGCAGCTTGGTGACCCAGAAACCGTTGAATAGGCCTATGCCAAGGCCCACCACCAGCGCGGCGGCGATGGCCGCTGGCGTGCCCCAGTGCATGTTGACGGTGAGTATCGCCACCACGCCGCCAAGCAGTCCCGACAGCGAGCCTACCGACAGATCGATTTCACCGGAGATGATGATGAAGACCATGCCGCAGGCGAGCATGCCGGTGATCGACATCTGCCGCAGCAGGTTCGCGACATTGCGCGGCGTAATGAAGTCGCCGTCTGTGCCGATGTGGAAGAAAATCCAGATCGCGGCTACCGCCAGCAGCAGCGCGATGATTTTGTAGCGTACGAAAAACTGCTGCACTTGCTGAGCTTGCATATCTGGTTCCCAAAGAGGCCGAAAGGTCTGCCTCGCAAAAATCGGATGGAGTAGTTTGATCGAAAGCCGGTCTTGATTGAAACCCGGTAAATCAGGCTGCTTGCGGCTTCGCGTCGATCGCCGCGGCCAGCACACGTTCCTGGGTCAGATCCTTGTTGACGAAATCACCGCGCAAATGACCCTCGCCGATCACCAGCACACGATCGCTGACACCCAACACTTCACTCAGCTCGGACGACACCATGATGATCGACACCCCCTTGGCGGCCAACTCGAACATCAGCTGGTAGATGTCGTATTTCGAGCCGACGTCGACACCGCGCGTGGGCTCGTCGAGAATCAGCACCTTGGGCGCCGGCAGCAGCATCTTGGTCAGCACCGCTTTCTGCTGGTTGCCGCCGGAGAGGCCCGCAATCGCCAGCGCGGGGCTGGCGGTCTTTACGCGCAGGCGCTTGATCTCGCGGTCGACCGTGGCCAGTTCGGCATTCTTGTCGATATGACCGCCATGCGAATAATGCTGCAGCGTTGCCAGCGTGATGTTGTCGCCGACACCGAGCATCGGCACGATGCCCTGACGCTTGCGGTCTTCCGGCACCAGCGACAGGCCGGCGCGAATCGCCTGCTCGGGTGTCTTCACCTTGATCGGCTTGCCGTCCATGAAGAGCTCGGCAGTCGACTTGCCGGCATAGGCTCCGAAGATCGCCGATACCAGCTCGGTGCGACCGGCGCCGACCAGTCCGGCAACACCGAGGATCTCACCCTTGCGCAATTCGAACGACACATCGTCAACGCGCTTGCGACTGGTATTGGTGATATCCCAACAGGTGACGTGCCGCGCCTCGAAGATCACCTCACCGATGGCATGTTCGCTGCGCGGATAGAGATTCTTGATCTCGCGACCGACCATCATGGCGATGATGCCATCAGTATTCAGTTCGGCCATCGGCTTGGTTGCGACATGCTCGCCGTCGCGAATCACGGTGACGGTGTCGCATACCTTGGCGACCTCTTCCAGCTTGTGTGAGATGTAGACGCAGGCCACACCCTCACGCTTGAGGTCCTCGATAATGGACAGCAGCACGTCGATCTCGCTGGAGGTCAGTGATGAGGAGGGCTCGTCCAGAATCAGCAGGCGCGCGTTCTTGGCCAGTGCCTTGGCGATTTCGAACAATTGCTGATAGCCGCCACCGTAGTTCATCACCGGCGCGGCGACGTTGACGCCCTTCAGTTTCAGACGCGCCAACAACGCGTCGGCCTGGCGATACATGGCGTCATAATCCATGCGCCCGCCGGGCTTGGTAATTTCGTTGCCCAGGAAAATATTTTCGGCAACCGATAGCTGCGGCACCAGCATCAGCTCCTGATGGATGATGACGATGCCAGCCTTCTCGCTGTCGCGTACCGAATAGGCCTTCAGCGGCTGGCCTTCCCACAGGATTTCGCCTTCGAAACTGCCATAGGGATACACACCGGACAGCACCTTCATCAAGGTGGATTTGCCTGCGCCGTTCTCGCCACACAGGCCAACACACTCACCAGGTCGCACCGCCAGACTCACGCCGTTGAGCGCCCGCACGCCAGAGAATTCCTTGACGATATTGCGCATCTCGAACAGATATTCACTCACACGCCCACTCCACTGCTTCCACACAAACTGCCGCGAGAGTCGCGGCGTTGATCACTACATAAACCATTGAAACACAAGAGGCGCACCGATGACCGATGCGCCTTCTGCGCGCACTTCAATTAATTACCGTAAACCTGCGCATGCGTGTAGAAACCGTCCTTGATCACCAAGTCGACATTCTGCTTGGTCAGCAGGGTTGGCGTCAGCAACTCGGTGTTGACGTCCTTGGTGCCGTTATTCATCTTGTCGGTGAATTTGGGCGCAACACCCCTAACCAGATCAACCGACAGCTGTGCAGCCTGCGAGGCGAGGTTGTTCAGCGGCTTGTATACCGTCATGGTCTGGGTGCCCGCGATAACGCGTTTCACGCCGGCGAGATCCGCATCCTGTCCGGATATCGCCACTTTACCTGCCAGTTTCTGCGCAGCGAGTGCCTGGATCGCACCACCGGCCGTACCGTCGTTGGAAGCCACGATGGCCTGAATATTGTTGTGGTTGGCGGTCAGCGCATCCTCAGTGATTTTCAGCGCGTTGGTCGGATCCCATTCCGGCGTCCATTGCTGACCGACGATCTTGATATCGCCCTTTGCCACCAGCGGCTGCAGCACCTTCAACTGGCCATCACGAAAAACCTTGGCGTTGTTGTCGGTGGCCGAGCCGCCGAGCAGGAAATAATTGCCTTTGGGAACCGCGTTGACCACCGCCTGCGCCTGCATCTCACCCACCCTCTCGTTGTCGAACGAAATATAGGCATCGACATCGGCATTCAGGATCAGGCGATCATAAGCCACCACTTTGATACCAGCGCGCTTGGCTTCGGCAATGACGTTGCCGAGGACTTTGCCGTTGAACGGCACGATCACCAGCACGTCGACGTTGCGCGAGATCAGGTTCTCGATCTGCGCAATCTGGCGCTCTTCACTGGCATCGGCAGACTGTACGTAGACCTTCGCCCCCAGCTTGGTAGCCGCGGCGGTGAAATAGTCACGGTCGCGCGTCCAGCGCTCGACGCGCAAATCGTCGATTGAAAAGCCAATAACCGGTTTTTCCTTGCTGGCATGCGCAGGCATGGCCGCGAAGCCACCGGCCAGAGCAACGGCAGCGGAAAGTGTAAGAGTGCGGAGCGTTTTATTTTTCATGAAATTCCCCATGCAAGTGACGTGCGTCTTTAGTGGACAGAATCAGCGCCAACTTCGGCACCAGTGAAAAGTGGCTGCAACTGCGGATACAACTTTCCGAACAACGGATACCTTTGTTCGCGATAAAACGCATGACGCGACGCAACAGGATCGAATCGCGAAATCAAGGGTGGTGACGGGCAAACGTCGGCCAGAACGGCGCCCTGCTCTGCCGCCAGATGGGCGAGCCGGGCGGCGCCCAGCGCAGGGCCCACGTCACCGCCCACACGCTGTTGCAGCGGCTTGCCGAGAATGTCGGCGAGCATCTGTATCCAGTAGGCACTGCGCGAACCGCCGCCGATCACCGTAATGTCGTCGGATCTCAGTCCGGCGGCCTCGACCGCAAGCAAACCATCGAGCAAACCGAAACCCACGCCTTCCAGCGTGGCATTGGCCAGATCGGCGCGCTGTGTGTCACTGCTCAAACCAACGAATGCGCCGCGCGCATGACTGTCATTGTGCGGCGTGCGTTCACCGCTGAGGTAGGGCAGAAACCAGGGGCTTTTGGCATGGATTCCGTTCGACGCCTCGGCATCGCCAAGCAACCCCGGTACACCCTCGTAAGCGACCAGTCGTGCGGTGAAATCCAGACAGCTGGCGGCGTTGAGCATGACGCTCATCAGATGCCATGTATTCGGTAAAGCGTGGCAAAAGCTGTGAACGGCCTGTTCGGGTCGCGACAAAAAACCATCGGAAACAGCAAAGAACACGCCCGAGGTTCCCAGCGACAGCATCGCCTGCCCTGGCTTGACGATACCTACGCCGACCGCACCGGCGGCGTTGTCGCCACCACCTGCTGCGACCGGCACGCGGGGAACGCCCCAGCGTTCGGCCAATTCCGCACGAAGTTGCCCGGTGACTTGATTCCCTTCATGTAGCGATGGCATTTGTGAACGATCAAGCCCGCAAGCGCGCAGCATTTCATCGTTCCAGGCACGCTTGCCGACGTCGAGCCACAGCGTGCCAGCGGCATCAGACATATCGCTGGCATAGTCGCCGGTGAGTTTCAGCCGCAGATAATCCTTCGGCAGCAACACCTTGGCGATGCGCTCGAAAATTTGAGGCTCATGCTTGCGTATCCAGAGCAATTTCGGCGCGGTGAAACCCGGCATCGCGAGATTGCCGGTGATCGCGCGGAAGTTCGGTACCTGCTCCAGTTCCGTGCATTCGAGATCGCAGCGGCCGTCGTTCCACAGGATCGCCGGTCGCAGCACCTCATCGTTTGCATCAAGCAATGTGGCGCCGTGCATCTGGCCGGAAAGGCCGATGCCGGCGATCTCATTGGCAGCGATGCCGTGCTTTTTCGCATCGGCAAGCAGCGCATCCACCGATGCCAGCGTGGCCTGCCACCATGCCGCGGGATCCTGCTCGGACCAACCCGGCTGCGGATGCGACAAGATCAACGCGGTGGATGCGCTGGCACGCACCTCACCCTTGCGGTCGAGCAGCACCGCCTTGACTGACGACGTGCCCAGATCGATACCGATGAACATGGGCCGCGTTACTCCGGCGACCTTGCCGACATCAGCAAACGATCAACCGTAGACATAGCGATTCACCAGATTCTCCAGCGCTTCCTGCTGGCCTGACACATGTTGCGGCTGCAGATTTCGTTTGGCCGCTTCGGCGGCCAAAGCCTCCAGCGTGAAGTTGCCGGTGAGCACCTGTTGACCGAACTCGCCATCCCAGCCCGCGTAGCGTGCAGCCTTCATCGTCGCCAAGGTGTCGCGCTCGATCATCTTGGCAGCCCGTTCCAGCGCCAGCGCCAGTACGTCGATCGCACCGATATGGCCATGGAACAGATCGGCCGGATCGCTGCTCTGGCGGCGCACCTTGGTATCGAAGTTGAAGCCACCGTTGACGAAGCCACCGGCGCGAAGAATCTCGTAAACCACCAGGGTCATCTCTTCGACGCTGTTGGGGAACTGGTCGGTGTCCCAGCCATTCTGCATGTCGCCACGATTGGCGTCGATGCTGCCGAACACGCCCAATGCGATCGACGTGGCAACCTCGTGCTGGAACGAATGGCCGGCCAGCGTCGCGTGGTTGGCCTCGAGGTTGACCTTCACCTCATGCTCCAACCCGAAGTCCTTGAGGAAGCCATACACCGTGGCGGTGTCATAGTCGTACTGGTGCTTGGTCGGCTCCTGCGGCTTGGGCTCGATCAGGATGGTGCCGTTGAAACCGATCTTGTGTTTGTGCTCGATCACCATCTGGAAGAAACGACCCAGCTGCGCACGCTCGCGTTTCAGATCGGTGTTGAGCAGCGTGTCATAACCTTCGCGACCGCCCCACAGCACGTAGTTGGCACCGCCGAGACGCTTGGTCGCGCCCATCGCGTGGAACACCTGCGTGGCGGCATAGGCAAACACTTCCGGCTGAGGATTGCTAGCCGCGCCTGCGGCATAGCGCGGATGGCTGAACACGTTGGCCGTGCCCCACAACAGCTTCATGCCGGTCTGCGCCTGCTTGGCTTCCAGCACGTCGACCATCGCGGCAAAGTTGTTGGCGTACTCGGTCAGGTTGCTGCCTTCCGGCGCCACGTCAGTGTCGTGGAAGGTGTAGAACGGAATGCCTAGGCGACTGAAAAAATCGAAGGCGGCATCAGCCTTCGCTTTTGCCTGCTGCATCGGATCGCCGGGCTTGTGCCACGGCCGATCAAAAGTGCCCGCACCGAATACATCACTGCCCGGCCAAACAAAGGTATGCCAGTAGCAGGCGGCCAGACGCAGGTGCTCAGCCATGCTCTTGCCGAGAATCTGGCGCTTGGCATCGTAGTGATGAAAGGCCAGTGGATTGTCACCATTGGCACCTTCGTAGCTGATCGGTGCAATGTGGTCGAAATAAGACATGGGAAACTCCACTAAATGCTGCATTGAGATCGGGTTGACAGAGATCCGGTCAGCAGATCCCAGTAATCCTCGAATGCTGCACAGTCCTTACCCTTGCAGGCAATTGCGAAATTTGTTGTGGCGATGATCATTTTCGCTGTGGCAATGCGGCATGCTAGCGGGCTTGGCGCGTGATAGCGTCTACACTTGCCGAGTGATCAACGCTTCGCGGCGAGGCTTCTGGCAGCGCGAAATTCTGACCCATTCGCCATACCGTACCGGACTATCGAAACGCCTATGGCACTCTCCCCGCCACCGCATCGCATCGCGCTGCTGTTCAACGCAAATAAAGGCTATGACCGTGAGGTGATCGCGGGCATCGGCCAATACCTCAACTCGACCCGGGTCGAGTGGGATCTCTATCTGGAAGAGGATTTCCGCAGCCGCGTACAGGGCATCGAACGCTGGCACGGTGACGGCATCATCGCCGACTTTGATGACCCGCAGGTGGTCGAGGCATTGAGCAAATCTGCCCTGCCCGTGGTGGCTGTCGGTGGTTCGTATGCGAATGCTGCGCGGTATCCCGAACACATTCCCTACATCGCTACCGACAACGCCAAACTCGTGCAGCTGGGTTATCGCCATCTGATCGATCAGGGCCTTTCCAGCTTTGCGTACTACGGCTTGCCGCCAGCGCCAGGCAATGCATGGGCCGCCGAACGCGAAGCCGCCTACGCCCAGCAACTGCTGACGGACGAGCTGCCGATAACGATTTTTCGCGGCCAACCGACCAGCGCCGGCGGCTGGGATAATGCGTCCGAGCAGCTGGTCGAATGGCTGCAGGAATTACCCAAACCGATCGGCATTCTCTGCGTCACTGATGCGCGCGCGCGCCAGTTGGTGCAGGCTTGCCAATTGGCGAAAATTTCCGTGCCCGAACAGGTGGCAGTCGTCGGCATCGACAACGATCCGCTGACCCAAATGCTGACGCGCATACCGCTGACGTCAGTGATGCAAGGCACCGAGGAAATGGGCCGCACGGCGGCACATCTGCTGCATCAGATGCTGCGTGGCGCCGACCATTCACAGACCCGTATTATCGTGCCGCCGGTTGGTATCAACGTGCAATCGTCGAGTCGGCATCAGCCACTGCGCAGTCCACTGGTGATGCGCGCTCGCCACTACATTCGCCAGTACGGCTGCCTCGGCGTCAAGACCGAACAGGTAGCCGATTATGTCGGCGTATCGCGCACTGCACTCGAAGAACACTTTCGCCGCGAGCTGAAACAGACCGTGCATCAGGCGCTGCTGCAGCACAAGCTGGAACACGCTGGCGAGCTGCTGATCAGTTCACCGCTGCCGCTGGCCGATATCGCCGTGCGTTGCGGTTTCACCTCGCTGCAATACATGTACGCGGTGTTCCGCCGCGAATACAACCTCACTCCCAAACAGTTTCAGGCGCAGCACCGCGGCGCCGAAATCACCGACTCCACCGGCAACTCCGCATGACTTCCCTGACGTATCCAAATACGGCCCTCGCTCCCCATGCCGTGCGCTGGGGCACGCTGGCCGATGGCCGCAAGGTGCATCGCTGGACATTGCGCAACGCGCAGGACATGCGCGTCGATATCAGCGACCTCGGCGGCAGCCTGTTGAGCTGGCACACGCCGGATCGTCACGGCCGCATTGAAGGCGTGGTGCTTGGCCACGCCGATCCGCTCGCTTACGCGGAAGGGCTTGGGTATCTCGGCGCCCTGATCGGTCGTTGGGCCAACCGCATCCGCAACGGCAGCTTCGAACTGGACGGCGTCACGTATCGACTCGACCGCAACAATAACGGCCACCACTTGCACGGTGGCCACGAAGGGTTTCATCAAGCCGTCTGGCAAGTCGATACGGATGGCGACAGCCTGCTGCTGACCCTGCACTCACCCGATGGCGAAGGCGGTTTCCCCGGCAATCTTGATGTGCAGGTTCGTTACACACTACACGACGACGGCACACTGAATCTCGACTATCAGGCGCGCAGTGATCAGCCCACACCGATCAACCTCACCGCACATCCGTACTTCAATCTTGGCAGTGCGCGTGGTGATATACGCGATCATCTGCTGTGGATCGATGCTGAAGATTTTCTGGCCGTCGATGCCGGGTTGATTCCTGCCGGCCAGGAAAGCGTGGCTGGGAGTGCCTTCGACTTTCGTCATTCCGCACCACTGGGTTCACGCCTCATCTGGCCGCACCCGCAGTTGTCCGTCGCCGGTGGTTTCGATCACTGCTACTGCTTGGGCGAATCGCACGGCCAGCCACGCAAGGTCGCGCAGGTAATCGATCCGGCCAGCGGTCGCCGACTTACGGTAACCACGGATCAGCCGGGCCTACAGCTTTACACTGGTCAATATCTGGCTGCGTCACCCAAGCGCAGCGGCGGCTTTTACCAAGCTTTCGACGGTTTATGTCTGGAGGCACAGGCATTTCCCGACCAGATCAATAGCGCCACTGCCGAACGTGCCGTGCTGCGCCCCGGCACCGTGTATCGCCAGCACACCGCATACCAGTTGGACGCGGTTTAACCACCGCTGGTGACGACAGCGATCGGAACTTTCAGCCGCTCGATTCATCGCGACGTTTATCGATACAGCGAACAAGTGCCAGCAAAAGCGCCAATGCCGGCAGCAATACCGAAAGGTTGCCGAGTTTGGCAGTGGCCAACCCGCCTGCGCAGGCGCCCATGGCAAAGCTCGAGCAGACCATCATGAAAATGCGCGACTGATGCAGTGCCACCGCGTCGCGCGGCGGAAAAATTCCGGCAAACAATAATTCGGCGGTTCGGCGCAGGTTGCCTGTCGTCATCACCGAACTGTATGGCGATCCTTCGACCTTGGCGAAGCTGGTACTTTGCAGTGCGGCCACAAAGGCCACGCCAAGCACGATGGGAATATCCGGAAAATTGCGTGGCAACGCGGCCACCACCAGCAGAAAGACGATTTCAATCGAAAGACTTAATAGCGCCGAGCGCTGCCGGGCGCTGCGCGACTCGTGCGCGCGCAGTCGAAAGGCCACGAATACACCCACAAAAAACGCGACGATCGGCGGCACATGACGCAGCGATTTATCCCACTGACCCGACGCCGCGTAAATACCGAGAAGCACTACATTGCCGCTTTGCGCATTAGCAAATACGCCGCCGTGACCGAGCCAGGTAAATGCATCCAGAAAGCCGCCCGCCCCACTCAGCAGCATCGCTACGCCGATGGTTTCCCCGGGGTTCAAAACCGCCGCACCACGGCGGGCTCTGAGCTTGCGAACAAGTGCCTGGATCGAGGTCTTCACGGTAATGGCTCACTGATGCGGCGCGAAATAAAAGCTAATGAAACAAGACTGACACATCAAATACGTGACGCTCAACGCCGAGGCTTTTTTGCGCCGGATTGGCGCATGATCAAATGCAAGGCAGGCACAGCGGCGTCTTTCTCTGCAACTATCGGAAGCGATACTTGGGAGCGGGCAATGTCCATTGCGCCATTAGTGCGGACCACCCCGTTAAAATTCGATCACTTGTTTCCTTTCAGCATCATCATTTTGTGATTTGGCCCTTATGACTGATACCACTGCTATCGATCATTTTCCGTTTCTTGGCGAAGGCTCCGAAACGGCTGGCTTGATTCGCGCGTTCGACTGGAGCAAAACCCCGCTGGGCAAAATCGAGCACTGGCCCGAGTCGCTGAAGATGGCAACGGCGCTGATCCTGCGCTGTGATTTGCCGATGACTCTCATGTGGGGTAAACAGGGTTACCTGATCTACAACGATGCCTACAGCAAGATCGCCAGCACCCGGCATCCTGCGTTACTGGGCAAGACCGTGCGCGATGGCTGGCCGGAAGTGGCTGACTTCACCGCGAATGCGATGGAGCAAGTGCTGACCGGCATCAACCTTACTTACCGCAACCAGCACATGGTGCTGATGCACCCCGACGAACCGGCGGATCTGTGGCTCGACATTCTTTACAGCCCAGTGGTCGGCGCCGATGGGGTACCGGCCGGCGTACTGGCACTGATCAGGGATACCACCCAGCAGTTTCAGGCTGAACAGCGCCTTCGCATTGCGCAGGAAGCCGGCGGTGTGGGTACGTTCGAGTGGTATCCGGAAGCCGGTCGTCTGGAAGTTTCCGATCAGTACCGGCGGGTATGGGGCGTGGGTCCGAACGAAGACGTCACTGATACGTTATTGATCAGCCTGGTGCATCCCGATGACCGTCATGCGATAGGCCCGAACCGCCTGGATTTGCCCAACCCACTCAGCTATTCCGAATTCCGACGCGTCGATCCGAAAACCGGCGAGATCCGCTGGATTGCGCGTCGGGGTGAAACGCTGGTGCTGGATGGGTCGGATCGACTGCATTACATCGGTATCGCGATGGATATTACCGACCGCAAAAAAGCCGAAGAGGCCGTGGTCGAGAGCGAAGTCCGTTGGCGCAACCTGTTCGAGGAAATGCAGGAGGGGTTTTTTGTCGGCGAGGCTGTGCGCGATGCTGCCGGACGTATGGTCGATTTCCTCATCACCGAACTCAACCCCGCCTTTGAAAAACAGTCCGGGCTGAATATCCGGTCTTCCATGGGTCAATCCATCCGTGCACTTGTTCCCAACCTTCCCGAATCGGTGATCGACGCCTACGCGCTGGTGCTTGAGTCGGGCGAATCCACCCAGATGGAAGTCCATATACCCACTTTGGAAAATCGCTGGTTCGAAGCGCGTGCGCGCAAGGTGGATGATCAGCGCTTCGCTGTGCTATTTGTGGAAATCTCCGAACGTAAAGCCGCCGAAGATGCCATGCGTGAGAGTGAAATTCACTTCCGCACGCTCGCCCAGTCGATGCCCAATCACGTCTGGACCACGTCCGACGATGGCAAGATTGAATGGTTCAACGATCGCGTCTATGCCTACGCAGGGGTTGAGTGGGGTTCACTGGAGGGTGAAGACTGGTTCCGCATCGTTCACCCGGAAGACGTCAATCCGACGATGCAGGCCATGCTCAAGGCACGCACCACAGGCGAGAACTACCAGACTGAACTACGGCTGCGTCGCCACGATGGGATGTACCGCTGGCACCTCGCGCGCGCCGTTCCCATCACCAATCGCGATGGCGAAATCGAGCGCTGGATTGGCAGCAGCACCGACATCGATGATCAGAAGGTGGCGGAAGCGGCGCTTGGCAATCTTGCCGCCACGCTGGAAGAGCGCGTCATCGAGCGCACGGCCGAATTGATCAAGACCCAAGACGCGCTGCGCCAGAGCCAGAAAATGGAATCGATCGGCAACCTCACCGGTGGCATCGCGCACGACTTCAATAATCTTCTGCAGGTCGTCAGCGGCAATCTGCAGTTGCTGAGCAACGATGTAGCCGGTAACGATCGCGCTGAGCGCTGCGTGCAGAATGCGATGGCTGGCGTAACGCGCGGTTCTAAGCTCGCCTCGCAGTTGCTGGCGTTTGGACGACGCCAACCACTGGCGCCGAAGGTCGTCAACGTCGCCCGCTTTATTCGCGATCTCGATGATCTGCTGCGGCGATCATTGGGCGAAGGCATCGAGCTGGAAACGGTGATTGCGGACGGACTCTGGAACACTCTGATTGATCCGGGCAATGTTGAAAACGCACTGCTGAATCTCGCACTCAACGCGCGCGATGCGATGGATGGCCAAGGACGTCTGACTATCGAAGCGGGAAACGCATCACTCGATGAAGCCTACTCGTACCAGCATTCTGAAGCCGGCCCCGGCCAGTACGTGATGATTGCGGTCAGCGACACCGGCTGCGGCATGACATCTGACATCGTCGAAAAAGTCTTCGAACCTTTCTTCACTACCAAGCCGGAGGGCCGCGGTACCGGTCTGGGCCTGTCGATGGTATACGGCTTCGTGAAGCAGTCCGGTGGCCACGTCAAGATATATAGCGAACCGGATCATGGCACCGCGATCAAGATGTATCTGCCGCGTTCGACGCAGCCGGAGGATCGGGGCATCGACCAGGAATCCGGCCCGATCACCGGCGGCCAGGAAACGATTCTGGTGGCCGAGGACGATGAGGCAGTACGCGATACCGTGGTTGCGTTGCTGGATGAGCTTGGCTATCGCGTGCTGAAGGCGAAGGATGCCGAAAGCGCGCTTACCATCATCGATAGCGGCGTCACCATCGATCTGCTGTTTACCGACGTGGTGATGCCGGGCGAGCTGAAGAGCCCTGAGCTGGCGCGCCAGATACGCCACCGCCTGCCGCATCTGGCGATACTTTTCACCTCGGGTTATGCGGAAAATTCCATCGTGCACGGTGGCCGCCTGGACGAGGGCGTCGAGCTGCTGAGCAAGCCCTACACGCACGAAGCTTTGGCGCGAAAGCTTCGCCAGGTACTGGACAGCCAGCAGAAGCGCAACGCGGCGTCGGCGCCTGGCTCGCCACACCCGGGAAATACTGCCACTCGCAGATTGCAGCCACAGGTCGCCCGGCCGCTACAGATTCTGCTATGCGAGGATGATGAATTGATTCGCATGAGCGTTACCGAGATGCTTGAGTCCCGCGGTCATAGCGTGCTGGAAGCCGATAATGCCGCCCAGGCTGTTCGGATTCATGGCGAGCAGCGCGTCGATTTGCTGCTGACGGATATCGGCTTGCCGGATGCTTCGGGTATCGAACTGGTACATCGGCTGAGGGCGCTATCGCCCAACCTGCCTGTGTTGTTCGCTACGGGACGCCTGGATATCGGTGACATCCAGAAAGATTCGCGCACGGCATCCATACTCAAACCCTACGGAGCAGATGCGCTGCTTGGTGCCATCGACGCCTTGTCAGTATCTGGCTAGTCGATCCGCTGGCGGCCCGCCGTGCCTGGCGAAACTCAGCGACCGAAGATGATTTCCTTGCCTTCGTGATCGCGGTCCCAGCCACGCAGTTGATCGCGGATATGCGCTATCCGCTGACGACCGAGCGCGTTGCGCTCCTCGTCCAGCACATGGCCATCGAGCAGCTCGGCCAGGCGCTGCGCGGTCGGCAGCATCGCATCCCATGCATCCAGCGCGGACAGCGGACCCGGCAAGGTCATGAAGAAACTCACGCCTGGCGTACGCAGTGCATCGAGTCGGCCCAGATCAAAATTGCCCGGCTTGAGCATATTGGCCACGCTGAAGATCGGACCAAGCTCACGCTTGCCATCAAGCAGCCGGTGGTAGATGCCCATATCACCGAACTCGAGGCCGGCCTTTTCAGCAGCCACAACCATGTTTGGCCCGTTGAAATGCTCACCTTCGCGTGCCACCACGAACAAGGTAACGATGCGTTCGACCGCCAGCTGCGCCGGACGTCGGCCAAGGTCGGAGCGGGGCGGGATTTTCGGCGTCGGTGCTGCTACGGGTGGTGCCGATACCGGTTCCGGCGCAGCCGCTTCAGGCTGCGTCACGGCATGCTTCGCTTCATCGGGAGTGCTGGGTGCGCGCAGCGCATCGACAATCGAGGCCGCGTGCCCCACCAGCCGCGATGCCGGCTTGACGCTTGGGCGCTCGCCCGACAACGTGGCGCCCAGACGCTCCAGTTCCTCGCGCATGCCGACATCCAGCTCGCCCTGCTTCGGCTTGATCGGGGTATTGAAGGCGTCGTCATAGGACGAGTCGCGCGCACTGAACGAGAGCTCGTTACCGTCGGCGTCATCGCCAAGCGTGGGTTCGCGTCGTTCGCCGGCGTGCGGCGTCGGCATCACGCGTCGCTTGCCCTGCTCCTTCTTCGGCTGACCGAACAGCCAGATCAGGGCCAGTACGATGATGCCGACGATCAGCAGCGGAATGCCGACAGCGGGGTTCCAGGCAAAGGCGAGCACGGGTTGCATGGTCATCAGGATGTCCTCAGGCAGCGCCTGCGAGTTTAGCTGCTTCCGCGAGATCCACCTGCACCAGTCGCGACACGCCCGGCTCCCGCATAGTCACGCCGCAAAGCTGGGTGGCGGCTTCCATGGTGGCCTTGTTGTGGCTGATGAAGATGAATTGCACTTTTTCGCTCATCTCGCGCACCAGGCTGGAGAAGCGACCCACGTTGGCTTCGTCCAGCGGCGCGTCGACCTCGTCCAACAGGCAGAACGGTGCCGGGTTGAGGCCGAAGATGGCAAACACCAGCGCAACCGCTGTCAGTGCTTTCTCGCCACCTGACAGCAGGGTGATATTGGAGACGCGCTTGCCCGGTGGCCGCGCCATGATCGCCACGCCAGTATTAAGCAGGTCGTCGCCGGTCAGCTCCAGATAGGCGTGCCCGCCGCCGAACAGCCGCGGGAACAGCTCCTGCACGCCGGCATTGACCTTGTCGAAGGTTTCCTTGAAGCGCTGGCGGGTCTCGCGATCGATCTTCTTGATCGCACCTTCCAGCGTCTCCATCGCGCTGACCAGGTCGGCGAGCTGGTTATCAAGATAGGTCTTGCGCTCGCTCTGTTCGGCGTGTTCCTGGATGGCGGCGAGGTTGACTGGTTCCAGCCGCACGATCTTCTGGCCCAGTTCGCTGAGCTGCTGGCGCCACTGATTCGCGTCGATGTCGTCGGCCAGTTCGGCCAGCAGCGTTTCCAGTTCAAGGCCGGATTCACGGATCGCTTCGGCCAGTTGCTCAGCGCGCATCTGCAACGCCTGCGCAGCAAGGCGCTTCTGCGACAGACCTTCGCGCAATGCGCTCAGCCCGTGCTCGGCGCGTTGACGCTCCTGTTGGAGACGGCGGAACTCGCTATCGCAATCTTCAAGCGCACGGCGGGCTTCCACCAGTTGCTTGTCGACCAGCAGGCGCTGATCGAGGTAGGTCTGACGCTCGGCTTCGAGCTCCGCGATCGGGTCGGAACCAGCCGCCAGCTGTTCGATGATGTCGGCACGACGCGAGGCAATCTGCGCCAGCTGCGTGTCCATGCGGCCCAACGATTGCTCCAGCGAGGCCAGCGCCGAACGGCGCGATTCCAGGCCCAGGGCAAGCGCGTGCGACTGGTCAGCCGCCTCGCGCGCATTCATACGAGCTTCCTCACGCGCTTCGAGCAGCGTGCGCCGCTCGTTCTCCAGCTCACGCCGCTGGTCTTCCAGATCGCCCATCAGGCCGACAGATTCATCCAGTCGTGCGCGCGCCTCGCGGGTCTGGCCCTGCAATTCGTCGATCTGGTTGGCCAGGTCGTTCAGTTCGTCGTTGACCTTGGCGGCGCGAGCCCGGGCAGTTTCCAGCTTGCCGCGATGGCTCTGCAGCTGACCGGCCAGCTCCGACTGCTTGCGATGCGCGTTGTACAGCTCACGCTGGGCGTCGTCACGGGCGCGCTCGACCTCGAATTTGCCGGTGCGCAATGTTTCCAGCCGTTCGCCGTCTTCCTCAAGCTGCGCTTCGAGTGTGGCGATCTGTTCGGTCAGCAGGCGCAATTCGCGCTCGCGTGCCAGCACGCCGACCTGATTACCTTGTGCGCGACGCACGCGCACCCATTGCGGCGCCAACCAGTCGCCATCGCGGGTGATGATGGATTGATATGGGCTCAGCGTAGCAACGCGCCGGCTGGCCTCTTCCAGCGTTTCGGCCGTCTGCACGCTGGCCAACAACTGCAATGCAGCAGCTGGACCACGCACCCGAGCGGCCAACGTATCGATCGTGCCCTGCCCGCCATCGACAGAAGCAAGAAGCGCGATATCGGCCTCACCGAGGCTGCCAAATTCCGAGACCAGACCGAGCGGGCTGTCGACCAGTACACCATCAAGCAAGCCAGCGAGCACGGTTTCGACGGCGGACTCCCAACCCGCATCGACCTGCAGCGCTTCGCCCAATCGACGCGACTTGTTCAATCCCAAGCGAGCCAGCCATCCACTGGCGGCACTTTCTTCCTGCCCCAGCGCCGCATGCTGTAGCGCTTCGAGCGAGGCGTGGCGACCGCGGGCCGATTGCAGCTGCTGCCGTGCTTCATTGAGGCTCGACTGCACCTGGCGCTCTTCGTCGAGCACCTTTTCGTGGCTGAGCTTGTGCTGATCGAGCAGACTGCCTAGCGTTTCGACGCGTTCGCGCTGGGTGTCATGATCGGCATGCAACTGCTCGCCGGCCACATCGAGAGCGGCAACATCGGTCGCCTTCTGCTCGGCTTCCAGCGCTTCGCGGCGCTTGGAAAGATCGATGCCCTGCCGGTCCAGATAATTGAGCTTGGTCCGCTCGACTTCGGCCGCCCGGCTGGACTCACCGGCATGGCGCGTGTGGCTGTCCCAGCGCTGCTGCCAGTCGGCCAGCTTGGTTTCTGTATCACGCTGGGCTTCGGCGGTATCGTCCTGCAGCTGCTGTAGCGCTTCGAGTTTCGGTTCGCCTTCGGCCAGTGCGGTGCGCAGGGTTTCGACCTGTGCACGATCGGTGCTGATATGTGTGGCCAGCTCGTCATGCTCGCGCTCGGCATCGACATGCGCGCGCTGCAGACGATCGGCTGTTTCACGACTGTAGCGAACCTGCTGCTCGACGCGGGCGATCTCGGCGCCGACCTTGTAGACCTCGGCCTGGACGCTGTTCAGATGTTCGCTGGCGCCAGTGTGGCGCTCGCGCACGGTTTCCAGCTGCGCTTCGATCTGGCGCTGGCCGGCGAGCTGCTTTTCGATTTCGGTTTCGGCGGCCGATAGATCAGCACCTTCGCCATCGTGCTGACTTTTCAGGCCACGGTATTCCAGCGCACGTAGCTCGGCTTCCTTACGCGTCTGCTCTTCCTTCAGCGCCTTCCAGCGCTCGGCCGCGCGGGCCTGGCGGTTGAGGTGATCGAGTTGCTTGTCGACCTCGTCGCGCACGTCACGCACACGATCGAGATTTTCGCGGGTGGCCTTGATGCGGCTCTCGGTTTCCTTGCGGCGCTCCTTGTACTTGGAGATGCCGGCGGCCTCTTCCAGATGCGTGCGTAGTTCTTCCGGATGCGCTTCGATGATCTGGCTGATCATGCCCTGCTCGATGATCGAGTAGCTGCGCGGACCAAGGCCCGTGCCAAGGAACAGATCGGTGATATCGCGGCGGCGGCAGCGTGTGCCGTTCAAGTAGTAAGCGGACTGCCCATCGCGGGTGACCTGACGTTTTACCGAGATCTCTGCGTACTGGCCGTACTCGCCCTGGACCGAGCCATCGCTGTTGTCGAAGATCAGTTCGACCGTCGCCTGACCGACCGGCTTGCGCGTGTTGGAGCCGGAGAAGATCACGTCGGTCAGCGAATCGCCACGCAGACGGCTGGCTGCACTCTCGCCCATCACCCAGCGGATCGCGTCGATGATATTGGATTTGCCGCAGCCGTTCGGACCAACCACACCGATCATGTTGCTCGGCAGGTGCAGGGTGGTCGGGTCCACGAAGGACTTGAAACCGGCGAGTTTGATCGTGCTCAGGCGCATACGGGACTTCGGTCAACAGATCGTGACAGTATAAGGCACGGCAGATTTCCCACATTCCAGGACCGGAAAGTGCCTGAGCGGGTTGCCGGAACCCGGCGACCCCGCCTCAGCCCCTGCCTGGTGACGGATTGTTCCGCTCAAGCCGTTCCACGTGGCCATCGTCGCGAATGCGATAGCGGACTGGGGCATCTACGTCGAAGCGGCTGTCCGGAACGAACAGCGGCACCAGCATCCGGGTATCGCGGACAAGGCCGAACACCGACAGGTAACCAGGTACTGCGCTGTTTTCGAAGACGGGAGCCGGCTGGTGGAGGCGCGATAGGTCGTGCCGCAAATGCGCCATGTACGCATGGGTCGCCCGGTAATACGACAGCATCGAACCTGACGAGCGCTGCCCCGCGTGCCACAGGTTCACCACATTCAAGGATGCGTAGCACAGCAGCACAAGACTGGCGAGCAGTCGCAGCTGGGACTTTTCCTGCGGTGAGGGGCAATTGGCCAGCACGCGCATCGTCCACAGGCCGCCAAAGATCACCAGCAGGTGCAGCTCTTCGTAGTAGTAACGGTACTGGTGCAAGATCATGTCGCCCAAAATCGTGCCGCGATCGGACAGCGCCAGCGGCAGGAAATCCGTGCCAGCAACGACCAGCATGGCCAGTATCAGCTTCCAGCCGTCGCGTACCCTCCACACCGTCCAGCCAGCCAGCAACAGGTAAAGCGCAGCGATCAGGACTAGCCGCACTGAAAGGCCGTGCCTGGGAACGTCCCAGTCACCTTCAACGCCGAGCCCGGTCACCGACGAGGCCAGCATCTTCAGGAACCCGCATTCGCTGCTGAAGGCTCGCTGCGCCAGTTCGACCTGAACGCCTGCGGGGGTCAGGCTATTTAGATGTGCGCGCAGGGCGGTATCGGGCAGCGCCCCGATCAGCTGGTGGAATTCCTCTTGCAGATGGGACTGATGGGTGGCCAGATAGACGAGGACATAACCGGCAGACAGCGCCAACAGAATCAACGGTGGCCAGACCTTGCGCAACAGTGGCCTGAAAAAGTCGCGTGGGTGTAGCAGCAGACCGAAAGCCAGCATGTGCAGTGGGATGAGCACAGCCTTCTCGTAGAAGCACAACGCGCCGAGATAGGCCAACCCGAGCCACACCAGCTGGCGCCGGCCACCCTGGCGCAACCAGACCAGGTAGTAGTGGATCGCGCATAGATCCAGGAACACGTATGGGGCGCGATGCTGCGCGTGTGCCCACCAAATCAGCCCGAACACCACCAGATTGGAACAGCAGTAGATCGCCAGCCACAGTGGCTGGCCACTGCCAATCCGCATGAAACCGAGAATGCGGTACAGATAGGTCGCCGAACCCAACTGAAAAAGCATCAGCAGGCCGACGGCGAACACGAAGCTCATCGGCGCGATCGAATAGGACAGCCAGGTCAGCAGCCGGTGTCCCGGCACAAAATGCACGTTGGTCGACATCAGCAGGAACTGCCAGAAACTCGACGTCCGCATCTGCAGGAAATTCTTGAGGTCCTCGTTGTCGAAGTCGCTGCGGGCAACGACGTACCAGGCATAGAAGGCGATGAAGCAGCACATCGCCAGCCACGCGAGCCAGCGAACCTGCCTGGAGGATGGCTGCCACCATGCCGGCGCAAGTGCGGCCGGCGGATTCATGTGCGCAATACCCGGGCAGCTAACTCCTGCATGGGACCAGCTGTGAGCGACACGGCATGCGATCACTCCGATGGCGCACGGGCGTCGATTGACAACGCGTGGATGCCGTTGTCCATCAACCCACCGAGCGCTGCATAGACCGTGCGATGGCGCTTCAGCGGTAGCATGCCAGCGAACGCGGCACTGACGATGCGTACGTGGTAGTGGCCCTTGCCCGCGTTCGCATGGCCGGCGTGCTTGTGGCCTTCGTCGAACACCTCCAGCACGACGGGAAGCAACGCCTCCGCAAGCCGCCGGCGGATCTCTTCGACCACGGCCGCGCTCACGGCAGCGTCTTGCGGAATGGCTTGACCGTCACGCGAGCATAGACGCCAGCAGCCACGTAGGGATCGGCTCCTGCCCAAGCTTCTGCTTCGTCCTGCGATGGGAACTCGGCGACGATCAGACTGCCGGTGAAGCCTGCCGGGCCGGGGTTCTCCGACTCGATCGCCGGAAACGGGCCTGCCAGTAGCATGCGGCCTTGGTCCTGCAGAGCGTTGAGGCGGTCGAGATGCGCCGGGCGTACGGCCAAGCGCTGCTCCAGCGAGCCGGGATGATCTTCCGCGATGATCGCGTACCACATGATGGACAGACTCGCGTAGCAGGTAGAATCTGCAGATTCTAGATGAAATCGCCCCGGCGTAAGCCCATCGGCCGACCTTGCATGAAGGAATTGCTTGAACATGACCGATGATCGGCACGATCGGCTGAGCGAGTGCGAATCGCTGCGCGGCATCGCCATCACCCTGGTTTTCTTCTACCACTTCCTCGGCTCACTGCGCGGTTATGCGCCTAACCCGCACGCTCATTTCGCCACGGCCCTGCTGTTCGGCGGCAGCACGGGGGTGGATCTGTTTTTCGTCCTGAGCGGCTTTCTGTTGTCGCTGCCTTTTTTTCGCGGAAGCCCGCTTGCGCTCGGGCAGTTTTTCGGGAATCGCGCACTGCGCATCCTGCCTATGTACTACCTCTTGGTGTTGGCCGGCGCGGCCTGGAGTGGAGACTGGCAGACAGCACTGCATGCGGCCGTGTTCCGGGGCATCGGCCTCGCTGCGATGGGCTCGTTCGGCATCGTCTGGTGGAGCCTGGTCGTCGAAGTCCAGTTCTACCTGGCATTGCCAATCCTGGTCTGGCTGGCCCGCCAGCGGTGGGGGCGCATGGTGCTCGTGGCCGCGCTGGCGTGCCTTTGCTTCTGCTATCTGAAAATCGCCTCACCGGCGGCAACTGGGTTCTGGAGCGCCCAGCGCAACTCTCTGCTGGGCCGCTGGCCTCAATTTGCTGTGGGCATCGCGGCGGCTTGGCTGCACCACCGCCACGGCGCCGCGTTGCGCGGCATGGACGGGAAGAAGCGCCTCTGGCTGGGCACACTCGCCGCACTTGGTTCGCTGGTGCTGCTCGATGCAATCACGCTTCGCGGCCTGCGCCTGTTCGGCGTATGGCAGTTCGTGCACTGGTACAAGCATTACCTGTACCTGTCGATCCTATGGGCGGTATTCCTGATCGCAGTAATTGACCTGCAACCGGCTTTCCGCAAGTTGGTAGTCAATCCGCTGCTGCATCGGATCGGTCTGTGGTCGTATTCGATCTATCTATGGCACGCCGTGTTTATCGTTATGCTCGTGCTGCGACTGAACATTCAGCCGTCCGATGCACAGCTGGCCGAGTATCTGCCCAACTTCATGCTGTTCATCTACATGGCCGGCGCCACGTTGCTGGTTTCGGCGACGACCTATCAACTGGTCGAGAAGCCGTTCCTGCGGCTGAAGCGCAGCAGGTTCCTGCTGATTGGCCAGGTACGCGAGGACGCTATGTAACGCAGCGCATGGCCGCCGTGCGGGAGCATGTCTCCGAACCGGCGCGCATCGCGGTGCCGTAGAGACGCACGGCGATGGCTCTGGGAATGGCGTTCAGGCCTCTGGGCGCATGTACGGGAACAGCAACACATCGCGGATGGATGCGGATCCGGTCAGTAGCATCACCAATCGATCGATGCCGATGCCCAGGCCGCCGGTGGGCGGCAGGCCAACTTCGAGCGCGCGAATGTAGTCGGCGTCGAAGTGCATGGCTTCATCGTCGCCGGAATCCTTGGCGTCGACCTGCGCTTGGAAGCGTGCGGCCTGATCCTCCGGATCGTTCAACTCCGAAAAACCGTTCGCCAGCTCCTTGCCGTTGACGAACAACTCGAAGCGGTCGGTGATGCCCTTGTCGGTGTCGCTCTCGCGCGCCAGCGGCGACACCTCGACCGGGTGATCGGTGATGAAGGTCGGCTGGATCAGCGTGTGCTCGACGGTCTTCTCGAAAATCTCCAGCAGCAGCTTGCCCCAGCCGTAACCGGGCTTCACCTGCACGTGCAGCCGCTTCGCGTGCGCTGCCATCGCTTCGCGATCGCGCAGCTCTTCACGCTTGATCTCGGGATTGTTCTCCAGCACCGCGTCTTCCATGCGCCAGCGGCGGAACGCCGGGCCGACGTCGATCTCGGCGCCGTCCCAGGTCAGGTGAGTGGTACCGAGCACGCTCTGCGCGGTATCGCGGATCACCGACTCGGTGATATCCATGATCTCGTGGTACGTGGCGTACGCCTGGTACAGCTCCAGCATGGTGAACTCGGGATTGTGCCGGGTCGACACGCCCTCGTTGCGGAAGTTGCGATTGATCTCGTAGACGCGGTCGAAGCCACCGACCACCAGCCGCTTTAGATAAAGCTCCGGCGCCACGCGCAGATACAGATCCATATCCAATGCGTTGTGATGCGTGATGAACGGCTTCGCCGTGGCGCCGCCGGGAATCACGTGCATCATCGGCGTCTCGACTTCCATGAAGCGACGCGGCGCAGCCTCCAGCCAATGGCGCATGAAACCGATGATCTTTGAGCGCGTCACGAAGGTGCGTCGCGCTTCTTCGGTGACGATCAGATCGACGTAACGCTGGCGATAGCGCTGTTCCACGTCGGCCAAGCCATGAAACTTGTCCGGCAACGGACGCAGGCTCTTGGTCAGTAGGCGGATGCTGTCGGCACGCACGGACAGCTCGCCGGTCTTGGTGCGCATCAGCACGCCTTCGGCGCCGATGATGTCACCGACGTCCCAACCCTTGAACGCTTCGTAGGTCTCGCCCACCGTGCCCTGGTGGATGAACAGCTGGATGCGGCCAGTATAATCCTGCAGCTGCACGAAGCTGACCTTGCCCTGCACGCGCTTGAGCACGATGCGGCCAGCTACCTTCACCCGCCGCGCCGCCGCCTCGATCACTTCGGCCGTCTGAACGTCCTTGTCGGCAAACTCGGTCTGCAGATCGCCAGCAAAGCTGTCGATCTTGAAATCGTTCGGGAACGCAATGCCCTGCCCGCGCAGCGCTGTCAGTTTCTCGCGACGCTCGGCGATCAGCTTGTTTTCGTCGATGGGTGGGGTGTCAGTCGGTTCACTCATGGGGATTCCCTTGCTGCCGGCGCGCACGCCGAGCGGCGGACGTTTCTCTAGTTTATGGTTGGGTTGCAAACAAATGGGGAGCTTTTCATCAGAACGACATCGCCCGTCAATCGCCCTTGTGAAACACGTGCTTGACCGCATGCCTGGTCGCATTCCAGCCGTCGCGCGCTCCATGACCGATACCGATTCCGGCCTCTTTCGCACCATGCCCGACCGATGTGGCCACGTGCCTGGTGGCGTGTCCGATATCGCGAGCGCCATTGCCAATGCCTTTCCCGGCGGCCTTCGCATCATGCTTGATATCCTGGCCTGTGGTGCCCTGCTGTGCGTTTGCCGCATGGTTGAATGTCGCAAACGCCGCGCTGGCGATAAGGATTCCCCAGATCTTCTTGTTGTTCATGCTCGGGCTCCTTGGTGATGATCGGGCCGATTCAACAGATCAGTACTTACGCATCGCTGCGTTTCGAACCCGCTTCAAGGCCGGATTTCAGGCTGGCCTCGATAAATTCGTCCAGATCGCCGTCCAGTACCTTCTGCGTATCGGTGCGTTCGATGCCGGTGCGCAGATCCTTGATGCGACTCTGATCGAGCACATAGTTGCGAATCTGGCTGCCCCAGCCGATGTCGGACTTGGTGGCTTCCAGTGCATCGCGTTCGACGTTGCGCTTCTGCACTTCCAGCTCGTACAGCTTGGCAGCCAACATCTTCATCGCCGTGGCGCGGTTGGCATGCTGACTGCGGCCGGTCTGGCAGGCAACTACCGTATTGGTCGGGATATGCGTGATACGCACGGCCGACTCGGTCTTGTTGACGTGCTGGCCGCCGGCGCCGGATGAGCGATAGACGTCGGTACGCAAATCGGCCGGGTTAATGTCGATATCGATGTCGTCATCGACTTCGGGCGACACGAACACCGAGGTGAAGCTGGTGTGGCGGCGATTGTCCGAATCGAACGGCGACTTGCGCACCAGACGGTGGACGCCGATCTCTGTTTTCAGCCAGCCGTAGGCGTAATCGCCCTCCACGCGAAACGTGGCGGACTTGATGCCGGCGACGTCGCCGCCGGAAACTTCCATCAATTCGGTCTGCCAGCCGCGCGATTCGCACCAGCGCAGGTACATGCGCAGCAGCATCTCGGCCCAGTCCTGCGCCTCGGTGCCACCAGCGCCGGCCTGGATGTCGACGAACGCGTTGGTCGAGTCCATCTTGCCGGAGAACATGCGCTGGAATTCCAGCTTGCTGATCTGTCCGTCGAGCCGGGTGACGTCGGTTACCACAGACTGCGCGGTTTCCTCGTCGTTGTCGGCTATCGCCATCTGCAGCAGTTCGTTGCCGTCAGTGAGGCCGGCCGTCAAGGTGTCGATGCCGCTGACGATGGTATCGAGCCGGGCACGCTCGCGGCCCAGCTCCTGTGCGCGTGCCGGATCGTCCCACACAGTGGGGCTTTCCAGCTCGCGGGTTACTTCTTCGAGACGCTCACGCTTGGTGGCGTAGTCAAAGATACCCCCGAAGCGACTCGACGCGGCCGCTGAGGTCCGCAATCTGCGCAAGTATGGGATTGGTCTCGATCATGGCTAACGGGTCGTTGGTAAACAGCCTGCAATCTTAGCAGAGCGAGGCCTGACGCCACAGGTCGTGACCAGCCGCCCCGCCCTACGCAACGGCACTTCAGGCCAACGCATCGCTATGAACCCCGCGCACTGCTCGACCGGATGGATCCGCTGCGTTGGCAAAGGCCGGGTCCCATGCCAGCGCGGCCGGTGACGAACAGGCGATCGACTTGCCGCCGGGCACCGTGGCCGCGCAGGCTTCACCAGGAAAGTGCTGCTCGAAGATGCGGCGATAGTAATAGGCCTCCTTGGTCGCTGGCGTGTTGAACGGATAACGCGCTGCGGCAGCGGCAAATTCGCGATCACTGACAGCCTGCTCGGCCTGAGCCTTTAGCCCGTCGATCCAGCCGTAGCCGACGCCATCGCTGAACTGCTCTTTCTGGCGCCACAGGATTTTTTCCGGCAGCGCGCCTTCAAACGCTTCGCGCAGCACTGATTTCTCGATCTTGCGTTTGCTGTCGCCGGTCTTGTTAACCATCTTGTGTTTCGCGTCCATGCCCATCGCCACATCGATGAATTCCAGGTCGAGAAACGGTACCCGCGCCTCGACGCCCCAGGCCATCATCGCTTTGTTGGCACGCAGGCAATCGTAGCTATGCAGTGCGTCGATCTTGCGCACGGTTTCCTCATGGAACGCTTCGGCCGACGGTGCCTTGTGGAAATACAGATAGCCGCCGAACAACTCGTCCGAGCCCTCGCCAGACAGCACCATCTTCACGCCCATCGCCTTGATGCGACGCGCCAGCAGATACATCGGCGTGGCGGCACGGATGGTGGTGACGTCATACGTTTCGATATGGCGAATCACCTCGGGCAGCGCGTCCAACCCTTCCCAGAAGGTGTAGACGAAACCGTGATGCACGGTGCCCAACGCATCGGCGGCGATCTGCGCTGCGGCCAGATCGGGCGAGCCGTCCAGGCCGATCGCGAACGAATGCAGCCGCGGCCACCAGGCCTCAGTGCGATCCTCGTCCTCAATGCGCTCGCGGGCAAAACGGGCGGCGCACGCAGCGACTAGCGACGAATCAAGGCCACCGGACAGCAGCACGCCATAAGGCACATCGGTCATCAGCTGACGATGTACAGCCTGCTCAAAAGCGAGCTTCAGATCGGCCGGTTCCACCGATGCTCCCTGCGTATGCGCATAGTCGCGCCATGGTTTGACGTAGTACTGGCGCAGCTCACCACTGACACTGTCGTAGATATGGCCGGGCGGAAACACTGTGACATCGGCGCACAGCCCGACCAGCGATTTCATCTCAGAGGCCACGCACAGGCGGCCATGCGTATCGTGCCCCCAATACAGCGGACACACACCGATCGGGTCGCGGGCAATCAGGTAGCGCTGCGCTTCACCGTCCCACAGCGCGAACGCGAAGATGCCGTTGAGCTTGTTGACGAAATCCTCGTCGCCATCGCGGTACATTGCGTTGATGACTTCGCAATCGGAACCGGTGGTGAAATCGTAATCGCTACCGGCACGCAGTTCGCGATGGTTGTAGATCTCGCCGTTCACCGCGAGCGCCAGCGCGCCGTCGCGCGAGCGCAGCGGCTGCGCACCACTGGCCGGATCAACAATGGCGAGGCGCTCGTGTACCAGGATCGCGCCCACGTCGACAAACACGCCGCTCCAGTCCGGCCCGCGATGGCGCTGCCGTTGCGAGAGTTCCAAAGCCTGGCGACGCAACTGTGCCAGATCATCACCCGGCTGCAGATCGAACATTCCAAAAATCGAGCACATCGCACTTCCCCTTTGCTTGTCTGAATAGTCTTTACTAATTACAAACCGGGATGCCCGGCGATTTATTCCTGCGTTTCGGCATAAGGCCATCCATGGTGCTGGCCGGAAATTGCTCCTGCATTTCCGGCATTCACGCCTTCCATGGCGCTCAAATTGCTCTTGCATTTCCGGCATACCGGCCATCCATGGCCATAAACGAAGAAGGCCCGCACTGGGCGGGCCTTCTTCGCGTGTCTTTCGTTGAATCCGAACTACGCGAAGGCCCGCCAACGGTTGGCGTTATTATTCGCGCGATTATTGTTGTTACCCGCGAGTACAACCGTCTGTGCGGCGAGCACATCGGCGGTCAAGAAGCTGGCGGTCATTGAAGTCATGGCCTGACTAAAACAGATACAGCGCTTCGGCGCAAGCCCATCGATACATTGATTGCGTTGCTGCCTTGCTTACTCACCCCGTGGCAGCTCACTGATCCAGCTTCTGGCCTCGGCGAGTTGAGCATTGCCGAACAGCCGGAATTCTGCCGGAACGGCAAAGCCCATCGCCGTCGCCGTCATGCGCAGCCACGGCACGTCAGTGACCAGCGCCACGCGATCCCAACCGCTGAGATGACGCATGCCGAGCTTGGCGTCGTCCCACATGGCGCCGGGATCGAAACCAGTGAAGTCCTCGCCAATGTGATAGATCAGCCGCAATTTGCGATTCAACGCGAACGCCGCCTCGACATCAGGAACAATCACGCGTTCATAGTCGGCGGCCGTGACCTGGCCAATGGCGCGAAAGCCCAGCGTGCCGGCGGGCAGTCCTTGCATCTGTTCGATCATCACGTGCTCCTCGGATAAGTGCCTGCAACGAATCTATCAGCAGCCGGGATCAATCGGCGTGAACGGCGCAGCCTGATCCAATCACTTCGATCATATCGCTTCGATATGTCGCAACAGCAGTCGCGGCGCTTCGCGCCCCTGCCAGTCATTGATGGTGAGTTCGTAGACGGCGCGCAACCGCGTCGGCGGTGGTGTGCCGTGATACGCGTTGAACATCACCGCGTCATGCATGGCGCCATCTCGGGGATCGCGCAACTGCAGGCGCAGATGACGCTCGCCCATCAGCTTCCAGCTTTGGCATTCGAAGGCGTTGTCGAATAGCGGCTCGGGAAATGCTTGTCCCCAGGGACCGGCCTGCCGCAGCTGCCGGGCCAGGTTCAGTGATGCCGCGCCGACAGGCAGTTCGCCATCGGTATGCAGCACGGCCTGCAGCTGATCGGCATCGATCAGCTCGCGCGCAATCGCGTCGAACGCCTCAGCAAAACGCGGGTAGTCGCTCGTTTTGAGACTCAGGCCCGCCGCCATCGCATGGCCACCGAAGCGTTCGATCAAGCCTGGGTGACGTGCATCGATGGCCGCCAGCGCATCGCGGATATGAAAACCGGAAATCGAGCGCGCTGAGCCACGCAACTCGTCGGTATTGTCTTCGCTGGCCGGCGCAAAAGCGATGACAGGACGATGCAATCGGTCCTTCAGTTTGGAAGCCACCAGCCCCACCACACCAGCATGCCAGGACGGTTCGAACAACGTTACGCCGACCGCATCGGTATGCGCAGCGCCAGCCGCCATCAGTTCGGCCTCAGCCACCATCGATGCCTGCAGGTCGCGGCGTTCCATGTTGATCGCGCTCAGCTGTTCGGCATAGCGATACGCCTGCCCTACATCGTCGGTAAGCAGGCACTCGATGCCGAGGCGCATATCTTCCAGCCGACCGGCTGCATTCAAGCGTGGGCCAACGACATAACCCAGATCACTGGCGCAAAGCGTGGCGATGCTGCGCTTGCCCGACTCGATCAGCGCTGTAATGCCGGCGCAGCCGCGACCGCTGCGAATACGCTTGAGCCCCGCCTCGATCAGCACGCGGTTATTGAAATCCAGCGGCACCAGATCAGCCACCGTGCCCAGCGCGACCAGATCGAGCAGCACCGAAAGATCGGGGCGTTGACCGTTTTGGTGATCAGCGCCAACGCTGGGATACATCCGCGCACGCAGAGCGAGCAACAAGTAAAACATCACACCCACGCCAGCCAATGCTTTGCTGGGAAAGGTTTTATTCAAGCGCGCGTCGTGCGCGCAAACATCACAAGGCGGGCTTCCATGCCCGCATTTTTCAACGTAAACCAGATTCGGATTGACCATCGCATCGGCGGCGGGCAACTGCTCGCCGGGTAAATGGTGATCGGTGACGATGACCTTGATACCGCGTGCTCTGGCCGCCGCCACGCCAGCCACGCTGGCCACGCCGTTGTCGACGGTGACGATCAGCTGCGGTGTCGGCTGCATCGATTCGACCAGCGCCGCACTGAGCCCGTAGCCGTGGATGAAACGATGCGGCACCGCATAACTCACCCGCTTCGCGCCCAGCAGTCGCAGCCCGCGCACGGCGACCGCCGTGCCGGTGGCACCGTCGCAATCGTAGTCACCGGCAATCACGATGGTCCAGTCGTCGCGGATCGCCTCGATCAGAATCTCGATCGCCTGCGCCATGCCACCCAATGTTTGTGGCGACAGCATGCGCGCCAGTCGGTGTTCCACTTGATCCGGTGTCAACACGCCACGCGCCGCATAAACCTGTTGCAGCACGGCGTGCACGGAATCAGGCCAACCGCTGGGCTTTCCCAGGGCGGTGCGACGGCGCAGCTGCGGCACGGTCAACGCCCTACCCTCCGCCACACGCGCCAGCGATGCCATGGCTCGCTCTGCCAGCGTTCGGCGCTGGCGAAATGTAGTCGAACCGATTGTCGACGAAGCAGCAAATCAAGAACCGGCAGCCACTCCGACTCGATTTTGCTGATCGGCAAATCCTGCAAATCAATCAGCCATCCATTCGATACGACAGCGACGTTTTGTGGTGTTCGCGGAAGAACCTTGAGCCCAGCCTGTACAGCCAGTGCTGCGAGCAGCAAGTCGTCACTGATCACGCCATTCAACTCGCTAGCCAGCGGCGATGGCAAAGAACCACTACCCCACAGCCAAACGCTGTTGACTGGTGCGAGCCCGCGTGCGCGACGATTGGTATTCAACGGATGCTGATGCAGCAGCACCTGGATGTCGTTGAGCAGCATGCGCCAGCGACGACCTTCAACACCCTGCGGCAAGTGCTGCGAAAGATCTTCGCCCAGCGCCTGCTCCGGCGCGGCAAAATTTGGCAGCGGCGTGTTCCATGGCAGACGCACATGCCAGCGATCGGGCGTGGTGATTTTCAGTTCAAGGCCAGCGTCATCAAATGCGGGTCGCAGCACTTCAGCAAACGCCAGCGCTTCGTCCATCGTCAGCTGTAGCTGCCCACAGGCAAGCAGCCTTACGCCATTCATCTCGGGCTGTACCCAGGCCGGATCGGCGGACAGCCAAGTATATGCACCAGTATCGTGTGCAATGTAATCACGGGTTGTAGCAGCAGCGGCCAACGCGCTATCGGCGCCGACAAAGTAATCGCCCAGGCCGGCCAGATAGCCGGCGCGTCCATCGGTGAGTCGATCGGCGCGAACCAGCAAATCACGCAGCGCAGAGCCAGAGCTAACCGGCGGCAGCGCCGGTAACCACACATGTACCGTTGGCTCCGGCTTCGCTGTCATGCCCGCACCTCAAGCTTCCAACTGCTCGTGGATTTCCAGCCACTCGGTTTCCAGCGCTTCCTTTTCCTTGCGCAATTCGGTCTGTCGCTGGCCCAGACGCATCATTTCGCCGGTCGGGCCGTTATACGTGGCCGGATCGGCCAACGTAGTTTCCAGCGTTGCCAGTTCAGCGTCGATAGCGGCGGTGCGCGATTCGATCTTTTTCACACGCTGCCGCGAAACTTTTTCGTTCTCACGCTGAGCCGCATGATTGCGCTTACGCTCTTCCGGCGATTCGATCTTGATCACCGGCGCTTCCGGCTTGGCTGCCGCGCCAGCCTTGGCCGCCTTCTTGTTGGCTGAGCCGCGCGAGCGCAGCCACTTCGCATAATCGTCCAGGTCGCCGTCGAAGCCTTCCACCACACCGTCAGCTACGCGCCAGAAGCTGTCACAGACCAGACCAAGCAAATGGCGATCGTGCGACACCAACACCAGTGCGCCGTCGAAGTCGGACAACGCGTCGGCCAGTGCCTCGCGCATGTCTAGATCGAGATGGTTGGTCGGTTCGTCGAGCAGCAGCAGGTTGGGCTTGTCCCACGCGATCAGGGCCAGCGCCAAACGCGCACGCTCGCCGCCGGAGAAACCGTCCACCGACTCGAACGCGCGATCGCCTGCAAAATTCCAGGTGCCGAGGAAATCGCGCATCACCTGGGTCGCCACGCCCGGCGCCTTGTCCATCAGATGTTCCAGCGGACTGGCGCCTTCGCGCAGGCTCTCGACGGTGTGCTGGGCGAAGTAGCCGATCTTCAGGTCCTTGTGCGCCTTACGCTCGCCGCTGAACGGATCGAGTTCACCGACCAACGTCTTCACCAGGGTCGATTTACCCGCACCGTTCGGGCCGAGCAGACCGATGCGGTCACCCGCTTCCAGGCTGAAGCGCACGTTGTCCAGGATGATGTTGTCCGGACCGCCCTTCTCGTCGGGATAGCCGGTGACGATCTCCTCCAACTGCAGCATCGAATCCGGCAAACGATCGGGTTTGGCGAACTGAAAATGGAAAGAGCGATCCGCACGTACTGCCTCGGTACCCGCCAGTTTCTCCAACCGTTTCATGCGCGACTGCGCCTGCTTGGCCTTGCTGGCCTTCGCCTTGAAGCGATCGACGAAGGATTGCAGGTGCGCGCGCTCGGCCTGCTCGCGCTCGTGGGTGATCTGCTGCTGCCGTAACTGCTCTGCACGCAGACGCTCGAAGGCGCTGTAGTTGCCGGTGTACATCTTCGCCTTGCCATCGTGCAGATGCATGGTGTGGGTAATCACACCATCGAGGAATTCACGATCGTGCGAAATGATCAGCAAGGTGCCCTGATAGCGGCGCAGCCACTCTTCCAGCCACAGCACTGCATCCAGATCGAGATGGTTGGTGGGCTCGTCGAGCAGCAGCAGCTCCGACGGCGCCATCAGTGCCCGCGCCAGATTGAGCCGCACGCGCCAGCCACCCGAGAACTCCTGTACCGCGCGCTCATGGGTTTCCGGCGGAAAGCCCAGGCCGTGCAACAGCTTGCCGGCACGAGCACGGCCGTCATAACCGTGCAGTTCCTCTATACGCTGATGCGCACGCGCCATCGCCTCGGTATCGCCGCTTTCGGCGGCGTCACTCTCTTCCTGCAGCACGGCAGCAAGCTCTTCATCGCCGCCCAATACATAGTCGATGGCGGCGTCGGGCAGCGCTGGGGTTTCCTGCGCCACCGAGGCCAGCCGCAGCTTGGCCGGGATATCCAACTGGCCGGCATCGCCGTCCAGCTTGCCCTGCAAAGCCGCGAACAGGCTGGATTTGCCGCAGCCATTACGGCCGATCACGCCCAGGCGCCAGCCGGTCTGGATCACCAGATCGATATCGGAAAGCAGCAAACGGCTGCCGCGGCGCAAGGCAAAGTGTCGAAAAGCAATCATGGTGTCGCTGGTGTCCGAATCGGGCAGGCTGTGACCCGCAGCCGCCCATGATAGCGGGGATCAAGGTATTCTCGCCCAATCGGAGTGCTGCGCCGAGGTGAGAGGGAATGCCGATCCGGTCGCAATCGCACCACATCGACATGGCGTAACTTACAAATATGTTTGCCACAAGTGGCGTCGTCGATACTGTGCTTGCCAGCATCTAGCGTGGCATCACGGGTTTTGCTACAACATGTTTCATAGAGTCTTGGTTTCATAGAGTCTTGCGTGCATAAAATCTTGCTTGTGCGTACACAGCCTTAGTTAGGGATAGGGGGAGCCATGGTCAAGTTCATCCGCCGTTTGCCGGTCATCATCGTGCTGGCAGCTATCGGCAGTTTCGCTGCCTCGTCAGGTGTCAGCGCTGCTCCACAGACGCAGACGCACGGCGACAACCTGCTGGTGCATCGCGTGCAGCAGGAAAACGGCATGAACCTGCCTAGCCGCGGCATGAGCATGGCGCAGGTTGAAAAGGCCTACGGCGCGCCGCAGAGCAAGCTGTCGCCACGCGGCGGTGATAGCAGCAAGCATCCGGTGATCAACCGTTGGGACTACGCCAACTTCATCGTGTATTTCGAGCGCAGCCACGTCATCCACTCGGTGCTGAACACGCCGGCGGGCAATAACACCAACCCCGCTGCCGTCAACTGAACAGCGTCAATTGATTGGGACCTCCAGGGACGCGGCCTGTGGCGACACAGGCCGCGTTTTTATGTGGCTGTAAAATCCCCGTCGTACAATGGAAGGCTATTGCTCTCCATCTACGCTTGAGAATTCTTCGCATGACCGACCACACCTTGCGCCTGCCGGCGGAATGGGAGCCGCAGTCCGCGGTGCTGATCGCCTGGCCACACGCTGGCACTGATTGGGCCGAACGCCTGGACAGCGTTGAAACGACCTATACCGCGCTGGCGGCAGCCGTCACCCGCTTCCAGCCGCTGATCATCGTGGTGCCCGATGCGGACCTGCACGCGCATGTCGAAACACTGCTGCGCGAGCATGGCGTTGACCGGACGCGCGTGCGCTTTGTCGAACTGCCTTACGACGACACCTGGCTGCGTGATTCCGGCCCGATCACCCTGAGTGCGGGCGACGACAGCTATCAGCTCACCGATTTCCGCTTTACCGGCTGGGGTGGCAAGTTCAGTTCGACGCAGGACGACGCCCTCGTCGCCGGGCTGGTCGAGGCCGGCGTGTTTGGCAAAGCAACGCATCGACGTATCGACTGGGCGCTGGAAGGCGGTGCGATCGAGAGCGATGGCGAAGGTACCGTGCTCACTACCTGGCGCTGCCTGGTGCAGCGCCACCCCGAGCAGTCGCGCGAGGAAATGAGCGCGATATTGAGCGACGGCCTGCACGCCGAGCGTGTGCTATGGCTAGATTACGGCTACCTCGAAGGCGATGACACCGACGCGCACATCGACACCTTGGCCCGCTTCGCGCCAGGCGCGCGCATCGTGTTCCAGGCCTGCAACGATGCCATCGATCCTCATCACGACGAACTTCAACGCATGGCCGACGAACTGACCGCCTTGCGCACCAGCGATGGCCGTCCGTATCAGCTCTATCCGCTGCCGTGGGCGCAACCGATTCTTGATGAAGGCCGCCGGCTCGCTGCGTCTTACGCCAATTACCTGATCGTCAACGGTGCCGTGCTGGTACCGGCCTACGGCGACCCGGCCGATGATGAAGCCGCCCGCATCATCGGCTCAGCCCATCCCGGTCGCGAGATCGTGCAGGTGCCCTGCCGCCCGCTGATTTGGCAGAACGGCAGCCTGCACTGCATCACCATGCAGTTGCCTTCCGGCCTGGCCTGAGAGCCTGTTCACGCTCTCCACGTAGTCCGCGGGGAGAACATGAACAGGCTCTGGGATTTTCCGCATCGGCTAAACTTGACGGCTAGCCACTCAAAAAGCTGTTGCCCGAGGATTGAGCCCATGACCCGCAAGACCCTGAAGGTCGCCCTGCTGCAGGAAACCCATCGCGGCAACCGCGATGCGAATCTCGATGCGATTGAAGCAGGTTTGCGCGAGGCGGCGACAGCAGGCGTCGAACTGGTGTTGCTGCAGGAGCTGCACAACGGGCCGTATTTCTGCCAGCGCGAATCGGTGGATGAATTCGACCAGGCCGAAACCATTCCCGGTCCCGGCACCGAGCGGATCGGTCAGCTGGCGGCGGAACTGAAGCTGGTCGTCGTAGCTTCGCTGTTCGAGAAGCGCGCCACCGGCCTGTATCACAACACGGCCGTGGTGTTCGATCGCTCGGCAGTGATCGCAGGCAAGTACCGCAAGATGCATATCCCGGACGATCCAGCCTTCTACGAAAAATTCTATTTCACGCCCGGTGATCTCGGCTTCGAACCGATCAATACCTCGGTCGGTCGGCTCGGTGTGCTGGTGTGCTGGGACCAGTGGTACCCCGAAGCCGCGCGCCTGATGGCGCTGGCCGGTGCCGATCTGCTGCTCTACCCCACGGCGATAGGCTGGGACCCCAACGATGACCAAGCGGAGAAGGATCGCCAGCGCGATGCTTGGATCACCGTGCAGCGTGGCCATGCCGTCGCCAACGGCCTGCCTCTGTTGGCGTGCAATCGCACCGGTCACGAATCCGATCCCTCGGGCGTGGGTGCAGGCATCACCTTCTGGGGCAGCAGCTTTGTCGCCGGCCCGCAAGGCGAGTTCCTGGCACAGGCCGAAACCGAAGGTCGCGCGCTGCTGGTCGCCGATATCGACCTGGCCCGCAGCGAACACGTGCGGCGCATCTGGCCGTTCCTGCGCGACCGCCGTATCGATGCGTATGACGATCTGCTCAAGCGCTTCCGTGACTGAAGCGACGCATCGGCGTCGCTTGTTCCCTGCCGCCGTCATCCCCATGACTGCCCTAATCCCACGACTGGCACGCTGATCGCATGAGTTTTCCCGAAACCAGCTCTCCCGAAACCGGCAGCGCTCTATTGCCAGCGCTGCAAGGCCAGCCGATCGAACGCGTGCAGCGCGATGGCGTGGAATACGTGGTGCTGGGCACCGCGCACGTATCAAAAGTCAGTGTGGACGCCGTCGATGCGCTGCTGGCAAACGAGCACTTCGACGCCGTCGCCATCGAACTATGCGACAGCCGCGCGCAAAGCATGCGCGATCCGGAAGCGTTCAAGCAGATGGACCTGTTCAAGGTGATCCGCCAGGGCAAGGCCGGCATGGTCGCCGCCAGCCTGGTGCTGTCCACCTTCCAGAAGCGTCTGGCCGACCAGTCCGGCATCCAGCCAGGCGCCGAAATGAAGGCCGCGATGGACGGCGCCGATAAACGTGCACTGCCGCTGTGGCTGGTCGATCGCGAAGTCGGCACCACGCTGAAACGCGCGTGGCACAGCGTTGGTTTCTGGCAACGCTTCGGCTTGCTCGGCGGCCTGCTCGCCAGCGTGTTCGAGCGCGAGGCGATCGAACAGGAAGAAATCGAAAAGCTGAAACAGGGCGACCTGCTGGAAAGTGCCTTCAGTGAATTCGCCAGCGAATCCAAGCCGCTTTATCAAAGCCTGATCGGCGAACGCGACGCCTTCATGGCCGCACGCCTGCGCGAAGAAGCTGCGCGCACTGCCACCGCCGAACCACGTCGCGTATTGGTCGTCATCGGCGCAGGCCATCTCAAAGGTTTGACCGGATTGCTGCGCGAGCAGCAGGACGACCCCGCGACCATCGTCGCCAATCTCGCCAGCACGCCGCCGAAGGCTCGCTGGCCGAAATGGGTGGCCTTGATTCTGGTGTTGGCCGTGTTCGCCGCCATCGGCTATGCGTTCCATCGCAACACAGCCCTGGGCGCGCAGGCCCTACGCGATTGGGTGCTCTACACCGCAGGTTTCTCCGCGCTCGGTGCCCTGATCGCCGGTGGTCACCCGCTGAGCATCCTCGCCGCGTTCATCGCCGGGCCGATCAAACCGTTTCGGCCTGGCATCCCATCCGGCGGTATCAGCGCCATGGCCGAAGCCTGGGTACGCCGCCCGCGCGTGGTCGACTTCGACACCTTGCGCGACGATATCGGCCACTGGAGCGGCTGGTGGAAAAACCGTGTTGCCCGCACCCTGCTGAATTTCTTTCTGGTCAGCATGGGTACCATCATCGGCGAATACACCGCCGGCATCCATATCTTCAAGAGCCTGCTCTGAGGGTTTGTATTGATCGAGTAACGCGCGGCTGATCGCTTCACGCGTGTTACGATTCGCACCGCCTGCAGCCTCTGGCGCGGCGGCGCAGCTACATCAGCCCGGATGGCGAAACTGGTAGACGCAAGGGACTTAAAATCCCTCGACCTCACGGTCTTGCGGGTTCGATCCCCGCTCTGGGCACCATGTTGTAGTGTCAGCAAGTTTCACTGGGTGTCAAAACACTTTAAAACCCGCCATTTAGGCGGGTTTTTCTTTGCGAGTTTGTCTCAACTCGTGTCAGGTGATGTCAGGGAAGCGCACGATATTTGGCGGTACTTTTGACGGTATCTGTGTAAGATATTGACGTATTAACTTACGGATACCGTCATGCTGACCGATGTTGCCATACGCAAGGCCAAGCCGGCCGCCAAACCATTGAAACTGTCCGATGGCCGCGGCATGTATTTGCTGTTGAAGCCAGATGGGGGGCGCTATTGGCGCATGGACTATCGGCACGCCGGTAAACGCAAGACGCTAGCGCTTGGCGTATATCCCGAGGTCTCGCTCTTCGATGCGCGTTTACGTCGAGAAGATGCCCGCCAAGTGCTGGCAAATGGTCTAGATCCCGGGACTGTGCGCAAAGATGCCAAACAGGCGAGGTGTGAAGTTGCGCGTGCGAGTGATGAGACATTCGAAGCTATTAGCCGCGATTGGATGAAGCCGTACGCCAAACCATTAAGCGAAAGGGACTGGTTCCGTCTACACGCGCCTGGGACTTTCTGGCCATTGCTCTCTCTGTACTGGTCGCCGACGGCGCAGCCCTACGCAGCGAAAGTCCGGACGGATGGACGCGCGAGCTCGATTTGACAATCGCCGTGCTGGACCCCGTGTTCTGGCAAGGACAGGCTGAGAACATCATCGAGGCTTTGGCATATCTCACTACTGATCGCTGGTCCCTACATTTCATAGCTGGCGGCGAGACTGTTCCCACCCCGAGGAAGCCGAGAACTCCAGGGGAAGATGCCATCATCCTTCTTTCCGGAGGTCTCGACAGCCTCATCGGCGCTATAGATATTGCTGCAAACGGGCGGAAGGTGCTGGCGGTTAGCAAAGTCGTACGGGGAGATGGGGTCAAGCAAGTTCACTTCGCTCAGCAACTTAAACTCGATCATCTTCCACTCAATGACAACGCCAGAACGCCGAGGAAGGCCGAAGACTCACAAAGGGCTCGGTCTCTAATTTTCATCGCCTTCGGTACCCTACGGAACATACGACCAACGTCTCGCATTAGTCGTTCCAATGCCTTGTGTGCAACTGCTGGATGTATCCAGACCGGTGGATGAATTTGCAGAGACCAACCAAGGATCGAAAGTGCATGTTCAGCCCACGATGCACCAAAAGTAGCTGCCGCATTTTTGTATGTTTTTACGCGTGATATGGCGTCACGACAGTTGTGTGCCGGCGACATAGATTTGCCAGCTCAAGTAATGTGAGACGCCTGTAGGCTCGGCTATGAGGCCTTATTTACGGACGAAATACGAACATGCTCATCGCAAATGAGCGATGACTGTTGGAACTAGCAGCGAGCACTCGCCCGATGCGCGTCTTTCAATCGCACGAAAAGAGGTCGCCCCAAATGCGACCTCTTTTCGTGCGACCGACGTCTCCCCGGTATTGAGTAGCACGAGGCTTTAGAGTCCGATCCCATAACGCAAGGAGATCGGACGTGAAGAAGCGTTTTTCAGAAGAACAG
>NZ_JACHCO010000007.1:0-277348 GCF_014207165.1 Rhodanobacter sp. MP1X3 | reverse complement strand
AAGGAGGTGCCAGTTGTCCCTGACGCCTGCTCCGAGCAGACATAGACGACCAGGTTTGCGACTTCTTCGGTTGTCGCAAAGCGATTGAGGAGCGACGTCGGGCGCATCGTCTTTATGAACTGTTGTTCGGCTTCCTGTTGCGTTATGCCTTGCTCTTCTGCGGTCGCCTTCATCCAGCCGCTCATGATCTCCGAATTGGTCGGACCAGGGAGGACCGAATTGACGGTGACACCCGTTCCGCCGACCACCTCGGCCAAGCCCCTAGCAACGGCGAGCTGAGCGGTCTTGGTCATGGCGTAGTCGATCATGTCTTTGGGGATGGCGAGCGCGGACTCGCTACTGATGAAGACAACGCGACCCCAGCCGCGCTTCGTCATGTTCGGCACATAGTGACGGGAGGCGCGAATCCCGCTCATGACGTTCAGCTCAAAGAGATCGGTCCACTCGCTATCGCCAATATCGAAGAAGGGCTTCGCTCGCCCCGTGCCCACGTTGTTGACGAGAATGTCCGCATCTGGTGCCCGCGCGAACAATTCCGCTGCGCCTTCCGAGGTCGCAAGGTCGGCGACGATACCGATGAATTCAACCTTTGGGAAAAGCGCGCGCAAGTCGCGAAGCGTTGCGGCAACCCTGTCCTCGCGGCGGCCGTTGACCACGACCGAGGCGCCGGCGCGTGCCAGTCCTTCTGCAATGGCTCGGCCGATGCCTGCCGTGGACCCAGTAACGACCGCCTTGCGGCCAGTGAGATCGATATTCATGACGCCATTCCTCAACGGTGGAGAGAACGGAGATTGTGGGTGATGTCAGAACCGCTGATAATGGCCTAGATTTCAATAACATTAATTCTCAAGGCGAATGGGTTGGATAGATTCCACGAATTAAGCGCCTTCATAGCCGTGGTGGAAGCAGGCGGTTTTACCGCCGCCGCGCGTAGAACCGGCGATTCACAGTCGGCGATCAGTAAAGCCATCGGCGCGCTCGAGAAGCGCCTCGGCGTGGTGTTGTTTAACCGAAACACGCGTAGCGTGACGCTTACGGACCAAGGAAGGAGATACTACGATCGAGCAAAACCGCTTCTTGACGGTATGGATGACGCCGACAGCGAACTGACCAACAGCACGCATAAAGTCTCGGGTCTAATCAGGATCGCTGCATCGGGTACTTTCGGCCGTCTTCATATTTTGCCGCTTATCCCCGACCTGTTATCACTCCATCCCGGCCTTCAGGTAGATCTCGTTCTCTCTGACTTCGTGCGAGATATGGTGGAAGATGGGATTGATCTGGCGATCCGGGTCGGGCGCGTGAACGATCCTGACGCGATCGCCAGGCGCGTGGCCAGCACTCCCCTCGTATGTGTCGGGTCTCGCCGCTACTTCGAGCAACGCGGAATGCCAAAGACCCCCGCCGAGCTCGTCGATCACAATTGCCTTTTATATCGCGGCTTGACGGAGTCAACGCATTGGCCTTTTGTGGGGCCAGAGGGACGGTTTAGCGTGGCCGTGCGCGGAAATCTCACGTCCAACAGTGTCGAAACGATCCGGGCTGGTGTGCTAGCCGGTGTGGGAATCGGCCGGTTTGCCAAGGTCTCCCTTGCCGATGATCTCCGAGATACCGAAGTCATCACCGTTCTCGACGAATTCATGAGCGACGCCAGAGACATAAGCCTCATCTGGCCAAGGCGCCGATTTGTACCGGCGCGCGTGCGACGAGTCACCGATTTCTTCGCGGAGGCTATTCCGCAGCGTATTTATCCTTAAACTTAGGAAAAATGCTCGGCGATGGTCAGAAGTAGTGACCACAAAATCGTGGCACTAACTTTTTTGTTTCACGATCTCCCTTGTGAGTTCATCGAGTTCCATCTGGAGATGTGGATCCCGTATCTCGGCAATCGTGCCATGCCCGACGATCGCTCCGTCCCTCAGCACCCTGGTCGCGAGAGAGTGAACCTTCCTCCACAGCGCCCGGCTTTCGTGATTCGCGCTGCCGGTTTAGCCGGATGGCGGACTTGGTCGATGAAATGTTCATTCTCTGGCACGGAGGTCCTCTTGCGGTGGCCTGAGTCGGGGCTAAACGGAATTCGCCCGTTCACGCCGGTTTGCCTGACGCCTGCGCAAGCTGGCCTCCCAAACTTCGTTGACACAGAAGGACTTCACCATGAACAAGCGCATGCTTCCCCTCTTGCTGGGATTGTCGGTTTGCAGTGCCTCTATGGCGCAAAACGCACCGACGCCGGCCGCCGCCACCCAGATGACGGCCACCACCGTGACATGGGCGACTCCAGCCAGCGGCGCGCTGACCCAGGACGCCATCGAAACGTCCATCGCCAACGCCGGTTACAAAGAAGTCGAAGGTCTGGCGTTCAAGGATGGCGTCTGGCGCACCAAGGCCCGCGGCGGCAACAAGCAATGGTCCAGGCTGGCCGTCGGCCCGGTCACCGGCAGAGTCTATCCAGCCGATGCGCCGTCCGCCCTCAACGCGGACGAAGTTAAAGCCAAGCTGGCAACGGCCGGCTACCAGAACTTCACTGACGTCAAATTCGATGACGGCCTGTGGAGCGTCGCCGCCAAATCACCGCAAGGCAGCGACATCAACCTGCTGGTCGATCCAACCGACGGCAGCGTAGTGGCGCAGTCGCGCGAGTGATGGCTTCAATCGGCTGACAGCCAATGCAGGCGGCTCTGTTTTCAGTTTTAGCACGTGCTGCCGGTGACGCTCTTTATCCCAACAGATAAAGTTATAACATCGTAATCGGATCATTGCGTGAGCAGCCAAATCAAAGGAGACGGAGGTAGTTATCCACGTTTAATTACCTCCTTCCCCTTATTTGCGCGTGCGCCCGTCTACGCAGTCGGCAAAAACAATTTCCAATGACCTTCGGAAACGACTTGGACGACACCATGGCTCACTGCGATGGCGGTCTGATCATCAATGGCATAGACCGGCGCCGGTATTTTGGCGGCCCATTTTTCAGCATTCTCCAAGCAGGCATCCGGATGATTCGGGTTGTCGAAATGCGGGATCAATGCAAAGTCGACCCACCCTGCTCCGTGGGCCGTGACCAGAAGGCTTGGGACCTCGCCCTCCGCAGTTGCGAACGAGAAGTTCTCAGACGTCAGCGCGTCGCGATGACCACTGGGCGGATTGGAGTAGTTTTCTGAAAATGTCGAAGACACCGCCATGCTCCCGGCGCTTACGCCCACGTAAACCAATTCATCTCGCAGTGAGGGCAACAGCTCGGCGAGGCCGGACCGACGCATCCAGTCAGCCAGATAGACGGGGTCACCGCCCCACACCAACAGGGCATCCGCCTCTTCCACCAGAGGGATCCAATCTTCTTTAGCGATGCTCGGCAGTGCGGTGAGTTCCAGAACGCCCAGCGATTTCCAGCCCAGTTCACACAAAGGGCTCCGCGCTTTTCCGGCGAACGCCTGCCACGCCATGGCAGCATGGCGCGGATAGGCATACATGGCGGTGGGAATGAAGAGCGCGCTGCACTCGGCGATGGGCTTGCCCAACAGCTCGACCAGTGCGGCGTGGATGCTGGCGTTGGTAATGCCGCCGGACGTCAGAAGAAATTTCATGCGGTTTCCATCGTGTCATTGAACATGTTTAGCAACTCATCAAGTCGACGAACGGCGTCCGCCGTATTCGACAATGGTCCGCTTTCTTTTTTCGGGTGTGGATTCCGGTGATGGTTGAGCAGTCTTCCAGCGCGGTCTGAACTTTGTGCCAGTGTTGGTCACCCTTCTGGTATTGCCCAATTCTGGTCGTCAGAGAGGTCTGCTATGGGTCCAGGCTGTGTGAAAACTATTTGCGTTGCTCGCGAGAGTCGCATTCTGAGCAATGAGCAGATGTCCAGACACTCAGATTTCGCCACAGACGGCAAAAACAATCGAGATTTGCGTTCGTCAGAGCCGACCTTGAGTTTTCACACAGCCTGGGTCGACCTCTGCCCCTCGCAGCTTGCTCGGTCGTCGTCCGGACGCCAAGGGCGGCCGACGGCCGATAGTGTTGAAAAACTCGCTTCGAAAACTCGAGATCGTTTAAAGCGAGAAAATCCGGCCGCAACAATCGCTTTCTGTCGGCCTGAATGTGTAAATTTGTACAGAATCGAATTGTCGTTGCCGTCGCGATTCAAAATTTGGACGTCTATTTTTTAAGTTGGAGTTTTTCAACAGAATCGACCAGAAGCAGACGTTCAACGCTGGAGTTAAGCGGCGCCAAAGGCTTCCGCCTTGAACGAGTAGTTAGACATTGCGGCGGCCACCGATAAGAAACCTAATGATTGCCGCAAATATGAGCACAAACATGAGAAGGAAACAGCCACCAAATGAGACCGCAAAAAGCAGCATACCGCCGGATAGGATGACTGAAACCGTCTCCCAGCCCAGGTGCTTAGCCCCGAGGGACAAGATCATGCATGCCATGAAGCCGAGCCAAAACCAAAGAGCGGCATGTTTGGCTTTGAACAAAATGGGCGGAATCATGATGGCAACGCTCTTCAAGGTCTAACGCTGGAGTTAAGCGGCGGCGAAGCCACCTTGAACGAGTGGTTAGAACCCATTGCCCGATAGATAGGCCGGTGAACGTAACGTCGCTGAGTATTGCTCGCCTGAAAGAAATGGCCAATAGGAAATGTCGCGACCGCGAGTGGCCCGATGCGAGTAAATCCTGCCGGCAATGCTCAGTGTGAACAAATTGGCGATGGTGAGCAGAACAGCTGCAGGCTGTGAGAGAACAGGCCAACCGTATAGAAGCCCCGACTTGAGAAAGAGGATGCAGCGTGCAGCGACTTCGCGTACTTGCGGAGAAAGCCGATCGCGCCCTTTGAGGTGGTACTGACGCAAATCGCAGTACATGAGCCAGAAAGCCTTGTTGTAAATTTCACGAATTGCGGGATCGCTTGATCTCGGAATGCGATCGTCAAACTGATAGTTCGTGATGAGCCCCGCGACCAATGAACGCGAAAGCTCTGCAAGTTTGGATCGCGCCTGTGCATCAATCATGAGCTCTAACGCTGGAGTTAAGCGGCGGCGTAGCCCGTCCACCTTGAAGAGTGGTTAGGCCTCGCCACCGGGCAGACCTGCTGCGACTAGCTTAAGCCTTTTGACAGCCTCGGCGGAGCCAAAGCGACCAGCTCGGCGATAGGCGTCTAGGGTTGAATCTGCGTCGGAGCAAACTCTAGACAAAATATGCTCCGCGATGGCCTGATGTGGTGCGATGCGATTAGCAAGTTTCGCAAGCAGAGCTTGACCAGCAAAATCGTACTCGTGGCCGTCCAATGCATAAGCGCAGTAGAAGCTGTCGTAGCTCACGCAGAATTCCAAGAATGGCAGTTCGCCGGCAGCGCACTGGCGCACCAAATTGTCGTGGTGATCTAGGGCTGCAAGTAGCTCTGACTCTAAGAGTGCGTCCATGTGATCTTGAGAGGCCTAACGCTGGAGTTAAGCGGTGGCGGAACCGTCCGCCTTGAACGAGTTGTTAGATGCTCACACGCGGAGCGGACGATTCCTGCAACCAGTAAAAACAGTGTTCGCAGTACTCTGCCGACAATGGAGACATGTTGCGGCGATGAAGGTTGAGCTTAAACCACCGCAGAGGACGTTGACCACAGTGAGGGCAGAATAGCTGCGGTGCCTTAATGCTGAGGGCTGCGCCAGTTACGAGTAAGCCTACGGAGAAAGCGACAAACGCTGCAATGAAGTATGACGCGCCGAAAACGGCAACTACGACAATCGGCCCCACTGTGCTGAATAGAGCCAGCGGCCAAAGCCACAGGGTTTCGCGACTATTGACCGCGCAGCTCTGAGACCAAGCGCGCATCACTTCAAGGTCGACAGTAAATCTCCGTTCCATAGGAAGCCTAACGCTGGAATTAAGCGGCGGCGAAGCCCGTCCGCCTTGAATGATTTGTTAGGACCCACGCCACTGCGCAACAACAATGCACTTAGTGACGATTTGCTGGATCCCCTGAGTAAAGGTTGAACGCTTGCGAGTCATCCCTGTTGGCATATGGATTGGGTTTGGGTGTGGTGAATGTGTCCTCGCGAAGCATGTAACCGATCCAAGCGAAGCCTAAGACTGGCAGCAGCCACACGATCACGGACTGTAAAACCTTTTGGCTAGTTCGGTAGGAGGCACTGCGGACGACGCCAACCGTGACAGCAAGGTTGGCGATGACCAAGAAAATAATTGGTACCAGCACATTCTGCATTTGTGGGCCTAACGCTGGAGTTAAGCGGCGCCGGAGGCGTCCGCCTTGAACGAGATGTTAGGCCTCATGCCGATCCGCTGGATGGTTGACGCCGTCATTTGTGGGAACATCTGGAATGGCTAAGGGATTGACACCCTCAAGGCAGCCAACGTTGTAGCCATATTGCTCCGGATTTGAACGGCGTTGATGATGCGTGTAGATACCGCAGTTGGAGCAAAAGTAGTGCTTGGCTATGAGAGTGTTGAACTGATAGAGCTTGAGGTACTCGGCTCCTTTGACGATGCGGATGCCGCTCAGCGATACGGAGGCTACGACAGCGCCTTTGCGCCTGCAAATGGAGCAGTCACAACGTCTCGGATTGACGATGCCATCCGGGAGATCTAATTCCAGCTCCACTGAGCCGCAATGGCAAGTAGCCCGATGCTTGGGTTGTATGGGGACTCCGCCAACTTCCTTGATCACTGCTGATTCCTCCAATGAGGCCTAACACTGGAATTAAGCGGCGCCGAAGGCGTCCGCCTTGAACGAGTAAAAAGAGACTTCCTCCCCTTTCGGCCTCGAGGGCCATGATGGTGTTGCGAAACATCCGTCAGCAGAAGAGGAAGTCTCCATGAGCACTATAACCATTGGCGTGGACTTGGCGAAGAGCCTGTTTTCGGTGTGTGAGATGGATGCGGCAGGCCACGTGCTGGGCCGGCGGGATCTGGAACGCGAGGCGTTTGCGCTGTGGCTGGCCCAGCGGCTGGCCGGCACGGTGGTGGCGATGGAAGCGTGCAGCGGCGCGCACCATTGGGCGCGCCGCTGCCTGGAGTACGGACTGCAGCCGCGGTTGATGGCGGCGCAGTTCGTCACTCCGTTCCGCAAGAGCCGCACGAGCAAGAATGATCGCAACGACGCCGAGGCGATCGCCACCGCCGCCCGTCAGGGCAACATGCGCTTCGTGCCGGTCAAGGATGTCGACCAGCAGGCGCGGCTGGCATGGCATCGGGTGCGTGAGGGCTACAAGACCGAGTCGCTGGCCATCGGCAATCGCCTGCGCGGTCTTCTGGCCGAGTTCGGGGTCGTGGTGGCCAAGGGCGACCTGGCGTTGCATCGAGTACTGGCAGCACTGGATCAGCATGCCGCGCTGCCGGATGAGTTCAAGGAGTTGCTGCGTGACCTCAGCGCCCACTGGGCGCAGGTGCGCACGGGAGTTCAGGAACGGTCGACAACTGGCCGCATGGCTGGGTGTGGTGCCGACACAGCACTCCAGCGGTGGACACACGCGGCTTGGCACAATCAGCTGTCGTGGCGATGCGTACCTTCGCACGTTGCTGATCCAGGGCGCGCGCAGCAGTCAGCAGCGGGCCAAATCGGTCAGCGTGGAAAAGTCCACGCCGGAGCAGATCTGGATACGACAGCTGGATGGCCGGATGCCGTTCGGCAAGGTGCTGGTGGCGATTGCCAACAAGCACGCGCGCCAACCTGTGGGCGATGCTCGCGCATGATCTTGACTACGATCCGCACGCCTGCTTGAAGCACCCGACTGGGTGGCCTCGGGCCATGGCGCAGCGTTCGGCTGACCAGCACACCCTCACTGCGATGGCATGAATCGGCACCTGCAAACAAGTTCCACGTCAGCGCTAAGCGGTAGCAACGGGTCAGACCCACCCGGAGAGAACCTGACTAACATTCTGGACGTCCCAACGTGCTTCGGCTGATCCCCGAACACCGACGACACCGATGAACGAACGAGGTCTCCGGGCGCGGTTTATACCCTGGTCCGAGCCGGCAGCAATGGCTCAACAAGACCGTTTACGGAAATGCAGTCTGACAACGTTCAACACCGCGCAGCACTGACACGCACGACGCAGCAAACAGGACAACACGATGAACAGCGAACGCCTGAAAGCTCAAGGCAAGAACATCAATCCGGCGGTATTGACGGGAAGTCTCTTACGGAGTTGTTAGACCTTGGGTCGCGGCCACTTAAACATTCGGTTACCGATGTAGCCCGAAGCTTTTTTCTCTGGAAACGTGGATGACAGGAAATTCTTCAGCAGCAGCCAGTCACTTCGGTGGAATGCCTGAGGAAAGATCTGAAAAGTGCCGTAACCGACGAATTGAATCATGAACACGCTTTGGCCGGACCCGTAGTATTTGAGGTTCGACCACGAAAGCTCATAAAGCGGCCTGAAGCGAAACTTGATGATGATCTGGCTATCAGAAAACTCCAGTTGCGATGGAACGAACATGAGCCAAACAGCAAGCGGGGCAATAGCGATTGGAATGAGCATCGAGAAAATATAGTCTCGGGTCCACCAGTCACCCTCGCCGTAACCCTGCCAAAGGTACCCGATGGTAGCGAGCACTAGAATGGCACTGAATACCCAAGTCACGCAGCGGTAAAAGTTCGGATGCAGCTGAGTGGTCATAGGCCTAACGCCTGAGTTAAGCGGCGGCGGCGCCGTCCGCCTTGAACGAGTTGTTCGCCAACTCTACCTGTTACGCGCTTTAGAAACGTGCCAAGCGAAACAACTGGCTAATTCGGGAGGTATGCCTGGCGCGTGCTGAATCGCCCAAGCCCTGATGCTTTGCTCTTCTGCTGGACGGGCCGCACCGCTCCATATTGTTACGAAGTGAGTGCGGACAGGCTCGCCTTTGAGGAACAGAAAAGGAGAATCGGAGTCGAATGTTTCGACATAGATGATGTGCCAATTGGCAAAAGAAAAGACCTGCTGCACCGAAGCCGAGCTGGTCTTGAGTTGTTGTGCCAAGACAGGCGCCCATGCGACCTTTTGCGCGGTTGTGAGCTTTTGACTCACTGCGCTGCAAGGCGATGCAAGTGTCTGTGAACAGACGATGGCTAAGACAATAAAGGCGAGTATGCGCATGTTGGCTAACGCTGGAGTTAAGCGGCAGCGAAGCCGTCCGCCTTGAACGAAATGTTAGGTGTGCAGCATGGAGCCAACGCAAATTATAAGTAGCACAAGGCCAGCAAGGGTAAGACAAAGAATATAAAAAACTTTGTTGCCTTTCTGGTCATTTTTTACATGAGACTCGGGGTTGCGCCACTTGTCTAAGACAGCCTCCCACTCACTTTGAAGCTCCATGGCGGCTGCGATGAAAAGCGGTAAAAAGCCAAGGAAATACACAAACTTTGATACGGGAAGATCTGGATTCTTTGGAGAGAGCCAAATAGCCGTTGGCAACGTGACTAGGATCAAAGCCGCAATTTTCCATTTCGATGCTGTCGACTTCATTTGCCACCTAACGCTGGAGTTGAGCGGCGGCGCAGCCGTCCGCCTTGAACGAGCAGTTAGGCGCCACTACCGTGATTGTGTCGCCAGACTGCATAGCAAGCTCGTAAAGCCCCTCACCTTTCTCGCGAAATTCCAACACTGAGACCGACGAACCCCAAGGATAGGATGCGGGAATTAGTAGCTCAGTGACGCTGTAGAAAGTGACCGTGAACGGCTCAAGCTTATGTGGTGTGCCTGAGAAATTGAAGCTGCATGTGCGTGCCTGCCAGTCGAAGTTAACGGCAACTAGAGACGCATCATGGAGTTTGTCGATGGATGAGGTCATTTCTCTTGACGCCTAACACTGGAGCCGGAGGCATCCGCCTTGAACGAATTGTTAGGCATTTGAAAGCAGAAGCGCCGAATTTCATGCCCGACAAACTTGCCTGACTTTAGCTGATGCCTACCGATCTCGATGAAGCCATTGTGTTCTAGGACGCGAGCAGATGCTTCGTTTGACGACAGACAAGTGCTGAAGATTTTGCGGGATGAAAGTGTTTCAGTCGCGTACCCAATAGCAAGCGATGCGGCTTGAGTTGCAATACCGCGTCGCTGAAAGGGGGTGGCGATCCAGTAGTCAAGCTCGGCGCTCTTAGCCTCATCATTGATGGCATTCAGAGAAATGATCCCGCAAAAATATTCCTTGAATACGACAGCGAAGACTTGGCTCTGACCCGCAGCAATGCGCTCCGAAACTGCCGAAAACCATTGCTCAGCACCATTCTGTGGGTATGGCGACGGAAGATTGCTCGTGGCCGCGATTTGGTGGTCGGAAGCGTAGAGCTGCACATCTGGAAGATGGATTTCTGATATTGCCGTGATCGAGATCATGGGCCTAACGCTGGAGTTAAGCGGCGGCGAAGTCCGCCTTGAACGAGTTGTTAGGCCTGGTACGTGATGCAAAAAAGAAGCTCACTGCCAGATACCTCCGGATTGCGGTGATGCTCAACTTGCGAGTCTTGCATGGTGCTGCGGAACCAAGCATATAACTCGGCCTGACTTAGCTGTGGAACTGACGCGGTGCCTTGGTGTTGCTGTGAATGGCCGAGCTTACCATCGGGGTAGCGGAGCCAACCATCCCAGCCCAAAACAGAGACGCCCGATTGCGCCATAAGTTGCAACGCTTCGAGAGCCTCGGAAAGCGGCAGCACGAGCTCGCTTGACGAGGCTGACTTGGATTGAAATTCTGCGATGCTCAATGAAAGGCCTAACGCTGGAATTAAGCGGCGGCGGTGCCGTACGCTTGGATGACTGGTTAGGCACGGGAAACTGACCTAGTGCCTAGCTTGAGATATAGAGACAATGGGCGCCGCAACTTGAGCAATGGAACTTCGATGACCGAGTGCCCAATGCAGGGGCAGCCTGAACTACTGTGCTGCCGCCACAGACAGGGCAAATTTTATCGGTGTAGCTCGGCTGGCTTGCTTTCGTCATTGCGGCCTAACTACCTAATAGACCGACCCGGGTCGGGTTATACATCTCGCATCAAACGAGACCGCAACAGACGACGAGGATGGCAACGGACGAGCGGCTCATGTCTTTTCTTTGTCCGCGGTGGAACGTGATGCGGCGAGTGGAGAGATCGGCAATACCGGTGACACGAGAGTCACGTCCTAGGGGTGCTGCGGAGTCAGACTGGCCGGAACCGGTTGCGATGATTTGGTGAGGAGTTCACGCATGCGGCTGATATGCCACTGCATGATCGGGTCGTTGCCAAAGTGATCTACAAAATACTGATAGGTGGCACTCAAATCGGCGCGCGGCTGATTCTCCACAATGGTCGCCCGCATGGCCCACCCGCCTGGACTGCCGGGGTATTTGCGGATGATGCGATCAGCAATATCCCACGCCTTGTCCCACTCGTGTGTCTGGTTGGTGTAGAGGTTTCCCAATGAGGAAAGCACCTCGATGTCGTCGGGAGCCATGGCCAGTGCGTGCTCGAGATCCTTTTCGGCAGACGGGTAGTCCATCAGCGACATGTAGATGTCGCCACGCAGCCGGTAGTTGGCGGCAATCTGGGGATTGCCGGCGATGAGGCGGTTGGCGTCCTCCATCGCCATGTCGGATTCGCCCACGGCAGGAAGTTCGAAGTCACGCCGCCTGCGCACACCCCAAGCGCCAGGCTGAAAACGCATCACCTCTGACAGATAGATCACCGCCAGTTCGGGATGCCCGTTTTCGCTGGCGGCAAAACCGGCGTTGGACAGGAGCGACGTGCTGGCGACGTTGTCGAACACCACGGGAAAAGCCGACCAATTGGCCGACGATTCGCAGTTGCACACGTCATACTTGTAAGCAGGCTCCGCCGAAAGCAGGATCGTCAGCAGCGGGTTCTGCTTTACGTAAGCCTGCGCCTGGACAGCAACACGATCCATGGCTTCCAGCGAGCCGCCCCATTTGGGCTCCGCCGCACCACTGAGCACGCCGTAGATCGAATAGTTGTCGGGCGCGGCCGCCAGTCCGCGTTTGGCGGCATTGAGCGTGTAGTCATCACCCAGACTCATCGAGCCGGCATTGATCATCGAGACATAGGCCGGCGTGACCTTGGGGTTCAAGGCAACCGCGCGCTGCAGGTCGGTGTCGGCCTGTGCCAACAGGCGGTCCATGGCGTCGATGTTGCTTTGAGGTGTATCACGGATATAGGCCCCACCGCGTGCATCGGAAGCCATCGCCACATACGCCATGCCACTGGCCGCATAGGCGAACGCGCTGGATGGCGACGCGCGCTTCCAGGCATCCAGCGTCGAGCGGACATCGAACGAGCCATTGTCGAAAGCGTTGTAATAGGTACGGTCCAGCACGCCCGGTGCCGCGGGTACACTGATCTGTGCCTGCAGATCCTGCTCAAGCTGGTGGTCGAGATCGGCGGCATGTCCGGTCTGGATGAGCTTCTGCGCCTCGGCGAACGAGATCACCTTCTGCAGGTGGTAGCGGCAATAGGCCACGACAGTCGCGTGCGACCAGTGACTATTCGGCGGATCGGGATAGGCAAGGCAACGCTGCACCAGACTGTTGATCGCTTCCGCCGCCTTGACCTTGGCCAGGAACGCATGAATGTCATCGATCGAGTAGACGAAAGTAGTACGACCCATTCCCGCGAACGGCATGTGGTGCGTGGGCGGTTGCGTCACCTGTGGTGGGTGCGCGCCATTTTGCATGGCGCTCGGCATTTGCTTGCTTGTAACTGCCGTCGTCCAGCCCGCCAAAACCATAAGCAGCGACATACCGGCCAACCGCTTCCATTGCTTCCACAAGTCCATCGTGATCCCCTTTGGCTTCCAAGCGCACGAGATTATCAGAGGGTTGCGAATCATGTCAGAAAGGTGCGCATGGTCTTCGCCGCCGAAACCGGGGGCAGAGTCGACTTTCCAACATCGCCCTCAAAGAACTCCACTCTGACCCCAGTTTTTGGAATCAGTGGTAATCGTCTTCGCGTTGGTGCCGCACCGCCAGCACGGTAACTGTTTTGCCGTCATCGATTTCAAACAGGGCCACATAGCCGGATACGCCGAAGGCAATGATCAACTCGCGCAGGAAGGTGTTGTCAGGCGTGGCCTTTCGGCAACTGAAGGGTGAAGTCTCCAACAAGCCCAAGCCATTGCGGATAGCGGCCAGTGCTCGCTCGGCCGTGGTCCAGTCACCGTCGTCGCGAGTCAGGGCAAACTCATACAGCCGTTCAAGGTCGGCAAGCGCCTCCTCCGTGAAACGGACCTTGAACTTCACGCCGAGGCTTTCTTTGCCTTGGCCAATCGCGCTTCCAGCTTTTTCATCACGGCAGCCGACGAAAAGTACACCCCGGTAGCCTTAGCCTGATCCCGGGAAGCCAGTCCCCGTGCGATGAAGGCAGCCTGCTGCTGCCGCTGCTGAATCTGCGCCCGCAATGCGGACTCGACAAAGCCGGACAGACTTTCTCCATCACGCAGAACTTCTTCCGCAGCGCGGCGCAGAACCGGCTCCACACGCAGCGAAGGGATGGTCGCGCTCTTCATGAAACCTCCTGATGCGATGCAATTGCGATACATATTGGCGCAATTCAACGACCCGGGCAAATCACCGGAAAAAGGCGGCGCCCGAGACCCCAGGGCGGACGCAGCGCATGCTCGTTCCGGGCTGGCTTACGAGGTGATTTAACTTCCCCGTCCCGCTTTCCAAGCGTTTTCGCGCGACACGGTAGACGCCCTGCTCTTCGCTTACGCCGGTGTGCGAACCGCGCGCCGGCCCTAGCCGCTGCGATTCCACCTGGCGGATGATCTCTCGCACCGCGCGCGCGTCGCCGAAGATGGCGTTCCCCAGCAGCGATAGCGTGTGGTCGGCCAGCTCGGCGTCATGGCTGGCGGTCACTACATCGCCATGGGCTACGATCATGTCGATCAACTGGTTGAGCGTATCGACCTGCTCAAGGGTCATGCCGAAGAGGTAGCGGCCAGCCGCGTCGCCGGGCATCGCCTCTGCGGCTTCAGGCTCCGCGCCAGCCGCAGCCGCCGCTTCGCCTTCAGACCGGTAGGCCGGAAACGAGAGGTCGTCCAGCACGAGGCCCACCTGCTCCGCCAGCAATTCCAGGCAGATCGCCACCTGCTGCACATTGATCTCGGGGATCCATTCCTGATGCACGTCCGGCGTGCGCGGTTGCGCTATATGCGAAAGGAACTCGGCGTACTCGCGCAGCTTCTGCAGCCGGAGCTGGCTGTCCTCCGGCAGAAAATAACCCATCGTTTCCCGATCATCCGAACCGAACGTTGACATGGTCGCCTCCTGATTCCACAGCAGTGCCCGTCCACGGCATGACGACGGACGGGAAGTCGGGAGGCTAGAAACCGCAGGTAGCCGGCGGGCGTATTCCCCTTGCGGGTGTTGTATTAGCCGCCCTCCCGACGCAGGTGTCACGTCGGTTGCGCCCGCTGATGCGGGCACAAAAAACCCACCGGTTTGTCGGAGGTGGGTACCGCTACCTGGGAAGTTTCTAGGCTCCTTGGAATCGAGTCTGCTACTGCAAGGGAGGGGAGTCAAGATATGCGCGGATAAGCGAACCTGATCCCGATAGCTCTTTGACTTTCTATTCGATCGACTGAAATGCCTTGCTCCAAATCGGCTCACTCGGAAAGGGATACCGATAGGAAACAGCCATCTTTCTTCTGTCGATAACTGTCGCACTCTTTTGCCCGATACCTCTTAGAAAAGACTGCAATTTCGGGAGCGTCGTTCCGTCCAAAAAGATCGAGTAAGCATCGCCTCGCTTGATCGTCCGTGGCGAATTGAGTCCTGGCCAATCCTTTGGCCAAAAAGCAGAAGGGCCTGGCGCATATCCGTAGTCTCACATCATCACTTCGACGTATCGCGGCACCCACTTTTTGCTGTTGGCGAAATCTAAACTGCAAAGCGATTTATTCAAATCCAGCAAAGACTGTGGTGGCATTCCCGAGCCGGATTTTCGCTGGAACCGGTTGGGTGGCAAGCAGTCCAGACCGTAGACCTCGGTGGCCACGGAAGTACCGCTGTCATGGAAATAAAACTTTGCCATAGGCATATCCGTCGCGCTGCCTAGGTCGTAGCGATGCTTCAGTCCTTGACCGACAAGAGCCGTCTTGGCTTGTAGTAAAAGTCCGTTGAGTTCGTTTGGTGCCAGCCGAGTGAAGTAGTAGGCCTGACCTGCTCCGCTCCCTCGCACGAAAATCACATCGCCATTTTCGTAGATCGCGACCCTCGGTGAATCAGAACCCAGCACCATCGCCCACGGATCCGTTTCAATAGCGACGAGAAGTGGCTGCGGCCCGTCAAACGGATGGAAATCTTCTGCCGGACACAGTCGAGCCACGCTGAAGAACACGATGAAACAAAACAGACGATTAAACACCATGCGACCTCCATGTAAGCGCGGAAAAACAGTTGTCATTGCCCCCTTCGGCCCTGCCTTGTCAGCTCTTACCATCCACAGTGCTACCACCACTGCGTTCTTTGTCGGTAAGAATGACGTTATCAATCCAATTCGTGTAGTGGCTCAGGCGGACGTTGTAGTTGGTTTGACCATAAAAGCCTGGGTGGAGAAGAATGGCGTTGTCTTTCCCACGTTTCCAGGAAACCAGTCCAGCCACTTGCCATTGCTCATTGACCTGGATGAGTACGGGGCCGCCGCTGTCGCCATCGCCCGATATGCCTTCCAGTGGCAACGCTGACGGTGGCTTATGGAATGTGTAGCAGAGCCATCGGTCTTGAACGCCGTTGATCGTGTTGAATGCGCGACGGAGAACCGTGCGGTGGGCACCGTTGGCATCCTGCCCGCGCGATCCCGTTCCGGTCGCCCCCCTGCCCACGATCTTGATGTTCTTTCCCAATTCGTCGTTTCTTGTGTAGATGACGATGGGGGCAACATCTGTGACCGGCTCGCTCAATTTCAACAAAGCGACGTCGTTCGATGCCGAGAGGAACGCGATGATCTGAGTCGCGTCATTGGTTTTTAGTGCCTTGTCGATAAGCGGTTGAGGAAGTTTTTGGTACCCCGGATAAAGCACAACACGTTCAACATGCCGAGGGACATGATTGATGGTCACCGCGTTGACGCCGCCGGATTGCCATGTCACCGCATGGGCGGCAGTGACTACCCACTGCGGATCGATCAATACGCCTTGGCCTTCCATCGGTATATCGGCTAGCGCAGGCAGTTCGGAATCCGACACCCGATACTTCGCGTCATCGACATCGTCACGAATGACAACCGCACTCGCGGAGAACGAAAGAACCAGCAGCACCAGGCAAAGCGACTTCGACAACATGGGGGTTCTCAGGCAGGAGGGGAGATTCATAGGGTCAAGTTAAACTGGCCCCTTTGTTGGACTATTTTGTGGACTGCTCTTGGACGAAGTTCTGCGCAGCATGCAACATATTTTTATCGGGATTAGCTGCGCAGTATTTCCCAATACTGGCGCGAACCGCGTCGGGCGTTACCATGCGAACCGATTGACGATTTGGGTCAGCCGTGAAGTCGTGCCCTGAGACATAACCTTGAACCCAGTAAATGCCAACCACCCTAACCTGCTCCGATTCAGTCCATACCCCGCATCCGGCTACATCAAACGCCACAACGTTTTGGTTAGCGTGACAGCCCGACTGAGCGAATGCAGCGACGGCCAGAAACGCCATTGTTCCGAATTTTCGCATTGCTAACCCCTATTTGATTGTTGCTTGGTTCGTAACCGAGCCTTCTCAACCTGACCCCGCTTTTTGGAAATCGAGTAGGGGGCTCTGACCAACTTAGTTACCTTTTCCCGATCTATTTATCAGCAAGTTCAGTGTGGAGATATTTCTTAATAAGGGCGGCACAGAACCCTGTGTTAACGGCAATTTTTTCGGTAGATCCGTAGCGTGCACAGATCACGGAGTCTGAGCCTTTGGACTCTTCGAAAACAACCTTGACCAGTTGCAGATCAATAAAGTCTTCGCGAACAATCCAGTAGTTCAGTCCGTTCGCTACGTCGTTTGAGTAGGAAGAATGAAACGGCAGATGACGGTCGGACGGCGGCGACTCGCCGAGACTTTTCAAAATGTTGTCGCGCTTGGACAGGTACTGGTCGCGCGTTATTTGATCGACCACCCTATGCGGGTCCTTATCTTTGTAGACGGCCGCGACCATCAACGAAACTGAAGATTGAAACGAACCGTCGTCGCCAATCTGGCGGGCGGCCAATTCAGGAGAGTTCTTTGACCTATCAATTCCCCTGGCGAGATACGCACAGTCCATTGCATCGCTGTATTTCGAGGTGAATACGCAGTTGAAAAGACTCCGCGTGTAGTGGTCTCGTCCAGCCACGCAACTCGCCACGAACTTCGCTTCCATCGGATCGTTTGGCGGAAACGTCATATTAAAGAGCGAACGTCTCACGAGTCGGTCGCATTCTGCTGGGGATAGCCCACCGGACATTGCAGCGTTAGGCGCTGGGTCGGACTGGCGCACAGTTGGGAACACGTTGTTACGAAGCGCGTCCACTGCACGCTCGCAAGGCGCGGCGTCACCACCTGCGGCACGAATCTGGCGAACCTGGGTTGCGGTAAGGTCCGTGATTTCTGACGATGCCCGGCGTTTGCATTCGACCGCTGCCTCGGAAGGCCCTCGCAGAAGAATCGCGTTGTGCAGGGTCACGGTGCGCTCCTGCTGCGCTTGCGTGATTTGGACACGGTCGGAAAGGAGATCGGCGGTATTACCACCAACGCGATCGACGGCTTGCTTGTTCTCAAGACACGCCAATTCAGTTTCAACAACTTTTAAGCACACCTCAGGTATCTGCCGGTCAATCGCCGCATCCTGGGTCGCGGATTGATTCGGATCTACGCGACCCTGATTCGGCGCCGACCCGTTCGAACAGGCAGCAAGGATTGCCATCGTCGCTGCACAAACTACACGCGCTACACCTGCCTTGTATCCCTGCATTAGTCAAACTCCAGTCGAACAACATTAATGAGCCAAATTCAACCGAATCAGCGCCCGGTTGTCGTCGGACAGTACTTCAGCCAGCGAGCGCATGGAGGTGAACCATATCTTGGATTCGTTGAGGCGCGGCTGATGATCACCGCGCGCAATGGCCAGCGCGCGGGCGCGAATGGCTTGCTGAGATGCGATGCCGATGACCATTTTCTTCATGACGTCGTTCTCTTGAGCACAGCCTCAAGCCGCCGCCAGTACTTTACGCACCGTGTTCGGCGCTGCGACAGCAACCTTCAGCAACGCCTTGGCAGCACCGCTCGGCTCGCGCCGCCCCTGCTCCCAGTCCTGCAGCGTACGAACGGACACGCCAAGCATCTCGGCGAAATCAGCCTGTGACTGACCGAGCTTGATCCGGGCTTCCGTCGCCTGACTCACCTGCACGGTGAACTTGCGCCCGCCACCTGCCTTGATCTCGCCGATCGCTTCGAGCACTTCGGCGCCGATATCGCGCTTGGCATCGCGGGCGAGAATTTCTTTGCTCAACTTTTTCATGACTTCACCATGTGGTCCTTGATCAGCCGTATGACGCGCGCCGATAAGTTGTCCTGTTTGTTCTTGGCATAAATTGCCAGCAACCATATCTGCCCAGCCTGAGTGACCTCGTAGTAGATCACCCGCACACCGCCACGCTTACCCTTATCTGCTGCACCCCAGCGCATCTTGCGACAACCGCCGGAGCCGGGAATCAGATCACCCGCGTCAACATGTTGCGTCAGGTACCACTGCATGGCGGTGTACTCCTCCTCAGTGAGGTAGTCGTACACATACTTTGCAAACACGGATGATTCGATGAATTCGTACAAGGCAGACTCCTTTCTGCGCCAGCTAAATGTACGGCAATGCCGTATGCCTGGCAAGATGATCGATCAGGCCATCGGTAACTTGAACCCCTGCTCCTTCGCACAGTCCACAGCCACTCATTCCCCACATCCGCATACCGCACCGCATCACTCCGGTGCCCAGATACTATTCGCCGCCAAGCGGAAACGGGCCTGCGCGAGTAACGGGCCCAGAGACATTTTCAACGCTGGAAAATGTCTCTGAAGACGCATGCCCAGTCTCTCGCTACTCCAGTAAAGGCGAATCGTGCTCGCGTTCTTTACTCAGTGAACCCGAAAGCTTTCTCGCTCAATCCGGTAGACACCCTGCTCTTCGCTTACGCCGGTGTGCGAACTGCGCGGTGGGTTGAGCCTCTGCGATTCCACCTGGCGGATGATCTCGCGCACCGCGCGCGCGTCGCTGAAGATGGCGTGGCCCAGCAGGGACAGCGTGTGGTCGGCCAGCTCGGTGTCGTGGCTGGCGGTGACTACGTCGCCGTGGGCGGTAATCATGTCGATCAGCTGGTTGAGCGTATCGACTTGATCCAGGGTCATGCCGAAGAGGTAGCGGCCAGCTGCGTCGCCGGGCATCGCCTCTGCGGCTTCTGGCTTCGCATCGACCGCAGGCGTCGCCTCGCTTTCGGATCGGTAGGCCGGAAACGAGAGGTCGTTCAGCACGAGGCCCACCTGCTCCGCCAGCAATTCAAGGCAGATCGCTACCTGCTCCACATTGATCTCGGGGATCCATTCCCGCTCCACGTCCGGCGTGCGCGGTTGCGCTATATGCGAGAGGAACTCGGCGTACTCGTGCAGTTTCTGCAGCCGGAGCTGGCTGTTCTCCGGCAGAAAATAACCCATCGTTTCCCGATCATCCGAATCGAACGTTGACATGGTCGCCTCCTGATTCCATCGCAGTGCCCGTCCACGACATGACGCCGGACGGGAAGTCGGGAGGCTAGAAACCGCAAACAGTCGGCGGGCTTATTCCCCTTGCGGGTGTTGTATTCGCCGCCCTCCCGACGCAGGTGTCACGTCGGTTGCGCCCACAGATGCAGGCACAAAAAACCCACCGGTTTGTCGGAGGTGGGTACCGCTGTTTGGGGAGTTTCTAGGCTCCTTGTGAACGAGTCTGCTATTGCTGCTCGATGGTGTCAACACCACGCGCGGACGACGCGAGGAGACTGACCTACTTACTGCGTAAGCAGTATGAATGTAATTGTGGCGCTGATCGCGAAAGACCGCCGTAGGCAGAAAAAAACTCGCGCGCTTCTCTAGTTTCAAGGCACCGGCACCAAAGACCTGCACCGTGGTCCTTGTATCGTCGGAACTCAAGGCAAGGGCGCCAGCCTCAGTTCCGCAAGAAACGCGTTGTGGCGCTTCTTCGCCTCGCCAATCTCCAACTCGATTGCTTGCAAATTGGCATACACGGCCGTGAGATCGATTTCCTTCTCATCCTCGGCGGTGCTGACATAGCGTGAGATGTTGAGGTTGTAGCCTTCCTCAGCGATCCGCTCCATCGAGATGCGCTTGGAGTAGCGCTCATGCTCGTCCCGGTTCTGGTACGTGCTGACGATCCGTTGGATGTTTTCATCCGTCAGCTGGTTCTGGCGCTTGCCCTTCACGAAGTGATCGGCGGCGTTGATGAACAGCACGTCGTCCGGCTTCTTGCACTTCTTCAGCACCAAGATGCACACCGGGATGCCGGTGGAATAGAACAGGTTGGCCGGCAGGCCAATCACCGTGTCGATATGGCCGTCGGTGAGCAGCTTAGTGCGGATCTCCGCCTCTTTGCCGCCGCGGAACAACACGCCGTGCGGCAGGATGATGGCCATGACGCCGTCGTCCTTCAGGTAATGAAGACCGTGCAGCAGGAAGGCGAAGTCGGCCGCGCTCTTCGGTGCCACGCCGTGATTCTTGAACCGCGAATCCTGGCTCGCTTCATCCTTCGGCTCCCAGCGGTAGCTGAAGGGCGGATTGGCCACCACGGCGTCGAACTTGGGCTTCTTCGCCGGATTGGTTTCGCGCAGCCAGTCCCAGTCGTTCTTCAGGGTGTCGCCGTGCCAGATCTCGAACTCGGTGTCCTTCACACCGTGCAGCAGCATGTTCATGCGCGCGAGGTTGTACGTGGTGATGTTGGATTCCTGCCCGTAGATGCGGCCGATGGTGCCGCCGGCTTCGGTCATGCGGTGGCGCACGTTGAGCAACAGGGAACCCGAGCCGCAGGCAAAATCGAACACGCTGTCCAGCTTGCGGCGCGGTCCAGCTTTCGGCTCCTGGCTGTCCAGCGTAACGATGGCCGAAAGGATGTTGGAGATCTGCTGCGGGGTGTAGAACTCGCCGGCCTTCTTGCCCGAGCCGGCTGCGAATTGGCCGATCAGGTACTCGTAGGCATCGCCCAGCGTGTCGCTGTCAGTGGAGAACAACGCCATGCCGCGCGCGATCTCGCTGATGATGGCGCACAGCTTGGCGTTGCGGTCGGGGTAATTGCGGCCGAGCTTGTCCGAGGCGAGGTTGATCTCCGAGAACAGACCCTGGAAGTGGCTCTGGAAGGATTCTTCCTCGATGTACTTGAAGCCGCCCTGTAACGTGTCCAGCAGCGTGTCGTCCTGCATCTTGGCCAGATGCACGATATGGCCCCACAGGTACTTGGGCTTGATGACGTAATGCGCTTTGCGCCGCATCTGCTGCTCGAACTGTGCCACGTCCGCCTTATTGGCCGCATACCAGACCGACAGCGGCGTCTTGCCGGCGTTGCCGATGGCGTTCGGGTCCGGATAGTCCGATCCCAACTCCTTCCGCGCCGCCGCCTCGTAGTTATCGGAGAGGTAGCGCAGGAACAGGAACGACAGCATGTAGTCGCGGAAGTCGTCTGCGTCCATCGTGCCGCGCAGCTGGTCGGCGACGGCCCACAGAGTCTTGCCGAGTTCTTTTTGGTCTTTGTCGTTCATGATGCCGGATCTGTCTCAGGGATGGGGTCAGGGGGGAATAGCGCCTTGTTATAGGGATAGCGATCCAGAAAATCCCGCACGATCTTCCGGAAAAATTTCTTCGTCTCGTCCCCCATCTCCACCGGCTCGTAGAGCGAATATTTGCCGTGGCTCAGAAGATCAACAAAGCGTTGATGCAAAGTACCGTCAGCGTCGTCGGGATCCTTCTTGATGCAAGCGCCAAAGTGCGTATAGCCGTGAAACAGCGCCGTCTTCTCGAGAACCGCTCGCAGCATGTTGAAATGGTGCGTTTGGATCGCCTTGCCCCGCGCAACCTTGTCCAGTTCGACCAGTGTCGCGACGTGGTGGAAGGACGGCGTATCCCCTCGCTCCTGCTTAAGCTCGTAGCGATTGCTCGCCCGCTCCCGGCTGAGTACGTACTGTGACGCTCTTCCGCTGAAGTAATTCTTCAGTTCGTAATGCAGAACATTGAAAAACAGGTGGTGATGGGTGGAGATGATCGTGCCCACCTTGATCTTGCCTGCTGCAAATTCACCGGCCTCGTCCTTCGCGGCATCCCGATACAACTGCACAAGATGATTGGCGACCACGATAGCGTTGTGCTCGTCCAGCGACGAGATCGGATCGTCGATGTAGACGTACTTCACCCACTTGTAGGCCTCGGCGCCATCGAGCACTAGCTGCACGATGGCGAGGAAAAAGCACCAGATGAAGATGTTCTCCTCGCCGCGCGACACCTTGATCGCAATCGGATCACCGTTTTCCTCACGCTCACGGAAGAACATCACCGCTGGCGGAAGCGATTCCCCCACCTCGTCCGAAGAATCCGGTGGTCTACGGCGGTCGTAGTCGATGTAGAAATTGAAATCGGTGTAGCGTTCCAGCAGCTTGCCGATCTGTACCTCCATTTCCAGCTCGCGCAGGCCGTTGAAGAACTTCGAGCCGGTATTCAGCTCCAGAAGCCGTTTCTTTTCGTACTCCAGATCGTTGTCCCAAGAAAACAGGTCTTCGGTATAAGAATTGAAGTAGAGCGTGTCGCGCTTTGTGGTTTCACCATCCTCGGTGACCTTCCGTCCCAAGTCTCGGAATGCTCCCGACAGGCGCGTTTTACCAACACCGTTGTAGGCGTAGAGCAAGACGAATTTCTTCTTGTCCAGCTCCTCCCGAAGATGCTTCGCCAACGCCGGAAGATCGGGGAACGGCACGGCGCCCATGGCCTTGCGCGGTTGCTTCTGGTCGGTTCCCGTCATGGCTTCGGGCGTCTCTTGATCTTGTTCTCCAGCGCGACCAGTTCGGCCTCGTCGGCGGCATCGACCGCGCGCGCTTCCTGCTGCTTGCGTTGTTCGTCGAAGGCGAGATAGCGCTCGCTGGCGTGCGCTTCCATCTGCTCGTGACTCACGGAGCCGGCGTTTGTCAGCAAGGGAAAACCGTTGGAACTGATGATCTGGCCCACGTTTTCCATCCAGAAGCGCATGGGGATGTCCTGCCGGTTCTTGGCGCGCAGTTCCGCAGTTTCCAGGAAGATCACCACCAGCCGGTTGAGGGTGTCGATCTCGTCCTCGGTGAGGTAGTTCTTGGCGACCAGGATGTCCTGCTTGCGCACCCGGCCTCCGCGCCATGCGCGCAAGCCGAAGTGCGGGTCGTCCGGGTTGGCGCGAGCAAGGATCAACTCCGCCGCGCTCTGCTGCGTTACCGCGTACAGCAGCAGGTTCTGCACGGTGGCGAAAAAGGTCTGGGTGGCGCGGTCGGTCTTGTCGTAGTCCACGCTCAGCGCGAACAGGTCGCGCACCTTCTGGTAGAAACGCTTCTCCGAGGCGCGGATGTCGCGGATGCGCGCCAGCATCTCGTCGAAGTGGTCCGGGCGACCATTCGGGTTCTTCAGGCGCTCGTCGTCCATGACGAAGCCCTTGAGCAGGTATTCCTTGAGCGCCGTGCTGGCCCATTGGCGGAACTGCACGCCGCGCGGCGAGCGCACCCGGTAACCCACCGCCAGGATGGCGTCCAGGTTGTAGTGTGCCACCCGGTAGTTCTTGCCGTCGGCGGCAGTTGTCAACCATTGGTTGACAACTGAATCCGCGTGCAGCTCGCCATCGGCAAAGATCGCCTTGAGATGCTTGGCGATGTTCTGCTTGCTGGTTTGGAACAGTTCGGCCATGTCCAGTTGGGTGAGCCACACGGTCTGGCCGTCGGCGCGCAGCTGGATGCGGCTGGTGCCGTCCTCGGTGGTGTAGAGGATCAGGCCGTTCATGCGCTGGCGGCCTCCGGCGCGGGGAACAGCTGCTGCATCAGGCCCTGCTTATGGGTCTTGAGGGCGGTAAGCTGGTTCGATTCGGTGGTCATCCGAGTGTCGAGAGAGGAAAGACACTCGGCGATGCGTTGCTGCTCCTCATGCCCCGGGACACACAACGGCATACGCGCGAAATCGTCGAAATAGAGGCGAAGGCGATCTTTGGTGAGTCCTCGGGAGTACGCTGTCAAAAGCTCCAACGATTGCGGGAGCTTGAAGAGATAGGCGAAGAAACTCGAGCAAGCGCCTTCAAGAGGCGAAAGGACAACGTATGCGGGGCTGACCATGCAATCCTCAACCGCTACGCCTTGAGCACCTTGCCACATCCGCATCATGTTGTACGCGACATCACCCTTGTATACCTTTTTGTTTTTTACAGGATCCTCAATATCGTAGAAGTCCCGATCAAATGAAGCACGCGGAATCATTCCGTCGTTTACGGTTACTGAATAGATGGAGAGTCCTTCCTCACCTCCCTCTTTTCGATTCTCGAACAGTACACCACCTGCTTTCTGCTCCCACTCCGGCGCGTTGCGGAACTCGGGGAAGCGGAGGCGCGGGCGGGTTTCGCCTTCGCGGGGGAAAAGCAGCTGCATCAGGCCGCGCTTGTGCGCCTTTAACGCCTCCACTTTCCTCCCCTGTGCGGCAATCACCTCGTCCAGCGACATTAGGCAGTCGGCGATCTTTTTTTGCTCGGCCTCCTCGCTGGGGAGATAAAGTCCCTTCGACAAAAAAATTGCGTTGGAAATCTGGACGGTATTTTTCGCGCCCTTTTGGATGATCGGTGCAAGGTAGTTATTTGTTCGAATAGGCGATTCAAAATAGGCATCAAGCACGTAACCAAGATATCGACTCACCGGCGAAAAAACCCCATAGAGCGGCGAGACGATGACATTGAACGGCAACCTACTCTGCTTAACGATGCCGTAGGGAAATTCGCCTGTGGGGCTCCTTGTGTAAATAATGTCGTGAGGTTTAACCAAACTGTAATTAGAGCGGTCAGCAGCCGCGAAGCTGCGTCCGAGATGCTCTATTTGATTAACGACACCCTTGTGGACCGAGACGGAGTGAACCTCACTGGCACCGTCATTTTTCTCTCCATGCTCCACAAGCACGCTGCTCAAAGAGGTCTCCTTCCACCCCGCTGCCTTCCGAAATTCCGGGAACCGCAACCTCGGCACCGCCGTTGATATGCCTTGCTTCGCCATCGTCATTCCTCGTAGGCCTTGAGCCCGGCAATCTCGCGCCCACCCGCCCGCTTCTTGAGCAGCGGCAACAGATCACCCATCAGCGTCAGTTCCTTTTGCGTGCGCGCCTTCCAGCCCAGATCCAGCGGCGCGAGCAGCTCGGTGAGCTGTTCGCCGTCGAAGATGCGGCGCGCGAGAATGCCATCGACGAACCCCTGCAACGCAACCACAGGCAACCCGTGCTTTTCCGATAGCGCGGCCATGTCCTTCGCCGCCTTGTCGGCCTTGAACTGCCGGTAGCCGGCGCGGATGGCGGCCTCGTCCAGGCCTTCGCCTGCCTTGAGGCCGCGCACGTACTCGCTGATGTCTTCGCGCTCGTCCATGAACTTGGCATCGCTGGCGATCAGGCCGATCAGCTGCTCGCGGCTCATGCTGGCCTTGCCGGGCGCCTTCGCCGAGTAGTCGGCGATCAGCTTCATGATGTAGTCGTAGTCGATGGTGCTGGAGGCAAACAGCACGAATTCGAAGTCGAGCTGGTCCACCGCCTCGTCTTTCTGGCTCGATGGTTTGTTCTGCTGCGCTCGCAGCCGCTGCGCGGTTTCCAGATACGCGCCGCGGAAGGCGTTGTGTTCGTCGCGCGGCAGCACCCGGTCGATCTCCTGCGCCTGCTCTGACGTCAGATCGGTGTATTGATCCAGCTGCGTCTTGAGCTTCTGCACCTGCTTGAAGTGCTCGACGAAGGCGGCGCGGGCGGCGTCACCCTTGAGGTTGGCGATGTCGTCGGGCTTGCCGGTAAGCCCTTGCGAGGTCATGAAGTTGTCGAGGTTGTCGCGCGCCACTTTCAGCTTGTCAATGACCACGGGCGCGGTGTCCACCAGCCAGATCTCGCGCGCCTTGTCGGCCTTGGCACCGGAGAACAACGCGATGGCGGCATCCACCTCCTTCTGCTGGCCGCGGAAGTCGAGGATGTTGCCATAGGGCTTGGTGTCGTTGAGCACGCGATTGGTGCGGCTGAACGCCTGGATCAGGCCGTGGTGCTTGAGGTTCTTGTCCACGTACAGGGTGTTGAGGTACTTGCTGTCGAAACCGGTGAGCAGCATGTCCACCACGATCACGATGTCGAGCTTTTCGCGCCCCTTCATAGGCAGGTCGGCATTGGGGAACTGCTGGTCCTTGATGCGCTGCTGCACGTCCTGGTAGTAGGCGTCGAATTCCTCGATGCGGTGGTTGGTGCCGAAGCGCGCGTTGTAGTCGGCGATGATTGCCTTGAGCGCGGTCTTCTTGGCTTCGGGGTCCTTCTTGTTGTCTTCCTGCTCCTGCGGCAGGTCTTCCTGCAACTGCTTCACATCGGCGCTGACGTCGGCCGGCGGTGAGAACACGGCGGCGATGTTTAGCGGCTGCCAGTCCGGCTCGGCCTGCTGCCTCTGCGCCCGCGCCTGCTTGAACAGCTCGAAATATTCGATGGCGTCGTTGATGGACGCCGTGGCAAGAATGGCGTTGAAGCGGCGCCCGCCGGTGGCGGCGTCGTGCTTGGCCAGGATCGCGTCGACCACAGCGCGCTTGGCCAGCGTTTCGCCGGGCTTGGGCGGACGCTTGCCGTCGGGTTTGTAGTAGTCCACGTGGAAGCGCAGGACGTTGCGGTCTTCGATGGCGTGGGTGATGGTGTATTCGTGCAGGGACTGCTGGAACAGGTCTTCGGTGGTCTTGAGCGTCTGCTCCTCGCCCTCGATGCGCTTGTAGCTGGCGTTCTGCTCGAAGATCGGCGTGCCGGTGAAGCCGAACAACTGGGCATTGGGGAAGAACTCCTTGATGGCCTGGTGGTTGTCGCCGAACTGCGAACGGTGGCATTCGTCGAAAATGAAGACGATGCGTTTGTCGCTCAGCGCCGCAAGTTGCTCGGTGTGGCTGGCCAGCCCGCGCTTCTCGCGGCTCTTGTTGCGCTTGCTGTTTTCGTCCAGCGCCAAGCCAAGCTTCTGGATGGTGCAGACGATGACCTTGTCGGCCGCATCGTCCGAGAGCATGCGGCGCACTAGCGCGCCGGTGTTGGTGTTTTCCTCGACGCAACCTTCCTGGAAGCGGTTGAACTCCTCGCGGGTCTGGCGATCGAGGTCCTTGCGGTCCACCACGAACAGACACTTCTCGATGGCCGGGTTGGCCTTGAGCAGGGTGGATGCCTTGAAACTGGTCAGGGTCTTGCCGCTGCCAGTGGTGTGCCAGATGTAGCCGTTGCCGAGGTTCTTGTCGATGCACTCGACGATGTTCTTCACCGCGTAGATCTGGTACGGCCGCATCATCAGCAGCTTCTGCTCGCTTGCCACCAGCACCATGTAGCGGCTGATCATCTGGCCCAGCGTGCACTTGGCCAGGAACGCCTCGGCGAAGGCGTCGATGCCGTTGATCTTGCTGTTGTCCGGCGCGGCGTACTGGTAGATCGGCAGGAAGCGCTCGTCCGCGTTGAACGCGAAGTGGCGCGCGTTGTTGTTGGCGAAGTAGTACGTGAAATCGCGGTTGCTGACGATGAACAACTGAATGAAGCACAGCAGTGTGCGGGTATAGCTGTTGCCGGGGTCGTTCTTGTACTCGACGATCTGCTCGATCGCCCGGCGCGGGTTAATGCCGAGTGTCTTCAGCTCGATCTGCACCGCCGGCACGCCGTTGATCAGCAGCAGCACGTCGTAGCGGTGGTAGCTGTAGTCGGTGTTGATGCGGAACTGGCTGGCGACCTCGAAGTCGTTTTTGCACCAGTCGTTGATGTTCACCAGCGTGTAATTGAGCGGCGTGCCGTCGTCGCGGGTGAACGCGTTGCGGTGGCGCAGCGTGTGCGCGGCCTTGAACACGTCAGGCGTGACAATTTCCTCCAGCAGACGCTGGAACTCGGCATCGGTCAGGCTGACCCGGTTCAGCGCCTCGAACTTCTCGCGGAAGTTGCGCTCCATGGCCGCGCGGTCGCGGATATCTGGACGCAGCGTGTACTTGAGCTCGCCGAGCTTTTCAATGAGCTCCTGCTCGATGGTGCTTTCCCTGACTTGCATGAGAACCTCGTACTCGGGTGATTGCCGCACCATAGGCAGGTGTTCGGTAACCGATGGATAAGTTTACCGGGCTACTTGAGGCGGCCAGTACTTTTTCAGTACATGGCGAACGAAGAAAGTCGGCTCGACAGTCTGGCTCGACTCGCTCTTCAGTATCCGCCCCCTGCGCTGAGCTCCACGGCATCCGTCGCGCCTTCCGGACTTTCGATGCTAAACCATCGGCAACTTCAACCCCTGTTCCTTCGCACAAGCCACCGCCTCCTCATACCCCGCATCCGCATGCCGCATCACGCCGGTGCCCGGATCGTTCCACAGTACGCGCGCAATGCGCTTGTCCGCTTCCGGCGTGCCGTCGCAAACGATCACCACACCGGAGTGTTGTGAATAACCCATGCCGACGCCACCGCCGTGATGCAGCGACACCCAGGTCGCGCCGCCAGCCGTGTTGAGCATGGCGTTGAGCAGCGGCCAGTCGGAGACGGCGTCGCTACCGTCCTTCATCGCTTCAGTTTCGCGGTTGGGTGAAGCGACAGAGCCGGAGTCGAGGTGGTCGCGGCCGATCACCACCGGCGCTTTCAGCTCGCCGTTGCGCACCATCTCGTTGAAGGCGAGGCCGAGCTTGTGGCGCTGGCCGAGACCGACCCAGCAGATGCGCGCGGGCAGGCCCTGGAAGCTGATGCGCTCCTTGGCCATGTCGAGCCAGTTGTGCAGGTGCTTGTCGTCAGGGATGAGTTCCTTGACCTTGGCGTCGGTCTTGTAGATGTCTTCCGGATCGCCGGACAACGCCACCCAGCGGAACGGGCCGATGCCGCGGCAGAACAGCGGGCGCACGTAGGCCGGCACAAAGCCGGGGAACGCGAACGCGTTGGCGAGGCCTTCGTCCTTGGCCATCTGGCGAATGTTGTTGCCGTAGTCGAAGGTGGGGATGCCCTGCGCGTGAAAGGCGAGCATGGCCTCGACGTGGGTGCGCATGGAGTGCTTGGCAGCATCGCGCGTGCCGTCGGGGTCACTCTTGCGGCGCTCGAACCACTGCTCCACCGTCCAGCCCTGCGGCAGGTAGCCGTTGACCGGATCGTGCGCGCTGGTCTGGTCGGTAACGGCATCGGGGCGCACGCCGCGCTTGACCAGTTCCGGCAGGATGTCGGCAGCGTTGCCAAGCAACGCGATCGATTTCGCCTCACCCGCCTTTGTATATTTTTCGATGCGCGCCAGCGCGTCGTCGAGGTCGGTGGCCTGCTCGTCGACGTAGCGCGTCTTCAGGCGCATGTCGATACGGCTCTGCTGGCATTCGATATTCAGCGAGCACGCACCGGCCAACGACGCGGCCAGCGGCTGCGCGCCGCCCATGCCGCCGAGACCGGCGGTGAGTATCCACTTGCCTTTCAGGCTGCCGTTGTAATGCTGGCGGCCCATCTCGACGAAGGTTTCGTAGGTGCCCTGCACGATGCCCTGCGAGCCGATATAGATCCACGAGCCGGCGGTCATCTGGCCGTACATCATCAAGCCTTTCTTATCGAGCTCGTTGAAGTGCTCCCAGGTCGCCCACGCTGGCACCAGATTGGAATTGGCGATGAGCACACGCGGCGCGTTTTCGTGCGTGGGAAACACGCCGACCGGCTTGCCGGACTGCACCAGCAATGTCTCGTCGTCGTTCAACTCGCGCAGCGCGCGCAGGATCGCATCGAAGCACTCCCAGTTGCGCGCCGCGCGACCGATGCCGCCGTACACCACCAGCTCCGCCGGGTTCTCCGCCACCTCCGGATCGAGGTTGTTCTGCAACATGCGAAACGGCGCCTCGCTCAGCCAGCTCTTGCAGCTGAGTTCGGTTCCGCGCGGTGCGCGGATGACGCGGGTGGTGTCGATGCGGGTCGGTGCGGTCATGGCCACAGGCTCAGGTGGGGAATCACCGGAGTATAGGTCAGCCGCCAATGCGTGGTTGCGGGTTGATCGGTGCCCGGGTCAAAGCAGACCCTAGCCGTGCAGCACCGTTCACGGCCCCATGGGAGTCGCCTGATTCTGCTTGCCGCCTAAGTCGTCGCCAACGCCCCGGCAACGCGTTGTCCGGCACGATGCCGGTGTTCCGCCCACAAAAAAAGGAGGCCGTGACTGGGGATCACGGCCTCATCGGAGGGTATCGTTGCGCCTTGGGGGGGTAAGCTCAGGGCAAAGCTCAGGCACTTTTTATTGGTATGCGAAAAGATTGACCGCGGCAGCGATTAGAAGTCGTAGTTCACACCAAAACGCACATATCGCGGCGTGCTCCAAAGGGTGTTTCACTACGTTGGTGGATTCACCCTCATTGAATAGGTGAATAGCTATTGCCAGCCACTTGAGTAGGGGTCAAGCAGTGTTATCGTCGATGGAGCTGGGAGGCCGCACGTAGGGTGTTCGAAAAACGGTGCTGTGGATGAGGTTGTCACGCTCGAGCAATATTGACTCTGTGAATACCCAAGTGCCGACTTGAAATAGACGATATCAGAACTATTCTCTGTTCCAGTTTGGCTACATGTGGTGCCAGAAATAGTGGTTGTGCAAGTTACTATCGGATCGCCGCAGCCGAACTCCTCCTCAATCCTGTATGGATTGGACGCATCTATGGTTCCTGCATGCTTGTATGTGTTGGTGCAATAGAGTATTTGCTGTCCAATGATTTGATCGCTGGAATTGAAATATATAATGCTTCGAGCATATTCTGTTGCAGCATAAGAACTTATAGATGTCATGCTTATTACTGCGAGTAGAAAAATAACAATACTTAGCTTGAATTTTTTCATTTTCCATCCTTCCTTTTGATGATTTTATACGTGGGTTTTAAATCCTTCCGGCATCGCTTCCATCCTTTTATCTACCTCATAGTCTTGGGAAGGTACGTAGTGTTTTAATACCTTCAGTCCCAAGGTTTCTCATCTACCTTATTTTTAATTTCTAGAAGTCGTAGTTCACACCAAAGCGCACGTAGCGCGGCGTACTCCAGTAGGTGACCCGGTCGTAGTTGGTATTGAGCGCGGTTGAGCTGCCATAAATGACATAGGTAGAGGTGGGTACCGAGTTGTTGAAGATGTTGTAGACCATCACGTTGAAACCCAGTTTCTGGCCAGCCCACATCGGACGATATTCGGCGGTCAGCGAGAAGATGTGCTGCCACGGCTGACGACCCGCCGCGCCTGGCACCGAAGCGACACCGCCGCAGTAGTGGTAGTAGCTGCCGTAATCGACCGGGTTGGTTTGATCCGCCCCGTAATAGCCCAGGCAGGTTTTCGGCGTACCCGAGGCAATGAACACATTGCCTGAGACCATCCACTCCGGCGCAATCTGATAGGAGCCATAGATCTTCAGCTGATGCTTGCGATCGTTGGCAAGCGCACCATTGGAGTTTTCCATCAGTTTGCCGTAATCCCAGTCGACCGTTGCCGACACGTCAGCCTGACCGATGTCCGAACGCACCTGGCCTTCGGTATTGCCATAGCTGCGCGAAAAGACGTAATCGATCTTGCCCTGCCACTTGCCATCAAACGGATGCTCGAGAAAGGTTTCCAGGCCGTAGTAGTTGCGCTTGGCTTGAGGATCGCCGAACTCCGCCGCGGACACCGTGACGCTGTTGTAGCCCCCGGCGGTGTTCTTCAACACGTAGGTGTTGCTGCGGCCCGGGTTGGACAGGTAGCAGCCGTTCATCGCGCTGGTATCGATGCTGTAACCCAGCGACTCGGCCTTGGTCAGGATGGTACCGGTATCGCAGATATCGTCCAGGATGTTGCGCAGTTTTCGCACCTGCGCTTTCATGCCCCAGACGTAATTCGGACTGATCTGTTGCGCAAAGCCCAGCAGGAATTCGTCCTGATACTCGGACTTGATGTTGGACGAGGCAACCGTCTTGGCATCCGGCGACTGGCCGTATTCGTTGTTGGCCGATACCGCGCCGCCGGTGGACGAAGCCAGCTGCGTCAGGCCGGTCGGATTTCCGTTGGCATCGATACCGGTATAGGTGTAGTACTCGTTGGTATACAGCGAACCCGCCGCCGCGCGCAAAGCCACCGAGGCCGGCATGGCGAGATAATAACGACCGGCATTGCCATAGACCTTCAGCGACGAATCGCCGTTGACATCCCAGCTGAAGCCCAGGCGTGGTGCCCACTGCGGCTTGGTTACGCGCAGAAAGGCATCACCGTTCGGGTTGTAATTGGTGAACTCATCGTTGCGCACGCCGAGCTTGAGCAGCCAGCGATCGTCGACCTGCCAGCTGTCCTCCACATACTGCGCACGCTGTGCGACGCGCACCGAGGCCGACGTGCTGTAGATGTACTTCGACACGTAGTAACCCGTCGAGCCACCGGCGCCAGTCGCCGGTGCGGCGACATAGGGGCTCTCGCCGATCGCCGTGTTGGCATCCCCGTAGCCGTAGACCCACATGGTCGACGTCGTGCCATCGTCAACATCGTGCGAGTTGAGGTTGTCGATGCCGGCCGTGATGGTGTGATTGCCCAGCTTGTACGCCAGATCCAGACGCAGGTTGTTGGTGGTTGCCGTGTGGTCGGGATCAGCCTGAGAGGAGACGGTTTGGCTATTGGTTATTGGCGTGCCACCCGTAATGGCAGGGTTCTCGTTCTCCGAATCGTCGATGTAGGTCAGGTCGCTGGATGATCCGGGTGTCTCGTTGTAATACGTCATCTTCTGCTTGCCATACAGGGCAGTAAGCGTCAGATCGTCGGTGATGTAGCTGGTGTACTTGGCGATGTAGACCTGCGCATTGTTCTTGATCGATGTGTCCGAGCTATTAAGCGCACCCGTCTTGCCGGTGGTGTAATCGTAGTTGTACTCGTTGCCCTGATAGGAATGCGTGGTCGACGCGCCGGTCAGCTCGAGGATATTGCTGTCGTTGATATTCCAGTCGATCTTCGAATACCACTTCGGGTTGTGATACTCGTAATTCGTGTTGTAAGACGAGGTCGTGCTGCCGATGTTGTTACCCGACTGCTTCTGACCTTCGACGGCGGCGAATAAGAACAGCTTGTCCTTGATCAGCGGGCCACCGATATAGGCGCTCTCGGTGGCGAGCCACGATTTGTCGTCCGAATTGCGACGGTAGATTTGGCCGGCGTTGGAACCGGTCACGTAGTACGTGTCGGGCGTTGTTTCATTGGCAAATGCCGGCGTCCACTGCACCTGGGCACCAAAGTGCCAGTCGTTGGTGCCGCGCTTGCCACTCTGACTGATGACGCCGCCATCGGAACGGCCGAAGGCCGCGCCGTAGCCACCGCTGATAATTTCTTCCTGATCGATCGCACCGTAGGGCAGGCTGATGCCGCCAAAACCACTGAGTGGATCGGTGGTGTTGAAACCGTTGAGGTAATAGGCGTTCTCGGTGACCGACGAGCCACTGAAGGAAACCAGCGAGCCGCCCGTGGTGCCACTGGTGAAACCGCCATAACCGGGAACCACGCCAGGAGCCAACAAGGCGATGGCTTCGGCACTACGTGCCAGCGGCAACCTGACGAGATCCTGTGCGGTAATCACCGTGCGTGCGTCTACGCTCGTTACGTCGATGGGCGGCAGCGAACTGGCCGATACGCTGACCGTGTCCAGGCTCTTGGCGGCAACGGCAACGAACGACACTTCCGTACCCGAACCCACTCGCAGGTTCACGTCGGCGCGTGAGTCGATGGCACTACCGTCCTTTATCAGCGATACCGTGTAGGTACCCAGCGGCAGCGAACCAACGGTATAGCGACCGTTCGCATCGACCGGCACTTCGCGACTGATGCCTGTCGTGTTTTTTACCTGCACAGACTCACCCTTGGCGACGGGCGCCTGACCAAAGATGCTGCCAGTGGTCGACTGCGCCAGTGCGCTTGTGCTGCCGATGGCCAGAGCCAGCGCGAGACTGAGCTGGCTGAGGTGCATTATTTGCAATCTATTTATAGGCACAGCGAGAAACCCCTTGGTTAATTGAATTGCAGCACTGCAGGACCACACGCATGCGATGCGGTGCTCCTGCGACCGGCCTTGTCGGCAGCGAGTAAAAGGAAACGAGAACGGCGTCCTGACGACGATCTGCCAATGGAGGATTGACACCTTCACCTTTTGTGCTGGCTGTATCGACGCAACTTCAATTTAACGTTAAATCCACGTGACGAAATAACAAAAAATAGGGAATAACTTGATTATTAATCGGACGTCTAGACGTCCGTGATTTCATTTTTCATGAATTCCGAAAAGCGCATTCTGGCGATATCCACGCGGCGACACGCCAAAGACTTCACGAAAACAGCGACTGAAGTGGGCCATGTCACCGAAGCCCCAGCTGTAGGCTACTTGCGCGATGCTCTTGCGACGCGCCGTCGGATCTTCGAAATCACGACGACAGCGCGACAGCCGCTCACTACGCACCCAGCGCATCAGAGTGGCTTCCTCATCGGCGAACAACTCGAACAGATAACTGGTCGACAGGCCGACACCCTTGCCGATGGTCTCTGCGCACAGCGCGGGGTCACCCAGGTGATCTCGCGCAAAGCGCCGCACCAGCTGCTTATAGTGCTGGCGCAATTGCGATGGAGGCGCTTTGTCTGCGGACGCACTGCTTTGCAGCGCGGCAGCAAGCATGTGCGGAATCGCATCCAGCAGATATCCGGCCACCGACTCGGTCAGCTGCGACGCGCGCGCAAAGATTTCCTGGTACAGCACGCGCAGGTAGCCGACCGAACTGAGGTGACCATGCAGTACGACCGCCGAGGCTTGTTCGACTTGCGGCACTGCATCCCGCAACAACGCGATGGGCAGGTAGATGGTCTGGACGGTCGATTGCCTTGTTTCCATTCGAAACGACCGAGAAAGATCGAGCAGATAGAAATCGCCAGCGTTAATCGTGCAGTAGCGCCCGTGCTGCTCGATGTACGAATCACCCTCCAGCTGCAAGCAGAGCAGCGCCGCCTGACGATGTGGGCGGGCGATACTCTCGCTGGTAAGCACGTGCGGCGCGTGCCTGAAGGTAGCCAGGCGCAAGCGCTCGCCGGCATAACCGTTGAGCAAGATACTGGCATCACCGTTTGGCGGGCGCCCCTGTTTGAGCTGCGCCCAGAAGTGCTCCGCCGCGCGACGGCTCACATTCGCATTCGTGCCTTGAATCACGTGCCCTCCGATCATCGTAAGACTCACGAGCCCGACGTCGGCGGTGGTGGCGGTGGGTTACCAGAACCCGGCGGCGGACCGGGAGGCCGTTTGAAGCCCTTGGCTTCCATGCACTTGTCTATCAACTCGCGGGCGACCGGATGTCCCGGCGTGCCGCCAAGCTCGCTCTCGCATGCCTTGAGCGCGGCATCGACCTTGGGGTTGCGGCCCGGACCGCACGCGCACGGATCGGCCGACGGAGGAGTCTGTGGAGTCTGTGCGCAGACGACGGCAGCCAGTCCGAAAATACTGACGAAAATCAGCGAAGGCAGAAAAATGGGTGTCTTCATGAAGATCTTGCCTAGAGGTTGATGGACCGACCCGAGTAAGCCGGATGCCGTGCTCGTTCCGGTCCGGGAACGGCGTGGCGTCGCGGCAAGCCACCTCCCTGTGTGCCCCGCAGGGCCCGATGCGACGCCGCTTAACAGCCCGTAGCTGGCGCCACAGGGATGAAATTACGCCCTGCATGTGCCATGCGGTTGTCTACATGTGTCAGGTTTGTGTCAGTGTTTGGCCCAGCCGACATACGCCTCGTAAACTGATCTGGTATTCAACATATCAACCTGCCTAGACAAGCCGAATTCCTGGTAATGGACCGACCATCTCTGATACTTGTCGTCGACGACGATCCCGAACTGTGCAGCCTGATGACCGGCTTTCTGCGCGAACATGGCTATCGCGCGGAGGGCGCCGCAAATGCTGCGCAGATGTATCTGGCGATCGCGCGCGAACGGCCGGATCTCGTGGTGCTGGACGTGATGATGCCGGGTGAGGATGGCCTGAGCGCCGCGCGTCGCCTCGCGCATGAACAGGGGCCACCAGTGATCATGCTCAGTGCGCTCAGTGGCGATACCGATCGCATCATCGGCCTGGAAATGGGTGCTGACGATTACCTGGCCAAACCGTGCAATCCACGCGAATTGCTGGCGCGTGTACGCGCGGTACTGCGGCGCACCAGCAGCAGCGAACCCGTCGTCACGGAAGATGCCCGCCCCTACCAATTCGAAGGCTGGCGCCTGGATGTGATGCGCCGCGACCTGCGTGATCCAACGGGCATCTTCATCAATCTCTCCGATGGCGAATTCGCCCTTTTGCGTAGTTTCGTCGAGCACCCGCAGCGCATCCTGAGCCGCGACCAGTTGCTCGACCTGGTGCACGGACGCCGCGCCGAAGTCTTCGATCGTGCCATCGACACGCAGATCAGTCGGCTGCGCCGAAAACTAAATGACCGCTCGCAGGTCGAACTGATTCGTACCGTTCGCAACGAGGGTTATATGCTGGTCCCCAAGGTATTCCGACTGTGACCCACCTGCCGCGACTTTCCATATTCGCGCGCACGTTTCTTTTGATGCTTTCCGCATTAGTGATATCCGCGGCCATCGGCTTTGCCGTTCTCGCACTGCGACCGCCGTTGCAGACCAACGGCGTCAACCTTATCGATCTTGTGACTACGCTGCAGCCGGACCGTCAGCCAGACGGAGAATTCGGCCCACCCGGCAAACCGCCCGCAGCCGGCAAGCCACCCGCGCCAGGCATGGGGCCCGCACCTGGCGTGCCGCCAGCGCCGGACATGGGGCGCTTTGCACCGCCCCCCGTAGACATGGATGTGAATGTTTCAGCGAAGGCCCCAACAGCATTCAGCGGCTACGACGCCAAGGCGTCATCACGCATGGCGGAACGATTGTCCTCGCTGATGAATGTTTCCAGCGACGCACTGCGCGTCTATATCACCGACACGACGATTGATACCAAGGTCGGCAACGGCCCGGCGGGCGCCATGCTGGACGGCGGCTTTGTCATCGGGCTGCGCCAGTCGGATGGTCAGTGGCGCATCGCATCGCAGCCCCCGGAGACTTTCCCCAGCACGGTTCAACAGGAACTGCTCTGGCTGTTCGGACTTGGGCTGCTGGTTCTTGTGCCGATCGCATGGCTGTTTGCGCGGACCCTGGCCGCACCGATCCGGCAATTCGCTGACGCCGCACAACGACTCGGTAACGACACCAATGCACCGCCCGTGCCCCGCAAAGGCCCACGAGAGATGTTGCGCGCGGTCGACTCGTTCAACGCCATGCAGGCACGCATCAATCGCATGATGCAGGAACGCACACACATGATCGGCGCGATTGCTCACGACTTGCGTACGCCGTTGGCGCGCCTGTCTTTCCGTCTGGACGGCCTGCCGAGCCCACTGGGGGACAAGGTCGAAGCCGATATCCAGGAAATGAAGACGATGATATCGGCGGCGCTGGATTTCATCCACGACCGCTCGTTGGGTGTGCACAAACAGCGGCTGGATTTCCGACTTCTGGTGGAGAGCGTGGCCGATGACCTGGTCGATGTCGGCCATGATGTGATCGTGCAACCTGGACCGGCGATCACGCTGGAAGGCGATCCGGTCGCCCTGCGCCGAGCGGTGGTGAACCTGGTCGAGAACGGGCTGAAGTATGGCGAGCGCGTGCGCATGCACCCGCGCGTAGCCGACAACGAATGCCTGCTGGAGATCGACGATGACGGCCCAGGCATTCCCGATGCCCTTCAGCGGCAGGTGTTCGAGCCGTTTTTCCGGATGGAAGCCTCACGTAACCGGGGAACCGGTGGCATCGGCCTGGGACTGGCTACGGTGCGGGCGATCGTATTCGATCACGGTGGAACGGTGGAACTGCGCAATCGCAAGGACGGAGGCCTGCGCGTGGTCATGGCGCTACCACTCGCGGCGGGATAAGTCCGGTGTCGAGCCGGACAACAAAACCGCAGGCCGGGCGGGGGCACGGCTAGCGCTATTTGTGTTCGGCGAGCATTTGCCGCACTTCACGCACGGCGGCCTGCTGGTTGGGATCGTGGCTGAAATGAGCGAGAAAATAGACCATGGTGTCGTGCAGCCCGGCACGCGGCTGATCCTTCTCCACGCTGAGGCGAAGAATCCAGCCTTCCGGATGATCGGGGAACAGCTTGATCAGCTGATCGGCGTTCGCCCAGGCCTTGTCCCAGTCGTGCGTTTTATGAACATTGATGATGCCGATCTGCACCAGTGGCCACTGGTCTGTCGGATCAAGCTCGAACGCTTTGCCGTAGTCATCCAGCGCATGCGGATAATCCTGCAGATGTTCATAGGCGTAGCCGCGCGTGTCATAGGAAATAGCGCTGGACGGCGACTCTGCCACCAGACGATCGCCCTCCTCCTTGGCCCATTGAGCCTCGCCGTGCTTTGACAGTTCGTAGGACAGCGTCGAGCGTGAATCGGATTCGTTCGGTGCAAACCGCAACGCTTCGGCCGAATAGACCAGGCCCAGGGCTGCACCTGAATGGTCGTTTGTGTATGCGATGCTGCCTGCCGTCGCCAACGGGCGAAATCCTGCAGCCTTGTCGAATACGCTGCGGTAGTCAGGCACATAACTCACGCCTAAGCAGTCGCAGTCGCTGCCACTGGCCATGTAAGCCGGCGCATCCGTCGCCAGCAACGAGAGCAGTGGATTCTCCAACACATGCGCTTGTGCCTGCGCCGCCACCTGCTGCATGCGACTAATGGAACCTCCCCATTTGGGCTCGGACAATTGCATCAATCGAACGTAGATGGAGAAGTTCGCGGGGTCGACGGCAAGACCTCTATTGGCCGCGTTGATCCCATAACTATGGCTTCCATAAGTACCTGACTCGATCATGCCGGCATAGGCGGGCGTCAGCAGCGGATTGAGCGCGAGGGCCTTGCTGAAATCGTCATCGGCAAGTTGAAGCAACCGTTGCATGGATTCGAAATGATCGTTGGATGTGAGCCGGCCAGACTGACTGCCGCGCGCATCGTGCGCTTCGATAACGTAGGCATCGCCGCTGGCCGCGTAAGCAAACGCACTGTTGGGCGACTGCCTTTTCCAGGCGTCGAGAATGCCGCGCAACTCGGGGGACGAATCTCTGAAATCCATGATGAAGGTGCGGTCAAGTAGTCCGCGCGCGTCCGGCTGCGTGCGCTGCGCCTGCAGGGCGTCAGCCATACGTTTGTCGACCTGATCCGCGTGATCGTTCTGAATGAGGGTTGTGAGTTCGGCCGCCGAGATAGCGGACTGTGTGGTGTAGTGGCAATACGCGACCACCGCCTCATGCGACCAGTGGCTGTCGGGTGGATCGGGAAACCTCAGGCAGCGTTGCAGCGGATCAGCGATGACTTTGGCCTGTTTGGCCTGGGCGAGAAAGGCGCTGATCTCCGCCGGCGTAAAAGGCTGTGCCTTGCGCGTAGGTGTCGATACAAAAGGCGCTTTGAATTGGGATGCCCAATCCGAACCCTGCAGCGCACCCAGATGCCAGGCAAGCAACCCCAGTTTGACGACGACCAGAACAACAATCCCTGTGACCGACAGCCACCGTGCGCGCGCATCCATTAGCCGTGCCTCCCCTGGCAAGAAGCCGGGAAGATAGCATTGCCCAGCGAGGCCTGTCATTGCTGCTTGGCGAAGATGCCCTGGGCACGACAGTGGTGTTGGGCATACCTGGGCATCACGCTCTAACTATCCGCGAAGCAACACCCAGCTGCGTGCGGGATGCGACACGTCTCAGATACACACTCTCCATCGCGACAAGATGCGAGCGCACGGCGTCGATAACGTTATCGCTTTCGAAGATAGTCTCGGACCAGGCCAGCCATCGTGCTGAGCAACATCAAGGCAACAACGTCGGGCTGGTCGCAAGGTGCATCGCCTGCGGCAGACTACCGTGGTGATGTCACCCTTCGACCGACAGCTGACTCCGTTGCTGTTGGGGATCAGCCTGCTGGCATCGATTTAGCGACGCTTGCCCCACCCAGCGACTTTGGTTGCAGCGCCAGCGCGGCACGCATTTCCAGTAATAGCTTGTGAGCCTGCGGCGAGTTGTCGAAATGCGCCGCGAAATAGTCGATGGTGTCCCGCAACCCTGCCCGCGGCTGTTGCTGCTGAATCTCGCTGCGCAGGACCCAGCCATACGGCTCGTTGGGATACATCTTGACGATGCGATTATCGGTCTCCCATGCCTTGTCCCAATCATGCATTGAGTTGGCGTACATACTGCCCAGCATCATCAGCTCGTTCCCGTCACCGGGATTGATGACAAGCGCCGCCTGCATGTCTTGCACGGCATGCGGGTAATCATTCAACGACTCATACGAATAGGCACGCGCCTTGATCAGATCGGTGTCATTCGGCGCCGACTGCAGCATGCGGGTCGCCTCGTCCACGGCCCACTGCGACTCGTCGAAATTGTTCAAGTCGTAAATGCGATGCATACGCTCGTCCGAAAGGCCAGGATCAAAACGCAGTGCTTCGGAAAAATACACGACCGACAATTCCAGATGATGGCTAGACTCCGCCGCCGTGCCTGCATCCGCTAGCTGCTTGGAGCTGGATACCTGATCAAAAATCGTCGGATACTCGGCCAGCTGCTCGGCGGTATGGCAATCGCAATCCTTGAGCTTTTCGTAAGACGGTGCCTTGGATAGCTCCAGCATCAGCAAGGGATTTTCAGCGGCATGCGCCTGCGCCATGGCGGTGATATCCCTCATCTCCTTGATCGACCCGCCCCATTTGGGCTGGGCCTGCCACAACAGATAGCCGTAAATGGAAAGATCGGCAGGGTTATTCGCCAGCGCATGCTTTTTCGCTGAAGCGAGATACACATCGCCAAGGGAGAGGCCGCCGGCTTCGATCATCGCGCCGTAAGCCGGCGTGATATGCGGATTGAGCGCCACGGCCTGCTGCAAATCGGTGTCCGCCAGTTGCAGCAGTCGATCCATGGATTCCACGTTGCTTTGCGGCGTTTCGCTCATGTAGCCGGCACCACGCGCCTTGTACGCCATTTTTTCGTAGGCATAGCCGCTGGCCGCCAGGGCAAAGGCACTGTTGGGCGAATCGCGCTTCCAGGCATCGAGCAACGGACGGATATCGAAGGAGCCGTCGAAATCCTGCTCAAACGTGCGGTCCAGCGAACCTCGTGCAGCAGGCTGCGTCATCTGCGCATCGAGTACCTGCGCCATGCGCTTGTCGAGCTCGGCTGCCTGTCCGTTTTGTATCAGCGTCTGGATGTCGGCAAACGACATCACCGATTGGGTACGGTACTGGCAATACGCATGTACGGCAGCGGCTGACCAATGGCTGTTTGGCGGGTCGGGATACGCGAGACAGCGCTGCAACGGGTCCTTGATCAGCTCGGCTTTTTTGGCGGCGGCGAGAAAGGTATATACCTCGTCGTTGCTAAACAAGCGGCCTTTCTTTACGGGCATGCTGTCGGCCGCCTTGGCGACGGCCATGGCTTTCTGCTGACTCTGAAGGGCAAGCTCCGCGAACCGCGTACCCAATCGCCAGACTCCCCACCCGAGGCCAAGCACTATCAACACCGCAACACCGACGATCAGCCCCACGCGTTGACGCGATTCCATGGCGTGCCTCCCCAGGCAGTGAAACGGCGACGATATCATTGCGTTGCGCGCCTCGTCAGCTGGCTAGCGGCAGGAAGCCTGCCGCCCTTCTTCGGCAATCTGGTGTGAGCTCAAACATAATCTGCTGCGCCTAGGCACCCCCGAGCGCGCCGAAGGAGAAGCCAGTCGCTGCCGAAGTGTCCTGCCGCAGCGACGCTTACTGAGCACAAAGGTCATGAGAGAGGAGCAGAGCACGTGATCGCTCAGATAGCCGTTGGCAAGGCTTTGCGAGCGACGTCTGCATCGTACTCGTCAGCGCGGCTGACCATGGCGACGTTGTATCCATCACTCGGTCCATACACTGCCATCAGCGTGCCTTCCTGCCGCTGTCCGCGCGGCAGCGCGGCCACCTTCGATGGCGGCCGAATATAAAAACTGATGGCGTTGCCTTGCGCGTTTTCGTACAGCACCATCGCCGCCGCACCTTCACTGAGCGCCAGCAGGCGTCCGCCAACGGGATGAAAGCCAGCGGCCTGCAGGTTCGGTAACTGGGGTGCACGATGAAAGTGATTGTCCAGCCATATCTGCAGATCGCCGTCATGCTGCTCGGTCACATCCAACATGGCGCCATGCTGCTGCGCGAACATGCGATAGGCCTGCATCGCGTCGGACATCGGCGCTTCACGACTGGCCTGACGAACACCATGCGCCTGCCAACCGCCGACACCACCGAGGCCGATGCTGAGCACCAGCATGGCGGCGATCGCCAGGCGTGCTCGCCATGTCTGCCGGCGCTGCGCGCGCAGCGCCGATGGATCGAGCGATGGATTGTCAGCTTCTGGCATCCAGCTGCCCAGCGCAGCGCGAAGTTCCTGCGCATCCCGTTGCCAGGCACGGACCTCTTCGGCACGCTGCGGATGCTGGGCGAGATAAACCTCGACCGCCTGTCGACGCGTATCGTCGAGCCTGCCATCGACATAGGCATGGATGTCTTCTTCGCTGGGTATGTTGTTCATGGCTTTGACCACCTACTCATAAAGTTCATTTGACGAGGCGCAGCGACGGCAGCGCGACCTCGCCTTCGCTGGCGCGACGCAGCGCCTGCCGCGCGCGCGACAGGCGCGACATCACGGTTCCGATCGGCACCTCGAGGATCTCGGCCACCTCGCGATAGCTCAGACCTTCCACCGATATCCATAGCAACAGTGCGCGCTGTTCGGTGGGTAGCTGGGCCAGTGACTGCAGCACCGATTGCGCCATCACTTCGCGTTCCACCGACGGATATGTCGCGTCGTCATTTACGGCATGACCGTGCGCACCGGATGGATCGCGGCCGCCACGGAAGTGCTCGAGCATCGCGGCGTATCGTTTCGAGCGTCGTTTGGTATCGAGAAATTGCCGGTAGAGGATGGCGAAAAGCCATGCGCGCAATGCGCTGTCATCGTGCCGGGTGGACCAGCGCGACAGCGCCCGCTCGATGGTCGATTGCACCAGATCATCTGCCGTGCTGGCGTCGCGCGTCAGCCACAACGCAAATCGCCGTAGCCGCGGCAGCCACTCGCGCAGTGACTGGTCGATGTCGTGAGTCATCGTGTCACTTGGGGTCATGAGTCGAAATCGGCCTATTTTCGATGGGTTGCACAAGACATGACGCTTCCCGACATGCATTATTCCCTCGGGGTGGGAATAAAACCCGGCGGCGTTCGTCTTCCATGTCTACACAACGGCCTGAGGGCCAGGAGTTGATCATGCACGAACCATCCTCGCCACCAACAGGCATCGCCTGGCGTTGGGCTCTTATCGGCATCGTGGTCGTGGGTACGGCGGCCGCCTTCGGCTATGTCGGCGGCTGGCTGGCGCCGCATCGGCTGACGCCAAAACGCATTGTCGATCAGCTCCAGCAAAACGGCGGTATGCATCCCGGCTATCGACGCAACCACGCCAAGGGCATTTGCGTGGCGGGCTATTTCGACAGCAACGGCGGGGCACAGGCTTATTCCCGTGCGCAGGTGTTTGCCGCGGGGCGCACACCGGTGGTCGGGCGACTGGCGATTCCCGGCGGCAATCCTTACGCGCCCGACAGCAGCGCGCCGATCCGCAGCATGGGTTTGCGCTTTACCCAGCCGAACGGCCAACAGTGGCGCACCGGCATGAACAGCATGCCGGTGTTTCTGGTCAGCACGCCGCAGGCTTTTTATGAGCAGGCGCAGTCGTCGGCACCCGACCCCGCTACCGGCAAACCCGACCCGGCGAAGATCAAGGCATTTTTCGCCGCGCACCCGGAAAGCGCGCCGTTTCTGGCCTGGGTCAAGACGGCCAAACCTTCGGCAAGTTTTGCCACGGAAAGCTACTGGGGCCTGGACGCATTTGTCTTCGTCGACGCCAGCGGTACCCGTCATGCGGTGCGCTGGCGCATGGTGCCGGAGGATGCCGGCGCGCCGGTGGATGGCTCGAAGAGCGATGCGGATTATCTGAGCACCGATCTCACCCAGCGCCTGGCGAAAGGTCCGCAGCGCTGGAAACTGATGGTGACGCTGGCCAATCCGGGCGACCCGACCAATGACGCGACCAAGGCGTGGCCGTCCGACCGGAAAGAGATCGACGCCGGCACACTGGTGCTAGATCAGGCCACCGCGCAGGACAGCGGCCCGTGTCGTGACATCAACTACGACCCGCTGGTGCTGCCCGACGGCATCGAAGCCTCGGACGATCCGCTGCTGCCCGCACGCTCGGCGGCCTATGCCGATTCGTATCTGCGTCGCACCAGTGAAGAGGCCCATCTGCCCGGCACTACCGCGGCACACCCAAAGCCGGAGACCAAGTCATGAGCGCGCCCTCCCCGATGTTTGCGTTGCCCGCCCGCGTGCTGCACTGGCTGATGGCGATCCTGATTGTGTCGATGCTGTTTATCGGCGTCGGCATGGTGGCTTCCGTTTCAGAAACGCACGACTTGCTGATCCGCATCCACAAGCCTCTGGGCATCGCCATTCTCGTGCTGGCGGTTATCCGCATCGCCGTGCGGCTGCGCTATCCACCGCCACCGTTGCCGGCGGATCTGCCGGCACTGCAGAAACTGGCTGCGCACGCGTCGCACTGGCTGCTCTACATCCTCATGCTGCTGATGCCGCTGATCGGCTGGGCCATGCTCTCGGCGGGTGGTTATCCGGTGATGTTGAGTGAATCGTTGCGCTTGCCACCGATCTTTCCGGTGAGCCCGGTCGCGTTTGCCGTACTGAGGCATGCACATGGCTTTTTTGCGCTGCTGCTGTTTCTGACGTTTCTCGCACATATGGGTGCTGCGCTTTATCACGGCCTGATCCGGCGCGACGGCGTGCTCTCAAGCATGGCAGGACGACGCCTCTCGTAACGCCCGATGCGCCGCCGGCTGACAACTGGCGGCGCATGGATATGACCGGACATTCCTGATAAACATCCATGTCCGAAAACGGCGAGTCATGCGCTTGCGCCGGTGCTAGCCTGCACACATGTCCGAACACGCCACCTCCCTGCCCGACCCGCAGATCTGCGAAACCGCACGGCTCAGCCGCGATGCGCGCTTCGACGGCCTGTTCTTCACCGCTGTCAGCAGCACAGGTATTTATTGCCGATCGGTCTGCCCGGCGCCGGCGCCGAAACGCGAGAACGTGAGTTACTTCGCGAACGCAGCGGCGGCAGAGGCGGCGGGTTATCGACCCTGCCTGCGCTGCCGGCCGGAACTGGCGCCAGGCAACACCGGCTGGCAGCGCGGCGACCACGTGGTGGCACGCGCGCTGAAACTGATCGAGACCGGCGCGCTGGAAGATCAATCGCTGGAAGATCTGGCGGCACGCCTTGCCATTGGTACGCGCCAGCTGCGGCGACTGTTTGTCGAACGTGTCGGTGCGCCGCCGATCAGCGTACATACGACACGACGCCTGCTGTTTGCGAAGCAGTTGCTGACGGAAACCGCCATGCCGGTGACCGAAGTGGCGCTCGCCTCGGGCTTCAATAGCCTGCGCCGGTTCAACGCGGCGTTTTTGCAGGCCAACCGCATCGCACCGCGTGAACTGCGCCGTCACCCGCGTGCGGTGACGGGCGCAGCACTGGAACTTCGACTCGGCTATCGGCCACCGTATGATTTCGATGCACTGCTGGCGTTTCTGCGCGGTCGCGCGTTGCCGGGTGTGGAACTGGTCGATGAGCACAGCTATTCGCGTGTGTTCGGCCCCAGCGATGCACCGGGCTGGCTGCGCCTCAGTGCGTGGCCCGATGGCGAGCATGCACTGCGCCTGCAACTGCATTGTCCGCAGCCATCGCAACTGCTCGGTGTGGTCACGAAATTGCGGCGCATGTTCGATCTCGATGCGAATCCGCAGGCGATTGCCGACACGTTCCAGCATGACGCGGTGTTGGGTCCGTTGATCGCACGGCGCCCGGGTCTGCGCCTGCCCGGTGGCTGGGATGGGTTTGAAATTGCGGTACGCGCCATCCTCGGTCAGCAGATCAGCGTGGCAGCCGCTCGGACGCTGGCGACGCGCATCGTGCAGCGTTATGGCGAAGCGCTGCCGGTTGTTGCGGTGCCCGGCCTGGAGCGCTTGTTCCCCACGCCCGCTGCACTCGCCCATGCCGACCTGCGCGAGATTGGCCTGACCACGGCGCGCACCGCGACGGTTCAAGGCGTGGCGCAGGCACTGCTGGATGGCCGCGTGGATTTTCGCGCTGAGCAGTCGCTGGATACTTTTGTCGCGCGCTGGGTGGCACTGCCCGGCATCGGCGAATGGACAGCACATTACATCGCGATGCGCGCGCTGAGCGAGCCGGATGCCTTTCCTGCAGCCGATTTGATCCTGCGCCGCGAGGCAACCACCAGCGCCGTGCCGTTGACCACGAAAGCGCTGACGCAGCGCGCCGAAACATGGCGACCATGGCGCGCGTACGCCGTGATGCATCTCTGGCGCGGTGCGACGGATGCCGCGCCCATACCAAAAGAAAAACGCAGCAAGCCAACGAGGGCCAGCAAATGACCAAGCAAACCGCAACGATCTACTACGACGACATGGACAGCCCGATCGGCCAGTTGCGGCTGGTCGCGGATGACGAAGGCCTGCGCGAGATTCGTTTTGCCGAACCGCGTCATCCGCGAGCAACTCCCGCGACGTGGGTTCGCGCGAGCGCGCCATTGGCATTTGCCCGCACGCAGTTGCAGGAATATTTTGCCGGTGAACGCGTAGATTTCGATCTGCCGCTGCATCCGCTGGGCACGCCGTTCCAACTGAACGTATGGCGTGAGCTGGCGCAGATTCCCTATGGCGTCACCACCAGTTATGGCGAACTTGCCAAACGCATCAAGCACCCTACCGCGGTTCGTGCGGTGGGCGCTGCGAATGGGCGCAACCCGATACCCATCGTGGTGCCATGCCATCGCGTCATCGGCAGCAACGGTAGCCTGACTGGCTTCGGCGGCGGCCTGCCAGTCAAAAAGTTCTTGCTGGAGCTGGAAAAGAAAAGCGCCCGCGACGATCTTTTTACCGCAAGTCCGTGAACTGACAGCGTTCCAGCTCGCGCGATCACTAGTTCGTCGAACGGTCAGACCGTCACCAGGATCAGCCGCCGCTTGCCGGCTTCGATGGCGGATTGTTCGCCGGGACACCCAACCGGCCGGAGGGCGGTGGTGTGGTGTTGTAGCGATCGATGATGCTCTGCTGCCGCGCCCGATCCGTTCGCTGCTGCGCGGCGTCGGCCTGATCCATCTGCTGCTGCATCTGCGAATTGTTGTCGTACGGTCGGCGAGAGTTGTCGCGAACGGCCTGATGGTTCTGTTGCTCTACCTGTGCCTGCTGCAGCTGACCGCGCAGCTGCGCCTGTCGCATCGCCTGCTGAAACTGCGCATTGGCCGATGGTTGCACGATCACGATTCGCGGCACCGATGCCGGTGGTGCAGGCTTTGCCGGGGGCTTTGCCGGGGGCGTCGCCGCGACAGCAATGCCGATGGGCGCAACCACCAGCAGGGTCAATAGACGTCGCGAAAACACCGCCTGTTTTGGCGACGCGGGCCGGATAGTCGCAGAGGCACTCAGTGCACACTCAACCGATGCCGCCGGGATCTGAGATGTATTCGTCATGGCTCTGCGCGATCATGGGGACAGTGAAAGCATATTGAGAGCCTCTGCATGAAAATCCTGTTGCGCCCTTTGTTAGTTCTGCTGGTGGCATTCAGCACCGGTTGCGTCACGCGGCCACACCCATCGTCAACACCCCACTCGCCAGTCAGCCAGCCTGCTCCGCTACTGCTGATTTCGATCGACGCGTACCGCGCCGACTACATTACGCGCGGCTTGAGCCCCACGCTCGCAATGCTGGCGCAGGACGGCGTACAGGCGGACTCCATGCAGCCGTCGTTTCCGTCGCTGACGTTTCCCAACCACTACACCATCGTCACCGGCCTGCGCCCCGATCACCACGGCATCGTCGACAACACGATGACCGATCCACAGCTGGGCAAGTTTTCGTTGAAGAATCGCAAGGCGGTGAGCGACGGTCGCTGGTGGGACGAGGGCACGCCGATCTGGGAAACCGCCGATGCCCACGGCCTGCGCACTGCCACCATGTTCTGGCCCGGCGCGGAAGCGGACATCCACGGCCAACATCCGGATGACTGGAAGCCGTTCGATGGCGCCGTGACGGCGGATGCCCGGGTGGACCAGGTACTGGCCTGGCTCAATGTACCGGCGGCACAGCGGCCGACCTTTCTCACCCTGTATTTCGATGCAGTGGATCACGCCGGTCACGAATACGGCCCGGACTCGCCGCAGGTCAACGACGCGCTGCGCCATACCGACGACGCGATGGCGCGATTGGTGCGCGGACTGAAACAGGATGGCCTGTTCGATCAAATGAACATCATCGTGCTCGCCGATCACGGCATGGCCAGTGTGCCGTTGGCGAACAGCGTGATGATCGACAAGCTGATACCGCTCGACAAGGTACAGACGGTGGGCTTGGGCGTTCTTGCCGGCTTCAATCCGAAATCGGGTACCACGAACGCCGACAGCGATTTCGCATCGATCGAACGGACGATGGAACAGCCCCAGCAGCACATGCACTGCTGGGACAAGACCCGTGTGCCAAAACGCCTTGCGTACGGCAGCAACCCGCGCGTGCCGCAACTGCTGTGCCTGGCCGATGTCGGCTGGCGCATTACCACCGCGGATTACGCCGCCAGCCATGTAGGCCATATCAGTGTCGGTGAACACGGTTACGACAATGCCGACCCGCTGATGCAGGCACTGTTTATCGCGCATGGCCCGGACTTTCGCGACGGCGCGAAGGTACCCGCGTTCCCGAATGTAGACGTCTATCCGCTGATGACGCATCTGCTGCAGATCCCCGCCGCGCCGAACGATGGCAATTACGATGCGATGAAGAGCATGCTGAAGCCGGACGCTCGTTGAAACTCGCATGAGCATCGAGCTGCGTCATCTGCGCTATTTTCTCGCTGTGGCCGACGAGTTGCACTTTGGCCGCGCAGCGGAGCGGCTTGGCATGTCGCAGCCGCCGCTCAGTCAGCAGATACGTCAGCTCGAGGCACTGGTCAGCGCGCGCCTGTTCACCCGCACCAACCGCCGGGTAACGCTGACCGATGCCGGCAAGCTTTTTCTGGTCGAGGCGCAGGACATCCTTACGCGCGTCGATCACGCGATCGATCTGGCACAGCGGGCACAGCGCGGTGAAGTCGGTGAGCTACGCATCGGTTTTACCCGCTCCACACCGCTGTCCGGGCATATTCCGCGCGCGATCTTTGCGTTCCGCGAGGCGACCCCGTCCGTGCAACTGCAGCTGCAGGAAATGAATTCGCTGCAGCAGATCGACGCCCTGCTCGACCGACGGCTGCAGATGGGCATCGTGCGCGGCAATGTGCTGCCCGACACATTGGTATCGAAACGGCTGTTTCGCGATCCGCTGGTCGCCGTGCTGCGCGAGGATCATCCGGTGATGGCGAAACTCGGTAAAAGTCGCCGCCTGCGCACCGAATGGCTGGCACAGGAATCGTTTGTGCTGTTTGGCCGATCGGCCGGCGCCGGCATCCACGATCATGTGATCACGCTATGCCGCAATGCCGGTTTTACACCACGCGTCGTGCAGGATGCCCATGAAGCCTCCACCATCGTCGGACTGGTCGCCGCTGGACTCGGCGTGTCGATACTGCCGGCGTCATGCGAACACATTGGCGTTGTCGGCGTGGCCTACGTACCACTGACCGATCCGGCAGCGATGTCGGAGATCCACGTGGTGCATCGGCGCGACGAGCGCTCGCCCTTGGTCGCCAAGTTTGTGCGGTTGCTGCTCACGCGCATGCGCGATGCCGGAACTTGACGAGCATGCTTAGTCCAGATAATTGCTGACCTCGATCAGATTGCGATCGGGATCGTGAAAATACACCGACAGAATCGGCCCATGCGCACCGGTGCGCTTCACCGGACCCTCCAGCACCGCAACACCGCAGCTTTCCAAGTGAGTGATCACCTCGGATACCGGCACGCGGGTGATAAAGCACACGTCGATCGCACCGGGTGTCGGTCGTTCGGCCTTTGGCTCAAACTCATGTTTGTACTGATGCAGGTTGAGCTTCTGCACGCCGAATACGAGTGCCTTGCGACCCTCACCAAAGGTGACCGTTTGCATGCCGAGCACGCGTTCGTAGAAGACACAGGTCGCGTCGATATCGGCAACGGTAAGCACAAGATGATCGAGTGCTTCGATTTTCATGGCATGGCTCCTTTCGTCATGGGGGTTGGTGGTGTCGCGACGTTGACCAATGGCGGCAATTGATAGAGTTTCCAGGCGATCAGCAGACCGATCACTACCAACACGCCGACAAACGCCGCCACGCCGTTCCAACCACCGGCGGCGTAGAACAGGCCACCGCTGGCTCCGGCGATGCTCGAGCCCATGTAATAACCGAACAGGTACATCGACGATGCCTGCGCCTTGGCGTTACCGGCGCGACGGCCGACCCAGCTACTGACGATCGAATGACCGCCGAAGAAACCGAAGGTGATCGCCACGATGCCCAGCATGATCAGCCACAGTGACGACAGCATCGTCAGGCCGACGCCCGCCAGCATCATCGCGAACGCCGTCCATAACACCTTGCGACGACCCAGCCTGCCGGCGAGGCTGCCCATCCATGCCGAACTGAAGGTTCCGATCAGGTAGATGCCGAAGATCAGCCCGACCACGGTCTGGCTGAGGTTGAACGGTGGCGCCAGCAGGCGATAGCCGAGGTAGTTGTAAACGGTGACGAAAGCACCGAGCAGCAGAAAGCCTTCGAGGAAAAGCCATGGCAGACCGGGATCACGAAACATCCGGGTAAAGCGTTCGAACAGGGCACGTGCGTGCAGCGGCTGTGGAATGAAATGACGCGTCGGCGGCAACGCACGCCAGAAAACAAGACCACAAACCAGACCGATGATGCCGACCACACTGACGCCGATATGCCAGCCAAAGTAATCGGACAACACCCCGGTAATCAGCCGCCCGCTCATGCCGCCGACCGCGCTGCCGCTGATATACAGACCCATGCCAAGACCGATCGATTCCGGATGCATCTCCTCGCTGAGATATGTCATGGCCACGGCGGGCAATCCGCTGAGAGTGATCCCAAGCAAGGTGCGAACGACCAGCAAAGCCGTCCAGCTCGGCATCCAGGCGGAAATCAGCACCAGCACCGCCGACACCAGCAGCGACACCACCATCACCGACTTGCGACCAACAGCGTCGGACACCGCACCGGCAAACAACATCATGACCGCCAGCACGCCGGTAGTCAGCGACAACGACAGCGCGCTGGTCGCCGCGCTGACGTGATAGTCGTGGGTGAACTCCGGCATCAGCGGCTGCACGCAGTAAAGCAGTCCGAACGTGGCGAAACCCGCTGCAAACAGCGCCAGGTTGGTGCGCCGGAATGCCGGCGTGCCATGGCGAATCCAGTCGGGCTCGATCGCCAATGCTATCTCGGCCTGAATGTTCTGCAGGCGTCCCATCTTGCTGCTCCCATCCGATGGCAACATGCCACCACGCAACAAGATTAATCCATCGCATCGAGACGATCGATCATGCAAAACATCCGCTTTGATATTTTTAGCCTATCAATTGATGCAATGGGCAAAGCCGGCAAAGCGCCGACCTCATCTCATCGCTCAGGCCAGTACCACGCGGGCTCATCGAGCTGACCCTGACCAATGATGCGGGTCTGACTGAGGTCTTTTTCAAGGGCAACCGTATTGCAGTCAGACACGTTTTCAAGCGCAGCGATAAGGCGAGGCGCGTGCGATACCACCCAAATTTGGCTGCGCTTCGACGCCTTCTCGATCAGCCGCGCCAGCGCTGGCAGCAGATCAGGATGGAGGCTGGTTTCAGGCTCGTTCAACACCATCAGCGGCGGCGGCCGTGGAGTGTGCAAGGCCGCAATCCAAAGAAGGTAGCGCAGCGTGCCATCGGACAGCTCGGCCGAGGACAGCGGCCGCAGCAGACCATGCTGGCGAAACATCAGGCCGAAGCGGTCGTCGCTATTAGTCACGCTGACCGAGGCACCGGGAAAGGCATCCTCGACCGCTTCATCGAGCGCCTGGACATCGCCAATTTCGCGAATGGTCTGCCATGCGGCGGCAAGATCGCGGCCGTCATGACTCAGCACCGGAGTGCGTGTGCCAAGTTGTGACCATCGCGCAGGAGCGTCCATGTCGGAACGGAAATGATCGTAAAAACGCCAGCCGCGTATCGATTCGCGCAGCGCCATAACCTCCGGCGCACGCTCGGGGTCGGCGATCTGGGTAAACATACTTTCGAATGCACTCAGATGCTCCGCGACGACACGCCAGCTGCGTCCGTCGCGCACGCGCACGCGCACCATCGGCCCACGCCGATCCACCAGCAAGTTCGACGACCGCAGAAACGGACCCGCCCAGATCGCCTCGCGCTTGATCTCGGGGTCAAGCGAGAACGCAGATGCCGGAGGCGGAGGTGGCGGCATTCCGAGATCAATTGCATAACCGAAGTCTTCGCCCGCAAAACCCAACTTGAGTGCAACCGGCTCCGTGCGCCGAGTGCCCTGAATCGGTATCTCACCCGTCTGCATGCGGCGCGTAATTTTTTCCGGGCCCGCCCACAGCGTCGAGGAAAGGCCGCCCTCGCGTGCGAGCGCATTCACTACGCCGCCATTGGCGGTCTCCGCCAGCAAGCGTAAAGCACGATAAAGGTTTGACTTGCCACTTCCGTTGGCGCCGGTAACCAGGTTCAGCCGTCCGAGCGGCAGCGTCAGCGATCGCAGCGATCGATAGTTGGCAATCGCCAGCGTACTGAGCATGGATGGAAATCCTTCCGTGGGTCGACCCAGATGTTTTAGCATCTTGGCGGCTTAAACGCAGCAGAGATCACCAACGGTCGATAGCCGCTGCGATGCCCAACAGCGTTTCTTCGAAAACCTTCAGTCTTCGCGTTTCGCCAAGCATCAATCAGCTGATGCAAGCGAACGTTGGGTTTATGGCTCGCATCAGCGAGCCACCCTACGGGCCATTCGCTGCGCGAATGTTCGTTTCGGCACCCGCCTCACGGTCGCAGGCTCAACCCAACCTACCAATCACGAGCACCCTGCCGATGTTTGATGTAAGAATGCGCCGTTTGTAGTTTCGTAGGTTGGGGAGAGCGTAGCGATGCCCAACAGCACGTCGCCAAGACTCTCCATTTTCGCGGCGACTCCGCTTCAATGAGCTAATCCAGTATCAACAACCAGCCCTTGCCCGGCTCGACGGGAATCGCATCGCCAGGCTTGAACTGTGCAGCTGGCTGAAAGCCGTCGACCGCAGGTGCAACCAGCTTGCCGTCGCGCGGTTTCAGTCCCAACGCCATCCAGTCGATCAGCAGCTTCACGTCGGTCTTCTGCGGCGCCCATGAAGCAATCGCGATCAGCGTTTTGCCGTCGCGTACGTAGCTCGTGGCGAGCACATCGTCCCGCATGGTTTTCACTGGTGCATCGTGGACCCACCAGCCGATCATCTGCGCCTGTTCGATGCCGAAGCTGTCCCACAACTTCCATAGCGGCCGCGGGTTGCTGCCTGCCGACCATCCGAGTCGGCTGGTCATGCCGAACAGCATGCCGCGCCAGGGGTTCCCGTCGTTCTGCAGCATCTCGCCCATCAGGCCATACGGGATGCCGGAAATTTCGGTGAGCCAGTAACTGGGCGAGGTTTTCTCGTAATCGAATTCCTCGCCGAACCACAGCCGATCGATATACGGGAACAGTTCCATGTAGAGCAGCGCGCTGTTGATGTAGCCGTCGCGTGCGTCGAACTGGCTGGCCGAATGCAGATCGATCAGCGGATGTGGCCGATGCGCTTCGAGTACCTTGCGCACGCGCTTCATGGTGACGCGGTCATACGCCACGTCGTCAAGGTAGAGGCCATCGATGCCGACGTTGCGCGCCAGCCAGTCCAACCCTTCGATGTAGTAATTGTTCCAGCGACTCTGGCCGGAATCGATTACCGCCGCGTCGCGATTTTCCGGCACATGCCAGGCGGCGATGTAGTCGCCATCGAGATGCTCCTGCAGCCAGGAGAAGCCGCCGCCCTTGCCACCACTGATGATCTCGTGCCCCAGCGATTCCAGCATCGGCAGTTCGGGCGCACGATCGGACAACTCGCGGACGGTGTCGTAGATCTTCACTTCCATGCCGCGTTGGTGCGCCGCATTGATGTATGCACGCATCGCCTCCGGATCGAGGAACGGATAATTGATCCAAGGATTGATCGGGGTGGCGTGATGGATATTCACTACGTTCGCACCATCGGCCTTGATCATGTCGAGGTCGTCGTACTTGTGGAAGTAGCGCTCGGCGAAATGCTCGGCCGGGTTGATCAGCTTGAACGGCGTGACGCGCATGACGATGTTGAAGTGCAGCGTCTGGCCGGCGCTCAGCGTGCGGGGGCCGCTGTAGGCGGAGACGAGATAATCCTCTTGCTCCCGAGCCAATTGGATGCCGCCCTGCCCGCCGTTATCCCAAGACACCGGCATCCGCAGCGGTTGCTGGTGATAGAAGTTGGTGTTGAGGGGGCGCAAGTAGTTTTCATCGCGCAGATGGAATTCCAGTCCGGCATTGACCGAACCGATCCAAGCACCGTCTTGGTTGTTCTCGACATTCCACTTCCATTGGAATTCTTTGGGCGCTTCACTGCCCTGCCGACCAAGCCCGAGTTCGTACTGCGCCACTTGATGGCGCAGAACCATGTCCAGACGGATATCGTCGATTGGCATTACTTTGGTTGTCGTCAGGGCGATGTCGTAGCTCAACGTGCCGTCCGCTTCCAGCGAGCCATGCAACTCGGACTGCAATGCGCCCAGATTTCGAGAGACCGTCCAATGCACCTTGCCAGGTCCGTCGCGCACCACTGTGGGAGGTGACTTCGACGCAGCTTCGATGAGGACGTCTGGTTGCGAGAGCTGCTCCATCGCTGCAGCAATGGCCTTAGGCTCCATCTTGACTGAGGTTGCTTTGCGCATGCCCTCCGCATCCTGCGGAGAAAGGTCATGCATTCCCGCTCCGTCTTTTAAAGTCAAGGTGATCGGTGCCACGAACATGGTTGTTGGCTTATCAGAAAAGCCCGTCATGCGTTCACTGAAATAGCTCGTAATCTGCGCGGGCAGACCACTATCGGCGAGTCGAATCTCACGACCAAGAATGCCGAGCTGACCACCATTGACGGTGATGGCAGTAAACGGCCTGACCAGCCCGTCATCCTGCGCGATCCGCGAATTAAGCCAACGCAGGCGCGTGAGCTTCGAGGGATCGTTATCGCCATGCGCGACTGCGTTGCCTGACGCCACGGTAATCACCAGCGGCACTTTCTGCGACGGCACGCCATCGGCACCAATGGTCAACTCACCACGATACGTGCCCGGTTTCGCGTCGGCAGGAATATCCAGACCCATCCATAAGGGCTGTACGCGGCCCTGCGCTACATCGACGCGAGTGGTGAACGGCTGACCGGCGTAGTCGATGCCGCCGAGGTTGAAACAGGTCAGCGCGCTGGCTGGGATGATCGCGCCATCCGGTCCGTGCAGATCGACCACGCCGACTTTCACATCGCTCACCGCAACATGCGGTGCCCACAACCCGATCTGAAAACTCAGATATTCGCCGCGCGGCGCGCTGTCGTTCAACGCGCCGCCGGTACCGCGAATCGCCCAGCGCTCGGGGATCTGATCGAACATGCGCACCGGATGCTCGCGTGTCTCGGGAAACAGCAGCAAGGACGATCCGGTATTGGCTGCCAGCAGATGCTGCAGCTCCTGCGGCGTGGCGGTGCGTTCCATGTCGGTATAGGCATCAAAATCGTCGACCGCTTCGTAGCGCAGCACTTGCGCCTGCGGCAGACGTTTCCAAGCCACCGGATCGGAGCCCATTGTTTTTATCCACTCGGGACTGGCGGTGTCTTTCGGCGCCGCATAGCTCACCGTCGGATAATTGCTGCGCCCATTGCTCAGATAGGGCTGGTAATAGATCGCGTAAATGCCTGCCTGCTTCGCTGCGAACACCAGCTCGCCAGAGGCCTGCTCGATCGCGCCGCGCAGCACGTTACTGACCACACTTCCGTCCGGTGCCGTAACGATCACCGCGACCTGTTCCGGATGGAGATCGCGCCGACGCCATGGAATGATTACATGCACCGCATCGGCCGGTTTGGCCACCTGCACCAGATACCGATGATTACCGACTTTCGATGCATCCCATCGTAGGGTCGACATGGATGCAGGTATCTGTGCCTCGCAAGCCATCGTCGCCATCAAGCCCAGCAATGCACCCAGCACCAGCCACGTATTACGCCGCTTACTCATCGTGTTTCCAGCTACCTACCGTTAGAAGCCGACAGGTGTAGCGCGTGCCTTTTGATCGCGCAAGCCAACGGATGCCCTATTGTCCGCGAAGATCAGGCGCCGCGATCACTACGCAAGGCGCTCACTGCCTCATCGTTGCCCGCCGAGTCACGGCCACTGAACCAGCTGAACAGGCCGATGCCGACGACGATGCCCAGCGCGCCGAAAGCGGCATATCCGTGCGGCCACGCCTCACCGAGAAACAGTACGCCAAGCAAGGTGGCGAACAGCAGCTCGGCTGCCTGCATCGCCTCCACCGCGGCCAGTGCGGTGGGTTCGCTGCGCACCATGTCGGTGGCGCGGAAAAACAACACGGTAGCGATGGTGCCCGACGACAGCGCCACGCCGGCAGCGAGCAGCATCTCGCGCAGGTTTGGCGGGCCAATGGTGAACCACGCGATCACTGCGAACAGCAGCCACAGCGGCCAGCTGCACAGCGTCATGCCGAATACTCGCTGCACGGCTGAGATATGGCTGGCGCCCTGCTTCGGACTGGTCTGCTCAAGATGCAGCAACAGACCGCGGTTACCCAGCGGATACGCGAATGCCGCCAGCGCTACCGCGGCGATCGCCAGCCAGTCGCTCGCTGACAGACGACCCTGCGCGTGCCCCCACTGCAAGGTGAACACGCCGGCGACGATCAACACGCCGATCGCCAGGCTGCGCCACGCCAGCCGGCGGCGTTCATCGCGATAAAGCAGCGGTGCCAGTAGTGGACCGGCCAGCACGGTGATCTGGAAACTGCCGGCGATCAGCCACGACGGTCCGCTGCTGGCCGCCCACGTCAGCGGAATACCAAACAATACGAATCCCACACTGCTCCATAGCAGCCACGGACGTGGATAACGGCGCAGCTCCTGTGGCAGCGCGCCCAGGCCACCCTGCCGCGGCAGCACCACCGCCAGCAGCGGCAGCGTAAACAGATAGCGCAAGATCACCGCCCACTGCCAATGGCCACCGCCTGCGACAAGGCTGCGATTGAGCACGTAAGTCAACGTGAAAAACAGCGCCGAACAAAGCGCCAGACCAACAGCAGTAAGCGAGGACGAGCGCATGGAAATACCGCAAGGGATTCAACAAGCAGTTTGCCATAGCGAAGTGGTCGCGATGCAAGTCCGGCCATTGAGCAGGTGAAGCCAACCACATGGCTGCTGTCTTGCGCGGGTCACTATGTGGCTACACCGGGTTTCCTTTATATGGCCGTCTATACGAAAACAGGCTGACAAGGCCATCCACAAAACCTGTTCCGCGATCCCATTGCCGTTAACCACGGCGGGACAAATGGCTGGAGACATCCAGCCCGCGCGATCAGCTCGTCGCTAAAGCCGTGATTGGCAAACGCAGCGTGACCTGCAAACCACCGCCTGCCGCATTCTCAGCATAAATCTCGCCACCATGCACCTGTACCACGCGCTGTACGATGGCCAGACCTACGCCATGGCCATCCGCACGTACCGCATTGCTACCGCGGTAGAACGGCCGGAACAGATACGTCAGTTCAGCCTCCGGCACGCCGGGGCCATGATCGCGGATAGACAGCTCGGCACTGCCCTGCACCTCTTGCACGCGCAGCTCCACCGCACCACCGATCGGACTGAACTTGATCGCATTGGCAATCAAATTGCCGACAGCGCGTTCGAGCAGCAGCGGACTGCCGGTAATGAACACTGGCGTGTTGGAGGTTATCCGCAATGACACCTTGCGCACGCCAGCCTCCAGCTCGGCCTGAGTCACGCACTCGCGTATCAACTCGTCGAGTTCGAGGCTCTCGCGGTTCATGCCGGGAATGCCGCCTTCGAGTCGCGACAGCGCCAGCATTTCGCCAGTCATCTGGTCGAGTCGATCGATCTCCTGTTCGGCCTGCAGAAAATACGGCTCGGCTTCGACAGGATTTTTGCTGCGTTGGGCCAGGTTGAGGATCAGATGCAGCCTCGCCAGTGGCGAACGCAGCTCGTGCGAGAGATCCTGCAGCACGCCGCGATCATGCGCGACCAACGCTTCGATACGTTCGGCCATGGCGTCGAAGTCGTAGGCAAGCTGGGCGAGCTCGTCGTATTTTTTGCCGCGTCGACGACCCACCCGCGTCGAGAGTTCGCCGGCAGCCATGCGCCGGGTCGCATCACGCAAGGCCTCGACCGGTCGCGCCACGCTGCGTGCAACCCACCAGCTCAGCAAACCGATAAGCAGCAGCAGCAAGGTCAGTTGCACGCCCCACAAAATGAGCTGCCGTGTCTGTGGCGCAATCCGGGCGTGCGTGCGACTCAATGCCACCAACTGGCGCGGATGACCGTCGTCGCCAGTGACCTGCTGCACGGCCACGTACAGACCAGGCAAGGGCTGCAATACCACGTCCTTGTCTGCATCGAGCCAGCTCGACAGCGATCGCTCCATGGCCGGATGCAGGCGCATCGGCGACAGCGGCTGACCTTTTTCGTAAAGCGTGGCTTGGAAGATGCCTTCATGCCGCTGCTGCATCGACCAGTCGGCCAGGGCATTCGCGCCGCCACTTTCATAGGCCACGTCAGCACCCTGTGCGAGGGCTACCCAGTCGATTTCCTTCGCCGTGGTGTAGTCGATAAAACCGCGCGTCAGCAGCCCACCGACAAACAGCACCAGCAAATTACCGACGCAGAACAACACCAGCAGCCGCCGATAAAGCGAGCCCCTGAAAAGCGAGCCGCTGAACAGACTCACGGTGTACCCACCACGAGCACGTAGCCTGCCCCGCGCACGGAGTCGATGCGTGGCGCTTGCGCCGAGGCTTCGGCCAGCTTGTGCCGCAAACGGCTCACATGCACGTCGACGCTACGATCGAAACGCTCCAGTTCGCGGCCGAGCGCAAAGCGCGTCAGCACCGCCTTTTCGACCAGCTCGCCCGCGCGCTGTGCCAGCGCTTGCAGCAGCATGTATTCCGCGCCGGTAAGCGAGAGTTCGTTGTCGTCGGCAAACGCGCGACGTTCGCCCGGCAGCAGGCGCAACACGCCAACCTGCAGCGTGCCCGCGATGGCCGGCGTATTGCGCCGCAGTTGCGCGCGCACGCGTGCCAGCAGCTCGCGCGGCAGACACGGTTTGGACAGGTAGTCGTCAGCACCCAATTCCAATCCAACGATGCGATCCACCGGCTCGCCGCGCGCGGACAGCATGATCACCGGCAGCCGGTATTGCAGACGCAGTTCGCGCAAGGTATCCAGGCCATCGCGGCCCGGCATCATCACGTCGAGTATCAGCAGATCGGGGCGCAGCGATTGATTGTGCAATTGCGCCAGCGCGGTAGCGCCGTCGTGCGCGACATCCACGTCAAAACCTTCGCGCTGCAGGTAGTCGGCCAGCAGGCTGCACAGGGCGCGGTCGTCATCAACAATCAGGATTCGGGACATGATGCTCGGAATGTTTATGCCAGTGGATTCGTGCGACAGCTAAGCCTTGCAGCGGGTGCAACACCACGTTCTTTACCCATCTTTACCTGGCGGCAAAGAACATATACGCGGGGGTGTCGTCCAATATACGCAACAACTCACCCCAACCACCACCAAGGTATTTCTTATGCGCAAGAGCCTCACACTCAGCCTGGTCCTGGCGTCGGCCATGGCCCTCACCACACTTGCTGTCTCCGCTCAGCAAGGTCCTGGCGGCGAGCATGGCGGCCACGGCGGTCATGGTCATGGCCAGTTCCTGCCGCTAGGCAAACTCAACCTGACCACGGCTCAGCAAGCCAGCATCAAACAGATTGTCCAGACCAGCTTTGCGCAGAACAAGACCCAGCGCCAGGCGCTCCATCAGCAGCGCGAGGCTTTTGAAGCCCTGACTCCGGATCAGGTCGGTTACCAGGCAGCCGCCGCCAGCCTGGCTCAGGCCGAAGGCGCTGCCACCACGCAGCGCGTGCAGCAGCAGGCCGCCATCCGCACGCAGATCTATGCTGTATTGACCACCCAGCAGAAGGCACAGTACGCCACACTGAAGACGCAGCAGCAGGCTCGCAAGGCACAGTGGGAACAGTTCAAGGCACAGAACCCGGTGTCGGCCACGGCCGCCTCGACTTCATCGCAAGCGCAGTAAGTTTCAATTCACTGATAGATAGTGCATTACCCGATGGCGCCAGCAGCAAAAGCTGGCGCCATCGGTTTTTTTTGAAGCGGACTTAACGGTAGTCACTTAGCGATAACCCCAGTGACCACCAACCCAGACATGCTGGGGAGCCCAATAGCCCGTGACCCAGACGCGCTGGTGGTAAGGCCGCGGCGGCACCACGATGCAGCCGGACAATGAAAGGGCGCCGCCCATCAGGGCAGCGGAAATCAGCAGGGTAGACATGAATCGACGCATGGGAACACTCCATGATGGGGATGTGTGCCCAGTAACGCGGTCGTGACAGCAGCCGATGACGTGGTCTCGCCTTGTCGATAGCTGTCATTCATTTGGCTAACAGTCAGCAAGGGCGGAACCTTAGCCCGCTGCCAACCCAGTGACAGTGTGGCGATAGCGTGCAGCGATGCGTTCCTCGTCACGATGCTGGAAATCACGCACCACCCACTCGCCGCCGCACATCACGTCGCGCACCAGCGGCGTGTTTCCCGCGAACAGAAAACTGTCGATCACCGATGATGCGTCGCGTGCGACCAGCAGTGGTGAGTTTTCGTCCAGCACCAGCAGGTCGGCGCGCGCGCCATTGCGCAGCTCACCGATCGGCAGCCCGGATGCCTGCGCACCGCCGCTCAATGCCGCTCGCCACAGGGTTTCGCCCACGCTGGCACCGGGACGACGCGCACCGATATTGCGATGGCGCGAGACCAGCCGCTGGCCGTATTCGAGCCAGCGCAGCTCTTCCACCGGTGAGATGGAGATGTGCGAATCCGAACCGATACCGAGCCTGCCACCGGCATCGAGGTAATCCGCCAGCGGAAATAGCCCGTCGCCAAGATTCGCTTCCGTCGTGGGACACAAGCCAGCCACCGCGCCGCTGCTTGCCAGCCGCGAGGTTTCGTTATCGGTCAGATGCGTGGCGTGAACCAGGCACCAGCGCGCGTTGACGTCGGCGTTATCGAGCAGCCACTCGACCGGCCGCGCACCGCGCAGGGCGAGGCAATCCTGTACTTCGCCGATCTGCTCAGCGACATGGATATGGATGGGACAGTTCTGCGCCGCTTTGCTGGCGAGTACTTCGCGCATGGCATCGGGCGGCACAGCGCGCAGCGAGTGCAGTGCGATACCGACGCGCAACTGCTCGTTCTCGTATGGCTGCAGCGAATCCAGCAGACGCAGATAACTATCCACGCTGTTGCCGAAGCGGCACTGCCGCGGCGCCAGCGCGCGACCGTCGAAACCGCCGCTCATGTAGAGCACCGGCAGCAAGGTCAGCGCGATGCCCGCCTCGCGTGCGGCCTCGATCAATGCCAGCGACATCGCCTCCGGCTGTGCGTAAGGCGCGCCATCCGGCTGATGATGCAGATAATGAAATTCACAGACCTGGGTGTAACCGGCCTTGAGCATTTCGACGTAGAGCTGGGCAGCAATCGCCTGCAATGCCTCCGGACTGATCGCCGCGGCAAATCCGTACATGATTTCGCGCCACGACCAGAAACTGTCGTCGATACGGCTACGACGTTCGGCCAGTCCAGCCATTGCGCGCTGAAACGCATGCGAGTGCAGGTTCGGCATGCCGGGCAACACCCACTGGCCGATCGACTGCGGTGCAACGTCAGTGGCAGCTGACAAATTTCCCTCGACATCCACACCAAGGATCACATCGCTTTGCCAGCCATCCGCATGCCAGCTACTGGCGGCGCTGTAGTTATAAATACGTGCCTCGTCGCCCACGGCCTTTGCTCCTGACGTAAAACTCAAAGTGAGGTAAACCAAAAGTGTAACCGGCACAGTCGCTTTCACTTCACTTTACGTGCGGCATAATCCTGAAATGGCCAAGAAAACCAGTGAACTCAGCCCCAAACTCCTGCTTCGTCTGGCAACACCGGAAGACGTGCCGCAGCTGGTCGATCTCACCGCGCGCATCTATACCGCCGAATGGGGCCATTCGGCAGAAATGTTGCGCTCGCAGCAAACGCATTTCGCCGCAGGTCAGTTCGTCGTCGAATACGAAGGCAAGGTCGTCGGCTATTGCGCCACGTTCCGTATCGATGAGGCTACGGCGCTGGCGCCACACACCTGGATGCAGATCACCGGCGGTGGCATGGGCTCACGCCACAAGCAGGACGGCGACTGGCTGTACGGCATGGAAGTGGTGGTGCATCCGGATTACCGCGGCATGCGCATCGGTCAGCGGCTGTACCAGGCGCGCAAGCGCCTGTGCATGGATCTGAAACTGCGCGGCATCGTGTTCGGCGGACGCATTCCTGGCCTGGCCAAGAGCATGCAACGTTACGGCACCGCCGAGGCATATGTGCAAGCCGTGGTAGAGGGCAAGCGTCGTGACCTGACGCTGAGCTTTCAGCTGTCCAACGATTTCGAGGCGATCGGCGTGCTGCGCGCTTACGCGCCCTCGGACTACGATTCATTGGGCTATGCGGTTCACATGGTCTGGCGCAATCCGCAACTGCTCGATCACCCGGACATGCCGTCGATTCCATCGACGCAGAACATGCCCGATTCGGTGCGCGTGGCGTCGGTGCAGTACCAGCAGCGCAAGATCGGATCGTTCGAGGAATTCGCCACGCAGGTGGAATACTTCACCGATATCGCCGCCGATTACAACGCCGATTTCGTCACCTTTCCCGAGCTGATCACGCTGCAGTTGCTGTCGATCGAAAACACCGAGCTGTCGCCGGTCGAATCGATCCGCAAGCTCAGTCAGTACACCCCACAGGTAAAAGAGTTGTTTGGCCGTCTGGCCGTCCACTACAACATCAACATCATCGCCGGCACGCACCCCACCGAGCAGGCCAACGGCGACATCCACAACGTCTGTTACGTGTGTCTCCGGGATGGTTCGATCCACGAACGCGAAAAGCTGCACCCCACTCCCAGCGAGCGCACCGTCTGGAGCATTACCGGCGGCGACACGGCAGCGACGGTGCAAACCGACTGCGGTCCGATCGGCGTGATGATCTGCTACGACTCGGAATTTCCGGAAGTGGCGCGTCACCTCACCGACCAGGGCGCACTGATCCTGTTCGTGCCGTTCTGTACCGACGTGCGCGAAGGCTATCTGCGCGTACGCTACTGCTCGCAGGCACGGGCAATCGAAAACCAGTGTTACGTGGTGCTATCGGGCAACGTCGGCAATCTGCCCGGCGTCAACAACTTCGACATCCAATATGGCCAGAGCTGCATCCTGACGCCCAGCGATTTTCCGTTCGCGCGCGACGGCATTGCCGCCGACTCCACCCCGAATATCGAAACCGTGCTGTTTGCCGACTTGCGGCTGGAGAGTCTGGCGCGCGCGCGCAACGCTGGCGCGGTACAGAACCTGAAAGATCGCCGCTTCGATCTTTACGAGATGCGTTGGCACACCAAGCCGCGAACCTGATCGCGACCTGACATCGGCCTGCCTCGGCAAGGTCTGCAATAATCACTCGATGACCGACTCTACCCCGCCTCGCTCGAATCCATCTGACCGGGACGAGGCAGAGCGGGCGCCATCCATGACGAAATCATCCAACCCGCGGCTGCAGGCGGTGCTGGGACATGAGTTCTTTGCACCGCAGCAGTGGAAGCGACGCATCGCCCTGTGGGCTGGTGCCCTGCTGGTGGCGCTGGCGGCGATCGTGTTTGCCAAGGCGAGCGACTGGTCGTACCACCTGTTTCAGCAGATCCTCACGCATGGCATCTGGATTCCATTGATCCTCACGCCGGTGGTGTTCGCGCTGCTGGCCTGGGTCACCGAGGGCAAACTGCGCGCCACGCGCGGCAGCGGCATTCCGCAAGTCATTGCTACCTTGCATATCGAGGATGAGGGTTTTCGCGAACGCATGCTGGCCCTGCCGATTGCCGCGGGCAAGATGATCCTCACCCTCGTTGCCTTGGCGGTTGGCGCTTCGATCGGCCGTGAAGGCCCGACCGTGCACGTGGGTGCCGGCATCTTCTATTCGCTGGGCAAACGCTTTGGTTTCGATGATCCCAAGGCGGCCTCGCGCTTCATTCTCGCCGGCGGCGCGGCAGGTATCGCGGCAGCCTTCAATACGCCGCTGGCCGGCGTGGTATTCGCCATCGAGGAACTGGCCGGCACGTTCGAGCATCGTTTCAGCGGTCTGCTGCTCACCGCGGTAATTATCGGCGGCGTCGTGTCGCTGGGCATCATGGGCAATTACGCCTACTTCGGCCGGGTAGAAACCCTGCTGCCGCTGGGCCACGCGTGGCTGGCCGTACTGTGGTGCGGTGTGATCTGCGGGCTGCTCGGTGGGCTGTTCGCCCGGCTTATTTTGCTCAGCCGCAATGGCCCGCTGGCTTATATCGGCCGGCTGCGAGCGCGTGGTCCCGTATTGTTTGCCGGTGGCTGCGGGCTTGCCTTGGCGGTCATCGGCGTACTCTCGCACAACACGGTCTACGGCACGGGCTACGACCAGGCCCGCGCCTTCGTGCAGGAATCGGCGGTCACGCCAGGCCAGACCTTCGGCATCGCCAAGCTGCTGGCGAACGTGGTGTCGTACTGGGCCGGCATTCCCGGCGGCATCTTTTCGCCAGCCCTTGCGGTGGGCGCCGGTATCGGCCACAACATCGCCACGTTTCTGCCCAGCGTGCCGGCCGCGTCGGTCGTATTGCTGGGCATGAGTGCGTATCTGTCGGGCGTGACCGGTGCGCCGCTGACCTCGGCGGTGATCGCGATGGAGCTGACCGACAACCAGGACATGGTGATTCCAATCATGGCTGCCTGCCTGCTGGCACGCGCTGCAGCTTCGCTGTTCTGCCCCACGCCGGTCTACAAGGATTTTGCCGAACGGATGGTGCAGGATTTCGAAAAGCAGCAGGCCGCCCAGGCTGAAACCACTGAGAAAGCCAAGCTTGAAGCCGAAGCGATGCAGCATGTCGGCAACACCACCGCTTTCGACGAATCGGCTGGGCCCATCGCCGACGAACCGGTTGATGACGAACCAGTTGATGACGAGCCGACAGATCTCGACTCCGACAGCGAAGAGCCACCCGGCAAGACGCCACCCAACGCAACCTGAGGCCATCAAGGAGCCTGCGAAACATGAGCACGCCACGCTGGGATCGACTGCTGATGAATGCCACGCTGGCGACGTTTGCCGGCGACGCGCCGTGCGGCCTGATCGAACGCGGTGCCATCGCGATCCATCGTGGCCGCATCGCCTGGGTCGGGCGCGTGGACGCTTTACCGGCGGCGCCCGACACACTGTCTGCGATCGTGGATTCACTCGATGGCGCGCTGGTCACACCTGGTTTGGTCGACTGCCACACGCATCTGGTATTTGCCGGCGATCGCGCCCACGAGTTCGATCTGCGCTTGAATGGTGCCAGCTATGAGGACATTGCGCGGGCTGGCGGCGGCATCATATCCAGCGTCACGGCCACGCGCGGCGCTTCGGAAGAGCAGCTATACGCGCAGTCGCTGCCGCGCGCCCTGGCCCTGCTCGCCGACGGCGTGACCACGTTGGAAATCAAATCCGGCTACGGGCTGAATCTGGATGGCGAACGCCGCATGTTGCGCGTCGCCCGACGCCTGGGGCGTGAGCTTGGCATGACGGTGCGTACCAGCTTCCTCGGCCTGCACGCGCTGCCGCCCGAGTACAAGGATCGGCGCGACGATTACGTCACGCTGGTATGCGACGAGATCCTGCCGACACTTGCGGCGGAAAAACTGGTCGACGCGGTCGATGCATTCTGTGAATCGATCGGTTTCAGCCATGCGGAAACCCGTCGCCTGTTCGAACGCGCCAAACAGCTCGGCCTGCCGGTGAAGCTGCATGCCGAACAATTGTCCGATCTGCATGGTGCCGCGCTCGTGGCTGAATACGGTGGCCTTTCTGCCGATCATCTGGAGCACCTCAGCGAGTCCGGCATTGTAGCCATGGCCGCCGCCGGCACCGTCGCGGTGCTGCTTCCCGGTGCGTTCTACGCGCTGCGCGAAACGAAACTGCCGCCAGTCGAACTGCTACGCAAGCACGCTGTAGCAATGGCGATTGCCACCGACTGCAACCCCGGCACTTCGCCGCTGCTGTCGCTACGGCTGGCCGCCGGCATGGGCTGCACACTGTTCCGGCTGACGCCCGAAGAGGCGCTGCGCGGCGTGACTGTCAACGCAGCACGTGCGCTCGGCCTCGCCGATCGTGGCACGCTGGCGGTCGATCAGCGTGCCGATCTCGTTGTGTGGAATGCGCGTCAGCCGGCTGAACTCTGTTACTGGATCGGCGGTAATTTGGTGCGTCAGGTCTGGCTTGGCGGCGAGCCGATATCAACAGACTAAGTGACCTAGCTCGGCATTCTCAGGCGCAACCACTTCAGGGCTTGCTGGTTGGCGTCAGCTCATTCAACACTTTGCCGCTGGCATCGAGAAACTTGAGACTTGAGGTACCGTCCTTGGCCACGCCCATCACGATGCGAGGATGGCCGTCGGCATCGCGCAGACTGATTTTGGCAACACCGTCGTCACCACGTGCCAGCACGATGCGGGTCGACCCGTAATAGTTGCTCTTGCTGCGCGCCTGCATCAACTGCTCACGTTCGGTGGCCGGCATGGCGTCGATTTTCTGCATTTCCACCAGATCCTGCTGGATGGGCCGATCGGGTCGATCACTGACGATCAATCCCGCCGTATGCCCATCACTGTCGTGTGCACCGAGTAACTGCACCAGCTGATCCTGCTCGTATTTGTCGAAGGTGAGGCTGCCACCGGAGTTGACGATCTTGCCGTCCTTGTCCTTGTAGCCGCTGAAGATAAGGCCGCCGTTCTCGGTGCCTTCGTCGTTGTAGAACAGCATGCCGGCGTCGAGACGTTCATGCGCGTACTCCTTGCCCTTGATGATTGCGCCAGGGAAACGCGCCTTGTCTGAAATAACCATCCGCAATGTGCCATCTGGCTCCACCAAGTCGATGCGCTGTACGTCCAGCTCTTCAAGACTCGTCTTCTTCGGCGCCGACACGAAACCGCTGAGCACGCTGACCGCAAATACGGCGGTAAGCACGCCACTGTAGATCACCAGAAAACGTTGACCGATCTGCTCTTTCATATCGATTTCTCCCAGGAAGTTACGAGGCACTACGAGATCATCCCACGCGGACATCAAGCCTTTATGAGCCGCAAGCCATCCAGCTGGACAATGGCAATGCCGAAAACCCCAACGAGTTACGCGGCCGGTTGGCGAGCCGACGCGTTGCCGATACGGTCAATCAGCGCTACGTAAAAAGCATCCGGTAAATCGGCGCGCACCGGCACGCGCCACCAGCCAGACTTTGCGAAGCGCTGGCACTTCACCGCGTCCTTGTCGGTCATCAGCACAGGCAAACCATCAGAAAAATCCAGATCCGCAGGTACAAACTGATGATGATCGGCGAAGGCATGTTCGATCACATCGATGCCGACTTCGCGCAGGCTGTCGAAGAAACGCCGTGGATTGCCAATCGCCGCGACCGCGTGGACGCGTTGCCCTGCAAACATTGCAAGCAACTGGCGTCGACCATCACTCAACGACACGATCTCGCCGCCGCGCAGTTGCATCGAGTATTCGCCGTCTGCTGCGATGCCGCCGTTGCATACGCGAAAATCCACGCGCTGCAATCGATGCATCGGTTCGCGCAAGGGGCCGGATGGCAATAGCCGTTCATTGCCGAAGCGGCGTACGCCATCGATCACGCAGATTTCCACATCACGCGCCAACCGATAATGTTGCAAACCATCGTCGGCGATAACCACATTGCAGCCCGCGTCGAGCAGCAGTCGAGCTGCCGCTGGACGATCGCGCCCGACGGCCACCGGCACGCCGCTGACGCGGATCAGACAAGGCTCATCGCCTACCTGCGCCGGATCGGGCGTATCCCCCAGCAACAGCGGCTCGCGCTGACTACCGCCGTAACCGCGACTGGCGACGCCCGGTCGATAACCGCGATCGCGCAAGGCTTCGACTACGGCGATGGTCAGCGGCGTCTTGCCAGTACCTCCGACGCTCAGGTTGCCGATCACGATGACAGGTGCTGGCAAAACCACGCTGCGTCTGACGCCTGACTGATAGAGCCATCCGCGCAGCCGGATCACGGCGCCGTATATATTGGATAGCGGCCTGGCCCACCATGGTGCGCGGCCGTTACCGTACCAGGCTGATTCGAGTGTATCGATCAGCGCCATGGAGAGCCTCAGATGCCCGCAGGCTGACTAACGGATTCGCCTGCCTGACCGCTGCTTTGATCGACCGTTTGATCGTGAAACTGCATCCGATGCAGCGCCGCATAGTGTCCGCCCAGCGCGATCAGTTCGGCATGCGTACCACGCTCGACGATGCGGCCCTGATCCATCACTGCGATCTGGTCGGCGTGCTCGATGGTGGATAGACGATGCGCGATCACAACGGTCGTGCGATCCTTCATCAGTCGCTGCAGCGCCTGCTGGATCAACCGCTCAGACTCGGTATCCAGCGCGCTGGTCGCTTCGTCCAGCACCAGGATCGGCGCATTCTTGAGGATCGCGCGCGCAATCGCGATGCGCTGACGCTGGCCACCGGACAACATGTTTCCGCTCTGCCCGATCTGCGTCTGCAAACCCTGTGGCATACGCGAAATGAATTCCATCGCGTTGGCAGCTTCAGCTGCCGCGACGATGTCTACTTCGCTGGAGCCGGCGAGTTCGCCGTAGGCGATGTTGTTGGCCACCGTATCGTCAAACAGCACCACGCTTTGACCGACCCAAGCGATCTGTTTGCGAAGCGAGGCCAACGTATAGCTTTCGTAATCCTGACCATCCAGCACAATGCGGCCACCGGTGGGCGCATGAAAGCGCGGCAGCAGGCCGACCAAACTGCTCTTGCCGCTGCCGGAACGCCCAACCAAAGCCGTTACCGTACCCGGCGCGCAATGCAGATCGACGCCGCGCAACGCTTTCATATCATTGCGCGGATAAACCAATTCCACGCTCTCGAAACGGATGTCGCCGCGCGTGCGCGTGAGCTCGCGCGTGCCCTTGTCGATTTCCGGCGGCAGATCGATCACTTCGAAGATATCCTCCGCTGCCGAAATGCCGCGCTGAATATTCGACTGCACGGTAGTAAGACGCTTCAGAGATGCCAGCATGGCTCCCATCGCTGTCAGCACGGTAAAAAAGGTGCCCGGCGATATCTGGTTGATCACCTGCGGCCGCGTACCGAGAAACACCAGCGCCGCCAGCGCGGTGGAGGCGACGATCTGTACGGTCGAACTGGATGCCGCGTTGGTAGCGGCAATCTTCAGATTGAGCCGCCGGGTGTCCCTGGTGACCTGCTCGAATCGATTCGCCTCGCGCTCCTGGCCCCCATAGATGCGGACCTCCCGATGCGCGCCGACCGATTCTTCCACAGTACCGGTCACCGAACCCATGCTGCCCTGTATACGGCGACTGATCTGTCGGTAGCGCCGGCCGACCACGGTCGCCACCAACGCGATCGCCGGCACCATAATCAGCAGCGACAGCGTCAAGTACGCGCTGTTGTAAAGCATCAAGGACAGCATCGCGATAACGGTGAAACCGTCGGTGATGGCGATCTTGGCGGCATCGGTCGACGCCGAGGCTACCTGCTCGCTGGTATAGGTGACGCGCGATACCTGCTGGCCGGAAGGTTCGTTGCCGAAATACGGCGCGGGCAGTCGTAGATAAGCCGCGAATACATCCCGCTGCATCGCCTGCACCACGTGCCGGCCGATATAGGCAACGCCATAGTCGCTGGCAAACGTGCCGAGCGCGCGCACGTAGAAAATACCGATGATCCAGATCGGCATCCAAAAGATCCAGTAAGCGTCTTTTTGCGCGAACAGCTTGTCGATCATGTTTTTCAACAGCTGGTTAAACAGCGTCAGACCACCACCGTCCAGCAGCATGCCGACAAGCGCCACCAGCGCTATCGGCCAGTAACGCGCCGAATAACCCAGCAGTCGTCGATAGACTTTTCGGCTATGGGCATTCCATACGCCGCCCTTGCCATTACTCACTGCGCTTTGTCCGGCTGCGTCGGCGTGGTAGCGATCGACAGCTTGGTAAAGCCCAGCTGGCCCAGCGCGTCCATCGCAGTCACCACGTTCTGATGTGCTGTCATGCCGTCGGCACGAATGGTGACCTGGCGATCGCGGTCGGTACCGGCGATGCGTTCGATGGTCTGCTTGAGCGGCTCGATGCCCTCGCCCATCACTTCATCGCTGCCGACATAGAACTTGCCATCGCGGTCGACCACGATGGTCAACGCTGGCGCGTTGGTATCGTGGTCTTGCGAGCTGGCCCTGGGCAGCGTCACCTGCAGATGCGTGTGCTGTACGAAGGTGCTGGTGAGGACAAAGAACATCAACAGGGTCAGCAGCACGTCGATCAACGGAATCACGTTGATCTCGAAATCGTCCTGACGGCGGTCGTTACCAATACGCATCGTCGTGCGCTCAGCTCGCGCTCGGCGCAGTGGATGCCGGGCTGCGACGGACGCGTGTTGCCGGAGCAGGCGCCGCGGCCAGGGTCAGATCATCCAGCAGCGCGGTGGCCTGTTTTTCCATCTGCACGCAGTAGCCCGCCACGCGCGAGCGGAAATAGCGATGCAACACGTAGGCAGGAATCGCCACGGTGAGGCCGGATGCCGTGCAGATCAGCGCTTCGCCGATGCCGCCAGCCATCTTGGCGGGGTCACCGATGCCGCCGGCCATCACTTCCATGAACATGCGAATCAGGCCGATCACCGTACCGAACAGGCCGAGCAGTGGGCCGATCAGAGCGATGGTGCCCAGCGTATTGAGGTAACGCTCCATCCGGTGCACCACGTGCCGGCCGGTATCCTCGATGCGCTCCTTGATCAGCTCGCGCGAGCGGTTGCGCACGGCCAGCGCCGAGGCCAGCAATTCGCCCAGCGGTGAACCGATGGCAAGCGTATCGATGTGGGCGGGATCGAGCTGGCCCGAACGTGCCCACTCGCGCACCTCGTCACCGAGACCCGGCGGCAACACCGCGCTGCGACGCAAAGTCCAGCAACGCTCCAGTACGATCGCCAACGCGATCGCTGAACAGATCAGGATGGGCACCATTGCCCAACCGCCAGCCATCAGGATTTCCAGCACGTTCCAACCCCATCGCAGCAACGATTTGATGAGCGCGCATGATAGCAGTCCCGCTCGCGGGTACTGCGGCGGGTGTGGCATTCCATGCTATGTGCGCGGTTCAAACGGATCACTCGAACGCCGCCGACGTCAGGCAAATACTCATTCGCGCCAGTAACGCGGATCGCGCTGTCGCCAGCCCTGTTGGCGCTCTGGCTCGCCGTCCGCCGGAAAATTCACCGGCATGGCACCCTGCTCGGCGGTGTTGAAAACCGCTACGTGAGCAGCCGCATAGCGCGCCAGCGTATCGGGTCGCGGATGGCGAAAGCGATTGCGCCAGCCCGCCGATACCAGCGCGAACGCTGGTTTTATCGCGGTGATGAAGCTGGCGCTGGAAGAGCTGCTACTGCCGTGATGTGGAACCAGCATAACCAGTGGTGTACCAGGATCAAGCGCAGTAATTACCTGCGACTCCGCCTTCATGCTGATATCGCCAGTGAGCAACAGACGTCCGCCGTGTCCCTCGATCAGCAGCACGCACGATCGATCGTTGTTCTTCTTGGCTTTTTGATCCGCTATGGCATCGTCCTTGGCGGATAACCTGACTGTGAATTTATCGGCCGCAGGATTCAGCACGCGAAAACTCACGCCGTCCCATTGCCACGCCTGACCCGCCATACATTGCTGCATCGGTATCTTCATCCTGACCGGTTCGCCGGCATAGCGCGATGCATTGGGAAAGGCATTGGCAACGGCTTCGGCGCCGCCAGCGTGATCGTTATCGCCATGGCTGATCATCAGCACGTCCAGCTGATTGATGCCCAACGCGTGCATCGACGGCAGTACGGTCGACTCACCCAGATCGAAACCCGACGGATAACGCGCGCCGGTGTCGTATACCAACGCATGCTCGCGCGTGCGAAGCACGACGGACAAACCCTGCCCCACATCCAATACCCAAGCCTCGAATGCACCTTCAGCCGGCAAATCAAGAGGTGGCACCAACAGTGGCAGGAACAGCAATATCCCGAGCCAGCGCATCGGTACGCCGCGCGGCAGGAACAACCACGCCGCGCCCAACAGCGCCAGCAATAACGCCCAGGATTGCACGGTCGGCAAGTACCAGTGCGCGCCGGGCCAGCCCGCCATCTGCTCCAGCAACCACCATTGCGCGTGCGCCAATTGCGCGGCCAGCCACAACACTGGCGTGGCCAATGGCGGACACAACCCCATCAGCAAGACGCCAACCAGCGCGCAAGGCACGATCACAAAGCTGATCACCGGCACGGCGATCAAATTGGACAACGCGCCGACCAACGAGGCCTCGCCGAAAAACCACAGACTAAGCGGCAACAGCGATACCGTCATTACCATCTGACCGACCGACAGTTCATGCAGAAATGCACTCAGACCTCGGCCGCGCGCCTGCAGACACAACATCAGAAACGATACGCCCACGAACGACAGCCAGAAGCCGGGCTCCAGCACCGACAGTGGATCGACCAGCAGAATCGCGATCATCGCCAAAGCCAGTGACTGCACGCCGCTACCACCTCGCCGGCTGCATCGTGCGATAGCCACCACCGCAATCATCAGCAACGTGCGCACCGTCGGCAAACCGAAGCCCGCAAGTGCGCTGTAGATGCCGGCGACCAGCAGCGCAGCGCCAGCCTGCGCCTGCGGCCGCGGTAGCCGCCAGCCAAGGCGCGGCCAAATCGCATAAACCAGCATCGCCAGCCAGACACCAAACACCGCGGCGACACCGACATGAAAGCCGGAGATGGCAATGAGGTGCGATACGCCGTTGGCCCGTGCCACTTCCCAGTCACGCTGCTCCAGTCCGCGCGTGTCGCCTACGGAAAAAGCTTGCAGCAGCGCCACATCGTGCGGATCGTGCACGCGCGCCGCTATGCCCCGCGAGATCGCATCGCGTACGCCATTGACACAAAGTCCATGGCTGCCCAAGGGCTTGTTGGCCGGATCCTCGCGTACATAGCCGGTGGCGATGATGCCTCGTTCCAGCGACGAACGTTCGCTGTCGGCACCTCCGGGATTGAGCAAGCCGCGCGGTCGTTTCAGCCGCAGCAACAAATGCCAGCGCGAGCACGGCGGCAACGATGGTGCCATGTCGTACCACGACACATTCAGGTGTCCGTGCAGCGCGACAGGCTTGCCATCCAGCGTGGCTTGCTCGATGCGCAGATTGAATGACGTGGCATCGCTGCGCGCCTGCGGCAATTCGGCAACCGTGCCAATCACCACAAAATCCCGGCCTTCCAGCGCACGCGGCAAGCGCTCATCCATACCGCTAGCGCCGCGCCAGGCAGCCCAAACGATGCCCAACAGCACGCAAGACAGCCAGCGCCAGCGCGGACAACGCCATCCCAGCACGACGGCGACCAACGACAGTACGCCGAGCGACCAGTATGGCGGCAAGCGTGGCAGCCACTGCACCAGCAGCACGCCGAACAGCAGCGTCAATGCTGCGATCACCGCCCTCGGCATTGCTGTGCTTCGTGCCACGCAGCTCGCTCCGCATCTTCCATGATGCCGACGAGCCTAACGTGACGCGGCAAGGCGCAAGGATGAAAGGCGTGTAGGCCGTCGCCGCTTGAGACCAGCGCGGCGATGACCCGACCCGTACATCGACCGCGCGAAGAATCAGGCGCTGCCGTTTTCCAGCAGCACGCCATTGTGCAGGGTCAGCGTGCGATCCATGCGCGCGGCCAGACGGCTGTCATGAGTCACCAGCACGAAGCTGGTGCCGATCTCGCGGTTGAGCTCCAGCATCAACGCATAGACCTGCGCGGCATTGGCCTCGTCGAGATTCCCGGTCGGCTCGTCACCCAGGACGCAGGCTGGACGGGTCACCAGCGCGCGCGCGACAGCGCATCGCTGACGCTCACCGCCAGAGAGTTCGGACGGCTTGTGATGCGCACGCGCGCCGAGCCCTACGCGCTCCAGCAACGCCGACGCCTGCTTCTGTGCCTCACTGATGGCCGTGCCGCGAATCAGCAGCGGCATGCAGACGTTTTCCAGCGCGGTAAATTCCGGCAGCAAATGGTGAAACTGGTAGATGAAACCGAGCGAGCGATTGCGCACGCGGCCACGCTCGGCGTCGGAGAGTTTCGACAGCACGCGGCCGTCCACTTCCACTTCGCCGGCGGTCAGCGTGTCGAGCCCGCCGATGATGTGCAGCAGGGTGCTCTTGCCCGAACCGGAGGCACCGACGATCGACATCGTCTCGCCGCGTTTCAGGGTAAAGCTGACGTCGCTGAGCACGTCGGTGCGCAGGCCGCCTTCGTCATAGGTCTTGGCAACGTGGCTGGCGCGCAGCACGAAGTCACCGGTGTTGGCCACGGAGGAGGATGGGTTCATGGCGGTCTTATTCATAGCGCAGCGCCTGTGCCGGCTGCGTGCGTGAGGCGCGCCAGGCCGGATAGAGCGTGGCCAGCAGCGAGAAGGTAAACGTCAGCAAGGTGACCCAGAGCACGTCGTGCCAGAGCAGAAGGCTGGGCACCTCGCTGATGTAATAGACGTCCGGTGACAGAAAGGTCACGTTGAAGGTATGTTCGATCCACTTGATGATGCCGGGCAACTTCCATGAGAGCAGCGAACCCAGCCCCACGCCAAATCCGATGCCGACAATGCCCACCAGCACACCCTGCACCATGAACATGCCCATGATGCTGCGCGGCGTGGCGCCCAGCGTACGCAGAATCGCGATGTCGGCCTGCTTGTCGGTGACCAGCATCATCAACATCGAGATCAGGTTGATCACCGCCACCAGGATGATCAGCGACAGGATCACGAACATCACCATCTTCTCCATCGACAGCGCGGCGAAGAGATTGGCGTTGGTGTCCTTCCAGGTCTGCACCCGATAGACCTGTCCCAGCGTGTCAGCCAGTTGCTTCGCCACGGGGCCGGCGTTGAACAGATCGTCGAGTTTGAGGCGAATGCCGCTGGGGCCGTCAAGACTGTTCAATTTTTCCGCGTCGCTCATGTTGACAAGGGCAAGGCCCGAGTCGAACTGTTCCATGCCCATTTCGAACACGCCGACGACGTGAAAGCTGCGCATGCGCGGTACGCCGCCCATCGGCGTGGCACGCAGCTCCTGCACCACCACCGTCACACGGTCGCCGACGGTCACGCCCAATGACATCGCCAGCTCCTTGCCAAGCACGATGTTCCAGCTGTCCGGCGTGAGATCAGCCAACGAGCCTTCGACCATGTGCTTGCCGATATCGTCGACCTTCGATTCTTGCGCGGCGTCGATACCGCGCAAGATGGCACCACTGGAATGCTGTGCGCTGAGGTAGGCCTCCGCTTCGACATAGGGCGCTGCGCCAAGCACGTGCGGGTTGGCCTCGGCGGTCTTAAGCGCACGTGGCCAGTCCTGCACGCTTTCGTTAATGCCGGAGATGGTGGCATGCGATACCGCACCGAGGATGCGATCGCGCATCTGGAAGTCGAAGCCGTTCATCACCGACATCACGGTGATCAGTGCGATCACGCTGATCGCGATGCAGACGATCGACACCGTAGAGATAAACGAGATGAACTGGTTGCGCCGCTTGGCGCGGGTGTAGCGCAGGCCGATAAAGAGTTCGAGCGGTCGGAACATGGCAACCTGATCTGTGGGGGGCCGAGAGTGCGGAGCCGATCAACCGGCCATCGAAGCTGCGTCACGGTAAGGCATAGACCGCGTCGACGCCGCAGAGTGCCCGAAGCGGCCGAGGGCGGCAAGTCAGCCAGCGGTGGCAGAACCTGGACGGATCTAGCAACAACCGACCTCAAGCACGCGCGTGCGACTCACCCGTCTGCAAAGTCGCCAGCCGCATGCGCAACCGCCGACGGATATCGGCATCGCTATTGTCCGGCGCCAGCAGCAGGCTATGCGTGCCATGTCCAGCTGTTTTCAGGCGCACCAGCACGAAGACGCCAAGCACCCGGAACGACGCCAACGTGGCAGGCACGTCCTCATGCGAAGTCATATGAACCGTCCAACTATCTTGCGCGCCCCAACCCGCAGCAGATACCGGCGATTGCGCCATCAAGCGGACAGACCGCCGTGTGCCGACCAGCACGATGAGTGACAGCAGCAGCTTTGCCCACCATGCCAGTCCACTCAGCAGCACCGCGAGTACGGCCAAAATGGCGACGATGGCCAGCGCCCAGCGAAATCCCTTCGAGGGACGGTATTCAAAGCCGATGGCGGGTGCGGATGTCATCGATAATTGCCTGCCAGTCCTGGCGCTCGGGTCGTGCGTGGCCCATCACCCAGTCCCACAGATCCGGGTCCTGTGCATCGAGCAGCTCGTCAAAGGCCTGCTGCTGAGCCACGTCGGCGGTCGCAAAGCGCTCGTCCAACCAGCCGCCGAACAGCGCATCGAGCTCACGGGTACCGCGCCGGGTGCGCCAGCGCAGGCGATTGAGCCGAGCCTGTTGCGGCATCGCAGAGGTGTTGTCCATTCGGAGAGTGTAGCGGCCGATGCGCTGTCTAAACAGAACAGGCCGCGCTAGGCGGCCTGTTCTGACAAAGCTTGAGGTCTTTACGGTCAGGCAGAACGACGTTCCACCATCAGCTTCTTGATCTCCGCGATCGCCTTGGCCGGGTTGAGGCCCTTCGGGCAAGTACGCGTGCAGTTCATGATGGTGTGGCAGCGATAGAGCTTGAACGGGTCTTCCAGATCGTCCAGGCGCTCGCCAGTGACTTCGTCACGGCTGTCGACGATCCAGCGGTAGGCCTGCAGCAGAATGGCTGGACCAAGGTACTTGTCACCGTTCCACCAGTAGCTCGGGCAGCTGGTCGAGCAGCAGGCGCACAGGATGCACTCGTACAGGCCATCGATCTTCTTGCGCTCTTCCGGCGACTGCAGCCGTTCGCGATCCGGTGCCGGGCTCTGCGTGCGCAGCCAGGGCTTGATCGAGGCGAACTGGGCGTAGAAGTGCGACAGGTCGGGCACCAGATCCTTCACCACGGGCATGTGCGGCAGTGGATAGATCTTGACGTCGCCGGAGGCGCAATCGGCCGAGGCCATGGTGCAGGCCAACGTATTGGTGCCGTCGATGTTCATGGCGCACGAACCGCAGATACCTTCGCGGCAGGAACGACGCAGGGTCAGCGTGGGATCGATCTCGTTCTTGATCTTCAGCAGCGCGTCCAGAACCATCGGGCCGCACGACTCCATGTCGACTTCGTAGCTGTCGATGCGCGGGTTTTCGCCGTCGTCCGGCGACCAGCGATAGACGCGGAACGTGCGCGGCTTTTTCGCGTTTTTCGCGGCGAAATGCTTGCCGGGCTTGATCTTGGAATTTTTGGGTAGCGTGAACTCGGCCACGATTGCCTCACTTCGTTGGTGCTTGCCGTCAAAGCTCGCGTCGCGAGCGCCGGTGGAACCTTTCAGTCGATCAATAAACGTTGATCAGTACACGCGCTTCTTCGGTGGCACGACCTCGACCTCATCGGTCAAGGTGTACATGTGCACCGGGCGGTAGTCGAAGCGCGTGTTACCCGCGTCGTCCACCCACACCAGCGTGTGTTTCTGCCACTCGTGATCATCGCGATCGGGGAAGTCCTCACGCGCATGCGCGCCGCGACTTTCCGGCCGCTGCAGCGCCGAATGCATGGTGGCCACCGATTGCGCCAGCAGATTGGACAGTTCCAGCGTCTCGATCAGGTCGGAGTTGAAGACCATCGAGCGATCGCTGACGCCGACGTCGCTGAAGGACGCATAGACCTCGGAGATCTTCTTGCTGCCTTCGCTGAGCGTCTCGCCGGTGCGGAACACCGCGGCGTCTTTTTGCATCGTGGCCTGCATCTCGGCGCGAATCTTCGCCGTCGGCGTGCCGCCCTTGGCATGACGCAGATTGTCGAAACGGGTCAACGCCTTATCCAGCACACTGGCCGGCAGATCCTTGTGCGCCGCACCGGGCTGGATCAGCTCGGCGCATTTGTGCGCGACCGCACGGCCAAACACCACCAGATCAAGCAGCGAGTTGGAGCCCAGGCGGTTGGCGCCGTGCACCGACACGCAGGCGGCTTCGCCAATGGCAAACAGGCCCGGCACGACGGAATCCACGTCGTCACCCTTCTTCTGCACGACCTGACCGTGATAATTGGTCGGGATGCCGCCCATGTTGTAGTGGACGGTCGGCAGTACCGGGATCGGCTCCTTGGTCACGTCGACGCCGGCAAAGATCCTCGCGCTCTCGGAGATGCCCGGCAAACGTTCGTTGATCACTTCCGGCCCGAGATGCATCAGGTTCAGATGGATATGATCCTTGTCCTTGCCGACGCCGCGGCCTTCGCGGATTTCGATGGTCATCGCGCGGCTGACCACGTCGCGCGATGCCAGATCCTTGGCGTTGGGCGCATAGCGCTCCATGAAACGCTCGCCTTCGGAGTTGGTGAGGTAACCACCTTCGCCACGTACGCCTTCGGTAATCAGGCAGCCCGCACCGTAGATGCCGGTCGGATGGAACTGCACGAACTCCATATCCTGCAGCGGCAGACCGGCGCGCAGCACCATGCCACCACCGTCACCGGTGCAGGTGTGCGCCGAGGTGGCGCTGAAGTAGGCGCGGCCGTAACCACCAGTCGCCATCACCACCGCCTGGCCGCGGAAGAAATGCAGCGTGCCTTCGTTCATGTCCAGCGCAAGTACGCCACGGCAGACGCCCTCGTCGTCGAAGATGAGGTCGATGGCGAAGTATTCGATGAAGAACGTGGCGTCATGCGCCAACGCCTGCTGATACAGCGTATGCAGGATCGCGTGGCCAGTACGGTCGGCCGCGGCGCAGGTGCGCTGCGCGGTGCCCTTGCCGTAATGCGTGGTCATGCCGCCGAACGGGCGCTGGTAGATCTTGCCTTCCTCGGTACGCGAGAACGGCACACCGTAATGCTCCAGCTCGATGATCGCCGGAATCGCCTCGCGGCACATGTACTCGATCGAGTCCTGATCACCGAGCCAATCGGAACCCTTGATCGTGTCGTAGAAGTGGAAGCGCCAATCGTCTTCGCCCATGTTGCCGAGCGCTGCAGAGATGCCGCCCTGCGCTGCCACCGTATGCGAGCGCGTCGGAAACACCTTGGAGATGCAAGCGGCCTTGAGGCCTTTTTCGGCAAGGCCGAATGTAGCGCGCAGGCCAGCGCCGCCGGCACCGACCACGATCACGTCATAGTTGTGCTGCTGGATCTTGTAGCTTTCCATCGAATCTTGGCTCCCGCGTCTCAGTGGGTCAGCGCAATGCGCAGCACGGCCAGCACGCTCGCAAGCGCGCCGAGAACCGCGAGGAACTTGATCAGCACCAACGAAAGGACTTCCTTCCAGCGGGTGGTCACATAGTCTTCAATCACGACTTGCAGGCCGAGCACGGCATGCCAGAACATGGTGATCAGAAAAATGATCAGCAGCATGGCATTCCACGGCTTGGCCACCGTGGCCAGCGCGGTGGCATAGTCCGCGTGCAGCAGGCTAAGCACGGTGATCACGAACCAGATCAGCAGCACGACGAGCGCAGCAGCGGTGACCCGCTGTGTCCACCAGTGACCGACGCCCGACTGCGATGAACCCAGGCCGCGAGCGACCTTCAGTGGGTTGCGTAAATCCTTCGCGGTCATGCCGCACCTCCTGCGGTCAAGACATAAGCCCAGACCACCGCGGTGAGCACCAGGCTCAGCACCACCGACAGCCAGCTGGATCGAACGAACTGCGGAATGGCATAGCCCGCGCCGGTATCCTGCACTAGGTGCCGGATGCCGTTACATAGATGATAGAAAAGCGCCCAGGTCCAACCGATCAGCAAGATCTCGCCAATCGGGCTTCCGACGATTTCCTTGAACTGGTTGAAGCTCTGCTCGCCGCTGGCCAGATGCAGTAGCCCGGCAACCACCAGCAAGGTGCCCACCGCCAATGCTATGCCTGTCGCTCGATGCAGGATGGAACTCACCATCTGCACTTGCCACTTGTAGATCTGAAGATGCGGAGAGAGCGGTCGTCGCGTATCTGCCATGGCGGCTATCCTAAAAATGGAATCGCTGATCCATGCCGACCCTTGTCACTACTGCGTGCGCGTATGGCAAAGATAGCCATCGCGTTCGTTCAGAAGTCGATGCAGCGTCCGTTCTTTTCCCAGTCGCCATAGCGCGTGGGATCAAGAGCTGGCCGTGTCACCGGCGCTTTGTCCGGTACCGGTGTTTTGGTCACGATAGACGTTTCCGTAGGAACGGAAACAGACTTTGACTCAGCTGGCGTAGAGGTGTCGGACATGATTGGTTACCTCGCAAATATTAATACTTGCCGCACTGCCGCACAACCTTGCCCTACTCCATAGCAGCAATCGCTGCATCAGCAAACCTCCCTTGCGCATGGCCACACCAGCCCCAATTCATCACGCAGAATGACAAAACCTTATCCCGCGGAAACATTGCTGATCGAGGGGCCGGACGCGATGGCGTTCGCACACGCCCAGTTCAGCAGCAACGTCATGGCGCTCGCTACCGGGCACTGGCAATTCAGTGCCTGGCTGGACCCGCAAGGTCGCGTCAAGACGTTCTTCCATCTCGCCCGCATTGCCGACGATCAGTTGCTGCTGCTGTTGCGTGGTGGCAATGCCGCAATCACGACTGAGGCATTACGGCGTTTTGTGTTTCGTTCAAAACTGACGCTGACAGCACTCACGCCGCGCGCATTGTCTGCTGGCCCATCGCTGTCTTTGCATGCCGTCCGTCACGACCGGGAAAATCTTTTGCTTGGTTGCGACACACACAGCTTGCAGATCTCCAGCGAAGGCATCGGCGATGGCGCATGGCGTTTGCCGCAGCTGCGCGAAGGCTGGCCGTGGTTGCCCGATGTGTTGTTGAACGAACTGCTGCCGCCCGCGTTATCGCTGCAGAGGCTGCAGGCTGTGGTGATCGACAAGGGTTGTTATCCAGGCCAGGAGATTGTTGCGCGACTGCATTTTCGCGGCGGCAACAAAAAGCATCTTCATCGGATCGAATTATCGTCACCGAAAATTCCCGGTGAAATATTGCGTGTCGATGCGCATGAAAAAGGTTGTCTGCTTGATGTCGTCAACAGCGATATCGGTATCGAAGCATTGGCCGTGTTGAACGATGATGTTGTTGCGCAAGCCATCAATGGACAACTTGATTCGATGGATGATGACTTGATGATACGTCTTCGCGAAACGTGGAACGTTTGAGCATCATGTGATGTCGAAACATCGTTCGGCCATGCAAACAACGTGATGATTGAAAGTGAGTGAAGGTTAAATTCACAAACCTAGGCACTTGCCATCAGAGAAATCCGCCACTACGCTCCGCCAACTATTAAAAAACGGCGTCTCGAAATACCGACACCGAATTACGCGACGAACCGGAAGAATCCGAATCGGCGCGACCCGACACTGAACTGTCGGATGGCATAACCGCCTCGCCTCAGCGAGTGCAGACAAGTTGCAGGCAGCGCAGCCACAAAGGCATGTGCAACGCCAGGCGACACTTACCCCGATCGGCATCGAATCCGCCGTACGGAACGCCACAATCCCGTGGCAAAGCGCTCAACCACCGAATCAGGTTGCAGCGATTGATCCAGATGGAACGGCCTGCCAGCCCGTCCATCGCAATGGCGTTCCAAAGCAGACGTTTAGCTTTGGGCGTACAGCACGTTGGAGGCAGAACGACCAATGAAATTATCCATGCTGTTGTGGCTGACCTCTCTCATGCCACAACCAGTTGCGGACCAGGCCTGTCTGGCCACAACCGTCTATCTGGAAGCACGCAGTGAACCCATGAACGGACAGTTGGCCGTTGCGGAAGTCGCCATGCGACGTCGCGATCGAGGCAGCTGGGGCAATACCGTTTGTGAAGTTGTCAGTGCACCACACCAATTCGCAACCACCACCACACCAGGTTCTTTCGACGTATCCAACCTCGATGCTTTCCACAAGGCCTGGCAGGTTGCAGGAAAATCAATACAGAACTGGCAACTGCCGATTGCACAGCGAAAGATGCTTGTACCGCGCGCCGATCATTTCGCGACAGTCGCTGTTTCTCCTGCGTGGTCGCGCAATCGCCACACGGTGACCATCGGCGAACATGCCTTTTATGCAGTGAATTGATTCATACATCGCATATTCGACAAAAATAAAAAGCCCTCGATTGAGGGCTTTTTATTTGGACGGCTAAATGTCTAGACGCCTATTTCAGCGAACGTAGACGTGACCATCATGGATCGAAACGTAAGCGCCAGGGCGCACACCCGGATCCTCGCGCTGAGTAACGGTGGCGTACTGACCGTTATCCATCTGCACCACGATGCGCCAGGCGGTGCTGTTGGCATTATTGGCATCGTTATTCTTGCCAATCTGGTTACCGACAAGGCCACCACCCACGGCACCAACGACGGTGGCCGCGGTGCGCCCGTCACCCTTGCCGATCGTGCTGCCCAGCACCCCGCCAGCGACGGCACCGATCACGGCACCCAAGGTGCCGCCGTTACCACTGCCGCCACCCTGGACGTAAACCTGATCGACCTGCTGCACAACACCGCAGCTCAGGCAGCGGTTCGTGTAGCCGGAACGCTGCTGGTAGCCGCCGTATTGAGGTGTCACGCAACCGGCAAGCGTAACGCTCGCTACCATTGCAACAATCAAGGGAAAATGGATGGATCGTAATTTCATGGTCATCGTTTTCATATTCATTGATCCAACTTAGCGAGCGTCAGAAACGGCGATTATTCCCTGCTGCACTTGTACACGATCGCCCGGATCGTGATCCATACGAACAGTGCGGGTGACACCGTTATAGACGTAATGCACATCAAAGGCGACAACCTTGCTGCTGGTGTTATCGACCGTATCGCATCGACGCTCCACCGTCTGGGTTACCTGCCCTTGTTGATGAGCCGCTTCAATGCGGTTACCGGCGTAACCACCACCGACCGCACCAGCCACCGTCGTGAGTGTGTTACCCCTGCCACCGCCAACCATATGACCCAGCAGGCCACCCGCGACGGCACCGATAGCGGTGCCAGCGATACGATTTTGATCCCTTGGTGGCGCAGTATGAGTAATCACCTGGTCATGGCAGACGCGCTGCGGATCGTTGATGGACTGGCGCACCGGCTCCACGCTCACGACCTGGGCGTACTGGGGGCCATTGTCAGGCGCAGGCTGCGGTGCCGGCGCCGCAGCGACATTGCTGCCATTCGACATGGCCGCTGCATCGCTCGAGGTATCCGCGGCCGCATTGCGGTTACAGGCCGACAGCCCCAGTGCGAGCGCTGCGGTGATTGCTATGTTGAGCGTGTTGATCATCAGCCTGTTCATTACTATCTCCCTTGTTTGTTTAAGTGAAGTATCCGAAGCCCGGTAACGCCGAAGCAATTACTTGCGACACTATTGAACGGTTATGCAACTGAATCAGAGCTAGACCGGGTTAACTACACAATTTTCACATCCGCATTGCAGATGGCTGCCTCGGACAAGCCCTGGACACAAATCATGCTCAAGCTCGCCGACAGTCACGTGCATCTCGATGCTGCCGCCTTTGCAGAGGATCGAGATGCCGTAATAACGCGCGCCGCGGATGCCGGCGTCAGCACCCTGATTCTGCCTGCCGTCGACGCGGCCAGCTGGTCGGGAATCAGGGCGCTCAGCGAGGTGAACGAACATGTCTTTCCCGCTTTCGGTCTGCATCCGATGTATCTGGCGCAACATGTGCCCGAGCATGTCGACCAACTCGCCACCTGGTTAGCCCACGGCGACGCAGTGGCGGTGGGCGAGATCGGACTGGACTTTCATGTGGCGGGTCTTGATCCGCAACAGCAGCGCGAATACTTCCTGAAACAACTGAAGCTTGCGCAACAATTTGATCTGCCGGTGATCATGCATGCCCGCGGCGCACTGGAAGAAGTCATCCAGACTCTGCGGCGCATGCCCGGCCTTCGTGGTGTCGTGCACAGCTTTTCCGGCAGTGAACAGCAGGCGAAGCAACTGTGGCAGATGGGTTTTCATATCGGCATCGGCGGCCCAGTCACTTATGATCGGGCTCAGCGACTGCGCCGAATCGTGGCCGCGATGCCGCTCGAGTTTCTGCTGCTGGAAAGCGACGCACCCGATCAACCGGATGCCGCGCACCGCGGCCAACGCAACGAACCTGCATACGTCGTCGATGTATTGCAATGCATTGCCGCACTGCGCGACGAACCCCGAGCCGACGTTGCCGCCACCACTACCGACAACACACGACGCCTGTTCGGCCTCGATCGTTCACATCGGTAGTCACTTCCACCGATCGACCGATTGACTCTTGCAGCCACGGCGGCATATTGCTATCTTTTACTTCACTGGTGAAATATAAGCTGATGAAATGGCGTCGCTGACGAAGTGTATCGACATGATGAATGAGGGAATCGAGCGAACGATTCGGCTCATTCCGCAGCTGCCTGTGGCCGAGGCCAAGCTGAGTCGACTGATGCTGATGGTCAGCGGCAGCCTTAACGACGAGCTCGAGCTTGAGCTGAAACCGTACAAGCTCAACCACAGCGAGTTTCTCACGCTGATGTTTTTGAACAGTCGGCCCGAAAGTAGCTCAACCCCCGGCGAGCTGTGCGAGTTCACCAAGCAGGGGGCGACCAACATGACCCGCATCGGCAACGCGCTGGTCAAGCGCGGCCTGATCACCCGCGGCGGTAGCGATGACGACCGCCGCCGGGTGGTGATTCGCATCACCGCCGCCGGGAAACGCCTGATCCTGAAAATGCTCCCCCCGCTGTTCCCCCGCCTGGACGCGATGTTTGTCGGCTTCAGCGATGTCGACAAACGCAACCTGAGCCGGCTGCTGCGAAAGCTGGCCCATAACCTCGATCAGGCCGATTCGGATATCCAGGCGTGAACGCCGGGACCATGAAGGCAACGAAATGAAGACTGCTCTGATAAAGCCTGCCCCTGTAAAGCTTGCCCTGATGCGTCGCTACACTGCGATGCTGTCGCTGACGCTGCTGCTTGGTGCCTGCGCGGCACCGGCGAAGCTCAGCCATCCGGTGCTGCGCGACGACGTTCCCCTCGCCGGCCTGCAAACAGCGACCCGCGATGGCTGGCCGGACGCGCAATGGTGGCATGCCTACGGCGATCCGCAGCTGGATCAGCTGATCACGATCGCGCTCAAGAACTCACCCGATCTCGAGCAGGCGCGCAGCCGCCTGCTCAATGCCCAACAGTCGGTACGTCTGGCGGCGGCGCAGGCCGGGCTCAACATCAACGGCAGTGCGCAGTTCGAACGTCAGCGCATAAGCAAGAACGGCATCATCAGCCTGCTGCCGCAAAACTTCACGATCGACCCCTGGTACAACCAGGCCGACCTCGGTCTGCAGGCGCAATATACGTTCGACTGGTGGGGCAAGAAGCGCTCGAGCATCGAGGCTGCACTTGATCAGGCGCATGCCGCGGAAGCGCAACGCAGCGCCGCCGCGCTGACCATCCAGAATGCTGTCGCCGATACGTATTTTGGCTGGCAGGGCGACGAGGCACGACTGGCACTCTCCAACCAGCTGGTGGCCGCGCAAACCCGATTCCTGCATATCGCCGAACTGCGCGTGGCGCGCGGTGTCGATCTGGAGGACACCGCCCAGCAAGCCAAGGCTGATCTGGCCGCGGCGCGCGAAATGAACGTGGCGCTAGTCGGCTCGGCCGCGATCCGCAAGGTGGCGCTGGCTTCGCTGCTGGGTATCGCGCCTGCCGACCTGCCGACCCTGCAGGTAAAGCCGCTGCCCGAAGTGGACAGCCGCGTCCCAGCCGATGCACGACTCGACCTGATCGCACGACGCCCCGATATCGCCGCCAGCCGCTGGCAAGTCGAAGCGGCGCTGAAACAGACCGAGGTGGCGCGTGCGCAGTTTTTCCCCGACCTCAGCATCAGCGCGATGGCGGGCCTGTCCAGCCTTGAGGTGGGCAAACTGCTCAGCACCGACAGCCGCGCGTTCTCGCTAACGCCGGCGCTGCATCTGCCCATCTTCGAAGGCGGCCAGCTGCAGGCCAATTACGGCATCAGCAAGGCGCAGCTGGCGGGCGCAGTGGCCGGCTACAACAGCACCGTTATCGACGCGGCGCGCGACGTGGCTAATCAGGCGCTCACCGCGCAGCAGATTGCGGCACGGCGCAAAGAGCAATCGGCCCAGATCACCGCCAACGAGCGCCTGGTGGCGACTGCGCAAGCGCGCCAGAACCAGGGCGTACGCGACGCCCGGGAGAGCATCGCTGCCGCCGCACAGCTGCTACAGCAGCGCGATGATGCCGCCAGCCTGCAAGCACAGGCCGTATCCACCGATCTGGCCTTGATCAAGGCGCTGGGTGGCGGTTATCACGCCTCCAGCGACACGGCATCCGCCAAGACATCCTCCCCCTCCCCTTCGAACCCGTCCGGAGACGACGCCCATGAGCGCCACTGAGTCCGACAAGCCCCAGAACGCCGACACCCATGACAGCGGCATGGCGGCCAAGAATCCGGCCAAGCGTCGCAAGACGCTGCTGATCGTGCTGTTGATCTTCATCGCTGCCGGCATCATCTGGTTGCTGTTGTGGTTGCTGGTTTTCTCCACCCGTGAAACCACCGACGATGCTTATGTCGGCGGCAATCAGGTGGCGATTTCTGCCCAGGTACCCGGTACCGTCGTGGCCATTCTTGCCGACGACACCCAGCACGTCGAAGCAGGCCAGATCCTGGTCAAACTCGACAATACCGATGCCAGCGTCCGTCTGGCCCAGGCCGAGGCCACACTGGCATCGGCTGTGCGCCAGGTACGTCAGCAGACTGATTCAGCCAGCGGTAGCGATGCCGCCGTCGCCGAACAACAAGTGGCTCTGAAGAAAGCCGAAGCCGATCTCAAACGCCGCCTGCCGCTAGTGGCGCAACAGGCTGAGGCGCCGGAAACCATCCAGCATTTGCGCGATGCCGTAGCCCAGGCCCGCGCCGCGCTGAACACCGCACAGGCACAGGCTTCGGCCCAACACGCGTCGATCTCAGGCACCGACATCGCCAACAACCCATCCGTGCTGCAGGCGCGCGCGAATTTTCGCGCCATGTGGGTGGCTGCGCAGCGCAATGCGATCTACGCGCCGGTCTCCGGCTACGTGGCCCAGCGCAGCGTGCAAGTGGGCAACAGCGTGCAGGCGGGCCAGCAGCTGATGACCGTGCTGCCACTGCATAACCTGTGGATCGACGCCAACTTCAAGGAAAGCCAGCTGCGCCACATTCGCATCGGCCAGCCAGCCAAAATCGAAGCCGACATCTACGGTGGCAGCGTCGAGTATCACGGCAAGGTGATCGGTCTGGGCGCCGGCACCGGCAGCGTGTTCTCCCTGCTGCCCGCGCAGAACGCCACGGGCAACTGGATCAAGGTGGTGCAGCGCGTGCCGGTGAGGATTGCGCTGGACAATCAGGAACTGGACAAGCACCCGCTGCGCATCGGCCTGTCCAGCGACGTCACGGTCAACATCACCGATGACAAAGGTCCGGTGCTGGCACCGCAAGGCGAGCGCGAACCGGTGGCCGAAACCACCGTCTACGAACAGATGGCCAGCAAGGCCGATGCCGAGGCAGACAAGGTGATCCAGGCCAATCTCGGTTCATCGAACAAAACCAGCAGCGACCGCCCGAACTGAAGTCGAGTCCCGAGAGCCTGCTCATGATCTACCCGTACCTCGCGTTGTCATCGAGCGGTCGCCAGGTGGTAGGGCGTGGCGCCGGCTTGCCTGGCTGGCAAGCCAAGTCGCGCGCTGCCGCATGGCGGCCGCTCGGTGGCAACCCTGCGGGCCGGGGCTGTTTGCCCGCATCCCGGCGTCATCACTCCGTCGTGGACCGACGTCCACTCTCTCGTTCTTCCTTGGCCTGCGCGCAAACAGCTCCCGGCGCGGGGCACGGGGAGATCATGAACAGGCTCTAAGCCCATGGCCGCCATTTCTTCCGATGCCACACCCGCCGATGCGACGCCGCTGAAGCCACTGCAAGGCGCCATGCTGGCGCTGATGACCGTCGCCGTCGCGTTCAGCACCTTCATGGAAGTGCTGGACACGACGATCGTCAACGTCGCTGTACCGCACATAGCCGGCAGCCTGGGCGTGAGCCCGAATGAAGGCACCTGGGCGATCAGCTCATACTCGATGGCCAGCGCGATCATGCAGCCGCTGACCGGGTGGATCGCCAAGCGCTTCGGCGAAGTGCGCACCTTCGTCGTGTCGGTCGGCTTGTTCGTGGTGTTTTCGATGATGTGCGGCATGGTCACCAGCATGCCGATGCTGGTCGTCGCCCGCCTGCTGCAGGGCGCCGGCTCCGGCCCGATGGTGGCGCTGGCGCTCTCGCTGCTGCTGGCCAATTACCCCAAGAGCAAACAGGGCATGGCGCTGGCGCTGTGGGCGATGACCGTGGTGATCGCGCCCGTGCTGGGGCCGATTCTCGGTGGCTGGCTGACCGACAACTATTCGTGGCCATGGATCTTCTACATCAATGTGCCGGTGGGCATCATGGCGGCGGTGTCGACCTGGTTCCTGCTGCACAAGCGCGAGTCGAAGATGGTGTACGCGCCGATCGACATGATCGGCCTCGTGCTGCTCGTGCTCGGCATCGGCTGCCTGCAGTTCATGCTGGACAATGGCAACGACAAGGACTGGTTCTCTTCGCCACTGATTCTTGTCCTCGGCCTGGTGGCGCTCGTGAGCCTGGTTTTTCTGGTCGTCTGGGAGCTCAATGCAAAGTACCCAGTCATCGACCTGTCGCTGTTCAAACAGCGCAATTTCACCATCGGCGTGATCGCGATGTCGCTGGGCATGCTGGCGTTCTTTGCCATCAACGTGGTGTCGCCGCTGTGGCTGCAGACCACGCTGGGATATACCGCAAGCTGGTCCGGCCTTACCAGTGCGTGGGTCGGGGTACTGGCGTTCCTGTTCTCGCCGCTGGTTGGCAGCCTGCTGGGCAAGTTCGATCTACGGGCAATGATTACTACGGCGTTTGTGATCCTGGCCAGCTGCTCGCTCTGGCTATCTACCTTCGACAGCAGTGTGTCCTACATCAACATGGTCTGGCCGCGGCTAGTGATGGGCATTGGCATTCCGCTGTTCTTCATTCCGCTGAACCAGATCTACCTGTCGGGCCTGCCACCGGAGCAGATCGCCAGCGCCTCCGGCCTGGCCAATTTCTTCCGCACACTGGGCGCCAGCGTATCCACGGCGATTACCGTGACACTGTGGCAGCACCGTACCGAGTTTCATCACGCCACACTGACGGAAAACATCACGGCAGCGGCGCCCGCCACCACCGGATTCCTGCAGCAATTGAAGGGCGCGGGACTGGCCAGCCAACAGGGCCTGAGCGTGGTGGAACAGCTGCTCAGCAAGGAAGCGGCCACCCTGGCCGTCAACGACGTATTTTGGGCCTGCAGCATCGTCTTCATCTTGCTGATCCCGGTGCTCTGGCTCGCCCGACCGCCGTTTGGCAATGCCAGCGGTGCGCCAGGCCACTGAATAACCCAAAGCCGCCGATTGCTGCACCCCACCATCCGCAGCAATTTCTGCAGCAAGGGATGGCTGGTGCAGCGCAATACCTTCTGGTAGTTTGTGCGGCATGGCACAAACCAAACGCATCATCAAGAAGTATCCAAACCGGCGTCTTTATGACACGGAGATCTCCAGCTACATCACGCTGGAAGAGGTCCGACAGCTGGTACTGGACAACGAGGATTTCGAAGTCCGCGATGCCAAGTCCGGTGAGGATCTGACGCGTTCGGTACTGCTGCAGATCATCTCCGAGAATGAGGGCGATGGGCAGCCGATGCTTTCGCCGCAGCTGCTCAGCCAGATCATCCGGTTCTACGGCGATTCGCTGCAGGGTTTCATGGGACCGTATCTGGAGCGCAGCCTGCAGGTCTTTCTCGACCAGCAGACGCAGTTCCGCAGCCAGCTCAACAGCTTGATGGGCCAGACGCCCTGGACCATGTTGAACGACCTGACCGAGCGCAATATGGACGCATGGAAGGCGATGCAACGTGGCTTCATGGATACCGCCGCACAGGTGGTCCAACCGCCCGGCAGCACCGGTCGCGGCGGCAAGAAGCCCGGCTGAGCTGCCCCCTGGGCGTCAAACCACGCTGACGCATCGTGTGTCCTTTTCCTTATCTTCATCCGCTGCGGCACAGCACGTGCTGCCCTGCGGCATGATTCAGACAATGTTGGAAAGTCCATGAGTGCATCTGTCGCTCACAAGCGCATCGCGATTGTCACCGGCGGTATCGGTGGTCTGGGCACGGAAATATGCCGCCACCTGACAAAGGCTGGACGCCGGGTGGTTGCCGTAGACCTGGCTGTGCGCGAAGAGCGTGTCGCCCAATTCTACGAAGACGTCGCCGACTTGGGCGAGGCGATCAGCTTCGAGCCGGTCGACGTCACCGACTTTGACAGCTGCAGGCAGCTCGTTTCGCGGATCGAAGCCGAACACGGCAGTGTGGACATACTGGTCAATGCTGCCGGCATCACTCGCGACGCCAGTTTGCGCAAGATGACACCCGAGCAATGGCATCAGCTGATGCAGGTAAATCTCGACGGCGTGTTCAACATGTGCCGCAACGTCATCGAGGGCATGATCGAGCGCGAGTTCGGCCGCATCATCAATATCAGTTCGGTGAATGGACAAACCGGCCAGTTCGGGCAGACGAACTATTCGGCGGCCAAGGCCGGCGTGCACGGTTTCAGCATGGCGCTGGCGCGCGAAACGGCGAGCAAGGGCATCACCGTGAATACGGTGTCGCCGGGCTACTGCGATACCCAGATGGTGGCAGCAGTATCCGAAGACATTCGCGAGCAGATCATCGCCAGCATCCCCGTGGGACGACTGGGTACACCGGGCGATATTGCGCGCGCCGTCGGTTTCTTCAACGCCGATGACACCGGTTACATCACCGGCGCCAACCTGCCGGTCAACGGCGGCTACTTCATGAGTTTTTAGTGGCGCAGCCCGCGGCGCGAGCCGTCGAGCTGGTTACTCTTGGACATTGAGACACTGGACTTGGCCGGCGGCAGATCAACACCGCGGGTTGTTTTACCTTCTTTGGAAAGCGGCATGGCGAAGCAACCCATTACCCTCATCGGCGGTGGTCTGGTCGGTGCACTGTTGGCCCAGCAGCTGGCGCAGCGCGGCTTTGCCGTCGAAGTATTCGAGAAGTTTCCCGATCCACGCTTTATCGGCTTCTCGGGTGGACGCTCGATCAATCTGGCCCTGGCTGAGCGAGGCTTGCAGGCTCTGCGCACCGCAGGCCTGGCTGACGATGTGCTGCGCCACGCCGTGATGATGCGTGGCCGGATGGTGCACGGTCGCGAAAACAGCACCAGTTTGCAGCGCTATGGCGTCGACGACAGCGAAGTTATCTGGTCGGTCTCACGCAGCACCTTGAATACCTTGCTGCTGGATGCCGCCGAGGCCGCAGGTGCGCAGATTCACTTCGGCCAGTCGCCGCACAACATCGACTTTGACAGCCAGCGTATGGACGTCACCGATGCGGCCGGAGCCACGCGCAGCGTGCCCTTCGGCATGCTGATTGGTGCCGATGGTGCCGGCTCCGGCGTGCGCGCCGCGATGAACGCCTACGCACCGCTGGGCGAACGTATCGAATCGCTGGGGCATGGGTACAAGGAACTGGAAATCCCCCCCACCGATGAACTGCCCACCTCACTCGTACGCGGCAACGGCGCCTACGGCCCGTTCGCGATCGAGCCGCATGCACTGCATATCTGGCCGCGCGGCGGCTACATGTGCATCGCGCTGCCCAATACCGAAGGCAGCTTCACGGTGACGCTGTTCCTGCCGAACGATGGCAGCGCACCGAGCTTTGCCAGCCTGCAGGATTCAAACGCCGCGGCGGCTTTTTTCCGCGAAGACTTCCCCGGCCTGCTGCCGCTGATCCCCAAATTTGCCGAAGATTACGACGGTCATCCCGTCGGTACCCTGTCTACGCTCTATCTGGACCGCTGGCATCTGGACGGTCGTGCGCTGTTGATCGGCGATGCCGCCCACGCGATCGTGCCGTTTCACGGCCAGGGCATGAACTGCGGTTTCGAGGACACCGTGGTGCTGACTGATCTGCTGGCCGAGGCACCGTGCGACAGCGCCGATGTATTTGCCGAGTTCCAGCGAATCCGCCGGCCCGACGCCAACGCGATTGCCACCATGGCGCTGGAAAACTACATCGAGATGCGCGACTCGGTGGCTGATCCGCACTATCTGGCTAAACGCGAGCTGGGCGTCCTGCTCGCCGAGCGAGCACCAGAGCACTACATGGCCCGCTATCGCATGGTTACCTTCACCCACCTACCCTATGCCTACGCGCTCGAACGCGGGCGGGCGCAGGACGCGCTACTTGATGAGTTGTTGCACAACTCGAACGATATCGCCAGCGTCAATCTCGATGCAGCGGTCACCCTGCTCAAAAACCGCCTGCCGCCATTACCTCCACTTCGTCATGATTGAAACACTGCTGCAGGCCTATGGCGAAACCGACTACCTGGTTTGCCTGAACGCCGCGACGTGGGCGTGCATTCGTATCGATCAGACACTCCCGGAGTCTTTGCAGCTAGAGGTTGGCACACGCTCGTGGGGATTTATCACGGCATGGAATCCTCACTCGAAAGCCAGTGCATCGGCTGACAATCATGCTGCGCAGCGTGCGTTGCTTGTGGCACTGCAAGCCCTACCTGAAAGCGTGATCTTTTCCGCCATCGGTATCGGCAACAGCGGCTGGTACGAACCCAGTCTCTTCGTGATCGGCCCCGATCAATCAACGCTTGATGCGCTGGCTCATCGCTATCAACAAAACGCCTATGTTTATGGCCAAGGCAGCGAGATCGCTCATTTATGCGTCTTGTCTCCTTGAGTTGATGACAGCACGCCGCATGGACAAGCGCCTCGCGCATTGCGGACAATCAAGGGAATGACTGCCGCTCCTACTGCTGCTCCCAATAACACGCCCCTGCTTGAAGCGCGGGCCCTGAGCTTTCATCGCCAGGAAGAACCGGTATTTGCGGCACTGGATTTTCGTCTGTGCGAGGGCGAGCTGGCCCTTATTGAGGGTGACAACGGCAGTGGCAAGACCACCCTGATGCGGATTCTCGCCGGTTTGCTGCATGTCGACGAAGGCGAACTTTATTGGCGCGGCGAACCACTGCTGCAGCGCGACCGCTGCATCGGCGAAATTCTTTTCCTCGGCCATCAGCTGGGGCTGAAAGCCGATCTCAGCCCATCGGAGAATCTGCGAATTTCCCTCGGCCTGCACGGCTGCCGCGAGCAGGTCAGCATCGCTTCGGCGCTCGCCGAGATTGGCCTGAGCGGTTACGACGATGAATCCGTGCGCCGACTGTCCGCCGGCCAGAAAAAGCGCGTGGCGCTGGCCCGGCTGCTTTTGCTTCCGGCCACACTGTGGTTGCTCGATGAGCCTTACGCCAACCTCGATCGCACCGGTATCGCACTGGTTAATCGGCTACTGGAAAATCATCTCGCGTGCGGTGGCGCAGCGCTGGTCGCCAGCCATGGTGCGGTGAGCTTTCACGGTGGCGAGCCGCAACGCATCCGGATGCATGCATGAATCCGCCGGGACTCACCACCGCCTGCGCAGCAATGTTGCGGCGCGATCTCACGCTGGCGTGGCGACGACGCGGCGATATCGCGATGCCGGTGCTATACGCACTCATCGTCACGATGCTGTTTCCGTTTGCGCTGGGGCCGGAAGATACCCTGCTGCAACGCATTGCTGGCGGCGTTGTACTGGTTACGGTGCTGCTGGCGATGCTGCTGGCACTCGACGCCATGTTCTCCAGTGATATCGAGGACGGCTCACTGGAGCAGCTGGTGCTGGCCCCGCAGCCGCTGGCGCTGATGCTGGCGATGAAGATCCTGGCCCATTGGCTGACCACGGCGCTGCCATTGATCGTGATCGCGCCGCTGCTGGCCGGCATGTTGCACCTGCCTACTGCCGTGATGCCGGTGCTGGTGCTGGCCTTGCTGCTGTCGACACCGATGCTCAGCCTGCTGGGCGCGATTCTGGTGGCGCTGACGGCCGGCACGCGGCGCTCTGGTATGCTGCTTGCTCTGATGTTGTTACCGCTGTGCGTGCCGGTCGTGATCTTTGCCGCAGGCGCCGTGGCAGCATCCCAGCAAGGGTTGCCCTGGCTCGCCCCCATCGCCTGGCTGGGCGCTGCGCTGGTGCTATTGCTGGTGCTGGCACCCCTGGCTTGCGCGGCCGCTCTTCGTATTGCTCTGGACGCTTAAAGAGTCTGCCCATGATCTCCAACCCCCCCGCGTTGCCATTGAGCGGTCGCCAGGCGGTAGTGCGTGGCGCAGTGCCTGACTGGTGGTCAGGTCAAGTCGCGCGCTACCGCCTGGTGGCCGCTCAATGGCAACCCTCCGGGTCAGGCCTGTTTGCGCACATGACCGCGTCATCGCTCAGTCGTGTATCGACATACACTCCTTCTCTCTTCCTTGTCCTGCGCGCAAACAGTTTCCGACGCGGGGGCTTTGGAGATCATGGGCAGACTCTATGATGTCCAAGTGGATTCCACTCTGGCTGCACAAACTCGGTTCGCCGCCGACGTTCTACCGGTTCGCTGGCACATTGCGGCCATGGATGCTCGCGCTTGCACTGCTGACTGGCGCGATCGCGCTTTACGGCGGCCTGGTCATGGCACCGGCGGATTACCAGCAGGGTGATGCCTATCGCATCATCTTCATCCACGTGCCCAGCGCCTGGATGAGTTTGTTCATTTACGGCGTCATGGGCTTTGCCGCCTTTCTGGCCCTGGTCTGGCGGATCAAGCTGGCGGAGGTGGTAGCGATGGAGTCGGCGCCGATCGGGGCTGCCTTCACCTTCATCACCCTGGTCACCGGCTCGCTCTGGGGTAAGCCGATGTGGGGCACCTGGTGGACCTGGGACGCACGGCTGACCTCCGAGCTGGTGCTGCTGTTCCTGTATCTCGGCGTGATCGGTCTGTATCACGCGTTCGAGGATCGCCGACAGGGTGCGCGCGCCGCGGCCTTTCTCGCGCTGATCGGCATCATCAACGTGCCAATCGTGCATTTTTCGGTGAACTGGTGGAACACCCTGCATCAGGGTTCGACCATCCGCCTGCTCGGCCCCTCGACCATCGCGCCAGGCATGCTGTGGCCGTTGCTGACCATGATGCTGGCGACGAAGTTTTATTATCTGGCCAGCCTGTTTGGGCGCGTGCGCACCGACCTGCTCGATCTGGAAAGCGGCAAGGACTGGGTGCGCACGATTGCCACGGGAAGCACGCACCAATGAACGCCAGCTCGCTGCAACACTTTCTGGCAATGGGTGGTTATGCCGGCTATCTGTGGCCGGCGTACGCAGTATTTTTCATCGTGCTGCTGGCCGACTTTTTCGCGCCCCTGCTACGCCGTCGCCGGCTGCTGCGCGAATTGCGTTCAAGGCTGGCACGCAAGGCCGTGCGTCAGCAGCGCCAGGCACCTACTCCGACCGAACCGGCTTGATGCCGGAGCGTCAACGAACGTCGCAAGAGCATCCATGAACCCCACCCGCAAACGCAGACTCATCGTTGTTCTATTGGTTGTCGCCGCCGCTGCCGTCGCGGTTGGCCTGGGCGTTTTCGCCCTGCAGCAGAACATGAATTACCTGTTTACCCCGAGCCAGGTACAGACCGGTGAGGCATCGAACCACAAGACCTTCCGACTCGGCGGCATGGTCAAGGCCGGTTCGATCCAGCGCAGCAAGAGTTCACTTCTGGTCACTTTTACTGTGGTCGATGCCGATGGCGCGATGCCGGTCGAATACACCGGCATCCTTCCCGATCTGTTCCGTGACAATCAGTCGGTGATCGCCACCGGCCATATGGACAACGCCCATTTCGTTGCCACCGAAGTGCTGGCCAAGCACGACGAAACCTATATGCCAAAGGAATTGAAGGACGCGATGGCGAAGGCGCACAAGGGCAAACCAGTGCCGGAAGGCGGCGACATGGGTGGCTCGCCGTGACGCCGGAACTTGGCCAGATCGCGCTGATCCTCGCGCTGCTGCTGGCGCTGGCGCAAAGCATTCTGCCGATTATTGGCGCATGGCGAAACAACAGCGCCATGATGGCGGTGGCGCGTCCTGCCGCGTTTGGCCAGGGATTTTTCGTGGTGCTGGCCTTTGCGCTGTTGGTCTGGGCTTTTCTGCGCTTCGATTTCTCGGTGCAGTACGTGGCCGATAACTCCAACCTCGCCCTGCCCTGGTACTACCGCATCACCGCCGTGTGGGGCGCACACGAGGGTTCGATGCTGCTGTGGATCTTCATCCTCAACGTATGGACGCTGGCGCTGGCGTTGTTCAGTCGGCAGCTGCCCGAGGCGTTTGCTGCGCGGGTACTCGGCGTACTCGGCATCATCTCGGTCGGATTCATCGCCTTTATCCTGTTCACCTCTGATCCGTTTGGACGTTTGTTGCCGATGCCACCGGACGGCGGCGATCTGAATCCGGTGCTGCAGGATCCGGGCATGACCTTCCATCCGCCCGTGATCTACATGGGCTACGTGGGCTTCTCGGTGGCATTCGCCTTTTCTATCGCCGCGCTGCTTGGTGGCGAGCTGGAGCAGGCATGGGTGCGCTGGGCGCGACCTTGGACGAATATCGCATGGGCGTTTCTCACCTGTGGCATCGTCGCTGGCAGCTGGTGGGCGTATGCCGAATTGGGCTGGGGCGGCTGGTGGTTCTGGGATCCGGTGGAGAACGCCAGCTTCATGCCGTGGCTGGTCGGCACCGCGCTGATCCACGCGCAGGCGGTCACCGAGAAGCGCGGCTCGCTGCGTGCATGGACGATCCTGCTGTCGATTTTCGCTTTCTCGCTGTCGCTGCTGGGCACGTTCCTGGTGCGTTCGGGCGTGTTGACCTCGGTGCATTCATTTGCGTCGGACCCGCGCCGCGGCCTCTTTATTCTGTGCTTTTTGATTTTTGTCGTCGGCGGTTCGCTGCTGCTGTATGCGCTGCGCGCGCCGAAAGTGGCCGGTGGCAAACCCTTTGCCGTGGTGTCGCGGGAGAGCGCGATCCTGGTCGGCAATCTGATGTTTACCGTGGCCGCGGCGATGGTGCTGCTGGGCACGCTGTTTCCGCTGATCGGCGATGCGCTGAATCTGGGCAAGATCTCGGTCGGGCCGCCCTACTTCGGCCTGCTATTCCCGCTGCTGATGTTGCCGATCGTGCTGTTGCTGCCGTTTGGCCCGTACCTGCGCTGGGGTAAAGGCGAGCCTCAGGTATTGAAGCGCGTGATGCTACGCGCCCTGCTTGCCGCTGTCGCTTGCGCGGTCGTCGCGGCGTTTTTTGTCGACGGCAAACTCAAGGCGATTGCCGGCGTGGCAGCGGCCGTCTGGGTCGCGGTCGGCGTGCTGCTTTACATCGTCAAGCGCTGGCGTGAAATGCCGCGCGGCCGGCGTTATCCCGCCGAGATGGCCGGCATGCTGTTCGCGCACGCCGGGGTGGCGATTTTCCTGATCGGCGTGCTGCTCTCCGAATCGCTCAGCGCTACCAGCGACGTACGCATGGCACCTGGCGACACCAAACAGATTGGCGGCTATGACTTCCGCTTCGATGGTGTGCACGAGACGCAGGGGCCGAACTGGCGCGCCGATCAGGGCACAGTGATGGTTACCCGCAACGGCGAGCCGGTGGCGGTGATGCATCCGCAGAAGCGCACCTATACGCGCGAGCAGATCCAGACCGAGTCGGCGATCGACCCGGGCGTCACCCGCGATCTTTACGTCGCGCTGGGCGAGCCGATGGACAAGGAGCATATCGACGGTGCATGGGCACTGCGGCTTTACTACAAGCCGTTCATCCGCTGGCTGTGGTTCGGCGGACTGATGATGATGTTGGGCGGCTTTGTCAGCGCCGGCGATCGTCGGTTCCGCGTGCGTCGCCCGGCCAATGCCGATGCCCCCGAGCCAGTTGGCGCGGCGTTGCTATCGGAGACCCGCGCATGACTCGTCTGCTGCCCTTCATCGGTTTCCTGCTGCTGGCCGGCCTGCTCGGCTTCGGTATCTGGTGGAACACCGGACATGACCAGACGGCGATCCCTTCGCCGCTGATCAACAAGCCTGCGCCGGATTTCAAATTGCCTTTGCTGTACGAACCGGCGCAGACCGTGAGTCGCGCGTCGCTGATGGGCAAACCCTATCTGCTGAACGTCTTCGCCAGCTGGTGCATAGAATGTGGGGTGGAGCATCCGGTACTGCAGGCGGAAGCGCCGACGCTGGGCGTGGCCCTGGTCGGCTACAACTACAAGGATGCGCCGGACGATGCGAAAGCGTGGCTGGCAACCCACGGCAATCCCTACAGCGTGTTGATGGCGGACACCAGCGGACAGACAGCCATTGACTTCGGTGTCTACGCTGCGCCGGAAAGTTTCCTGGTCGATGCGCACGGTGTCATCCGCTACAAGCACATCGGTCCGATAACGATGGATGTGGTCAACGATGAGTTGAAACCGGCGATCGCATCGCTGCAGCAGGAGCCGCATTGATGCGTACGTTGCCGCGTATCTTGTTGCTCGCGCTGCTGCTGTTTGCCGGCGCGGCCTTCGCTCAGGCGATCGAGCCGCTGCCATTCAAGGATCACGTCGAAGAACTGCGCTACCAGCACCTCACCGCGCAACTGCGCTGCCCGATGTGCCAGAACGAAACCCTCGCCGACTCCAACGCACCGATCGCACGCGACCTGCGCAACCAGATTTTTCAGCTGATGCAACACGGTCAGAGCGATGCGCAGATCAAACAATATCTGGTCGACCGCTATTCGGAGTTCGTGCTGTATGACCCGCCGGTGGCGCGCAATACGTGGCTGCTGTGGTTCGGGCCGCTGCTGATCCTGCTGGCAGGAGCTGGCACCGTGTTCGCTACCATTCGCAAGCGCAGCCGTGCGGTGACGCCGGCGACATCACCCACGGCACATGCCACGGTCGATGAAGGGGATGATTGGTGAAGCCAGCCTTCGTGATTGCCGTCGTGGTGATGGTCATCATCACCATTGCCGTCGTCGTAGCACCCCTGCTCCGCCGCGGCCGTCAGCAGGGGCATTCGCGCAGCGTGTTCGCGCTCGCGCTGTTCGTCATCGTTGCAGTGCCTCTGCTCACACTCGGCCTGTATCTCAAGATCGGCACGCCAGCCACGCTCGATGGTGTCGCCGTGCAGCCGCCGGCGATGACGATCGATCAGGCGCTGGCTGATCTGCACGCGCACCTGGCGCAACAGCCGGATGATCTGCGCGGCTGGTCACTGTTGGCACAAACCAGTATGGCCATGCATCAGCCTTCCGACGCACGCGATGCCTACGACCACATGTTGAAACTCGACGCCGGCAGCACCGAAGCGATGGTCGGCTGGGCCGAAGTCGACGCCGTGCTGCAGCCCGGCCACGTGATGGGCGAACGTGCGCGTGATCTGCTCCGGCAGGCGGTGCAGAAGCAGCCGGATAATCAGCGCGGTCTGTGGCTGCTCGGTATCAGCCAGTTCCAACAAAACCAGTTTGCCGAAGCCGCCGCAACCTGGCGTCATCTGCAGCCGATGCTGCAACCCGGCAGCACGGTGGCCAATGCTGTCGCCGAGCAAATTGCAGCCGCCGATGCACATGCTGGTGGCGCGTCAAACTCAGCGCCAAAATCCACCAATCCCACCACAGGCAACGCTGTACCCGGTGGCCCAGCCCTGCAGGTAAAGGTACGCTTGGCGCCGGCATTGAAGGCGCGTATCGGCAGTGGCGACACCCTCTTTATCTATGCCCGTGCGCCCAATGGCCCGCCTATGCCGCTGGCTGTTGCGCGCATGGACGCAAGCACACTGCCGGTCAGCATCACGCTGACCGATGCCATGGCGATGACGCCCCAGTTGAAGCTCTCATCGGTATCCCAAGTATTCGTTGGCGCACGCGTCAGCCACAGCGGTCAGGCCATCGCGCAGCCCGGCGATCTGGAAGGCGACGCCGGCGTGGTAGCGGTCGACTCCACGAAATCAATCAATATCATCATCGACACGGTGCACTGATGGGCGACGCACGCCAGTACTTCGCCCTACCCTCGCCGTTCGCGATGAAACGCGGTGGCGAACTGCACGGCGCACATGTTGCCTACGAAACCTGGGGCACACTGAATGCCTCGCGCGATAATGCCGTGCTGATCCTTACCGGCTTGTCGCCCAGCGCTCACGCCGCATCGAATGCCGGCGACACGTCGCCCGGCTGGTGGGAAGCGATGCTTAGCGACTGCAGCGCTATCGACACCTCGCGCTGGTTCGTGATCTGTGTCAACTCGCTGGGCAGCGACAAAGGCTCCACCTGCCCCGCCTCGATCGATCCAGCCACCGGTGAGGCCTACCGGCTGAATTTCCCCGACCTGTCGCTGGAAGATGTGGCCAATGCAGCACACGCCGCCGTCAGCAGCATTGGCATCACCCAACTGGCGTGCCTGATCGGCTGCTCGATGGGCGGCATGAGCGCGCTGGCCTATATGTTCTTGCATCCCGGCAGTGTGCGCACCCATATCAGCGTCGACACCGCACCGCAGGCACAGCCGTTCGCCATCGCCATCCGCTCGCTGCAACGCGAGGCGATCCGGCTCGATCCGAACTGGAAGGACGGCAATTACGATATCCAGGGACGGATGAGTGCCACGAGCACAGGAAGTGCAGGAGCGGCCGATATCCACGCGGCGGAAGGTGGCACCTATCCCGATATCGGTATGAGCATCGCGCGCAAGCTCGGTGTGATCACCTATCGATCCGCGATGGAATGGAACGGCCGTTTCGCCCGCATCCGGCTCGACCCCGAGCAACGCGACGACGACCCGTTCGGCCGCGAGTTTCAAGTCGAGTCCTACCTCGAAGGCCACGCGCAGCGCTTCGTGCGCACCTTCGATCCGAACAGCTACCTCTACCTCTCGCGCGCCAGCGACTGGTTCGACATGGCCGAATACGGCAACGGCAGTGTGCATGAAGGGCTCAAGCGCATCCACGTCGAGCAGGCCATGGTGATCGGTGTCAGCACCGATATCCTGTTCCCCCTGCAACAGCAGGAGCAGATTGCCGAAGGTCTGGAGGCTACGGGCGCGCAGGTGGAGTTCGTGGCGCTCGACTCACCCCAAGGCCATGATGCGTTCCTCGTCGACATCGAAAATTACAGCAAGGCCATTGGCAGATTTCTCGGTCGGATCTAGTCGCACGGCGGAATCCAGCGCCTCAGCATGACTGGCATTTTATTTTCTCCCGCCACCGGCGACCGCATCGCCTATAATCCAAAGCGACGCAACGTCTTCTCGCTTCACCTGATTTACGGAGCCCATCATGCTCACACTCGATTTCCCCGGTAGCCGCACGCTCATCGATACGATCGACGAAGCCGTGAGCAAGCATTCCACCCCGGCCATTACCGATAGCCTGCGCAACAGCCTGTGCAAGCTGATCCGTAGTAACGAGGTCAAACTCCCCGCCTGCGTGTTCGAAGCCAACGAAGGTCACTATGCCCGGCGCGAGCTGTATTGCAGCGAAGACCATGGCTACTGCGTCGTCGCGATGACCTGGGGCCCGGGCCAGGGCACGTTGATCCACGATCATGACGGGATGTGGTGCGTGGAAGGCGTGTGGAACGGCGCGCTTGAAGTGGTTCAATACGAACGGATGGAAAACGAGGATGCTCGCTATCACTTCCGCCCCGTCGGTTCGATTCAGGCCGGTCCAGGTTCGGCCGGCAGCTTGATACCGCCGCACGAGTACCACACTATCCGCAACCCGAGCGACGACTCCATCGCGGTGAGCCTGCATATCTACTCCGGCCGCATGACCCGCTGCGCCGTGTTCCAGCCATTGCCTGACGATGGCTGGTATCACCGCGACGAACGTCAGCTGGGGCTCGACCAAATCCACTGATCCCGGCATAATGTGCAGCTGATCTGCCGGTGTGGCGGAATGGTAGACGCGGCGGACTCAAAATCCGCTGGCAGCGATGTCGTGTAGGTTCGAGTCCTATCACCGGTACCAGATCAGGGTTTCAAGCAGTATCAGCGAGACCCATGAAACACCCCAAGCCCGCATAACAGCGGGCTTTTTCATGCCAGCAGCGCCAACATCAACATCGGGTCCAGCCCATTTGTAGCTCGACGCTTGATCGAGCTACACCACGGTCTATGGGGCAATTGGCGTCTGCGTTGAATGCAACGCACTGCCCGATCGCTATCGCACCTCAAGGTCGCTTCGAAACGATTGCGGGACAGGACGATTGTGCTGAAGCTGCGGATAGCAGGGCCAAGCCAGGTCTCGGACTTAAGTCAGAACGGACGCCTGGTTTTGGTAACGTTGGATTGGAATCGTGTGAATAGCGTTCCGTTTCACGATCGGTGAAACGGAACAGCCCCTGACTATTTGGCATATAGCGAAAGAACATCGAAAGGTGGGCTGTCCAATTCTGTAACAGAGTTGATCCCATACTTGTCTGCCAGCCAGCGATGGCATTCTCGATCTCTCGTTCCCAACGCGCCGTTGCGAACCCACTGTCAAGCCTCGGGTCAGCCACTGCACCAGAAAAAGGAAGCCTCGGCTCCTGCCACTGAGCATCCAGACGAAGAACATCCGCATGCGTAATTCTCGATTGAATCATTGGTTCAAAAATTTTCAGCTGCCCGCGGCACTGCTGCTCGCAGGCACCAGCAGCATGGCGATGGCTCAGGTGCAACCACATGTATACGACCATCAATACGATCTGGTCGTTTATGGTGCCACCCCATCGGGCATCAGCGCGGCCGTGGAGGCCGCGCGCCATGATCTGCATGTCGCGATAATCGAGCCAGGCGCGCACATAGGCGGCATGATGGCAGGTGGCCTGAGCCGTACCGATACTGGCAACAAGATCGTGATCGGTGGTATCGCCCGCGAATTCTTCGAGCGCGTCGGCGCTCGTTATGGCCAGCCAATCGAATGGAATTTCGAGCCACATGTGGCTTCGGCAGTGTTCGACCAGATGCTGCGCGACGCGCATGTCGATATCTACATGAACAAACCCATCCTGGAACAAGGGGGCGTGCAGAAACAGGGCCAGACCATCCTCGCCTTGGCTACTGCCGACAATCAGTTGTTCCGGGCAAAGGTGTTTATCGATGCGACCTACGAAGGCACACTGATGGGTGCATCCGGCGTGTCCTACACCTGGGGTCGCGAGAGCGAGAACAAATATGGCGAGGGCTTGGCCGGTTACCGCGTAGCTGATCAATCCGGGCCGAGCCGGGATAACTTCACCACGCAGGTCTCGCCCTATGCCGCGAATGGCACCTTGTTGCCGGGAGTACAGTCCAGTCCGGACGAAAAGCTGGGAGATTTCGACGGCAAGATCCAGGCTTACGGATTCCGTCTTTGTATCACTCAGCGCGACGACAACAAGCTGCCGTTTCCCAAGCCCGTAAACTACCAGCCGGCCGATTATGCACTGCTGGCACGCCAACTCGAGGCACTAACGGTTGCCCATGGCCACGCACCTGATTTGGGTGAATTAGTCAGCCTGGGAGCGCTGCCGAACGACAAATTCGACGTCAACGACTTGGGTGCGATTTCCACCGATGACCTTGGCTCAAGTTGGCGCTATCCGGCGGCTAACGCGGCGCAACGTGCCACGATCTGGCAAGCGCATTACGATTATGAGGCGGGTTTCTTTTATTTTCTCGGTCACGATCCGAGCGTACCCGTTTCGCTGCGCAATGAAGTCAACAGCTACGGCTTGGCCAAAGATGAATTTATCGCCAATCACGGCTGGCCATGGCAACTCTACGTACGCGAATCGCGACGCATGTTGGGCGAATATATCCTGACCGAGCGCGATCTTGAAAACGATCCGGTAATTGATCGAAGCAAAACAGATGCGATAGGCCTAGGTTCCTACGCCATGGATATGCATAACGTGGAGCGCATCCCACTCTCCAATGGCCTAGTGCAGAACGAGGGCGGCACGTACGTGCCGGTCAAGGCGTATCAGATTCCGTACCGGAGCCTGTTGCCCATGCCGAGCGAAACCGACAACCTGCTGGTCACAGTGTGTTTGTCGGCCAGCCATGTCGCCTATGCTTCGTTACGCATGGAACCCCAGTACATGATCGTCGGCCAGGCTGCAGGTCTTGCGGCGACGTTTGCCGTGCATGGGGATACTACCGTTTACCAAATTCCGCTGGCAGCCATGCAGGCGCAGCTGAAAACCGAGCATGCCGTGCTGGACATCCCGGGCACAACTGCTCAGTAGCTGGCAGTTACGGCACCTATGTAGCGCCCGACGCAAGCGGCAGTGCAGAGGTCGAACACGACCTCGATTTGTGCCGTCTATCCGTAGCGTCGGTGGCTACTGCAGTTCGCGCACCACGCGAAACCCGATCCGGCCACTGCGTACGCTGCCATCGGTACCTTGACGATAGGCCGAATTCACCTGATCCGGTGAACTGCCCCACGAGCCGCCGCGCACCACGTGCGCACTGCAACCAGGGTTAAGCCACGCGCTGCCGTCATTGGGCGATCGCACGTAACTTTCGTGCCAGCAGTCCTGCACCCACTCCGAGACGTTGCCATCGATGTCGTAAAGACCGAATGGGTTGGACGCAAAGTGCATCACCGGCGCCGGACCCCAGTAGCCATCGCGATAGCCGCGAAAAGCGTTGCTCCAATGACGGCCGTTGCGCGAACGGTCGCCGGAGCCGGTGAGGTTTTCCACTAGTTTGGTCGGTGTGCCGTCGCCCCACCAGTAGCGCGTTCTGGTACCGCCACGCAGTGCGTATTCGAATTCGGACTCATTCGGAAGCCGGTAAATTTTGCCTGTGCGCTGGCTGAGCCAGTCAGCGTAGGCCTTGGCATCGTTCCACGAAATATTGATCACGGGCAGATCGTCCGCGGCCTTGTTGCCGACGTAATCGTCCTGCCAGCTGGCACGCTCGTCATCATGCATGGCACCGCTGCGCTCGTCGTAGATGCTGGCGCCGCCCAACTTTATCGAGTCGGGCACGTAACCGCTGTTGCGCACAAACTCGCGGAACTGTCCGACAGTGATGGCGCTGCGTGCCATCGCAAAACCCTTGTCGAGGGTGACTGGGTGTTGCGGCTTTTGGTTCTGGCTGTAACCATCCTGATTGTCCGGCGCACCCATCTGGAAACTGCCGGTGGGAACCACCAGCATCGCCGGCGATTTGCCCGGCATATCGACGTAGCCATCGCTGAACACCTGACCGGGTTTGTAACCGGCGTAGAGCCGCGCATTGGTCAGCTGATTCTCGAACTCAGTCAGGCCGCTCAGGTTCGGGTTGATCTGCTGTGCCTGCGTCGCGAGCTTGCTGGCCAACGCAAGATTGCCGCCGTCCAGCGCCGAGTGCGCCTGTGCCAGCACACCGCTGGCACGCTGCTGGCGCATGTCGTCGACGCGCTTGCTCACATCCTGCATCTGTTGCGAACCGGGACGGATCGCCTGCGCTTCGGCAAGCGCCCGGTCCGCATCGACGAAATTGCTCTGGGCCAGACCGGCCAGCGCGCGATCGAGCACCGCGCGCTGCACCTGCATGATGCCCTGCTCAGCCACCGCGTTTTGTGGATCCAGCTTCTGCACCTGCCGATACATATCCAGCGCGCTGCCGTCGACCGGTTGATCGGCCTTGCCCTGCGCCAGCAAGGCTGCGCCTTTGGCCAGCATCGGCCGCACCTTGGTCAGGGTTTTCAGGTTGGCAGACAGCAGTGCGACATCCTCAGCCGCATTGGGCAGTGTACGTAGCGCATCGAGCTGATCTTTCGCTGCATCGGCATCGCCCACGGCAATATCCTGATCGATGTCCGCGACGAGTCGTGCCTTCACATCGAACAGCCCCTGCGCGGCACGGCGACTGTCCGGCTTGGCTTTCAGCGCTTGCGCGAACAACGTAGCGGCACTGTTCTTGTCACCGGCCACCTGACCGGCCTGCAGTGCCTTGGCGGCACGCGTCAGCAAGTCTTGAACGGCCGGCGGATCGGCACTCAGCTGTTCGGGCAGGTCGGCCTTCTTTTTACTGTGCGCAACAATCACACTGGTGGAGGCGAGTGTCAGCGGTGGCCCGGCGTTGACCTCGGCGATCGCTGGGATGTCCGTTGGCGCGATATCTCTGCCCGGCACGGCCTCACCCATCGACATCGATCGGCGCGGCGCCTGCGTGGGATCGACATGCAGCAGGCGCGGGAAAAAGTGATACGTCAACGCAAATCCCAGCACAATGATGCCCGCCGCTCCGCCAAGCGCGCGCTGATTGCGCAGAATTGCATTGCTCGGCATGGATGGGCGTCCTGAGAGTGGCCTGTTATCGTGCGCTGCTCACCATAAGTACAAACCGCCGCCAGGGCAATGCATGCCCGGCGCTTTCAAAGGAAGTTTGATGTCACTGCCCGACACCGCCAGCGCCGACTGGATTGATAATCGCGATGCGCTGCAGTCGTGGCTGGCCGGCATACCTGATGACGCGGCGATCGGCCTCGATACCGAGTTCATGCGCCGCAATACGTTTTATCCGCAACTGGCGCTGCTGCAGCTGGGTTGGAACGGCCGTCACGCGCTGATCGATCCGCTCGCCTTCGAGATCGGCGGCGCGCTGCAGCCGCTGCTCGGCGACGGTGCAGCCGTCACCATCATGCATAGCGCCAGCGAGGATCTGGAAACGCTGTCGCCGATGCTGCCGAACGGCCCGAAGATCTTGTTCGATACGCAAATCGCGGCGGCCTTTGTCGGCATGGGCCTGGGTATCAGCTACCGGGCGCTGGTCGCCGAGCTGGCCGGCGTGGAACTGGACAAGGGCGAGACGCGTTCGGACTGGATGCAGCGCCCGCTGACAGCGTCGCAAACCAGCTACGCCGCATTGGATGTGGTGTATCTGAAAACCATCCACGAGCAGCTCAGCGACCGGCTACACCAGCGCGACCGCAGTGCGTGGCACGCTGAAGATTGCGAGCGGCTGAAGCGTCGTGCCAGCCAGCGCGCTGGCGATCCGCAACCCCAGCGCGCCATGCGCGGCGCCGCCGACTGGACGCCCCCCCAGCAGGCATTGCTACGTCGGCTGCTGCTATGGCGCGACCGCAGCGCACGCCAGCTCGACGTGCCTCGCCCGTGGCTGCTGGACGATACACTTGCCCTGACCTTGGCCCAGCATCCACCCGGTAGCCCGAGTGAACTCGATCAGCGCAGCCGCGGCCAGCGTGCGTTGCGATCCGCCCAGCGCAGCGAGCTGTTCGATCTGCTGGTGCCGGCAGTCAGCACCGAAGAAATAACCGCGACCGCCAGTATCCCTGGCCATCCGCAAGGCGAAGCGAAAAAGGCGCTCGGCGCCATGAAGGACAGCGTTGACACCCTCGCCGGTGAGCTTGATCTGCCGCCCGGTTTGTTGTGCCCGCGAAAAGTATTGGAGGAATACGTCGTCACCACCGAGTGGCCGGAATTTCTCGACGGCTGGCGCCGCGACGTGTTGCACGACCGCCTCAGCAACCTTTTGCCCAACTAGATCTTGATATCCACCCCCTATCGGCTCGAAGACGGCACATGGCATGCTCGGCAGGGCCTTGGCGAATCCCGCCACGCGCTGCTAACATCCTTGACTCAAGTGGGGCGGTAGCTCAGCTGGGAGAGCGCTGCGTTCGCAATGCAGAGGTCGTGGGTTCGATCCCCATCCGCTCCACCAATTACCCCGCAAAAGCAGCGTATTACACCTTGCGGTGTGATGCGCTGTTTTGCTTCTTGGCTCGGATTAAGGATGACACTTCACTACGCCTATCCGGCCGGTACGCATTTTCCCGGCAACATCGTGCGCACGACCGATGTGTACAGGTGCTGGGCGGGTTGGATGACGGCACATGTTCAGATGCACGCCCATTCCGCATAACGATCAACACGGAATCGTCATCTTGCGTATTTAGTGACACTCCACGTCGGGTTTAGCTGTTCGAAGCTTGCCCTGTGAAGCTTTTATCCGGGGTCGCAAACGACCGTGACAACCGTATAACCCCGACCAATCCGTGCCAATGACCCATTTGAGTCACTGGCACGTATCGTGCTGCGATGCCATTTGAACAGCCACTTGGATATGATCGAAGTCAAGCTATAAATGGGGCACGAATCGACTTCTGGCGCCATGAGATATGACGTTCACCGAGCCTTGGCAGCAAATGCCTAAACTGGCTCGCTGTTGTCTGACGTCTTGAGATTGGGGCTGTCATTGAAGCGGCATGGGACTGCGGGAAATAGCCGTCTATTGGCTATGTCTACGAATAACGATCTATCGAGCTGTAGACGAGGTTTCGCTATTCAAATAGATGAAAAATTGAATTTTCTTCTGCTGGATCCTTGCATAAGGAAGACAAGATAAGTGGAGAGGTTGATCACATTAACGGCATCAGGTCGCTATCAACGACTCTGGGCTGGTTTTGTGCTTTGCCTGGTGTGGATGGGCTCCGTTCACGCATCCGCGCAGCTCAACGGTGCATGGCGTCCCGCTCTCTCAACAGACACGCCGCAAACGGTAATGCAGGAATACCGCGACGGTCAGCTCAAAGGCTTTGACCCGTCGATTCTTCAGCGGTTTCAGGTCAGCGCACTCGGAAGTTGGGTGGTCATCGCGCCAAAGCCGCCCTGGGATAACAACGAACGTGTATTGACGATTTATCCGCCGCCGTTCGATACGGTGACGGTGTACGAGCAAGACCAGACCACGGCACTGGCTCTGGACGATTTCAAGGTTTCCGCGCATGGTCATGGCCGGCTGGCCTGGCGCGTGCCGCTGAGCCAGGCCGCTTCGGTGCCTATCCTGCTGAAGTTCGAACCGTCCGTCACCTTGAGCGCACCGGTACGCTTTGAAATACAGCCATGGAACGAGTATCTGCAGCAGGATGCACAGTGGCTGGTTTTCGCCAGCGCCTGCTTTGCCATCATGCTGGCGATGGTGCTGATGGCCCTGTGTTTTGCCCTGATGCTGCGCGACATCACGTTTGCCTGGTATGCCGGCTTTATCCTCTGTTACACGTTCATCCAGGGCGTGCAGACCGGCTTCCTTTTCCACCCGCTCGAATGGGAATGGTTGTCCGGCATGGGCATGACGAGCGGTTCGATCGCCGTCTCGCTATCGGTAGCATTTGCCTCGTTGTTCATGATGCGGTTTTGTGAACTGCGTACCCGCGCGCCACTCCTTCGCGTACCGGTTATCGCGCTGGCCGTCGGCATGAGCCTGCTGGTGGTGATGCGCTGCAGCCAGATCACATTGCTCACCGACACGGCGCAGATCCTGCTCAACCCACTGCTGATGATCGGCGCAGTGCTGCTCCTGTTGTCGGCCATCGCGGCCGGTGTACGAGGTTCGCGACAAGCGTGGTTTTTCCTGCTCGGCTGGACGCCGCTGCTGTTGCTCAACGCCGTGACCAGTGCCCAGGCCAACGGCGCCCTGCCCAGCCTGGATTGGCTCAACGACGCCAGCCTGGCCGGTGGTGCATTTGAAGCCATCGTGCTGTCGCTGGGCCTCGCAGATCGGGCGCTGAGGCTACGCCAGGATCGCGATCTCGTGCGTGTGCTGGCCGATCACGATGCGCTGACCAATACCTTGAATCGCCGAGCATGGAGCGAGCGCGCCAACATTATTCTGAGCTCGGGTGAGCCACGCCCCGTCGCCCTGCTGTTTCTCGACCTTGATCACTTCAAGCTGCTGAACGACTGCCAGGGCCATAACGCCGGAGATCGTGCGCTAGTGGCCGTTTCCAGGGCACTGAGTGCCGAGCTGCGACCGACCGACATCTTCGGTCGCTACGGCGGCGAAGAATTCGTCGCACTGATTGACGGCACCACTGAAGAACACGCGATGCACGTGGCAACTCGCCTGTGCCGCCGCGTGCATCGACTGGAAATTCCGGTCAACGAGAAGGTTATGTTGAGCATCAGCATCGGTGTCGCCATGCGCCGGGACGACGACGACGTGGAATCACTGGCGGAACGTGCCGATCAGGCCATGTATACCGCCAAACTCGGCGGTAGAAATCAGGTCAGTCTTTATAGTGGCAGCAAGTCATCGGCAACAACTACGTCCGGCCTGCACGTTGTTGAAAAGCGCCGCAGGGATATCTGAGTTCGGCATTGCAGCAAGCGCTATTGCGAGGCCAGTTGTTCTGCCGCTGCAACTATCTCAGCTTCGCCCGGCAACACCAGCAAGGCCGCGCCCGCCAACGGCGTGAAGGTGTCAGCGCCCACCACACGATGCATCGGTGTGGCGCCGCTGCCGCCTTCCACGATAGCCGTGATCACGCCTTCGCCAACGCCTGCGCTGCGCCGCCCCTCATCGAGCACGAGAATGCGTTTGGCCGTCTTGGCCTGAGCTGCGATAAACGCATTGTTGAGCGGCGCCAGCCAGCGCAGGTCGACCACGCGGACCTTCCAGCCGTGATTTGCCTCGATGGTTTTGGCGGACCGCAACGCCATCGGTACGCCATTACCAAAGGTGAAGATCACCAAGTCGTTGGCCGACTCGTTGTAGACACGACCCTCGCCCAAGGTCATCGCCTGATCAAGCGCGGGATACGCGAACTGCCACTGGCCATCACCGGCTTCGTACAAATCCTTGGTCATGTACAGCGCGATGGGTTCGAGGAACGCGCAGACGCGACCATCAACTTTCGCCAGGGCCATCATCGTACGCAGCATCATCGCCGCATCGTCGCCGCGACTGGAGCAACCGACTACCAGACCCGGAATATCACGCAAGGCGGTAATCGAGTTGTCGTTATGAAAGTGCCCACCGAAGCCTTTCTGGTAACCTAGTGAGGCCACACGCATCACCATCGGATTGCGGTACTGATCGTTGGAGAAAAACTGCAGCGATGCCGCTTCGCCACGAATCTGATCACAGGCGTTGTGGAAATACGCCAGATACTGGATTTCCGGCAGTGGCAGCATGCCCATATTGGCGTAGCCCTGGGCCAGACCGAGAATCATCGTTTCGTCGAGCAGCGTGTTGAACACGCGACTGCCCTTGAAAACTTTGTTCAATCCCTTGGTCACGGTGTAGACGCCACCCTTCTGCGCCACATCCTCGCCAAACAACAGCGACTGCGGATACTTGGCCAGCAGGTCATGCAGCGCCTGATTGATCTGGATAGCCAGATGCCGCGGCGGTTGGTTCTCTGGCAGCTTTGCTTCACTGCCGAATACGGCAAGGCGCTTGTCGACGTGATCGGCGCGCGTGGCTTCGGCCTTCACCGCTTCGGGCGTGTATGGTGCCAGCGGCTTCATTACGTCGATCAGCGAAGTGAGGCGCGGGCGCAAGTCGGCATCTTCGGCAGCCGCGAAACAGCGCTTGCGGGTGCTTTCATAGAGATTGAGCAGCGCATCCTTGCTGTAAAGGCCGGACTCCAGCGCGATACCCGCCGAACGCAGCAGTGGGTCGGTCGATTCCACACTGACCAGCTCCTCGATGCTGCGCCACTCAATCTCGAAATCGGTGCCGGCGTGTCCCATCACGCGCGTCGTCTTCAGGTGCAGAAACGTCGGGCGACGTGTGCCGCGACAATGCTCCACCGCGCGCCGCACTTGTGCATAGCCCTCCGCCAGATCCAGTCCGTCGGCAAAGAAATAATCGAGATTGGAGCGCTGCTGAAAATTGCTGGCGACCCAGCCGGTCGGCGTTTTCACCGAGATGCCGATGCCGTTGTCCTCGCAAACGAAAAGCACCGGCGCCGGCAGCTTCTGGTATGCCGTCCACGCTGCCGTGTTGAACGCGGTCTGCGCCGTAGCGTGATTGCTCGATGCATCGCCGAACGAGCAAACGGTGATGCTGTCCTCGGGAATCGGCAAGGTATGACCGATGCGCCGCGCCTGCTCGATCGCTACCGCGGTACCCAGTGCCTTGGGCAGGTGCGAGGCGATGGTCGACGTCTGCGGCAACACCCACAGCGGCTTGCTACCCCAAACCTTGTGACGGCCGCCCGAGGCCGGATCATCCTTGCTCGCCGCAAAACTCAGCGCCGAATCCATCACGGGGTCACGTGGTTTTCCATCAGTACCCGGCAACTTTCGGAAGCGCTCGGCCATGAAACCACCCGAGCGATAGTGCAGAAACGCCGGATCAGTATGCCGGGTCAATCGCGCCACCATGGCATTGCCTTCGTGACCGCTGGAACCGATCGTGTAGAACACCTTGTTCTGCACGCGCAGCACGCGCGCCATCAAGTCCAGATGGCGGCTGATCAGCTGCGATTCGAGCAATTCGCGAAAGCCGCGGGCATCGAGCGCGCTGCCCGGCAGCACGGGCTGGTCATCCCGCGGCACGTCATGCGCCTCGCCCTGCCAGAGCTGTACGAACTCGATGAAGTTCTGATCGACGATCTCGGCTCGGTTGAAACCCTTGTGACGCGCGGCAATGGCAAACGGAATGGACATGGGCTCGATATCGGAATGAAGAGTGGATTTTGTAAATGAGTCAGCGCTGCAATGGCGAATGACCGGGCTGCGCTTTCACGCGCGCCAGCCATGCCGTAATAGCCGGATAGATGGCCAGATCGAAACCACCGTCGCTGGCGCAGTGGGTATACGCGTAAAGCGCAATATCGGCAATGCTGTAGCAGTCGCCGACGAACCATTCGTGTTCGTGCAGATGCTTTTCCATCACGGCCAGCGCCTGCGCACCGCGCTGATGCAGTTGCGGCAATTCCGAACGACGCGGGTGATCCGAGGGCAGATAAAGCGAAATGAAGCGTGCCACCGCGATATATGGCTCGTGGCTGTACTGCTCGAAAAACAGCCATTGCAGGGTCAACGCACGCAGCCACGCATCGCCCGGCAAGAGCGCGGTGCCTGCGGCGAGATAACAGAGAATTGCATTGGACTCCGCCAGTCGGCGACCATCGTCCAACTCCAGTAGCGGTACTTGGCCATTGGGGTTCTTGGCCAGGTACTCCGCCGTGCGCGTATCGCCATGAGCACTATCCACGTCAACCCAGCGATAAGCGCGGCCGAGCTGGTCCAATAGCAGCTGCAGCTTGTAGCAGTTACCGGACGAACGCATACCGTAGATGGTCAGCATGGCTTACTTCCTTTTATCGATTCCAGCAGGGTCACACGTTGCAGGTCCTTGGGACGACCAAAGATCTTCAACACGCGTATTTGTTCCGCGATCGTGGGAACGGGTATGGCCAGACCGGCGAAATCCACCGTAATGGTTTGATCTATCCGCAATGGCTCCCAGCCATGGGTGCCGAACACTTCAAGGCCACCCATGACCTCTACCGGCAGGGCGGAAAATGCGAAGCGCGCAAAGTGCGATCGAAAGCGGTCTGCGCCAGCTGGCGCATGATCACCGACACGCTTGGCTTGCCAGTGATCGATCAATGTTTCCGCATCGCGAACACTGGTAAATACATCCAGATCAGCCACCACGACCTCGGCACCGACAAGCCACGCAGCAGCGCTGCCGATCACGGTCCATGGATCTCGGCAGCAGCTTTGCAAATCCGGCAGTGCGATGACGAGTGCATCATGCAAGACCGCCTGCGTTTCAGCATGCAGGGACTGATTCACGCGCGGACTCGGCGTTTCCGCCATTGCTCGCGCGTCTGGCCCCAGATCTCGATGGGATGATCCTGAAACGGCTCGGGCATGCGGCCAGGCCGCAGCAACTGCGAGCCAAGCTTGTGTGCCACTGCTTGCGAAGCGAGGTTGTCCGGCGCGATGCAGTGGATGATCTCGTCCCATCCCAGCACGTCGAAAGCCCAGTCCATGGCAGCGACAGCACCTTCCGGCGCATAGCCGTTGCCCCACGCCTCGCGCACCAGGCCCCAACCCACTTCCGTACCCGGCCAGCCTTCCGGCTGCCACGGGCCGAGCCGACCAATCCAGTGACCGGTGGATTTCTCGATCACCGAAAACATTGCGTAACCCTGGATTGCCCACGCGCCAGCCATGCTGAGAAACCCGCGCCATGCCACAGCACGTGATTGCGGACCACCGATATGCCGGGAACCTTCGCCATCAGCCATCAGCGCAGCCCACCCTTCGAAATCCTCCGCCCGCGTGGGGCGGAGGATCAGCCGATCCGTTTCGATGCGCAGCGAATCGAGATTCATGTGCGCGGTACTCCGCTTCAGAATGCGTTGATACCAGTCAGCTCACGGCCAACCACCAGCTCGTGCACGGTTTCGGTGCCTTCGTAGGTGATCACCGATTCCAGATTGAGCGCATGACGGATCGCGCCGTGTTCGGTGGTGATACCTGCGCCGCCAAGGATATCGCGGCACTGGCGCGCGATATCGATCGCCATGCGGCAGTTGTTCCACTTGGCCAGTGACACCTGAGTCGGCTGCATCTTGCCAGCGTCCTTCAGGCGACCGAGCTGCAGCGACAGCAGCTGCGCCGTGGTGATGCGGCGGGCCATGTCGGCCATCTTCAACTGCACAGCCTGATTGGACGACAGCGGACGATCAAACAGGATGCGCTCGGCGGTGTAGTCGAGCACTTCCTTCAGACAGGCCTGCGCGGCGCCGATCGGCCCCCAGGTAATGCCGAAGCGTGCCTGCGTCAGGCAGCCCAGTGGACCCTTCAGACCCTTGACGTTAGGCAGGCGAGCGCTGTCGGGCACACGCACGCTGTCGAAGAACAGCGCGGACGTGACCGACGCGCGCAGACTCATCTTCTTATGGATTTCCTGCGCCTTGAAGCCAGCCGTGTCGGTGGGCACGACGAAACCCTGGATACCGTCCTCGGTCATCGCCCAGACGATGGCGATATGCGCGAGGTTGCCGTTGGTGATCCACATCTTGGCGCCGTTGATGACCCAGTCACCGCCATCCTTTTTCGCGTTCGTTTTCATGTTGGCCGGATCGGAGCCACCGTGCGGCTCAGTCAGGCCGAAGCAACCGATGATCTCGCCCGCCGCCATGCCCGGCAGGTACTGGCGCTTCTGCTCTTCACTACCGTAAGCAAAGATCGGGTACATGCACAGCGAGCTTTGCACCGAAGCGAAGCTGCGCAGACCCGAATCACCGCGCTCGAGCTCCTGGCAGATCAGGCCGTAACTGACACTGTTCATGCCGCCACCGCCGTATTCCTCGGGAATGGTCGCGCCCAGCAGGCCGAGACTGGCGATTTCCGGGATCAGTTCTATCGGAAAACGCGCCTGATCGAAGCAGTCACCGATGATCGGCAGCACGCGTTCATCGACGAAACGGCCGACGCTGTCCTGGACCATGCGCTCCTCGTCGGTGAGCAGTGAACGGACATCGTAAAGATCGAGCGGATCGAGGCGCGTAGCCATGGTCAAGGTCCAAAGTGGTCAGGCAATCCGCCTAGTGTAGCGGGGACGAGGATGAGGGTCACCGGCAGTGACACTGACGGCAGGTATCGGTAAAGCCCGCTGCACGGCGTCCTGCCAGCGTTCTAAAAAGAAAACGTCGGCGGATCGGCTCTGCAAAGCCACCACCGGCAGCCACCAAGGCTTCCACACACCATCGTTAGAGGAGTTTTCCATGCGCACTGTCCTTTTCGGGCTGTTGATTGTTCTGCTTGCCCTCACCTCCCATGCCGCCAACGCGGCGCCGCAAACCGCCCAATCCTCTGTTGCAAGCCGCAGCGCTGAGTATGTCGATATCAGCGAATACCTGACCAGCGACGCGGATATCAACGCGTGGTATAGCGCCACCAGCCAACTGAGGAAGAACTTCGACGACGTTTGCGGCGACACGTTCTGCGAGGGCGACTACAGCAACATCGAGTCACTCGATTACCGCTGCTCAGTGGAGAAAAACACCGGCGTCATCGGGCGCTGCGTCTGGGTATTCGCCGCCAGCAATACGGAAGTGAACGCGAAAACCGGCAACATCCTCGTCGACAACCAGCACTGGCGCTGCCGCAGCCCGCTGGCGCCGAAGACACGTATAGCCGATCTCATCGCAACACTGAATGTGACCAATCCCATACACGCGATTCTGCCGGGAACGAGCAAGTCGATTTACGACGGATTGGTCGACTGTCTCTGATCCAAACCGGCACGCCAGCTTTTGCTGGTGTGCCGGTAAACAGTGCAGTTGGCCGAAATCTGAAAACCTTTCATGCGGCGAACTTTGGAAACACGGATACTGTGGCTATCCCTAGTTTCGAAAAGCTGCGAAAAATGTACAAAGGTGTGCTGCTAGGTTTCATGGCGTTCGCGGCGTATGCCATCAGCGATGCGTTCGTGAAGATGCTGCGCGGTTCGCTGCCGTCGTATGAGGCAGTGTTTTTCGGCGCCCTGCTCGGCCTGACCGCACTGCCCTTCATAAAACGCAAAGGTGATCGCTGGCGCGAAGTGCTGATCGCCAAGCGACCAAGCCTGTGGCTGGTGCGTGCGATCTTCGGTGCCATCGGCAGTACGGCCGCCGTGATCAGCTTTACCGCACTGCCGATGGCCGAAGCCTTTGCACTGATTTTCCTGATGCCGATCTTCGTCACCATCCTGTCGGTTATATTTCTCAAGGAGCATGTCGGCTGGCGCCGCTGGTCGGCGGTGATCGCAGGGTTTATCGGTGTGCTTGTGGTGCTGCGGCCGGGCTTTCGCGCCTTGGGCATCGGTCACCTTGCCGCACTGGTCTGCGGACTGTCCGGCGCGATCTCGATGATCGCCTTGCGCATGACCGGTGCGCAGGAAAAGCGCATCACGCTTTATGGCGCCGGCGTGATCGGCCCGCTGCTGCTGACCGGCATACTCATGCTGTGGGACTTCCGTTGGCCGCAGTGGCACCAGTGGCTGCTCTTGCTCGGTTATGGATTACTCGCCGCACTGGGCGCCGTATTGCTGATGCTTGCTACGCAAAAAGCACCAGCCAACCATGTCGCGCCGACTCAATACAGCCAGATGCTGTGGGCGGTGGCATTCGGCTACCTGTTGTTCAACGATCCACTGGACTGGCCGATGCTGATCGGCATCGTGATCATCCTGGCTTCGGGACTTTTCACATTTGTGCGGGAATACAAAGTCACGCGCTGGTGGAAGCGGACCAGGATGGTTTGAGGCCGCCAAGCTCGACGCCTCAGCCGCGATTACTCACACCATGCGGTACATGTCCAGTAGCAACGTGCTTGCGCGCTGATTCCACGTTGACCGGGGAGTCGTCGAAGAAGATGTCGGCCCCAAAGGCATCCAGGAACGGCCCCTTGTCGCGACCACCGAGAAACAGGGCCTCGTCGATGCGCACACCCCAACGACGCAGGGTGAGGATCACCCGTTTGTGTGCCGGTGCGGAGCGCGCGGTGACCAACGCGGTACGAATCGGCGAGTCTTCGGCGGGGAACGCGATCTGCAGGCGATGCAATGCCGTGAGGAAACCCTGGAACGGACCGACTGACAGCGGTTCGGCGGCGTGCTCGGTTTCGCTGCGATGGAAGGCCTCCAGCCCCTCCTCGCGCGACACGCGCTCACCCTCGTCGCCGAAGATCACTGCATCGCCGTCGAAGGCGATGCGCAACTGCTCGGAGGCGCGCGGTGGCGCGGTGCTGGGCAAGATGGTCGCCGCGGCGACACCGGCGGCAAGCGCGCGACCGACGTCTTCGGCATTGGCGGAAAGAAAAAGATCGGCCTTGAACGGTGCAATGTAATCCGAAGTCGGCGCGCCGCTGGTAAATGCGGCACGGCTGATCTGCAACCCGTAATGCTGGATCGCGTTGAAGATGCGCAGGCCGGTATCGCCGGAATTGCGCGACAGCAGAATGACCTCGACCGGCGGTACGTTACCGGCCAGTTTGTTGAGACCGAGCAGTTTCTGCACCAGCGGAAAGGCGACGCCCGGTTTCAGAATCTCGTTCTCGTGATCGATCTGGAAGTTGCGGTAGGCATCCAGACCATCGCGCTCGAACAACGCATGACTATCCCCGAGATCGAACAGCGCGCGCGAAGAAATGGCCACCACCAGCCGATTGTCGGCGGCGGCACTGGCGTCGTGCGCATCGGCACCCGTAGCCACAGAGTCAGCAGTATCGATTGGCAAGAGAGGCACGTTCACGATGGGCAGCACGCAGAGATCCGGTGTGGACCCTCTGGTTTCAATCTAGCATGTCTCAATCTGGCGTGCGGCCGCTTCAATCCGCAGGCTGTTCCGACGCGAACTGTTCGTCGAGAATTCGCTGCTCAAGATTATGTTCGGGATCAAACAGAAGCCGCACGCCCTCGCCGCCCGATTGACGGATGGCCACCGTGAGTACGTTGCGCACTTCATGGAAATCGGCGGTGGCGCTGACCGGACGCTTGTCGGGATCGAGCACACTGAGGACCACTTCCGTGCGATGCGGAAGAATCGCGCCACGCCAGCGACGCGGGCGAAACGGGCTTATCGGCGTAATCGCCAGCACGTTCGCATCCAGCGGCAGAATCGGTCCGTGCGCGGAGAGGTTATAGGCCGTGGAACCGGCCGGCGTGGAAACCAGAATGCCGTCGCAGACCAGTGTGTCGAGTTTAACAATGCCGTTGAGCTTTACTTCCAGATGCGTGGCCTGGTTGGTCTGACGCAACAGCGACACCTCGTTGAAAGCCAGCGCCGAATATTCCTTGCCGCTGACGTCGGTCACCTGCATCTGCAGCGGAAACAGCGAGGCGGTGTGCGCGCGCTCGACGCGTCCAGGAAGGTCATCGACAACATGCTTGTTCATCAGAAAGCCGACGCGACCCAGCTTCATGCCATACACCGGCACATCCAGCGCATGCCAATCGTGCAAGGTCCGCAACATGAAACCATCGCCGCCCAACGCCACGATCAGCTCAGCCTGCTCCGGCGGTACATCGCCATAGCGGTCCACCAGTTTGCGTCGCGCCTGCTGGGCAATGCTGGTATCGCTGGCGACGAAGGCAAAGCGCATGCTGATCCACCTGGCAATCAAGTGAGAGGAGAGTACACAGCATGAAGGCGCAAGACCATGCTGGCTCCTGCGCCTTCACTGCTGACCTATGCGTTTCGCATCAGGTCAACCGACTGAAACCCATCAGCCGATCGGCACCTGCGCCAGCTGGGCCAGACGACGCACCGCGACCGAGGCGATCGGGTAATCGGCGTTCTGGGTGAGGATTTCCGCCAGCATGCTGCGGGTGTACTGCAGCGTGGCGTTGTCGCGCTGCAGCCACGCCTGCACCGGCGAGACATCCGTGCGATCGCTGGCCAGCGCCAGCACCTGCGAGGCCAGTGCACGGTGCTGATGGTTGAGCTCATCCAGAAGCGAGCCGCGAGCCTGCGCATGCCAATGACCTTCGACCGGCAGCGCCTCGATCTGGTCACGCAGCCATTCGAGATCCAGCGCCTCGCCCAGCTCGTAGAACACCTGGGCCACCTTGGCAATCGGACGGCCGCTGAGCTGCGCCACTTCAGCCATATCCAGCGCTGCACGCAGCACCGGCAAGCGTGCCAGGCGCAGCGCAAGTTCGGCGGGCAAGCCCAGACCTTCCCACTTTTCCTGATTGCCGGAAAAGTCGCCCTTCCCGGTCGGCGTCAGCACTTCGGGCAACGCCTCACGCAGAGCCGACACACTGGATTGATAGCGCTCCACGTTGTCCGCAATGTCCAGCGTGCCGCCGGGACGATTGAGCAACCAGCGCGTGAGATGGCGCAGCAGCGACCAGATCTGCATCACCGCGTCGATCTGGGTGTTCTCGGCAACCTGGCTGTCGAGCGCTTCGATCTGCGCCCAGAGTTCCCGCGCGTCAAGAATCTCGCGGGCGGCGGTGTAAGCCTTGGCGATCGCTGCCGGCCGCTGGCCGGTGTCCTCCTGCATGCGCATCATGAAGGTCGCGCCCATGCGGTTGAGCGTCGAGTTGGTCACTGCGGTGGCAATGATCTCGCGCTTCAGGCGATGGCGCTGCATGTGCTCGGCGTACTTCTGATGCAGCGGCTCGGGGAAGTAGCGCACCAGTTCTTTAGACAGGTACGGATCTTCCGGCACGTCCGAATCGAGCAGTTGCTGGTACAGCTTGATCTTGTCGTAGGACAGCAGCACCGACAGCTCCGGTCGGGTCATGCCGACGCCGCGCGTCTTGCGCTCGGTCAGCTCCGCTTCGCTGGGCAGATTTTCCACCTGACGGTCGAGCAGGCCTTCGGCCTCCAGCGTGCGGATGAAATGCGCCAGCGAGCCGATGCGACGCACCGACTGGTGCTCCATCAGGGTAATGGCCTGGTTCTGCCGATAATTGTCGAACAGCACCAGCTGGCCGACCTCGTCGGTCATCGCCGCGAGCTGTTTGTTGCGCGCATCCTCGCTCAGCTCGCCACGCTGCACAGCGTCGTTAAGCAGAATCTTGATGTTGACCTCGTGATCGGAGGTATCCACGCCGGCCGAGTTGTCGATGAAGTCGGTGTTGAGCAGCACGCCGTGCTGCGCCGCCTCGATGCGACCTTTCTGGGTCATGCCCAGGTTGCCGCCCTCACCCACGACCTTGCAGCGCAGCTCGGCACCGTTGACACGCAGTGCGTTGTTGGCACGATCGCCCACATCGGCATGCGTCTCGCTACTGGCCTTGACGTAAGTGCCGATGCCGCCGTTCCACAACAGATCGACCGGCGCCTTGAGGATCGCGCTGAGCAGGTCGCTTGGCGCCATCTGCGTCACGTCGGCCTTGATGCCCAGTACGGCGCGCACTTCCGGCGTGACCGGAATCGATTTCGCGCTGCGCGGGTAGATACCGCCACCGGCGGAAATCAGCGAACGGTCGTAATCGTCCCAGCTCGAACGTGGCAGCTTGAACATGCGCTCGCGTTCGACGAACGATGCCTCGATGTTCGGATTCGGGTCGAAGAAGATGTGACGATGATCGAACGCCACCACCAGCTTGATATGCCGTGACAGCAGCATGCCGTTGCCGAACACATCACCCGACATATCGCCGATACCCACACAGGTGAAGTCCTGCGTCTGGCAGTCGCGGCCGAGCGAGCGGAAATGGCGCTTGACCGACTCCCATGCGCCCTTGGCGGTGATGCCCATGCCCTTGTGGTCATAGCCATTGGAGCCGCCCGAGGCGAACGCGTCACCCAGCCAGTAGTTGTGTTCGATCGAGATCGCATTGGCGATGTCGGAGAACGTGGCCGTGCCCTTGTCGGCCGCCACCACCAGATACGGGTCATCCGCGTCGTGGCGCACCACATCGTGCGGGTTGACCACCTTGCCTTCGACCAGATTGTCGGTGATGTCGAGCAGGCCGTTGATGAACAGGCGATAGCAGGCGATACCCTCGGCCAGCTGCGCATCACGATCACCACCCACTGGCGCCTTCTTGACGAAGAAACCTCCCTTGGAACCGACCGGTACGATCACCGTGTTCTTGACCATCTGCGCCTTGACCAGGCCCAGCACCTCGGTGCGGAAATCCTCGCGACGGTCGGACCAGCGCAGACCGCCGCGCGCCACCGCGCCGAAGCGCAGGTGGATGCCTTCCACGCGTGGCGCACAGACCCAGATCTCGCGATACGGCACCGGCTTGGGCAACTCGGGCACCTTGTGCGAGTCCAGCTTGAAGCTGATGTAACCCCGGTGTGCGCCATCCCAACGCTGGAAGAAGCTGGTGCGCAAGGTGGCATGGATTGCCGCCACGAAGCTGCGCAGAATGCGGTCCTCATCGAGGCTGGCCACGTTTTCCAGCAGCACACCAATAGCATTTTCGATCGTACTGACCTGCTCGGCGCGTGGCAGCAACAGCGCGTTACCCAGATCAGTGATCAGCGTCGGGTGCAATTCCTGCACGGACTGCGGAATCAGCGCGGTCATTTCGACGGCAAGCGTGTCGCTGGCGACTTTCAGTTCTTCGGCAGACAGGCTTTCGCGCTGCGGATCGAACTTGGCCAGGAACAATTCAACCAGCAAACCGGCAATCGCCGGATACTGATTGAGCGTGTCTTCCATATACGGCTGCGAAAACGCGACGCCGGCCTGCAGCAGATATTTGCAATAACCGCGCAGCATCGCGATCTGCCGCCAGCTCAGCTTGGCGCCGAGCACCAGCCGGTTGAAACCGTCGTTCTCGGCGTTGCCGCGCCAGATATGCTCGAACGCATCCTCAAACAACGCACCGACCTGCTCTACCGTGAAAGTGAGCTTGCCCGCCGGCTGCACTTCGAAATCCTGGATCGACAGCGGTGCGGGATCGCAGGGAATTTCGTAGACGTGTTCGGTCAGCACACGCAGGCCGAGGTTCTCCAATTGCGGCAACACTTCGGACAGCGCGATATCGCCACCGCTGCGATAGACCTTGAAGCGCAGTGTTTCCGGTGCCTGCGGCGGGTGGTAGAACGACATGCGCAGCACGTTGTCACCCTGTAGCAGTGACAGCTGATGGATATCTTCGGCAGCCACCTTTGGTGTCACGTCTTCGACGTACCCAGCCGGCAGCAAACGCGCGTAGCGGTTGGCCAGTACCACGCCCTGATGATCGCCACGCGATCGCACCAGTGCATCGCGCACTTCGTCGTGCCAGTTGCGCACGATGCCGGCGACGCTCTGTTCCAGCTCGGCCAGATCGTAAGAGAACTCATCACCGATCTTCGGTCGCACCACGATCGTCAGCTGTGCCAGTGCCGCCTCACCCAACAGCACCGTCGATTCGCTCCGCTCGCCGTGCAGCGCCGTGTCCAATAGCGCCGCAATCCGCTCGCGTACCGCGGTGTTGAAGCGATCACGTGGCACAAAAACCAGACAGGTAAAGAACCGGCCGTAGCGATCGCGGCGCACGAACAACCGCGTGCGCGCTCGCTGGTTCAGTTCCAGGATACCCATCGCAGTTTCAAAGAGTTCGTCTTCCGTACTCTGGAACAGTTCCTCGCGCGGCAACGCTTCGAGCACGTGACGCAGCGATTTGCCGGAGTAGGAATCACGCTTCAGCCCCGAGCGCGTCATTACCGCCTCGACGTTCTGGCGCACCAGCGGTACATCCTGCGGCCGTGCCATATAGGCGTTGGTCGAAAACAGGCCAAGGAAACGCTGCTCGGCCACCGGGCGGCCGTTAGCGTCGAACTTCAGCACACCGATGTAATCCATATGGCCGGCACGATGGACCGGCGAACGCGCATTGGTCTTGGTAAGAATGATGGCGTCAGTTGCACCCGCCTGCGGCAGCTCGCCGGCAGTCAGCGAACGCAGCGAGCGCGGTGCGATCGAGCGCTCTTTCTTGTGCAGCAAACCCAAGCCGGAAGCATCGACAGAGCGCAACTCCTGCTCGCCGTCAGCGTCGGCGACTTCGTATTCGCGATAACCAAAGAAAGTGAAATTGTCATCGGCGATCCAGCGCAGAAACTCGCTGGCCTCCTCGACCGAGGCCGCATCCAGCGGCAAGTTGCGCTGCGGCAGGTCGGTGGCAATAGCCAGCGCCATGTCGCGCATCGCCGACCAGTCGCCCACCACCGAACGCACATCGTCCAGCGCCGCTTCAACATGCGCCTTCAACTGCGCCTGCGCGGCTTCATCGGCAACCCGGTCGATCTCGAAATGCATCACGGATTCGGGCTTGCGCGATGGCGCCGCATCCGCTTCATCACACAGCTGCAGCAGCTTGCCGGACGCGTCACGCTCCACCGTGATCACCGGGTGGATCACCGCGTGAATCTGCACGGTGTCCGACAGCACCATGCTGGTGGTGTCGATCAGAAACGGCATGTCGTCGGTGACGATCTGCAGCAGGCTGCGACCGGCGGAACCCTGCTCGGGATTGATCACGCGCACCAGTGCATGGCCCGGCGGTCGTTGCTGCACGAAGTCCAGCAGGCTGGCGATCAATACAGCCCACTGCTCCGACGTGTGAAGTTCGATGTCGCTACTGGCGACACGGGCGAAAAAGGCGTCGCAGAAAACTCGCGCCTCCGTCAGGCGGTCAGCGGACAGACCGCGTTGTTTCAATGCGTCGAGGACGACCGACGGAAGGGGCATGTCGTTGGCTGCACGAATGGCATTCATGGAATCTACTGTTCTAGTGGATACAAAGGTAAGGCTTAGCCGCAAAAGGATACGCCGCGACCCGGGGCTAATCCACAGCAGACACCATCCATTTGGCTACCATGCTGCTACGCATGGACCCTACGTTCACACTCGTACGCGCATCGCAACAAACGGATCGCCACTTGCCGGTCACTATCGTCATCGCGCGGTAATGGCGGCGTCTGACTAAGGGGAGGTGCCCCGGCATAGTCGAGCATGGCCAAACTGTCACGCGATACATGCATCTTGCATTTCGCTGCCGTGCCAGCCAGCGACCACGAGAGCGTAATGATCCAGTACTACGGCTTGATGGCATCCCCGCCGCCACCGTTAAATTGAGGGCTGGCACAACGCTCCGGATAAATTGTAAACTGGTCGGTATAGGACTGCGTGACAAGCAAGATTGCCTCTTCCCTGCGTCAAATTCCTGGCGCGGGGACGGAAAAGCGCATCGCAGTGCAAGGCCAAAATGCACACTACGCCTCAACAAGCCAGCACAACATCGCCGGTAACCCTCGAATCCCCCAATACAAGCCATGGAGTCTTCATGAAGCTCTCGTCACTGCACACTCCGATTCTTTGCCTGAGTCTGCTTGCGCTCGCTGCCTGCAGTGGCAAAGGCCAGGAGCAACAGAAGCCGCCAGCGCCCGAAGTCGGCGTACTCACCGTGCAGCCGCAGTCGGCACCACTGACCAAGGATCTGGTCGGCCGCCTGTCCGCTTATCGCAGCGCCGATGTACGCGCCCGCGTGTCCGGCGTGCTGCTTAAGCGCGTGTACAAGGAAGGCTCCGACGTCAAGCAAGGCCAGCTGCTGTTCCAGATCGATCCGGCTACTTACAAGGCAACACTTGATTCCAGTCTGGCCAACCTGACCTCGGCCAAGGCGACTTATACCAATGCCCATGTCGTGGCTGAACGCGACCGCTCGCTCATTCCGCAAGGCTATATATCGCATGCCCAACTGGACAGCGACGAAGCCACCGAGCGTACCGCTGCTGCTGCGATTCAGCAGGCGCAGGCCGCCGTGGCCAGCGCACGGATCAGCCTCGGCTATACCAACGTGGTTTCACCCATCGATGGCCACGCCGGTCAGCAGCAAGTGACCGAAGGCGCCATCGTGGGCAGTGGCACGGCCGATACCGGTTCCGGCTCGACCCTGCTGACCACGGTCGATCAGCTCGATCCACTGTACGTCAACTTCACCCTCAGCTCGTCCGACTTCAACCAGCTGCGCAACGCGCAGAGCAACGGCAATGTCACCTTGTCCGCGCAGGACCAGACCCACGTGCAGGTTGCCCTGCCCGACGGCACCTTGTACAACCAGCAGGGCACGCTGGATTTCTCCGACACCGCGGTGAACCAGTCCACCGGCGCGATCAGTCTGCGTGCATTGCTTCCCAACCCGCAGCAGGCGCTGCTGCCGGGCCAGTACGTCACCCTCAAGGCGAATCTGGGTGAACGCAACAAGGTATTTCTGGTGCCACAGCAGGCAATTCTGCGCGACACCGCCGGTGCCTATGCGTTGACGGTGAGCGCCGAAGGCAAGGTGGTGCGCAAGAACGTCGACGCCGACCAGTCCAGCGGCAACAACTGGGTGATTACCAAGGGCCTTGTCGCCGGCGATCAGGTGATCGTCTCCGGTCTGCCGCAGGTGCAGGAAGGCATACAGGCCAAGGCCACGCCGTGGCAGCCGGGCCAGGACAACAAAGGGGCCGCCGGTCCGGGGGCCGCTTCGGCCAAGCCCGACGCAGGCAAGCCTGGCGACAAGCCAGCCGATAACTCTGCAAACGGCGGCAACAAGCCTGCCGCCAAGCAGTAACGGAGCTCATACATGTTGTCGAATTTCTTTATTGACCGCCCGATTTTCGCTTGGGTGCTGGCGATCCTCGTCAGTCTGGTGGGCGCGATCTCCATGCTCGAACTGGGCATCGAGTCCTATCCAGCTATCGCACCGCCGCAGGTTTCGATAACCGCCACCTATCCCGGCGCCAGTGCCGATACAGTGGAACAGAACGTCACCCAGGTGATCGAGCAACAACTGACCGGCATCGACCACCTGCTGTATTTCAGCTCTTCTTCCAGCTCCAACGGCCAGGCCACCATCACGGCCACCTTCGAAACCGGCACCAACGCGGATATCGCTCAGGTGCAGGTGCAGAACAAGATGAATCTGGCCAATCCGCGTCTGCCCACCGCAGTAATCTCGCAAGGCGTTGTGGTAGCCAAGAACAATCCCGACTTCCTGATGTTCCTCGCGATAACCTCGGACAATCCGGATATTGACAACGGCAGGCTCAACGACCTGGTGGCGTCGCAGGTCATCAACCAGATCGGCCGCATCTCTGGTGTCGGCAATACGCTTCAGCTCGGTTCCGAATACGCCATGCGCATCTGGCTGAACCCGGACAAGCTGCAGGGTTACGGACTATCGGCAACCGACGTGCAAACCGCCATCGCCGGCCAGAACGTGCAGTTCGCCGCCGGATCGCTTGGCGCCGACCCGGCGCCGGCTGGCCAGCAGTTCAATGCCACGGTATCGGCGGAGAGCCGCTTCACCACACCGGAGCAATTCGGCAACATTATCCTGCGCGCCAACTCCGACGGCACCACGGTAAAGTTGAAGGATGTCGCGCGGATCGTGTTCGGCCCGCAAAGCTACGGCTCGGGTTCGACTTGGGCCGGCAAACCGACCGCCGGCATGGGCGTACAGCTGCTGCCGGGCGCCAATGCGCTGAACGTGGCCACCGCCGTGCGCGCCAAGATGGACGAGCTGGCCAAGTCGTTTCCGCCCGGCGTGAAGTACGAGGTGCCCTACGACACCACGCCGTTCGTGCGGACCTCGATCGAGGAAGTGATCCAGACCCTGGCCGAAGCGATCGTGCTGGTGTTCCTGGTGATGTTGATCTTCCTGCAGAACTTGCGCGCCACGATCATCCCCACCCTGGTTATTCCAGTCGCCTTGCTCGGCACCTTCATCGGCATGCTGGTGCTTGGCTTCACCGTGAACCAGTTGACCCTGTTCGGCATGGTGCTGTCGATCGGCATCGTGGTCGACGACGCGATCGTGGTGATCGAGAACGTCGAACGCATCATGTCCGAGGACAATCTCTCGCCACAGGAGGCCACGCGCAAGGCGATGAGCCAGATCAGCGGCGCGATCATCGCGATTACCGTGGTGCTTGCGGCGGTGTTCGTGCCGTCGGCGTTCCAGGCCGGTGCGGTGGGCGTGATCTACAAGCAGTTCGCGTTGACCATCGCGATGTCGGTGCTGTTCTCCGCTTTCCTCGCATTGACGTTCACCCCGGCACTATGCGCGAGTTTCCTGAAGCACAGGGAAGAAAACGAAAACGAGAACAAGAACTTCATCTACCGCGGTTTCAACAAGCTGTTTGATCGGGTCACTCACACCTATACCGGCCATATCAGCAGCGCAGTGAAACACACACCAATCTGGATGACAGTTTTCGTGGTGCTGGCTTTGCTGATGGGTTTCTTGTTCAGTCGTCTACCGACCAGCTTTGTACCCGATGAAGATCAGGGCTTCGCACTGGCGATTGTGTCGCTGCCGTCGGGCGCCACCATGCAGCGCACCCAGGCCGTACTGGATCAGGCCCGCCTGATACTGAAGAAAGACCCAGCCGTCGATGACGTGTTCGAAATCGCCGGTTTCAGCTTCGTCGGCAATGCCGAGAACACCGGTATGGCCTTTATCAAGATGAAGGACTGGGACCAACGCAGCGTTACCATCGAGCAGTTCATCGGCAAGGCCAACGGCATGCTGCATGGCATCCGCGATGCACAGATCTTCGTGGTGAATCTGCCGACCATCCGTGGCCTGAGCCAGTTCGGCGGCGTCGACATGTATCTGCAGGCACGTGCCGGGCAAACCCGCGATGAGCTGGCCGGCGCCATGATGACCGTGCTGGGCAAGGCGGCGCAGGACAAGACGCTGCTCGGCATCCGCCCGAACATGTTGCCGCCGACACCGCAGCTGAGCTTGACCGTGGATCGTGTGCAGGCGCAGGCGATGGGCCTGTCGGTCAGCGATATCTACAATGCGATCTCGCTGGCGCTGGCACCGGTGTATGTCAACGACTTCAGCTACGGCGGCCGCGTCAAGCGCGTGGAGATCCAGGCCGATGCGCCTTACCGCATGGGGGTGGACGCGCTGGATCATCTCTACACGCCCAGCACGAACGGCACCACGTCAAGTGGCACGACGTCAAGTTCAAGCACGGCCTCCGGCACAACCGACATCACCCAGAACATGATCCCGCTGTCCAGCGTGGTGCATGCGAAGTGGACTACCGGCTCGCCTGCTTTGCAGCGCTACAACGGCTACGCGGCAGTGGAGATTGTCGGCAACCCGGCGCCCGGCAATTCCACCGGCCAAGCGATGAAGACGATGGAAAACATCGTCGGCAAGAACCTGTCAGCTCAGTTCGGTTACGACTGGACCGGCCAGTCCTACCAGGAGTTGCTGGCCGGCAATACCGCGACCCTGCTGCTGCTGCTGTCGGTGCTGATCGTGTTCCTGTGCCTATCGGCGCTGTACAACAGCTGGTCGATCCCCGTGGCCGTGCTGCTGGTAGTGCCACTAGGCCTGCTCGGCGTGGTGGTGTTTTCGATGTTGCGCGGCATGCCGAACGACGTGTTCTTCAAGATCGGCATGGTGACGGTGATGGGCTTGGCGGCGAAGAACGCCATTCTGATCATCGAATTCGCCGTGGACCTGCAGAAGGAAGGCAAGGCGTTGGGCGTAGCGGTGGTCGAAGCGGCCAGGCTGCGACTGCGGCCGATCCTGATGACCTCGTTCGCCTTCATCCTCGGCGTGTTCCCGCTGTTCATCTCCACCGGCGCCGGCGCCAACGCGCGCCACTCGATCGGCACCGGCGTGATCGGTGGCATGCTTTTCGCCACCTTCCTCGGTCTGCTGCTGATCCCGGTGTTCTACGTGAGCGTGCGTCGCATGCTGGGTGACAAGCTCGATGTTGATGGCAAGGATCAGCCAGTGAGTAACGAGCCGAAGTCTCTGTCACCACCGGAAGCGGACCCCTACCGCGGCGGCTGATCCAGCCAAGTAACGTGCTCAACAAAAAGCCCCGGCATGCCGGGGCTTTTTTTATTGCCTGTCGTCTTGTCGTTTGACGATGCGCTTTCGATCTGGCTCGCGAAAAAGTGCTATCCCACTTGCGACTGCTGGCCTCAACGCAAACCGGTTTCCGCGCGAGCAATCACCATTCGCTGGATCTCGCTGGTGCCTTCGTATATCTCGGTGATCTTGGCGTCACGGAAATAGCGCTCCAGCGGCATCTCCTTCGAGTAGCCCATGCCACCATGAATCTGCACGGCCTGATGGGTAATCCACATCGCCGCTTCCGATGCCGTGAGCTTGGCGATTGCCGCTTCGGTGCCAAAACGCCCGCCGGTCTTGTCGGCCTCGCCCTTCTGCCATGCCGCACGCAGGGTCAACAACATCGAGGTATCGAGCTTGCACTTCATGTCGGCAATCTTCGACTGGGTCATCTGGAATGTACCGATCGGTGCACCGAACGCCTTGCGGTCACGCGCCCACTGCAAGGTCGCTTCGTACGCGGCACGCGAAATCCCGATCGCTTGCGAAGCGATACCGATACGGCCGGCATCAAGCACGCCCATCGCGATAGAAAATCCCTTGCCAACTTCGCCCAGCAGGTTTTCCTTCGGGCAAACGTAGTCGAGGAATTCGATCTCGCAGGTCGCCGATGCACGAATGCCCAGCTTCGGCTCACTCTTGCCGGCATGGAAGCCGGCCAGCTTCGTATCGATGATGAAAGCCGACACACCACGCGCCCCGACGCCCGGTGTGGAAATTGCGAACAGCAGAATGTAGCGGGCCACCGGACCGGAGGTAATCCAGCTCTTCTTGCCGTTGATGACCCAGTCGCCCTGCGCGTTCTTGGTTGCGCGGGTGTGCATGGCCGACGCATCCGAGCCCGACTGCGGCTCGGTGAGCGCATACGCACCGATCGCTTCGCCGGTGGCAATGGCGCGTACGTAGGTCTGCTTCTGCTCCTCGGTGCCGTGCTTGAGGATGGCGTTGCAGAACAGCGAATTGTTGACCGACATGATGGTCGAGGTCGCCGCATCGGCCGCGGCGATCTCGATCATCGCCAGCACGTAGGCAATCGTGTCCATCGCCGCACCGCCGTACTGTTCAGGCACCTCGATGCCCATCAAGCCCAGCCGGCCCATCTCGCGAATGTTTTCCAGCGGAAACTCGCCCTTGGCATCAAACTCGGCAGCCACCGGCGCAATGCGTTTCTGGGCAAAGTCGCGGGCGATCGACTGGATCGACAACTGATCTTCGGTAAAGCTGAAATCCATGGAAAAGCTCCGCAGTGAACTGGCCAGCCGCCCATTGTAGCGGCGGCAATAAAACACCATTGTGCGAACGCAGCATCAACATCAACGCGAGTCATATCCCGGGCATCACAGACATGACATACGGACGCAAAGCCACGGTGGACGCTCCTCCGTTGGGACCACGTTTTGTTGTCGCGAACGTCAGGCTCGTTGGGCCCTGGACTGAACAAAGCACGGCAATCAACAACTTCCCTGCTTGACGCCCTGACAAACCGCGCCTAGCCTTGTCATCTCTTTATCGCGATAAAAGGATGCTCGATGGACCTGGCCAGTGCTTCCAGCGTTCTGCGCCTGCTCGCGGATCCGACGCGTGTCCGCCTGCTGGCCCTGCTTGAACACGAGGAGCTGACAGTCGCCGAACTGGCCGCCGTGCTGCATCTGGCGCAACCGCGCGTGTCCACCCATCTGGCCAAACTGAAGGAGGCTGGCCTCGTGCGTGACCGCCGTGCTGGTGTGTCGGCGTATTACCGTGCCAACAGCGAAGGCGAGGAGGCGCAGCGCAAATTGCTCGACTCGCTGCGCCAGAGCATCGACGACGCCCTGCTGCGCGAGGACGCCGCGCGCCTGCCCGCTGTTCTGGCGCAACGAGCTGGCACCGAAGGCTGGGCCGACACCGTGGCCGGCGACATGGAGCGCCACTACTCGCCCGGCCGTACCTGGGAAACGCTGGCGCGGTCATTGCTGCAATTGCTGGAAACCGGCGATGTACTGGATATCGCCTCCGGCGACGGCATCACCGCCGAACTGCTGGCACCGCACGCGCATTCGATCACCTGCGTGGACTCCAGCGAACGGGTGGTCGACGCCGCCGCCAAGCGACTGCGCGCATTCACCAACGTGCAGGTGATGCAGGGTGATATGCAGGCGCTCGATCTCGGCGAGCAACGCTTCGACCTGGTCTTGATGCTGCACGCACTGACATATGCCGAGGATCCCGCCCTGGCCGTGGCAGAGGCAGCTCGCGTCTTGCGCCCCGGCGGTCGCCTGCTCGCAGTCACGCTGGGCCAGCACGACCATCGCACAGCGGTCGAACCGTTCGACCACCGCAATCTCGGCTTTCATGGCGACCAACTACGCGGCTTTGCCGATGCCGCGAAACTGGACGTGATCAGTTGCCATCAAATCAGCCGCGAGCGCAAGGCGCCGCATTTCGAAGTGATCAGCCTGCTGGCGCGCAAGCCGCATTGATCGGCGTACACCAAACACCATCTTGAATACCGCTTCGCCGCACGCGAAAAAGCAAAACGTAAGGAACCACAATGAGCGCCCTGCCCTGGCTACACCCCGACCGCGTTGCCCTGCTGGAACAGGCGCTGCATCAGCGCATCCTGATCCTGGATGGCGGCATGGGCACCATGCTGCAGGCGCACGAGCTGGATGAAAGCGGTTTTCGTGGCGAGCGCTTCGAGCACGGCCACGATGGCCACGCGCAGACCGACGATGGCCACGCACACGATCACCCTGGCAGCTGCGATCTGAAGGGCAACAACGACCTGCTGACCCTCACCAAGCCAGACATCATCCGTGGCGTGCATACGGCTTATCTCGAAGCCGGCGCCGATCTGGTCGAAACCAACACCTTCAACTCCACCCGCATCAGCCAGGCCGATTACAGGCTGCAACATCTCGCCTATGAGTTGAACCGCGAGGGCGCCAGACTCGCGCGCGCTGCCTGCGATGAAATGACGGCAAAAACGCCGGACAAACCGCGCTTTGTGATCGGCGTACTCGGCCCGACCAGCCGCACCGCGTCGCTGTCGCCCGACGTCAACGACCCGGGCTATCGCAACGTCACGTTCGAAGAGCTGGCCGAAAACTATACCGAATCCACCATCGGCCTAATCGATGGCGGTGCCGATGTCATCATGGTCGAAACGATCTTCGATACCTTGAACGCAAAGGCCGCCCTGTTTGCGCTAAGCGAGCTGTTTCACCAGCGCGGCGCGCGCATGCCCGTGATGATTTCCGGCACCATCACCGACCGCTCCGGCCGTACGCTGTCGGGTCAGACAGCCGAAGCGTTCTACTACTCGGTCGCGCATGCACGTCCGCTGTCGGTCGGCTTCAACTGCGCGCTCGGTGCGGAAGATCTGCGTCCGCATGTACAGACGCTCTCCAACATCGCGCAGAGTTTCGTCAGTACGCATCCCAACGCCGGCCTGCCGAATGCATTCGGCGAATACGACGAATCACCCGAGCATATGGCCGGCGTGATCGGTGATTTCGCGCGCGACGGTCTGCTGAATCTGGTCGGCGGCTGCTGTGGGACTACGCCCGCGCATATCAAGGCGATTGCCGAGGCGGTGCGCTACTACGCGCCACGGGTCATTCCGTCTGCCACGCAAGCGGAGGCTGCGTAAGTGAGACGTTACACCCGCCTGTCGGGTCTTGAGCCGCTGGTACTCACGCCTGAGCTGCTGTTCGTCAACGTGGGCGAGCGCACCAATGTCACCGGCTCGGCCCAGTTCAAGAAGCTGATAAAGGAAGAACGCTACGACGAGGCGATCGACGTGGCGCGCCAGCAAGTCGAGAACGGCGCGCAGATCATCGATATCAACATGGACGAGGGTCTGATCGATTCCGAAGCAGCGATGACGCGCTTCGTCAATCTGATCTCCTCCGAACCCGATATCGCGCGCGTGCCCTTCATGATCGACTCGTCCAAGTGGACGGTAATCGAGGCCGGTCTGCGCTGCCTGCAGGGCAAGGGCATCGTCAACTCCATCTCGATGAAGGAAGGCGAGGCGCAGTTCCTCGACCATGCGCGCAAGGTGCAACAGTACGGCGCCGCCGCCGTGGTGATGGCCTTCGACGAACAAGGCCAGGCCGACACCTGCGCGCGCAAGGTCGAGATCTGTTCACGCGCCTACGAACTGCTGACCCGTGAGCTCGACTTCCCGCCGGAAGACATCATCTTCGATCCCAACATCTTCGCCGTCGCCACCGGTATCGAGGAGCACAACAACTACGCGGTGGATTTCATCGAGGCCACGCGCGAGCTGAAAAAACGTTTCCCCGATTGCCATATTTCCGGCGGCGTCTCCAACGTCTCGTTCTCGTTCCGCGGCAACGACACCGTGCGCGAGGCCATCCATTCGGTGTTCCTGTACCACGCCATCAAGGCCGGCATGGACATGGGCATCGTCAACGCCGGTTCGCTGGCGATCTACGACAACCTCGATCCCGAGCTGCGCGAGCGCGTCGAGGACGTGGTACTCAATCGACGCGAGGATTCCACCGAGCGCCTGCTGGAGATCGCCGACAACTTCCGCAAGAAGAAAGGCGATGTTGTCGTCGAGACGGTGGCCTGGCGTGAAATTCCCGTGCGCGAGCGCCTGAGCCACGCGCTGGTGCACGGCATCGATCAATACGTGGTCGAGGATACCGAAGAAGCGCGTCAGCTTTCCTCGCGCCCGCTCGACGTGATCGAAGGCCCACTGATGGATGGCATGAACGTGGTCGGCGACCTGTTTGGCGCCGGCAAAATGTTTCTGCCGCAGGTGGTGAAATCGGCGCGCGTGATGAAAAAAGCCGTCGCCTACCTGCTGCCCTTCATCAAGGAAGAAAAGCTGCGCACCGGCGACATGGGCAAGAACAACGGCAAGATCATCATGGCCACCGTCAAGGGTGACGTGCACGACATCGGCAAGAACATCGTGGCCGTGGTGCTCCGCTGCAACAACTTCGAGGTGATCGACCTCGGTGTGATGGTGCCGGCGCAGAAAATCCTGGAAGCGGCCATCGCCGAGAACGCCGACATCATCGGCCTATCCGGTCTGATCACGCCGTCGCTGGAAGAAATGAGCCAGGTCGCGCGCGAAATGCAGCGACAGAATTTCCATATCCCGCTGATGATCGGTGGCGCCACCACTTCCCGCGCGCACACCGCGCTGAAGATCGAGCCGCACTACAAGTCGCCTACCGTGTGGGTGAAGGACGCCTCACGCGCCGTTGGCGTGGCGCAGTCGCTGGTCAGCAAGGATCTGGTCGAAGAGTTCATCGCCAAGATCCGGCTGGAGTACGCCGACGTGCGCGAACGCCACAAGGATCGCGGTCCCGGCAAACAGCTGGTGCCGCTGGCCAAGGCGCGCGCGCAACGCTTCACCTGCGACTGGCAGGCCTACGAACCACCCGTACCGAAAACGCCAGGCATCACCGTGTTCGATGACTACGATCTGGCCGAACTGCGCCAGTACATCGACTGGCTGCCGTTCTTCAATGCGTGGGAGCTGGCCGGCAAATTCCCGGCCATCCTCGATGACGACGTGGTCGGCACGCAGGCGCGCGAACTCTACACCGATGCCAACCGCATGCTCGATCAGCTGATCGCCGAACGCTGGCTCACGGCCAAGGGCGTGATCGGCTTCTGGCCGGCCGCCAACATCGGCGATGACATCGAGGTTTATGCCGTCGATACGACGGCCAAAGCCAAACCCGTCGCCATGCTGCGCCACTTGCGCCAGCAGGTGGAGAAGCCTGCCGATCGTCCGGACTTCTGCCTCGCCGATTTTGTGGCGCCCAAGGACAGCGGTGTAAAGGATTGGGTCGGCGGCTTCGCCGTGACCACCGGCATCGGCATCGAGCCGCACGTAGCCCGCTTTGAAGCCGACCACGATGACTACTCGTCGATCATGCTCAAGGCGCTGGCCGACCGCCTGGCCGAAGCGTTCGCCGAGCGCCTGCACGAACGCGTGCGCAAGGAATTCTGGGGTTACCAGCCCGACGAAACCCTGGCCAACGACGATCTCATTGCCGAGAAATACCGCGGCATCCGTCCGGCCCCCGGCTACCCTGCCTGCCCCGAGCATTCGGAAAAAGCCACGCTGTTCGAACTGCTCAACGCAACCGAACACACCACCATCCAGCTAACCGAAAGCTTCGCCATGCATCCCACGGCCGCCGTCTCCGGCTGGTATTTCTCGCACCCGCAAAGCCAGTACTTCGTGGTCGGCAAACTCAGCCGCGACCAAGTCGAGGACTACGCCAAACGCAAAGGCTGGACACGCGAGCTTGCCGAACGCTGGCTGGCACCGTACCTGGGCTACGAAGTCGAGTAATCGATTCCAAAGCGAAGTCTGACGCTGATCAGACTTCGCTTTCGACCACGCCGCGACGCTTCACCTCGCGCATATGCACGATCAAGTTGTAAACCGAGACAAAGGCCGGAAAGAAGTTCGACAGAATGCCGACCGAGTCGTTCTTGCCGACGATGAAATAGCTCAGCAGCAGGGCGCTGCCGATCACCGACAACCACCAGAACGACAGCGGCATCACCACCCGCTTCAACTTGCGCGTGTAGTACATCTGCACAAACCAGCGGCTGGTGAACATCAGCGAGCCGATCAGGCCAACGGTTTTCCATGGCGTGATCTCGAAGCCGTGCAGCGCCGCGAGAATATGGTTGAACTCGTGCTGCAGGAATTCCATCGGGGCGGCCTCGTCAGTCAAGCGCGCCAGTTTACCAACCATCCGCCCCAACGGATGCCCCGCACCAACCCCACTTCGACAACAAAATGCTGGCGCAAAGGCGACAAAGATTGACCCGAAGCCGCTCTCCCCGTATATTTGCGCGCTCTCGGCGGGCGATTAGCTCAGCGGTAGAGCACTGCCTTCACACGGCAGGTGTCGCAAGTTCGATCCTTGCATCGCCCACCACTAAAACACTAAGTCTGAAGCCATCCTTGCGATGGCTTTATTCTTTTGTGGCTGAGGAACGTTCACCAAGTAGCCCTGTCGCGCATAGTCGTGCATAGCAAATTCTGTACATGAATGCCCCTAACTCTATTGATCCACGGGGATTGAGCCCTGCCTAGAGAGGCGAATATCTGAAAAAAGCGTTGAATGGAAAGCAAGGGGCCGGGCAATTTCCGTAACCTGTTTCTGTATGCGCCGGGCGGCAAGAAAGACGGCACCCAGATGATCCCGATCAGCGAAGTCGCGGCCAAGGATGAGTTTTTCAACATCAAGTACGCCATCACCGTCGTGATACTGGTGGTTTGGCAAGCAACACGGGGATGAAAGCGCCTACACGCTGCTCTCAGTCTGATGGCCATGTCCCAATTTTGAGAAATCGAAACGACGCCGATTAATTCCTGGCGGAAACCGATTAAATTTTACTTTAACGCCTAGAGCTGTTCCTACAGCAATTCCCGACTTAGTTGCAACCTATATTTAGCTCGCCTGTTACAACCCCGACTCCACTGACAGGCCTTTCCACGTGTAAAAATTTCCGTCAATTTTTACTGCGAATATCTTATATTTTTTGTTACGCAAAAAATTAATTCCTCCCTCAGTCATTTTTGGCGAAGTTAATTTTATTTCTGCAGCTCCGGGTCGAATATCTCCAGGAAGAATTACGCTGTTTAACTTGACAAGCCAGTTTGATTGTCCGAATTTATCCGATGGTAATTTTTCCACAAGCTCGGCTTCAAAGAGGGAGCCTCCCTCCATGCCATGAGGTATATGCTCAGCATCGGCATTTTTCAGATCTGAAATTGTCTTTCCCAGATCTTCATTTGAAAGCTTAACTTTCAACTCGCCTTTGTTATAAAAAAAAGACTGACTATTTGAATATGCAACGATAGGGAAAATTGAAAGAAAAAATAGCGCGATGACGTTAATTTTCATTAGATTATTATCCTATTCCTATTTAGAAGGGCATTTTGTTTTAATTTTACCGATAGCTTCCTTGTCACGCGCCGGCAATTTATTCAGGAACTTCAATATTAACGCTATCTGTGCCGGCGTTAAATCTGATAAAGAATCAGGCATTGTCATATTCTGAATGTCAGGAAAAACTTTTCTAGCTGCCATTACGTCCGACCAGCTTAGGCTATCGATAACATCACTTGAAATCTGAGCGTTTTCTTCTTGCGTTAGTGATGGCACAAAGCTTTGCAATATTCCTGGGAGTTGTTGTGTCGCTGCTGCTTTGCCCGGTAAGCCGAAAGGCCACAATCCCATTGGATCGACAAGGCTAGTAGGTCTATTATTTACGTAAATGTAGGTATTGATGCCCCCTGCCAAGCCGCTGGGATCACTCTCCAGATAGCGCCCCAGCCCTGAGTTGAAATCGCGATAACCGTTGTTCCAGGTCAGCGTCTCGGCATCGTAATATTGCCCTGGAAAACCCAAGTTAAGCGTGATGTTCGAAACGATCACTTTCTGGGTAAAAGCAAAGTTCTGTGCTCGCCACACCACGTTCTGCGAGGCATCCGTCACCGCTTCCGGTCGACCCACCTGGTCGTCATGGATGGCGTAGGCCTGACCGTTGGCCATGCGACCGATCAATCGTCCGTTGAGCCACACGTAGTCTGTCCAACCACTCCCCTGGCTCTCCGCCAACATGCCCCCGTCGCTGCCTGGAGCAAAATAAGTCGTACCTGCACTCCCGGTTTTGCGCAGGCGCTGACCTTCGGGATCGACGTAGTAAGTCATGCCTGACGATGTGTTGAGTCGATTGAAGGCGTCGTAGTTGTAGGCTGCTCCACCATTGACTACCGTGCTGTTGCCCTTTGCATCGTAGCCGTAGGTAGCATTGAGCGTCCCAGCGACACTCGCCAATTGATTGCTCGTGCTGCTGGGCGTTTCGGTTAGCACCACTCCGTTGACGCTCTGATAGGTGCGATTGCCGTTGGCGTCATATTGGTAACTCTCGTTATCCGCTCCGGAGTAGACCGACGCCAACCGCGACATGTAGTCGTAGCCAAAGTTCTGCGTCAGCGTGTTGTCGACGCCGTTGGTGATCTGCGTGATGCGGTCGGTGGTGTCGTAGGTGAAACCCAGGCTCTGCTTGCCAGGCACGCTAATGCCCGCCAGCCGGCCATCGGTGTCGTAGTTCAGGGTGTTGATCAGCCCGTTGCTGGAGGTCCACGACGCCATCGCCATGTCCGTCGGCCGATACGTAATCGCCGTCGCGCCGTTGATCGGTGAGGCGCTGCCGATCTTCAAGGAGACGCCGGAGACCACGCCGTTGGTGTAGTAATAAACGACTTGATTGCTATCGGGGTAATTCACTACGGTAAGGCGACCTACTTCATCGTAATTGAAACCCAGCGCATACGTCGTGCTACCTATAGTAAAGCCACGCCCGCCGATCCATCCTTCCGGCGTATAGCTGTAGGACGTCGCGCCGGTAGCATCGCTGTCTGAGCACAGACGACCCAGGCCGTTGGTGCAGTTGTCGTAGGCGAACGTCTGGGTCAGGCCACCGGCACTCACGCTCGTGCGGCGGTTGAGGCCATCGTAGCCATAGTTGGTCTGCACGCCATCGGCACGCGTCATGCTGGACTGACGGCCATAGCCATCGTAGGCGAAATTCGTGGTGCCCGTGTCCGGACTGGCCTGTCGCCACAGTTGGCCCAGGCCATCGTGCGCATAGGTCGTCACCAGACCTCGCGGATCGGTGACGCTCGCCACATGATCACCGGCGTCGTAGGTCATCACCGTAGTGACACTCTGGGCTAGCAGCGACCCCGGGAACAATGACAGCAGCAGCGGTAGAAGTCTGGGCCTTAGGTGCAGTTTCAGGTAGGCATCCATATCCATAGTCTCAGTTAATTGGGCCAGGTGGATCTGTTTCTGTGGTGTTTGGTGCGTTTGCATAGGCCGAGCAGCCCGACGCATTACACGCCTGCACGGCATACTGGAGCGTTTGTGACGCACCCGGTGCGGCTATGGTTACGCTGGTGCCTGACGTGGTGTATGCGAGCGCCGTAGCGCCGGTAATAGCATTGGTTCTTTGCACGTTATAGGACGTCGCCGTGGCGGCAGTTGTCCACCTCACGTAGTACTGAACTCCATGGACATACGATGGAGCAGTGACGCCGCCTGGGGCCGCTGGCGCCTGGGTGACGAGAACCGTACTAACGCCGCTCACTGGTCCGCATCCGCCAGCGTTGCACGCTTGAACCCTGTAACCGTAGCTGCCATTCGTTTCTGCGCTGGCTGCCCAACTCGTGGCCGCCGAATTTTGTACCGTCGTGAAGCTTCCACCATTGACCTGCTGCTGCAAAAGGTAAGTACTCGCACCGGCCACCCCCGACCAGCTCACGGTGTAGCTTCCCGTGGCACTGTTGCTTGGTGCGGTCAAGCTCGGTGAACCCGTAGGAGCGAAGGTCACCACGGTCGTACCCGTGGCGCTGTTCGGTCCACAGCCACTGATGTTGCAGCCCTGCACGCGATACCCGTAACTCCCGTTCGTTTCGCCGCTGACTGCCACACTCGTCGACGCGGAGTTCTGCAGCGTCGTCCAGCCGCCACCATTGACCTGCTGCTGCACGATATAGGTGGCCGCACCACTCACCGTGCCCCAGCTCACCGAGTAACTACCCGTAGCATTCGCCGCCGGTACCGTCAGTGCCGGCGCCGCACTTGGCACCGGTGGCAAGCTGACCGTGATCGTTCCCACCGCACTCCACGGACCACAGCCCACCGCATTACAGGCCTGCACCTGATACCCGTAGCTGCCATTGGCCCGCCCCACAGGATTCCAGCTCAGGACGGCTGCCGATTGCACCGTCGCCCAGCTACCGCCGTTCAACCGCTCCTGCAGGGTGTAGCTGCTTATGTTCGCGACACTGGTCCAGGTCACCGAATAGCTGCCCGTGGCGCTGCTCGCCGGTACCGTGAGTGACGGGGCGGAGGTGGGTGGCGACGGTACATTGACCGTCACAGAACTAGCCGCACTCAACGGACCGCAACCCGTCGAGTTACAGGCCTTTACCTGATAAGCATAGGTGCCGTTGGCTCTACCGCTAGTGCTCCAGCTCGTCGCTGCGCCATTGGCGACAACGACAGCACCGCCCCCGTTGGTCTGTTCCTGCAGAATGTAACTCGTCGCCCCACTCACCGTCGTCCAGGTCACGGTATACGCACCGCTCGCATTGGTGGCCGGGACCGTCAGTGTCGGTGCCGCTGTAGGCATTGGCGGACTCGCGCCACCGGTCTCGGTCGTCTGGCTGACCCGGTCCAGATGATCGTACTGATTCGTGGTGACGTGACCGGCGGCATTGGTGGTGGAGACCACATTGCCGTTGCCGTCGTAACCGTAGGTCAGTGTCTGGCCATTATTGCCAATCTTCTGATAGAGCCGACCCAAAGCGTCGTACTGCGCCGTCTCAGACAAGCCAACATCGCTGCCACGCGTCACGACGTGGCTCGTCACATCGCCGTTGGGGTCGTAGCCAAAGGTCTCTGTCGACGTGCCGTCCTTGTCGTTGTGGGTGATGGTCTGCACCATCATTTCCGCATTGCGGTTCCAGGTGGTCACCTCGTTATCCGGCGTTGTCAGCGTATAGAGCAACCCGAAGCCGTCGTAGGTATACGTCCACGTTCCAGCAATGCCATAGGGATACGTCGTCTTGGTGGCGATCCGGCCGCGCGCATCGTAGGTGTAATCGGTGGCATCGCCATTGGGGCCAACGACATGCTGGACTTCGTCGAGCCCGTTGTAGTTGCTGTAAGTCGTGGTGTGGCCCAGGCCATCGGCAAAGGTGCTCAGGTTGCCCAGCGCATCGTAGGTTGATACGTCGGTATCGCTGTTGTTCGGTGACGGGTGTGTCACCGACAGCGTCTGCACCATGCCGTTACCGTACAACGTGTAGTTGTAGGTGGTGGTCAATGTCTGGTTGGCGCTGCCATTGGCTGACAGGTTGGTGACGGCCACGGACGCCAAGCGATTCTGCGCGTTATAGGTGTAGGCGGTCTTGGACCAGCCTTCGACCGTCACGCTGGTCAGGCGATTGAGTTGCTGATTGGGATCCCATACGTAATCGGTGGTTCGTGCCTGCGTGGTGCCGGAAGCCTCGGTCTCTGTTTGCAGCTGGCCGTTCACGGCGTACGTGTAGGTGTGGACGTTGCCGTTGTTGTCGACCGTCTGCTGTAGGTTGCCGTTGCCGTCGTACTGACGCGAGTTCACCGTGGCGCCGCAATCGGATACCGCATTGTCACTGACGGAAACCAACTGATTCAACGCGTTATATTGGTTGGAAGTCGTATGGCCCAAAGGATTGGTGAGGGCAGCGACTAATCCCGTACTATTTGTCGAATAAATAATCGAACTCGTTTGCGAGTTATCCGCCAGATGAGTGCCATTGGCTCGTAAATTGGCATCATAAGTGGTATAGGCGTAAGGAACGGAATTTATATCCACCTCATTAAGACCGCCGTTCACATTCGCGCCGGGAGCATACTTGTAGGCAAAGACCGTCGATGGGCTTCCCGGTAAGCTTGCTGAAATCAGTCCGTTAGGTCCATAAACAAACACATACGCATTTTGTCCGGGATCAGTAAGGGTCTCTTGTGTCGTGTAAACACCATTACTGATATAGCTCTGGGAGGAAATGGTGAAAGACTGGCCATTCGTATGCGTAACTTGCGTCGTACTTGTTTGGGCAGCTGAATTGCTGGAATAGGTTAATGTCCAGCCGATACCCGAGGCGTCTTTAATCGAAATCAGCTGGCCCGATTGCGAATACACCTGTGTGGTGGAATCCTCGTCCTGAAGCGTATACGTATTGTCTGCGTTCTGGACTAAAGTGGCGAGATTACCACCACCACTCTCCGTATGAATTCGGTTGATTCCATCGGCGCGACCTTTAAAAAGAATGCTGGATCCATCGGGACGATTTAATGTTATGGAGGTACACGTAACGGCTCCGTTACAAATAGTGTCTAACTTATAGGAAAGATTATCTGCCCATGGCGCCACAGCACTTGAGCTGTTTCTAGAGCTATTATAGTAGAGCGAATAACTTAGCCCCATCTCACCGGGCAATTTGAAATAGGTCGTCGAATCTACTTTTGCACCGAAACTGAGTTCAATGGGATCGCTTTTTATATCGGGACACCCATTTTTATCATTGGTGGGAATGGCGGCGGCTGTCGCGTTATTGGGTGAATATTTATTGCCACTGCCCGAGTGTCCAGTAACAGTGACGCTGCTCAAATTGGTTATGGATACGCCGTTAGTTTGACTGGGGTCAACCATGGGAGTGGGTGGCGTATATTGGGCAACAACATTGACGCCACTCAAATTAGTGGTTGTTAAACGAAGACCGGGAGTCCCGCAATAGGCCGAAAAAGAAGTCAATAAAAGTAAAAAAATGACTATTCGCACGGGAAAATGTGTCGACTTCTTATTGGAATGTTTTTGCATATATTCCACCGAGATTAAGTATATATTTCAATAGATATTGCTGTGCAAAGTCGATATCGCGCGTCGCGCGAACGATCGTGTATTGGACACAGAGTGATGAATGATGCAATGACTCGATCATCGCCACGCCGCCGGAAGAGCCTGTCGTTGGAAAGGCATAAATCACCCTCTCAGCGGTAACTTTTTTATTGATCGCCGTTAATGAATGACCACTCCATTGACGAGTAATTTTCACTTTTGAGCGAATAGGGCGTCGCAAAATTACGATCGGCATGAGCCTTACGTACGAGGCCAGACGCACGGTGTCGTGCGCGTTTCGAATGCACGGATGTCCACCGGGTGCTGTTGTCGTATGAGCATCGCGCGCGGGCGCAGACGGCCGCTTGGCTATGTGCCCGAATGACAACGTCCCTATCATCGTGATCCCCTGTGGCTGACCGATTGCCGTCGCAGCGGTAAGTCAGCGCGCTATTCTGCTCCCATCAGGCACGTAGTTGTCAATATCATTATTCAACGTCAGGAAGCCGCTTTCCGCCCAAAGGAAGGATCGGATCGACGTCGCGCTCATTGCCAGTGACGAAAATCGGGGTAGAAATCAATTACAAATGACACAGCAGCGCCATTCCAGTCCCCAACAACCGGGAAAAAGCCAGAGAACTGTTCCTCCCCCAAGGCGCTCGCGTGTATGGAGGCGTTGTTGTCGACCCGACTTGCAAGTGGTGCTGGTCTATATGTGGAGGTCGAACAGCGCCTCTCAACCACAAGCTGTACCATCAATCTACTTGTGGCGCAGATAGGTCAAGCTCGATAGGGTCTTGTCGCGACGCTGGGTGCCCATACTGCGGAACGGGGTCGTCAGATATTGCGGGAGGCATACCAAAGGATCGCTGAGGCCCACGGCGTCTGTGAAGCGAATTGGAATGCATTCAATTGAATAAGGCAGTCCTTCTCTTGGCATTGGGACAGCCTCAGCAAGCGTATGACATCTTGGCTCCGCTACATCAAGACTGCACCTCAGAAGAACGTGTCAGCGTACATGGCCATAGCCAACGCGCGAATGGGCCGCGTGAATGAAGCGATTACCATTCTCGATCCGGCAGAGGCGGAACTGGCAACATTCAAAATACCCCATTGTGAATGTCCCTTCTTATTGGCTTTTCGTTGCACTTTTGTCCGGTGCCGCGATCGGTAGATAGAGTGCGCTTGGATGTGCCGCGTCGTGGTAGAGGGTTACCGTTACCGTGTGTGCATCCTTGCCGGACTCTTCGGCGACAACACCGTTTCCGTTGTAGTTTTTCTCCAAAGACCTCGAGTTAACGGGAGCGATCACGAGTCGCAGCCGACTCCCTTTGGTAATGCGCCGTGCGATGAAGGTGAAATGATCGAAGTCATAGCGCTCGATCACGCCCGGCTTTGCGAACACAGCTTCGCGCAGACTTTGGCGATAGCGCGCACGCTGCATATCCATGGCTAGCAGCGCGCTGCTGCCATCGGCCTTGATCTCGTAGACCGCGGCAGCGATATCGGTGTCCGGTTGGTCGAGCGCGATCCACACCGGAAGCTTGAAGAAGCCCGCAAGCTCGATGTCTTGTGCAAATGCTGGTGTGTGATAGACGAGAATCTTCCCGGATGAGGCAAGCAGCCCGCTAACATCAGTCAAGTTGTCCTCACTCGAATCCGTAGGATCCCATGCCCAGAATTGCGTATCGAGCGGATCGTAGACATAGTGATCGGGCTTGCTTGAACTCCCAGGCTTGGTTGCCCTCAAACTGCCGGAGGCGAACACATCATTGGCAGTGCCGTTCGACGAGGTGAGATACATCGGGCGTGATTCGGCGGTGATCGCATCCAGCGAATCGGCATAGCGCCATTGTTCGGCGCCATCGCCGAGTACGTAGTAAGCGACTTTGTTCTTCAGAAAGTCGGGTTTGCTGCCGCTCTTCAGTGTCCAGTCGTACCAGTCCTTGTGTAGCTTGTTCATGTCGAGCAGGCTGGCCGGGCCGAATGTGAGACCGCCGTATTTCGCCGTTGGTGTACGCGTGCCAGCATGATCCCAGGGGCCGATGACCAAGTAGTGCTTCGCCTTCGCTGCGGACGAGCCGTACTGGAAATGCTCACGGTAGAACGACAACGCACCCGGTTGATCGCCATCGTACTGGCCGGTGATGGTCAGAATCGGCAGATCGATCTTGGCGAACTGCTGCGGTGTCGGGCTATAGCTGTCCCAGTACGCGTCGACTGCAGGATGCGCGAGCCAGGTCTGGAAGCTGGACGACGGATTGCCGACGATCGTATCCAGGTCCTTGAATGCGCGATGGCCTGAATACATTTTTTCGAACTGTGCATCCCAGAACTCGCCGTCGCCAAATATATTGTCCTGCGCGGCATGGCCGCTGGTCAGCGTGATCCACTGCATGTCGTAGGAGTAATAGATGTTGTTGAATCCCGGAAAGTCGACACCGGGTCTCGGCGATGCGACTGGCACGATGGTGGCCAGATGCGGCGGAAATTCCTTCGCCGTTGCCCATTGATCGTAGCCGGCGTAGGAGCCGCCCCACATCGTGACCTTGCCGTTGCAGTAGCTTTGTTTCGCCAGCCACTCGACAATTTCGGGGCTATCCTTTGCCTCCTGCAGCAGCGGCGTGAACTCGCCTTCGGAGTTGCCGCGACCACGCACATCGACAGTCAGAAACACGTAGCCGTGCGCGGCGAAATACATGCCGCGCTCGTGATAGGTCTGCGAGATATACGGTGTGAGGGTAAAGATGCATGGCAGCGGATCTTTCTGGCCCTGCGGATGGTATAGCGTGGCATTGAGCTTGATACCGTCATGCAGCGGTATCTTGACGCCCCACTGGAAATCGACCGGGCCGCCTTTGTCAGCATTCGGTGCTGATAGTTCGGCAACAGAGTCAGCGGAAAACAACACAGCCAGCAGCAGAAATGCGAAACGAAGAAACATGTTGATTCCCCTCCGTAGATATTCCTTGCCGGATAAAATATCCGACAGACTGTGGAAAACGCGCTACTTCATACACCCCGCTTTTTCATCTCATGTCAGCGGCATGCCATCGGCCAGTACCAGCTAGCTCCTGTTCGCCGCGCTATCCCGCAGAGACTCGATTCTGCATGGTACGACGTGCCGCCCTTCAACTCTGAGAACCTTCAATACGTCGCCATCGAATAACCGCTGGTCGCTGCAAGCGAACGAATCCTTCGCTGCACCCTTTGCGCACTTCCTCTTGCGCTCTTGCAGCGTGCCGCATGACATCGGAATAGATCGCCTGAAGTGCACAGCCCCTCCTGCGATGATTTCAACGCTTGCCGAAAATTACCGTTGATTGAATAATTCAATGAATTTTCAAAAACTGCAAGTAGACCAATGGCACAGTCCAAGCAAATACGTGGAACCGTCGAGGATGTCGATCAGATCGCCATGCTCGCCTCGCCGACGCGTATGGAGATCGTCATGACCCTGGAAGCGTTGGCGAGTCCGACCACCGTTGCCGAATTGGCTGCCGAAATGGGGCGGCCAGCTGATGGGCTCTACTACCATTTGCGCGCGCTGGTTAGCAGTGGTTTGCTGGAGGAGCACACCGAAGCCGGCGACCAACGCTTCCAGTCGACCACACCACGAGGTCAGCGTGTGCGTCTGCGCTACAAGCTGGGTGAGTCCGGCAATGCAAAAGCCGTTCGCCGCGTTGCCGCGGGTATGTTGCGCATGGCCGAGCGTGACTTTATCCGTGCCTCAAACCAACACGATACGATCGTTGAAGGCCCGCGGCGCGAACTCTGGGTAGCGCGACTCAAAGGCTGGGTCAGTGCGACAGATGTTGCCGAAATCAATCGTCTGCTCGTCAGCCTTGCCAAAATTCTGGACCGGCCGCGCCCGGCGCGTGCACGCAAACTCATCGCACTGACCTGGCTGCTTGCGCCACTAGACGTAAAGCCGGCCAAGCGCAGCGCACATGCGCCAAAAGCCAACTGAGAAATCTCATCTGGCTTGCATTACCGCCATGCGCCAACATCGAAATTTCAGCGCGAAGAACCAGCTTCACTTCAAGCCGGGCAAGAAGGTATGTGGAGCACAGGATGATGATCGGCACGACAAAGGGCCCGGCACTACCATGGCCTTTTGTTATTTCAACAACGATCATTTCAGTTCGGTGATATCAAGCCAAAGCGTCCGACAGGATGGGATCCTGGCGTTTCTCTTCAGCGCGGACGTGTTCGGTCAATAGCGCAATGAATTCCCCGCGCGTCTTCCGATAAGCCGGATTCATGGGGCCGTTGACGGATGCCTCATGCATGGCGGCATGGCTGTCGATCAGGCTCGCGGATATGCTGTCACCGGATGCCAGGTAGCTGACCAGGGCAGAACTGGCTTCAGCGTGCTTTCTCCAGAAGGTTGGAGTGGCTGGCAAACCCATAAAACGCTCTTCCCAGAAAAGTGCCGCGGCCAGGGCCCCCAACGCCGTCATCGGATGTGCCGCATCCGCGCGCAAATGAAAACCTGTGAGCCATTGCTGGAGCCGTTCGGCAGGCATCGGCCGCGCAAGCGCATAGCCCTGCCCCAGGTCCGCGCCCAGGATCAACGCCGCTTCAATCAATCCGCGGGTCTCAAGACCTTCCACCACCACTTCCAGATCGAGGTCGTGGCCAAGACGGATCAGTTGACGAATGAAGCGCAGGGTACGCAGGGGATCTTCCGTCACCTGCAGCACCAGGGCCTGATCGATCTTTACCCGATCGAACGGCCACTGCCGCAGCCGGATCAGTGAGCTGTAACCCGCCCCAAGATCATCCTCGACCAGGCGCACACCGAGCTCTTTCAGCGCCTTCATGCCAGTGAGTACGCTGGGTGAAGAATCAACCGCGCCAATCGGTGACTCCAGTATTTCCAGCAGCACCGCGTCTGGCGGACAGCTGCTGGCCGCCAGCACGGTTGCCGCCATCTCGACGTAGCGGGAATCCTCCACCGCAGCGGCGGGAATGTTCACCGAGACATCCAGCGTATGGCCAACCACCGCCAGCCGCTGGCGACACGTGGTCGCTTGTGAGAGGCCCTGGCCAAACAGCTGGACCAGCTCATCCTCGCCAAGTGCGGGAAGAAACCGCGACGGCTGCAACAAGCTGCCATCGGTATCGCGCAATCGGGCCAGTGCTTCCAGTTCGGTGACCTGCCCGTCGGCCAGCCTTACCACCGGCTGGTAATGCATCTGCAGCGCATCGGTAGTGATCATGGTGCGCCATCGTTCGCGCACGAAGAATGGCAACAGTTCGGCACCGGGCCGCGGCGGCGCCAGCCGCGATAGCGCTAAATCCAGCACGGTCTTGATCTGTTCGATAAAGGCCTGCTGATCTTCGCTCTGAAACCCACCGGCATAGGCACTGTAGATCGTAAGCACCGCCGCTGGCGCGCGTGGCAAGGGGCACAGCGGTATGGCGACGTTGGAAATAATCCCGAGGGATATCGACAGTTCACGCCAGCTCAGCATTGCCGGGTCGGTGGCGTAGTGAGCGCAGCGCTGCACGGTCGCTGTGCGCCACGCGCGGCCACTCGGGCCACCACCCTCGGCGCTATCGGCGTTGACAAGAATCAGTGCTGTCGCGCCGCGTGCCAACGCCCGCAGATAGCCTGCAAACACGTCGCCTGCTACCGCTTCGTGGGTGAGCTCACCCGATATGTCCGGGCGCCCTACCGTGCAGGCGAGAACTTCGTCATGCGTGGCAAGGATCTTGACTGCACCCTCGATGAGATCCAGATAGCTTTCCGCCGACCATGCCAAAGCGTTGAGTGTGGCCAGCACCGCAACGCGGCGTCGCTGGAGCGCGCGCATGCTCTCCAGCTGCCACTGCCGCTCCAGCCCGAGCCGCTGCAGCACGATACTCAGCGGGCGAGCATCACGTTCCACGCCAAAGCCCAGTGTCGATGCCAATACCTCACGAAGCCGCTCGATCACTTCCAGCACCCAGACTTCCTCGACGCCGCAGGCGGCATAGACCAGCCCAGCCTGCATTGCGTAACTGCGGTGATTCTCGAAACTGAGCTCAGCTTCAAAGAGCATCTGTATGTGGTTCGCCAGACGACTCTTGAACTCTTCCACACCATCGACGGGCAGCACACCAAGCAATCCAGCCATACCCTCGTGCAGCAGAAGTTCGGCGTAAAAATGCTCCATCACGCGCGGAAGCTTCGAGTCCACGGCGCTAAAACCATTCCTGAGCAGGTCACCCGCCGCGTCCCCGTAAGGCACCATGCCATGCCTGTCGAGTTCACCAGGCAACACCGTCACATGCTCCGGTGATGTGGGCAACGACCACCAGCGGCCACGTTTGCGCTTGTGCGCCTTGACCTGATACATCGCCTGATCCGCGCGCCGCAGCAGCTGCTCACCATTGGCATCCGCGTGAATCGGGAATAGCGCTATCCCGAGGCTGGCCGACAGCTGGAACGTCGCATCGTCGATAACTATCGGCTGCTGCAAAGCCTCGCCCACACGCGCAAGCAAGGCGTCGAGATCCTCCTCGCGCTCCAACTGATCGAACAGCAGCACAAACTCGTCACCACCAAGGCGCGCCACGTAATCTTCGGTTCGCAGCGCACTACGCAGGCGCGCAGCGACCCCTATCAAAAGGCTGTCGCCCACCGCATGACCATAGCGATCGTTGATCGGTTTCAGATCGTCCAGATCCAGCAAACCCAGCGCCACCATGTAACCGTGTCGCTTTGCTTTGGCCAGTACCTTCTCAAGATGGAAATCCAGCGCGCGGCGATTGGGCAAACTGGTCAACGCATCATGCAATGCGAGGTAGGTTTGCCGCTGCTGCTCCTGCAACAGCGAGCGCCGCTGGCTGTGCTGACGCAGCGCAAGACCGGCCGCGTCGGCAATTTCATCGAACAATCGACGCATCTCTTCATCAAACGCGTCCGCCTCGATGGTGACCACGGCAAAAACGGCGACCGGCGTGGGCTCGCCTTGGTCATCGGAGACTGCAAACACCGGCCAGCAACCCACGGCGCCCGTCTGCGAGAGCGGAAGTTCGAGCCACGGCGCAGAGACGCCGGGATAGTCGGAGGGACGGATCAGAACGATCGGCCGGCCATGCATGAAGACGCGCGTACGCGAAGGTGCATTCTCATCGGCGCTGTAACGCTCCGGCAGCGGCAGCTTGCGCATCGCCTCGGCCATCGGCCCGACCAGGGCAACGCGCTGCAGGGTTTCAGCCGCGTCGTCGGCCGCGTATACATCCACCGCGGCCGCACCGGCAATTTCAGCCAATGCGTGAGCGAGTGTGCGATACACCGCATCCGGATCAGGTTGTTCGAGCAGCGCACGCTGAATCGTGCGCTGCGCATCGCGATAACGGCTCATCCGCTGGTTGCGTTCCAGCAGACCCTGGTGATCCCAGAAGCGCGCCAACTCCTCGGCAAGCCGCTGCGCCCAGTCCAGCAGCTCGTCATTCAGCGCCAGACCATCCTCGCGAGCAAACGCGCTCAAGCTGATCTGACCACCATCGCGGGTACTCGATACCGCGACGATGTTGGAACCGAAGCCATAGGATCTGGCGGCATCACGCCAATGCGCAAATATCGGTGCATCGATGGAGGTGATGCGGGCTCCGCCCTGGCGATACGTTGCCCCTAACGGCCCCTGCCCACCCGGTTCGTTCGCATCGACGCTCAGCCGAAGCTGCGCCACGTAGTCCGAGGCGGGCCCACCCGCAGCGACCATCTCGATCTCGAACCGATGCGGCTCACGCCGCCCAATCCACACAAGAGGCAAATCGACAATCGATGAAAGGATGCGCGTAATCTCGACCATCGCCAGTCGACGGTCGTAGCCCGGTGCGGTATGCAACAGCGTCAAGGTTTCTGCCACGCTTTGATAAAAGCGCTCGCGCAGCTCCCCTCGTGCCTTTTCCAGACTGGACATCAATCACCCCACCCCTCTTACACCCGCATCGTGCCTGAATCATGAAGCGAACGTCAGTGGCAATATCATGAAAGTTTGCAGCCACCCGTCTTCAACCCATGATCCATCACCCACCGCCAGCTAATGCAATCTCCAGCCATGTATCAAACGCCTAGGTATCCTGTGTCCTCAGATGAGACCGACATACTCTAGGCTGGCCCCATGAATGCAGATGCAGGCGGTCTGATCGTCCACCGCGGCAGCCGTACCGAACGGCTGGCCGACGCGCTGGCACAGTATCTGGAAGCGGAGCGACCGGCCAATCCGCTCACCGCGCAAACGGTAGTCGTGGCGCATCCGGGACTCAAACGCTGGCTGCTCGGTCGTTTTGCCCATCGTGCCGGACCGAACGGTGGCCACGGCATCGCCGCCAATATCGAAATGATCCTGCCGTGGCAATGGTTCGAGCGCGTGGCGCGAGGCACGCTGGGTGACGAGGCACTGATCGGCGGCGCGTATCGCCACGAGCTACTGCGCTGGCGCCTGCTGATGGCGCTGCCCGCGCTAGCCTCACCGGAAGTCACCGCCTATCTGGCCGGAGATGATGCTGCGCGACGCAGCTTCCAGCTAGCCGAGTATCTGGCGGGGCTCTACACGCAATACCTGATTTACCGACCGGACTGGATCCTCGACTGGGAGCAACACCCGGGCAAGCACAACCGCGACTGGCAGGCCGCGCTGTGGCGCCAGGTGCAGCACACGATCAACCGCCCACATCGCGCGCAGCGCAGCAACGTCCTGCTCGATGCGCTGCGCAGCGAACGCAGCCACGACATCACACCGCTGCACGTGTTCGGCATCAGTCATCTACCGCCCGACGTGCTCGCGGCGCTGCAGGCCTGCGCACTGCACCGGCCAGTGCATCTTTATTTTCCGGATCCTTGCCGCGAGCACTGGGTGTATCTGCGCCGACAGCGTTTCCTGCTGGAGCGGCAGGATGATCCGGATGCGCTGTACTTCGAGGTCGGCCACCCGCTGCTGGTTGCGCTTGGCCGCATCGCACAGGATTTCTGTCTCACCCTGGACGACTGCGAGGCCATCGACGAGCGCGACCCGCTGGACGAGGCCGAACCGCTGCCCGGCGAAACGTCGCTGCTGGCGCAACTGCAATCCAGCATCCGTTGCCTGCAACCGGAGCTGGTGGGTGAGCCGATTCGCAATGCCATCGAGAACGGCACTGACCCGGCTAACGTCCTGATCGCCTTGCGCGTGGACGCCAGTCTGCACGTGCATGCCTGCCACACACGCCTGCGCGAGCTGGAAGTATTGAAAAACGCCCTGCTACGCGCCCTGGCCGATGACCCGACCCTGCAACATCGGGACATCGTCGTCATGGCACCGGACATCAGTGCGTACGCGCCGTATCTGGCCGCCGTGTTTGGTGAGCAAGCGCAGTACCGCAGCGATCCATTGCATATCCCATGGCATCTGGCCGACGTCGGGCTGGCGCGCACGCATCCGCTGATGAGCGCCTTTGCGCAAATGATGGATCTGGCGGAGAGTCGCTTCACTGTCAGCGAAGTGCTGGACTTTCTCGACGTGCCCGCCGTGGCCCGCCGCTTCGCTATCGACCGCAGCAGCCGCGATGCGCTGGAGCGTTGGCTGCAGCGCGCGCACGTGGCGTGGGGGCTGGATGCGGCGATGAAGGCTGAAGCAGGCGCTGCAGCCACCGATGCCAATTCCTGGCAGTTCGGACTGGATCGCATGTATGCCGGACTGATCGTCGGCGAAGGCACAGACGAATCAGCCGAAGAAAGCGAGAACGATTTGGACGGCCAATCGCCCCATGACCTTTTGCTTGACAACATCCTTCCACTCGATGGCGTCTCCGGTAGCACGATCGAAGCCATCGGCCAGCTTGACCGTCTGCTTGGCGAGCTACGGACCATACGCCAGGCCTTCAACACACCGAGACCGCTGGCCGCCTGGAGCCAGTGGTTGCTGGAGCGCATCGACGCGCTATTCCTCACTGACATGCGCGACGACGCCGAAAACAATGCGCTCGACACGCTGCGCCGTCTAGCCGCCAGCCTTGGCAGCCAGGCCAGCGAAGCCGGCATCAGCACGCCATTACCGTGGAGCGTGGTACGCGAAGCCATCGGTAGCGCACTGGATGCCGTGCCGGAGCGCCAGGCCTTTCTACTCGGCGGCGTGACGTTCTGCGGACTGGTGCCACAGCGCTCGATTCCCTTCCGCGTGGTTTGCCTGCTTGGCATGAACGAGGGTGAATTCCCGCGCCCCAGCAACGACGCCGGCCTCAACAAGATCCTCAGCCAGCCACGGCGTGGCGATCGCGACACGCGCAGCGAGGATCGCTATCTGTTTCTCGAAGCAATGATGTCGGCACGCGATGTCCTGCACATCAGCTACGTCGGCGAAGGCGTGCGTGACGGCAAGCCGCGCAATCCCGCTGCACCGCTGGCCGAGTTGCTGCAGTTTCTCGACGAGCAGCACGGCATCGCCGATGATGAAAAAGTCGATCGGCCGTGGCGCATCCATCATCCGCTGCAGCCGTTCGATGCGCGCTACTACGAACGCGATGCCCAGGGTCATCCGCAGCATGATCAACGGCTGTTCTCGTACGATCCAGCATTTCTCGCGTTGCCCTCGACAAAGAGCATCCCAAGCTTTCTTCAACTCAAGGACATCGCGGCAGAGCGTGGCCAATCGAGCCCCGTGGCTAGCGGCGAGGTTTCACTGGCCAGCCTCAAGCGTTACTGGCGCGATCCGGTAAAGGAATATCTGCTGCGCAGCCAAGGCATCAGCTTGCAGGCACTCGAAAGCAGCAGCTGGCCCGACCGCGAACCGCTCGAAACCGGCGTCAGTCGGATCGAACGCGTCGAGAGCCAGCTATTGTTCGACGCACTGATTGCCGGGGAAAATCATTTGCCCAAGGAGCCGCCGGCATGGCTCGCCCGTTCCGGCATGCTCGCTGGCGGCGCCATCGGCATCCAGGCTTATCGTCAACTGCGCGAATCGGTGCAGGGCATGCTCGATCATGCGAAACCCTTCTTTGCCGATGGCTCGGCAATAGCCGATGCACAGGTCATCGATCTGGACCTCGGCAGCGGCATGCGCCTGACCGGTACCGTTGACCGCGTGTTTCATGCGGCGGCGGCTGGCCTGATGCTGTTCGACGCCAAGCCCACCGGCACAGCCGGGCTGAAAGAGCTTCTAGCCTTCTATATCGACTGGGCCGCATTGCGTCTGATGCAACATGAAAAGCTGCAAGGCATTCTGCTCGAGTACTCATCCTCAGGCAACGCTGTTCAGTCAAAGCGACTTGATCCTGTGTTGAAACAGGGCAATGACGATCTCAGGCGCGGATTGCGCCGACTGATCGAAACGTCGCTGGCAACCGACCAGCAGCCGCTACTGTTCTTTCCCAAAACCGCCCTCGCTTACGCCAGCGGCTCGCCGAACGATCGACTGTTCAAGGCTGCCGCCGCATGGGAGGGTAGCGATCACGGCGGCATGGGCGAGCGCAATTACGCGCCAGGCTACGCCGCACTGCTGTGTCAGGGACTGGATTTTTTCGACGAGCACAGCCCCGCTCACCGGGCCTTTGTGGAAGCCACGAAGCTGGTCTGCGACGTGCTTGATCCCATACATACGCTGCTGTTGAAGCCGCACGCCAACGAATCCGTTGACGTCAACGGAGCGGACGCATGATCAGCACGAGCACCATCAATACGACAACGCCGACCGCGCTCGACTGGCAACGCATGCCGCTACACGGCCGCATCCTGATCGAGGCCAGCGCCGGCACCGGCAAGACCTGGAACATCGGCGTGATCTACTTGCGTCTTCTGCTGGAACGCGAACTGCGCGTGGAACAGATTCTGGTTACCACGTTCACCGATGCCGCCGCGCAGGAGTTGCGCGAACGTCTGCGCCGACGGCTCATCGAAGCCGAGCGTTGGCTACTCGATTCGACGGCGACCGACTCCGTAGCGGCGGACGATCATTCGCTGGAAAATTATCTCGCTGTACTGTGCCCTGATCAGGAAAGCCGGCGGCGTGCACTGCGAAAGATCCAGCTGGCTCGTGCCGATCTGGATCGCGCACCGGTCTCGACCATCCACGCACTGTGCCAACGCATCCAGCGCGATTACCCGCTGGAAAGCGGCGCCGCATTCGCCAGCGACAAACTCTTCGACGAACAGCAGTTACTGCGCGAATGCGTCGAGGACTTCTGGCGTCGACGTTACCTGGTCGGCACCGTCGACCCACGCGAAGCGGCGCTGCTACTGAGGGATGGCCCGGAAAAGCTGCTTTGGGATCTGGCCGTGGTGGCGAACAGCCCGGATGCCAAAATCGAATCAGGCGGCCTTGAATATCTGCAGCAAAGCATCGCAGCGCTATGCACGGAAGAAACCGCTACCGGGCTGTTGCGCCTCGCGGAAGACAAGAAGCTCTTCGCTCCGAGAGTCCGCGCCTTGTCTGGTCTGTTGAAAGATGTGGCACAGCTCCTTAAAAGTGGCGACACCAATAGCATCGAGGATTCACTCGCAAGCCTTTTCAAAGATAAATTGGATCCTGCAAATGTTGCCAAGCAAGAGTCTGCCGAACATTCCGGGGCACTGAGCCGGCATCCGTTGATCATTGCGCTGCAGGAAATCGATTCATTGCTTTCACTGCGTATCATCTTCACCCGTGGTGCGGTGCTGGCCGATGCCGCACATGCTTGCCGCGATGAGCTTCCCCGTCGCGCGCAACAGCGTCACGTGCTGACCTTTTCCATGCTGATCGACGCGGTGTATCAGCGGCTGTGCAGTGAAGCCGCTGACAGCACGTTGGCCGATCGACTATTCGAGGCGTTTCCGGTTGCGCTGATCGACGAGTTCCAGGATACCGACCAACGCCAGTTCGCGATCTTCGACCGCATCTATCGCGAGCGCGGCACGCTGGTGATGATCGGCGACCCCAAGCAGGCCATCTACAGTTTTCGTGGCGGCGATATCGCGGCCTATCTGCGCGCCAGCGCACAGGCGAACCAACGCTTTTCGCTGGTAACCAATTACCGTTCAAGCAGCGCCCTGGTCGAAGCGATGAATGCGCTGTATAGCCACACCGATGGCGGCTTCGATCATCCGCAAATCCGCTACCAGCGCGTAAGCGCCGCCGACAAAACGAACAAGCAGCCGTATACGGTGAATGGCGAAGCAGTTACACGGCCGCTGATCATCCACGATTTTCGCGGTGACGCGATCGACAAGAAAGGCCAGCCACTGAGCAGCGCCACCGCACTCGAACCACTGGCGCTGGATGATTGCGCCGATCGCATCGTCGAGCTGCTCAATGATCCGCAGCACGAGATCGACGGCAGGCGTGTCTCCCCAGGCGATATCGCCGTGTTGCTTTCGACCAACACTCAAATCGTCGCTTTGCGTGCGCGCCTTCTCGCGCGCGGCGTTCCGTGCGTGGGCAGTGGCCGCGGCAATATTTTTGCGGGTGATGTCGCACGCGAGCTGGAGCTGATTCTTTACGCCGTGCTGCATGCCGATGATGACAAGGCCGTGCGCGGTGCGCTGGCTACCCCTCTACTCGGCGCGACGCTGGATCAGTTCAACATGTGGCAAAGCGATGCCGCCGCGTTTGAACGCGAACTCGAACGCTTTGAATCATGGCGTGCGCTGATCCGCACGCGCGGTGTACTGGCCCTGATCGATGCGCTTCTCGCCGAGCGCGCGACGGTCTTGCTGGCACTGCCCGAGGGGGAGCGCGTACTCACCGACTTGCGCCATCTGGGTGAGTTGCTGGCCGCCGAGGAAAGTGGCCTGCAAGGACTGGATGGTCTCTATGCCTGGCTGACCGAGATGCGCCAGGAAGGTAGCGACGGCGATGCGGAGGCTGCCGACGAACGCCAGCTGCGAATCGAAAGCGATGCGCGGCGTGTGCAGCTGCTTACCATCCATGCCAGCAAAGGGCTGGAGTTTCCGATCGTCTTTCTGCCGTTGATCTGGCGCGTAGGCGATCGCAGCGGCACACGTGCACCGAGCGTGCTTCGCTACCACGACGATGCTGGTGGGCGCCGCATCGACCTCGGCTCGGCGAACTTTATCGAGCACCGGGGGCGCCATTTCCGCGAGGATCTGCAAGAACGCCTGCGCCTGCTGTACGTCGCGCTGACTCGCGCCGTCCACGCGGTCCACGTGTACTGGATCGATCGCGGCCATGGATCAAGCCCGGATAGTTTCGCCTGGCGCATTGCCGCGATCGACCCGATCGTGCTGCAGGCGCAGCAGCAACTTGGGCTTGAACAAGGCGAGGCATCGCTGCAAACCATGACAGACCTGCTCCCTGGCATGACGTTGACACCCGCCTTTGATGGTGTCCCCTGTCGCTATCAAAAGCGGGTGGAATCGAGCAGTTCGCGTGCTACGCAAACGCCACTGCCGCGTCCGCGACCGTTCCAGTGGCTGCACAGTTTCAGTGGCCTCAGCCGCTATGCCGCAGCGGCCGTGGTGATCGACGACAGCGGTGCCGCCGATGAAGTCGGTTCGGATATCGTCGAGGTCGAGGAAGAGCCGCTGCTCGAAGTCGCTGACGACGCCCGACTGGTCGCGCTGTATCCGCTGCGAGGACCACGCTTCGGCGATGCTGTCCACCAGGTGCTGGAGTTGGTGCGCCCTGCCCCCGTCTGGCCCGAGCAGCGCCAGCTGCTTAACACCCAGCTCACCGCACAAGCGATCAAGGCAGATAGCCTGTCGCCGGATGAAGTCGCGGAGCGTGTAGGCCGAATGGTCGACCGTGTTCGTCAGAGTGACCTTGGCGACGGCTTGCGGCTGATCGACATTCCCGCCGATCAGCGTGTGGTCGAATTCGAATTCCAGTTTCCGGTACAGCATGTCGCCGTTGCCCAGTTGCGCCGACTATGCGTCGCCCACGGTCAGCCGGATGTGGTGCCTGCCAGCCTCGATACCACCACGCTCAACGGCATGTTGACCGGCTTTGCCGACCTGATCGTGCAATGGGATGGACGCTTTCATGTGCTCGATTACAAGACCAACTGGCTCGGCACGAGGTTGCAGGATTATCAGGGATCGTCGCTCAACGTGGCCATGGCCGAACACCATTATCCGCTGCAGGCCCTGCTCTATACCGTGGCACTGCATCGTTATCTGCGCCAGCGAATGGACGGCTATACCGCTGCTCAGCATCTCGGCGACAGCTGGTATTTGTTTGTGCGTGCGATCGGGCTGGAACCCGAGGAGCGAAAAGACCTTGGCATATGGCGGCACCGCTGGCCGGAGGCCTTGATCGAGGCGCTGGACGACGCCTTCGCCGGTGTGCAGGAAGTGGCGGCATGAACCAGATCACCATGATGGACACGGCACCATCCGATGAGCGCGTCATCGATCAGACCCTTGCGCAGTGGGTGTTCGCGCGCACAGGCTCGAGTCTCCTCGCGCGCGCCGTCCGCGCAACCAGCACGGCAGAAGGCCAGGGTCACTCGTGTGCATGGCTGGTCGATCCACACACTGGTACCGGCTTCGACACAGACGCGGTGACACTGCTGCGCAATCACGACTGGGTTGGCAACGGCCAGCGGTTTACGCCCTTTGTGCTCGATGCTCAACATCGCTTTTATTTCTGGCGCAACTGGCAGCACGAGTCGAAGCTGGCAACGGCCATTCTGCAGCGATGCCGCAGTCGCCGTTTGCCGATTGCTGCGAAAACCCTGATCGATGATTTGTCGACCCTGTTCAACGACAAACCATCCGGTGCGGACGACTGGCAACGCGCCGCCGTCGCGACCGTTCCCGGCACGCATTTCTTCGTACTTACCGGCGGCCCAGGCACAGGCAAAACGACCACGGTGCTGCGCATGCTGTTGATGCTGCTCCGGCACGCAGCCGAATGCGGCCTGCCCGCAAAACCTTCGATCGCGCTGGCGGCACCCACTGGCAAGGCGGCGCAGCGACTGGTGCAGTCGATTGCCAAGAGCAAGGCCGAGCTGCGTGATCTCTGGGGCGCGACAGACGACAATCCCTTTCGCGAACTGCTGCAGGCCATTCCACACGTCGATGCGCGCACCCTGCATCGCCTGCTCGGTTATCGGCCAATGGACAACACTTTCCATCACGGTCGCCAACATCCCCTGGCCGAAGATATCGTCGTGGTCGATGAGGCGTCGATGGTGGACTTGGCGATGATGCGCCAGCTGCTGGAAGCGTTGCGTCCGGATGCTGTGCTGATTCTGCTTGGCGACCCGAACCAGCTCGCCTCGGTCGATGCCGGTTCGGTGCTCGCCGATATTGTCTCGACAACACCGATCAATCAGTTGCCATCGGCAATGGTCCATCTGCTGGAGCCGCTAGTGCAGCAGGTGCCGAACACCTCAGACAGCCATGCACCTCTTGCTGGCCACGTACTGACGCTCACACACACCTGGCGCGCGGGCAGCGGCCTGCAGCGCGGTATCGAGGCGCTGCGCAACACACCCGATCCGGTGTGGCTGGATGCCTTGTTGGCGCAGCGCGCCGACGGCGATCTGCATCTGCGTCATTGCATCGACAGCGATACGTTGCGCACATGTGTCGATGCGTGGATCGAGCGTCACGCCGAGGCGCTGCGATCGCTGCTGACAGAAACCGTTACTCCAGAAACCGCGCTGCAAGTTCTGCGTCAGCTGCAAATACTCTGCGCGCTGCGCGATGGCGCGTTCGGTGCACAAGGTATCAACGCACTGATGACTCGTCGACTCGGCGCGCGGTTCGACCTCGACGTCAGTCATACCTGGCATCACGGACGACCGGTGATCATCACCCGCAACGATTACACGCGCGGCCTGTTCAACGGTGACGTCGGTATCGCGCTGGACGGTGCGGATGGACTGCGTGTGTGGTTCGAACTCAGCGACCGCGACGGCAGCAGCGGCCTGTGCAGTTTTTCTCCGCGTGCACTGCCTGCACACGAAAGCGCGTGGGCTATCACCATCCACCGCAGCCAGGGCTCGGAATACCGCAATGTTGCCGTCGTGCTGCCACCCGACCCGACCAGTCGCGTACTAACCCGCGAACTGGTCTACACCGCCATCTCGCGCGCAAGAGATCATGCCGAGATCTGGACCACGGATACGTCGCTGTGTGCAGCGTTGAGCCGTCCGGTCCAGCGCCAGGGTGGCTTGCGCGAGCGGCTGCAGCCGGGTCAGCCGTAGCGGGGCTTCAATATTCGCAGAAGCCGTTCGAGATGCCATGTACGAATGCTTGCGCCGTTGTTTCACACCTCGGTGAGCCGGCACGTCAGTGTCAGTCCTGCGGTGCAGACCGGCTTAGCTAGGCGTGCAAGATGCACCAGCCGCCAACGTCTTCGTTTGCACGCTGCCGGAACCGTTCACGTCCAGCTCGACGCCGAGCACTGCCGTGGTGCTGCTGCTATTTCCGCTGGAAGTGCTATCGCTGTAGCAGGCTACGATGGTTAGCGTGGGCGAGGTCGTGGCAGATTTCAGCTGGCCTTGCTGACCGAAGGTCACGATCTCGGCGCTTTTGGACTGGATCGACACGCCAGTACGCGCCGTGGTGGCACGCAGCAAGATCGACTTGGTCGAGTCGTAAGCTTTGTTGGCGGATACCACACCCGCCGGATAGGTGTAGACAAGCCAGCCTGGACCGAATGCCTGACCTCCTGCTGTGCAGCTCGCGCCATCCGCACTTGGACATAGGGATACCAGCTGGCCGCGGGTGATCGCCTCGGTACGCGCATACGCCAGGCTGGCCAGTATTTCGTTGCTGGCCGAACTGACCTGGTTACGATGGATCACGTCACGAAAACTGGGTACGGCGATCACCAGCAAGATTGCCGCCACCGTAATCGTGGTCATCAGTTCGAGCAGGCTGAAACCATGCTGACGAGCTGGCTTGTTGATCATCATGCTCACCAGCAGCTGCCATTGGTGTTGTAGGTGGCATCGGTCTGCGCTGGCAACTTGGTACCCGTGTTGTCGATCGACAACGTTCCGCAGACGTCCTTTGCCTGCGAACTGACCGGGGTAGCCCGGGCAAGGAACGATGAACTGATGCCGCCCGGAAACGTCACGGCAACGGAGTAATAGCCTTTCTCCGAAATCGCCGGGTCGTCATAGCCCAATCCCGGTGTGCCACTGAGCGTGCCGTATTGATTGTATGTCGCATAATTTCGCTCCTGCGCATTGGCGATATGCAGCAGCAGTGCCTGGCCATCCGCGCGGCGGGCACGGTATGCATAGCGGCCATACGCTGGAATCGCGATGGCGGCGAGGATCGCAATAATCCCCACCACAATCATCAGTTCGATCAGGGTAAAGCCACGCGCACGTGCCACAACCTTTATCCCCTTGCCGACATTATTGGTCATTATTGAGTACTCGCCATGAGCGTCGGCGCCAGATTGGTGCGCCTGCGCTCGGTGTTTTCCCCGCCTGTGAGCCACCTTCAAGCGTCAGCCCCGGCAGATAGATCTGACCACCGCCCACGGCCGTGGCGACCGGCAGGAAGCCACCGGTCGGCGGGTTCTTTACCAGCGCACCCGCCTGCGTGAAGCCGGATGGCCAGCCTGAAATGCTGCCGAAATCCACGCCCGATGCAGCGCCTCCCGTAGCTGCATCCAGAAACATCACGGCACCACGTGGTGCGGGGTCGCAAGGATCGTTGTCTTGCGGAATCAGCGTCGTGATGACGGCATGGTTGGTATCGGACAGCGACGTGGCATCAACCACCACCCGCTCGCCTTTGTCGGTCTGATTGGTGCCATCGTTGATGTACAGGTTGAAGTACCAGCCGCGGTTCGTTATGCCCGTTCCCGGGTTCTTTACGGGCACCGCGTTGGTGGTCAGACCTCGGGTGGAATTTTTCTCGGTCAGCGTCTGTGCCACCAACGGGGTGGCGGCCGCACCCTCCACCACCACGGCCTGGCTGGACTGACCGGAATCGCGAATGCCGTATACCGCCTGCTGTTTGGTATTGCTGTCGATGACGTTATCGGCACTGGCCAGATACTTGCCCGTGCCGAACACCACCACCAGACCCCCGCCGATCGGATCGGCGAACAACCGTGGCATCACCGTCACCGGGCGATCACCCGGATTGGACGAGCGGAAGAAAAGCTCGGCGCTCCAGTTAGTACTGCTGCCAGTCAGATCGAAACGCCAAATATTGCCCTGCAGATCACCGGCAAATGCCACGTCGTCGATCTGGTCGCCCTGATAGTCACCCAGCACCGGCGTGGTAAGACCATAGCTCACCACGGTGCCGGTGACGCCGCTGACCGTGGTGGGTGTCTTGATCTCTCTGATCAACGCGCCGGTCTGTGCATCGAGTACGAACAGCGAGCTGAAATTGTTGCTCGCTGCGGCATCCGTGCTGCCGCTTGGTAAATAACCGCCTGGCACCAATACCACCCATTGACCACTGGCCAGCCGACCGATATTGGGACGGCCAAAGGTGTAACCGAGATTGGCGCCCCCCGTACTGGTGTTGTTGAATTCCCACAGCACTTTCGCACCGGGTGACGACTCGCTGGCCGACGCATCGGTAATGTCCAGCGCGTATACACCACGGCCGCCATAACGCAGGCCGGCCACGAGAATGGTGTGCCAGCCCGAGTTGCTGCCACTGCCAAAATAAACATCACGACTTACCGGAGTACCGTCCACCGATGGCTGGAAGCTGAAGTTGGTCAGCGCAGACCAATTGGTCAGTCGTCCGTATGCCGAATACGGCACATATGCCCAACGCTCCCTGCCTGGGTTCGGCGATACGTCGACGGTCGCGGGATACGTGTCATTGGCGGCGCTGGCATCGAACGCATGCAACATGCCATCGTTGGCCGCCACGTAGATCGTCGGTGCGCGCGTGGCGTGGTCCGACTGGAACTTGGCATATCCAGTACCGGCGACTTCTGCCTTGGCCTCGCTCGACGTGGCCGGCCACATGTTGCGATAGCCGCTGGCTGGCTGCGTCACGTACAGCACCTGTGCGTTCATCACCGCACCCAGGATGTGGTTGCGCTGGCGGAAACTGGTGCCCTCCTTGCTCTGGTTGCCGCGCAGCCATGCCAGCCGATCGGCGCCTGCCGTACCCGTGCCAAAATTCGAGTCCACTGCGTTGATTACGTTGACCGCAGACGTGCCACTGAAGGCTGTGCCCTTGTTGGTTCCCACTCCCGTACTGGTCAGTATCACCCGGGTATCACCCGCCCTTGCCCGGGTATCGAGCAGGTCACGGCCGTTCCATATCGCCGTCGTGGAAACCGTGCCATCGGAATTCACCTGATTGGCGGTCAGCGTGCCTGTCCAATCATTGGTGTCGTAGCCGGCCTGGTAGGTCAATGCCGCAGGACCGAGCACCGACGTACTCAAGCTGGCAGCCACTGCCGTCGTACTGCGCGCCACGATGCTGCTGATGATCTTGGTCAGTGCGGCGATCAGGTCACTCGGGCTGTTGGCAGCGAAGAACTGGCCACGACTGTTCAGGGCGGCATGCCACATGTCATCGATCTTCTTGCCGTCGTCGGTAGCAACCACCGGCGCGGGCCATTGCGTGCCACCTTTGCGCAAGCTGGCGTAGGTGGTGTCGTTGTTGGCCAGCGAGCCCGAGGCGCCGAAGCCGATCATGTACTGCACGAGATGTGGCCAGCTCGCCGGATCGTTCACCGGGTTCCAGAAGATCTCCTTGTTGTCGCGCGGATCGCTGTTCGCCGTCAGCGGCGTGCCGAACAGGTTCGGCGAGGTATCGGTGACATACGATGCCACTTTGCGGCGGTTGGCCTGCGTGGCGAACAGGCTGGTGCCACTGACGCCAGCCTGCAGATCGCGTGACCAGTAATAGAACGCCAGGTCCGCCATCGTCACGACGGAGTTGCTGACTTCATTCCAGACGATCCCACTTTCCTTGTCGGCCGTTGAAAACGGTCGGCCATCAGGCAGCGAAATGTTCGCGGTGTCGTTGCCGCTGGTCGCTGGCAAAGTAATTCCGGTATCGCCATTCCACATGCCATCGGTCATCTGGATATGGAAATTCTGCCGGCAGACCAACTCCTTGCCCGCGTCCCTGTCCCAGTAGGGGTTGCTGTCCACGGCGCCGGTGCGATTGGTGAAATACGTGCCCACCAGTTTCGCCGCCGAACGATTCGGCGTGCCGCCACTGGCCGTCGTGGCAAACAGCCAGTTGTAGAACTTGGTGCGTACGTTGTTGGTCGTGGTGTCATCCACGAACTTGTAGATCGCCGTACTGTTGCTCAGATTGTTTGAATTGATGTTCTGCCACGCGACGCGCACGCTCTTGTCGAATGGCGCATAGGCACGCGAGATCGCTGTCACCGCAGCCATCGTGCGAGTGCGGTAATACGAATACCAGTTCGCGAAATTCTTCTGGTCCGCAGCCGAAGTCAGCGCTACCCAAGTCCAACTACCGCTCGTGTAAAGAGCGTTTGTAGCCGTCGTATTGAGTTGCCCTTTCGCATCCAGGGGCAGGCTGGCCTTGGTGCCGTTGTACTTGTAGTAGCCCGCACCGGTTTTTCCGCAAAAGGAGACACTGCTCAGATCACGCGTGTTCTGGCTGCTACCAGAGGTCAGTACAGCAACCGGACTGACCGGGCGATTGATCTGAATGCCGTTGTCCCAGGCTTTCGTATACGACGAATCCGGCATCGCCGTGGTGCCATCCGCCTTCAATGGCGGGGCATAGGTATTGTCCGGATTGAAATAAACACCGTTCATGCTCCATGCGCGCGGATCGGTTGGATCCGTGATGCCCGGCGTGATCACACCGGCGCAAAGATATGGGCCAGCCTGCGAGCGATAGGTGATATTTGCCGAAGCACTCTGGTCGGTATCACTGGCCGTGTTCCAGCCCGCGCCGGTATACGGTCGCTGATCCGGCGAGTGATGCCAGTTCATCGAACCCGAATCATCGAAGGTCAGCACCAGATTCGGCGCCACCGTGGTGCTGGCCTCCGGCGGCGTGGTACTCAGATCCACCGTACCGGCCAAGGAAGCACCCGAGAAACCGGCCGCAAGGGTCATAACCAGACCGCTCAGACAGGCGGTCACACGCCCATGTATGGAGTTAGCACTGCGCATGATCTTGTAGCCTCGTGACTCAGTTGCCGGGAGCGGCGTAGGTGCTTTCCAATGTCCGCACCGTGTTTTCACTGCCGCCGGTGGAGCGGGCCGTGACGCGCCATATCCACAGTGCGGTGGACGGTGTGGAACTGCTGCCGTAAGCGGCGGTGACGCCGCCCTCGATCTGGCTGCCGACACCAGGCGAGGTTTCCTGGCCAAGCCGTTCGATGATGTAGCGTGGATTCTTCGCTAATTTCGCCACCGGCTTGTGGGCGGCAGCCAAGCTGCTGGAGGCCAATGTGGTGTAGTCGAAGTTGCCGCCATCACCCTTGTATTCCGTAGAGCCGCTCGTGGGCCAGCCGGCGCCGCTACGGAACGCAGTGACATAACTGCTCGGATTGATCGCATCAAAGGCGTAACAGTTAGCCAGGGAATCGCTCGGGCAGTTCAAGCGGATACCTCGCGCTGGAAGACTCCACAGGCGCCACTCCGCTCCGCGCAATGCAGCTTCCGCACCGATCTCGGCCAGTTGCGCATTGCGTAAACCACCCGCCATCCGCTCCTGCAGCAACGAACGGCTCGAGGCACTGATCGCCAGAAGGGTCAACAACATCAGGAAGATCAGCGCCACGACCATCACCGCGCCTTGCTGGGCACGTGGGAACATACTGACTCCACGAGCATTCCTCCCCTGACGCCGGAAAGCGTTGGGAATAGCTACTGGCGCCTTCATTGGAGAAAAGATTTGTTGGCTTATGCGAAAAAATAGGGACACGACGGATTCCTCGCACATCACGGGTTGTAGTTACGCAGGGAAACCAGTGCGCTGAACTCGCGGCGCAGCACCGGATTGGCGAAGCCCTGCTCGACCGGCTTGACCACGCGGCCGGCATCATCCGGCGCCTTGGGTACGGTGATCTTGTCGGCCACATAGGTGTAGTTCAGTTCATTCGAAGTGAGCGTATAGAGGGGTACCTGCCCATCCATCAGGATGCGTACCTCGATGCTCTTGACTGCGCGCCACAGACAACCCGCGGGATTGCTCGCCGGTGCACTGCTGTCGACACTCGGTACCGATGCAGGACAGTTGATAGCGCCGTTGACACGGGTATCCACGCCGGACGCACTGAGATAACGCGTACTGCCGTTGCTGTCTTCAACGCCGTAGAGAAAATCCAATCGTTCCACTCCGCGCACGACCTCTTCACTTGTACCGTTGACACGACGCATCAACGCTCCGACTTTGCGTCCATTGCCGTCATCGATGACCTGCAGGAAATACGTGACAGTGAGCAGGTCGGTATTCAGATCGAACAACCTTGGTGCCGACTGCAGCGGCTGGTTGATCGGGGAGCTTTCAGAGAAATTATCCGCAGCACGCACATTCAACACGCCCGACGACGGGGCGTCGACCGCAAAGATCTGTGCATTGGAGCAATCAGCAAGCATGGCGAGGTGGCCCGCCTGGAACTCTGACAAGGCCGGCTCTCCAGTGGCCGGTTTCAGCGTGAGGCTCTTCAGCTTGCCGGTGCTATCAGCACTGACCGTGCTGTTGATGCCATCCAGCGTCCAGCCGCGTGAGGGACTCATGTAACGCAGCGTGAGTACGCTGGCACCGACAACACGTGCACCGACACCCGTTCCCATGGCTTTTAAAAACGTTGCGGGCACATCTGGCGTACATGGGGCAGTCTTGCTGCAGTCGTAACCGCGCATGGACAGGAACGCGGGAAAGTAATACGGCGCAACAGGCGTTGCGGGATACGGCGCGGCAGCCCACTTGGTGGTGACGTCGCTCAATGCACCCAGCAGGTCCTTGGCATAGACCTTGGGTGAACGCAGGCCATCCATGTACAAATTGTTGCTACCGGTATTGCTGGCAACGCCACCGGTATTGCTGCAGTACTGGCCATTGGCCATGCGCAGGTCGTTGCTGAGTCGGGTGATGGCAAAACGTCCCTCTTCCTGCAAGAGCGCTAACTGGGTTTGCGCTTTGTTGCTGTTGGAAGTAGAGGCGAACACGGTGACGATACCGGCTGCCACTAGCAGTCCCAGCACCATCGCCACCATCAGTTCAATGAGGGTGATGCCGTGCTGTTTGTGCGCAGAGAAGTGGCCCATCACGGCTGAAACTCCCAGGCGAAGGTTTGCATGGCGGTGTCGCTATGCGTGTTGTCGCCGGCGCCACGCTCGCCCCAGCTGATTGTCATCGCACAGTTGCCCCCGTAGGGCGGACGCCGATTGAGTTGATCCGTATTGAGGCCGCTGTAGCTGAGCGAGTCTTTGCTGGCGCACTTGATGCTGGCTGTTGCCTTCGGCAACAGCGTGGTCAGCAAACCGCTCCAGGTTTGTTGGTCGCGCTTGGCCACATCGGCCGGCGTGCAGGCTGTGGTTTCGCAATCGGTCGTGCCTGTGATCGGGAAGGCAGCACTGTCATAACTGCCACTCCAGATGCCCAACGGGTTGGCGCGCATGCGATCGGCCATGTTGTTGGCCAGAAACGTCATCTGGGTACGTTGGTAGGCCGCATGGTTGGAACGCGCAGCCATTACCATCAGACCCGCAAGACCGATCAGGCCGACGCTGAAGATCAGCACCGCCATCAGCACTTCGATCAACGAGACCCCTCGCTGACGCGACAAAACTTGCATGAAGACTCTCCCTAGCGTCACTCATGCACCCTAGTTATCGTAATTTATTACGTCAAGATTTTACGCGACAGGCGGTAGCATTTCTCCGACGAGCGGTGAGCAAGGGTGGCTGGAAAGACGCGCGTGAGCGCCAGGTCGACCGTATTCGCGTCGGCGGAAGCAGCTATCGACGCCGGACACGCCGCGTTCGCAGTAGAGCTGCCGGTCGAGATGAGGATATTGAAAACAAAAAACCGCTTGCGTGAGCCTTTGTTTTTCTGGTGCGGAAATAGGAATTGCTGGCGCACCGGCGACGTACGCGTGCCATGCGTCACTCGCGCCACCACACGCAACAAGACGAATAACCACGGCAGGATCAACGGTACCGTTTCGACCAGTGAGCGTCCGGCGGCGGTGGAAGATCGCGCAGTGCCGGGCACTGGAAGGTGACTTGTTGTTTGGCGACAGGAACAGCCCGATCGCCACGCTGGTCGAGCGGAAACACGGTATGTGATGCTTGTGAAGATCGACGCAAAGATACGCAGACCGTCATTGATGCCTTAGTGAAGCACGCGCGTTGCTTGCCTAAAGAGCTCTATCGATCGCTGACCTGGGATCGCGGAAAGAAGATGGCCGATCACCGTCGCTTTACCTTGGCGACAGACACCCGGGTCTACTTTTGCGATCCGCAGCATCCCTGGCAGCGCGCCTCGCATGTCCCCGCACTGTCCGCCATTCTGTCCGCGGACAGAATGCGCGCGCCGCGACGACTTATAACACTATGAAAAACATCGAAAAATGCTTATCGCATAACTGGCACGATATTCGCTTCGAGCAGAGAAACGCTGGAGTGCGGCACTCCGTACCATCCGAGAGGCATGACATTGTTCAGCGACTACTTAGATCTCGCACTACGCAGCCTCAGGGGTAATCCGGCACTCACCGCATTGATGGTGCTCAGCATTGGCGTGGGCGTCGCATTAGCGATGAACACATAGACGATAGTGCGCTCGATAGATCGGCAGACCGGACATCTTCCAACTATCGAGTGACATCACAGGGGAGCGTTATGGGGGGGTATTACATTGTATTGGCGTTGCGAAGCAGCGCACGAAGCAAGGCTTTGACCGCGCTGGTGATCACGCTGCTGGCGTTCGGAGTGGCGGCCTGCATGGTGAGCTATGCCGTGTTCCGTGCGACCACGAGCGACCCACTCCCCGCCAAGTCGTCCCAGCTTTACGTGCCGCTGATCGACAATGTTGGTCCGTCCTACACCGATCAGGGCGAACCACATTGGTCCCTAAGCTACATCGATGCGATGGCGCTGTGGCGTGCGCGCAAGGCGAGTCGGCTAACGCTGCTCTATGCCACAAAGTGGCAACTGGAATCGGATAATCCACTGGTTTCGGCGATGTCGCTGGGTGGCGATGCGGTGACCGCCGATTTCTTCTCGATGTTCGATGTGCCTTTTCGTTTTGGCGGCGGGTGGACGGCGGATGACGATGCACACGACGCCACGGTGGCGGTGATCAGTCGGCACTTGAACGAAACGCTGTTTGGTGGAAAAAACAGTGTCGGGCAAGAGATTCGATTGGATGGCCAACTCTTTCGGATCAGCGGTGTGCTGGGGGACTGGAACCCGAGACCCCGCTTTTTTGACGCCGGCAGTCATGGAACGGTCTATAACTTCGATGACGCAGGGGATATCTATATTCCATTCACCCGCGCGACCGACATGAAGAAGGACAGCCTGGTCGTTTATTGCCCGACGGCGTCGTGGCTATCGGATAAATCCAACTGGAATGGTTACCTGCACAGCGAATGTGACCGGATCGATGCCTGGGTGGAACTGGCGACACCCGCCGATGCCGACCACTACCGCGAATACTTGCGCAACTATGCCGCGGAACAGCAGCGCCTCGGGCGCTTTTCGTGGGCGCCCAACATACGCCTGCGCAATCTGACGGACTCACTGGTGTACTGGGACGTCACGCCGCCAGCATCGACCTTGTCCATGCTGGTCTCGGCCAGCTTTCTGCTGATTGTCCTGGTTAACGTCGTCGGGCTCATGCTTGCCCGATTCATGCGACGAGCGCCGGAAATCGGCATTCGCCGCGCGCTGGGTGCCTCGCGCGCGGTCATCTACCGGCAGTTCCTGATCGAGGCGGCCACTATGGGTTTCGTCGGCGGCCTGCTCGGCGTAGCGCTGACGCTGCTGGGCGTGTGGGGTGCCGGGGGCCTTTTCGAGCCGACCATTGCACGCCTCGTGCATGCGGATACCTCATTGATAGCGCTGACCGTGCTGCTTGCCATGACCGCCACGGTGGCTGCCGCCCTGTACCCGACCTGGCGAGCGGCGCAAACCCAGCCCGCCTGGCAAATCAAGATCAATTGAGGCTTCCTTCATGGCACTAACCAGAACATTCATGCAGCTGCGCCCGATCGTGGCTGCTCTGGGTCGACATAAGGTGGCCACCCTGCTCATCGTCCTGCAGGTGGCGCTGACGCTGGCCGTGGCATCCAACGCACTGTTTATCGTGGCAACGCGCATCGTCCATCTATCTCGCCCTACCAGCACGGACGAAGCCCATCTCTTCGTTATCCGCAACGGGTGGAAGATGGGCCAGACAGAGGGCCAGATCGATGCGAATATTCGTGCCGACCTGGATGCCCTGCATCATGTCGCAGGAGTGCGCGACGCATTCTCCAGCCAGGGTATTCCGTTGGGTGGATACAACGCCAATATCATTGTGCACCTGAAGCTGAAGCCCGATCAGAAGACACGCGCGCAACTGGCCACGTTCTTCGCTTCTGACGAGCACACCATCAATACGCTGGGCATATCACTCGTGGCAGGGCGCAATTTTCGCCCTGATGAAATCACCGCCATCAGCCCCGACGACAAGATGTCTCCCCCAGGCGTCATCGTCACCCGCGCTCTTGCCGACAAGCTGTTTCCCGATGGTTCGGGCCTGGGCAAGACGGTTTATCTGCCGGATGGACCTGCCGCGATCATCGGTATCCTCGCCAGTCTGCAGGGGCCGCTCAGAAATTCGAAATCCATGGACGGATTTACCGTGCTGGTCCCGACGCACTATCTCGATCCAGAGGGTGTCTCGTATCTGGTGCGGACCGACTCCACCGCCATGACACCGGTGATCGCGGCAACGCTGAAAGCGCTGCAGCAGCGTGGCAGTACACGCATCATCGATCCGAACACAGGCGTCACCACCATGGCTCTGGTACGTGCGCACTCTTATGCAGACGACCATAGCGTGGCGGTGCTGATGAGCATCCTCAGTGGATTGCTACTGCTGGCTACCGCGGGTGGCATCGTGGGGTTGAGCAGTTTCTGGGTCAGCCAGCGACGCAGACAGATCGGCATCCGCCGTTCGCTCGGTGCAACAACGGGCGATATCCTTGGCTACTTCCATACCGAAAATTTATTGATCGTCAGCGGCGGCATCGTACTCGGAGCGTTGCTTGCGTTCTTTGCGAATCTCGGCCTGATGCGTGTCTACGAATTGCCACGCATGCCGCTATACGTGCCACTACTGGGTGCGCTGCTGTTGTGGCTACTCGGTCAACTGGCCGTATGGGGACCGGCACGATATGCCGCCAAGGTGCCCCCTGTGGTCGCGATTCGCACAGAGTGAACGGCGATAGTGATTGCCCTGATTTGGACGTGTCTGCTTTTGACTGCAATTTTATCCGGTCGATAGCGGATGGGATCTCTCGCTTGACTCTGGATTTATCCGCATGCCCAACGCCCCGCTTCGTAGGCGCGTGAATGACTTGGGGGAAATACTCGCCAGCCCTACCCTCAAGGCAAAAAAAGACCCTGCAAAGCAGAGTCCTCTTTGTTCGACCATCGTCAGCGGCAAATTCGAACGGGGTAACGCTGGGGGTATTTGAGTTCAGGTTATAGTTAAATAACCTTGAAAAACAATCAATTAAGACTAAAACTGGTGCCGGAAATAGGAATCGAACCTACGACCTACGCATTACGAATGCGCCGCTCTACCAACTGAGCTATTCCGGCGAACAGCCGCAAATTCTACGGTGTGGGGTCTGATGGCGCAAGCCACAGAAAAGATCTGGCGCTCGCACCATGGCTTCTCCATCGCGAACCAAACCCTTGGAAATCGCTACGAACACAGCGCTCTCGCATCATCAAAAACGGCTTGAATCAAAGGCTCGCCGTTGAGCTGCCGCCGACCACGCGCAGTTCCTTAGGCAAGGCGAAGGTGATGTTTTCCGGCTCGCCATCGAGTTCGCGAACCTCGCCCGCGCCCCACGACTGCAGTCGACCGATCACGTCACGTACGAGCTTCTCCGGCGCTGAGGCGCCGGCGGTGAGGCCGATGCGTTTGACGCCATCGAGCCAGCTGCGATCGATATTTTCGGCACCATCGATCAGGAAGGAACGCACGCCCTGCTTTTCGGCCAACTCTCGCAGGCGGTTGGAATTGGAGCTGTTGACCGAGCCGACGACCAGCATCAGGTCGACCGAATCGGCGAGGCGGCGCACGGCATCCTGGCGATTCTGCGTGGCGTAGCAGATATCGTCCTTGCGTGGCCCTTCGATGTCCGGAAATTTTTCACGCAACCCGGCAATGATGGCCTTCGTGTCGTCCACCGACAGCGTAGTCTGGGTAACGTAAGACAGCTGATGCGGAAAAGTAGGTGTCAGCGCGGCAACGCTATCGATCGATTCGACCAGCAAAATTTCCCCGACGTTGTCAGGGTTCCACTGACCCATCGTACCTTCCACTTCGGGATGGCCGGCATGACCGACCAGCACCACACTACGGCCGATTCGCCCCAGTCGAGCCACTTCCATATGTACCTTGGTCACCAGCGGACAAGTGGCATCGAACACTTTCAGGTGCCGTCGATCAGCCTCTTCGCGCACCGCCTGCGACACGCCGTGGGCGCTGAAGATCACGGTAGCGCCGTCCGGCACCTCATGCAGCTCCTCGACGAACACGGCACCATCGTTACGCAGCTTCTCGACCACGTAACGGTTGTGCACCACCTCGTGCCGCACGTAGATGGGCGCACCCCACGACTCCAGCGCGCGTTCGACGATGGCGATGGCGCGATCGACGCCGGCACAGAATCCACGGGGATTGGCGAGCAGAATGTCCAAAACAGACCTCGGCGGGAGCTCAGCTCAAACCGTTACTTTGGTGAAGGCCGCGCTCGGTAGTTTGATAGGCATTTGATTTGAAACAGCACTCCGACTTGTGTCGGAATACCTAGCTGGGCGAATTATCGCACGCCACCCGCTGACTTTCCGGCAAACAGCCCGAACGCCACCAGCATCACCGCACCGACCGTAATGCCGCAGTCGGCGACATTGAACACCGGGTAGCTCCACTGATGGAAATACACCTGGATGAAATCGGTGACCTGCGCGGCATGCAGGCGATCAATCAGATTGCCCAACGCACCGCCTACGATCAGGCCCAACGGCATGGCGGTACGCCAGTCACGCCGCGGCGTGCGCGCAAGCCACACCGCCAGCACGACGCTGATGATCAGTGCCAGCAGCACAAAGAACCAGCGCTGCCAGCCTGCCCCGTCAGCCAGAAAACTGAAGGCCGCGCCGGTATTGAAGGCCAGCGTCCAGTTCAGAAAGCCGGGAATCACCGGATGTGGCAAACCTATCGGCTGCAGCGCTCGCACTGCCCACAGCTTGCTGAGCTGATCGAGCACGATGACGGCCACGGACAATAACAACCAGACGAGTGCGTTGGGTTTGTTGCTCAAGGAATTGATCTCGTTTGGCGTAAACAGAACACATGAAAGTGGTCAGAGGAAGAAAACAGGTTCATCAGAACCAGCGGCGGTCCTCGCCTGGCCCCTGAATATTGCTGATGCAACGACTGCACAGTTCCGGATGCTCGGCGTGGCTTCCGACATCCTCGCGGCGATGCCAGCAGCGTACGCATTTGGCGGCGTCGCTCACCGTGGCGGATACCCAAACTTCTGAGCCGTCGAGTTCTACCCTCACCGCATCGACCGGGCGGGCATCAAGTGCGTCAAATCGGAAGTCAGAAGTGATGAAGAAAAAGCGCAGTTCCTTCAACATTTCCGCGTATTTTTCGCGAAACTGTTCATTCGCATAAACGACAAGCTTTGCTTCCAACGCTGCGCCGATCTGACCGTCCTTACGCATGACTTCCAGTACGCGTGACGCAGTTTCGCGAATAGCCAGTAGATCTCCCCACCAATTTAATTTAGTTGTCACCAAGCCCTCGTACCAGGTTTCGAACAGCACGCTGTCGCCATGCTCACCCGGCAGCTCGCGCCAGATCTCCTCGGCGGTGAAGCTGAGCACCGGCGCCAGCCAGCGCACCAGCGCCTCGGCGATACGGTACATCGCGCTCTGTGCGCTGCGCCGGCCGTGGCTGTCAGTCGGCATCGTGTAGAGCCGATCCTTGGTGATGTCCAGATACAGCGCACCGAGTTCGTTGGTGCAGAAATTCTGCACGCGCTGCACGATCTCGGGGAAGTCGTAACGCTCATACGCCGCCACGACGCCCTGCTGTACATCGTAGGCTTGCTGTACAGCCCACTGGTCCAGCAGCAGGCTCTCTTCCACCGGCAGCAGATGCTTTTCCGGATCGAAACCGTCCAGATTGCCGAGTAGGAAACGTGCCGTGTTGCGAATGCGGCGATAGGTGTCGGCGACGCGCTTGAGGATCTCCTCCGACAACGACATCTCGTTGCGGTAATCGGTGGACGATACCCATAGACGCAGAATATCCGCGCCCATGCGGTTCATGATGTCCTGCGGCTCGATGCCGTTGCCCAGCGACTTGGACATCTTGCGGCCGTTCGCATCCACGCTGAAGCCGTGCGTCAGCAGTTGCTTGTACGGCGGCTGGCCGTCGAGCATCGACGCGGTAAGCAGCGATGAGTGGAACCAGCCACGATGCTGGTCCGAGCCTTCCAGATACAGGTCAGCCGGAAAGCGCAGTACGTCGGCATGCGAACCGCGCAGCACGTGCCAGTGCGTCGTGCCGGAGTCGAACCACACGTCCAGCGTGTCGCGATTTTTTTCGTAGTGCTCGGCCTCGTCGCCCAGCAGCTCGCGCGGGTCGAGGTTCTGCCATACCTCGATGCCACCCTCCGCGACCCGATCGGCGACCTGATCCAGCAGGTCGGCGCTGCGCGGATGCAGAGCACCGGTTTCCTTGTGCAGGAAAAACGCCATCGGCACGCCCCACTGACGCTGGCGCGACAGCGTCCAGTCGGGGCGTTCGGCGATCATCTTCTGCAGACGCTGCTTACCCCACGCGGGAAAGAACTGGGTCTGCTCGATGCCAGCCAGCGCGGTTTCACGCAGCGTCTTGCCGCCATCGTTCGGCACGATATCCATGCCGGCAAACCACTGCGAGGTGGCGCGATAGATGATCGGCGTCTTGTGCCGCCAGCAGTGCATATAGCTGTGCGTGTACTTGTGGTGATGCAGCAGCGAGCCAGCCTGCTCCAGCACCTCGACGATATGCGGATTGGCCTTCCACAGGAACTGGCCGCCGAACAGCGGCAGCGACGAAGCGTAGACACCATTGCCCATCACCGGGCTGATGATGTCGTCATCCGCCATGCCGTGCGCCTTGCAGGAAATGAAATCTTCCACGCCATACGCCGGCGCCGAATGCACCACGCCGGTACCGGTATCCAGCGTCACGTAATCGGCGAAGTAGACCGGTGCGGTGCGCGCGTAGCCCGGATCGACCGCGTACAACGGATGACGGAACCGCAGCTCACCCAACGCCTGACCCGGTACCGATGCAATGATTTGGCCGTCCAAACCATAAGTCTTCAGGCACTCTTCCACGCGCTCGGTGGCGAGGATCAGCAAACCGCGCGACGTATCGACCAGGCTGTAGCTGAATTCCGGATGCAGGTTCAGCGCCTGATTGGACGGGATAGTCCATGGCGTGGTGGTCCAGATCACGATCTGACCGGTCGGCTTCGGCAAGGCATCGAGCCCGAATGCCTTGGCTACAGCGGCCGGATCGTCAAACGCGAAGCCCACGTCGATGGCGATGTCGGTCTTGTCCTCGTACTCCACCTCGGCCTCGGCCAGCGCCGAGCCGCAATCAAAGCACCAGTTCACCGGTTTCAGGCCGCGATAGATGTAGCCCTTGCGCAGCATCTGCGCCAGGGCGCGGATTTCGCCAGCCTCGTTGCCGTGATCCATCGTAAGGTACGGACGGTCCCATTCGCCGAGCACGCCCAGCCGCTTGAAGTCGGCCTTCTGCTTGTCGATCTGCACCGTGGCGTAAGCACGCGCCTTGGCCTGCACTTCGGCCGGCGGCAAGCCCTTGCCGAACTGCTTCTCGATCTGGATTTCAATCGGCATGCCGTGACAATCCCAGCCCGGCACATACGGTGCATGAAAGCCGGCCAGAAGCTTGGACTTGACCACGATGTCCTTGAGGATCTTGTTGATCGCATGGCCGAGATGGATCACGCCGTTGGCATACGGCGGACCATCGTGCAGCACGAACATCGGGCGACCGGCAGTCACCTTTTGAATCTGCGCATAGCGATCGACCTTCTCCCACTCGGCCAGCCAGCCCGGCTCACGCTTGGGCAGGTCGCCGCGCATCGGGAAATCGGTCTGCGGCAGGTTGATGGTGCTTTTGTAGTCGTGGGTCATTACGTGGTTGCCGTCGCTGAAACATGGTTGTCTGCACAAGGGCAGACAAGGAATTCAAAAAGTTGATCGGTCGAGACGCTCACCAGGAACTATCGATCCGATCCTGAAAAATCAAGCTTCGACCAGCCGCGGGTTCATGCCCAGCAGCTCACGCGCCATGCGGGCATCGCGATCCATCTGTGCCTTCAGCGGATCGAGCCCGTCGAATTTCTGCTCGTCGCGCAGCTTGCCGACAAATTCCACCGACATGCGCTGTCCGTAAAGATCGCCATCGAAGTCGAACAGATGGACTTCCAGCAGCGGCTCGCTGACCTGATTGACTGTCGGTCGGACGCCCAGGCTGGCCACGCCTGGCCAACTGCACTCGCCCTCGTTCAGCCCGACGCGTACCGCAAAGATGCCGTGCACGGGACTCACGCGTTGCTGCAGATGGATATTCGCTGTGGGATAACCCAACGTCCGTCCCAGCTGGTTGCCGTATTCCACCTTGCCGTCGATCACGAACGGCCGACCGAGCAGCGGTTCGGCACCGGCAAATTCACCCGCCGCGAGCAGCATGCGCACACGGCTGGCCGAGACCCTCGCACCATCGAGTTGGACCGCCGGCATCATGCATGCGGAAAAACCCAGTGACTCGCCAAGCTTCGTCAATAGCTCCACATCGCCTTCGCGCTTGTGGCCAAAGCGAAAATCATTGCCGACCCAGACCTCACGCGCGTCCAGACGACCCACAATCACACGCCGCACGAAATCTTCAGCCGACATCGCCGCCAGCGCCGCGTTGAATCGCAGCAACAACGTATCGGACATGCCGGCAGCGGCAAAGCCGCGGAGTTTTTCGCGCACACTCGACAAGCGTGCCAGTGGCTCACTGGAAAAATACGCGCGCGGCAACGGTTCGAAGCTCACCACGATCGGCTGGCAGCCAAGCGCTTTTGCCCGCTCACGCACCTGCAACAGCAGCGCCTGATGTCCGCGGTGGATGCCATCGAAGGCACCTATCGCGATCACGCTGCCGTTCGGCGCCAGACAAGGCCCCGCCACATTCCTGGAAAGTTTCATCATCGCCTGAGTATAACGGCTGCACGGCCGCGTCTCGACGGTTTCAGGTAACCCGCCGGGTGCCGCTATACGCCACGCAATTCACGCATGCGGAAGCCGCTGGCAAATAGAGCTGCCACATAAGCCAGCGCACCGACCAGTACCAGCACGCACAGATGCCACACACGGGTGAATATCGACACGTGCGTCCAGTCCGGCCACAGCAGGCGGCCGAGTAACAGCGCCACCACCATCGCAGCGCACGACACTGCCAGCCGTAACCACTGCTTCGACCAGCCCGGTTGGCGTTGATAGACGCCCGCCCGTTTCAGCCAGCGCCATAGCAGGACGAAATTGAGATAGCTCGACAGCGTGCTGGCGATCGCCAAGGCCACATGCAGGCCAGCAACCTTGGCGATACCGTCCAGAAAACTCCCCTGCTTGAGTTCCGGAGTGGCCCAGAGCTGGTACAAAAGCACAATGAAAATCCCGTTGAACACCATGTTGGCAACCAACGCAGCCACACCGGCGCGCACCGGCGTACGGGTATCCTGCCTCGCGTAAAACGCCGGCAGCACCACCTTGACCAGTGCGAACGCCGGCAAACCGCAACTGAGAGCAATGATCGACAGTGTCGACATATGCGCATCGAAAGCGGTGTAGTGACCATTCTCGAACAGCGTAGCCACCAGCGGCCCAGCCAACAGCACCAGCGCAAAGGTGGCCGGCACGGCGATCAACAGTGTAAGACGCAAACCCCAATCCAGCGCCTTCGAAAAGCCGGCGGTGTCCGTGCCTACGTGATGACGCGACAGCGCCGGCAAAATCACCGTGCCCAGCGCCGCACCGAACACGCCCAGCGGCAACTCCAGGAAGCGGGTCGACTGCCATAACCAGGTCTGTGAACCGACCATCAGCAGCGAGATGACCGCCGTATCCAGCAACAGGTTGAGTTGTGCCACCGACGAGCCGAACAGCGTCGGCACCATCAGCCGCATGATCCGGCGCACGCCAGGGTCGCGCCAGCCCCAGCGTGGCAGGCTCAGCAGGTCCAGCTTGCGAACCTCCGGCAACAGAAACATCAGCTGAAGAACACCCGCCACCAGTACCGCCCAGCCCATGGCCATGATCGGCGTATGCAGTCGCGGCGCCAGCCACACCGCGCCAACGATCATGCACACGTTGAGAATGACTGGCGCCAGTGCCGGCATCGCAAACCGGTGAAAGCTGTTCAGCGCGCCCGCAGCCAGCGCAGTCAACGAGACAAAGAAGATGAAGGGAAATGTGAGCCGCACCAGATCGGTGGTGAGGTCAAACTTGTGCGGCTGATCAAGCGAGCCTGGCGCAAACGTCCCGGCGACCTGCGGTGCAAAGATCAGTCCTAATGCCGTAATGACCAGCACAACGCCACCCAGCGTGCCGGATACGCGCGCCATCAGTTGCTTCAGGTCCGCATGCGTGCCGGTTTCCTTGACCTCGGTAAACACCGGTACGAACGCGGTGGAGAACGATCCCTCGGCGAACAGCCGCCGCATGAAATTGGGGATGCGAAATGCAATGACAAATGCGTCGGTGGCGGCATTGGCACCGAACACATGGCTCATCGATACGTCCCGCAACAGCCCGAACACACGCGAAATCATGGTCATGCTGCTGAACGAAAGCAGCCCTCGTAACATGTTGGGAGACTTCATGCGTCTGCCGGAACCTTGTGCTGTCTGGAGGGTTGGATGCCCGGCTTCGGCGGGGCACAAGGCGCATAGTCTGACAGCCGCTGCAGGCCTTATGACAGCCCGAATGTGGCAAAATGCAGGCGTCAGGGAACGTTGCGACGTAAACAGGTCGGTCGCCGGCTGACAATCACACCGCTAAATGATTGACGCACCGGCAAATCAACCGCATAATTGGCGTCTTTTTCCACACCTCTACACCGATTCCGGAGTTCTACCTTGGCCAACATCAAGTCCGCTAAGAAGCGCGCGCGCCAGTCCGAGCAGCGCCGTCTGCGCAACATCAGCGCACGTTCCATGGTCCGCACCGCCCTGAAGAAGGTCGTCAAGGCCATCGAGGCCAAGGACAAGGCAGGCGCTATCGCCGCCTTCACCGTCGCCCAGCCAGTGATGGATCGTTACGCCGCCCGCGGTTTGATCCACAAGAACAAAGCCGCTCGCCACAAGAGCCGCCTCAACGCGAAGATCCGCGAACTGGCGTAAGCCACTTCGTGACTCGTGTTGCTGAAAAGCCGGCGAGAGCCGGCTTTTCCTATATAAGCATCGAACGCCGGCGAAAGCCGGCTTTTTCGTTGATACCTTCCAGCCACATCAGCACGTGCCTACTTGGCCCGCGGCCGAAATTCCAGCGGCATCGCTTCTGTTTTGGCGGCGGCTGGGGGTTTCGTGCCGCAAGCGCCGCATGTGCTGCAACCATCGCTGCAATCGCCGGTGGCCTGTTTCGGCTGTAGCCGCTGCCCCAGCGCACGCAGCCAACCGGCCCGCTCGGACCGACTAAAACTGATCGATGCCGCCGCCAGCCAACGGTTGCTGACCTGCGGCGCCAGCTTGCGAAATACTGCCAGCACGCTGGTCAGCACGACCAGCCCGATCACCACATACTGCAGTAACAGGCTCATGCGAAAAGCCTCGCGATCTGATAAGTCAGCAACGACGCTATGTAAGCCACGACGAACATGTAGCTGAAAGAGATCACCACGTTACGCCAGGAATTGGTTTCGCGACGGATCACCGCCAGTGTCGACATGCACTGCGGCGCAAAGGCAAACCACACCATCAGCGACAGCGCGCTGGCCACGGAAAAATTGGCCGCCAGCGCGTGCGCCAGTCCAACCGTATTGGAATCGCCACCCACCGCATATACCGTCGCCAGCGCGGCTACTGCCGTCTCACGCGCCGCAAAGGCTGGAATGAGCGACAGGCTGATCTGCCAGTTGAACCCCAGCGGCGCAAAAATGTATTGCAGGTAATGACCCATATAGCCGGCGATGCTGTAATCGATGGCCGGGCCGGTCGCACCTGTCGGTGGCGACGGGAAGGTGGAGATAGCCCACATGATGATGGTCAGCGCCAGGATCACGCCGGTCAGGCGCTTCAGGAAGATCGAGCAGCGCTCCCACAGGCCGATGGCGATATCGCGCGGCTTTGGCATGCGGTACGACGGCAGCTCCATCAGTAGCGCATGCTCGCTCTTGTCGCGATGGATGCGCTTGATCACCCAGCCCACCGCCATCGCGCCGAGAATACCGGCCGCGTACAGCGCAAACAGCACCAGCCCCTGCAGGTTGAAGATGCCGAACACGTGATGCATGGGAATGAACGCGCCAATCAACAGCGCGTACACCGGCAAACGCGCGGAACAGGTCATCAACGGCGCGACCAGAATCGTGGCCAGGCGATCACGCGGGTCCTGGATGCTGCGCGTACCCATGATGCCGGGGATGGCGCAAGCGAAGCTCGACAGCAATGGAATGAACGAGCGTCCGGTCAGTCCCACCGACATCATCATGCGATCGAGCAGAAAGGCTGCACGTGGCAGATAGCCGGACTCTTCCAGCAGCAGGATGAAGAAGAACAGCACCAGGATTTCCGGCAGAAAACCGATCACCGTACCAAGGCCGCCGAACAAGCCGTCGACGACCAGGCTCTTGATCGGTCCGACCGGAAGGCTGGCGGCAGCGTGGTCGCCCAGCCAGCCGAAACCATCGCCAATCAAATCGGTCATCGGCTTGCCGGCTGCATAGACGGCTTGAAACACCAGAAACATCACGATGCCGAGTATCAGCAGACCAAACACTGGATGCAGTGCCCAGCGATCGAGCGCGTCATCCGTCACTGCCGTCTGGCGTGGCATCGTTACCGTGGCGGCAAGCATGTCGCGCACCTGCCGATGCAAATCGACACTATGCAGATCAGCACGGCTGGATGCATCGCCAGCCGCCGCCGATGCGGCAACCGGCATTTCGCCATCGACGCGCTCGACCAGCGCGGCGGCGCCACCGCGCTTCACCGCGATCGTTTCCACCACCGGAATACCCAGCCGGCGCTGCAACTCCGGCACGTCAATGACGATGTCGCGCCGACGCGCCGCATCCATCATGTTCAGAGCGAGCACCACCGGACGGCCGAGACGTTTCACCTCCAGCACGAAGCGCAAATGCAGGCGCAAGTTGGTGGCATCGGCTACGCAGACGATCAGATCGGGCGCTGCTTCGCCGGGATAATTGCCTTCCAGCACGTCGCGGGTGATCTGCTCATCGGGGCTGTTGGCGTCGAAGCTGTACGTGCCCGGCAGATCGAGTATTTGCAGCACCCGACCCGACGGCGTGGTGAATCGACCTTCCTTGCGCTCGATGGTAACGCCGGCATAGTTGGCAACCTTCTGCCGGCCACCCGTCAGCTGGTTGAACAGCGCCGTCTTGCCGCAGTTGGGGTTGCCGACCAAGGCAATGCGCAAGGCTGCGGCGCTCATGCTGCTTCCTGACGCACGGTCACACGAGCGGCTTCGGTGCGACGCAGGGCGAAACGGGTCGAGCCGATCTGGATCAGCAATGGGTCGGCGCCGAGCGGCCCGATCGCCACCACCCGCACGGGCTCACCATCCACGAAGCCCAGATCGCGCAAACGTTGCGCAATCGGGTCCGCCGCGTGAGCATCGTCAACGCGATCGACCACAGCGAGCTTACCTTTGGGCAGATCGGACAGACGCACGGGCACTTCTCAAATAAGAATTGTTCGCATTGTAATCCTTTGTGCGCTTTGCTGCAGCATGCCGGCAACGCCGCGATGGCCAGCGTTTATGATGACGGTCTTTGCGGGGGCACTGATGACTGATTCTCCGATGACCGATTCTGTATCGTGCGAACGCCGCGGCACCACCGCGTGGCTGACCTTGAATCGCCCGCAGGTGCACAACGCGTTCGACGACACCCTGATCGCCGCGCTCACCGGTTTGCTCGAACAGGCTGACGACGACCCTGCCGTGCGTACCGTCGTGCTTACCGGCAACGGCAGCTGCTTCTCGGCCGGCGCCGATCTGAACTGGATGCGTGGCATGGCCAGCGCCAGCGAACAGGAGAACCGCAACGACTCGCTGCGCCTGGCGCGTCTGATGCGTACGCTGCAGTTTCTGTCAAAGCCCACGGTCGCTCGGGTCAATGGCGCAGCCTACGGCGGCGGCGTGGGGCTGGTCGCCTGCTGCGATATCGCGGTCGGCGTCGACACCGCCAAGTTCGCGTTGTCGGAAGTAAAGCTGGGCTTGGTGCCCGCAGTGATCTCACCTTATGTCATCGCGGCGATCGGCCTGCGCGAGGCGCGGCGGCTGTTCATCACCGGCGAAGTATTCGACGCTACTACTGCCGCGCGCATTGGATTGCTGCACGCTGCCGTACCCTCGGCGGAGCTGGATGAGATGATCGAACGCCAGTTGTACCTGCTGGCCAAGGCCGGCCCGCATGCGCAGCGCGAGGCAAAGGCACTCGCACTGCGCGTCGGCGGTATCGATCCGGCGCAGGCCGAGCGCATCGATACCGCCAACGCCGAGCTGATAGCGCGCCTGCGCATATCCGAAGAAGGTCAGCATGGCCTTGGCGCATTTCTCGACAAGCGCGGACCACGCTGGTCCCCTTCCCCCTGATTTTCACGAACGCAGGCCATCCATGTTCGACCATCTAGGTATCCCGGTTTCTGATCTTGCACGCAGTCGCACGTTCTACCTGGATGCGCTGGTGTCGCTTGGCTACAACATCGAACTTGAAGTCAGCGCCGAACAGACCGGCGACCACGCAGCGATCGGTTTCGGTGCAAACGGCAAGCCATCGTTCTGGATCGGCGAAGGCTTGCCGTCTTCATCGATCCACGTCGCGTTCGTCGCCAGCAGCCGTGCCGAAGTCGATGCATTTCACCGCGCCGCCCTGGCCGCTGGCGGCCGTGACAACGGCGCACCCGGACTGCGACCGCACTATCACCCCGACTATTACGGCGCCTTTGTGCTGGACCCTGATGGCTACAACATCGAGGCGGTCTGCCGCGCACCGGAGGCTTGAGCATGGCAATACCAGGCATCGGAAACATCCTCAACATCGCCGACGTCACCTTGCAGACGGCGACTCCCGAGCAGATGCCGCCGGCCCCGCTGGCAGCAAACTACGACCTGCGCTGGGGCGAGATTGCCCGTCGCATCGGCGCACGCAAGCTGGGCTACAACCTCACCGTCATTGCACCGGGCAAACTGGCTTGTCCATTCCATAATCACCGCTCGCAAGAGGAAATGTTTTTCATCCTGGAAGGCAGCGGGGAGCTTCGGCTGGGTAACGAGCGCCATCCGATACGCAGCGGCGACATCATCGCCTGCCCACCTGGCGGCCAGGAAACCGCGCATCAGATCATCAATACCGGCGACGTGGAGATGCGCTTTCTGGCGGTATCCAGCAATGGCGAGACGGATATCTGCGAGTACCCGGATTCCGGCAAGTATCAAGTCATTGAACCTGCGCAGGATGAAACGCAGCGATCGTTTCGCATCGTTGGTCGATATGACTCGACGGTCGACTACTGGGAGGGTGAATAGCTCCCGATGCTGCGCCGCGCATCGGCTGCAGCCCGTTCATCTGATAAGTTAACCGGCTTTGCAAGACCGCGCACAACCCAAAGGATTCCGCATGTTCGAGCGCGTACTGATTGCCAATCGCGGCGAGATCGCCTGTCGTGTGATCCGCACCTGCCAGCGCCTTGGCATCCACACCATCGCGGTGTATTCCGAGGCGGATGCCGACGCGCAGCACGTGCGCCTGGCCGACGAGGCGTGGCCGATCGGCGGACCGCGCCCGGCCGACTCCTATTTGCGCGGCGATACGATTCTCGAGGTAGCGAAAAAATCCGGCGCGCAGGCGATCCATCCCGGCTACGGCTTTCTCTCAGAGAACACCGGTTTCGCCCGCGCCTGCAGTGAGGCGGGCATCGTGTTCATCGGCCCGAAACCGGAAAGCATCGACGCGATGGGCTCCAAGGCCGCTGCCAAGGCGCTGATGGAAAACCACGCCGTACCGCTGGTACCCGGCTATCACGGCGACAACCAGGAGAACGCCTATCTCGCCGAGCAGGCACGCGCCACCGGCTTCCCGCTCATGATCAAAGCCGCTTCCGGCGGCGGTGGCAAGGGCATGCGCATCGTGCGCAACGAAAAGGAATTTGCCGACGCGCTAGCCTCAGCGCAGCGCGAAGCGGCCAGCGCGTTCGGCGACACACGCGTGATCCTTGAACGCTACGTCGAGCATCCGCGGCATATCGAATTCCAGGTGTTCGGCGACACCCACGGCAACGTCATACACCTCAACGAACGCGAGTGTTCGGCGCAGCGGCGCTATCAGAAAGTGCTGGAAGAGACGCCCTCACCCTTCCTCGACGCTACCCGCCGCGCCGCGATGGGCGAAGCCGCGGTTGCCGCGGCCAAGGCGGTCGACTATGTCGGCGCCGGCACCATCGAATTCATCGTCGCGGCGAGCGGCGAATTCTTTTTCATGGAAATGAATACCCGGCTGCAGGTCGAGCATCCGGTCACCGAGATGACGCTGGGGCTGGACTTGGTCGAATGGCAGCTGCGCGTGGCCGCCGGCCATCCACTGCCGCTGCGGCAGGAGCAGATTCACGCCCACGGTCACGCGATCGAAGTACGGCTGTATGCGGAAGATCCTGACCAGAATTTCCTGCCCGGCTCCGGCAAACTGCAGACGCTTCGCCTGCCCTCCCCGTCACCCCACGTACGACTCGACGGCGGCGTGATCGAAGGCGATACGGTCACGATTTTCTACGACCCGATGATCGCCAAGCTGATCGTATTCGACAACGATCGCACGCAGGCACTGCAGCGCTTGCGCGAAGCGCTGGCCGCTTGCGAAATCATCGGCCCGAAATCGAATATCGGTTTTCTTGAACGACTGGCCCGTCACCCGGTAGTGGTCGAAGGCAGGATCGACACCGGCTATCTGGATCGACATCTGGAAGAATTTCTGGTTGGCGATATCGCGCCAACGGATACGGTACTGTTTGCCGCCGCTACGGCCGCGTTGCTACAAGATGAAGCCGATGTCGCCACCTCACCAGCCGACCCGCATTCACCCTGGGCACGCGCCGATGCGTGGCGCATCGGCCATGCCGGCAAGCGCGTCATCGCGTTGACCTTGCGCGACCAGCGTTACGACATCGAAGCGCATGGCCAAGATGGCAACTACCTCCTGCGCCATGGCGATGCGAGTTGCGAAGTGCGCGGTGCGCGCCTGCACGACGACAGCCTTAGCGCCCGCTTCAATGGCGAATCCTTGCGCGTGCTTCTGCGCACCGACAAGCATCGTGTGCTGCTGCACGACGCCAGCGGCCAGCGCTACAGCTTTACGCGGGCTATCGCCTTCGCCTGGGCAGCGAAAGATGCCGCCGGCGGCAACCAGGTCATCGCGCCGATGCCTGGCCGCATCGTGCTGGTGAAATCCAAACCCGGCGACAGCGTCGAGCAAGGCGACGAGCTGCTGGTGATGGAGGCAATGAAGATGGAACTCGCCTTGAAAGCCCCGCGCGCCGGTATCATCGAAAGCATCAACGCCACCCAGGGTGAGTTCGTCGAGGCCGATGCCGTACTGGTGCGCTTCGCCGACTGACCCGACTGGTCAGCCTGAATTGCACACGCCATCACGACCTGCCCGGACCACGCATGAATTCCTCCAACCACGTCCACATTGTCGAAGTCGGCCCGCGCGATGGCTTGCAGAACGAAAAAACGCTGTTGCCCGCTGCGGTGAAGATCGAGCTGATCGACCGGCTCTCCGCCACCGGCCTGAAGACGATCGAGGCGACCAGCTTCGTCAGCCCGAAGTGGGTACCGCAGCTGGCCGATGCGGCAGAGGTGTTCAGCGCCATCCGCAAGGTCGAAGGCGTGAACTATCCAGTGCTGGTGCCCAACGAGCAGGGTTACCTGCGCGCCCGCGAGGTCAACGTGCGTGAGGTGGCGATCTTCACCGCCGCCTCGGAAACCTTCAGCCGCAAGAACACCAATGCCTCGATCGACGAATCGATGGCGCGCTTCGTACCTGTGATCGAGCATGCACAGGCCGATGACGTGACCGTGCGCGGCTACATCTCCACCGTACTCGGTTGCCCTTACGAGGGTGACGTGCCGGTGAGCGAAGTGGTACGTGTGGCCGTTCGTTTATATCAATTGGGCTGCCGCGAAATTTCGCTGGGCGACACCATCGGCGTGGGCACACCGGCCAAGGCACGCGCGATGCTGCGTGCGGTGGCGCAGGAGGTACCGATGGAAGCCCTCGCCGTGCATTTTCATGACACCTACGGCCAGGCACTGGCCAACATCCTGGCCTGCCTGGAAGAAGGCGTGCGCGTAGTCGACAGCGCCGTGTCCGGCACCGGCGGCTGCCCGTATGCGAAGGGCGCTACCGGCAACGTGGCCAGCGAGGATGTCATCTACATGTTGCACGGCATGGGCATGACCACCGGCGTCGACCTGGATCAGCTGATCGCCACCGGTGCATGGCTCGCCGGTCAGCTCGGCAAGGAAACCGCGAGCCGCGTTACACGCGCACGCACGGCCAGCTGAAGTCACCACTCACCCCAAAAGATCGTCTCCATGTCCACACCGTTTTTGATCCGCCCCATCAGCGCCAGCGACAACACGGCGATGGCCAGCATCATCCGCAAGGTCATGCCAGAGTTCGGTGCCGACGGGCCGGGCTTTGCGATCCACGACGCCGAAGTAGATCGCCTGTACGAGGCCTACACGCAACCGCACAGCGCCTATTTTGTGATCGAACGCGACGGTGAAGTACTGGGCGGTGGCGGCGTGGCACCGCTGGAAAACGGTGAGCCGGATGTGTGCGAGCTGCGCAAGATGTATTTTCTGCCTGAGGCCCGCGGCATCGGCGCAGGTGCGGCCATGATGCAGCGGTGCCTGGACGCCGCGCGAGCGCGCGGCTTTCGTCGCTGCTATCTGGAAACGCTCACCGGCATGGATGGTGCGCAGGCGCTCTACCTGCGCAGCGGTTTCAGGCCGTTATCCGCGCCGATGGGCGGTACCGGTCACTTCAGTTGCGACAGGTTCTTTATTCTCGAACTTTGACGGGAAATACGGGGATGGCCAATAACGATCCGCGCATCGACGCCTATATCGCCAAAGCGGCGCCATTCGCTCAGCCCATTCTTGAGCATCTTCGCACTGTGATACATGCCACCTGCCCCGAGGTCGAAGAAGGCATCAAGTGGGGTATGCCCTTCTTCAGTTACAAAAAATCGCCACTGTGCATGATGGCGGCTTTCAAGCAGCACTGTGGATTCGGCTTCTGGCTGTCCAGGCAGGTCGTCGGTGAAACCGCGGAAGAAGGGATGGGCCAGTTCGGCAAGCTCACGTCTGTGGCCAACTTGCCCAAAAAAAAGCAGTTTGTCGATTTCATCCGCAAGGCGATGGCGCTGAACGAGGCCGGCATAAAACTGAGAAGGCCAAAGGCGGCACCGAAACCACCGCCGCTATCACCGGACGTACTGGCTACGGAATTCGCGAAAAAGAAAAACATCACCGCGCGCACCCACTACCAGGCCTTCAGTCCGAGCATGCAGCGCGAGTACACCGACTGGATTGACGAAGCAAAAACCGATATCACTCGCATGAAGCGCGTTGCCACCGCGCTGGCATGGTTGGCCGAGGGAAAATCACGCAACTGGAAATATGAAAAATGCTGAAGGCCTGTATTGCATGATCCGCCCTGCCCACAATGACGATGCGGCCGCGATCCACACCATCTATGCACCATCCGTCACTGACAGCGCAACCACATTCGAGACGGCGCTGCCCAGTGTGGCGACGATGCGCGAACGCATCAGCACACGATTGCAACACTATCCCTGGCTGGTCTGGGACGAAGATGGCGAGGTGCTGGCGTATGCCTATGCCGGACGTTTTCGCGATCGCGCGGCGTATGACTGGATCGCCGAAACATCGATCTATGTGCATCACCAGGCGCAACGCCGGGGCATCGCACGCCGGCTGTACACCGCGCTATTGGACGTAATGCGCCTGCAAGGTATCAACCAGGCTATCGGTGCCATCACCCTGCCCGGCACGGCCAGCGTGGCGATGCACGAGGCGATGGGTTTTACTGCCGCCGGCGTATGGCGCCAATGCGGTTACAAACTCGGACAATGGTGGGACGTTGGCGTATGGCAGAGGGAACTGCAAGTGGCGCAAACACCACCCAGCCCAGTCATCCCGTTTCCGCAGTTGCTGGCATCGACGGAAGGTCGCGCACTGCTTTATTGATGCACGCGTGCGGTCGGTACTGCCAGACCGCCATTTGGTAGCACACGCCCCAAGCCTAAATATCTGAGCGCTAGGTAGGCTTGAGGCATGTGGAGAACACCCTCGTCACTTAAATGGCTGATCAAAAAGCGTTCCCACTTATCGGGAACGCTTTTGCATCTGGAGTCTAAGCGTGCGAAGTATTTGGCTCGGCTAGAAGCCATCAACGCTAAGGTACCCCTAGTCCAAAGAGATTTAGCGGCGATTGACCTGATACTTCCGCAGCACGAGATTCAGGTGGAACCCACGGACATCACACCTGTAGTTCCCCACGGACGCAAGCCGCTATTCCCTTATGGTCAGATGACCAGAATGATTCTCCAAATACTTCGAGCGCAGAACGGCTGGCTAACGGCTCGCGAACTGACGTCACGCGTCGGAGTGCACGTTAAAGATTTTGAATACATTGACCCCCGCCTAGCACTAGCGGCCGTGCGACGTAGGCTTAATCAGCTGGCTAAAAAAGGGATCGTAGAGCGGCAAAGCGCCACCCCAGCGGAAAGCCGCGCAACAGGTGAACATGGCCTATGGCGTCTAGCGGGGGCACGAGCCAATGCAGAAAAATTGCCGTCCTAAAAAAGTTGGGCAGCAACTGCTTGCGTGAATGATGACTAGGTTTATTTTGAGCAAACTACGCCAAACCGAAACTTGACTATAAACGAGCGGGATAGCCTCGTGCATCACAAGCCATTTTTCTAGCATTAAATATTTGGACCAGACGACTGTACGGTGTCGCGTAAAGCGACGGCTAAAACGCTGGTCAATCGTGGACTGATCGAGCGACATATCCCCGATTGACGATGCTGGACAGCCAAATGGAGATTGCGGTCCGCGGTGCTACATGGGACCGCAATCTAGTCGTACAAAACAGAAGATGCGCCTATGATTTTTTCATGAAATAGTTCATGCCAAGCTCACCTGCACGGTTCTTGCTTTGCCAGTATCCCGTCCACCACCGTGATTTTGGCGCATGAAGCATTCCCGTAAGCAATAGACGTAACCGCTCCGACTGATCTGTTTTTCGATGGTTTTCACGCCACACCATCTCGCAGACGATGTCCTGCAGATACTTGGGCCGGTATCCATGTGTCGTTCCATACTCGGCTCGTCGCATGCGACTGTAAAAAGTCTCGGCCATGTTATCGGAGACACCTTCTGCAGTGGCGAATTCCCGTGCATGCTGGACCGTGAAATGTCCTTTTACCAATGCTCCTATGCTTGCATAGGCACCACTCTCGTCGGTCATGACAATAGCGTCTGGACTCACAAAGCTCCGAACAAGCTGCAAAGCGGTAGCCGTGTCTTCCGCAGGACAAACCATCGCGATGGATCGCTTTGATCCTTCCCTGTTACCCGCGGATTCGCAGAGCGCGACCACCACACGTTTGTTCGCGCGCTTCAGCCAGTTCCGCCGCGTCATGCCTGCATCGATCCAAGGTTTGTCTGGATGGGTGGGAGACTTTTTACCGAATCGAACCTTCAATGCATCTGCAGGCATTTTGATCTTCTGACGCGGTGGCCGAGGCTTACCGCAAAAGTAGCCCCCATCGATATGCACAATCCCTTGAAGAGGCGTTAGATCCATGGCGTGCACCATCCACTCTCTTATTTTTCCAAAAAAAACTTGGATGGATTTGGGTGTGGCGCCGATTCGACGCGACATCTCTAATAAAGATTGCCCCTTCGCTCCGTTTTCAAACGCGAAAATCAACTCAACGATGAGACGATAAGTGAGCTTGGTCCCATGTAGCGCCGTGCCGCTTTTTACACTGAATTCGTGGTCACATTCCGCGCAATGCCACGTGCGCCTGTGCCGGCGACGATAGTGTGCTCGGAAAGAACCGCACATCCGGCAACCTTGCTCCGTATGGCTCCCCCAGCGCAGTAGCGCCAGCCACGATTCGGACTCGCTCTCATTCAGCGATTGTATGAATCGGGCTGCGTTTCTTGATTCTTTGGAGTGTAAATAGTGCTGTGCCACGCAATGTCTCCCAATGGGAGTCAAAAGGCGGATACGCCCTCAAAAGAGGGTGGCCCCGGGTGGGGGCGGCGATAGCCGCCCACCAGGCACACTTCCGCGCGCGCTCACCCCATCGGGGATTGACGCGGGGATAAGAAAAGCTACTATGGAGTTGCAGCGCTTCAAAACTGCATCTCGCGAGGCTCAGGACAATCCCTGCCAGGGGACCCTGGGCCTCGTGCTTTTCAAGGCCTGGATTTGCTAACTGACGCTACGTCGTCATGTCGCCTCCTTTGTAAATTTTTTTAGCGAATGCCTTCAATGGGGAACGCCCGATCGTTGCGACGACGGTATAGCGACCGGCAGGCTTTCTTCGCTCGACGCAGTACCAAGCTGATCGAGCCACGCGCCAACATCGGCGGCTGTGGCGAACCACTCGCGCCGTCCGCGTAGCTGGAACATCCGGATCGGCACGTGCCCTCGTCGTCGAGCCTGCGCTAGGGAGTTGAGATTGTTGAAACCCAGGAGCTTGGCGACGGCGGCTGAAGATAGGGTCGCGCCATATTCGTCGAGGAGATAACGAGTCATGGGCGAAAGCGCGTCGCCATCTGTTGTCATGACTGGTCCTCCATTCAGACTGATGAGACGGAAGGTAGTGACTAGCGCAAGTATCTGTCAACTCTTTGATATTAATAAATTTTTAAGTGAATACGTTAAACACGTAAAGCGTTGACAGCTCTTAAGCCGTTTGATGGCGTTTTACGTAAACATGCCAATTGAATGTGGGGAGAGCTAGTACTTTTTGATGCAATCTTCACATTCGAAGCTTTCACGTCGACGGTTGTAGCTGAAAGCTTAAGTTGGCCGGCCGCAGAAAGCATAAATCGGCAATAGTGTCGTTGAGCGGCAAAGTGTCGGCGGTACAAAAGGGGTTGGGTCGGATATAAGGGATATATCGACACTCAAATGCCGTTTCGTAGAGGGCGCTAATAACCGTTCATTGCGATATCTCAGCCCCGACACAAATTCTGCGCACCTTCGATCTTCGCCGGCCGATATAGACTGAACCTCTTCGCGGCAGCAGCCGCTTATCTCAAGCGTTTAGGCTTTACGAAGCACGGAGGACATTGAATGGTCGTATTAGATCACGAGCGCACTGGCGGTTCTGTTGACGATCGCTTCTCATGTGGACTCAACAAACGGTAAGGATGGAACAATTGAAATTTACGTCTCCTATCGACCTCGGCAATCCAAATCCCGAAAGAGCGTTTGTTTCCTACATTCGTGAATTTCAGCCCGTAGCTAAGGACACGCTTTATTCTGCACCAGATAAGAATGTATTTAGCGATTTCCATCGAAAGAAATCAACTGTTTATATGATCGCCAAAACAAAGAAGATGTCCTTCGTGATCGACTCGTTTCGGGTAATAGATGATTTTTGCATCCTCGGTAAAGTCCTAGTAGGTGGTCGTACAGAAGACGTTATGTTCAACATCGCAAAGCTACTTTTCGAAAAATCTGGAGTAACACACAAATATGATGGATGGCGAAGTTGGGCTGATAGAGTCATGTCCGCCTGGGCCATAAAGGAGGAATCACACCTTTCGTCTAGCCAGAAGTATCGACGTGGAAGTCGAATAGATCTTGATTTATCCAATGAAACGCGGCTTTACATAGAGTGCATGCTTTATCAAAGTATTGGCAATGGCAATACTTCTCGGCGCGTCATTGTTCAGCCCTTAGATCTCGCTCATATGTTCGACTGGTACTTACTTGATGATATAGAAATTCTCTACGTCGGCAAAAGCAAAAGCAGCGTGCTAAATCGTGCGATAAATCATAATAAATGGGGCGAGATAACCACAGACCTTAAGAGCGATGAGTTTGCCTTTGTATACTTTATGGATATCGAGCAATCTTCAATTATGAAGGAAAGCCTTGGCCCCATTTCCTTAATAACCAACACGACGGATGACGAACTAGATCGAGATTCGATAGCGCTAATTACTGAGGCGGCTCTCATAAAGCACTTTTTCAGTGAAGAGAAATACAATCGTGAAATAGTTAGTCAAGACATTATTGCTGTTAAATCAGTTCGCGAGAAACTGATTGAGCGAGGCTATACGGCCTTGAGAGTGGATCTCATCCTAGAAGGCGTATTTGGTGTTTTCGGGACAAAAAAGACAGGCATCACTAGGTCACATATCTTTCAAGTCCCATTGAAACAACTTTAGAGGTTACGCTGCAATCTAGATAGGCTGATCTACGCGACAACGGAAGACATTGGTGCTTCGATAGTAAAAAGACTTGCCTCATGTTCCAACTCTCTGATTTGCTGCTTGCGCCGAGCAATCTATCGCGCACTTTCAAAATGATGGAGCACTACGGGCTGGTCGAACTGTGCCGGCATGCATATAAGTGCAGCCTGTGGCCAAGCCCAGCGAGTTCTTGATCCAGGCCGCTTGAAGAGATCTGTCCTACGGATGATAGGAAACCCCCATGTCTCAAGCGAGCGACCAGGGTCGAGGTGCGTCGAGCGGAAAGGCCTCTGGTGAGCGGCTTAGTAACTGTCAACCTTCCGGTCGTGCTGGCCAGCTCAGGCCCACGCATGGCATCTTCAAGCTGGCCTAAGACGAACCTAACGCCACGCCACAAAACGACTAACGGCGCGAAAAACTCACGCGGCGCGGAGCGAACACCTTGGGCAAAGCGGCGAAAACTGGACGATTTTGCCTGTAAGGTTTCTCATAGGGCGAGATGATGCGGATTACCGAGATGCCGCAGCTGCAGGCAGTCCGGATGCCCAAGTTCCCGGCGATGGAGCGTCGACGCGCCTCCTGATCGATTGCAAAACGCCATCCAACGCATAGTGCTGAACCTTTAGGCGACAGGGAGGGATGATGCCGGAATGCGAATGGGTAGAACGTCTGCTTCGGGTGGCAATCGACCTTCAGTCAGGTGGTTAGCCGTTTGGCGATGCCGGTCAAGTGATATGCCAACTCTGATCAACTGTGTTGGCAACGAATGGTCAGTTCGTTGGCAATATGCATGCTCATCGAGACAGAGGATTTAAAATTGGACGTCAACGACATTCAGGCCACCATCCTTTACGGTAATCCGCTTCGCGGGGTTGACGGCACCTATACGTTCTATCATGACGAAACCAATAACATCCGCAAGCTCCTGCTGACGGAGACTGGCCTAAACAATCCTGAGCCGAAGAGCTTTGTACTCGGCGGCGTGGTCTATCGTCCCTCGGTCGTCCCGGACTGGACCGCGCTGCTTCGATCACTGAAGCTCCAGACCACCATCAAGGAACTCAAGCTCAAGCATTTGGGCAAGGGCGACTTCCTCGATCTCCTATCCTCGAAAAAGTTGCCAACCTTCCTCAAATGGCTCACCCAACGGAACATCCACGTCCATTTTAGTGTCGTCGATGTCGTCTACTGGTCAGTCGTCGACATCATCGATTCGATTCTGGTCAACAGGCTCGATGACGCGCGGGTTGTACATGCACGCGAATACAAGAATTTTCTATACCGTGTCCTCAAGCGTGACCTCGCGGCGACCTCGGCACTACTGTTCTCTGCCGATTACCCTGACGTTGCCCCCGGTGCGACGAGAGCCTTCATTGAACGGCTTGTGGACGTGGTTAAATCCAGCGGTCCCGTGCTATCGGCCGAAGAAGCCGCGCGCTTGATCGAACTTCTACAAGACAGCATGGACGATGCGGTCCTTGAGTTCATCCAGGATGAAGAACGTCATGTGCTCATCTCGGGGTTTGACGGCTTTTATCGGCACGTCATTTGTCTATTCAAGGACTCTCGCCACTTCCTCGACAAGGAAGATGTCGTCGCCGAACGCCTCACCAACGTCCCACTGAAGGATAGTGGCGTACCTTACACTGGCTACACCTTCCTCGACTCGAAGGCCGACCCCGGCATCCAGGTCGCGGATGTCGTCACCGGGCTGCTCGGCAAGTACTGGACTTACATCAACACAGTGGATTACGACACCATGGTTGCAGACATGAAAGGTCTGAACGCTGCCCAGCGCACTACTGTCGCCACTCTCAAGCGCGCCATAGTTGCGGCGGACCGAATCAGCGATGGCTTCATTCACATGACAATTTGCGACGACGATGTCGAAAAGCATCGGCGGTTCTTTTGGGGCATTGCTCGGGCGCAATAGCGTCGCCGATCTAGGCGGATCGGCTTCGGCATTCAAATACTGCTATCCCGGCGTGTGGCAACACAAATCTTTCAGCGACTACACGAGGGATATCCAAGATCCGTGTGAAACGCCCGAATTGAGGTCAACAAGCTGCCGAGAAACGGCGTCGCATAGACGTAGAGAGAGACGCTTAGCAAATCATTCTTTATGCTTTTTCGAACGATAAGCTTTTTCCCGCGCGTCTATCATGGCAGTGTCCAGTTGCCTCGTAATGATACGAAGACCGAGCCGAATACCTTGGCTGGCTACGATGATCGGTGCAAAAAACTCATAGGGCGCTTCACGGAGGCCCTTGACGAAGCGTTGGCGGATGGTGGCTAGAATCTCATTCATCGCGACTGCTCCTTCTTGGCATTGAGTAGACGTGCGTCATTTTGATTGGCGGGACGGTTAGAGTCCAGATTCACTAACGAAGGTGGTTAATTCGCTGACCTCACCATGGTGCCTTCTATTCTATGGGCGGCTCGCGATGCGTGCATCGGAAGTGCCCAGGAGAAGATCACGGAGACTCAGCAGTTAAAGCTGCTGGCTGGGCAGGTGCGGGGCTTGTTGCAGCAGCAATCGAACCACACCATTGGCGATAGCCACGCGCTGGATCTCATCGTTGCCCTCCCCGGCGTTCGAAACTGGCCCGAAGTGCAGGCCTTCCCCGAGCGGGTCGGAACCAGAGAACCGGATATGGGTTTGTGGTGCCGCCTGTGGCAGAATCGATGAGACGCACTGCTAAAGCAATTCAGCTCTCCAGAATCTGCCCGTTGACGAAATACTCCGCGTAACGGTAGTTGTAGAAATGCACCGCGCGCAACGCGCGGTTTCAAGGGAACAGTGCGATGCACGCACGCTGGCAAGGAGACTGCGATGACAGAGCATCGGTCGATCAGCAGCGTGATTGGCTATTTCCAGTCTGGCGGCGAGGCGAACCGTGAGCACACTACGCGCGCGTGTCGGCGCAGCCGATGGGGTCCTTGGACGCCCTGCGCCATATACCTGGTGTTTTGCCAGGCCGCAGTACTACCATGAGCCGAGCGGTACCTCGCCCAGTACCCTTAATATAGAGAGAGAGCGATCATGAAAAGGAAAGCGCCGGCCTCCCTCGCCGCACGGGTCAAGCGACTGGCCAGCCATCAGCCCCCGAGCTGGGCAACGATTGGACGCGACGCGCGACCCAATCTTCATGGACTTCTGCGCTATCCCGCGATGATGATCCCGAGCATGCAAGGGGACATCTTGGATGTCGTGTTGGCCGAGATAGATGGCCCGTGTCGCGTAACCGATCCGTTTGTTGGTTCCGGAACGGTCATGACCGAAGCGCTCATTCGAGGGCTCGATTTCGTCGGCATCGATATCAATCCGCTTGCGGCCATGGTGTGCGAGGCAAAAATTGCAGTCGATGCGCGCGCGGATGTTGAGCATGGCGTCGAAGTTGTCCTCCATCACCTGGCACGTGATATCGAGATGACGATCGATGTTGATTTCGCCGGGCGCGCCAAATGGTTTAGTCAAGAGAGCGCCATTTATTTTTCGAAAATCCGTCGCGCCATCATGCGCGTCGAGGATGTCGGCACGCGCAAAGTTTTATGGGTCGCGTTCGCGGACACCATTCGTCGTTGCTCCAACAGCCGGACAAGCACCTACAAACTCCACGTTCGTCCCGATGCCGAGATGGTCGACGTGTCTCGGATACGCAAGGTCTTTTTCTTGACATTGCGTGAGGCGCTTCAGCGCACAAGAGACTATCAGCAGATCCTCGCACAGTCGCGAAGAAAAACTCCTAAGGCACGCATCATCTGCGGTGACATTCGCACGGCAAAAATCCCAACCAGTCGAACACGGCACCAGATATTAGTAACGTCGCCCCCCTATGGGGACAACGTCACCACAATTCCTTACGGGCAATTCTCGTTCTTAGCCTTAAACTGGATCGACCCTAAAGATTTGCCCGGCGGTGTCGATGATAAGTTATTGGCCAATACTCACGCATTGGATGCGGCGAGTCTGGGTGGCTCGGTGCTCGATGCACAAGAAAAGCATGCCGAAATGATGGAGGTGTCGCCTACCTACAAGCGTTTCAGCCGGCAAGCCAAACGCGACAACCGCGACGTCCGTAAAGTGTCCTGCTTTATGTACGACTATTGGGAATCGTTGCATCGCATAAACTCCAAAGCATTGGGAAGCGCCCATTGGGTGATGACTACCGGCAATCGCAATGCCGCAGGACTGAAGGTGCCCTTCGACGCGATTAATCGCGACATCGTCGAGGCACTCGGCGGTCGGTGCGTGACCTCGATTCAGCGAAAGCTTCCGGTCAAGCGCATGCCCAATCGCAATTCGATCGGTGAACTGATCAATGCTGAAACGACCTTGGTTGCGGAGTTCGCGTAGTGAGTGACAATACCGAGGGACGTGCCGCGCGTGAGGGCGGACCCGAGCAGTACGCGCACATCAAGATCGCGGGGCGCGTGATCATTCAACTGGGTTCGGAATTGGTCACCGACGTCGAGCAAGCCATTCTGGAGTGCGTCAAGAATGCTTATGACGCCGACTCGCCGGGCTGCTTGATTGAGGTCGATACCACGGAGGTCGGGACGATTGAAGACTCCGGTCCTCGCGAATGGCTGGAGCCCTTTTTGGAACCTGCCGAAGGCGTCAGCGCCGCGCTGACACGCACCCAGTCCGGTCAACCTGACCTGGGGGGATTGGATTCCGCGGAACGCGTCACACGAACACTGACGTACAACGGGCGTGTCACAATCGCCGATGCGGGCGACGGCATCTCCGAGGAAAATATTCACAAATCTTGGCTGGTCGTCAGCAGTTCGGGCAAACGCGTTCAGGGCCTGGGACCCAAGCAGACCACGACGAAGGGACGAACCCCGTTGGGCGACAAAGGTCTAGGACGGCTGGGCACGATGAAAATCGGCGATATTCTCCGCGTCGAATCGGCGCAATTGCCGACCAATGATATGGCTCACGCGCACTTTCGTTGGAAGGATTGCGAAATAGCCGAGTCTATTGACTTGGTTCCGGTGGTGACGGGAAATACGCCGAACGTTGAGGGATTCAAAGGTACCCGCGTGTCTGTGTTTGGGTTGCACGATTTGCCGAATTGGCGAAGCGCTGACCGACCTGACAAGTTGATGGCAAGCCTGGCGGGGCTGATATCCCCCTTTGAATCGACCTCGACGTTCCCCGTTAGTTTGAAGTTCGATGGCGTGGAGCATTCGTTGGTCAAAGTAACGGACGAATTGCTCAAGTCGGCCGTGGCGAAGTTTACGTTCCGCTGGGAGATGCACCAGGACAAGAAGCGACTGGTGGCCCGCGCTGCCTTTAAAAAGTCGTTGCTGACTACGTCGCGGTCGGAAGACCAGCGGGTGCGCTCTGCACGGGTGTTTGGGCGGAACAATGCCGACGAGGAATTCGTTCGATTCTTAAATACCTTTTCGCGCACGAAGGGTTACCACATCGAATCCAACGTACCCGACGGCTGGTTTGTGGAATTTGAAAGAACGTATCCCTGGTCGAAGTTCATGCTCGATACCCAGGCCTCTATCGAGGATCCCGGCGCGTTCGAGGGGGCCTTCTATTTCTTCCATATCGATCGGCAATATCTTCGCGAGGCGGCCGTGGCCAACCCGGTCGCGCTAAAAACGATGGTCGACAAAATGGCGGGCATCAGCCTTTTGCGCGATGGGTTTCGCATTAGGTCCAGCAGCGATTGGCTGGGCTTGTCCGAAGGCATGACCTCTGGCAGCACCTATGGGATGCGCTTCAATAACACGGTTGGTTATTTTGCGCTGAATGGTCAAAATAATTACCGCCTGGTCGAAAAATCAGATCGAGAAGGGTTCATTGAAAACGCAGCTTATCGTGGCTTTCATTCGATTGCCAAAGTATGTCTTAGCTTCTCCAACGAGGCTCTGGAATCCATCCGCCGAGCTGTCGATGAGTGCGCGAAACAGCTCAAAAAAAATGTTCAAGACATCCCCCTAACGCCGGCACAATCGGTAACGAGTGTCGAGCGGATCATTCAGGCGGCGGATTCTGTTCGGCAAACGGCTGGCGATTCGGCACTCGGTATCCAGAAAGAACTCGATGCTCTCGCCGGCCACCGTGCTCCGGCTCAAGAGCAAGCGGCGCGTGCCATCGCCATTGCCGAGCGCGCAATGGGCGTTGTGGCTCAACTCCAGCAGTCTTTGCATACCGAAACGGCAGCGGACGCCATTGGCAGCATTCGCGAGGATCAAAAAGAGCAACGCGAGTTAGTCACATCGCTGATTGAAAGCGCGGCTATCGGACTGAGCGCAAGGGGGCTGGCTCATGAGTTGCGCACGCATCTGACGGAAATAAGAAAGCGCCTTGCGGCCATTCAAGCGCTCACGCGCCGGAAAGTGCCGCCATCTACGCGAGATTATGAGGCCGATATACGGGCCATCAAGCTCTCGTGTACGGCGATTAGCGGACAAGCGTCGCTATTGGACCCCATGCTTCCGCGCACGCGCGCGATGAAAGACACCTTTGATGTATTCACGTTTATTAAGGAATACGTTGAGGCACGGCGGTCACGATTCGAGCGCAATCAGATCAAGGTAGAGCCCGCAGGAAAAAACGATTCGCTCACCGTCCGCATGAACCAGGCGAGGCTTTTGCAGGTCGTCGACAATTTAGTCAGCAATAGCATCTATTGGCTGAATCGCGCGGAGATGACCGGTGATTTATCGGGAGGCAAGATTATCGAGATTGTCACCACCCCGTCGGGCTTTGTGGTGAGCGATTCCGGCATGGGGGTGGAGCCGCATTATGAAGCGTCACTCTTTGACATGTTTGTCTCCGCCAAGCCGCAGGGCGGACAGGGGCAAGGCCTTGGGCTGTTCATTTCACGACAGCTTTTGGCCTTGGACGGATGCGAAATTTACTTGGACGGCGCACGCAACAGTCACGGTCGCCTCTATCGATTTGTTGTCAACTTAAGTGCTGTTGACGCTCGGAGCTAAGGACGGGTCACTATGCAAGTACAAGAAGCGTTGGCGGTTCTGGGCATCAACCGAACCGTCTGGATCGACGACATTTTCAGCACCAGTCGCGCGCAGCTCATTAGCGCTTTACGTGAGCATGAGCATCTGGTGCCGGAATTGGGCATAGCGGATCTCGCCGCTACGCTCAACGAGTTTGATGTTGAACGAGAGGCGCTGCGCGATTTCATCGAGCAGGCGAGCGTCGAACGCACCGCCACGATTCGCACGGCGCTGCTGGACAAGATCGCCGAAAGCACCGGTGTCCGCGAGTTTGGGGACGTATTCGTGCAAAAGATGCGGGAGTTGTTGAGCATCGCACAGGACGATTGCTGGGATTTTCCGCAAGCTGGCGATCAACTAGCGACGTTATGCGCAACGCCCACCGATCAAGTGAGCTGTATCGTCGACTTGAACAATGGCCTCGGCGACCAAGGGGCCGGGCTTGATACGATTCGCCTATTGTCGGAAAAGACCTTCAAGGGCACGGTGTTTTTGCTCACCAATGAGGCCACGACGGCGACGGAAGCCGAGCTAGAGAAGGAGTTACGGGAACAATTACGCAAGGGATTGGACGAAGTCAATATCCCGCCTGTATGCGTGATTGCAAAAGGGCGTTTTGGCGACTTCGCCGATGATGGTGTGATCAAAGAGTCGTTGCGGATTGCGATCAAGCGTGCGGGGCTTCGACGCAGCCTTCACCACGTGCTGGGTTTCATGAAATCCGAGCTGGAAGCGGCGTACACCACTGCCCAAGAAACCCTTTACGGGCTGGCCCCGGAGCAGTTGGATCAATACATTGTCGAAATGGGCTATGGCGAGGGCCTGTCGGAACTAAATGTCGTGGAACGTGCAGTGACGGCCCAAATGGCCACCTCAATTCGCAAAGGTTTCGCGTCGAGTCCCATTGCCCAAGCCAGCGCGATGCGCATGCGGAAGCTCCGTCAAATCGAACTTCAGCCTAAGGGCCATGGCCAGGTAGAAGAAAGCCTCAGCCTCTTTCGGCGGCTGGAAATTTGGGAAGAACCCGCGCTCATTAACGAAGGCCTTTCGCCTCTCGCCTCGGGCGACGTCTTCTCGTTTGATCCCTTCGAACTCACGGCGGCGGATGCAAAGCTTCGCCGCTATGTGCTGCTTGGCCAACCCTGCGATGTTCAACTGCGGGGAGACGGTCATCGCCGCCAGCCAACGGCGTTTTTTGTCCCCTTAGTCGAGGTGCCACCCGAGGAAGAAGACAAGAAAAATATCAAGAAGCCTCATTTGCCTTTCAAACTCGACGGCCAGAAGTACGCATGCGATTTCGGCGAGGTGGCGCTCGTCCAGCTGACGGTGTTGGAGCTCGCTTCCTACCGCAGCGACGGTCGCGTTTGTTTTGAGCAAAACCAGCCTGCGCACGTACTGCTCCCGGGCCTCGAGATCCAACACGGCAAGATCAAGCGACAGTGCGATAGCATCCTGAATGCGCCCCCCGCGCGTGGTAATCAGATCGATCCGTTAGCGGATCCCAAATACCTTCTCACATTCGGCGGGCGAGGGGGGCTGTCGACGGCAACCAAAGCCAAGCGAAAGGAGCCATCGGAACGTGATGACGTACGCCTCGGCGCACGCATTACATGGGGGCTGCGACGCGACGGACGCATTCGTGCCTCTTACGCGGCGGCCATGCTCAGAAACTATCTCGCCGTAGTGGGAAGAGAAGCGTACGATCTTGACTTCACCGAACAACGCCGAACAACGCCGTCGTCGGCGTCCAACTCCGAGGCGGCCCTCGTATCGCCCGGCGCCGCGGCACACGCGCTGTCAGCTGACGTGGCAGATAGAAGCGCGGTGACAGAGAAGAAGGCCTAGGGCGCCATACGCCCAAGCCCCCGGCTCCCCGCTTTACTACTCCTGATTCCTCACATCACGTACCCTAGATTCCAAGCCGATAAGTCAGGTGCGAAGTGCGCGTTGCCGCGCTAATAATCCCACGGAATCTCCCCGGCAGCATCCGCGCGGCACGCTAGCGTACGTAATAGCTGAACCAACTGCTCTTTGGATGGCCCCTCCCATTGCGGGCGCATGGACCACATGAAGAGTGGCTTTACCCGCCACCTCTATGACTCCATCTGGCAGTTCCTGCGTTTGCTGGGCAGCCAGACACGAGGACGGCATAAGATCCATGTAGCGCTGGTGGCGTACCGTTGGTGTCTCACACAATCCCATATAGGCAGTAGTGAACCCTGTAAGAGAGCGAGCAGCATGGCCTCTCTTGAGGGTGCTCGATCCGGAGAGACTACCGCTAGGTGCAGGCTGGTCGCCAAGCCCCTAACTAGGTTCCTGCGCGCGGGCACCGCATTGCAGCAGTGGAGCGTGCAGGATGCGCTCTGGTGGGATCGACGAACGAACGACCGCGGCGTAGCGTGCCGGTGTCGAAAACGGGCTCACAAGGTCTTAGCTGAGCCCATTCAAGAGTCCCTGTGCTGATCGGTGATCTTTTGATCGTGTTGGCGTTGTGCCTCATCCATGGCCTGTTCGATCCATAAATGAATCGTGCGCGCCAGACCCGTAAACGGCGCGAAATAGCCGGCCACGACCACGCTCCACGGCGATGCCTTGCCTTTGCGAAAACCGTCGCGTATGCCCAGCAGGAACTCACGCATGTCGGACTCCATGAACAAGGAACAGGCTGTGGGGCGATCCTACTCTGCTTGAATCAAGCCTTCATGGGGGGCATCTGCCCCCATGTGAGCTCCAGCTCAAACAGCGTGGTCTGGATCATCTCATTTCTCCATCCTTGGCGAATCAGGCCGAGATCGATTAGTCGACCCTTAACTGCCCGATTCGCCAAGAAATCCTTGTGAGATTGCCCCTGACTGTCTTGGGGCATTTGCTACCAAATGGCGTGCCAGACAAGAAACCCCGCCAACAAGGCGGGGTTTCTTTGATGACCCTAGGATAATAGAGCTGAGATAGAGCTGACCGCGTCAATGACTGGCGATGATGCTCGCAATGACACCCGTCGTAACGGCTACCAGCAGAAAATCACCGTTGTCGCTACGCACATAGTGGTAGCCACGCGGTGGTGGCCGCAGGTGCTCGCGATGCCAGTCGCTGACGATATAGTTGCCATGGCGATAGTCGTCGGGCACGCGACCACCCTGGCGGTACCAACCTTCCTGATGACCTCGGTCGTACATTTCGTGATGCGGATGGTTATCGTGGTCATGATCGTAGGACTGCGCCAGCAACGATCCGCTGGCCATCATCATGGCGCCACAAATAGCCAGCGTTCCCAGGGATTTCTTCATAGTGGATTTCTTCATGGATCGCTCCTAAGTGGATGACAGTGGCGAAAACACTGCATCAATGACTGGCGATGATGCTCGCGATCACACCTGTCGTAATGGCTACCAGCAGAAAATCACCGTTGTCGCTGCGCACATAGTGGTAGCCACGCGGTGGCTGGCGAAGGTGTTGTCCACGCCAGTCATCTACGGCGTAGGAGCCGCCGTTGTACTCAGCAGGGACATGCCCGCCTTTTTTGTACCAGCCCTCACTGCGGCCACGGTCGTACATGTTCTGGTGGTTCTGAGCTTGATGGTTCTGACCATGATCATCCTGGGGCTGAGCCGTTACGCTGGCAGCGCAGGACATCATCAAGGCACCGATGACTAGCCATGTACCCAATTGCTTTTGCATGACGCACTCCTACTGATGTGACGACGATGGAACGTAAATAATGTGGCGATAGCTGCGTTGCGCTGCAGCACCAAATTCATAAAGCGGAAGAAACTCGGTGAGCCAAGAGCCGACCATCGCGGTTCAACACTCAATAGCGCGTGAATATTTCAGTGAAGACAACCTCACATTTGCACGCCAGCGGCTTCGCCACGCCACGCCAGTCGGCTACCATGCCCGTTTGATTCATCAGGGAAGTCCGCATGCAACTCGATCAGGTCAAGGCGATCATCACCGGCGGCGCGTCCGGCCTGGGCTACGCGGTAGCCCAACACCTCGTTGCAAATGGCGCTCAGGTTGCGCTTTTTGACATCGACAATGACAAGGGACAAACCGCGATAAAGGCATTGGGCGACGCCGTACGATTTTTCCGCACCGACGTCACTTCCGAGGACGGTGTGGTGATCAATGTGGCAGCCGCACACGAATCCATGGGCGGTCTCAACGTCGTGGTGAATTGTGCGGGCATCCTTGGTTCCGGTCGCATGTTGGGCAAGGAAGGCCCGATGCCACTGGCCAATTTTACCGGCACGGTGATGGTGAATCTGGTCGGCAGCTTCAACGTGGCCAAGGCCGGCGCCGCACTGATGCAAAACAATGAGCCGGGTGACGATGGCGAGCGCGGCGTGATCATCAACACCGCCAGCGTCGCGGCCTACGAAGGCCAGATCGGCCAAGCTGCCTATGCCGCCTCCAAAGGGGGCGTCGTTTCCATGACGTTGCCGCTGGCGCGCGAACTGGCCCGCGTCGGTATCCGTGTCAACACCATCGCACCAGGCATCTTCTGGACTCCGATGGTCGACGGTATGCCGCCACAGGTGCAGGCATCACTATCCGCATCCATTCCGTTTCCGTCACGACTGGGTAAACCCGATGAGTACGCCGATACCGTCGGCTTTATTCTCGGCAACCGCTATATCAATGGCGAAACCATCCGCCTCGATGGTGCGGTGCGGATGCAAGCTAAATAAAGCCGGGACGAGAAACGAGGGGCGAGGCAACGCTCCATTCGGCTATCGTCCCGAACACCGCCACAACAAAAATATCCGTTGGCACATCCTCGCCACTCACCCCTAACCCCTAGCCGCTGAGTTACTTCCCATGAAAGCTTCCGACGTCAAGAAAGGCAATGTGGTCGAAAACGACGGCACCGTCTATCAGGTGCGCGATATCGAACGCAGCTCACCGAGTGCACGTGGTGGGAACGTCACGTTTCGTTTCACGCTGTATTCGATTCCCGGCGGTCGCAAGTTCGACCTCAGCCTGCGCGCCGATGACGAGCTGCGCGAAATGGATCTGGTGCGCCGCGCTGCAAATTTCTCGTACATGGATGACGGCGCATTCGTCTTCATGGACGCCGAGGATTACACCCAATATCTGTTGTCGCCCGAACTGGTTGGCGACAACGCCGGCTATATCGTCGAAGGCATCGAGGGCTACTACGTGCAGGTGATCGACGAAGCACCCGTCGGCCTGCAGGTGCCGTCCAGCGTGATCCTGACCGTCGTCGATACCGCGCCAGAAATGAAGGGCTCCAGCGCCACCAAGCGCAACAAGCCGGCCAAGCTCAACACCGGCATCGAAGTGCAGGTACCCGAGTACATCAGCAATGATGAAAAAATCTGGGTCAGCACGCTCACCGGTGAGTTCGCCGGTCGCGCCTGATCGCTGCATTCGATCGATGACGATGGCGCCGCGCTCTGCAAGGCGCCATCGTCATATCAGTGCCATCCGAAGCGCACCATCCGACCTATACGCGAAACCATCGCAGCAGCTTCAGCCTGCGTGATGCAGAATCACTGCTCAGCCACCTGAGTCATCGACGCACCATGCCCAAAACCGGCTACTCGCTGAGCAGAAAAATGCTGGAGAGTCTGACCACGGCGAAGCGGCCGGATGTGCCGCTGTGGGTATTGCTACGCAATACCGCCGCAGTGGTTCTGCCACTTGGCATTGGCCTGGCCACGGGATATACGGAAGTGGGCATCGGCGTTGCGGCCGGCGCGCTCAATACGATGTTTTCCGATCAGCCAGGCCCGTATCGGCAACGCATGCAGCAGTTGCTGCTGGCCTCGCTCGCCGCGGCAATCGCTTCGCTATGCGGCTTCCTGATTGGCGATCAACTGCTGCCACTGCTGTTCGCCACCATGATCTTTGGATTTTTCGGCGGGCTGTTGGTGGTGTTCGGCGTCGATATCGCCCGCGTCGGCATGACCAGCATGATCCTGCTCGTGGTCACCACCTATACGCCCACTACCTTGCCGCATGCGCTGCTCGGTGCCGGGCTGATCTTCAGCGGTGGCATGCTGCTCATGGCGTTCTCAGTCGCTGCATGGCCACTGCAACGCTATCGGCCCGAGCGGCAGGCACTGGCCGCCGTCTATCGCGGCCTGGCCACGCTGGCACGTCAACAAACCTACGACGACGCCGACGTACCTGCGCTGACCGGAGCGATGACAACGTTGCAGCACACCCTGCTCGGCCGCCACCACGCGCGCGGTCGCGCGATGGAAGCCTTCGGGGTATTGCTGGAATTGGCCGAGCGCATACGGCTGGAACTGACGGCGATGGCCGAACTGCGGGCGAACGCTACCATCCATGCGATGTTCCGCGACGACGCCGCACGCGTGCTTGCCGCCATCGCCGATGCCCTCGATGAAGGCGAGCCCCCGCAGCAGGCCGAGCGCATGTTGCAGACCCTGCAGGCCAGCGAAACCGCCTTGCTTGGTGGCGATGGGCCACCCGACAGTCTCGCCCGCCATATCCACGCACTGTCCGGCCAGTTGGCCGCGGCAGTGCGTAATGCCAATTGGGCCGGCAGCAAAGGCGAAATGCGCGCCGTTGCCGCCGAGACACCACTGCCAGCCGCGCTGCGCAGCAGCTCGGCGCTGGCCACACTGCGCGCCAGCCTGACACCACAGTCGGTGGCTTTCCGCCACGCCATCCGCAGCGCGGTTTGCCTGAGCCTGGCCATGCTGGTATCGCGCGAACTGCACCTGCCACACGGTTACTGGCTGCCGATGACCGCCGCGATCGTGCTGCGACCGGATTTTGCCGCCACCTTCAACTTTGGCCTGCTGCGTGTGGTGGGGACGATTCTCGGTCTGGTGCTCACCACGGTGCTGCTGCACATCACACCGCACGAGCCGTGGACGCATCTGGCTCTGATGGCCGTGCTGTGCCTGACCTTCCGCTATCTCGCTACCGCACACTACGGCGCCGCCGTAGCCGCGCTCACCGGCACGGTAGTGATTTTTCTCTCTTTTGAAGGCGTCAACTCCGGCGCCGCAGTGCACGATCGGGTGATCAATACCCTGCTCGGCAGCGGCATGGCCCTGCTTGCCTACCTGCTGTGGCCAACATGGGAAAAAGGCCGCGTGCGCGCCGCATTGTCGGACATGCTCGATGCCTACGCCAACTACCTGCGCGCCCTGGCACAGCCAATGCTCCGCGACGCCCATCGCGAAGCACGTACCGCGGCGCGCACTGCGCGTACCAATGCGCAGGCGTCGCTGGATCGCATGCGCGCCGAACCCGGCGCGCCAGTCGTCCTGCTGGACCTGGCCACGGCACTGTTCGCCAACGGCAACCGGCTGGCACGCACCGCAATGACACTGGAAGCGGTGATCGACAATGACAACGCGATGTCAGAATCCAGCGAGGTCAGTGGTTTCGTCGATCATGTAGCCATCGCCCTGCAGGAAATCGCCACCGCGCTGCGCGAGGATCGCACACTGCAGCTAACCTCCGATTTGCGCACCCTGCAGCGCAGCCTGGCCGCTCTGCTCGCCATGGCCGACAACCGGCACAACGCCGATCTGCTCAAGCGCATCAGCGATCGCCTGGTCGACAATGTCGACACGCTCGCGCACGTGCTGGGCCGCAGTCACATTGGGACTGAATACACGCCAGATCTGCATCCCAATGCGCACTCCTGATACTTCAATCGGTCGCCCGCTGGTTAAACGTTAGTTAAAGGCTGTCGCCAGAATCCAAAAAACGATTGGATATAATGAACTTTTAAGTTCACTATATAGCCATCTCTGCTGGCCACCACTATGTTCAAGACCTTTACGCAGACCACCCAGTTGCTGGGCGCGTCTTTTGCAAACCACTATCTGATCACACAAAGTCCGCTGGCCAGCTGCGCCATGCTGCTGGTGCCATTGGTAAAAACCGCTAGCCGCTACCTGCGCCGGCCACCAGGCCAAGCAGCGGACGCACTGATCGGTACGCGAAGCTAGGCGCATCTAGCCGCAACAGTTTCTGGCTGTTGGCAGGGACTGATGCGCGATTGGCGCGTCCGCGCCGATGCCGAGGCCAGTCTCGTCTTTAGATGCGAACTGGGCCCGTAGCCCTAGGCCATCAGCGATGCCGACGACACCGAGCTCTCCGACCGCTGGCAGGACGCCTTGCAAGTGCGCGAACTGGCATTAGCAGTGCCGGCAGAGCAGCGCGCCCGCGAGCCAGCTCGACGTCACGTAATTCGTTCTCGTGACCCGACACACGGGTTCAAAGGCCAACTTCGACAACCACGCTGCGGATCAGGCTGAGCGCATCAGCCTGCAGGTAGATTTTCTGAGTGATCGTGGCGAACACGAGCGTGCATTGTGTGCGACCTGGAATGGCGGGACGCGCCGCATGGGGAAAGCGGCGGCGACTGGATATGACCGGCATCGAACAGATGAAGCTCGATAACCACTATCCTTATGCGCTGGGGTTGACGCGGATGTCGGCATTGAGGCATCGATCGTGACTGGCGTCGTTTCATGACACCAAGCCGGAATCGCCAGACAGGATTCGACATCGCCGTGCCCATGGCCTTTCATGATCCAGCCGCACTTTCCAGGAGTCAGCATGAGCTTTCTGCGCACCATTTCTTCAAGCATCATCGCCCTCGCAGCGACCCTGCTGCTGGCCGGCACGCTACACGCCGCTGACGTCAGCATGGCCAACGGCAGTGTGCAGTTCCACACACCGGATGACTGGGTGGACATTCTCGACACCCAGGGCGATCCGGAAGTGCACGTATTCCAGGTGCCCGATACCTCTGCCACCGGCAAGGTCAGCCTGTCCCGCGTCACCGTGACGGTGAAGCAGGTTGGCGACATCAGCGGTTTTCAGCAGTACGTGAGTACCTCCTCCGCGAAGGCGCTGACGCTGCCCGGTTACAAGGCAGCAGCGGTGCCGCCCAGACCCAATACGTTTGTATACACGGCGCAGGAAAGCGGCGCGCAGTACAGCTACAGCGAGCGTTACTGGCTCAAGGACGGCAACGCGATTCAGCTGCGCTGCCTACGCCCCTCGGAAAGCGCCGCCGGTCCGGCATGGAAGGCTGCCTTCGAAAAGGGCTGCGACGGGATTGCCGCGAAGCTCAAGTAAGGCCTCGACGATGCTGATTTGATGCCGGCGTATCGTGCCGGCATTCGTTGACGTGCGACAACGCCAGCGGCCGCTTTCACTTCACGCTTTCACTTCATCATCAAAACGATCACGGTTAAAGTCGCCGCAGTGTGCCAAGCGAGTGCCATTGCAGGCGCTCTCGCAAAAACCACAGGACATCCGAAATGCATGACGTCAGCAATTACCAGGCGACTGCCGAATGGGCGCAAGCCCACGATGCAGCCGACCCGCTGCGCGCGTTCCGCGACGAATTTCTGATCCCGCCGCACGAGGGTACTGACGGTAAAAAGGTAGACAGCGTTTACTTCTGCGGTAATTCGCTGGGGCTGCAGGCGCGCGGTGTGCGCGACGCCGTCAACGCCGAGCTGGATTACTGGGCTGAGCTCGGCGTGGAGGGCCATTTCAAGGGTCGCCAGCCGTGGCTGAACTATGAAGATTACCTACGCGACGACCTCGCCCTGGTCGTCGGCGCCAAGCCATCCGAAGTAGTCGCTATGAACACGCTGGGCGTGAACCTGCATCTGCTGATGGTGAGCTTTTATCGCCCGACCAAGGATCGCCCCGCGATCCTGATCGAAGCGGGTGCCTTCCCCACCGATCGCTACGCGGTGGAGTCGCAAGTCCGCTTCCACGGCTTTGATCCGGCCACCGCGCTGATCGAACTGGAGCCTGACGAACCGAACGGCCTCCTATCGATGAGCGCGATCGAACGCGCGCTGGCAGAACACGGCTCGCGCATCGCGCTGGTGATGCTACCCGGCATCCAGTACCGCAACGGCCAGGCGTTCGATCTCAAGGCAATCACCACGCTGGCACACAGCCACGGCTGCGCGGTCGGCTTCGACCTGGCGCACGCCGTCGGCAACCTGCCGCTGCAATTGCACGACAGCGGCGTCGACTTCGCGATCTGGTGCCACTACAAATATCTCAACGCCGGCCCCGGCGCGGTTGGCGGCGCCTTTGTGCACGAGCGTCATGCCGATGCCGTGTTGCCACGCTTTGCCGGTTGGTGGGGTCACGACAAGGCCACGCGTTTCCAGATGGGTCCGGCGTTCGTGCCGATCCACGGTGTGGAAGGCTGGCAGCTGTCCAACCCGCCGATTCTTTCGCTGGCGCCGCTGCGCGTATCGCTGGACATGTTTCGTCGCGCCGGCATGCATCCGCTGCGCGAAAAATCGTTGCAGCTCACCGGCTATCTCGAGTGGCTGGTGAATACCCAACTTGCTGGCGTACTGGAAATCGTGACCCCCAGCGATCCCAACCGCCGCGGCGCGCAGCTCTCCATCCGCGTCGTCGGTGGCCGCGAGCGCGGCCGCGCATTGTTCGATTACCTGATGGACCACGGCATCATCGGCGACTGGCGCGAACCCGATGTCATCCGTATCTCGCCTGCTCCGCTGTACAACCGTTTCACGGATTGCCTGGCGTTTGTTCAAGCAGTGCGGGAGTGGGCGAAGTAAGAAACGATTCGGATTAACGAGCAACGATCTGCGCGTTTTTCCCGGAGCGATAGACAATCTTCAGACGTTGATAGACCGTCATCACGGCGGTGCCATAGTCCCTTGCCAGCTGTTGCGTATGGCTGTGGTAATAGCCAACGCCGAGTACCGGATCACGTGTTTCGCGCATGCCGTCGTGCAGGATCTTCGCCGCCACCGAGATATTGGTTCTTGGGTCGAGCAGGCTTAGCGGATCGCGAACAGCGTCCCGGTGCATCGGGTAGTAGACCTGCATGATGCCCACGTCCTGGACGGTGGCATTGAGCTGGCTTGCCACAGCCATCTCCATCTGCACGTGATGCCGTTCGCCAACAACCAGGCGATCGTTGACCCGGAACAACCAAGGGGTCGGACCGATGTCACCACCGGGATGCAGCGATCGCGACTCGACCAGCGCGATGCTGTAAAGCAGCAGCGGATCGACGCCAAACTCCTTGCCCACCTGCGCCCACAGACTTTGATGCGAGGCGATATTCAGATCGGGCTCGGCGATCGGCATCATCAAGTCCATCGTGCTGACGTCCGACAGCGACGCAATAGCGGATGGCGAATCGGAGCGCATCGCCGGAGCCGCTTTCGGCAGCACTACGATAGATTCAATATCGTCCGTTTTCTCAGTCAACACCGGGGGTGCGATAACCGGCCTGGCAACGCTTTTTGCCAGTGTTTGCGAAGTCACTGGCGCACTCAGCATCGCGTGACTTTCAAGCTCCGGCTGCGAATGCGCCACGCCGCTCACCAACGGGATGGCGATAGCGCCGAAGGCCACGCAGAGCGAAAACGCGGTCAGTGCCCTGCGCCTGTTGATTTGATCCCACGCTGGCCAGGGCCAGCGCGCCACACGATTTCCGAGAGCCGCCACCGTTTTCGCAACATCCACGCCGCGCAGCGCGGAGAACAATGCTGCATGCAAACGGGCCATATGCGCCGATGCAGAAATGCGCAGTGCGGCGCTACTCAAACCATGCAGCGAGACCTTGGATGTTGGCGCTGGCCTGGTCCATCGCTCTGACCACGACGCGGGCGCGGATACGACCAGCGACCAGTCCACTGCCGCTGATTGCGCGGCCAGCCTGGCGGATTTCCAGCACGCAGGCGGCACGAGATAAACCCGTTTGGGCCTGCGCAGGGAAGCAACGGCAGCAGGTCGTTTGGCGCTCGTATCGGAGGCAACCATGTTTATCAGAGCCACCGAACGCCAAGCATCTGTAATCCATCCATCAAACCATTCACAAGCTGATTCACTGCACGCGGCAGTGCAAAACTGTTATCCCCGCATCGGCTCTTGGCCGTGCGGAATGCGCCGAAAGAGTGACGTTTAACGGCTCGACGCGGATGTCCATGATAGTCGACCAGCACGAAACATGGATATTCTGGCTCAAAGGCCATCGTGCATAGCCATCCATCGACTGCCTGGGCCGCTTTCAAGTCGGCTCAGACTTTCCCTACTACCGCTCTATTCAACGTCGATGGGCCGTCGCTGTCTGCTTCTTTCGCAACGGTATCAGCCTCCAAAATAGACCCTCATGTTTCTCAAACCCCTCTAATGCTGCAAAACATATCCGTAGACAGGACTCTTTCATGACCAAAACGTCGGTTACATCAACTGGGCCTCTATCGGATTTTGAGATACGTTGGGTATTCGGAAACATAACGAAATCACTACGACAGAAAATCGTGACTTTCTGGCTGCAGGAAGGAGCACTCGCGAATCCGGATGAGGCATGGCGCCGATCATGGGAAGTAGCGTGCGTTCTCCACAACGTGGAAAGTGACAGCATCGCTGGCGCTTGCACGGTGGCGATACGTCTCGATGACCAGGGCGTGTCCTACGGATTTGTCCGCATGTTTATCCGTCCGGCGAGTCGACTCGCTGGCTTGAACGTTCGTTTGATGGAAAAGACGATCGAAGGCTTCAAAGGCCTCGTACGCGAAAACGGCGCACCTGGCCACCTGGTCGCCACCGTCGAAAATCGCAAGCTCGAACGTCGAGCTGTCCAAAAAATTCTCACAAAACTCGGCTTCACCCAAGCCGGTAGAACAGTCGATGGCGAACTCGTGATCCAGCGCAGTCTGCGCTAGCAACGTAAAACAACACCGGCCATTAGAAATCATTCAAGCGTCAACTGGCTAGCGCAAGTTCCCTGTTATTTGGATGTTGGTCAGATGCCGAACTCGTCGGGAAGAAATGCCCAACCGGGTCCATCTGCATTTCATCACAGCCTATCCCCGCATAAAAAAGCCACCCTGATAACCAGGGTGGCTTTTCGTTTCAGACCACGCGTCTTTTAGAAAGCCACGTTTAGCGCCATGCGTGCACCCTGATCCCTGGCATCACTGGCGAACTGACCGTGATAGCTCGTATCCACGCTCACGCTCTTGCTCAGCTGCAGGCGCAGGCCGAAGTCCAGTACACCCGAGCTCTTGGCCACCGGCACACCGGCCACCGTAAAGCTCGTCGTGCCGCCGTTGGCGAAAGTCTGCTGATCGATCGAGCGCAGATCACCCCACGCCTGCTGGAAGCCCAGACTCATGTGCAGTTGCACCACCGGTGACGGGTTGTAGGCACCACGCAAGCCCACCGTGCCGTAGTTCACCGCCGTCCCATTGGCCTGCACATCCAGCGCTGCCGCCGCTTCGTTGCCCTCGTTGATCGCCCCCTGATGGATCCACACACGCGCCACATCGGCGTACGGCGTCAGACTGCCCTGGTTAAAGGTGAACTGATAACCGCCATCCACATACGCCTGCGTCACGCCGTTGTTGTAGCTGGCGGTGGCGCGATCCTCGATCCCGGTCACATCGATCTGACGATGGCTGCTCGTCTGGTACCAGCTGTGCGCCGCTCCACCCTGGAACTGCCAGGCACCCACGTCCACGCCGGTGTACAGGCCAAACACCGTATCGGTGCTATGCGCATCGCCCGAACCGTAGGTCGTGTTGTTCGACAGCTGGCCAGAGCCGGCCACCGCGCCCACACGCCACGCATCGAGGTTGTGATCGGCACCCACCAACAGCCCGCTGCCGTTGCTGCCCATCCGGGCCGCATTGCCGTCGCTGTCGTTGTTGCCACCGTGGCCCCAGGTGCTGGCCCACACGCTGCCCTGATCGTCGGCCTGGGTCGTCTCGCCCGTGCCCTGCGCACCCTGCAGGTGGTTGTTGATCGCATCACGCACGTAATGGCTGTCGTCGATGATCGCCGTGCGCGTGCTGGCCAAGCTGTCGCCGGCCAGTTCGTTAAACACCGTACGCGCCGGATCCGCTGCCAGCGGCACCACAGCCTCGTAAACAGCACTGTCCGTACCCAAGGCCTCGATGGCGGCACCCGTATGGATCTGATTCGGCGTCACGCCGACGGTGGGAAATCCGACGTTATTACGCAGCAAGGTCAGATACGCATCGTTGGCATCGTAGCTAAGCGTCGGGGTCAGGAAAGCAAAGTTGTTGCTCGCCGTGCCGAAGGTGCCGCTGACACCGCCACTCGCCGTCAGGATGGTGTAGCGGGTCTTGGCATTCCAGTTGCTGCCCGCCTCCATCGCCACCACCGAGCCACCACCAAGCGTGGCTTTACCAGTTGCCTGAATCAAATCGCTGCTGCCGGTATCGGTCGCGTTGAGCTGATAGGTCGAACCGGCGGCCAGGGTGACGTTGCCGTTCACCGTCAGCGTGCCGATGGCATTGCCAGCCGGCGACACCACGCCCCCGGCGGCGATTGTCATGCCACCGGTGCTGCCGTTACCCACCAGGGTTGCACCACTGTCCACGCTCACCGCGCTGGTCAGGCTGCCTTCCACGTCCAGCGTACCTGCCGCCGCTTCCGTGCTGCCGGTATAGGTGTCCGCACCGGTCAAGATCAACGTACCGGCACCGGTCTTGACCAGATCGCCCGCTTGCGTGCCGTCACTGATGCCACCGCTAAGCGTGGTGCTCAGGCCGGTAGCCACGTTGATGGTCGGATCGCCCGACAGCGTGATCGCGTTGGCCAACGTGAAGCTGTTGGCGATATCCAGCGTCGTGCCTTGCGCCATCGCCAGCGTGCCGCTGCCGATCGAGGAAGCATTGCCCAGCACCAGCGTGCCGGCGTTGAGCGTGGTGCCGCCGCTATAGCTGTTGAGCCCGCTCAACGTCAAGCTGCCCAAACCGGATTGGGTCACCCGGCCGCTGCCGGAAACGATGCCGGCAAAGCTCACATCATCGGACCGATCGAATGCCAGCGTGCCGTTGTCCGTGACATTGCCGACGATCGAGCCGATCGTGCCGCCGTTGCCCAACTGCAGCGTACCGGCACTGATCGTGGTGCCACCGGTGTAGGTGTTGGTGCCGGTCACCGTCAAGCTACCCGGACCGGACTGGGCCACGCTGCCAGTACCGGAAACCACCCCGGCAAAGCTCACATCATCGGAACGATCAAACGCCAGCGTGCCGTTGTTGGTGACATTGCCAGCAATCGAACCGGTCGTGCCGCCGTTGCCCAGTTGCAGCGTGCCAGCGCTGATCGTGGTGCTGCCGGTATACGTGTTGGCCGCGGTCAATACGGCGGCACCGCTGCCGAGCTGCGTCACGCCGCCCGTGCCGCTGATCACCCCATCGATGGTCACCGCACCGGCCCGATCAAATGCCAGCGTGCCGTTGTCCGTGACATTGCCGGCGATCGAGCCGGTCGTGCCGCCGTTGCCCAACTGCAAGGTACCGGCACTGATCGTGGTGCCACCGGTATAGCTGTTGGCGCCGGTCAGGGTCAATGTGGCACTACCGGTTTTTTCCAGCGTGCCATCACCGGACACTACGCCGGCATAAATGCCGTTCTGCGTCTGATCAAAATCAACCGCCACCGTATTGCCCGCGGCCGGTGCAAAGGTCACGTTGCCCAGCAGACTGGTGGTGTTGGCCGCCAATGTACCGGCGACGATGGTCCACGCCTCGCTGGCATTGCCCGTACCCGTCAAGGTCCAGGTACTGGAACCGGTCTTGGCAAAGTTGGCAAAGCCCTGATATTCGGTGCCGCTACCGACGGCGCCGATCTGCGAAACATTGAAGCTGTCGTTGGTGACGCCACCCAGATCGAGAGTGTCACCGCCCTGGGTCGCACCGCTAGTGCTGATGACCTTGCCGGTAAACGCGTAACCGGCATCGATCTCCAGCGCGTTGTTGCCGCCGCTGAAGTCGACCGCATCGGCCTGCGTGCCGTCCGCGCCCAGACCACCGGCAATGCTGCCGCTATTGACCACGATCGAGTTACCCGTCGACACCACGCCCACGCCACCCGCACCGCCTACACCGTCGGTGCCGGCACTGCCATTGGGTGCCGTGCCGTTGCTGCCGCCCGCCCCACCGGTGCCACCCAAGCCACCGGCACCGCCCACGATGCTGCCGCTGTTGATCACGGTAAACGACGAACCACTGACACCGGCACCGCCCGCAGCACCGGCGGCACCGTTACCGCCGTTGCCGTTGGCACCGCCGTACGAGGAGCCCGTGTTACCTACCGCACCGATGCCACCGGCACCGCCGGTGACCGTACCCGTGTTGGTCAGTGTGAAGGACGAACCGGCGACACCCGCGCCGCCGATGCCGCCAGCGCCCGCCGCACCGCCCGCGGACAGTGCGGAACTGTCATTGCTGTCGCTGGCACCGTAGTGGCCCAAACCGCCCGCGCCGCCGCTGATGGCACCCGCATTGGTGATCAGCAGTTGCGTGCCACTGATACCGGCACCACCGGTGCCGCCGGTGCCGCCCGCGCCGGAGGTCGCGCCGGTTGCATTGCTATAGCTGCCGTAGCCACCCGAACCGCCCTGACCGCCGGTGACAACACCCGTTGCATTGTTGGTGATCGTGGCGTAGCTCCCACTGATACCCGCACCGCCGGTGCCGCCGGTGCCGCCTGCCATCGCCGCCGCAGTCGTAGCATTGTCCCCGGGCTCGCCACCAAAGCCGCCGTAGCCGCCATTGATCGCGCCATTATTGACGACCTCGAAGTGATCGCCGCTGATACCCGCACCCCCGACACCCGCCACACTCGCGATACCACCTGCGCCATAGCTGCCTGTCGCGCCGCCACCCGCCATGGAGCCGCCACTGCTGCCACGGCGACTGTAGCCACCGTAGCCACCTCGGCCACCGGCGATAGTGCCTGCCGCTTCGTTCGTCACGTTGAAATAGCTGCCCGCCACGCCGGCACCACCGGCGCCGCCCACACCGGCCACGCCACCCGTACCGCCGTTGCCAGGCGCCGCGCTGCCGCTGGAGTAGCTGCCGCTGCCCGCCGAGCCCGCGGTGCCTGCCGAACCACCTGCGCCGCCAAGAACGAGACCGCTGTTGTCCAGGCTGAACTGGGTACCGCCCACGCCGACGCCGCCGTTACCGCCATTGCCGCCGACACCTCCGTTGCCGCCGGCCTGACTCGCATCGGTCGTACCGTGGGCGCCGTAACCACCCTGACCGCCGCGGCCGCCGTAGCCACCGGCAATGACGCCAGCATTGCTCAAGGTGAAACCGGTACCCGTGACGCCGTCGTTGCCCGCGCCGCCCGCACCACCGGTGTAGCCGTTGCCAGCCGCTCCCTGGCTCGCGTTCGCGACCCCGCTGCCACCACGACCGCCATAGCCACCGGCACCACCACCGATAAAGCCCGTGTTGGTCAAGCTGAAACCCGTGCCACTCACGCCGGCGCCGCCCGCACCGCCGGCGCCGCCGCTACCGCTGACCGGCGTCGTACCCGGCCAGTATTTCCCAGCACCACCCGAGCCGCCTTGCCCCCCAACGACCTGACTGTTGTTGGTCAGCACAAAACCGCTGCCGCTGATCGCTGCGCCGCCCGCTACGCCGTTGCCGCCAGCACCGCCGTACTTGAACGGCGAGCTACCCGCCGTGCCACTGGCGCCGGTCACGGTCACGCCGGCACCGGCACCGCCAACCACCAGCGTGGTGCTGCTGGACAGGGTGATGCCACCGGAGAAGTTGCTGCCACTGCCGTCCAGGTCAAGCTCGCCCGTTTCGACCGCCGACGCGCCGCTGATGCTGGATGCACCGTTGAGAATCAGCGTGCCGTAGTCGTTCTTGACCAGGCCGTCAGTGCTCTGCAACACATTGTCGATCGTGGCGACATCACTGGCGCTAGCCGTGGTGCCATCACCTACGTTGATGACCGGTGCGTTGCCCTTGGCATCGGCGACCAGCGTCAACGCATCGCCGTTCATGACGTAGCCATCGGTCATGAACTGCAAGCCGGTAGCGGATACCGCACCCGCGCTGTCGTCTACGCTGACCGTGCCTGCAACGCCGCCGAAGATCGCGACACCCGGCTGCGGGATCATCGGCGCCGATACGTCGCCATTGACGTCGGTCCAGTTTGACGAAGTCGTCGACCACGTACCCGTACCGCCGCCCATCTGCGTGGGCGACGCCAGGCCGTTGCCGTTCCAGATGTTGAGTGCTTGGCCACCGGTGTTGACCAGATTGATCTGCTTGTCCGTCGTCAGCGTCTGGATCACCAGCGTGTCGCCGGCCGGCACCGTTCCGAACGTGATGCCGCCATTGGTTTCGGTCAGCGTGCCGCTGTAGTTGAACAGTCGGTACAGGCCCGAGCCGAAGTCAGGATCGGCGTTGACGTTGAGCGTCGCGCCATTCAGCGTCAGGTTGCCGCCGACATTGACCAGATCGCCGGTGCCAGCCGTACCAAAACCGGCACCCGGGGTGCCGAACTCGTAATCGAGCACGCCGCCCTGCGCGACGATCAGGTCACCGTTGACTGTCAGCGTACCGATGCTGCCGCTGCTACCCGGAGCAAGATGCGCACCGTTCGCGACATCCACGTTCCCGCTCACCGAACCAAAGCCGCCGAGCGTTGCGCCACTATCAACGCTGGCATCGCCAGCAATCGATGCAGCGGCGTTGGCGCTGTCACCGATCAGCAGCGTGCCGCCCTGGACGGTCGTCGCACCGGTATAGGTGTTGACGCCGTCAAGAACCTGCTGACCAGCAGCAACAACCATACCTCCGCTGCCCGCGATCACACCGCTGAACGTACCGTTGGCGTTGGTCAGTGACAACGACTGTGTACCCAGGTTGACATTGCCGCTGCCGTCCAACGACACGATGGATGCGCCGCTGGTCGTGTTGCTGATATCGAACGTGCCGTTGGCAATGACATCGCTGGAGCTGGCGATGCTGCCCGTGCCGGTCAGTGCCAGCGTAGCGCCGGTGTTGATGGTCGTGCTGCCGGTGTAGGCATTGGCGCCGCCCAGCGTCTCGCCGCCCGCCGCTACCGTGAGGCCGCCGCTGCCGGCAATGACGCCGTCGAACTCATCGAATGCGTTGGTCAACGTCAGCGTCTGTGCACCGAGATTGACGTTGCCGCTGCTGTTACCGTTCAGCGAGATGATCGATGCGCCGTTGGTCGCGTTGCTGATATCGAACGTGCCGTAGTCAATGACGTTGTACGCGTCCGCAACGCTGCCGTTGCCGCTCAGTGCCAACGTGCCGCCGAAGATCGCGGCATTTCCGGTAAACGTGCTGGCACCCGTCAACGTGAGGGTACCTGTGGCATCGTACTGATAGAGCCCGCCGCTGCCGCTGACCACGCCGTTGTACGTGATGGCATCGCTGCGGTCGAAAAGCAGGTAACCGTTGTTGGTCACGTCACCGACAATGGAACCGGTCGTCCCCTGGTCGCCGATGAGCAGATCAGTGTCGTTACCGATCGTCGTACCGCCGGTATAGGTGTTGTCTCCGGTCAGAACTTCAATGGGGCCTGCGACGCTGAGGCCACCGCTGCCGCTGATGACGCCAGCGAAATTGCCGTTGGCGTTGGTCAGTGACAACGACTGTGTACCCAGGTTGACATTGCCGCTGCCGTCCAGTGACACGATGGACGCGCCGCTGGTCGTGTTGCTGATATCGAACGTGCCGTTGGCAATGACATCGCTGGAGTTGGCGATGCTGCCCGTGCCGGTCAGTGCCAGCGTAGCGCCGGTGTTGATGGTCGTGCTGCCGGTGTAGGCATTGGCGCCGCCCAGCGTCTCGGTGCCCGCGCCCACCGTGAGGCCGCCGCTGCCGGCGATGCTGCCGTCGAACTCATCGAATGCGTTGGTCAACGTCAGCGTCTGTGCACCGAGATTGACGTTGCCGCTGCTGTTACCGTTCAGCGAGGTGATCGATGCGCCGTTGGTCGTATTGCTGATATCGAACGTGCCGTAGTCAATGACGTTGTACGCGTCCGCAACGCTGCCGTTGCCGTTCAGTGCCAACGTGCCGCCGAAGATCGCGGTATTTCCGGTAAACGTGTTGACGCCCGTCAACGTGAGTGTGCCGGTGCCATTGTATTGATAGAGCCCGCCGCTGCCACTGACCACGCCGTTGTACGTGATGGCATCGCTGCGGTCGAAAAGCAGATAACCGTTGTTGGTCACGTCACCGACAATGGAACCGGTCGTTCCTTGATCGCCGATGAGCAGATCAGTGTCGTTACCGATCGTCGTACCGCCGGTATAGGTGTTTTCGCCCAACAGGATTTCAATGGGACCTGCCACGTTGAGACTTCCACTACCGCTGATGACGCCACCGAAGGTACCGCTGGCGTTGGTCAGTGATAACGACTGTGTGCCCAGGTCGACATTACCGCTGCCGTCCAGCGACACGATGGATGCGCCGTTGGTCGTGTTGCTGATATCGAACGTGCCATTGGCAATGACATCGCTGGAGTTGGCGATGCTGCCCGTGCCGGTCAGTGCCAGCGTGGCGCCGGTGTTGATGTTGGTGACGCCGGTGTAGGTATTGCCTGCGGTGAGAATGGTCGTGCCGGCCAGCACATTGACTGCACCGTTACCGCTGATCGTCGGATCGAAGGTGTAGCCGGGATCGGTGTGGTTGAACACCAGGGAACCCGTACCCGCGCCGAAGGTGACGGCGCCGGTATTCAGCGTACCCGCCGCTGTCGCGGCATTACCTGCGGCCGCACCGATGTTCAGCACACCGATCGAGCCTGCATCCGCCGCAATCGACACGCTGTCGCCCATCACCGAAGCACCGTTGGCGATGGTCAGCGTGCCATTGCCGCCATGGTTGCCAACCACGATCTGGCCGCCTGGCTCAACTGTCACCGATGAACCTGCATCCGTCACGGTCACCGCGCCGGTCGAACCGGCCTGGTCGGCGATCGAGAGGAAACTGCTGTCGACCGAGCCGCCATCGGAAACCGTCAGCGCGCCGCTGCCGTATTTACCGACATTGATGCTCGCCGCCGCAGTGACATTTGCGCCGCTGGTGACGGTGACCATGCCGGTATCGCCGGCGTTCTGGCCGATGTTGAGTTCGCCCGTGCTATTGACCGATGCGCCATTGCTCGCCGTCAGGCTACCGGTGCCGGTGCTGCCCACCTGGAACGGCGTGCCGCCGGCGGTTGCGGTGATGCTCGACCCGGCGCCGTCCACGATCAACGTACCGTTGTCGATAACATTCCCGGTGCTGGTCACACTGCCGCCACTGGTGATCGCCAGCGTGCCGCCGTTGATCGCCGTGTCGCCCGTGTAGGTATTCGTGCCGGTCAACATTTCATTGCCAGCCGAAAGCGTCAGACCACCCGTGCCACTGATTGCACCACCGAACGTATCGTTGGCGTTGGACAACGTCAGCGACTGGCCGCCGAGTAACACCGCACCACTGGTGCTCCCGCTCAACGAAGCGATGGTGGCGCCGTTGTTGGTAGCGCTGATATCAAACGTGCCGTTGTCGACCAAACCACTGGATGCGGCGATGCTGGCATCACCGGTCAGCGCCAGCGTACCGGCGCTGACCGTAGTAAGACCGCTGTAGCTGCTGGTGCCGTTGCTCAACGTGAGCACGCCGGTACCCGACTGCGTCAGATTGCCGGCGCCAGTGATCGCACCGTCGAAGGTCACGTCGTCGGAGTGGTCAAAGGCCAACGTGCCGTTGTCGGTCACATCACCCATGATCGAACCAGTGGTGCCGCCGTTACCGATCTGCATTGTGCCGGACTGGATGACATTACCGCCGGTATTGGTATTGGCGCCAGTCAGTACCAGCTCGCTTGCGCCGTTCTGATAAAGCGCGCCGGTGCCGCTGACCACGCCACCGTAGGTCACTGCATCGCTGCGGTCGAACACCAAAGCACCGCTATCGGCAACGTTACCCGTGATGGAACCCGTAGTGCCACCACTGCCCACCTGCAGGGTGCCGGCACTGATGGTGGTGCCTCCGCTATAAGTATCAGCTCCTGCGAGTATCAGTACGCCATTACCACTCTGGGTCAATGAACCCGCACCAGAAATCACGCCGGACACAGTGAGATTGTCCGTGCTGGTGTCGACGGTAAGTGCGGATGTGCTGCTGTCGAGTTCTATGGCATTGCTCAGGCCCAGACTGCTGTCTTGGGCAGCAATCGTGGCGGTACTGCCGGAAGCGAGTTCGATTGCGCCGTTGATAGCGGAGCCGGTCTGCAAATCCAAGGTGTTGTTGATGCCACTGAACAAGATGGCATCGGCTTGCGCGCCGCTGCCACCATTGGCGAAGCCACCGCTGATGGTGCCGCTATTGACGATCGAGAGGCTGCTACCCGTAATTCCAACGCCACCGGCACCGGCACCGCCGTTATTATTTCCGGCTGAACCGCCTGCGCCACCGCTAATGACCCCTGTATTGACTAGGTTGCCACCCGCGGCATTCGTAAACACTACTCCAGCGCCACCGGCACCACCTGAGCCACCTGTTTCATAACCGGTTGAACCGCCTGCACCGCCTGCACCGCCCGTGACAGTGCCGTTGTTGGAGAAGGTCGTGCCGGTACTCGAGAGCAGCACGCCGCCGCCGCCCTGGCCGCCGCCACCGCCGCCGCCTTCTCCGCCATTGCCGCCCCAGGCGCCACCCATTCCGCCAGCGCCACCGGTCACCGATAAACCAGCGCCCACGGAAAAATTGCCGCCGGTGCTTACGACACCAAAACCGCCGCCGCCGCCGCCGCCGCCGCCGCCGTCGACAAATCCGCCGACATTATTAGTCGCGTTGCCACCGGCACCGCCCACGCCGCCGCTCTTGCTTACGGCAAGAATGGTGGTGGACGAATAGGCGCCACCGACGCCACCGCCAGCGCCCCCTGCTCCGCCGTTACCGCCATTGCCCCCGGCCGCACCTTGACCGAGCAATATGCCGCTAAAGTACGAAGCGCCGCCGCCGCCGCCGCCGCCATAATCCCACGGGCCCGAAAGATTCGTTGCGCCGGCTTGGCCGACCGGATTACTTCCCGTGCCACCAGCACCACCGCTAGCGCCGTTTCCGCGTCCTCCATTGCCTCCGTCTGCACGCACTTCAGTGGGTGTCACGGCAGCCAGAGCAAGCGCCATCGCGCAAGCCAGCATCAGGGGATGTCGAATGAATCCTCGAATACGACTCGTTGAACTGGAGCCAGCACCGCCCTGTGAGGAACTCGCCAATTCGGAAACCACTTGTGGCACGCCGAGCGTGCGGTTGAAGACAATGCGGTAGATGCGATTCATGGTGGAGCTCCCTGTGGTGTTACTAAATGAAATGGCTTGCTAGTTATGGAAGTGATCCAGTGCATCGCCCTGCCCGGATCGAATTTGTAGAAACAGAATTTTTGTCGACGAAGTCATCGGCAATTGGCGGTGCTCAGACCACCCGCACCCCGCGCAGGTTGAGTTGCGGCTCGCGCCAGAAGGCGTCGTTCTCGAAACGGCAGAACACGTCCGGCGGCAGGATGGTGCGGCGCGCGCGCGCCTCGATCTTGTTGCGCACCGTATGCAAGCCGGGCGTGCCGGCTCGCAGGTCGAACTCGTTGGCGTCGTAACTGACGTTGTCGAAGTCGTGGGCGAAGGCCGGTTCGCCGATGAAGTCGTAGATCGCCTTCACGGCCTTGGCCGGATCGCTGGTCAGCGTCTCGTACTGCAGCAACATCAGATTGGCGGTGTCTTCGCTGTAATACGCCTCTTTCAGTGCGTTATAGGCAAAGCCCACCATGCCGTCGCCGTTGGCGAGGCCCTCGGCGCGCGAGTAAACCGTGCCACCGGGCTGGTAGTTGAAGATGGACGAGGGCTGGAACGCGTTCTTGCGCACCAGCCGCTCAATGCTGTCGATGATCCACGGCATATGCCGCACGCAGGCAATGACCTTGGCCGTCGGAAACAGCTCTTTCAGCAGGCGCAGCTTGCTGCACCAGATCCGGTTGGTATCAAAGAGCACCTCGGCGGTGAATTCCTCGCCGTAGTAATCCTCGAACAGGCCCTGCAGCAGGCGTCGGCGCTGGGCATCGGTGATGAATACCGAGTACTCGTTGCGGCCACTCATCTCGCCTTGCAGAGTATTGAACAGCCCACCGACGGGCCCACTCATGCCGGCGTGAAAACGCGGATTCTGGCGCAGCAGCCCCGCCAGAAGGGTAGAACCCGACCTCGGCAGACCCGAAACAAAGTGAAATTGATGCTCCATATTTCCCCTCTGCCGACGTCTTATCCGTTGGCACGTTGAACGAAAAAAACTGGCTTATGCCCGTTGAACTTCACCCAACACCTGTTCACGCCTTGCTGGTGCGGGCGATGTCCACCCTGTCCAGGTGAACCTCGCCTGCCCGGCAAGCAAAACTCTCCTGCGCAAGCTTTTTCGACAGGCCACGGTAGGGGCCAGGGTTAACTTGATGTCATTTTTTGTGAGTATGGTCACAAAATTTGGCAACTATTGACCGTGCGTCTCACTTCCAAAAATTTGCCGTTTATGCGTAGACAAATCAGATGCCGGGATAAAAAATGGACCCAGGCCAGCCAGAATCCGCCGTGTCCGGTCAGCAGGGTCTTTCGAGGCAATGCTCACTTTCGCCCGTGTTCCAGGGCGAAAGTTGCGTGGGTGGGCGCGACCCGACGCTGTGCGTCGTCACAACCGATTTGCGAGTACAGGAGCAGGACATACCGGCATTTGCGTTTCACCAAAACCAGGACAGCGCTTCGCGAAAACGCTCGTTCAATGACCTGCGATCGTTGGCATGCTGCTTGCTCGACCTTTCATCAACGCTGGACCGGTTGCTTTTTCCTCGACGGTACCTATGACCCAAACATCAATCGCGCGTCGACCTGTCGATGAAGACACACAGCTCGCGTACACCGCGACCAGCAGCTTCAGCACACGCGCGCTAAGTACCGACGCGCAGGTACTGGCTTGGCGCCAGCGAGTCGGCCACGTGGTCGATGTACCGCCATCGTCCACCCAGCTGACCGACGGATTTGGCGCGAACATCGATTTGTACGCGGTTGACGGGATGGTCTTTACTGACTGCCGCACGGACTCGATGGTGCTTGAGCGTTCGGTGGCCCGCGTTTCCACGGACATGCGCCGGGACTACGCTTTTCATCTCTTTCTGGAAGGCAGCACTGGCAACGTGACCGGCATGAGTCACAAGCGCAGCACGGCCAACCAGTCGAAGAGCATCATCGCGTTTGACATGAGCCAGCCGTTTCGCGTCGACCGGCCGGCATGCCGGGTTCTGACACTGTTTGTGCCGCGCGCCATCGTGGATGCGGGCTTGCCCGACAGCGAATCGATTCACGGCCGCGCGCTGCCAATGGATACGCCACTTGGCCGACTTGTCTGGGATCACATGGCAGCCATCGGCAACGAGATATCCGGGCTTGACGCCACCGATGCCTTCGACGCATTGCGCGCCAGCGCCGAACTTCTCGTCGCTGGATTTCGGAAAACGTCTCATCTGGCCGGCGACCATCGTGCCGCCGTGCAAACCGCCGTGATCGGTCAGGTGCGACGCTTCGTCGAGGCCAATCTGCACCAGAGCGATCTCACACCGACCTATGTCGTCCATGCGCTGCAGCTGAAACGCGCCACGATTTACCGCTGGTTCGAGTACGAAGGTGGCCTGGGCACCTATATCCGTTATCGCCGGTTGCGAACGGCGGCCGATGAGCTGGTGCGCTTTACCCACCTCCCGGTGGTCGAGATTGCCTACGGGCTGGGCTTCAAGAGCGCCTCGGATTTTACCCGCGCTTTTCGTCGGGCCTTCAGCATGAGCCCCAAAGACATGCGGGCTCGGGCTATCGCCCTTCAGCAAACGCTCGCTGCGCACTGATCAATCCGCACTGATGCCAGAGGTTGCGACTCGTGCATATCTATTCTCGGGAAACCGATTCAACGCATACAGCGTAGTCGCCGTGGCGCCGATCAGATACCACGCGGGCATCATGGTGTCGCCGGTGAGATGGATCAGCCAGGTCACCAGCAGCGGCGAAAATCCGCCAAAAATCACCACGCCAAGGCTATAGATCACTGAAAGCCCCGCCGCGCGTTGATGTCGTGGGAACGCCTCAAGCATCAGCACCGATCCTGCGCCGGCGTTATTCAGCGAAAGCGTCACGTAGGTCGCCATGATGAGCAGCCCCCCGATATGACCGACGCCTTGGGTCAACAACCGGAACGCAGGATAGGTCGCCATCAGGGAGACTGAGAACATGACGTACTGAACTGTCTTTCGGCTCGCGTAGCGGTCCGCGATAGCGGCGACCAGCGGCGTCATCACCAGAATGATCAGACCCGACAGACAGGCTGTCACCAGACTGATCGTGGCGGGCCAATGCAGTGTCTGGACCAAGTAACTCGGCAAGTAGAACACCGCAACATAAAAGCTCGCCGATGGTGCCGCCATCATGAGCACGCCGTACACAAGCGTGCGCGCATGCTCGGCAAACAGCGGCCTGAACATGAGTTTTCTGCTGGATTGCTCGGCGATCGCCGGCATGCGGCGACGCAAGTACCAGCCTGCCGGACCGATCAGCCCACCAATCATAAAGGGTATGCGCCAGCCCCAGTCCTGCATGGTCGCTGGAGAGAGGAGTGCCGTCGTGCTCGCCGCAATCAGTGCCGCCGTGAATGCGGCCATTCCCTGACTGGCACCGCGCCAGCTGACGATGAAACAGCGACGCTCGTGTGCCACCGCCTCCATCAACGATGCCGACGCTGGACCAATCTCTCCGCCCGCAGCCAGCCCCTGCATCAATCGCGCGACGACCATCAGCACCGTCGCCGCCGGACCGATCGATGCATAGGTCGGCATGCACGCGATCATCCACGTCGCAATCGTCATCAACATGAGCGAAAGCATCATGCCCGTCTTGCGGCTTCGGCTATCGGAAATATGTCCAATGATCGCCGCACCGAGCGGTCGCATCACAAAACCGGCGCCGAACGTGGCGAGCGACAGTAACAACGACGAGACGGGATTACGGGACGGAAAGAACAGCGTGCCTATCGTCACCGCTGACAAGCTGTAGATCGTGAAGTCGTACGCGATAAAGCCATTGCCCACCACAATGGCGGCAACCATCCGCGTCAGTCCCGCGCGAGCTGGTCTATCGAAATCCGTCAGCATGGTCATGGCTAGCCGCGTTCTCCGGATTTATGTGCGCAGCGTTTCAATGCAGCAGTGAACATTTTGCGTACGGGAATCAATAGGCGATGCCAATTTCCCCCGGTTCCAACTTTGTCGATAGGCATTACGTCGTCCTTGGACAGACTCTCAACAAGGTGGCATGGCGATCGCCGTTGCCAGCGCAGGCATCGCCGACCGGCGCACTCACACTACCCTTACCCCGCGCAGGTTGAATTGCGGATCGCGCCAGAAGGCACGGCTTGCTGCACCAGAGCCGGTCGGTGTCGAATATGACCTCGGCAGACCCAAAACAAATGAACTGATCGCACATTCCCCCCTGGTATTGACGGTTCCTCTGCACACCTCCGTGCGACGCATAAGACATACAAGCGAGCGGCGGAGATACCGATTTCACCGAGGCCAAGCGATCCGCCGCCGCCGGCCCGGTAAACATGGAAGCATCAACCATGCCATGTTACGGCATCTCCACAACCTTCAAGGCAGTCGGCGAAACCAGCCTTTTCTGTCGAGCATGTTCAGTTCCGTATTTCTCGCGAGTGGTCGGCCGAAAGATGCCGGTGCATGGCCGGTTACCGACACTCACACACGGTTGTGCGGATGCCGAACCTGGCCGTGGCCACGCACCACGAAACGCTCGATAGTGAGCGACTCGGCACCCATCGGACCGTAGGCGTGCAAGCGGGTGGTGGAGATGCCGATCTCGGCGCCGAGGCCGAGCTGGCCGCCGTCGGAGAAGCGCGAGGAGGCGTTGACCATCACCACCGCTGAGCGAAGCGCATGCACGAAACGCTGCACCGCGGCTTCGTCGGCGCTGGCAATGACCTCGGTGTGATCGGAGCCATGGCGCTGGATGTGCGCGATGGCCTCATCGAGATCGTCGACCATGCGCACGGCGAGAATCAGGTCGAGGAACTCGGCGGCATAGTCGTCGTCGGTCGCTGACTTCATGGCAGGCACCCACTGGCGACTGCGCTCGCAGCCACGCAGTTCGACGCCACGCTCACTTAACGCTGCCGCCGCCAGCGGCAAAAAGCTTTCGGCAATGTCCGCATGCACCAGCAGAGTTTCCAGCGCATTGCAGACGCCAGGTCGCGTAGTCTTACCGTCAATCAAAAGATTGAGCGCCAAGGCAAGGTCGGCCGCGCGATCCACGTACAGATGGCAAACACCCTTGTAGTGCTTGATTACTGGCACGCGTGCATGCTCGGCGACAAAACGGATCAGCCCCTCGCCGCCACGCGGAATCGCCAGGTCGACGATATCGGTGAGTTGCAGTAACTCGACCATCGCCTCGCGACTGAGGTCATCCACTAACGTAAGTGCAGCGGCGGGTAGATGGTTGGTCTGCAGTGCGGTTTGCAAGGCGGCGGCGATGGCGAGGTTGGACTGCAGTGCTTCCGAACCGCCGCGCAGGATCACACCGTTGCCCGCAAACAGGCACAGTGCGGCGGCATCGGCAGTGACGTTTGGGCGTGCCTCGTAGATCATCGCGATGACGCCCAGCGGCACGCGCACACGTTCAATGCTGAGGCCGTTCGGTCGGGTTTCACGGCGTGTGACCATACCGACGGGATCAGGTAGCTCGGCGACTTCGCGCAATCCAGCTGCCATCGTCTGCACGCGCGAAACATTGAGCCGAAGACGATCGAGCATCGCACCCTGCACGCCTTTTTCCATGGCCAGCCGCATGTCTTCCACATTGGCTTCGAGCACGACATCGACCTGCGATTCGAGTGCGTCGGCCATGTCACACAGTAGGCGTTGCTTCGCCGCCGTATCGAGCACAGCAATGCGGCGCGCTGCCTCGCGGCAAGCCAGTGCCTGCGTGCGTATCGCGCTCATGCGGCGGTATCCGAGCTAACCAGCGTGGCCATATCGTCGCGATGCACCACCTCGCCACCGTAGCTGTAGCCGAGCAGCGCGGGAATCTCGCGGCTGTGATGACCGGCCAGCCGGCGCACTTCGGCCGCGCCGTACTGGCTGAGGCCGCGCGCGACGGCGCGCTGCGCCGCGTCGCCTATTTTTATGGTCATGATCTCCACCATGTCACCGCGATGAAACTCGCCCTCGATACTGACGATACCGCCCGGCAGGAGCGAAGCGCGACCACCGGCCAACGCACGCGCCGCACCGTCATCGACCACGATGCGACCCGGCGCGGCTGGCGCATGACGCAACCAGTATTTGCGCGCCTGCATGCGGCTGCCCGGTGCGTGCACCAACGTGCCCTGCAGCCGGCCCTCGCTCAGCCCCTGTACGGTCGCCGCATCACTGCCGCAGAACAGCGCCGTGGCGATGCCCGCAGCCGCAGCCTTGCCGGCCGCCTCAAGCTTGGTACGCATGCCACCGGTGCCGACGCTGCTACCGCTGCCACCGGCCATCGCGAGAATCGCCGGTGTGAGCTCAGTGACTTCGGCGATCGGCATGGCCGTGTCATCAATACGCGGATCGGCGGTATACAGCGCGTCGATATCCGAGGCGATCAATAACAGATCGGCATCGACCAACGCCGCCACGATGGCTGCGAGGTTGTCGTTGTCACCGAGCTTCAATTCATCGACAGCTACCGTGTCGTTCTCGTTGATCACCGGCAGCACGTCCAGCGCCAGCAGCTCGCGCAGTGTGGCGCGCGCGTTGAGATAGCGACGGCGATGACGCAGGTCGTCGTGGGTCAGCAGCACCTGCGCCACCGGACGCGCGGACAACCTCTGCCACAGTGCAATCATAGGCGCCTGACCAAGCGCTGCCAGCGCCTGCCTCGCCACCAGATCGCTGGCGCTGACCGTGTGCTCGCGCAGCAGCGCGCGACCCGCCGCCACCGCACCCGAAGAAACCAGCACGATCTGCTTGCCTTGCGCATGGCTGGCGGCGATGAACTGCGCCAGCGCAGACGCATGGCGCACGGTCAGCCCGCCGCCATCCGCTGCCAACAAGTTGCTGCCGACCTTGAGCACTGCTCGGCGCCAAGGCGGCAACGGCTGCTCGGGTAGATCGTGAACGGATGTCCGAATTCCCACCTATCCCACCTCGTCCAGCGGGGCGAGTTCGCGATCACCGTGACTCTTCGGCGCAGAGATGACCATGAAACGCAGGTCGGCAGCACATTCGTTGCGCATCTGGTGCGCCGTGCCCGGCGATATATGCAGTCCCTGCCCTGCTTTCAGTGTATGCGTCACACCGGTGGCCTCCAACGTGGCTACACCCTCCAGCACATAAAAAAACTGCCGTGCACGCGCATGACGATGACGCACTTCGGCTGCACCGGGTGGCATGCGTTCTTCAATCACACTGAGGTCATCGCCAGCCAAAAGATGCCAACCATCGCAGACTCCACCCCAGCGATAGTGCGCGGCGTTGTCCGTGGAAACTGATGCGTTCATGCGTCGAACTGCGCCAGCCGCGCGACCAATTCATTCAGCCGCAAATCGTGACCAGCGCCGGGCGATGTGCGTGCGGCGAGACTGGACTCGGGCGTGCGGCCTTCGCCAGCGTTGGCTGCAGTTTCGGCGGCAGCGCGATAGGCGTCGCGGAACGGCACACCGGCGGCGGCCTGTTCGATCGCCACATCGGTGGCATACATCGCCGGCTCGATTGCAGCGCGCATCGCAGCTTCATTCCACTGCAACCGTGCCAGCAGATCGGGCACCAGTTCGAGCGCGCTGAGTCCATGCCGGCAACCGTGGAACAGCGAGCCTTTGGAAAACTGCAGGTCGCGCTGATAGCCCGAGGGAAGCGACAGCAGCTGCTCGATCTCGGTACGCGCCGCGGCCACGCTGGCATAGCTGGCGCGCAGCAGTTCCACCACATCGGGGTTGCGCTTGTTCGGCATGATCGAGCTGCCGGTGGTGTACTCCGACGGCAGGCTGACGAAGTTGAATTCTGCCGTGGTGAACAGCGACAGATCCCACGCCAGCCGACGCAGATCGAGCAGCGCACTGGCAATGGCTTCCAGTACGGCCATCTCGAACTTGCCACGCGAGAGCTGCGCGTAGATCGGCGAAACCTGCATGCGCGCAAAACCCAATGCCTGTGTAGTGTGCTCGCGATCGAGCTTCAGATTGACGCCGTAGCCGGCTGCAGTGCCCAGCGGATTGGCATCGATCCAAATGGACGTCTGTCTGGCACGCTGTGCATTGTCGATAAAACCTTCGGCGAAACCGGCAAACCACATCGCGGTGGACGAGACCACAGCACGCTGCAGGTGCGTATAGCCCGGCAGCGGCAACGCCGGCTGTGCGGCACGATCGAGACATACCTGCGCGATGGCGCGGCAATGCGACTGCAAGGTGGCTAGCTGGTCCTTCAGCCACAGGCGCGTCGCGACCAGGATCTGGTCGTTGCGGCTGCGACCCGTATGCACGCGGCGACCGGCATCGCCAAGACGCTCGGTCAGTCGCGCCTCGATCGCCGAGTGACCGTCTTCGTAGCGGTCGTCCAGTACGAACGATCCGCTGCGAAAATCTTCGGCCAGCGCATCCAGCTCGCGCTTCAATTCAGCCGCCTCGTCGGCACTTACAACACCGATATTCGCCAGACCTTCGACATGCGCCTTGCTGGCAGTGATGTCGTGCAGAAAAAATTCGCGATCGAGCAGCACGTCGTCACCGGCAAGAAACGCCATGATTCGCGCATTCGTCGCCACGCCCGCTTTTTGCCATAGAAGATCAGTCATGAGGTTTTTCCGCCCGAATAGTTGCTGGCTTGATTTGAATGCGATGCTGTCAGTAATTGCAATGCCGCCCCGATGGATAGCTCGTGCCGTTCACCATTGGCGCGCTGCTTCAGCTCTACCACGCCGGTGTCGAGACCACGCGGGCCAACGATGAGCTGCCAGGGCAGACCGATCAGGTCCATCCTGGAAAACTTCCCGCCGGCACGGTCGTCGGTGTCGTCGTACAGCACACTCACGCCGACTGCCTGGAGCTTTGCGTACAGCGTTTCACAGGCGGTATCGGTGCGCGCATCGCCGGACTTCAGGTTGACCAAACCAACGTCGAACGGCGATACCGATGCGGGCCATACGATGCCATGTTCGTCGTGACTGGCCTCGATGATGGCACCGATCAAGCGTGATATGCCCACGCCATAGCAGCCTCCGTGAATCGGACGGGCCACGCCGTCCGCACCGGTCACCGTCGCCTTCATCGGAAGCGAATACTTCGTGCCGAAGTAGAAAATCTGCCCTACTTCGATGCCACGCGTATGCACACGGTTTTCTGGTGCCACCTCGCGCTCGAAGCGCGCGGTATCATGCACATCTTCGGTCGCTGCATAGAGCCTGGTCCATGCATCAATCACCGGTTGAAGATCGCCGGCATAGTCGATATCCGATGCGGGCACGGGTAGATCGAGTACGTCGCTATCACAGTAGACGGCAGACTCGCCGGTTTGTGCCAGCACGATGAACTCGTGCGACAAGTCGCCGCCGATCGGGCCGGTTTCTGCGCGCATCGGAATGGCCTTCAGGCCCATTCGCGCGAACATCCGCAAGTAGGCGACGAACATGCGGCGATAGGAGCGCTGCGCGTCAACTTCGTCCAGATCAAACGAATAGGCATCCTTCATCAGAAACTCGCGTCCGCGCATCAGGCCGAAACGCGGACGCTGCTCGTCACGGAACTTCCACTGCACCTGATAGAGATTCAGCGGCAGGCTTCGCCAGGAGCTGACATAGCTGCGGAAAATCTCGGTGACCATTTCCTCGTTGGTCGGCCCATAGAGCAATTCGCGTTCGTGGCGATCGGTGATGCGCAGCATTTCCGGACCGTAGGCATCGTAGCGGCCACTCTCACGCCAAAGATCGGCCAGTTGCAGGGTCGGCATAAGCAACTCGACTCCGCCGGCCAAGTCCATTTCTTCGCGCACGATGCGCTCGACGTTACGCAGCACGCGCAGGCCCAACGGCAGCCAGGCGTAGATGCCGGCGGCTTCCTGCCGGATCATGCCGGCGCGCAGCATCAGGCGGTGCGAGACGATCTGCGCTTCGGCAGGATCGTTTTTCAGGGCGGGCAATAAATAGCGGGACAAGCGCATGATGAATCTCCGGTAGTTGACTTGGACGACAGTGAGGGGCTGCGATGCCCTTTCACGGTCGGCCAGTCGTCTCCGGATCGATGCCGGCCAGCTCGGCGCAGCCAATGGCAAGATTGATGTTTTGCATCGCCTGCGTGGCGGCGCCTTTAAGCAGGTTGTCCAGCGTCGCGACGATCACCACGCGCTTGCCATCGGCGGAGAGTGCGAAGCCACCGATCTCCGCATGATGTCGATGCGCGATGTGGCTAACCCACGGCGCCTCGTCGACAACCCTCACCAGCGGCTCCGCATCGTAAGCGTTGCGGAAACGCTGCAGCACTTCCTCGCGCGTCATTTTGCGCGAGAGATATAGATTGGTGGTAACAGTGAGGCCACGAAAGTGCGGTGCCACGTGCGGCATGAATTCCACTGGCACACCAAGATGGCGCGAAGCCTCCTTCTCGTGCATGTGGCCGGTCAGCGCGTACGGCATCAGGTTGTCGCGCAGCTTTTCTGGATCGTTCTTGTCCGATGGTGTGGTGCCTGCACCCGAATAGCCCGACACGCCGAAGCACACCGGCGGCGCGGCAAGCAGGTCCTTCAGCGGCGCAATGGAAAGCTGCATCGCGGTGGCGTAGCAACCGGGGTTGCTGATGCGCGTCTGACCGTGCCACTTGTCGCGGGTGAGTTCTGGCAGGCCGTAATACCAGCGTTCGTCGAAGCGATAGTCGGCAGACAGATCCAGTACCAGCGTTTGCGGATGCGCCGCCTCGATGGCCTCGACATACGATGCCGCCGCACCATTGGGCAAGGCCAGGATCACCACGTCCGCCGCCTGCCCTGCCACCGCCTGCGCATCGAGGCTCGCATAGCGCAGCTCACCGCTATAGCCGTCCACATGGTCGGCCACGGATTGGCCGTCCAGTTCGCGCGACGAAACGAAAGCCAGTTCCAACGACGGATGCGCAGCGATCAGCCGGATCAGTTCGGCGCCGGTGTGACCGCGTGCACCGACAATGCCGATGGATTTCTTTTGCGCTTCGTTGTTCGACAAGGTCATGGTGTCAATCCAGCAGTGTCGGCTGCCGCGTGGCGCAGTGCGCGACGCAGCGGGCGATGGTGCCGAAGTCGGGCAAACCGTACCAGAACACTTTCCAGCGCTCCTGCTTGAGGCAGCCGTCCGATTCGGCGTAGTAGAAATGGTTGATCACGTTGCCGTGGCGCGAACGCCAGAACAGCTGTGGATTTTCCTCGCGCATCACCTGCCACACGGCGCGGCCCAGGCCTTCGCCCTGCGCGTCGTCGAGCACGGCGAACTTGTCGAGGTAGGCCAGCCCTTCCTCGTTCGTGAGAATCATCGCCGCACGATAGTTTTCGCTGAGGTAGATGCGCCGCGGTGTCGTGCGCTCGAAATAATCCGGCACCAGCGTGCGGCCGAAACTCGACTCGATCAGCACGCGCATGCGCGCCAGGTCGATACCGTCCCACGAATCAAAGGTGAGCACGCGCTCGCCGCGCCGCACCAAAGTGCCTGAGCCCTTGTGCGTAAACAGCTCCTTGGCCAGCTCCGCAGGCCGCGTGATCGACACCGACGAGGTCAATGGCAGATCACCCAACAGATCGGCGATCTGCTCGATCTTCACACGCATGCCACCGTTGATCCACGGCTGCGCCATCAGATGATCGAACTCGGTGCTGAGGTTGATCGAATCGATCACCGCACCCTTGTCGTCAAGCAACCCGCCGGTACCGGTGAGAAACACGATCTTGTACGGCTGCAGCACGCGTACTAGCTCATTGGCGGCGAAATCGGCGTTGATGTTGAGAATCTGCCCCTGCTCGGTTTCGCCGAGACTGGCGATGACCGGAATGGAACCGGCACGCAGGCTGGCTTCGATCGGCGCGAGGTTGATGCTCTGCACCTTGCCGACCAAGCCGTAGACATTCTGATCGAGATAGGTCGACGTGAAGACACCCGACGGCACCGAGGTGGCGCGCGTATCCATCGACTGCAACGCCTCGACCAGACGCAGGTTCTGCTGCTGGAAGACCTTGCGCACGATCGCCAGCGCCTGTGGCGAGGTCACGCGCAGGCCGTTGACGGTCTGCTTCTCGATGCCGGCGGCGGCAAGTTCTTCATCGAGCTGCGGGCCTGCGCCATGCAGCACGATCGGCGTAAGTCCTACCTGCTGCAGGAAGGTCAGCGACGAGGTGAGCTCGGACAATTCGTCGCGCAGCACGGCGCCGCCCACCTTGACCACGGCAAAGCGCTTCGCATCGAGTTGCGAAAAGCGCTTGAGGTATTGCTGGATTTCCTTCGCGCTACCCATGCTTTCCAGCAGGCGCACGATGGTTTGACGGGTGTTTTTATGCGCTTGCACGGTTGATGATCCGATCAATGGTTTCTGCGTAATGCTGCAACTGAGCCAGCGTCACCCACTCGTCGGCGGTATGCGCCTGAGCGATGTCGCCGGGGCCATAGACAAAAGCCGTGTAACCGGCAGCGGAAAACAGTGCCGCCTCGGTCCAGAAATCCACGGCGTTGCCGACGGGAATCTCCAGTTCGTCGGCTAGATCGCGCGCCGCCAGCCGGTTGGCTTCGGCATTGGCGGTGTCACCGGCGGGCAGCGAAGCACCGCGGAAGGTCTCGTCGAACTCGGCCGGTTGCGGTTCCACCAGCGTACGGAAATGGCGCAGCAGCTGATCCGGGTCCATCGTCGGCAGCGGCCGAAAGCCAAAGCGCACCTCGGCCGATGGCGCGATCATGTTCGCCTTGATGCCACCTTCGACTCGGCCGATATTGAAACGCAGACCGGTGAGTCCGCCGAAACGTTCGTGCGATTGTGCCGCGACGAAATCGAGTGCGGCATCGCCCCAGCGCATCACTTGATGCAGGGCGCTGTCAGTGGCTTTCTGCTCACCTGACGCGTGGCCGGCATGACCGGCGAAACGCATCATCACCGAATGAATGCCGCGATGCGTCAGCGCCGCTTCACCCTTGGTCGGTTCGGCCACGATGATCGCCTCGTAGGGATGCGATTCGCTGAGAAAGCCAGCAATGCAGCGCGCATCATTGGCCTCCTCATCGGTGGAAAACAGCATCGCCATATCGCCGTCGCCAGCATTAGCGACGGCTATCAACGCCGCAGCCGCACCCTTGATATCGCACGCACCCAGTCCGATCGCGCGGGTTTCGGTGAGACGCAGCGTATGTGGATCGGCACTCCAGCTCGGCGAATCGGGCACGGTGTCCAGATGCACGTTGAACAGAAATTTCGGCTCACCGCGCACGGCATGCAAGGTCACTGCGCCCGCGCCGTAATCGGTCAACGTCAACGTGAAACCCGGCAGTTGCGCGCGCAGATAATCGAACAAGCCATCTGTGCCGATTGCGCGCGGCGGATTGCGCGTATCGAAGGCGACCAGCGCCTTCAGATGTTCGACCGTGGCATCGAGCAGCGCGCTCATCAGCGGTTGACCTCGGCCCACAGCGTGCTGCTCATGCCGAACAGCTTGATGAAGCCCTCGGCCTCGGCCACGCCCCAGTCGGCCGACTGCGCATAGACCGCGCCCTTGGCGTTGAGGATGTGCGGCGAACGCACCTCGACCGCAGTAACCTGCGCGCCCTGGGTTTCCAGCACCACCTCACCGTTGACACAGCTCTGGCTGGAAGCCAGGAAGGCTTCGAGATCGGTCTTCAGCGGGTCGTGGTAGAAACCCTCGTACACCAGCTCGACCCACTTGCGCGCGATCTCCGGCTTGAAGCGGTTCTGCTGCTTGGTCAGCACGGCCTCCTCCAGCGCGCGATGGGCGGTCAGCAGCGACACGATCCCTGGCGCCTCATACACGATGCGACCCTTGAGACCGATGGTGGTGTCGCCGGTGTACATGCCGCGACCCACGCCGTAAGCAGCGAACAGCTCGTTGAGCTTGACCAGCAACTTGTCGCCGGCCATTTTTTTACCGTCAAGCGAGACCGCTTCGCCCTTCTCGAAGCCCAGCGTCACGCTGAGCTTTTCGGACGGCCATTCGGCGCGCGGCTTGCACCAGCCGCGAGCACCTTCGCCGGGCGTCTTCCAGTGATCGATCTCGCCGCCAGACATGGTGACGCCGAGCACATTCTCGTTGATGGTGTAGCTCTTCTGCTTGGCGCGCACTTCAAAACCGCGTTCCTCCAGATACGCTTGTTCGTAAGCGCGCGTCTGAGTGTGCTCTTTCTGGATTTCACGAATCGGCGCGACGATCTCGTAATCACCTAGCGACTTCACCGCCAGATCGAAGCGCACCTGGTCATTGCCCATGCCAGTGCAGCCGTGCGAGATGACCTTGGTGCCCAGTTCACCCGCGCGCTTCAGCGCGGCTTCGACGATCAGGTAGCGGTCGGAGACCAGCAGCGGGTACTGACCCTGGTAACCCTCGCCCGCCCAAACGAACGGCTTGACGAAGCCCTGCCAGATCGACGGGCCGCCATCGACGGTGACATGCGAAGCGACGCCCAGCTCGGCCGCGCGCTGCTCGATGAAGGCGCGTTCCTCGGCATCGACACCGCCGGTATCGGCGAACACGGTGTGCACGGCCCAGCCGCGCTCCTGCAGATAAGGCACGCAGAAGCTGGTGTCGAGGCCGCCGGAAAAGGCGAGGACGATGTCTTTGTGGGCGCTGGCTTGGCTCATGACTTGCGAATCCTTGATGGGGAAAGGGGCTATGGGGTTCTAGGCAGGTTCGACCACGATGCGTGGTTCGCAGTGCACTGGGAAATTGACGGAGCTGGCGATAAAGCAGGCGTGGTGCGCCTCGGCATGCAGAGCCTCGGCTTTCGCCGCGTCGCTGGTCGTGCTGATGGTCACGGTGGGACGCAGCACCACTTCGACGAAGCGGCCGCCGCTGGCGTCGGTTTCCATCATGCCTTCGGCGATATCGCTATAGGCAGTCACCACGACTTTGGAGGTCGCTGCCAGATGGAGATACGACAGCATGTGGCACGACGACAGCGCGGCAACCAGCAGGTCTTCAGGATTGTGGCGCGAAGCGTCGCCACGAAATGCGGCATCGGACGATCCGGCCAGCACCGGCTTGCCGGGCACCCGGATATCGTGGCTGCGCTCGTAGCCACGATAACTTTGCGTGCCCGTACCGCGATTGCCGGTCCAGTCGACATCCACACGATAACGATGCTGATGCAGTATGCCTTCGGTCATGATTTGCCCTCTCGGGTTAACGCCATTAGCTGTGCCAGTTCACTGTCACCGTCACCATTGCGCTCGCGCAAACCTTCAACGACGCCGATCTGATTGCGCGCCGGATGATTCTGGCTCAGCTTGAACTTGCCTTCGATACGCTCGATCGTGATCGCAATGCCGACGATCGCTTTCAAGGATTTCTCGACATGGTCGGCCGGCGCATCCGAAACGTGCCACGGCTTTGGCTGCATCGCCTCGTGCCGATCGGTAAGCGTCTCCAGGAACTGGCGCATCCATGCGGCATCGTCGATCACCTGCAAACGGCCATGCACGTGCACCACGGCATAGTTCCAGGTCGGCACTTCGCGACCGGTCTCGTGCTTGCTCGGATACCAGTTCGGACTGATATAGCCGTCCGGTCCCTGAAAGATCACCAGCACTTCGGCACCATCCATTTGCGCCAGTTCATTGCCACGCGCAACGTGACCGTGCAGCAGGGCATCGCCCGCGACTTCGAACGGCAAATGATTGGCGACGAATCCGGATGCCGCATGCACTACCACCGTGGCGAACGGATACGCCCGCATCAGTCCATGCAGGACTTCAGGGTTTGTCTCCCGGAAAGTTTTCGGCGTGTACATGGATAGAGTCTTAGCGCTGCGCGATCAGCGAAGCCATCACGGCCTTCTGCACGTGCAGCCGGTTCTCGGCTTCGTCGATGGCGATGCAGGCGGGCGAGTCCATCACCGCGTCGGTGGCCTTGATGTTACGGCGCAGCGGCAGGCAGTGGCTGAAGAGGCCGTTGTTGGTCAGCGCCATCTTCGCCTCGTCGACGATGAAGTGCTTGCTGGCCTCTCGCACGGGCTTTTCCTTTTCCCACTGGCCGAAAAACGGCAGCGCACCCCAGCTCTTGGCATAAACCACGTCGGCGCCGCGATAAGCTTCCTCGATGTTGTGGCTGACCTTCAGCGAGCCGCCGTTCTGTTCGGCATTCAGACGGCCAAACGCCATATAGCGCTCGTCCAGCACGTAGTCCGGCGTGGGGCATAGCAGGGTCACATCCATACCGAGCTTGGTGGCGATCAGCAGGGCCGAGTTGGCCACAGCGGTATTCAGCGGCTTCGGATGATAGGTCCAGGTCAGCACGTACTTCTTGTTCTGCAGGTCGCCCAGATGCTCCTTCAGCGCCAGTGCGTGCGCCAGCTCCTGGCAGGGATGGGTGATCGTCTCCATATTGATCACCGGCACCGTGGCGTACTGCGCGAAGGCCTTGATCACCTTGTCCTGCCGGTCCACCGCCCAGTCCTGGAACTTCGGAAAGGCGCGCACAGCGATCAGGTCGACGTAGCGCGACAGCACGCGCGCCACTTCGGCGATGTGCTCCTCGGTGTCGCCATCCATCACCGAACCGACCTCGAACTCGATCGGCCACGCGTCCTTGCCCGGCGACAGCACGATCGCATGGCCACCCAGATGAAACGCGCCGAGTTCGAAACTGGTGCGCGTGCGCATCGACGGGTTGAAGAACAGCAGTGCAATCGACTTGCCGGCCAACTGCTGGCCGTGCGGCGAACGCTTGAACTCTGCCGCCTGCACCAGCAAGGCATCGATCTCGGCGCGGCTGTAATCCTGGGTGGTGATGAAATGTCGAATCGTCATGGTTAGCGGCTCTTGGTGAAGAGTCCGGCCATGGATGGCCGGGTTTGGTTTTTGCAGATGGGCCTGCGTGAAATTAACTCCAAAACAAAAAAACCCGGCGCATGGCCGGGTTTTATCGTCGATACACATGAAACGCGTGCGACAGCCTACCCGGCCGAATGTCGATACAACGGTCGGCGCGCACGCGATGTCATGCCAGCAGCCGCGCGGGCGCTGGTAAGTACGGTGGCGGTATAGACGGCTGCGGACATGCAGATTCCAGCTGGTGAAGTCGCATGATGGCGAGAATTTCGCTGCCACGCAACAGAAAAATCCGAGGCCCTGAATAAAATCCGGACCCCTGAATGAAGATCGCCGCCCGAAGGCGGCGATCTTGGCAACAATCGGCTGGATTATTGGGCCGATCAATCCGCCGGCTGCACCTGCACACGAACCCGCAAACGCTCACCCGGGTCGTAGTTGAGGCGCGAGGTGTAAACCTCACCGCGATAGCGATACTCAACGTCATAGCCAATGATGCGGCGCTGATCGCTGACCGTATTCACCTGCTGGCAGTTGGTCTGGGTCGTGGCGTAATCGCCACCCTGATCTGACACATGGTTACCCACGGCACCGCCGACCACGGCACCGCCCACCGTCGCTGCAACCCGACCACCACCCTTGCCAATGGTGCTACCGAGCACGCCGCCGACCACCGCGCCGAGTACCGTACCGACGCCGCTGTTACCGGGATCGTGCTGAACCACCTGCTGGTTGTAGCACTGCTGTTGCGGCACGCTGGTACGCACGATGCCCTGCACCGGATCGGCGCGAAGCACATCGGCCCAACCAAAATGCGCGTTGTCATCGGGACCGGGGCCCGGACCGGGAGCACCCGGAGGCGGCGGTGGTGGTTGATCGGAATAACGCACGTCCTGCGCATGAATGCTGGTGACCATCAGGGCCAATGCCAGCGTGGAAAGCCATAACCTGGTCATTTCGACCTCCAATCTCGGGACGTGGAGCGCGATGTGTGCTCCCTGCGATCATTGCATCAAGTTCACGCTGAATACAGGCTTAGAATTAACGTTTCGCAACCGTTCCACTTACATCTTGTTAAGATGTTGGGCTAACTTTGCCTTGCCAAAACACGCCCCACGTTGCGGACTTTTCGCCAATGCCGATTTCGCTCTACAACAGCCTAACGCGCCGCACCGAGCCGTTTGCCCCGCTCGACCCGAAACGGGTGACGATGTATCTGTGCGGCCCCACGGTCTACAACTACGTACATATCGGCAATGCGCGCGGCCCCGTGGTGTTCGATGTACTGGCGAGACTGCTTCGCCGGCATTACCCGAATGTGGTCTACGCCCGCAACATCACCGACGTCGAGGACAAGATCAACGCCGCCGCGCAGCGCGAAGGTGTGCCGATCGCCACCATTACCGATCGCTACACGCTTGCCTATCGCGACGACATGGCCGGACTCGGCATCACCCCACCCGATCTGGAACCGCACGCCACCGCTCACATCAGCGAAATCATTGCGATGAACGAAGCGCTGATCGCCAATGGCCACGCCTACGCGGCCGAAGGCCATGTGCTGTTCGATGTCGATTCGTACCCGGCCTACGGCGCGCTGTCCGGCCGCGACACCGAGGAGCTGATCGCCGGCGCCAGGGTCGAGATTGCGCCGTACAAGAAAAACCCCGTCGACTTTGTACTGTGGAAACCTTCCACACCTGACCTTGCCGGCTGGGACAGCCCTTGGGGCCGCGGCCGCCCGGGCTGGCATATCGAATGCTCGGCGATGTGCGCCGCGCAGCTTGGCGAGACCATCGACATTCACGCTGGCGGCGTCGACCTGCTGTTCCCGCATCATGAGAACGAGATCGCGCAGTCGACCAGCGCACACGGCGGCAAGACATTCGCGCGCTGGTGGATGCACAACGGCATGCTGACCTTCGACGGCCGCAAAATGTCCAAGTCGCTCGGCAATGTGCTGCTGGTACATGAACTGCTGAAGCTGCACCCGCCGGAGGCGCTGCGCCTGCTGCTGCTGCGCGGCCATTACCGCCAGCCGTTGGACTGGTCCGAGAACGCGATCCAGCAGGCCATCAGCACGCTCGACGGCTGGTATCGCGTGCTGCGTGATCTGGCTCATATCGAGATACCTGCCGGTGATCTGCCTGTTCCCGAGCGTGTGGAAGCCGCCCTGTGCGACGACCTGAACACGCCGCAGGCGTTGGCCGAGCTATCGCAGCTGGCGGATCAGGCCAGACACAGCGGAAACGGCGAAGCCAAGGCAGCGTTGCTCGGCGGTGGCGCTCTGCTCGGCCTGCTGCAACAAGAACCTGAGGCCTGGCTCAAGCGCGGCGAAAGCGATATCGACGCCGCGCACGTCGACGATCTGCTCGAGCAGCGTCGTGCCGCCCGAGGCGCCCGGGATTTTGCCCGAGCCGATGCCATCCGCGACGAACTCACTGCGATGGGCATCGTGATCGAGGACGGCGCCCAGGGCACGCGCTGGAGCGTGGTGAAAGCCTGAGGCATTCGAGCGCACGCGTGAATTCACGCAAAGCGCGCGATAATCCACGCATGAATACGACTGTCACCGCCAGCGCTGCCGACGCACAACGCGAGATCGCCGAAGAATTCGCCTTTTTCGGTGATTGGACCGAGCGCTACCAGTACCTGATTGATCTGGGCAAACAGCTGCCGCCCTTCCCGGATGACTGGAAAACCGAAGAACACCGCGTGCATGGCTGTCAGTCGATGGTTTGGCTGGTACCCAGCGGTGAAGCGACCAACATGCATTTCGATGCAATCAGCGACTCTGCCATCGTATCGGGGCTCATCGCTCTGGTGCTGCGGGTCTACTCCGATCGGTCGGCGCAGGAGATCGTCGATACCCAACCGGAATTCATCGGCACGATCGGGCTGGCCAAGCACCTTTCACCAACACGCTCCAATGGCCTGGCCGCGATGTTGACGCAGCTGAAGCAGTACGCCGCGCAGGAGCTGAAGTCGGTGTAATTGCTACGGATATTTTCCAAAAACCAGACCCGCGCAAGGCTCAACGCAAAAAAGCCCCGCACATCGGCGGGGCTTTTTTATGCAAAGAACAACGAACTCAGTCGCCCATCTGCTTCTGCAGATGCTCGCGACGTTCCTGCGCATCCAGCGACAGCGTGGCGATCGGACGAGCATCGAGACGTTCGACGCCGATCTCTTCGTCGGTCTCTTCGCAGAAACCGTAGCTTCCGTCCTCGATTCGGCGCAAGGCCTTGTCGATCTTGGAGATCAGCTTGCGGTAGCGGTCGCGGGTACGCAGCTCCAGCGAGTTTTCGGTTTCACGCGTGGCGCGCTCGGCTTCGTCGCCGACATCACGCACTTCATCACGCAGGTTGTCCATCGTCTGGCGCGACTCTTCCACCAGCTGATCACGCCAATCGCGAAGCTTGTTGCGGAAGTAGGCCAGGTGCTCCGGATTCATGTACTCCTCTTTGCTGGAGGGTTTGAATCCCTTCGGCAACACAATCACGCTGGTGGCAGGTAGTGCGTAACGCCCGTCTTCGCGGGTGACACCGTTATCGAGTTTTTTCGTAGCCAATTTATTCATTGATGATGACGAGTTTTTCTGACTTTTGTTGGAGGAAGCATGGTGCACGTCAGCCGGAGCTGCACGCGGCGTCACCATAGCGGTGGCACTCGCGACCTTGCCTTTGAAAAGGTTGGCTGCGGATGCCAGGGATGCGCTTTTTGGAGCCGGAGCCGGAGCAGCCTTCTCTGTCGACTTGACGGCTACCGTTTTGGTTGGCGCCGGCTTGACTGGTGCAGCGGCTTTCTTGGCCAGCGGCTTGGTGGCTGGCTTTGCTGGCGCTGCCTTGACAGCATGTTTGCTGACCGGGGCTTTTTTAGCAGGTGCGGCTTTGGATGCGGGTGTTTTCACTGTTACCTTTTTTACTGCAGCTTTCTTGGCGACGGGCTTCTTGGGCGGGACAGGCTTCTTGGGCAGAATGACTTTTTTTGGTTGCGGTTTGGCGACGGCCTTCTTGACAGCAACCTTGGCTGCCGGCTTTTTGGCAGCTACCGGTTTGGGCGCCGCCTTTTTTACAACCGCTTTCTTGACTGGCGCTTTCTTGACTGGCTTGGCAGCATGGGTTTTCTTTGCGGGTGTCTTGGTGGCGCTCTTCACGGCTGCTCCCTTTTTGGCAACTGTTTTCGACCCGCCGCTTTTGACATCATGCGCCTTCGCCGAAATCTTTCCTTTCTGCGCCTTCGTGGCATTTGCACTACGCGTTGTCTTTGCCATATCCCTTCACCATTTCGGCCGTGACGGCCGGGTGTTATAGCTCAAAGTGTTCACCACCGGCAAGCATGCATCTGGAATAATCGAGCCACTAGACGCCGTATGTCGTGCCGATAACGTGAATTCCCCAACCCGATTGATACTGTGGTTGCTCCGTTTGTACAAGCGCTGGATCAGTCCTTTGCTTGGGCAGCGCTGCCGCTTCCATCCCAGCTGTTCGGATTATGCACGGATTGCCGTGCTGCGCTTCGGTCCGTGGCGCGGCAGTCTGCTGTCCGGCTGGCGGCTGTTACGCTGCCAACCGCTGTGCACGGGCGGCAACGACCCGGTGCCCGACCATTTTCACTACCCGCGCTGCCGCGGCCAAGGAGATTCCCCTGATGTCCCATGACCGGCTGATCAAGAACACCGAACTGGTCAACGAAGGCCGCCGCTGCCACGCTGACCTCCGTGCGAAGGGCGCACAGGTGATCGACGCCAGCAGCCTGTGGTTGGCCTCCGATCGATGAGGCAGGCGCGCTGGTTCGCGCTGCTGCTCTTCGTCGGCCTCTGCGCACCCGCGCTCGCTGTATCCGTCGCTACCCGATTGCCCAGCACGCTATCGCAGGGCGGCCTGGTTGTCGTCCAGCTGAAACCCGGTAGTCAGCTCAATGTCGCGGGCAAACCCGTGCATGTGGGGGAGGACGGTGTGGCGGTCTTCGGTGCCGGTCGCGACGAACAAGGCCCACTGATGGTGAGCGTGGTCGGATCCGATGGCCATCAACAGAACACACGCATAGCCATCACGCCGCGCGACTGGCCGATCGAGCGCGTCAACGGCGTACCGCCCGCGACAGTAAACCCGCCACCCGAACTCGCCGCACGGATCGAACGCGAACAGGCCGCCGTCGCCACCGCACGCAACCGTGACGACAATCGCGAAGATTTCCTCGGCGGCTTCAGCTGGCCGGTGCAAGGGCACATCAGCGGCCGCTTCGGCAATCAGCGCATCTACAACGGCGAGCCCAAGGCCCCGCACTCCGGCATGGATATCGCCGTACCGCAAGGCACGCCCGTCCGAGCGCCTGCCGCCGGCATCATCACCTTCGCCCAGCCCGACCTCTACCTGACCGGCGGCACCATCCTGCTCGACCACGGCTTCGGCCTCAGCTCCAACTTTCTGCACCTGTCCAAGCTCGAAGTCCATGTCGGCCAGCATGTCAGTCAGGGCCAAATCATTGCCCTCTCGGGCATGACCGGCCGTGCCACCGGCCCGCATCTGCATTGGGGATTCAACTGGTTTGGCGTAAGGCTCGATCCGCTGTTGTTGCCTGGGATCGTGGCTCCGTAAGTAACCTCGCAGAGAGTGTGACTCGGGCTCCGAAGGGGCACGAGAAACTCTTAAAACGAAAAATCAGGTTGCTACGCGATCACCCACCTCTCACCGCAGCCCTCTCGCCGGCAGCGAGAGGAGGAAAAGCGTGTTCGGACTCAGCTGGATTCTTTACCCAACATAGCGAAGCAGGAAGGAAGAGTCACGGCGTCGCGCCGTAACCTCCGTCCACGCCCTTGCTCGCATAAGCCACCGCATCATGCGGATGCAGGCTCTCCTGATGCTCGACACGGACATGGAAATCGCTGAGTCGATCATCGGCATCCAGTGCTTTCTGAATGCGCCGCGCAGCATCCTCGCAAAACATCAGGTTGCTGCCATTGGCCAGCGCGAAAGCCTGCTCGTCCTCACGCTTCACCGCGGTCTGCACCGGGGTGCCCAGCGCGTGTTCGACGCGGTCGATCAGATCGATCAGATGCAGGCCCGAGCCAACGTTGGGACGAATTCGCAGGCAGGCGACGCTGCGCTGGGCATGCGGAGTGGCGACGATGCCCTGCTCGCTGCCTAGCCAGGCCAGCACGGCGGCGGCATCGATCGGCTTGGCGGCGTCGAAGTCCTTGGAAAACTGGTCCTGGATCAGCTGCCGCGACAACGCCGCCGAGGCCGGACAGGTCGAGGAGTAAACCACTTCGGTACCCAGCTCGAGCAGGAAGGTATCTCCGGTGAGGCTCGCCTCGATGGTCACCGGATAGGAGCGCCAGCCGCTGTTGTCGCTGCGAAGCGCAGGGCGACGCACCAGCTGCTCGAACTTGACGCTGAGGCAGGCGCGGTCGGAGAGATCCTTGTGTGACTCAAGGAACCCGCGCAGCAATACCTGCAGCGTATCGACCGTCAATGGCTGTGTGCTGAGCACCTGTTCGACTTGCAGATAAAGCCGCGACATGTGGATACCGCGCTTGTCCGCTCGCTTCAGATTGACGAAGGCACCGACCTTGGCGCTGGCGCGATGCACCTCGCCATCGCCGGCATCGAAATGCACCGGTACCTGGATATCGGCCATGCCGACCCAGTCCAGCGCACCGGCAAGATGCGGCTGCGCGTGCACGGCAACGTCGGGCAGGAGGCGGGCGGTATTTTCTTGATTTGACATGGGTGAATCCTGACATCGGCGAACAGATCACCGCGAAAGCTTTCAATCTTGGGGCAAGCCGGGTGTCGCGCAATAGTGGTTTGCTGGAAACAGTGCGTCTTGCATGAGTGCTTTCGCAACGTCAAAGCGTTGCTTTTCACTCAAACAAATAACAAAAGCCTGCTGATAAAACGTCGGCCAGCACTTGCCGTCAAGCCATCTGGCGACGCCAGGCACGCGCTGCATTCCAGGCTTGAATCGTGGTGCCGAGTCCAGTGCGCGGCTGACCCGACTGCAAGGCAACGAGCGAATCCGACGCGCCTGCGGCATTTTGCGCCAGCTGCTGGCCATGGCGCGACTCCAGCGCACGAAACACGCTGAGCGGCCCGGGCAATCGGGATGACTCGCGCCAACTCGCCAGCAAATCGTCCAGCTGAGCCTTGATCGCTGCCTGGCGCGCATCGCCGGGCACACGCAGCTGGGCTCGACTCAGGCCATGGCGCGCCAGCCGTACCATGGGCAGTGGCAGGCGATCGCGATCGGCGTCTTGCTCCAGGCGCAGCAGCGCATACAGAAGGTGATTGAGCGCGGCGACGCGTGCCGCGCGATCGGGCGACGCCTCGGCGCCATACCACCACGCCGTTTCCAGCGCCGCCAACGCACCGTGCAGCGGGGCCGCGGCGATTATCTGCGTGGCAAAGTCCGCCGCCGTGCCCTGCTCCAACTGTGCCATCGCAGCAAGCACGGGTGCCAGCCAGCGTTCGCCAGCGATGGCATGGACGCGCTCGTCGTCAAAGATCACCTGGGTCAGCGGATGGCGACCGCCGCTAGTTGCCGCTCCAGACAGTTCCTCCGCCCACCAGTTGAGCTTCGCCACGGCGACCTGCGGCTCGCGAATGCCGTAGGCCGCGGCAACCAGCTCTTGCTCCAACGCAGCCAGCGCGATATGTCCGGGGTGGCGTTGCCCATCGACAAAGACCAGCGCGACGCGCTGCTGCGGCTGCACCGCCAACCACTTGTCGATGAAACTTTGTAGCTTGGCGCTTTGTTCGACCAGCTCGACCATCTCAGGCAGTAACCGTTTGCAACCGCAGCAGCTCGGCGAGCTGAGCCGGATGATCCACCACGGCATCGGCGCCCCATGTATGCGGATCGCCACCGTCGAGATAGCCCCAACTCACTGCGACAGTGTAGAGCCCTGCTGCAACGCCAGCCTGGATGTCGCGTCGGTCATCGCCGACGAAGACAGCGTTTGCCGGTTTGATCCCCGCGTGCTCACAGGCCAGCAGTACCGGGGCAGGATCGGGTTTCTTCACCGGCAACGTATCACCGGAAACCACCGCATACGCTCGGCCACCCCAGCCGATACGCACCAGTAAGTCGTCGGTAAGAAAACCAGCCTTGTTGGTCACGATGCCCCAGGGCATGCCCTGCGCTTCGATGCGTTCCAGCAGGTTGTCGATGCCGTCAAATGCGGTGGTCTGTTCGCCCATCAGACGCTGATAGATTTCCAGGTAGCGCGGCATCAGCGCGTCGATTGCCGGCTCATCGCGATCGACGAACGCACAACGAAGCACGGCGCGCGCGCCGTGCGAAACGACCTGGCGCACCGGCGCATACGGCGATGGTGACACGCCCTCTTCAGCGCATTGCGCAACCAGCGCGGCATAAAGATCGGGCGCGGTATCGAGCAAGGTACCGTCCAGATCGAACAGCACGCCCTGGATGCTTTCAGGCAACGACTTCGACACGTCTGATTTCATAGGGGTTTGTGCGCGCAGAGTATGTAATTGACCGCCGTGAATCGGCTCAGCCACGCCTTGCGGGTCAGCGGGTTATAAGCGAGCCCGGATACTTCCTCCAGCTCCAACCCGGTATGTCGCAGCAGTCGGCCCAGCTCCGACGGCTTCAGGAATTGCGCATAGTGATGGGTACCTTTCGGCAGCATGCGCATCACGTACTCGGCGCCCAGAATCGCCGCGCCAAAAGACGCCGGTGTGCGATTCAGAGTGGACATGAACAGCCAGCCGCCAGGCTTCAACATCGTTGCCAGATCCTGCACCAGCGCGGCCGGATCGGGCACGTGTTCGATCAGCTCCATGCAGCACACCGCGTCGAAACCTTCCGGTTCCACGGCAGCCAGATCCGACGAAGACTGCACGCGGTAATCGACACTGAGATTCGACTCGTACAAATGCAGTTTGGCGATATCGATCACTTTGTGGCTCAGATCGATGCCGGTGACTTTGGCACCGGCGCGCGCCAGCGCCTCACTGAGCAATCCACCGCCGCAACCGACGTCGGCCACGCGCGCATCGCGCACGTCGACGTGCTTCGCGACGTAAGCCGCACGCACCGGATTGAGATCGTGTAGCGGACGCGATTCGCCATCCGGATCCCACCAGCGCGAGGCCAGTTTGTCGAAATGGGCGATTTCCTCAGCGCTTACGTTGGTGCTGGCGTGCGTTGCGGTCTGCATCATCGAATTCTCCAGAACTAGCGGCCGAGTTTAACGGGCAGCCCATTCGTACAGCGTGATATCCCAACCGCCGCTGATATGCGCCGGATCGCGATAGGCAATGACCTTTGCTTCAGTCAGGTCATCGGCGCGCAACAAATAGGCACCGCCGGACTTGTCGCCGAACGGACCAGACAACTCGATCCGACCCTCCGCACGCAGTTCCTCGAGAAACTGCTGGTGCAGCGGCACGACGGCGGCATCGAACTGGGCGCGACGCATGGCGAGGACGAGATAGCGATTCATGGCGATTCCCAGTGATCAATGATGATCTGATCGATGATGACCAAGTTGTTGCACTCAGTGCGCCGCAATGCGCTCACGCCAGGCGCGCGTTCTGGTGAGCACAGCGGCGGTGTCGATATCGGGCAGCACGCGATTGGCCAGCTTGCGCCGACCGGCGATCCAGACGTCGGTGACCTGATGACGGCCGGCCGCGTAGACCAGCTGTGACACCACATGAAACATCGGCTGGGTTTCCAGATCGCTCATGCGCACGGCGGCCAGGTCGGCCTGCTTGCCGACTTCGATGGAACCGATCTTCGCTTCCAGCCCGATCGCCTTCGCGCCGTTGAGCGTGGCAGCACGCAAGGTGTAACTCGCATCGAAAGCGGCAGCATCCTCGGCGACGACTTTGGCCATGAGCGCCGCGCTACGCATCTCGCCAAACATGTCCAAATCGTTGTTGGAGGCGCAGCCATCGGTACCCAGCGCAACGTTGACGCCGGCCCGGCGCAGCTTTTCTGCAGGGCAGAAACCCGAGGCCAGCTTCATGTTCGACTCGGCGCAATGCACCACCGATACGCCGGATTCGGCGCAGACGGCTATCTCGCCGTCGGTGAGCTGGGTCATGTGCACGGCGATCAAACGGTCATTGATCAAACCCAGTTTCTGCAGGCGCTGGAACGGACGCAGGCCGCTCTTCTTTTTCTCCTCCTCGACCTCGTGGGCGGTTTCGTGCGTATGCAGATGCACCGGAATATCGAGCTGATCAGACAGCACGCGGATGCGCTCGAAACTCTCGTCCGACACCGTATACGGCGCGTGCGGCGCGAACGCCGTGCTGATGAGCGCATCGCCGCGAAAACTGTCGTGCACGTCGCAGGCCCGCTCGAAATATTCGTCCTGCGTCTTGGCCCAGGCGGTAGGGAAATCGATCACCGGTAGGCCGACCACCGCGCGAAAACCAAGCTGGCGATACGTCGCGCCAATCACGTCCGGGAAAAAATAGTTCTCGTTGACGCAGGTTGTACCACCACGCAGCATCTCGGCCACGGCCAGCTCCACGCCGTCACGGACGAACTCCGGCCCGATCACCTTGGCCTCGGCCGGCCAGATGTGCTGTTGCAACCACACCATCAGTGGCAGATCATCGGCCAGGCCGCGCAGCAAGGTCATCGGGTTGTGCGTGTGGCTGTTGATCAGGCCGGGAATCAGCGCGTGCTCGGTCAGTTCGACGCGTTCGCGCGGCGCGTAGCGTGCGCGGGCTTGCCCGATTGGCAGCAGCGCGATGATCTGATCGCCCTGCACCGCCACCGCGTGATCCTCGAGCACCACGGCATGGGGTTCGACCGGCACGACCCAGCGTGCTTCGATCAAAAGGTCGATCGGCTGCAGTGAGGTTTCGCTCATCGTGGGCTCGCTCCGGTTGGCCGCAGGTATAACGTGACTTGATAAAACAAGAGGCGGCACGCCTTGCGACGTCCGCCCCATCGATGCTGACGCTCCGGCATGACCCGAGCTTGACGCACTTACTTGACGCGGCTGTCGTATTCGCCAGTGCGGGTGTCGACCTTGATGATTTCGTCCTGATTGACAAAAAGCGGCACGCGCACCACGGCCCCGGTCTCCAGCGTGGCCGGCTTGCCGCCACCACCCGAGGTATCGCCGCGAACGCCAGGATCGGTCTCGGTGATCTTCAGCTCGACGAACTTCGGCGCCTGCACGGCGATGATCTGGCCGTTGAACAGGGTAACCACGCACTCTTCCTCACCCTTGAGCCACTTCCATGCATCCCCCATGGCAGCCAGCGGAGCCTGTGCCATCTCGAAGGTCTCCATCTGCATGAAGTTCCACACCCGATCCTTGCCGATGCCGTCGACGAAGGACAGCTGCATGTCGGTATCGGTGGCATCCGCTTCCTCGAAGGAGTCGCTGGACTTCAGCGTCTGCTCGGTGGTGCGGCCATCCTTCAGGTTGCGGATGCGGATACGGGTGAATGCCTGGCCCTTGCCGGGCTTGACGAAGTCGGCTTCGGTGATGATCCAGGGATCACCGTTATGAAGGATCTTCTTGCCCGTTTTGACATCATTGAGGCCAAGGGTCGCCATGCATTTCACTCCGTTGTAGGTTGTAACGTAAAAACCGCCACTGTCAGCGGTTAAAATCACGGGTCAGTCGGGCTCAACGCCCGCCCCAAGGCCGCACATGATAACCGCAAGCACCGCCGCCCGCCTAACCTCAGCAACCGACTCCGACGGTCGCGACTGGCGTCATCTGTGGCGCCATGCGGTGACTGACCCACTTGAACTCCTTGCGCTGCTGGGCCTTGATGAACTCGCCACGCAGCTTCCCTCCAACGATGCCGGCTTCGCCTTGCGCGTGCCACGCGGTTTCGTGGCACGCATGCGCCGTGGTGACGCCCGCGATCCGCTGTTGCTGCAGGTTTTGCCGCAGCTGGCCGAGTGTGAAGAGGTGTCCGGCTTCGTAACCGACGCGGTTGGCGACATGGACGCCCGGGCGGCACACGGCGTGCTGCACAAATATCACGGTCGCGCCCTGCTGATCGCCAGCGGCAGCTGCGCAATCAACTGCCGCTACTGTTTTCGGCGGCACTTTCCCTACAGCGAGGAAATGGCGGCGGCAGGCCAGTGGCGGCAGGCATTGGAGCATCTGCGCAGCGACAGCTCCATCACGGAGTTGATCCTTTCCGGCGGCGACCCGCTGGCGCTGGCCACATCCAAATTGGAAGAGCTAAGCCGCGGCCTGGCCGATATTCCACACGTCACGCGACTGCGCATCCACACGCGTCTCCCTGTGGTCCTGCCCGAGCGGGTCGATTCACCTTTCATCGCCTGGCTGGAATCGTTGCCGCTGAAAAAGGTTCTGGTCTTGCACGCGAACCACGCCAACGAGATCGATGCCAGCGTCGCAGCCGCCTGCACAAGACTGCGCAATGCCGGCGTTACGCTGCTAAATCAGTCGGTACTGCTGCGCGGTATCAATGATGACGTCGCTGCACTGGCCGCACTCTCCGAACAACTGTTCGCTGCCGGTGTGCTGCCGTATTACCTGCATCAACTGGATCGCGTCCAGGGAGCGGCGCATTTCGAAGTGGATGACGCCCGCGCGCTGGAGCTGGTACATGGCCTGCGTGCGCAGCTGCCGGGCTATCTGGTTCCCAAGCTGGTTCGCGAAGTGGGTGGCGAGGCGTCCAAGCGACCTTTGTAATCGGCTCTGGCGACGCATTTCGCTAGCGGCACGTAGCAGAATCCGCTACAAACGTAAGTATGAATGTCGTCAGCCGGAAGTCCCGGAAGATCGATAAAGTAGAGTCAGCGGTGCTCAACGGACAGTTCGACGCCCCATGAAAAAAGATTACGTCATCAAGATCCTCTTCATCGAGAACTCGCTCGAAGAGGCCGAACAGATCATCAGCCTCATGCGCAACAGCGGCATCGCCGTGCGTCCGGCCCGCGCTACCAACGCCGAACAGTTGCAGAAAGCGATCGACGAGCTGGAGCCGGACATCGTGATGTTCGATCCGTCCGTCAAAGGCCTGGAACTGCGCGAAGTCGTGCAGGCGCTCGATGCCTACGGCCGCGACTATTCACTGATTGGTCTACCGGACAAGCTCGACGGCCAGCAGGTCGCCGACCTCTTTGTCGGCGGCGCCCGTGGCGTCGCTCCGCGCAATCAGCCGAAGCAGCTGATTATCATATTGCAGCGTGAATTTGACGCGCTGCAGACGCGTCGGCAAGTGCGCCGGCTGGAAACCTCGCTGCGCGAATCGGAACGGCGCTGCGATGCACTGCTGGATTCATCCAACGATGCGATCGCCTATGTGCACGAAGGCATGCATGTGCGTGCCAACCAGGCCTACCTGGACAACTTCGGTTACGCGAGCTTCGACGACCTGCTCGGCATCCCCGTGATGGACATGGTCGATTCGGCTAACGCCGATGAATTCAAGGTGCTGCTCAAGGGTCACGCGCGCCACGAGAAGATGCTCTCGCAACTGACCCTGCATGCGCGCCGCGCCGACGGCAGTCAATTCGATGCCACCGTTGAGTTCGCACCCGCCACGTTCGAGGGTGAATCGTGTCTGCAGATTGTGTTCCGGCGGCAGTTGGTTGACCCTGCCGTGCTTGAACAGCTTCAGCGCGACCCAGTCACCGGTCTGTTCAACCGCTCACGCATGCTCGAGTGCGTGGACAACGCGGTAGCTGATGCCACCAACGGTAAAAAGGGGCAGGCCCTGCTGCTGGTCGAGCCCGACAACTGGACAAACCTCGTTGCCGGCATTGGCCTTGGCAAGGCCGATGGACTGTTGGCCGCGTTTGCTGGCCGAGTCCGGATGCTTCTCGGTACCGGTGACGTGGCTGGCATGCTTGCCGAACATACCTTTGGCATTGTGTTGGACACGCGCGAGGACGATGCCATCAAAGAGTGGATCGCCAAGCTGCAACACAGCGTCAGCAACGAAATTTTTGATGTCGGCGCACGCTCGATGAGCGTAACCGCCAGCATCGGTGGCAGCCTTCTCGGCGAGAAAAATGCCAATGCTGACCTGCTGCTCAATCAGGCTAGCCAAGCCCTGCGCATGGCGCAAAGCCTTGGCGGCAGCAAGGTGGAACTGAACGACCCGGCAGCCGGCGAAAAAGCCGACGACGAGCGCGACCGCTATTGGCTGGACCTGCTGCGCGAGGCCTTGGAAAAAAACGGTCTGGTGCTCTACCACCAGCAAATCATCAGCCTGCAGGATGCCGAAGGCGACTATTCCGAGATCCTGGTGCGAATGAATGGTCCTCAGGGTGAGGTATCGCCAGGCTTCTTCATGCCGATCGCCGAGAAGCACAACCTCAACGGCGCGATCGATCGCTGGGTGTTGCACCGGACCATCAGCGCACTGCAGATTCGCGAAAGCCACGGGATGGACACCACGTTCTTCGTCAAGCTCACCGCCGCCTCGATGAACGATGAAACCCTGCTGCCATGGCTGGCCGATCGGCTGAAGCGGGCGGCGCTGAAACATGGCCAGATCGTGCTGGAGATGACCGAGAGCAAGGTGATGACGATGCTTCGGCCCGCACAGGAGTTCGTCAACGGCTGGAAGAAACTTGGCGGAAAGTTCGCGCTGGAGCAGTTTGGTTCCGGCCTGAACTCGTTCCAATTGCTCAACCATATCGATGCGGATTATCTGAAGATCGACCGCAGCTACATGGCTGACCTGCCCCAGCACCCGGAGAGTCAGAAGAAGATCACCGAGATCTGCGATCGGGCCCGCGAACTGAAGCGCCAGACTATCGCCGAGTGGGTGGAAGATGCGACCAGCACATCGCTGCTGTTCGCGTATGGCGTGGATTTCGTGCAGGGCAATTTCCTGCAGATACCGCAGCAGCTGACCGGAGCCGGCAGCGTCGCACAGGCCGTCGTCAGCTGACCATCCCGTATCCCTAAAACAAAAAACCGCGGATCGCTCCGCGGTTTTTTTATTGCATCGAACAACGCTGACCGGATTATCCGGCGCTGATTTACTCGGCGCTGGAAGCGGCGGCAGCCTTGGCCTTGTTGGCAGCCTTGGCAGCAGCAGCAGCGGCGACGTCTTCCTTGATGCGGGCAGCCTTGCCTTCCAGGCCACGCAGGTAATACAGCTTGGCGCCGCGGACCTTGCCCTTGCGCTTCACGGTGACCGAATCGATCGCCTGGCTATGTGCCTGGAATACACGCTCCACGCCGGTGCCGTGCGAAATCTTGCGCACCGTAAAGGCCGAATGCAGGCCGCGGCTACGACGCGCAATGACGATGCCCTCGAACGCCTGCACGCGCTCGCGGTTGCCTTCCTTCACCTTGACGTTGACGACCACGGTATCGCCGGGGCCGAACTCCGGCAGCTGGCGGATGATCTGCTCGGCTTCGAACTGTTCAATGATCTTGTTCATGGCAACACCTATTGTTTTCAATCAACTGCGGTCAGTCGTCGACCGCATCGTTTTGCCGCTTTTGTTCGTATTGAACATGTTCGCGACGGAATTCATCCAGCAGCGCACGGGATTGAGCATCCAGCGCGCGCTGTGACAACAGCTCCGGACGGCGCAACCAGGTTCGTCCCAGCGACTGCTTCTGGCGCCAGCGGGCAATGGCCGCATGGTCACCGGAAAGCAACACCTCCGGTACGGAACCCAGCGCATCGTGCACCGGTTTCGCATAGTGCGGGCAATCCAGCAGGCCATCCGAGAATGAATCCTGCTCGGCCGACTGCGCATCGTTCAATGCGCCGTCCTGCAAGCGGCCAACCGCGTCGATGATCACCGCCGCCGCGAGCTCGCCGCCTGACAGTACATAATCGCCGATCGAAAGCTCCTCGTCGACCTCATGCGTCAGCAGACGTTCGTCCACACCTTCGTAACGCCCACAAAGTAGAGCGATGCGCGGCCGTTTTGCCAGCGCTTCCACCCTGCCCTGCGTCAGCCGCGCTCCTTGCGGACTGAGATAAATCACATGCACCGGTTCTGGTGCGGCATTGCGCATGACCTCGAGGGTTGCACGCAATGGTTGAATCAACATCACCATCCCGGGACCGCCGCCGTAAGAGCTGCTATCCACGGTACGGTGCCGGTCTGTGGTGTAGTCGCGCGGATTCCAGGTTTCCACCTGCAACAACTCGCGTTGCTGTGCGCGTCCTACCACACCAACCGCAGCACACTGGCGCACGAAGTCGGGAAACAGAGTGACGACGTCGATGCGCATGATGCTTAACCTCGGTGCCGGAGCCCTGGATTTTGAACTCTTTGTCTCGCCATCCGGCAACGTCAGAATTCAGGATCCCAGTCCACCACCATGCGTTTTGCGGACAGGTCCACCGAACGCACGTAAGAACGCTGGATGAAAGGAATCAGCCGCTCGCGCTCGCCGTCCCTTACTACCACGACATCATTGGCACCGGTCGCGAACAGATGACTGACGCGACCCAGAACCACGTCTTCCGTGGTGACGACCTCAAGACCCTCGAGATCGACCCAGTAATACTCGTCTTTGCCGGGTGGCGGAAGCTGTCCACGATCGACATGGATATCCATGCCGATCAATGCTGCCGCCTGCTCGCGATCGTCAATGCCAGGCAGTTGGGCCACCATGCCCTTGCCCTGCTGACGACCCTTGGCACCCGCAATCTGCGTTTCCACACCGGGCGCTGTATTGAGCAGCCATGGTTGGTAATCGAAGATCTTCATGCGAGGTTCGGCCCAGGATTCGATCTTGAGCCAGCCCTGCACACCGTACAGTCCGACGATGCGCCCTATCAGGACGCGCCGACCGGATTCACTCATGCTCAGGCAGCCTGCTGCTTACCGGCTTCCTTCACCAGTGCAGCAACCTTGTCGCTCAACTGGGCGCCCTTGCCAACCCATTCCTTGACGCGATCGACGTTCAGTTCAAGGCGCTTGTCCTTGCCTGAAGCCACCGGGTTGTAATAGCCGATGTTCTCGATGTTGCGGCCGTCGCGCTTGTTGCGCTGATCGGTGACGACAACGTGGTAGAACGGACGGCCCTTGGCGCCGCCGCGCGAAAGACGAATCTTGACCATAGTAAAACTCCAGAATTGCCGGATATCGGCAGGCACACGAGAGACGTGCGCGGTAAACGGGGCATTTTAGCGGTTTTTGGGGAAAAGGGAAGAGTTACAAGAGCTAAGGCATTAGAGGTGAGTTGCGAGGGCGCCAAAACCCGCCAGTGCAGCGGATAGGCGAAACAACCATTTCAGAATCGCCGTAGCCCCAGGTATTCCGCTCTCGCTCCTCGTCCCTGGCTTCACAATCAACGCGGCGGCGGCAAACCGCCCATGCCACCCATTCCGCCCATGCCCTTCATGGCACCACGCATCTGGCGCATCAGGCCCTTGGTGCCGCCCTTGGACAGCTTGGACATCATTTTTTCCATCTGCATGTATTGCTTGAGCAGGCGGTTGACGTCGGCTGGCTGGGTGCCAGAGCCGCGCGCCACGCGGGCACGGCGAGAACCGTTCAGCAGGTCCGGATGACGCCGCTCCTTTTTGGTCATCGAGCTGATGATGGCGATCATGCGCTTCATCTCACCATCGTTGACCTTGGACTTGACGCTGTCCGGCAAGCTGGACATGCCCGGCAGCTTGTCCATCAGGCCGGCCAGGCCGCCCATGTTGCCCATCTGCTCGAGCTGATCCTTCATGTCGTTCAGGTCGAAGCGCTTGCCCTTCATCACCTTCTGAGCGAGTTTCTGGGCCTTCTCCTGATCGACCTTTCGCTCGACCTCCTCGACCAGCGACAGCACGTCACCCATGCCGAGAATGCGCTGGGCCAGACGATCCGGGTGGAACGGTTCCAGCGCGTCGGTCTTCTCACCGGCACCTAAGAATTTGATCGGTCGACCGGTGATGTAGCGCACCGACAGCGCTGCGCCGCCACGCGCATCGCCATCGGTCTTGGTCAGGATCACGCCGGTCAGCGGCAGGGCCTCGCTGAACGCCTTGGCCGTGATCGCGGCATCCTGGCCCGTCATCGAGTCGACCACGAACAGGGTCTCGATCGGATTGATCGCAGCATGCAGCGCCTTGATCTCGGCCATCATCGCTTCGTCGATGGCAAGACGGCCGGCGGTATCCACCAGCAGCACATCGATCACTTCGCGCTTGGCCGCGGCAATCGCAGCCTTCGCGATCTCGACCGGGCTCTGCGACGCATCGGACGGGAAGAACTTCACGCCGACCTGCTCGGCCAGCGTGCGCAGCTGCTCGATCGCGGCTGGACGGTAAACGTCGCAGCTCACCACCATCACCTTTTTCTTTTTGCGTTCGGTCAGCAGGCGCGCCAGCTTGGCTACGGTGGTGGTTTTGCCGGCACCCTGCAGGCCAGCCAACAGCACGACGGCTGGCGGCTGCTGGGCCAGATTCAATTCGGTATTGGCGGTGCCCATCACCGTGGTCAGCTCGTCGCTGACCACCTTCACCAAGGCCTGGCCCGGGCTCAGGCTCTTCATCACATCCTGGCCAACGGCACGCACCTTGATCCGCTGGATCAACGCCTGTACCACGGGCAGCGCGACGTCGGCCTCAAGCAGTGCGATACGGACTTCGCGCAGCGACTCGCGGATGTTTTCCTCGGTCAGCCGGCCGCGGCCGCGCAGGCGATTGACGGTGGTGGAAAGGCGTTGGCTGAGCGACTCGAACATGACGGGACCGGCAAACAGGAAAGTGTTCGATTATAGCGGACGTATCGCCGCTCGCCGCCTGCACGCCCCGCAGAGCCTGTGCGACACTTCCCAGACTATGCTTATCCACACCGCCGCCCTGTTCGCCATCGTGCTATACCTCGCCGCTGCGGCGGCGCTGGCGCGGCCGCTGCTCAACGGCGGCCAGCCGCTGAACCGGCTAGCGTTGGGCCTGGCCGGCAGTGCCATGGTTCTGCATGCCGCCATTCTGCTGGGGGCGCATCGTGGTGCGCTGGACCTGCATTTCTTTGCGGCGCTGTCACTGGTCGCTTTCGTGGTCGCAACATTGACCCTGCTGGTGAATCTCTCACGTCCGGTCGCGGCGCTGGGCGTGATCGTGTTTCCGCTGACCGCGCTGCTGATCTTGATCGACAGCTTCGTGGCACCGCCGACCTTGCCGCATACGATGGACTGGCAGATCAAGCTGCACGTCACTGTGGCGCTGATCGCCTTCAGCGTGCTGTCGATGGCCGCCGTGCTCGCGATTCTGCTGGCCGTGCAGGAACGCGCGCTGCGCCATCGCCAATTCAGTCCCTGGATGCGCGCACTACCGCCGCTGACGCTGACGGAAACCTTGCTGTTCCGGCTGATCGCCGCAGGCTTCCTGCTGCTGACGCTGACGCTGGTGACCGGCGCGCTGTTTGTGGATGACCTTTTTGGCCAGCACCTGGCACACAAGACAATTCTCTCGATCGTGGCATGGCTGGTGTTCGGCGTGCTGCTCTACGGGCGCTGGCGGCACGGCTGGCGTGGGCAGCGCGCGGTCAATCTCACTTTGATCGGCATGACCGTGTTGCTACTGGCTTTCTTCGGCTCCAAGTTCGTGCTGGAACTGATCCTGCATCGCGGCATCGACAGCTGATTAGCGACAGGCGTCGATCGCGTCCGACAGACGCTCCACCCCGATCACCTCCATCTCACCGACGCGCCCTTTCTTTGGCGCATTGGCCTTGGGCACGATTGCACGCTTGAAGCCGTGCGTGGCCGCTTCCTTGAGGCGCTCCTCGCCATTGGGCACCGGGCGGATCTCGCCGGAAAGGCCGACTTCGCCAAACGTGATCGTCTGCTCCGGCAACGGCCGATCGCGTAGCGATGAAAGCACCGCCAGCAGCACCGGTAGATCCGCTGCGGTTTCCTGCACGCGGATACCGCCGACCACGTTGACGAACACGTCCTGGTCATACGCCGCCACGCCGCCATGCCGATGCAACACCGCCAACAGCATCGCCAGTCGGTTCTGTTCCAGACCCAACGCCACGCGACGTGGATTGCCCAATGACGATTGGTCGACCAGCGCCTGCACCTCGACCAGCAGTGGCCGCGAACCTTCGCGCGTCACCATCACCGCACTGCCCGACGTCGGACCCGTGTGCGCAGAAAGGAAAATGGCCGACGGGTTGGGTACCTCACGCAGGCCCTTGTCGGACATCGCGAACACGCCCAGCTCGTTCACCGCACCGAAGCGGTTCTTGAACGCGCGCAGGATGCGGAAACGGCTGCCCGATTCGCCCTCGAAATACAGCACGGCGTCAACCATGTGTTCGAGCACGCGTGGACCGGCGATACCGCCCTCTTTCGTGACATGGCCCACCAGAAACACCGAGGTACCGGTTTCTTTGGCAAAGCGCGTCAGCTTGGCCGCGGATTCGCGTACCTGACTGACCGATCCGGGCGCCGCGGTCAGCAGCTCGGTCCAGATGGTCTGGATCGAGTCGATGACCAGCACCCGCGGTCGCGTCGCGATGGCCTGTTCCAGAATCCGCTCGATGCAGGTCTCCGCCAGCGCCTGCAGCGGCTCCAGCGGCAAGCCCAATCGTTGCGCGCGTGAGGCGACCTGCGACAGCGATTCCTCGCCGGTGACATAGACACTGGATAGCTGGGTACCGAGCGTACCCAGCACCTGCAACAGCAAGGTTGACTTGCCGATACCCGGATCGCCACCAATCAGCACCACCGATCCCTGCACCAGTCCACCGCCCAGCACGCGGTCCAGCTCACCGATGCCGGTATGTGTCCGTGCTTCGGTGGTCAGCGCCACTTCGGTCAGCGGCGTGATGCGCGCGCTGCCCGCCGCATTGCCGGCATAGCTGGAGCGCTGAGCCCCTACCGACGACTTGGCAACCGAGGACGGCGTGAGCACGATTTCGCTCAGCGTGTTCCACACGCCGCACTCGATGCACTGGCCTTGCCACTTGCTGTGTTCGCCGCCGCACTCGGTGCAGACATAGGCTGTCTTGGCTTTGGCCATCAGATTCTCGTACTCGATGCAATCAATGCGGCGAGCTTAGCCTGCCGTGGTTGCAGATCGCGAGACGCCTTGACGGATACGGCTGTCAGCTCTCGCCCACTAACGTTGCCGCTGTCTAGTTCTCGTCCTCGACAACCAGCACCCGTCGCGTCATACCGCAGGTCAAGTCATAGGAGATCGTGCCAGCCTGGACCGCAATGCGTTCAACCGGCAACGACGGCCCCCACAGCGTCACGCGATCACCGACCTTGGCCTGGGGCGCATCGCGCAGATCCAGCGTAATCAGATCCATCGAGACACGGCCGATCAGCGGCACGGATTGATCGCCGATCAATACCGGTGTACCAGCCACGGCGCTGCGTGGATAACCATCGCCGTAGCCAACTGCGGCGACGCCCACGTTCATGTCCTCAGGACAGATCCAGGTGCCGTTGTAGCCGATGCGCTCGCCGCGCTTGATCGGATTGATCGCGATCAGCCGCGTGCTCAGACTCATTGCCGGACGAAAACCGAAGTCGGCTCCGGTCTTCCCATCGACCACCGAGAGGCCATACAACAAGCCGCCGGTGCGGACCCAGTCGGCGCGCGATTCAGGCCAGCCGATCACCGCTGCCGAGTTGGATAATGAGCGAGAACCTTGCAGATCTTTCGTGGCTTCACTGAAGCGCGCCATCTGCAGTGGCGTCTGAAGACCATCGGCTACTTCCGACTCGGAAAAATGCGTCATCAGTCCGATTTCCGGATCGATGCCACGCATCGCCAGCAGTCGCGCGTGCACGTCGGCAACGCGCTCAGGCGCAAAGCCCAGTCGGTGCATGCCGCTGTCGATCTTCAGCCATACGCGCAGTTTGCCGCGCGGTGGCGTAGCGTGCGTCAACCACTGCAGCTGCGCCTCATGATGAATCGCAGCCTCCAGCGTCAGCCGCTGCATCTCGGTGATGTCGCTGGCGTTGTCGGGACCGGACAGCACCACGATGCGCTGATGATGACCCGCTGCACGCAGCCGCAGGCCGTCGCCGATCGCCGCCACGGCGAACATGTCGGCATCGGCCGCCAGCGCACGCGCGACCCGTTCCAATCCGTGACCGTAAGCATCCGCCTTGACGACCGCCATCACTTTCGCTGGCGCAGCGATGGCTTTGAGCCGCGCCAGGTTATGGCGCAGCGCACCGAGATGGATGGTGGCGACCGTGGTGCGGCTCATGGCTGCAGGAAACGGGAATTCCCCGCTCTCAATCGAACGTCCCGCCAAACGAGTCGGCCGCGTAGTTCTCGAACTTGGTGTAGTGACCGAGGAAGGTCAACTTGCAGGTATCGGTGGGGCCGTTACGCTGCTTGCCGATGATGATTTCGGCCATGCCCTTGTCCGGCGATTCCTTGTTGTAGTAATCGTCGCGGTAAATAAACATGATCACGTCCGCATCTTGCTCGATAGCACCGGACTCGCGCAGGTCGGACATCATCGGCCGCTTGTCGGCGCGCTGCTCGAGCGAGCGGTTCAACTGAGAGAGTGCGATCACGGGTACGTTCAACTCCTTGGCGAGGCCCTTGAGTGAACGCGAAATTTCTGAAATTTCGGTGGCGCGATTCTCCTTGTTTCCGGGCACCTGCATCAGCTGCAGATAATCGATCACGATCAGGCCAAGACCGCCGTGTTCGCGGTGCAATCGGCGCGAGCGCGAGCGCAGCTCTACCGGCGACAGGCTGGGCGTGTCATCGATGAAAATCTTCGCCTCGGACAGAATCTGGATCGCATTGGAGACGCGCGGCCAGTCTTCCTCCTGCAGGTCACCGTTGCGCAAATGCTGCTGGTGAATGCGGCCGACCGAGGAGATAAGACGAAACGCCAGCTGCGAGGCGGACATTTCCATCGAGAACACCACTACCGCCTTCTTGCTGCGGATGGCAGCGGTCTCGGCGATATTCAGCGCAAATGCCGTCTTGCCCATCGACGGGCGCGCCGCCACGATGATCAGATCGGACGGCTGCAAGCCTGAGGTGAGGTTGTCCAGATCGGTGAAGCCGGTGGTGATGCCGGTGAGCTGGCCGCGATTTTCATAGCGCTCGGTGAGCAGCCGGAAGGCATCCTTTACCGCCTCGCGCATCGAGACGGAATCCTTCTTGCCGCGCGCACCGGATTCAGCAATGTGGAACACGCGCTGCTCAGCGCTTTCCAGCACCTCCTGCATGCTCTTGCCTTCGGGGCGATAGCCGTCTTCGGTGATCGATGTACCAGCATCGATCAGCTGCCGCATCACCGACTTCTCGCGCACGATACCTGCGTATGCGCTGATGTTGGCCGCGCTGGGTGTGCTGTTCGCCAACTCGATCAGATAGCTCGCACCCCCAACCATCTCGGCCAGACCGTTACTCTCGAACCAGTCACCCAGGGTCACTGCGTCGCAAGGCATGCCCTTGTTCGCCAGCTCATTGATCGCGCGCCAGATCAGCCGGTGATCCTTGCGATAAAAATCAAGCTCGGCCAGTTTGTCGGCCACCTTGTCCAATGCATCGGGTGCCAGCATCAGGCCACCCAGCACCGCCTGCTCGGCATCGATCGAATGCGGCGGTACGCGCAACGCCTCGATCGCCGAGGAAGAAGATTTGCGTTCGGGCACAAAGGACATGGATTTACCTCACAAAAAAGCAGCGGTGCGCCGACGCCGAAGGCATGGCGGCACTGACCGTCATCATACGCGGCGTCATCTCAGCCGCCGAGACAATAAGTCTGTGGATAAGCTGTGCGTTACTGTGGATAGAACGGCGATATCACTCGGCGCCATCACCCGAATCAGTCGATACCGCCGCTAAAACAAACGGGCGCCCGAAGGCGCCCGTTCTGGTACATCACTGGGATGTATCGACTTACTTGTCGCCGACCACAATCACCTTGACGGTGGTGTGGACGTCGGCGTGCAGGTGCACCGCCACGTCGTATTCGCCGGTGTTGCGAAGCGGACCTTCGCCCAGAATCACTTCACCCTTGTTCACGGCGTAACCAGCGGTAGCCAGAGCCTCGGCGATATCGCGCGGGCCGACCGAACCGAACAGCTTGCCCTCGGCGCTGGCGTGCGCCGCGATGGTGACCGACGCATCGGCCAGCTTGGCCTGACGTGCCTGGGCATCGGCCAGCTGGCTGTCAGCTTTGGCTTCGTATTCGGCGCGACGCTGCTCGAACGCAGCCAGATTGGCGGCATTGACGCGAACGGCCTTGCCTTGCGGCAGGAGAAAATTGCGGCCATAACCAGGCTTCACGACGACCTTGTCGCCGAGCGTGCCGAGGTTGCGGACTTTCTGCAGAAGAATGAGTTCCATGGTGTATCCCTATTCGTTAGCGCTGGTGTGGCCCGACGCAGCCGTGGACGGCTGTCCGAAGTATCTGAAGTCACGCCCGACCATGGCCAAGCGTGACAGATGGCAGGCAACCCGAGGATTGCCCACCGGCACGATCAGACGTCGTGGTTGTCGGTGTACGGCAGCAGCGAGAGGAAGCGTGCGCGCTTGATCGCGGTGGCCAGCTGACGCTGATAGCGCGCCTTGGTACCGGTGATGCGGCTGGGCACGATCTTGCCATTCTCGGTCACGTACTGGCGCAGCGTGTTGAGATCCTTGTAGTCGATCTCTTTGACGTCTTCGGCAGTGAAGCGGCAAAACTTGCGGCGGCGGAAAAACTTGGACATGGTCTGGATTCCTATCAGTCGTCGCTGTCGCGATCGTTGTCACGGTCGAGACCGCGGCCTTCGCCATCGTCGTCATCGCGGCGACGCGAGGACTTGGCATCATCTTTCTCTTTGCTCTTGATGATGAAGGACGGCTCGGTATCGGCCTCATCACGACGCACCACCAGGTGGCGCAGCACGGCGTCATTGAAGCGGAAACCCGACTCCAACTCGTTCAGTGCGTTCTGGCTCACTTCAATGTTGAGCATCACGTAATGGGCTTTGGCCAGATTCACGATCGGATAGGCCAGCTGACGACGGCCCCAGTCTTCCAGACGGTGCAGCTTGCCACCGTCGGTCTCGACCAGCGCCTTGTAGCGCTCGATCATCGCCGGAACCTGTTCGCTCTGGTCAGGGTGGACCAGAAACACGACTTCGTAATGACGCAGCGTCATTGGGGTTTGACTCCTTGTGGATGCGGCCTTGCGGCCTCGCAGCCTCCCGCCGTTGCGGTGAGGCAAGTGCCCGTCCAAGCCAATCAGGCCTGGACAGAAGCGGAATTGTACGGTGCCGACGCAGGATCGCGCAAGTCGTTGTTGCGTAAGGGCTAGTATCGCAAGGGACGAGGGACAAGTAGCGAGGGTGCAAAAACCGAGCAATCAGGACTGCAGAATGCGAAAGCTATGCCCTGCCTCGGCGCCCGCCCCTGCAACCCTGCTCGCCTCACCCCACGGTAAAACTCTCACCGCAGCCGCATTCGCCGGTGGCATTGGGGTTGTGGAACACAAAACTCGCGTTCAGCCCCTGGCGCTGGAAATCGATCACGGTGCCTTCCACCAGGGCCACGCTCTTGTCGTTGACGATCAGCGGCACGCCATCGACATCGACCATCTGATCACCGTCGCCCAGCGTCTCGGCCAGATCGACCACATACGCAAAACCCGAGCAGCCGGTGCGCTTGACGCCAAAACGCACGCCCGCAGCGGTCGGCATGTGAGCCAGGAAATGGCGCATACGGTCGCTGGCAGCAGGGGTGATCGTGATGGTCATGGCGGTTGGTCGAACCTCGGACTCTGAAACGCGGTGCCGACATGCCGAGCAAGACGGCGGATTTGCTGTTGCCGCAAAGTCGCGGCTCGGGCGGTGCCTACATTATCATGCCGGCTCACTATGCATGTCGCGCAACACGGCGTGCGCATTCATCATCCGGCGTACATACCTAGATATGGCGTCTAGCAGGAGTTTCAATTCATGGCAGTGGTCAGCGCGACGGTGTGCAGCGTGAAACAGGCTTTATCCGGTGCCATCGAGGCCGGCAGCACGGTCACCGTGCGCGGCTGGGTACGCACGCGACGCGACTCCAAAGCCGGCCTGTCCTTCGTCAACGTCACCGACGGCTCCTGTTTCGACTCGATCCAGGCGGTGGTTCCCGCCACGCTAGCCAACTACGAAAGTGAAGTGAAGCACCTCAGCACAGGTGCCGGACTGATCGTCAGCGGCACCCTGGTGCCATCCCAGGGCAAAGGCCAGAGCTTCGAACTGCAGGCCAGTGAGGTCACCGTGACCGGCCTGGTCGATGATCCGATGACCTACCCGATCCAGCCCAAGCCGCTTTCGGTGGAATTCCTGCGCGAGGTCGCACACCTGCGCCCGCGCACCAACCTGTTCGGTGCGGTGACACGCGTGCGCCACACGATGATGATGGCGATCCATCGACACCTTACCGAGCGCGGTTACTTCTGGATCAATACGCCGATCATCACCACCTCCGATGCCGAGGGCGCGGGCGACATGTTCCGCCTGTCCACGCTGGACCTGGCCAACCTGCCCCGCGATGACAAGGGCAAGATCGACTTCCGCAAGGACTTCTTCGGCCGCGAGGCATTTCTTACCGTGTCAGGTCAGCTCAACGTCGAGTCGTATTGCATGGCGATGAGCAAGGTCTATACGTTTGGACCAACCTTCCGCGCGGAAAACTCCAACACGCCTCGGCACCTGGCCGAGTTCTGGATGGTCGAGCCGGAGATTGCCTTTGCCGACCTCAACGTCAACGCCGACGAGGCCGAAGCGTTACTCAAGGCTATCTTCAAGTCGATCCTCGACGAGCGCGCCGACGACATGGCGTTCTTTGCCGAGCGCGTACAACCGGATGCCATCAGCCGTCTAGAAGCCTTTATCGCCAAACCGTTCGAACGCATCGATTACACCGATGCGATTAGCATCCTGCAAAAGTCAGGTCAGAAGTTCGACTACCCCGTCGCCTGGGGCATCGATCTGCAGACCGAGCACGAACGTTACCTCGCCGAGAAACATATCGGCCGCCCTGTAGTCGTAATGAACTACCCCGAAGCGATCAAGGCGTTCTATATGCGCTTGAACGATGATGAGAAGACCGTCGCCGCGATGGATGTGCTGGCACCCGGCATCGGCGAGATCATCGGCGGTGCGCAGCGTGAGGAACGGCTGGACTATCTTGACCGTCGCATGACCCAGTTTGGACTCGATACCACCACATATGGCTGGTACCGTGATCTACGGCGCTACGGAACGGTGCCGCACGCTGGCTTCGGTCTTGGATTCGAGCGCCTGCTGGTCTACGTCTGCGGCCTGTCCAACATACGCGATGCCATTCCCTTCCCACGTGCCGCCGGCACAGCAGAATTCTGAGTATTGCCAACGCTAATGACGTACCGATTGCCCGCACTGTCCATCGCGCTGACATGCATTGCCCTGCTCAGCGGTTGCCACACAGCCAACCTGATTCCGCCGGCGCTGATTCCGCCGAATCTTCGGCCACCCGCCGAAGACAACGGCGCAGCATTGAAGCTGGCTCAAAAGAAGCTGCAGGACGCTTCGCCGTGCTGCAGCAGCTTTGCGGATTTTTCCTATCAGACCATCCTGCCGTGGCAGCCGCAGAAGTTTGTACTGGGCAGCGACGCCATGGTGGCGAACCTGAATGGCGTGCACAGCTACTTCATTGCGTTTGGCCTTCCTACGGGCGTGAAGCTGCCTTATCGCGTCGCGGTAAAGTCGGAATTGAACGGCCGCTGGCTGCGTTCGAGCTACCTGTTCGCCCCGACCATCGTGCTGCTTGACGGAGGTTTTCAGCCCATCGGTACAAACGATGTCGGCCTGTGCGAACACGTGGGCTGGAGCAACGAAACCACTGGCGCATTTGGCGCGGTTTCGATCACCAGCGACAAAGCGCGCTATCTACTTGTTTACAGCTCCGCCGCGCAGCAGTCAGGCAAGACCTATTGGGAGCAGTCGCCGGCATCGGTTACCACCAGTGACTCCAATCCGTCACTGAACATGAACCCCAGCGGCAGCTTCAGCGTACCGCACGGTCCGGACGGCACGCTGTGGGTCGGCATGATGGACAAGACCTATGCCAAGGCAGTGGACAACGCCATTTGCAAGAAGGCACCGCCAGGCACCGGCGTGCTCAACACCTTGCGTGCCGATCTGCCGATTCCATGGATCAATGGCAGCGATGCTGATAAAAACAACAGCAGCAAGAGCAGCCAATGATCATTCTCTATCTGACCTTGCTCGTCGCAGGTGTCATCGCGTTTGCCCTATCGTATGTCGCGCAGTTTCGACTGGCTCGCCTGATGCGCGAGCGTTATCCGCAGCACTGGAAGATCATCGCGGAACCGGAGTCAGGCAAGGCCTCGGGGTTTCGTACCTGGGTTCGCATGCAACACGCGATGCGCTCGCCTGCGATGCCTGCACTCGATGATTCCACCATCAACCAATGGCTGCGCTTGTGGCGTTACAGCCCATGGTTTGGCTGGCTGTGCTGGTTAGCTGCGTTGGCGATGCGCCTTCTGCTGCGCTGAATTTTGACGGAGGTTCAACATGCAACTGGATCTGACGGGACGACATGCGCTGGTTTGTGGCGCGTCTCAAGGCATCGGCCGCGCGAGTGCGATTGAACTCGCCGAACTGGGTGCAGATGTAACGCTGCTGGCGCGCTCGGGTGATGCCTTGCAGACACTGGCCGATAGCCTTCCGCACACGCACGAAAAGCAGCAGCACCGATGGCGCAGCATCGATATGCGGGAAACTGCAGCGCTGCAGACAACGGCCGCTGAAATTGTGGCGGTTAACCCAGTGCATATCCTTATCAACAACACCGGCGGTCCGCCTGGCGGTTTGGCACATGCCGCCGAGCTGGTCGAATTCGAAAGCGCTTTTCGCCAGCAGTTGCTTGCTGGGCAAGTGCTGCTGCAAGCCGTGCTGCCGGGCATGCGTGCCGGCGGTTACGGTCGATTGGTCAACGTGATTTCCACCTCAGTGAAGGAACCGATCGCCGGCCTGGGTGTATCCAACACGGTGCGCGCCGCCGTTGCCGCGTGGGCCAAGACGCTGGCCGGTGAACTGGCCGCCGAAGGCATCACCGTCAACAACGTGCTGCCCGGCTACACGCGCACGAATCGGCTTGACAGCCTGCTGGCGGCACAGTCCAAATCCAGCGGGCGCAGCGAACACGACATCGCCGAAAGCCTGCTGGCCACTGTCCCCGCGCGCCGTTTCGGCGAAGCCCATGAAGTCGCTGCGGTCATCGCTTTTCTCTGCACGCCTGCCGCCGCGTACGTCAACGGTGTCAGCATCGCCGTCGATGGTGGCCGCACCCGTGCGCTGAGTTGATCGACGATGCCCGAGGGTGCGGAAATTCGCCCGGACTGCCGATGCTCCGACCACGTTTGCACAGGCTGCCAGCACCGCTCTCGCGCTATGCTAACGGGATAATTTCGACCTGAAAGCCGTAACGGAGACCAGCACCTTGACCAACCCATTGCAAGATCTGATTGACGGCAACCGACGCTGGTCCGCGGCAATGAACGACGCCGACCCGCACTTTTTCGAAAATCTCGCGCGGCAGCAGTCGCCAAAATATCTATGGATCGGTTGCTCCGACTCGCGCGTGCCGGCCACTCAGATTGTGGACCTGCCGCCCGGCGAGATCTTCGTGCAGCGCAATGTCGCCAACGTGGTGTCGCACACCGATCTCAACTGCCTCAGCACGATCCAGTTCGCCGTCGACATACTCAAGGTCGAGCACATCATCGTGGTGGGCCACTACGGCTGCGGTGGTATCCAGGCCGTGCTGGACCAGCGCCGTCTCGGACTGGTCGACAACTGGCTGCGCCATGTCGGAGACGTCGCGCAGAAGCACGACATCATGCTCTCCGCGCTGGATACGATGACACTGCGCAATATGCGGCTGTGCGAACTCAATGCGATCGAACAGGTAGTTAATGTCTGCCATACCACGATGGTGATGGACGCATGGGAACGCGGCCAGAAACTCGCGGTGCACGCCTGGTGCTACAGCCTCGACAACGGTCACATGAACGATCTGGACATGCATGTCGATGCGCGCGATGCGCTATGGCCAACCTATGCAAAGGCGCTGAATCGACTCGCCGCCTTGGCGGGAAAGTCGCCGGCCTGACCGAAGCGACAGAGGCGATCCCTCGACTCCAGCCATGTCGATTGGAAGCCTGGCAAACCCAATTCAATCCTGAGCCAGTGCCCAGGACATAAAAAACCCGTCGGTTTTGCCGACGGGGTTTCGACTCGTGCAACTGACTCGCTGGGTATTAACCAGCCGTCGAAGCCGAGGCCGGAGCAGCCTTTTTGGTTGCTGCCTTCTTGTGGGTCTTGGTGGTGGTGCTCTTGTGCTTGGTGGCGTGAGCAGCCTTGGTGCTGGACGCGGCCGCCGGAGCGGAGCTAGCGGCAGCCTGGGCGAACACAGAGCCGGAAAGAGCCACGCCAGCTACAAGCAAGGAAGCGATCGCAAGTTTACGCATCATGATGTTGAGCCTCAAAATTAGGTATCGCGAACCCGGCCGGAACCCGGCGTCTCGGGTGGCGCGACGAGATGACCTTAACAGCAAAGGGGGGATACCGAAGCTGAACAAAACACGGGAAATTCACGTCGAAAGGAAGGCCCAGTCTTGACTTTCCAAAGCGTCAATTCATAACGGAATAACTTGCGATTATGCCAGTGCGGTTTGCAGCAATTGCCCGATCAAATCCTGCACTGCCGACGCTTTTTGCTCGTCGTAAGCGAAGCTTTCCTCGTCCATATAGTTGACCTGCGCCAGCTCCAGTTGCACCGCCTGCACTCCGCTAGCCGGCTTGCCGTACTGCCGGGTGATATAGCCACCTTTGAAGCGGCCGTTGACGGCAAAACTGAAGAGTGACTGCGATTGGAGGCAAGCTTCCAGCCCCGCTTGCAGCGGCCCGCCACAACTTTCACCCGCTGCCGTCCCCAAGTTGAAATCGGGCAGTTGACCATCGAAAAGCATTGGCACACGGCTGCGGATGGAGTGGCCCTCCCACAACACGGCGCGACCGTGCTCTTCAAGCAATCGCGCAATTTCATGCGAAAGCGCTTGATGATAAGGACGCCAGAACTCGTTTATGCGTTGTTGTACTTCAGACGCATCGGGAGCCTTGCCATCCAGATAGAGCAGCTCGCCATCGAAACCTATCGTCGATACCAGACCGGTTTCGCGCTGCCCGGGATACAGCGCATGACCGTCGGCCGGTCGATTGAGATCGATCACATAGCGCGACGAAACAGGCTTCAGCACGCTGGCACCGAGCTTCTGCGCCAACGGTTCGTAAAGACGACCGACATGCCAGTCAGTATCCGGCGAGCGCCTGACCGCCGGCAGCATGCGCTCTGCGATATCGTCGGGAATGAAGCTGCCGTCGTGCGGCAGACTGATCAGTAGCGGCGAGCTGCCGCGTTTAAGCGTGAAGGTATTCATGGGCTTGATTGTAGTGGCGATCCCGCATCGACTGCCCTGCCACCATCAGCTCATCGACAAGAGTTCTTCGGCAACCGTGGGGTGAATCGCCACCGCTGCCTCAAGGTCGCGCTTGCGCAAACCAAGCTTCATTGCCACCGAGAAGCCCTGGAGTATTTCGTCGGTGCCCGGACCCAGCAGATGGATGCCGACCACGCGCTCATTCTCTCCCACACAAACCAGCTTCATCAGATTCTGTTCGTTGCGCCCCACCAGCATGAGCTGCATCGGCGTGAAGTGACTGCGGTGGATTGTGACCGCATCGCCGTATTGCTTGCGAGCCTGCTCTTCGGTCAGCCCGACCGTGCCAAGTGGTGGCTCGGAAAAAACCACGCTGGGAATGATGTCGTTATCGATATGGCCATCCGTTTGACCGCCAAACAGCCGGTCAGCGAGTCGCCTTCCGGTAGCCACCGCTACCGGTGTCAGTGCCTTGTTCTGGGTAATGTCGCCCACAGCGTAGACGCCCGACAGGCTGGTGTTCTGCTGCGCGTCGACCAGCACGTGGCCAAGCTTGTCGGTATTCACGCCGATGTCATCAAGCCCCAACTTTTCACTGTTGGGCACACGCCCCACGGCCCACAGCACGGCATCGTAGGGACCGCGCAAACCGACCCTGGCGTCGTCCAGCATGATGCCATCCGCCGTACGACATGCGCCCTTGACCGCGCTCTGATCGTCGATGCGAATGCCCTGTGCTTCCATTTTCTCCCTCAGCGCCTTCACCATTTCGACGTCAAAATTTTTCAACAGTCGTTCGACGGCCAGAACATCGACGTCGGCACCATGTGCCCGCAGCAAGCCGGCGAATTCCACCGCGATATAACCACCGCCGACGATCGCGATACGACGCGGCAAGGTCTGCAGCGAAAACATGTCATCGGACACCATGCCCAGTTCGAAGCCCGGCAGATCGAGCCAGCGCGGACGAGCGCCGTTGGCGATCACAATGTGAGCTGCCTGCAGCTGGCTACCATCGGTCAACTCGACCGTATCGGCAGCAATGAAATGTCCGGCCTGATGCACGACTTCGATGTTTTTTTCCTGCAACCGCTTGGCATATCGCTGGTTGATGCCCGCGATATAACGATCGCGCAAGCCACGAAAATGCTCCCAGTCCAGCCGCGCGGGTTGCAGGTCAAAACCAAACTCGACGGCCAGCTGCTGAGCCTGCACCAACTGCGCGGAAAACCACAGCGCCTTCTTCGGCACACAGCCGCGATTGACGCAGGTACCGCCAAGCGCCAACGCAGGATCAAGCAAGGCGACGCGTGCGCCATGGCGGGCTGCGCGAAACGCTACCGACAATCCGCCGGAGCCGGCACCGAGTACGATCAGGTCATAGCTTGCAGTCATTGGCGCGTCCTTCGTCTGGTTCGGCAAAGCTAACCGATAACATGCGAAGTCGCCGTCACTCTATGCAACCAGTTCAGATGCGGACGACACAATTGCGATACGCCCTCAACGCTGCGCCCAACGCTTAAAGTCCAAACCTTGCCGGCGCGTAAGGCAGTGCATCGATGGGCGAAGCTGGGCCACCGAGCATGCCGGTCACCAACTCTCCGGTGCCCGTCGACATGCTGACGCCCAGCATGCCGTGTCCCGTCGCCAGCAGCAGGTTGGACCAGCGTGCGCTTCGTCCGATGATCGGCAATTCGTCCACGCTCATCGGCCGCCAGCCCCACCACTCCTCAAGCAATTCGGGGCCTTCCGGCTCGCGCAGACCTTCGGCAGCACCGCGGCGCAGCGCATTCAGTCGCGTGCGATTGATGCCTTCGGCATAGCCGGAAAACTCCATTGTGCTGCCGAGCCGATAACCGCTCTGCCACGTGGTGACGCACACCGATGCCTCGCGCAACACCAGCGCATGACGCGGCGCCAGTGAGGGTCTGGCATAGGTGAGCGAGTACCCTTTGCCGGGTTGCATCGGCAGGCGCAGATCCAGCTTTTTTGCCAGTAGCGGCGACCAGGCGCCGAGCGCCAGCAGCACGGTATCGCCCTGGAATGCGCCTCGACTGGTGACTACCTGCGTGATGCGGTCTTCGCTGGTCGTGAAATCATCGATACGTGCACCCGTCTCGATCACACCGCCGAGTGCCACAACGCGTTGCGCCAGCTCGGCCACGTAGCGATCCGGCCGCAGTCGCGCATCGCCTGGGTGGAACAAACCACCGACAACGCCTGGCGTCAACGCCGGCTCCATCGCCTCAACGTCTTCGCCGCGCAAACGCTGCACCTCGATCCCGAGACCGTCGAGCACGGCCGCATGATGTTGCTCGTCAACGGCCTGTTTTTTCGCCGTGCGGTAAGCGTAAAGCACGCCATCCTCGGCAAATTCGCAATCGAGTTTTTCGTCATGCACCAGCTCGCCCAGCAATTGCCGCGAGCGCTGCAGGATGGCCAGACGCGCCGCCGCCGCATGGTTGAAGTCGCGCCAATTGCAGCGTCGTGCAAAACCAAACAACCAGCGAAGGCGCGGCCCGTCGAAGCGCGGATTGAGATACAGCGGCGCGTCGGATTTCAAGATCGAACGCAATGCCACACCGATCATCCCAGGCATCGCCAACGGCGGCGCGTGGCTGGGTGTGATCGTGCCGCAGTTGCCGTGAGAGCTGCCGCAACCTGCGGTGCCCTGCTCAAGCACCCGCACGCTGGCGCCGGCCTTGAGCAGAGATAGCGCACACGCCAGCCCGATGACGCCGCCGCCAAGAATCAATACATCACTGCGCTTGGTATCCATTTCGCCATTCTAACAACGCGACTATGGCTGACTGGACTCTCCCGGATATTGCTTTACCGACATTGCGCGCGCAGGCTGGCTATAGATCGTCTTCATGGACTTGGGGTATGACGGCCAAACTCTTCCTTGCTGGGATCTGTGTTGTCGCATTGCTGACGCCGATGACTGTCGTATCGCAGGCATATGACCAAGCCGAAATCGAGCTTTTCCAGAAGTTAAATCAGCAAGATGGCGATTTGGCTCGCTACATTTATCTAAAACGGGTGATACCGCACCTTTCCGCTTCGGACCAAATTGTAGCCAACCAATTACTTTCATCATCTGAAAGCGAGCTTGGTCTTTATGATCAGGCCATTCTTGGCTTTCCCCTCAAGAGTAAGGCACTGCCAAACCTGACCCTTCCAACGACAGGCGATTGGGAGGCTATAGACGCGTCCGACGCCGTAACGAAACTGAGTACTGACCGTCGTATCGTCCTTGTCAATGAGGCCCATCACGATGCCCACACCCGTCAGCTGACGTTGACACTGCTGCCTCGTCTGCGTGCATTGGGATTTACATACTTCGCAGCTGAGGCTTTGAGCGACAAAGACCTCGAACTAATGCGGCGAGGTTATCCCATCAAGGAAAGTGGCACCGAGTATCTGCGCGAGCCCCTTTACGGCGAGATCGTGCGCGAAGCGATCCGACTTGGCTTCATTATCGTGCCTTACGATTCCAGCGAGAGCGGTGAGGAGCGTGAAATCGGACAGGCGAATAACCTGTATCAAAGAGTCTTTGCCAAAGACCCTAAAGCGCGCCTGTTTGTGCACTGCGGCTATGCTCACATCGATAAAGCCGCAGGACGATTGGGCAATATCAAGCCCTTGGCCATGCGATTGCGCGAATTGACTGGCTTTGATCCGTTGTCGATTGACCAAACTCAATTTCTCGAGGTAGTCACGGATCCATCTGATGCCTATCACCAACTCGTCACCAGCTTTCATCCGACGATTCCAGTGGTGCTGGCCAACCACATAAATGGAAAGTTATGGAGCGCCGAACCCAGGCTGTATGACGTGAATGTCATTCTACCGGCATCCGTGGGTTTGAGATCCTTTGGCAGTAGCGCAGAAGCCAATCATGTAGAGGACATAACGCGGCTCTCACTAGATTTAATGAACCCAAAGGACATGCAGCGTCCGAATTGGCTGACGCTTTCAGGAACTCGTTCTTCGATACCCATCAGCGCCGACCTCTGCAAAAGACATTTTCCCTGTGTCATTAAAGCGGAATACGTCAATGAGTCAGATGGCGCCATAGCCGCTGACCGTTACGTTTTCTTTGAGCCACTTGTCGAAAGCAAGTTATATCTGCGACCTGGTCTTTACCGCTTAAGTGCGCTGAATAGCTCTGGTGGAATTCTGTCCGAGCAGACTATTCACATAGCCAAGCACTAGCCGACCCGGCTGAACGGCCAAGGTGTCTCCGCATCACTGCTTATTCCAAGATTCCCGTCACTTTCAGTATTCAAGACGACGCGGTGAAAGCGCCAAATACTCTGTATCCACCGTCGCCTACTGTGCTGGGGCACAGGGCTTGAGGAACCGCGGCATAGAGAAAAAAGGGATGAAATGGGAGGCAATCCAAATAGAGTGCGGATTCCGGTGAAGCTGGTCATTGATTCCGGTTAACCCCTGGCGGGCGCGCCAGTAATGGTCATGACGTCGCTCGACCGCCGACCCGGCGCCTAAGAGTCATTATTAAGATCACCGTTAACCGCTGCTCAGTAAATTGGTTTGAGCGTGCTGGTTGCTCATTCGACGCAACGACCTTCGCTGCTCTAGCAAGCTCTCTCACTCCATTCGATCCCTTCCGCTCGCTGTAACGGCAACTAGCTGATCACCGCGGTCGCGAATCGTGAGCGTGAACTTGGACTCCTCCATCACGCCCACCACGCGGCCGTAGTAAGTCGAGGGCTCCATGCGCACGGCGTCGTCGAACTCCTACCAAGCCTTGGCGACAGAAGACTGGTTGGGGATGATTACAGTGCGCACTCGGCGGCCGAGCAAGCGCAGCGCTTTCACCGCGTTGAACGACTGCGAGCGACTGAAAAACTGCATCACCGCCAGCGTGCATCCCTGCGTCGGGCGCACGCTGCCATCCTCTAACGGCAGCCAGTCGTGAAGGCGCCAATCACCGTACCGTGGCGTTCTGGACTCACCCGCACCTGACCCTCGAGCCACAGCTAAAACGTGCGCGGCTCTTGGACCTTGGGATGGCCCGCCGGCATGCTGTCGAGCATCGGTAACTCGTGGGGTCGAACATCCGTTTCGCGTGGTAACGGTGTCGGTGGATCAGGACCTGGAGCTCGCTTCCATCTCGGAGGCCCGCGCCAGCGCTTGCGTGTCGATATACTCTCGGATGGTCTTCAGCTTGCCATTTCGAACGGTAATGTCGAAGACCCAGTCGTCCTTGAACGGCTTATTCGTGGCTTTGATTTTCCCCGTAGCAACACCGACGACCAGAACCCGGTCCCCTTGCGCTACGAATTCGGGGGGCTCTGGGTATGTCATTTCCACCTCTTCGGACGCCTTCTGAAGCACATCCGCCAACCCCGCGTGCCCGCGGTGAGTGCCAGCCAGCGGCCAATCCTCACCCGGAATGATCCACTCAATATCTTCGGCAACCAACGCCAGCACATCTAGCTTATTGCCGCCGCCTATTGCTGCAAAAAAGTCCTTCACAGTCTGGACATTCTCTTCCACGCTCATCGAATCTCTCCGTTTTCCTTACATCGGATCGTGTCGATCGCATCAAAATTTGCGATCACGATTAATCAGTCGAACGTGACCAAGTCCTTAAAGATCAGTTGACCCCAGCTATTTCCGCGCGCCTGCACAAGCAGTCCACCTTCCGAAAGCCCGCCAAGTTGGATCGGTGCG